>NZ_AUHI01000005.1 GCF_000423105.1 Halalkalibacillus halophilus DSM 18494 | reverse complement strand
TATTGGTTTTTCCCACCCAAACTTAGAATTGCTTAAGTTTGCTTCTTTTTAGAGTCCAATGAACTTGACAAGGAGCCTCTGGAGAGGCGATTTGCTCCGAAAGACCGAGTTGAATATTTCGGCAGCTCTCTAGGCTATCACCTCTCCCTCTCCTTATCAAGTTCCTTTCTAGTGTCAAATCGAAAGGGGTTCTTGTGTTATATGCCCCGCTCTCCAACGCTCATAAAAAACATCTGGAGATAAATTCTTTAGACTGCCATGGGGTCGATCGTAATTATAGAAATCGGTGAATTCATTTATATAGTGATAGGCTTCGTCGTATAGATGGAATGGATGTCGATCGAAACACTCAGCCTGTAAACGGCTAAAATAAGATTCAATATAAGCATTCATATCAGGCGTACGTGGTGGAATTCGTTCATGATATAAGTCTCGGTTTACACAATAATCACCAAAATGTTCGCTCACAAACTGAGGCCCATTATCCGTTCGGATAATAAGGTTGTCATTCGGTGGTTTAAAGTGAATCTTTCTGCGAATCAATGCTTTAGTCATCATCAGGGTGACATCCTTTGCCCGGCAACTGGGTCCCATGTATGAACCTACAATAGATCGGTCAAATACATCGATAACACTACAGACAAATACGAAGCGTGGTGAATGTGCAATCTTGCCGTATTTGATATCCATTTGCCATAGCTGATTGGACTGACTAATCTGATGCTTTATCGCTAATTTCCTAGGATGTTTAGATTTGCGCTCATATTTTGGTTTTAAGATATTCAGTTCATCACAGATTCGAAATCCTTTTTTATGATTAATCTGGATATTGTGCCGGTCTCGCAAAAGCGCAACCCATTTGCGGTATCCTAATGCGCCATACCAATCATCCTCAGCGAATTCCATAAACAACTCTTCAATGTAGGCGTCTGGTACAATCGTTCCATCGAATGTTTTTGAGAATCCTGGAGCGGGTCGTCCTCTCTTCAGCGTTTCTTTCTTAACAGAAGCAGATTTGCTTCGATAATAGGTTGACCGAGGAAGTTCTAGTATTTCTAACAGTCGACTGACCGCAAATCCTTCTGTACGCCATTCATCAACGATCATGGCACGATAGTCTTCACTTGGATTTAACTCTTTTTTTTTAATTCGTCACGTAGTATAGCTAGTTCAAGCTCTTTTTTACCAAGAAGGCTCATAGCCTCTTCAAAACGCTCTTTATAGTCTTGAGTAGTCCATTCGCCGTCTAATAATTTCACACCTTCACGTTCCATTTCATCGCGAACTTCCGTTTCATATTCTTTAATCCAATTTCGAAGTGTGTCCACACAGATTCCTGCAGACTTAGCCGTTGAAGAATACTGCATGGTTTCAAGGGCAATACGAACATACTTCTTTTTCACGTTTTCAATAACATCAATTTTCCTTTTAGCCATCTTCTCACCACCCTTCTTTTAGGACGAGAATACGTCTTATTTTAAGTGTATTCTGAACCCTAAAATTTGTCCAAGGTATTAAGGGGGCTTAAAAGATAGTCGCGGAGATATGAAGAAAACTTGTACTTATATGAATAAATCTGCTTTTATATCCACGAAACAGGTGATATATCCAGAATTCAATCAAAATTTAATCACCAAAGACAAAAAAACTAAGACCTGAAATCAGGTCTTAGTTCATCTTACTATTATTCATCGTCTTCTTCGTCCTCAGAATCTTCTTCTGAGTCTTCATCTGACTCTTCCTCTTCAGACTCTTCTTCGTCAGCAGCTTCTTCTTCCTCTTCTACTTGATCATCTGGATGTTCACCATCTAAATAACCGAAGTGGAATTCGCCAACTAACCATTCACCGTCTTCATCATAAACATTGTAGTTATAATGTCCACGGTCTTCTTCAGCTTCTCCGGAAATTGTTTTGTTTACTAACCAATTTCCTTCCATGAACTCATATACGTCTAAGCGTGTATTATCATCTTCTTCAGCTTCAAATAATACAGAATAGTCGTTATCAACCCAAGTTAAGCTACCATTATCTTCTTCTGTTACACGTTCTGCTAAGTTTTCAGCGAACTCTTCTGTAACTGGTGCGTTTTCAACGAACCAATCAGCAACTTCTTGTTGAGATTCAACGTTTTCAATTTCTGGTTCAGAACCTTCAACGTTGTCAGTGTAGAACTCATCCATAGCATCGCTATAACCGTTCATAGCGTCCATAACTTGTTGCTCTGTGTCACCTTCAGCTTGAGAATCTCCATTTTCATCAGATTCTTCGTCCATATCTTCTTCCGTGCCTTCTTCGGTTTCTTCCGTTTCTTGATCGTCTGTACCATTCTCTTCTGTATCTGGTTCATCGTCTCCATTACACGCTGCTAAAAACATCATTGCTGCTAGGAGTATTGCCAAGTAACGCATGAAATCCCTCCCTGAATATTTCTAATTTTTAGTACAATAGCCATTTTACACGGTTCGACAATTTAAAGTCAATAAAAAAGAAACGGAAATCGAAATAAATTTTAAATAAATGGATTTCTTCCTATATAAATGGAAAGGAGGGGGAATTTGTTATACGTTTTAAAATTATATTATTATTCGCAATTTTTACCTTATGGGTATAAAATATTAGAAAAGGAAAATTTTCGTTTTAGCTGTGGGGGGATTAGATGCAACAAAATACATATATCAAAGTGTCTTTAGTGCTAAGTGATCTATGGGCTCAAAGAATTTTACATAGATATTTAGAGGACTTTTATTTGGAAGGGTACGAGGTGGAAACTCAAACCTTTGAAACTGGTGGAGAATTTTTGGATTCCGATTGGGTATCGAGTGATGAACCTCATTTAGTCTTTGTGGACGAACAGTTGCACGGTAGCAGCGGGCTAGAAATCGTTCATCGTTTAGTTAGCAACCGAAAACCGAACCCTTTTACGATTTTTCAATTAGCATTTCGAAGGTCCGAAGACGAAATTGTGTATGGGTATGAACAAGGAATAGATTTTTTCTTGTTTAAACCTGTAAATCTGAAATTGTTAGATGCTAGAATGCGAAGAACGTTGAAAAGGTTGATTTAAAAATGGAGATATTATTTTACTCATTATCTATAGTTGTTACTCTTTTCCTCTTATTGATTTTCAGTTTATATATTTATCTTTTGTTTCAATATAAAAAGCAATCTAATATAGAACAGCATGTAAACATTAAAAGTGAGTATTACTTCAATCGAATGCTTTCCATCATCTTTGACAAAGATTATTTATCGAATGAGGATTTCCCTAAATCACACGAGGACTATATAGCACTAGAAAGAGTACTTGTCTATTTGGCGCAACATTTTCAGGGAGAAGAACTTAACGAAACCATTTCCTCTTATGCTGATGGCTTCTTTTCAAATCAATTTAAGAAGAAATTAAAAGGGAAAAGTTGGTCGATCCGGATTAATACCCTACATAGAATTTACCAATTAGATATGAAATCTTTAGAAGATGAGCTGAAAGAGATGATTTTAAATGGTCAAATATATACTAAGGAAGAAAATTTTCAAATGATGAAAATTATGTTTCGCATGGATGGTTTCTTTGCTTTAGAACAATTATCAAGAGAAGCATTGAAGCTAAATGATTTTGATCAAAAACGTCTATTATATGAGATGGAAGACCAGTATGTGTTTTCCTTAATGGAACAATTTAATGAATTGAATTATAAATTACAATTAAACATCATTGAGGTTATTGGGATCAGAAGGTTCCCAGAAGCGGTTCTATTTCTTGAAGATCAACTTCATTCTCTTGATTCAGAAACAAGAATTCGTTCTCTTAAAAGCATTTCAAATATAGGTTATGTGGAGAATGTAGAAAAATACCACCAGTTTGTAACAGCAAACAATTGGGAGGAACGATTGATGTTAGCAAAAATATTGGCTTTTGTAAGATCTAATCGCTCCGTAAACCACCTTGTTACATTGATGCATGATAATACTTGGGCAGTTAGAGTAGCTGCTGCTAATTCTTTAATGGTGCATAAAAATGGGAAAGCAGTCATTGAAAATTTATTTGATTATTCAGAAGACCAGTTCACAAAAGATGTTGCCAAAGAAGTTCTTGTTAGGAGTAATTCATAATGCGATTTGATCCATGGACAGTGATATTATTTGAGGTTATTGGATGGGTAATTCTTGCGTACATGTTTATTATAATAACAGTCTATACCTTTATGTATCTTGTTTCATATAGACATTTAAGAAGTGAAAAAGACTTAAACCGGATAGATGATCAGGCTGATTATATGGAATTCTTTTATTCCAAACCAGTCTCGATTCTTGTTCCTGCTTATAATGAACGAGAAGGAGTAATAGCAAGTGTGCGATCTCTCATAAATTTACGTTATCCCTTATTTGAAATCGTTGTGATCAATGACGGTTCGAGTGATCGTACATTGGAAATATTATCGGAAGAATTTGAGTTATTTGCTGTTGAGCAAACTGTGAAGAAAAGTATCCCTTCCCAATCGATTAAGCAATTATATAAATCTAGAATCCTACCAAACCTCACCGTTGTAGATAAGGATAATAGCGGCAAGGCAGATTCCTTAAACGTAGGGATTAATGTATGTAAATATCCATACTTTTGTTCTGTCGACGGAGATTCAATATTGGAAACAGATGCATTGTTAAAAGTGATGAAGCCAGTAATTAATTCGAATGAAGATGTTGTTGCAACAGGAGGAAATATTCGGGTAGCTAATGGATGTATTGTCGAGCAAGGGATTGTCAAAGAAATTGGTCTTCCAAAAAATCCTTTAGCCATTATGCAAGTGATTGAATATTTGCGAGCTTTCCTTATTGGAAGAGTGGGGTTAAGTAGACATAATATGCTGTTAATCATCTCAGGAGCTTTTAGTGTCTTTCAGAAAAAAATGGTTATTGAGTCAGGTGGATACGAGACGGATACGGTAGGAGAAGATATGGAGCTTGTTGTGAAGATGCACCGGAAGATTAGTGATGAAAACCTTAATAAGCGAATTACATTTGTATCTGATCCTGTATGTTGGACGGAAGTGCCTGAAACAGCTAAGCAACTTGGACGCCAAAGGAAAAGATGGCACCGTGGATTAACAGAAACACTTTTTAAACATAAAGATATGGCTGCTAGAAAAAAGTATGGAAAAGTAGGTACCATTTCGCTTCCCTATTTTTGGGTTATTGAATTTTTCGGGCCCATTATTGAATTTTTTGGGTATGCATATTTATTGTTTACACTACTGACAGGAACTTTATACGTTGAGCTTGCCATACTAATCTTTGCAAGCCTGTTTTTATACGGTAGTTTATTTTCATCTACGTCTGTGTTGTTGGAAGCTTGGAGTATATCAAAATATTCCCGGAAACGAGATGTTACCATACTATTTTTCTTCTCGTTAACAGAAATATTTTGGTATAGACCTTTAACTGTTTTCTGGCGGATGGTTGGACTTTTCCAGTATGTAATGAAGTATAGAAGTTGGGGAGAAATGAAAAGGAAGGGAATCGGTAAAACTTCTTAATAATCCCAACACCTTTTCAGCAATAAAGTTGATGTAATTTGGTTACCTTTTACTAACAGCTTGTATTATAGCTTTCTCCATAACCTCGACCGCAACGCTTCCAATAAGATCAATGGAGAAAGAATCATCCCCTGTAGCTAAAGTAAAAATCGTGTCCCCATCATACATTGTGTGTGCTGGGGATATTGTTTTTCCAATTGCATTTTGGGCCATTTGGGACACTTTTTTTGCTTCAGCCTTTGATAGCTTTGCATTCACACCAATTACTCCGATCGTGGTATTTGTCCCCGTACTTCCTTTATGACTTGTGTTCTTCTTCAAAAAACTAGCTGTATTAATAAATTCCCCACTTTCAGGGTTAATGGCTCCTGCTAATATTTGATTGTTAATAGTATCTATAACGTCTCCAAAGGCATTTACAGCAACAATTGCACCTACTACAAGACCATTTTCGAGTGTGATAGAATAACTACCTATTCCACTAGGTGAAGCATGATCGAATCCAAGAACTTTTCCTACTGTTGCTCCTGTTCCTGCGCCAACATTCCCTGTAGTTACTTTGCTATTATTTGCTTGCTTACTCGCTTCATAACCCATTGCTTGATCTGGTCTAACAGAAGGATTTCCCACTGCCAGGTCAAATAAGATAGCACTTGGTACAATTGGAACTTTTGCAACACCTACATCTAATCCAATTCTTTTTTCTTCTAAAAATTGCATAACTCCGCTTGAAGCATCCAAGCCATACGCACTTCCTCCTGCTAAACATATGGCATGAACTTCATTTACAAGGTTGATCGGGTCTAATAAATCTGTTTCTCGAGTACCTGGAGCTGAGCCTCTGACATCCACTCCACAAGTTGCGCCATTTTCTGAGATTATGACCGTACAACCGGTTTTAGCATGTTGATCCTCAGCGTGACCTACTTTAAGGCCTGGAACTGCAGTGATTGTTTGATTATTCATCGTATCACTCCTACTTTTTATATAGTAATACCAATCCAATAATAATCAGGATAAGTGGCCAAAATTGTTCCATTGTTTGAAAAATAAGATCAAGCCAATTAAACCAGTCAGGCATCGTAACAGTTGAAATAGCAAAAAAGGAAATAACGAGCATAACTATACCGGGGACTAAGCCTTGTTTGGTTTGTTGGGCTTTCATTAGAAATGCTACTCCTACAATTAATGTATACATTCCCCAGTGCTCGATCCATTTGTCTGCTTGAGATAATGCATGAAAGTGCAATCCAAAGCCAACTAATATATTACCTGGGAAAATATTTTCTTTTTTATTTTTACCATAAGCAATAATTAGAAAAGCACTTCCTAAAATAATTAAGATAGCTGGCCATGTATCAAATTGGGCGATGATTGGAATATTATACTGGTGAAGAAAGAAATATGTACCTAAACTTATAAGTAATATAGCTGGAAATAATTGTTGTTTCATAAATGATTGATCGCTCCTAATCGGTTTTCTTGATGACTTTTTAACGGTATGATAAGCTAAATAGAGTAGTTAATAATAATTCTAAATTAATAGTAGCACAAAATTTCATAAATTGTTCATGTAGATTTTTCACATAACATGACTGATATTGTTATAATAGGCTTATATGATTATGAACGTGAGATAGGGGTGACCATTATGCATTTCGTTGTTGTAACCATCAATTATCGAACAGCCCCAGTCGAAATTCGTGAGAAGCTTACTTTCTCAGAAGATCAAGTCGGCGAAGCAATGGTTCAATTAAATGAACAAAAGAGTATTCTTGAGAATGTCATTGTTTCCACTTGTAATCGAACAGAGCTTTACGTAGTTGCAGACCAGTTACATACTGGTCGTTATTATGTTAAAAGCTTTTTGGCTGAATGGTTTGAAATGGACGTAGATTATTTAAGTAATTTTATATCTTTAAAAGAAGAAAAAGAAGCTATTGAACACTTATTCCAAGTTACCGCTGGATTAGACTCAATGGTCCTAGGAGAAACGCAAATCTTAGGTCAGGTGAAGGACTCTTTTCAGTTGGCTCAAGAATATGAAGCTTCTGGTTTGTTGTTCAATCAACTTTTTAAACAAGCAATTACTAATGCTAAACGTGCTCATAAGGAAACAGGAATCGGTGAAAATGCTGTATCTATCAGTTATGCCGCGGTCGAATTATCGAAAACAATCTTTGCTGATTTAACAGATCAGAAGGTAGTTATTCTTGGTGCAGGTAAAATGGGCGAGCTAGCAGTGAAAAATTTACACGGCTCAGGTGTTCAAGACATTACCGTCGTAAATCGTACGTTTGAAAAAGCAGAAGAGGTAGCAGAAAAATTTGCTGGACAAGCTGGTTCTATGGATGAGTTAGATGATATCTTACAACGTGCAGATATTGTCATTACTTCTGTAGGAACTGATAATTATATTCTTACTGCTGATCAAATGAAACCTTTATTAAAGAGAAGAAAAGGAAAGCCGCTTTTCATGGTAGACATAGCAGTACCGCGTAATGTAGATCCTGCAATTGAACGCCTGGATGATACGTTCTTGTATGATATTGATGATTTACAAGGGATTGTCGATCAGAATATCGATGAACGCAGAGAAGCTGCTAATGAAATTCGTAAGATGATCGTTAAAGAAATGAAAGCATTTGAAGAATGGCTGACTACACTTGGTGTGGTTCCAATCATTTCTGCTCTTCGTAAAAAAGCATTGACGATTCAACAAGACACAATGGATTCTATCGAACGTAAAATGCCTAATCTTACTCCACGTGAGAAGAAGGTCCTGAATAAGCATACAAAAAGCATCATTAATCAAATGTTGAAAGAACCGATCTTGCAAGCAAAAGAAATGGCTGGGGAAGAACATGCGGATGATATGTTGAAATTATTCGTACGTGTATTTGGTATTGAAGATGAAATTCATCAAGAACTTCAAGAACAAAGTAAGAAACACCAAAGTCATCAATCTGTAAATCAATCCTTACCAATTGCAAGTTTGATTCAAGCAATTCAGTAAGTTCCAGTAGAAATTACTATTCTGAGAGGTGTGTGCTCTCATGGAGTTCTTCCAACAATTCAAAATCTATGAGATCATTATTGCTCTTTATGGATTAAGCTTGATCTTTTACTTTTATGATTTTGTACAACGCGACCGGAAGGCTAACCAAATGGCCTTCTGGTTCCTTTTATTGGTTTGGATTCTTCAAACCATTTTTTTATTTGTGAAGATATATATAGATGGAGCACTTCCAATTTTTATTCTTGTGGAAGGTTTATATTTTTATGCATGGTTAATTCTATTAGTATCCATTGTCATCAACTATTTCTTTCAAATGGATTTTGTAGTGTTTATAATGAATGTGGTCGGTTTTTTAGTAATGGTGTTATTTTTACTAACACATACCACTGGCCAATCAAATGTAGATAGTGTGCTTGTGAGTGAAATTTTATTAACTCATATTATATTGGCTTTCATTGCCTATACACTTTATACCTTATCGTTTGCTTTTTCTTTATTGTATTTATTGCAATTTTATCTATTAAAAAAGAAAAAGTGGCAACAATTAGTTAGAAGGATCGGAAGCTTAGGTTTACTAGAAAGAATTTCTTTCTTACTCATCACCTTTGCGACTCCTCTTTTACTTATATCGCTTGTATTTGGAATTCTATGGGCATATACATCATCCGATTTATTTTATTGGATTGATTTAAAAACAATTGGGTCTTTCTTTGTAATCTTAGTTTATTCTGTTATTTTATATATCAAAGTGCGGAACCATTTCACTGGGAAAAATATTGCTATTTTAAATATGGTTGCGTTTTTAGTTTTATTTATAAATTATTTAATATTATCTATGTGGTCGAATTTCCACGGAATCTAGGAGGAAAATTATGAGAAATATAATTATCGGTTCAAGAAAGAGCAACTTAGCATTGACTCAGACACAGTGGGTTATTGATCAATTAAATGAAGTGACAGATGAATATAGCTTTGAAGTGAAAAAAATTGTAACGAAAGGGGATCAAATTCTTAACGTTACTTTATCCAAAGTGGGTGGAAAAGGCTTGTTCGTAAAAGAAATTGAACAGGCTATGTACAATTATGAAATTGATATGGCCGTTCACAGCATGAAGGATATGCCTTCTCAAATGCCTGAAGGTCTAACAATTGCTTGCGTTCCAGAACGTGAAGACCATCGCGACGCGTTCATTTCAAATGATCATATTCCATTAGATGATTTGAAAGAAGGGGCAATCATTGGAACAAGTAGCTTGCGACGTGGAGCACAGATCTTAGCTTATCGACCAGATTTACAAATACAATGGATCCGTGGAAACATCGAAACTCGTTTAAGAAAATTAAAAGAAGAGAATTTCGATGCTATTATCCTAGCTGCAGCTGGCTTAAAGCGTATGGGTTGGTCCACTGATATCATTACAGAATTACTAGAACCTGAAAAGTGTTTACCTGCTATTGGACAAGGTGCGCTTGCATTAGAATGTCGAGAAGATGATGAAGATTTAATTAATCTAATTAGTAAAATTAACGATGAATATACAGCGGAAACAGTAGCTGCAGAAAGAAGGTTTCTTAGCTTACTAGAAGGAAGTTGTTCTGTTCCGATTGCAGGCTATGCTATTAAAGAAGGAAATGAAGTTGTTTTGACAGCACTCGTGTCATCTTCAGATGGTAAGACGGTTCTTCAAACAACAACCAGAAATGAAAGTGCATTGGAAGCCGGAAATGAAGCAGCAGATCAGCTGATTGCCCGCGGAGCAAAGGAGTTAGTGGAACAGGCTAAAGAAGAAATGGATGAACAGTAATGACTGCGGTAGCAGGTAAAGAAATTCTTCTTTCTCGTGAGCCTGAGAATGCGACCCCATTTACACGGAAATTGGAAGAAGTAAAAGCAAATGTTCATTGTATAGGGCTTATTGAATTTCAAGACTGTTTCTCTTATACACATCTATTGAATACACCACTTCATTCCGTTGACTGGCTATTTTTCACAAGTATGAATGGTGTACGGTTCTTTTTCGATCAAGTTAAAAATGATGCTCAGATGATGGAATTTTTAACTACTATCCAAATAGCTGCTGTTGGACCGAAAACGAAAGCTGCAGTGAAAGACTATGGATTTGAGGTAGACTTTATTCCTTCTGTATATGATGCAGACCATTTGGCGGATGAGTTTCTACAAAAATTTGAGCCGAATCATATAGTAATAGTTAAAGGCAATTTATCTAGAAATATATTAGACAATTATTTTAAGACTATGCAAGTTCCTTACACTCCGCTAATTGTTTATGAAACAAAGGTTGCAGAAGGAAAGAAAGTGCAGTTAGATGAATTGACGAAGAATTATCAATTGGATGCACTTGTCTTTACTTCCCCTTCCAATATTGATGCATGGTTAAAGATGTCTTCTAAATCTACTTCCTATTTGAATTTGCCGTGTTTCTGTATTGGAGAAACCACGGAAAAGAAAGCAAGAGAAAGTGGATTTTCTACTATTATTAAACCTGAAAGATATACGTTAGAAGAGTTAGCAAACAGTGTTATTGCTTATTATGAGAGGAGTATATAAATGACTGGTTTACATTTTGATCGCCATCGTAGACTAAGAACAACTAGTAATTTAAGGTCTTTGGTACGTGAAACGAAATTGAATGCAGAAGATTTAGTTTATCCGTTGTTTGTATTAGAAGAAAAAGGAATTAAAAACGAAGTAGCTTCCATGCCAGGTGTTTATCAAGTTTCCTTAGATCACTTGCTAAATGAAGTGCAAGAAATAACTGAATTGGGTATAAAATCCATTATATTATTTGGTGTGCCAAAAGAAAAAGATGCAGTTGGGTCGGAAGCATATAATGATGAAGGTATTGTCCAACAGGCAACTAGATTAATAAAAGAGCAATATCCAGAGCTTGTAGTGATTGCCGATACTTGCCTTTGTCAATATACATCCCATGGACATTGTGGAATAGTTGAGAATGATTATGTACAAAATGATCCTACTCTTCCATTATTAGTCGATACAGCTGTTTCGCAAGCTAAAGCTGGTGCGGATATTATTGCTCCTTCTAACATGATGGATGGTTTTGTGACTGCGATTCGAAGTGGATTAGATGAAGCAGGATTTAAAGAAATTCCGATCATGTCTTACGCAGTTAAATATGCATCTGCATTTTATGGTCCGTTTAGAGATGCAGCACATAGCTCCCCTGAATTCGGAGATCGTAAAACGTATCAAATGGATCCAGCAAATAGATTAGAAGCAATGAGAGAAGCGGAGTCCGATATAGAAGAAGGAGCTGACTTCTTAATAGTAAAACCTGCCTTAAGTTATCTAGATATTATAAGAGACTTGAAGGATCGTTCCACTTTGCCAGTCGTTGCTTATAATGTAAGTGGAGAGTATTCATTAATCAAAGCTGCAGCCGCAAATGGTTGGGTGAATGAGAAAGAAATCGTACTTGAAAAAATTACTTCCATGAAAAGAGCAGGAGCAGATTTAATTATCTCTTACTTTTCAAAAGATGTGGCTAAATGGTTAAAAGAAGATGGGGAGGTATAAAAAATGATGAATCAAAATCGATCGAACGAACTTTTTCAAGAAGCAGTGGATTTATTTCCTGGCGGGGTAAATTCTCCTGTACGCGCCTTTAATTCAGTAAATGTAGATCCTATTTATATGGAAGAAGGAAAAGGTTCTAAAATTACCGATGTTGATGGTAATACGTACATTGATTATGTGCTAAGTTGGGGACCACTTATGGTCGGACATGCACATGATCAAGTTATGAGTGTATTACATGATGTGATGGCAAAAGGAACTAGTTTTGGGGCAAATGTTGAATACGAAAACAAATTAGCTAAGCTTGTCATTGATCGTGTACCTTCTATTGAAATGATTCGAATGGTTAATTCGGGCACGGAAGCTACGATGAGTGCGTTAAGATTAGCTCGTGGATATACGAAACGTAATAAAATCCTAAAATTTGAAGGTAATTATCATGGTCATGGCGACTCTCTTTTAATCAAAGCAGGATCAGGGGTTGCAACATTAGGATTACCTGATAGCCCTGGAGTGCCAGAGTCGATTGCTCAGAACACAATCACAGTTCCATACAATGACCAAGAAAGCGTTAAATACGCTTTTGAACAATACGGTGATGATTTAGCGGCTGTTATTGTAGAACCTGTGTCAGGGAATATGGGAGTTGTCCCACCTGTAGATCACTTCTTAACGTATCTAAGAGAAATAACGAATGAATACAATAGCTTATTAATTTTTGACGAAGTAATGACTGGTTTCCGTGTAGGATATACATCTGCCCAAGGTCATTTTGGAGTAACACCTGACTTAACTTGTCTAGGCAAAGTTATTGGTGGAGGGTTGCCAGTTGGTGCCTATGGAGGTAAGCGAGAAATTATGGAATTAGTTGCTCCAGCAGGTTCGATTTACCAAGCAGGAACACTGTCTGGTAATCCACTCGCAATGGCAGCTGGTTATGCAACATTAAGTCAGTTAACAGAAGAATCCTATGAAAAAATTAATAAAAAAGCAGACAGATTGGTTGCTGGACTTGAAAAGGCCGCAGCTGAACACGGTGTTCCACTAACCGTAAATCGTGCAGGTTCCATGCTAGGATTCTTTTTTACGAATGAAAAAGTAACTAACTTTGAATCAGCAAAATCATCAGATTTAGATTGGTTTGCTCAATATTATAAGCATATGATTGAAGGTGGCGTTTTCTTACCACCATCCCAATTTGAAGGCATGTTCCTATCGACAGAACACTCGGATGAAGATATTGAAAAAACGATCCAAGTAGCAACGGAAGCTTTTAAACATTATCAGAAATAAAATAACTCTTAACACCCTTGTCCCATATTTGGGGGCAAGGGTTTTCTTGTCTCATAGGTTCTTAAAAATTTAATATTCACATATAGTAGTCCATAAAGGATATAAAAGGAGGATTACTGTGAACAATCAACCGTATGTACCTTATCGATTCGAAATTTCAGAACAGATACAATTTGTACCTGGGGAAGAGATCGAAGACTTGTATAGCATTCAAGTAGATTCAGAAGTTGACGTATTTAGAGAAAGTCAGTTTGTTCAATTAAGAGGTGTACTAATAGTTAAAGGTGATTATCAAACGAAAGGAAATGATCAATCAACAGTATTAATGGATGAGGAAAACGAAAATATTGTTAGGCAGACAAAGGCACTTGATAATGGCTTTATGGAGTTTCAATATCCCATTCCAATTGACGTATCCATTCCGAACTATCGTTTGAGAGCAGATAATGAGTTAGATGTCGTCGTTGACTATTTTGATTATGAATTGACAGAGCCCAAGACCTTAAAAATATACGCAGGAGTGCAGGTCGAAGGTTTGCAAGAACTAGATGAACAAAGACAAAATGAAGAGCCATATTACAATGCTGACTTTGGACTTCAGCAGTTTCCGAATATGAATCAGCAACCCACTTCTTATAATATTCCCGAAAAAGAGGAAACTGAAGAAGATATAAATCCTCAAAATAGTGAAAGCTCAGAGGAAGAAATAGAAAAGAAAGAACCTGAAGTTGGAAGAATTAAAAAAGAACAATCCCAGTCTTTACAACAATTTTTAAATAAAAATAACAAATCCATCGCTGAAACAGAAGAAAAAGAATTAAGTGAGCCCCTTGAGAATGAAGAGGAAAAAGCAGCAAATAATGAACAGATAGAATCAACTGATATCGAAGAAGAAAAATATGAAGAAGATCTAGTAGATGACCAAGAAAGCGAAAACGATGCGCCACCTTCGAAAAAAGGTTTAGGGTATTTATCAAAGTTTTTTAGAGACTCTAATGCAAACCAAGCGAAAATAAAATTGAGAATGGTTCAAGCTGATGAAACCATTGAACAAATTGCTGCAGCATGTGGCGTGTCTGTTGCAAGTGTGAAAAAAGTGAATAATTTAAGTGAAGATACAGATATTAAAGAAGGGGAATTAATTTACGTTCCGGTTGAAGATAACTAAAACCATTCTAAGTAAAATGCAACAAATAATCCAACTAACAACCCTGACAGAAAAACATCGATTGTAGATGGGAAAATTAACGTTCTAATTAATTGGAAAATCATAATTGGTAATACACATTTTTCAATCGTAAAAATACATTTGCGAGCCCAAGGTGGCAATCTATAACGGTAGTATTGAGCCATCTTTTTCCTCCTTTAATGATCCTTTGTATTAAATTATGAAATCGATTATATTTGGTTACTCTTCTATTGACTTTCTATAGGAATGTTGTATACAATATAAAGCAACTAAATATGAAAAATGCTTGTAAGAGAAGAGTACAAGTCAAATACTGTGCAGAGAGGGAAGAACTTGGTGGAAACTTCCTCAGTTTATTTGCTTGGAAGGTCGCTCTGAATATGCAGCTTTAATGAACTTAAGTAGTTGAAGCCGGTAAACTCCGTTAACATTCTCGAGTGTATAAGCTATAAATTTAGCTTATAAATGAAGGTGGTACCGCGAAATAATCTTTTCGTCCTTTTTAGGATGAAAAGATTTTTTTATTTGTTTTTTCTAAAATAAGTACTAATTAAAAGGAGGGATTAAAGTGGAAGAACAAAATCACACTTCCATGGCATCAAAGTATAATCCGAATGAAATTGAAGAAGGTCGTTATAACTATTGGGTAAAAGGGAAGTTTTTTGAAGCTACAAATGATGAAACGAAAGATCCTTTTACAATTGTAATCCCTCCACCGAATGTTACTGGCAGGTTACACCTTGGACATGCATGGGACACGACACTGCAGGATATTATAGCTCGCTATAAACGGATGAAAGGTTATGACGTGCTTTGGTTACCTGGTATGGATCATGCTGGAATTGCGACACAAGCAAAGGTAGAAGGTAAGCTAAAAGAAGAAGGAAAAAGCAAGTACGATTTAGGTCGTGAAAAATTTCTAGAGCAGGCTTGGGACTGGAAAGAAGAGTATGCTAAATTTATTCGTACCCAGTGGGAAAAGTTAGGTCTAGGAGTAGATTACTCACGGGAAAGATTTACACTTGATGATGGTCTTTCTAACGCTGTAAAAGAAGTTTTCGTATCATTATATGAAAAAGACTTAATTTATCGCGGGGAGTATATTATTAATTGGGATCCATCTACGAAGACTGCCCTATCTGACATTGAAGTTATTTATAAAGAAGTGAACGGTGGGTTTTACCATATGAGATATCCTCTTAAGAATGGGGAGGGCTCTATAGAGGTTGCGACAACTCGACCTGAGACAATGCTAGGAGATACAGCAGTTGCGGTGCACCCTGAAGACGATCGTTATAAGCATTTAATCGGAGAAAAAGTGATATTACCAGTTATTGGACGTGAAATAGAAATCGTAGCCGATGATTATGTAGATATGGAGTTTGGTTCTGGTGCAGTTAAAATCACACCTGCTCATGATCCGAATGATTTTGAAATTGGTAACCGTCATCAATTAGAACGTGTATTAGTAATGGATGAGAGCGGTACGATGAATGAAAATGCAGGGAAATACGAAGGTATGGATCGATTTGATTGTAGAAAGCAAATTGTAAAAGATCTTCAAGACCAAGGTGTAATGTTCAAAATAGAAGAGCATGTTCATTCAGTTGGTCACTCAGAGCGTAGTGATGCTGTAGTTGAGCCGTATTTATCTACTCAATGGTTTGTAAATATGCAGCCACTTGCTAACGAAGCAATCCAATTACAAGAAGGCAATGATAAAGTAGATTTCGTACCGGATCGTTTTGAGAAAACGTATTTACATTGGATGGAGAACATCCGTGATTGGTGTATTTCTCGTCAACTATGGTGGGGACACCGAATTCCAGCTTGGTACCACAAAGAAACTGGTGAATTGTATGTAGGTCGTGAAGAACCATCAGACCCTGAAAATTGGGAACAAGATGAAGATGTATTAGATACGTGGTTCTCATCTGCTTTATGGCCATTTTCCACAATGGGATGGCCAGACGAAAACCAAGAAGATTTTAAACGTTACTTCCCTACAGATGTCCTTGTGACAGGATATGACATTATTTTCTTTTGGGTTTCTCGAATGATCTTCCAGTCCAAACATTTTACGGAACGTCGTCCATTTAAAGATGTTTTAATTCACGGGTTAGTACGGGATGCAAATGGTCGTAAAATGAGTAAATCACTTGGTAACGGTGTAGACCCAATGGATGTAATCGAGAAATATGGAGCGGACTCTTTACGTTATTTCTTGGCGACAGGCTCTTCTCCTGGTCAAGATCTTAGGTTCCAGTGGGAAAAAGTTGAGTCAACATGGAACTTTGCTAATAAGATATGGAATGCTTCCAGGTTTGTAATTATGAACTTAGAAGACTTCTCTGCTGAGGATATTGACTTGTCCGGAGAGAAATCAGTTGCTGATGAATGGATCATGACTCGATTGAATGAAACAGTAGATCATGTTACTAAAAATATTGATCGTTACGATTTTGGAGAAGCGGGTCGAGCGCTTTATAATTTTATATGGGATGACTTTTGTGATTGGTATATTGAAATGTCCAAATTACCGCTTTACGGGGATAACGAAGCTAAAAAAATAACGACAAAGTCAATACTCGTAACTACTTTAGATGCAATATTAAAAATGTTGCACCCGTTTATGCCATTTATTTCCGAGGAAATATGGCAGCACATTCCTCACGTTGGGGAATCAATCACTGTTGCGCCTTGGCCACAAGTGAATCCTGATTTCAGCAACGAACAATCACGTAAAGAGATGGAGCGCCTAGTGTCCATTATTCGATCTGTACGAAATGTTCGTTCTGAAGTAGATACTCCAATGTCTAAAGAGATTAAGATTATTATAAAAGCAAATGATCAATCAGTTGTAGATGAATTGAAAAATAATGATGAGTATTTAAACCGTTTCTGTAATCCAGAAAAACTCGTAATTGATACTGCACCAGAAGTGCCTGATCAGGCTAAAAGTGCGGTAGTAACTGGAGCTGAAATTTTCTTCCCATTGGAAGGATTAATTGATATTGATGCTGAAATAGAGCGGTTAGAAGATGAGTTGAAAAAGTGGAATCAGGAAGTAGATCGTGTAGAAAAGAAATTGGCAAACGAAAAATTCGTAGAAAAAGCTCCTGAAAGTGTTGTTCAAGAAGAACGCGACAAGCAAAAAGACTATCTTGAGAAACAAAAGGTAGTGGAAGAAAGAATTACGGAATTGAAAAATGTATAAGTGTTAAATAAAATTAAATTGCCTGTTCATTAGAGCAGGCAATTTAATTAGTTTTAATGAAACGAGGGTGTTTTTATGAAAGAGAAGCAGGCAATTGAATGGATTCATGAACAATTAAATTTTGGAATAAAGCCAGGTTTAAAAAGAGTAGAGTGGTTACTAGAAAAATTGAATAACCCACATAAAGAAATTAAATCGGTTCATGTTGCTGGAACCAATGGAAAAGGCTCAACCGTTACTTATTTACGCCATCTATTTGAAAGTCATGGATTTGTTGTAGGAACATTTACGTCACCCTATATTGAAATTTTTAATGAAAGAGTTAGCATCAATGGTCAACCTATAAAAGGGGACGATCTGGCGAAGTATGTCGAGCAAATAAAACCACTTGCGAAACAATTAGCAAACAGTGATTTAGGACCTCCGACTGAATTTGAGATCATTACGGTTATTGCCATGCTCTATTTCAAAGATCAACAAGTTGACTATGCGATTTACGAAGTCGGTCTTGGTGGAAGGCTTGACTCAACAAACGTCATCGAACCTATTTTATCAATCATTACTACAATTGGATTTGACCATGTACATATCTTAGGTGAAACAATAGAGGAAATCACGTATGAAAAAGCTGGAATTATTAAGAAAAATACACCTGTAGTTTCAGGTGTTAAACAGAGCCGTGCAAAGCAAGTGATTTTTGACAAAGCAAAAGAAACAGAAGCATCTTTGTTTGAATCAAGTAATCACTATCAAATAGAAGTGAATAACTCCAATAAAGGTGTTATGTTTCACCTACAAACGGATTTAGGAATCAACTTTCATGACGTACAATTGCAAATGAAAGGAAACCATCAAGCGGAAAATGCTGCTTTGGCTCTGTATAGCTTTTTATTAATTTGTAAAATTAAAGAAGTGAATTTCCAAAAAGAGTATGCGACTAAATCCCTATATCATGCAAGTTGGCCAGGTCGTTTTGAATTGGTAAATGAAAAGCCACATGTGATCTTAGATGGTGCGCATAATGTCGAAGCAATGGAAGCATTAATAGAAACTATAAATTCCCACTATGATAGGAATTCCGTTCATATAGTACTAGCAGTTATTAAAAATAAACCACTAGATAAAATGCTAGATTTACTAGAACTAAATTTTCAAAATATAACAATAACAACATTTGACTTTCAGCAAAATTATGGATATTATGAACTAAGTGAAAAGTTAGAAAATAGAAATATAAACATAGAGATTAATTGGAAAAAAGCTATAAATCAACATATGAAAAACTTAAGAGAGAATGATGTTTGTATTGTAACAGGGTCATTATATTTTGTGTCTACTGTTCGTGAATACTTTTTACCTATACGATAACGAAGGTTAATCCTTTAAAGGAGCAGACAAATGTCTCGAAATAAATCAATTACGTTATGGATTATTTGGATATTAACATTTCCAACTTTAATGATTTATTTATATTATATGTTAGAGCCATCCTTTCATGGGTATTGGATCGATTTAATTGCTTTTGCTATTGTGATGTGTGCTGTGGCAATTTTTCCAATTATAGTTGGTTCTACTACCATATTTTTTGTGAATGGTGTTAGTTTTGCAGCGTTTTTGTATTTTGGTTTGTATGCTGAAATTATACTTACACAGCTTGCTTTGGCCGCTCTTTTCATAAAGATTCGATTAAAAAAGGAAGATTTTTATCGAATTGCTATGAACTCAACTATGTTTTTGTTAACTTCCATCTTCTCAGCGGCAGCATATTACGCACTGGGTGGGACACATGGCGTATTAGACTTGAATACAACTAGTGAGATTTTACCTCTTGTTGGATACATAGCAACAGCGTTAATAGTTAATCAGATTTTATTACTTGTAATCGATGCATTTATAAAAGGACGTTTCAGATTAAGTATTGTAAAATCTATTGCAGTAGATGTTTCTACAACTTTATTGATTTTTCCATTAGGTGTTATTCTTTATATTCTTTATTTGGAAATTGGTATTGCAGGTGTGTTTATAGTTGGATTTCCTTCTATACTATTGTCTCTAGTAATTTCTTCTTATCACAAGGGACGACGAGTCAACGCTTATCTACATGAGACAAGCAATATCGGACATGAGTTATCTAAAAAGCTTAATGTAAAAAGTGTTCTTGATACATTTATTTCTGAAGTCGAAAAATTAATCCCTCACTCTTATATTCTAGTCTACGATGTAACTGGAGCTAGTAAAGTGATGAACATAATTCGTTATGTAAACACAGATAAATTATCTGAAAAGCATGAACAAATAGTACATTATGGTGAAGGTTTTGCTGGTGGAATCTATAAATCGAAAGAAGCTAGAGTTATTTCAAAACGAAAAGAATTTGGAGAGGAAGAACCTTTTGATCTGCCGAATGATGTACAAAGTGTAATTGGTGTACCAATCTTACGAAACGATAATGTTGTTGGGATATTAGTGATTGCTTCGAAAAAAATAAGAGCTTTCGAGAAGTATCATCTTGTATTACTGGAAATTTTGGGTAACTTTCTTTCTGTTGCGATTGAAAATGCACGACACTACCAATCGGAAAAGAATAAAAATTTAAAAGATCAATTAACTGGACTATATAATTATCGACACATTATCGAACACATAGAAGGGTATGCAATTGATCTAGAGGAAAAAGGCATCTCTGAAAGATTATCAATTATACTCTTTGATTTAGACTCTTTTAAAAACTTAAATGATACCTACGGACATGAAGCAGGTAATGAAGTATTAATTGAACTTGCAAAAAGAATTGAAAATTATATTGGAACAAGAGGCACAGTCGCTCGTTATGGTGGGGAAGAATTCACTGTATTAATTAAAGATATATCTCATGAAGATGCACTAGAAGTTGCAGAAGATGTTAGAAACTTAGTAGCGAAAGACCCTTTCAAACTAACAAACCATTTGAAAAAAGATCAACTCGGAGAAGTAGAGGTTGCGGTTACTATTTCAGTGGGAGTAGCTACATATCCTGATCATTGTGAAACACCTGGTGAATTAATTCGACAAGCTGACCGAGCAATGTATGTCGGGGCAAAGAGAAATGGAAAAAATAAAGTCGCTTCGATTGCAATGTAAAGAAACAATTGCTCTAAAACGTTTGGATTGGACAAACGTTTTAGAGTTTTTTTGATTTGCCATTACAAGTTACTATTGCATGCCATGAGAGATTCGTGGATTTAAAGTGAGTTTTCTGGATAAATTTAACTTTTTGTGGATATATACGCAAGAATTCTGGATATCCTCGCCAATATTCTGGATATAAAAAAATTCTCGTGGATAAACGATTAGAATTCTGGATAAGAAGCGACATTTCTGGATACCGACCTACTATTCTTGATTTAAGTGCTGCCCTCGACAGCTTTTTGCTAACTTTGCAAATGCTCTATGATAGTATGCTAGTTATCAAAAGGTGAGGTGAAAGGGAAATGGACAAACAACGAAAAGTAAGAATAATGATAGATGAAAAACATCAAAATCAGAAAAAGCAAAAGAAGGAAATAGAAAGTGTGCTTACACCTATTAGACCAATACCAAATAATTATGTGAATCCTAAGAAAAAGTCGCTTTCTGCTTTTATTAAGGCTGGAATTTTAGCATTGATTTTAGGAAGTGTTTTTGGATTTGGTATGATGTATATTTTCTCTGACCTTTCACCTGGGGCAAGTCCTGAGCCATCTGTACCGTCTAGTGGAGTAGGAGAGGAAGAGGAAACAAATAGTACACCAAGCAGTATTATAAATAGTGAAGCTGCCGAAGTTCCGGTTGTGCAGTTAGGTCTTTTCTCAAGTAAAGATAATGCCATTGTACTGCAAGAGAATTTTAATGACTTTCCAACTGTTATTATTGAGGAAGAAGCGAACTATTATTTAGTAACAGCTTCTAGTGAAGAAAATACTACTATAGAAGAAAAGTTAACTGAACTAAATCTTGAGAAAAATGAAGACTTTATTTTTAAAGATTGGTTAACTGAATCAAACGATATTCAACCCCAGGCGCAAGAAGAGTGGTTAAAAGAGGGGATCGACCTTGCTAGTCAAAATGTTGGGTCTACAAATGAATTTAAAGAAGAAATCGATGAATGGATAAGCAGGGCACCTTCCGAATTCAGTGATAATGATTATTTAGAACAGTTGCAGAACAAATTATCTATGGAGGAGAATTATCAAGAAGTATTTCAACCTTTTGTAGTTGGGACTGGCCAGCTATTGATTCAATTATTTATTGAGTCAATTTAGTACAATTTTAATTATCTTAGTATCTATGTTTTCATGTAACACTATCTTAACTCATTTTAATTAATAATAGGTTGTTATGGCGTTTAACGGACTTTGTTTATTTCATTTAGAGAAGATAAACTATATTTATTACTAAATGAAAGACAATGTTGAAGTATAGTTTTGTTGGCTATGGAACACATAAATAAGTGTTCTTTCAAGTACAAGACTGTTCGTTAACAAAGTCAAAAGGAAAGAGGTAAATGACGTGACAACGGAAACGATTTTTATAAGAGATGTACCTAAAGATGACCGACCCCGCGAACGATTGATTTCTGCAGGACCTCAAGCACTATCTAATCAAGAATTAATTGCGATATTATTAGGTAGTGGAACAAGGGGTTCTTCCGCACTATCTTTGGCAACAAATGTTTTAAAACATTTTGATGGGTTGGCTATGATGCGAGATGCTTCCATAAATGAACTTGAAACAATAAAAGGGATTGGTCTTGCTAAGTCGGTACAATTGCTTGCCGCCCTAGAGTTAGGTAAGCGGATCCAAACATATAAAACTACTGACCAGTTTGTAATAAGAAGTCCGGAAGATGGGGCTAACTTTTTAATGGAAGATATGCGCTGTTTGAAACAAGAACATTTCGTCGCTTTATACTTAGATACCAAAAACAATATCATTCACCGGCAAACAATTTTTATTGGGAGCTTAAATTCGTCCATCGTCCACCCTCGTGAAGTATTTAAAGAAGCAATTAAGAGGTCTGCTGCCTCTATCATATGTGCTCACAACCACCCCTCAGGTGATCCGTCCCCTTCTAATGAAGACATACATGTAACCAAAAGATTATCAGAGTCAGGCAAGGTAATCGGAATTGAACTTTTAGATCACTTAGTGATTGGCGATCGCAAGTTCATTTCATTAAAAGAAAAAGGATACTTATAAAGCAATTTGCCCTATTCATGTATTATTCTATTTTTGGCTACGGAAATTATAAGATGAACAACCAAGACTTTAACATTAATGTGTTAAAGTTAATTTAGTTATAATCTCCCATAGATTTACGTATTGTTAGTCTATCTATTTTGTTTTTTTTTCGTATAATGTAATAAGGTGAACTAAAAGGTAATCATCTGTTTTTTCAGGTGATTACCGCCTTTTTCTATTTAGGGTTCAATTCATGAACAAAAGGATTTCCGCGTACATTAATAGAGTAAGCTACATATAGAAAGGAAGATCCTTTTGGGGACATCTATATTTAATCGTGATTTCGGAATTGATTTAGGGACGGCTAATACTTTAGTTTTTGTGAAGGGTAAAGGGGTCGTCGTACGTGAACCATCCGTTGTAGCGGTAAATAACTACACTAATGAAATCATTTCAGTCGGTAATGAGGCAAAGCAAATGATTGGTAAAACTCCTGGAGCGATTTCCATTATTCGCCCCATGAAAGATGGGGTAATTGCTGATTATGATACCACCGCTGCAATGATGAAATATTATATTGAAAAGGTTTATAATCGAAGAGCGTGGTTTGCACGAAAGCCAAATGTAATGGTTTGTGTTCCTTCTGGCATTACCATGGTAGAAGAACGCGCAGTAATCGATGCAACAAAACAAGCAGGTGCTAAACACGTTTATCCAATCTCTGAACCATTTGCTGCTGCAATAGGTGCTGGTTTACCTGTATGGGAACCTACTGGTAGCATGATTGTAGACATTGGTGGAGGAACAACAGAAGTTGCCATAATTTCTTTGGGTGGTACAGTTACAAGTAAATCAATCCGATTAGCTGGTGATCGTATGGACCAGCAAATTATTCAATTTATTAGAAAACAACATAGCTTATTAATAGGTGAAGCCTCCGCTGAGAGGTTGAAATTCGAACTAGCTTCTGCCAAAAACGATTCAACTTTAGAACCAATAGAAGTTCGTGGTCGAGGTCTAGTTACAGGACTTCCTCAAACAGTTAAAATCACTAACGAAGAAGTGGTTGACGCAATGAAGGATACTGTAGAAGGAATTATTGAAGCTATTAAGCAGACGTTGGAATCTGCTCCTCCTGAACTTTCTGGTGATATAATGAATCGCGGTATAGTATTGACAGGAGGGGGCGCTTTGCTTAAAGGGTTAGACAAAGTTATAAGTAAAGCAGTAGAAATGCCTGTATTTATAGCAGAAGAACCACTGGATTGTGTTGCTATAGGTACTGGAAAATCACTCGATTATATGGAACATTTTCAAAATTCGCCTAATGTTGCTAAGAGAAATAGATTATAGTAAGAAGGTGCAGTTTTTATGCCAGGCTTTTTAAGAAAGAGAAAGTTAATAGTATTTCTTGCAAGTATCATTTTAGTTGTTGCATTGATTGGCTATTCCATCAGAGGTGGAGGCCAATCAAGTTTGCCAGCACAATTTACGTTAGATACAGTAGGTTTCTTTCAAAATTTAATACATACTCCTTTTAATGCAATTGTTGAAGTGGTAGGCGACATTCAAGATGTCCGTAATATTTACGACCAAAACCAGGTGTTAAAAGAAGAGTTGCAAGATTATAAAACGCTTGCTTATCAAGTTAATGAACTACAAAATGAGAATGAGGACCTGCGATCTTTAACGGAGTTGAGTGAATCGATTAGTGATTATGAATCTATCAATGGAACTGTTATTGCAAGGAGTCCTGAACGTTGGTTTGAACAAGTAACGATCAACCGGGGAAGTCAACATGGAGTATCACAAGATATGGCTGTAACTACAGGTGATGGTTTGATTGGGAGAGTGATAGAAACTTCCCAACTAACTTCTACTGTACAATTGTTAAGTGGCTTCGATGTAGATAATCGTATTTCGGTTGTAGTGGAAGGTAATGATTCTGTTTTTGGATTAATTGAAGGTTATCAATCTGAAGAAGAACAACTAATTTTTCGGGAATTAACTAATGAAGACCAATTAGAAGAGGGACAAACCGTCGTTAGCTCAGGTATGGGCGGGGTCTTTCCAAAAGGGCTTTTGATTGGAGAAGTTACATCAGTTGAGTTAGATGCTTACGGTTTAACAACGATTGGGTATGTAGAACCTGCAGCTGATTTAATGAATATCAGTAATGTGACGGTGATTGACCGTGATCTTTTCTCTCCCTCTATAGATGAGGAGGAAGAGTAATGAAGGTTTTATTACTTCCGTTAGTACTTTTCACTTTACTTGTCTTAGAAAGTGTCGCCATTGGATTAATCCCAGATCAATGGTGGTTAAGTAGTTTTTACTTAATACCTCATTGGATTTTAATATTTGCAACATTAATCGTTGTATTTTATGACCGAGAAAATTCCTATACTGGATTAATATATGGTTTGATTTTTGCCTTCTTAGTAGATTTAGTATATACAAATATTTTAGGTGTGTATTTGTTAGCATACAGTCTTGCTTTGTATACAGTACATACATTCAAGAAGTTTTTTCATCAAAACTTTTTAGTAACATTATTAATGGCGGTTGTTGCAATCGTTATAGCAGAGTTTATTATATTTAGTTTATATACTTTAATAGGGCAAGTTAGCATGGAGATGAATGATTTTGTGATAAATAGAATGCTACCAACACTATTTGTTAATCTAGTATTTTTAGTAATCATTTATCCTATATTTAGTAAGAAGCTTTTTAGATGGAAAGAAGAGTTGTTAAAATAGATTTGATGATTGTTTTCATGGGGTGGGTATAAATTGTCTGAAACAACAACATTATTAACAATGAAAGGAACCAGTGAAGGGATTATTCTATTTTTAGATGATCGTTGTGATTTTGAATCTCTATTATTGGAACTTAAAGAAAAAGTGACGACAGATGTATCTACTAATACAACAACAGTTACAGTTAACTGTCAGAATCGCTTTATAACAAAAGAAGATCAGGAAAATATTAAAGCTATCATTCAAGATAATAGCCATTTGAAAGTGAAGTCGGTAGAATCAAATGTGTTAACGAAAAAAGAAGCGAATGAATGGTTAGATTCGATTACTGTTAAAACTTTTGTAAAAACGATCCGTTCCGGACAAGTGTTAAAAGTGGATGGAGATGCCCTAATTGTAGGCGATGTGAATCCTGGTGCAACTGTGAATGCTACAGGTAATATCTTTGTCTTAGGAAAATTAAAAGGGATTGTGCATGCTGGTTTTCCTGAAAATCCTGATGCGGTTGTCGTAGCGGCTCATATGAATCCAAGTCAAATAAGAATTGCAGATAAAATTAGTCGTGCACCGGATTATGAGGTGGAAGGCTCTGAACGAGAGTTTGCATTTATTAATGAAGAGAATTATCAAATCGAACTAGGTGAGGTACATAATCTTCAAAAAATCCGTCCGAATTTAGTGGAGATTACAGAAAGGGGATTTTAATATGGGGGAATCAATAGTAATTACATCTGGAAAAGGTGGAGTTGGGAAAACAACCACTACAGCAAATGTTGGTACTGCTCTTGCCTTACAAGATAAGAAAGTCTGCCTAATTGATACGGATATTGGATTAAGAAACTTAGATGTGATTTTAGGTTTAGAAAATCGAATTATCTTTGATATTGTCGATGTACTTGAAGAAAGATGTAAAGTTTCTGCTGCCTTAGTTAAAGATAAAAGGTTTGATTGCCTTCATTTATTACCTGCTGCACAATCTAGCGATAAGAATGAAGTTTCTCCCGAAGGCATTAAAAAACTCGTTGATGAGTTAAAGCCAAATTATGATTATATATTAATAGATTGTCCCGCTGGAATAGAACAAGGGTATAGAAATGCCGTGGCTGGTGCAGACCGTGCAATAGTGGTTACTACACCAGAAAAATCGAGTGTTCGAGATGCTGATCGTATTATTGGTTTATTAGAAAAGGAAGAAATCGAAGCTCCTCACCTAATAATTAATAGAATTAGAAAACATATGATGGACTCAGGAGATATGTTAAGTGTAGATGATATTGTATCTACATTATCTGTTGAATTACTTGGTGTAATTATGGATGACGAAGATGTTATTAAGGCTTCTCATCATGGTAATCCGGTAGCATTTCAACCAGATACCAAAGCTTCGATAGGATATCGAAATATAGCTCGTAGAATCTTAGGAGAATCAGTTCCTTTAATGTCTTTTGATGAAGAGCAAGGTTTCATGTCTAAAATGAAAAAAATGTTAGGAATGGGCAAGTAATAACCTAATCATTTCCCTATCAGATTAAAGAAAATAAGAATTGTAATATATAATAGAGAATCGCTTACAAATCAATGTTGTAAGCGATTCTTTTTATCTTCTCATCATAACCGCTTGTTGCGCTGAATATAGTAGAACAAACAAGTAAAGGGATGATGGAAGGTGCAAAATAATTTAAAAGAAGTACGTAATCGTATTAAACAAAGAAAGCAAAGTAAGACTAGCAAAAATAAACCACATGTAAACACACACTCGTCCTTTTTGACTGACGAGGAAAAGCATGGGGTAATGTCAGACCCGGCATATGAAATGGACAAGCTTCCTTCTTTTAAACAATCGTTGAAAGTGAAGTTCGTGTTATCCTGCTGTGTATTTTTATTAACTTTCTTATTATTTCAAACACCAAATGAAACTGTTCAGCGCTCCCATGGAAGTGTGCAAACATGGCTAACAGAGGATTTACCCTTTGCTACGATTCAAAGCTGGTACAATGCTAGGTTTGACTCTTTCTTCTTCGCCTCTGCTTTTAACGAGCAAGAATCCCTATCGTCGCCAGATCATCTAGGTGTTCCTGTATCTAGTTTTCAGTTAGAAAATATTCAAAGTGCGAATCAAGGCCTGTTGATTGAAGTGAAAGAGGAAGAGGACGTTTATCCATTAGAAAGTGGAACCGTCATCTTTGCAGGAAATAAGTCTGATACAGGTAAAACAATCATTATTCAACATGAGGATGGAAAAAAGTCCATTTATGGGCAATTAAATGAAATTGATGTTTTTCATTATCAGTTTGTACAACCCAATCGTTCTATTGCAACGATAAAACCCGATGATCAGATCGGCGTACATCATTTATATTTAGGCATGCAACAGGGTACCGAATATATTGATCCATTAGAACAAATGGTAGGGGAAGTGGATGGAAACTAAATTTCAGTTACATCCACTTACCATTCTATTGGCTATTCTAGGATTTTGGCTTGGGTTATTTGCGGAACTTCTAATTTTAATCATCATCGTAAGCATACATGAACTTGGTCATTTTTGTGCGGCAAAATATTATGGATGGAGAATTTGTAAAATTGTTCTCTGGCCCTTAGGTGGGGTTATGGAAACAGATGATTTTTTTAATCATTCGAACAAAGAGGAATTAATCGTCACATTCTTTGGACCACTCCAACACATCTGGATGTATGGGGTTATATATATACTTACCTACACAAGTTTACCAATTGAATTGATCAGTTTTGCAGCGGCAGTAAATACTGTTATCTTATTATTTAACCTTCTTCCTATTTTACCACTTGATGGAGGAAGGGTACTCTTACTAGTGACTTGTTACTTTCAATCATTTATTAAATCGATCGAGTTTACGGTAATGTTTTCTGTTACATTAGTAGTTATAATTAATGGTATACTCATCATTAATGGCTTGTATAATTTGCAGATCCTATTTTTATCTGTATTTTTATTATTGGATAATTGGTTCACTTGGAAAAATCAACACGTATTTTTATGGAAACATTTACTATCTCGCTATCTAAATAAGGGAAAAGCATATTCCAGAATTAACATTTTAACTTTAGACAATAAAACGAGTATACATACGGCTTTAAAATTATTTAAAAAAGACTCAGAGCATTTTATTCATGTGAGTAATTATCAAGTTTTACATGAAGATGATTTATTACGAGAGATTTTCACAAACGGTACGATCCAGCGATTAGGAGAAATAGAGGGAAATAGAAATGAAGAAAGTTTATATACAAACGCGTACAAACAAACAGTGGTTACTTGAGCTTACAAATGGAAATATAACGGATTTTCATATGCAAGAAAAAGGTCAAGTTCAAGTTGGCGATATGTATTCAGCAGTAATTAAACAAGTAGACCATCGTTTAAAGGCTTGTTTTATTGATTATGGTGGGGAAGATCATGGCTATTTACCATTTCATCAGCTGAAGAACCAATCTGAAGCCAAACAAGGTAACAGAGTGCTATTACAGGTGAATCGCTTAGCTACAAAAGGCAAAAAAGTAGGATTTACACAACTCATACAATTTAAAAATGATCATTTTGTATATATGCCTTTTGAACCTGGTTTACACTATTCAACGAAAATGGATAAAAATGAACACCCTGATCTAGTTCAGTTTGTTAATAATCAAACCCAGGATAGCGAAGGTCTGATCGTTAGAACGAAAGCCTTTCACGTTGATTTAACATTTTTACAATCCGAATTAAGCTCCTTGAAAGCGCGCTATCAAAATATGGTGAAAATGCATGAGATGAATATGGTTCGAAAATTGGATCAGTCTACTAGTCTATTCAGCCGCTATTTGCAAAGATGCGCATTGAGTTCCCTTGAATCCGTTGTGTGTGATGACTTGAATTATATGCAACAATTAAAAATGGAGTATATAGACTTAAAGGATCTTCTTATTTATGACAGAAATTTTTATCTTCGCAAACCTTATTCCAATCAACTTCTTAAAGAACATTTCACAAAAAGGGAAGTCCATTTATCATCGGGAGCATCCGTTACGGTGGATCAAACGGAAGCGTTATTTGTATTGGATGTAAACATGAATAAATACAGAGGGAATTTGGATAAAGATAGAACGGCAATTGATATTAATAAACAAGCTGCTATAGCGTGTGCAGAACAAATAAAAATGCGTCAACTTTCTGGTATTATTATGATTGATTTTATTAATATGAAAGACAAAACTGCTCAAAAAGAGATCGTGGATGTGCTAAATGAACATCTTCAAGTCGATCCGATCTCATATAAGATATTAGGTTTTAATGAACTAGGAATAATGCAGCTGACAAGGAAACGAGTTCATAAGACTTCTTATGATTTCTTCGGGGTGAAGTCAAATCTCATTGAAACGGATACTTATTATAGAGATTGGTTAGAAGAGGAATTACTTCAGTACCAATCCATGCGAGTGGATACTGTACACTTACAAGTTGAACATGATCAATTGCAAAAATGGAAAGAAGTAGTAAAGTCATTTCACGAAGAGCACCAATTTACTTTCTCCCTTTATATAAGCGTAGGGGAAGATTTGCAGGAGGTCTTTCAAACTTATAAGATAGGAGATGAAGCTTGGCTATTAAAAGATAATAAAGCACCTCATAAATATATTGACAAACTTTTTTAAAACGTGCTATTATCTATATTGTTATGCTTTACGTAGCACCCGTATGCTACAACCGCTCAAAAGAGGTTTTAAAACTACTTTAGTAGTACCTCGATGGCGAGTCTGAGTAAAATGAGGAGGTGCAGAGATGTACGCAATTATTGAAACTGGTGGTAAACAAATCAAAGTAGAAGAAGGTCAGTCCATTTTCATTGAAAAGTTAGATTTCAATGCGGAAGATGAAGTGACATTCGACAAAGTACTATTTGTTGGTGGCGACAATGTAAAAGTTGGTGCTCCATTCGTAGATGGTGCTTCTGTAACAGGCCAAGTTGAGAAACATGGTAAAGGCCGTAAAATTACAGTATTTAAATATAAGCCAAAAAAGAATTACAAGCGCAAACAAGGTCATCGTCAGCCTTATACTAAAGTGACAATTAACAAAATCAGTGTGTAAGGAATTTACTTTATGATTGAAATGATTGTTTTTAAAAATGAAGATGATACGATTCGAGGGTTTCAACTCTCGGGCCATGCAGATAGTGGACCACAAGGACACGATCTAGTGTGTGCAGCAGTTTCTGCTGTATCTTTTGGTGCAGTTAATGCAATTATTTCAATTGTGGGATGTACACCTGACATTGAGCAAGGTGACGAAGGTGGATTTCTGAAAATGAATTTACCAGAAGGATTAACTGGTGTGGCTTTTCAAAAAGCTCAAACACTGTTAATGGGTATGATCGTTACTTTTGAAACAATCGAAAATGATTATAGTGAATATATTACCATCTCAAGAACATAAGGAGGTGCAAGCCAATGCTACGCTTAGATTTACAGTTCTTCGCACAGAAAAAAGGTACTGGTAGTACAAAAAACGGTCGTGATTCTGAGTCAAAACGTTTAGGAGCTAAACGTGCTGACGGTCAACTCGTTTCTGGTGGTTCAATTCTTTATCGCCAGCGAGGTACGAAGGTATACCCTGGTCACAACGTAGGTCGTGGTGGGGACGATACACTTTTCTCTAAAATTGACGGTGTTGTTAAGTTCGAACGTGTCGGACGTAACCGCAAAAAAGTAAGTGTTTATCCTGAAGTACAGGAAGCGTAATGAAAGTAAACCGGCTCTTAATAGGGCCGGTTTTTTTAATGCTTTAAACTTCCAACTTTATTTGAACCATGTTTTGTCTAAAGGCAATGATGACAGAGTGATTTATGGTATGATAGTCATAAATGGTTGTAGGTAGGTGCATGGAATGGATTCGAGTGAATTTTTAGAGTGGTTAAGAATGTATAGACATGATTTAATGAATGATTTACAGCTTGTCCAAGGTTATGCAACAATGGGAAAACATGATGCTTCACAAGAAAAGCTTCAACAGTTAATTGAGCGATTAAATCAAGAGCGACTGGTGCAAACTTTAGATGCACCACTATTTGTTAGATGGTTATTAACTTTTCCATTGCAAGAAAAATTGGTTGACGTTCAATTTAAAGTGGAACTAGATGAAGCTGCTATTCAACCTTTTGATCAGGCTATGGTAGCTGACAGTGAGGCTGTAATTGATCAGTTGACTTATAATCAATCAAGTGAAGAGCCCGTTTTACTAATTGTCCACATTTATTTTGAGGGTAGTTGGTATGTAGAGTATGAATGGCATGATCCTGAACTTGAAGTAAATCAACTACAGAAGTTACAAGATATGAAGCATAGAGAAGAAGTTATTCAAGAAGAGAAGGCAACACGATTTGTCTTTAAATATGAGTAGGTGAAAGAATGTTTGTCGATAGCGTAAAGGTATATGTTAAAGCAGGTGATGGTGGTAACGGTATAGTAGCATTCCGCCGCGAAAAGTACGAACCAATGGGAGGACCAGCTGGTGGTGATGGTGGTAATGGTGGAGACGTTGTATTTGAAGTAGATGAAGGCTTAAATACGTTAATGGATTTTCGTTACCAGCGTCATTTTAAAGCAACCCGTGGTGAAAACGGTATGAGTAAAGGGAAGCATGGAAAAAATTCTGATGCATATGTTGTTCCAGTTCCTCCAGGTACGGTGGTACGAAATGCATCTACAAATGAAATTATTGCTGACTTAGTTGAACACGGCCAACAAGCAACAATTGCTAGTGGAGGACGCGGTGGACGTGGAAACATTCGTTTCGCTAACGCTAGAAACCGCGCACCTGAAATTGCTGAAAATGGAGAGCCAGGAGACGAATTAGACGTTGAACTAGAGCTGAAAGTTTTAGCTGATGTTGGATTGGTTGGATTTCCGAGTGTGGGTAAATCGACTTTTCTCTCCGTAGTTAGTGCAGCTAAACCTAAAATTGCAGATTATCATTTTACAACTTTAGCACCAAACTTAGGAATGGTCCAAACAGAAGACGACCGTAGCTTTGTCATCGCAGATTTACCAGGTTTAATTCAAGGGGCTAGTGAAGGTGTGGGATTAGGTTATCAATTCTTAAGACATATTGAACGGACACGTGTTATTGTCCATTTAATTGATATGTCTGGGTTAGAAGGCAGAGATCCATATGAAGATTATATTGCAATTAACGAAGAATTAAAGCAGTATGATGAAAAACTAATGGAGCGCCCTCAAATTATTGTTGCGAATAAAATGGATATGCCAGATGCTCCTGCGCATTTGGAATTATTTAAAGAGCAACTAGGTGAGGACTTACCTATCTATCCAATATCTGCCTTTAAAAATGAAGGAATTCGCGATGTACTATTTGAAATTGCAAATACATTGGAACAAATCCCCAAAAATACATTTGAAACGGATCAATCGGAAAATGAGGAAGAAGAACGTGTTCTTTACAAATACGAAAAAGAAGATGACAGCTTCCATATTACCCGTGATCCAGATGGTGCTTACGTTGTTTCTGGCCCGAAAGTAGAGCGCCTGCTTAAAATGACAGATTTTAATCAAGACCAGTCGGTAAGACGTTTTGCTCGTCAGATGCGTCACATGGGAATTGATGAAGCGTTACGTAAGCGGGGGGCCTCTGATGGGGATACAGTTAGAATGTTAGGATTTGAATTTGAATTTATGGAATAGGAAGTAAGTTGGTGGACAATTATTTACTTCTAATCATAACCTATCAATGAATAACGAAATAAAATGCTCTAACCACTCCAACATATCATTGGAATGGTTGGAGTTTTTTAATTTTATTACGAAAACCTTTCAACTTATTTTAGTTTTAGCATAGGCTAAAGTAACGTCAGATTTGGGCGAAGAAAGGAGTTTTGTTATGAAATTTCACATTGTGAAGACTGGAGAAACCATTGATTCTATTGCTAGAAAATATGATCAATCTACAGAAGCAATTAGAGAGCTTAATCGTCATCTTAGTAATGAGTCGACCATACAAACTGGAATGAAGATTCGTGTACCTAGTGTAAAAGTAGAGCAGCCTACCCGTAAAGCATATTCAAAAACAATGCCATTAATCAGAGAAGATGAGCCCTATATTTCCGATAAAGAATTAAAACCATATCAGGACAATCTAAATAACCATTCCTTTACCCCTTATTACACGCAGACTCAACAGAATTATTACACTAACAATCCTTATGCGAATCAATACTATCAGCCTAATTATTCCTATGATTTTTATGCCCCATATGGACCTCAAGCTCCTAGATGTGGTTTTACAGGTTATTACTACTAAACAATAATGCTTCCTGAGCTAATTGTCTCAATTTTATAACAGTTATGGTAAAATAACCTCTAAGTAAAATAAAAAGGGGTTATTGGATGGAAAAACATGTTGAACAATTAGTGAAGTGGTTACAACAAACTGTAGATGAGACGAAAACAAAAGGTCTATTAGTAGGATTAAGTGGAGGAATTGATTCTACAGTGGTTGCTTATTTAATCAAGAAAGCATTTCCAGACAGTTCATTAGGTGTGATTATGCCTTGTGGTAGTCAAAGCAAAGATGAAGAAGATGCAATGTTAGTAGTTCAAGAAAGTGGAATTGACAAGGTGAAAGTTGACTTAACAGAACAACATCAAGGCTTGTTTACGAACATCCAAAATCAAATTGACGAGAAAAATGAATGGAATACTTCCAATCAACAATTAGCTGATGCGAATTTAAGAGCAAGATTAAGAATGTCTACACTTTATACGATTGCTACAAATTATAATTATTTAGTAGTAGGAACCGACAATGCAGCAGAATGGTATACGGGTTACTTTACAAAATATGGAGATGGTGGCGTAGATCTTGTTCCTTTACTACACTATACAAAAAGTGAAGTGCGAGAATTAGCAAAAGAATTAGGAGTTCCGAATGCAATTATTGAAAAAAATCCTAGTGCAGGTTTATGGGAAGGCCAGACAGATGAACAAGAAATGGGTGTTTCTTATGATTCCATTGATTCCTTCTTAAATGGGGATGATATTGATGATCAAGAAGCAGAAATTATAGAAACAATGCACCAAAAAACAGCACATAAACGTGCCTTGCCTAAATCACCTCCAAATTTCCATCATTTCACTATAGAATAGATGTATGCAATAACACCTCTTATTTCAAACTAACGAAATGGAGGTGTTTTTCAATGTATAAATATAAATGGATTATTGTTTTGAGTATATTCTTGTTAAGCGCATGTACATTTGTTAATCCTGAAAAAGAGGGAAGTTTAACGAATAGTGAACAATCAACTGAAATGCAACAAGATGAAAAGGTGAGTGATGATGAGTTAATCACATATAACTTATATCCGAATCCTAAAGAGTACTTTGATCAAAGAGAAATCGATCAAACACTTGATCAAACTGACCCCACTCCAACTGACTCAGATGCAGCAAATGAAGTGACCCAATATGAACGAGAGATCTATAGGCAAGTAACAGAATTAGATGAGGTCAAACAAGCTGGAATAACGGTACAAGAAGACCAAATTTACGTTGCAATTAATATGTCTTCACGCACAGATGAAGAGGTAGCTATTGAAAAAGTGAAGCAAGTAGTGGAAAATATAACTGACAGGTCTGACATTACGGTGTTTGTAGATAGAGAATTTCATAATCGAATTGAAGATCGAAAAGAATAATATAGGTAAGAAAAGGGAGTGGGAAATCTAATGAAATTTGCAATTGTAACTGGCGCATCGCGAGGCTTAGGACATGCAGTAGCTAAAGATTTATTAGAAGGGGAATATCATGTTATAACGGTTTCACGAAAAAGAAAGACGAATGAGTTCAAAAATTTTGCCAATGAGAATCGTAAATCTTATTTTCACTTCTCTTGTGATTTAAGTGATTTAGAAGCATTAAGTGAAACATCACACGATATAGTTAAAACACTTGCGAAACATGAGGTTGAAGAACTCTTAATTATTAATAATGCGGGAATGGTAGGTCCTATTGGTCCAGTGGGTTCATTGGAAAACTTTGAGGTTGCTAAACATGTTTCGCTTAATTATACGGCACCAATGTTACTTGTAAATACTTTAAAGCAGCATGTGGAAACGAACCATTTGATGGTGATTAATATTACTTCCGGTGCAGCAGAAAAACAGATCTATGGTTGGAATGTGTATGGATCATCGAAGGCAGCAATTAATATGTATACTAAAACAGCTGCACTTGAAGCAGAGGAACTTAAAAATGGTGATGTCCATATTGCATTTAGTCCAGGAGTGATGGATACAGATATGCAAGGGGAAATTCGAAATACGGACCAAGATGACTTCAAAGATGTAGAGAATTTTAAGAATTTAAAAGAACAAGGTAATTTGAAAAGCCCTGAGGAAGTGGCTTCTGCACTTACTCAATTAATTAAAACCCCTTCAAAAATAGAAAACGGACGTATTTATAATGTGAATGAGTTAATAGATTAATTCTATTAAGTATTATTGAACTGAACAAAAAGGGGGAGTTCTTATGGCAGGACATTCAAAATGGCATAATATAAAACATAAAAAGAATGCAAAAGATGCGAAGCGCGGGAAAGTTTTTATGAAACTAGCAAAAGAAATTTATGTAGCAGCAAAGCAAGGTGGATCTGATTTAGAAACAAATGCTTCCCTGCGTTTAGCGGTAGATAAAGCAAAGGCAAATAATATGCCAAATGATAATATTGAAAGAGCTATTCAAAAGGCTTCAGGTAATGTCGATGGAGAAAATTTCGAGGAATTTACCTATGAGGGATATGGTCCTGGTGGAGTAGCAGTAATGGTCGATGTGTTAACAGATAATAAAAATCGTACTGCTTCAGAAGTTAGACATGCTTTTAATAAAAATAATGGCAATCTTGGAGAAAATGGTTGCGTAGCTTTTATGTTTCACAGAAAAGGATATATCGTCGTGGAACGATCGGACTTACAAGTGGATGAAGATGACTTTATGTTAGAAGCAATAGAAGCTGGTTGTGAAGAAGTAGAAACAAATGAAGATGTGTTTGAAGTATTTACAACCGCTGAGAACTTTGAACAGGTAAAAGATGAATTAGCTGATAAATATTCATTAGCTGCAGCTGAGCTTACTATGATTGCAGATACGTATACACCTGTTGAGGATTCACTTCAAGAATCAATGGGTTTATTGATTGAGATGTTAGAAGACTTAGATGATGTACAAGAAGTACACCATAATATGCAATAGATATTTAATAGATGTTATCCAGTTTTGAAACTAGATCCAGTTTCAAAACTGTTTTTTGTTTAAGAGTCAAATATTTTGAGCATCTTCGGATGAGTTGCTTTTCAATTTTACTAGGGTGAGAACGAAAAAATTGTGTTAAAATAAAAGAAGAACATTTGTTCATCTTTTTGAGAAAGAAAGGAAAATGAATCGATGTGATTTTCTGGATTTGCCGCGCAAGCATGAGTATTCGGAAGGCTAGCGCTTTTCATATTTAGGAGGAACCCAATGTACGCTTACATAAATGGCGAGTTAGAAACCGTAACCGATGAATATATTATTATTGATTTAGCAGGTATTGGCTATGAAATTATCTGCCCAAATCCACTGCGTTTTCAAGAGCGTTTAAATCAAAAAGTGAAAGTCTATACGTATTTTTACGTACGAGAAGATCAACAATTGTTATATGGCTTTAAAGAACAAGAAGAAAAAGAGTTATTTAAAAAGCTTCTAAACGTTTCTGGGATTGGTCCCAAAAATGCACTTAGTATCGTTGGTCAAACTTCTGCACATGATTTTGCAGTAGCAATTGAGCAGGAAAATGATACGTACTTAACCAAGTTTCCTGGTGTAGGTAAGAAAACAGCCAGACAAATGATTCTTGATTTAAAAGGTAAAGTACAAGAATGGATGTATAGCGATGGTGCTACTGAAACAGACGTTCAACAAGTACCACATGGTGCTTCTGGCTCAAGATCTTTAGATGAAGCAGTCGAGGCCCTAATGGCTTTAGGATATTCGAAAAGAGAAACAGATGAAGTTCGAACGAAGCTACATGCTTATTCTGACGAATCAACGGATGATTTAGTGAAAAAAGGCCTTCAAATCCTTATGCGATAGAAAGTAGGTGTAATGATGGATGATCGGATGATTTCAAATGAACAGAAAATAGAAGATGTTGATGTAGAACAATCTTTAAGGCCGTCTAATTTAGATCAGTATATCGGACAAGATAAAACCAAGGAAAATCTAAGTATTTTCATTGAAGCTGCTAAAATGAGAGAAGAACCTTTAGACCATGTGTTACTATATGGACCACCAGGATTAGGTAAAACAACTTTAGCTTCCATCATTGCTCATGAGATGGGAGTTCAATTTCGTACGACTTCTGGACCTGCAGTCGAACGGGCTGGAGATTTAGCGGCTATTCTATCTTCGCTAGAAGCGGGCGATGTACTATTTATAGATGAAATCCACCGTTTACCAAGGTCTGTAGAAGAGATTTTATACCCCGCAATGGAAGATTTCGTTCTTGATATTGTCATCGGTCAAGGTGATAGCGCGAGATCAGTTCGACTTGAACTACCACCTTTCACGTTGGTAGGAGCTACAACAAGAGCCGGATTATTATCTGCCCCTTTACGTGACCGTTTTGGTGTACTTAGCCGTCTAGAATTTTATAATGAAAAAGATTTAAAATATATTATTGAACGTACATCAAAGATTTTCGATTATCCAATTAATGATCAGGCTGCATCTGAAATTGCATCTAGATCTAGAGGCACCCCGAGGATAGCTAACCGATTATTAAAGCGAGTGAGAGATATCGCTCAAGTGAAGGGGGAGGCATCTATATCAATAGATACAGCAAAAAAAGCCCTAACGATGTTACAAGTAGATGCTTCAGGCCTTGACCATATTGACCATAAATATTTATTAGGTATAATTGATAAATTTCGTGGTGGCCCCGTAGGAGTGGATACGTTAGCTGCTACGATAGGAGAAGAATCTCAGACTATAGAAGATGTTTATGAACCGTATTTATTACAAGAAGGGTATATTCAAAGAACTCCTAGAGGCAGGGTTGCCACACATTTAGCGTATGAACATTTTAACCGGGAGGTACGTTAAACTTGACTGGTTTTGGAAAATTGTTTATTTTGTTAGGTGTTATCTTTATCATTATTGGTATTGTATGGACTGTATTTGGAAGATTACCAGGTGATTTAATTTTTAAAAAAGGAAATACAACGATCTATTTCCCAATTGTGACGTCGATTATTATTAGTATTATCTTAAGTGTTTTATTTATGATATTCGGTAGGTTTAGATAAAAGGAAGTGCGAGTTAAAATGAAAGTGGAAGATTTCGATTTTACATTACCAGAGGATTTAATTGCCCAAACACCTCTTAAGGAACGAGAGAGTTCCAGGATGATGGTGCTGGATAGAAACAAAGAGTCGATTCAAAATGAACAATTTACTAAGGTCGTAAATTACTTAGAAGCGGGTGACTGTTTAGTAGTCAATAATACAAAAGTTTTACCTGCTCGCTTACTAGGCACGAAAGAAGAAACAGGAGCAACGATCGAATTGCTACTCCTTCATCAAAAGGATGGAGACACGTGGGAAGTACTTGCCAAACCCGCAAAGAAATTTAAGCCAGGTGCAACCGTGTCTTTTGGTGATGGAATGCTTCAAGCCACTTGTAAGGAAGATCTGGACCAAGGCGGAAAAATTGTTGAGTTTGAGTATAATGGTATTTTCTTAGAAGTGTTGGATCAATTAGGTGAAATGCCGCTCCCTCCATACATTAAAGAGAAATTAGAAGACCGGGATCGTTATCAAACAGTATACGCTGAGGAGGTAGGTTCTGCAGCAGCTCCTACCGCTGGCTTGCATTTTACTAACAATATCCTAGATCAGTTGAGAGATAAAGGAGTACAGATTGCATATATAACTTTGCATGTAGGACTTGGGACATTTCGCCCTGTTCAAGTAGAAACAATTGAAAGTCATGATATGCATGCAGAATACTATCAACTCGATGAAAGTACGGCCGAAACGTTAGAACGCACAAAAGCCAATGGTGGAAAAGTGATTGCGGTAGGAACCACTTCGATTAGGACATTGGAGACGATTATGCGTGATCATCATAAATTTGTTGCAACTAGTGGATGGACTGATATATTTATATATCCCCCATATGACTTTCAGGCAGTTGATGGACTAATTACAAATTTTCACTTGCCAAAATCAACGTTAATTATGCTTGTGAGTGCATTTGCTTCAAGAGAATTAATTTTAGATGCCTACAAAGAAGCGGTGCAACAACGGTACCGGTTTTTCAGTTTTGGAGATGCGATGTTAATTATTTAAAAGTAGGAGAATAGACGACAATGGCTATACGATATGAATTGATCAAGACTTGTAAACAAACAGGTGCTAGACTTGGTAAAGTACATACACCACACGGATCCTTTGAAACACCCGTTTTTATGCCGGTGGGTACTTTAGCAACCGTAAAAACAATGGCTCCAGAGGAATTAAAAGACATTGGGGCGAATATTATATTATCCAACACCTATCATCTTTGGTTACGACCTGGAGAAGATATTATAAAAGAAGCAGGTGGACTGCATAAATTTATGAATTGGGATGGGTCTATTTTAACTGATTCTGGAGGATTTCAAGTATTTAGTTTAAGTGAGATCCGACAAATAAAGGAAGAGGGCGTCCATTTCCGCAATCATATCAGTGGAGAGAAATTATTTCTTTCACCGGAGAAAGCGATGCATATTCAAAATTCACTCGGGTCAGATATCATGATGGCTTTTGATGAATGTCCGCCATATCCAGCAAGTTTTGATTATATGAAAGCTTCTGTGGAAAGAACTAGTAGGTGGGCTGAAAGATGTCTAGAAGCTCATAAACGACCACAGGATCAAGGATTATTTGGAATCATTCAAGGTGGCGAATATGAAGAGCTTCGTAAACAAAGCGCTCGTGATTTAACGAGTTTAGATTTTCCAGGCTATGCTATTGGTGGATTATCAGTAGGTGAACCTAAAGATGTTATGAATAAAGTTTTGGATTTTACCACTCCGTTACTTCCGGATGATAAAGCACGTTATTTGATGGGGGTAGGTTCTCCAGACTCATTAATAGATGGAGCTATTCGCGGTGTGGACATGTTTGACTGTGTGTTACCAACTAGAATTGCTCGTAATGGAACTTGTATGACATCAAATGGTAGATTAGTGGTTAGAAATGCGAAATATGCAAGGGATTTTACACCGCTTGATGAGAATTGTAATTGCTATACGTGTCGAAATTACACAAAAGCTTATATTCGACATTTAATTAAAGCAAATGAAACACTAGGATTAAGATTAACTACTTATCATAACCTATACTTTTTGGTAGAATTAATGGGGCAAGTGAGAAATGCTATCATGGAAGATCGATTAGGTGATTTTCGAGATGCATTCTTTGAGCAATATGGCTTTAATAAGCCTGATGCGAAGAACTTTTAGAAAGGAGGAATAAATAGATGGAATTATTAGCGACGTTAGCACCGATATTGTTATTTGTACTGTTGTTTTGGTTTATTTTGATTCGTCCACAACAAAAGCGTCAAAAGCAAGTGAATGAAATGCAAAGCAACCTTCAAAAAGGTGATGAAGTGATTACTATTGGAGGATTGCATGGTTTAGTACATGCACTTGACGAGGGAACTGTCGTACTTGAAGTAAGTGATGGTCAAAAGCTTACATACGAACGTTCTTCGATTCGTGAAAAGAAAAATAATATGTAAGTAACGAGAAGAAGGTAGCTTAAAAGCTACCTTCTTCTTATATTTACGCCAAGGATTCCACCCGTGGTAGCAGCAAGTACAAATAATAGTAAATAGAAAGCTTGATTCGAGAATAGCCATGTGTCATGTGCTAGGAACTGATATAACAAAATAATAAATGCATACATTGTTCCTGTTAAAAGGCCTGTTAACCATCCACGGCCACCTGACATTGCCCCGCCAATCATTCCCCCAATGAATAAGATAACGATCCCTACTATAGAACTAATTTGACTCATATAGGTTGTACTCATGTCTAAAGTAGAAATAAGTAAGGTGAAAATGAAACTTACAGTAATCATTAATAATAAAACAACTAATAGACTAATACTTAATGCCTTTGTTCTCGTTTGCATGACATCTCTCCTTCATCACCATTTACTCTAAAGTATGCATGTTTGTCCTAAAAAAGACGTATGAATGAGTATCATGTATTTAAAGGAGAATAAACCGTGGAGGCATTATTAGCAATCATTGTTTTTGTCATTAGTTATATATTTTTACTCCAAGACAAACTTAACAGAGCTCTAGTAGCTTTATCAGGGGCCGCATTGTTAGTTTTGTTTGGATTGTTTGAACTAGAAGAAGCATTAACTACTTACGTTGATTGGGGAACGATTATACTTTTGTTCTCTATGATGGTCATTATTACGATTACTCAACGGACTGGATTGTTTGAATACATTGCATTGATGTTAATGAAACGAGTAAACGGGAAGCCTATTCCATTATTTATATGGGCTGGCATTTTAACAGCTGTTGGATCAGCTTTTTTAGATAACGTGACGACAGTCTTATTGTTTGTCCCGATTCTTCTACATATGATTAAACGACTAAACTTGCCGGCTTTTCCTTTCTTAGTCATGGTCATTATAACTTCAAATGTTGGCGGTACAGCAACTATGATTGGTGATCCACCAAATATTATGATAGGTCAAGCAGTCGAGCACCTAACTTTCACTTCTTTTATAATAAATTTAGGTCCAATCGTTTTGATAATTTTTGCCTTAACGATGCTCTTTCTATTATTGATTTTCTATAAACCTCTTCAACTTGCGGGTATGGAAGATCAAAGGGAAATACTATTGCACATCAACCCTAATGAAGTACTTAAAAAGACCCCTCTGTTTTATCAATCTATTACTGTATTAGTTGCAACTATTATCGGTTTTACACTTCATGGCTTTCTCCATATAGAGTTAACTATGGTAGCTACCGTAGCGGCATTAGTTCTACTTTTGCTTTCCGAGAAAGAAGTGGATTGTGATCAAATATTTTCTAAAATCGAATGGACGACATTATTTTTCTTTGTAGGCTTGTTCGTATTAGTAGGGGGATTAGAACAAGTTGGGATTATAGATTGGATTGCTGTACAGTTTATTGAATTGACAGAAGGGAATGTAATGACTTCTTCTTTTGTGATTCTGTGGTCGGCAGGGTTATTATCTGGATTTGTAGACAATATCCCATATGTAGCATCAATGATCCCTGTTTTATTTGAATTAGAAGAATACGGTATGGTAACAACCGATTCCATGTGGTGGGCGCTTGCGTTAGGGGCCTGTTTAGGAGGAAATGGTTCTTTATTGGGAGCTTCTGCCAATGTAGTAGTTGCTGGAATCGCAAGTACTCAAGGAGTTAAAATAAATTTCGTTAAATTTATGGGAATAGGTTTGTTGGTTGTTGTTGGTTCGTTAATCCTTGCAACGATTTACTTGCAATTAAGATATTTTTAAAGAGAACTGTATACTCTTATCTGCGAATGGAGAATATAAGAAAGAGACTCCATGTGGAGGGTGAGATATGCAAGAAGTCATTTTATTAATTATACGCACAGTAGGAGTATATATAGCTATTTATATAGTCTTTCGTTTCATGGGAAAAAGAGAAATTGGCGAACTAAGTGTCATGGATCTAGTAGTTTTTATAATGCTTGCAGAAATAGCGGTTCTTTCCATTGAGCAAGTGGAGGAATCGTTTTTTTTGATGTTAACTCCTATGTTTATTCTTCTAGGAATTCAATTACTTACTGCTTATGTATCGATTAAAAGTAATAGGCTCAGAACTTATTTGGACGGAAAACCGTCGATCATAATGAGGGAGGGTAAAATTGACCAAGGAGAAATGAAACGTCAGAGGTACAATTTAGACGACTTGTTATTACAGTTACGAGAAAAAGACGTAATCGATCTTCGAGAAGTGAGTTTAGCAGTGTTGGAAACAAGCGGTAAACTATCCGTATTCAAAAAAAAGGACCACCCTCCATCTACGATTGAACCAATAATCGTTGATGGGGTGATCCAGCAACAAGCCTTAATAGACCATAACCTATCTGAGGATCAATTATTAAACGAACTTAAGAGCAGGGGAATCACGACTCATAAACAAATATTGCTAGCTCAACGGTTTGACGATGGGTCCTATTTTTTGGATTTCAAAAATTAGCCTTTGTTTGAAAGACGAAAGTGACGAAATTCATCTTTTTGAATTAATTTGAAGCAAAATAGTAAGAACAAATATACAATGGATAGGATCAAAATAATGCTTATGATTGATAAAATGCTTCCATCTGTGAAAAAGATTTTTAAATTAAATCCTGTAGTATAAGTTATTCCTAATACTAATAGCATTCTGACAAAAAGCATTAACGGGAAAGTATAGTGAATTAACTTATATAAACTAATAAAGTGAAGTAGGGTAACTGTGATGATTCCAATTAGTAAAGAAAGCATGACCCCATCCATTCCAAAAGATGGATTTGTAGCAAGGATCCAAAGCGTAGCTAGTTTTACTAAGGCTCCAACTAAGCTATTCACCATAGCTTGTTTGGCGAAATTTAAAGCTTGTAGTGTAGCTTGTAATGGAGCTTGGAAATATAATAATAAGAAAAATGGAGCCATGAAAGTTAAAAAGGTTGCACCGCTTTGACTGCCGTACATTACTTCTAAAATGGAAGCTGCTAATAACATGAATACAATTGTAGCTAGTCCACCTGAAGCAAAGGATATTCTTAAAGCCTGCGTTAATCGGAATCGAATCGTTTCTTGATGGTTTAAACTATTTGATTCACTAATAGAAGGTATTAACGCAACAGATATCGAATGTGTAATAAATGTAGGTAGTAATAAAAGCGGGAGTACATAACCTGTCAACTGTCCATAAAGCTTCGTACTTTCTGCAATTGTATATCCTGCGATTAACAAACTCTGAGAAACTAAAATAGGTTCAAGAAAATACGTAGTCGAGCCGATCATTCTTGTCCCAGCCGTAGGAAGAGCAATTTGTAAAATGTTCACAAAAGTTTCTTTGCACTTTTGGATTGGTTTCCTTAAACTTGTAAAGATACTTATGTGTTTATATTTCTTAAAGCAGAGTAGCATGTAACAAAGGGATAGCAGTTCTCCAAGAACAACAGAGAACATTGCGCCAGCTGCTGCCCACTCGATACCATAAGGTAGTAATTGTTTTACAAATATTACTACTAAGAGAATTCGAAAAACTTGTTCAATGACTTGAGAAGTTGCCTGAGGAACCATATTCTGCATGCCTTGAAAGTATCCTCTTATGACAGAGGATATGGCGATTATTAGGATGATCGGAGTCATGACTAACATCGGTATGAACGTGCGGGAGTCTGTAATGAGATACGTTGTAACAAATGGTACAGCGACTACAAATAAGGCTGATAGTAAGATACTTAAACAAATAGTGATTGAGAAGGAAATCAATAGTATTAAACGTATCCTCTTTTGATCATTAACTACATTGGCTTCTGCAACTAGTTTAGAAACAGCAACAGGAATTCCTATTTGAGATAAAGTAATCATAAGAAACAAGGCAGGAAGTGAAAGCATGTAAATTCCAATTCCATCTTCACCTAAGAGACGTGCCATAACTATTCTGTTAACGAAACCTAGTAATCTGCTGATCATTCCAGCTATTATTAAAATTATTGCACCTTTAATGAAAGTCTGTTTGGACAATTTAGTAAACCTGCCTTCTCAAAAGAATGAATTTTCGGTACAATAATCTATATGCTTGTCTTTACCAATATCATGATTAATCTTTGATATTAATCATAGGGAGGCCAATATTATTGGAACCAATTAAAAAGCATGTAAACCAGTGGAGACCTTACATTCATGAAGCGATGAATAGTAAGATAGATGAATTAGAGATGCTCGGGTATGAACGCCCTACAAAGAAAGAATTATGGGAATGCCTGGAAGCAAAAGTGTGGAGAAAAGAGAAGGAAAAGACATTGCATCAGGTAGTACAAGATGTGCTTCATTTGAAAGACGCTATTTATATGAGTTATTTAACTGTAGAAGCACAGAAACAAGATGATAATTTAATGGAGTCAATTCAGGCATTAACAAATAAGCAAGGGAAAGGACAGTAAGTTTATTAACTTACTGTTTTAAGGGGGAAAACTACATATGAAAAGGAAGGGCAGAATCGTCGCCTTTTTTATAATTGTTCTTCTATTAGGAGGACTGATTGGAACGACGACGAATTCCATCACGAAAGAAATACCCTTAGGATTAGACTTGCAAGGTGGATTCGAAGTCTTATACGAGGTAGAACCGTTAAATGATTCACAAGAAGTGAATGACCAAATGCTAGAAGCGGTTGTTCAAAGCTTGTACCAACGTGTCGATGTCCTAGGTGTTAATGAACCTTTAATTGATATTGAAGGGGATAATCGAATTCGAGTACAATTAGCAGGTGTGAGCGATCAAAACGAAGCAAGAGAGATATTATCCACGACTGCTAATATATCTTTTCGTGGCGTAGATGATGAGCTTTACTTTGATGGTTCTGAGTTAGTGGAAGGTAGTGCAAGGCAAGATTTTGACCAAACGAATAATGCGATTGTAACGCTTGAGACAAAGCGAAATTTCGGTGATAGTGATTATGATAATTTTGCGGATGTAACGAGAGAAATTTCGCAAATGCCCGTTGGAGAAAACAGGTTAGTAATTTGGTTAGATTATGAAGAAGGAGATTCGTTTGAAGATGAAATTGGTTCAGAAGATCCTAAGTACATCTCTGCACCTTCTGTTGACCAAGTGATCTCTAGTACCAATGTGCAAATCACAGGCGATTTTACGATTGATGAAGCCCAAACTTTAGCAGACCTTTTAAACTCTGGTTCCTTGCCAGCTGATTTAGAAGAGGTTTATTCCGTAGCAGTTGGAGCTCAGTTTGGTGAACAAGCATTAGATCGAACCATCACTGCTGGTATTTTAGGTGTTATTTTAATATTAGTTTATATAATCGCTTTTTATAGGTTCCCAGGAATCATTTCAGCAGTAACATTAAGTGCTTATATTTACTTAATTTTAGTCGTTTTCGAGGCGATTAATGGGGTCTTAACCTTACCAGGAATTGCAGCTCTGGTGTTAGGTGTTGGTATGGCTGTAGACGCTAATATCATCACGTTTGAACGGATAAAGGAAGAGCTGAAGTCAGGAAAAACACTTCGTTCTGCCTTTAAAGCAGGTAACAAGCGATCGTTATCTACAATTCTAGATGCGAATGTGACAACCATTTTAGCAGCAACCGTCTTATTTATATTTGGTACGAGTTCTGTTAAAGGTTTCGCAACTATGTTGATTATAAGTATCCTATTAAGCTTTATTACAGCTGTATTTGGCACAAGGTTGTTATTAGGGCTATGGGTGAACAGTAAAGTGTTAAATAATCGCCCAAGATTATTTGGTGTGAAACCGACAGAAATTAAAGATATAAATAAAGGCGAGGAAGTAGAACCTCACCTCTTTGGTAAAACGTTTAATTTTGTGCAACATCGAAAGAAATTCTTTGCTATTTCAATAGCTGCCGTTCTCGCAGGTATACTCTTCTTATCTACTGCTGGACTAAACTTAGGAATTGATTTTGAAAGTGGTTCTCGAGTTCAAGTGTTAGCAGATGATACATTAACTCAAGAAGAATTAATAGATGAGTTTGCGGAGATCGGTCATGAACCAACACAGATTGTCATGGCTGGGGATGATGAAGAAATTGGAATGGTGCGATTTGATAAAGTGTTGTCGCAGGATGAGATTGCTGAAGTGAACTATCACTTTGAAGAAGTTTATGGCAATCAGCCAAGTGTAAGCACGGTCACACCAAAAGTAGGACAGGAACTTGCTATGAATGCCGTTTATGCGGTTTTATATGCTTCTATTGGTATTGTGATTTATCTAGCCTTTAGGTTTGAATTGTTCTTTGCAATTACTGCTATTGTTGCATTATTGCATGACGCATTTTTCATACTCGCGTTATTTAGCATATTCCAATTTGAATTTGATATCACTGTGATAGCCGCCATACTGACGATTGTCGGTTATTCGATCAACGATACCATCGTAACCTTTGACCGAATACGGGAAAACTTACAATTAGAAAAACGAGTGAAGACATTTAAATCACTAGCTGCGATTGTTAACAAGAGTTTAATGCAAACGCTGGCAAGAAGTTTTAACACAGTGATTACAGTAGTATTTGCAGCACTAATGTTATTTATATTTGGTGCCCAAGCCATCACTTACTTCTCGTTTGCTTTAATAGTTGGGTTACTAGCAGGTACGTATTCTTCCTTATTCCTTGGAGCGCAACTTTGGCTTGTATGGAGAGGGAAATCGATCGATAAGAATCCAGTTAATTATGAAAAGAAAGAACCTACAGGTGGTCCACAGGTATAATGAGTAAAGGTGAGGAGCTTATAATAAGCTTCTCACCTTTTTTAAACTGATTGGATCTTAAAATAGTTAAATTTCAATTACTACAACGAAAGCACTTAAGGAATATACTTCGTCTTCAAGTTTCTCTTCCAACTAAATAGGGAATATAATGAATATTATAATAAATAGTTATGAATAAGGAGGAATAAAATTGAAACAGCAATCATGGATCATCTTAACCTTAGTATTCGCAGTTATTATTGCGGTGTTTGCGGTAATTAATGTGGAAGCTGTCCAAGTAGATTTCCTATTTACAGAAACAGATGCTCCACTCATTTTAGTGATTTTATTTTCAGCATTATTAGGAGCACTATTAGTTACAGCTTTCAGTATTTCAAAATTTTATCAAATGAAGCGGGAGATTAAAGTATTAAGTGGCAAAGAAACGAAAGACGAATCTGCAACGGAGCCAAAAGATCCGCAATACGAACATGAAGATGATAATTCCGTTATCCATCATGATCAAAATGATTGGACAAATCGGTAATGAGGTAAGGGCAATTAAGTAAATAGTAAGATTGCTACCCCTGGTCTGCTCTTGTATAATGAGTAGGTCAGGGGTGAGTTATTTTGTTAGATAGTAAATATAATTGGCAGTTTAATGATGATATAGAGGATACGACTATTGATTTAAACATTTCGAATATAATCAAGAAAATTTTACATAAAAGAGGGATTAAGAATACACAGGAAGCTGAAGAATTCTTATATCCTAAAATTGAAAATCTGCATGACCCATATCTATTTCAAGATATGGACTTAGTTGTAAATCGAGTGTTTCAAGCGATTGAAAACCAAGAAAAAATTCTTATTTACGGTGATTATGATGCGGACGGTGTAACATCGACAGCGGTATTGGTTTATACCCTAAGAGAAATGGGAGCACTTGTGGATTACTATATTCCAAATCGCTTCACTGAAGGATATGGGCCAAATGTAGAAGCTTTTCAACTAGCAAAAGAAAATGGTGTATCAGTAATTATTACGGTTGATAACGGTATTGCTGCACCTAAAGAAGCAAGTCTAGCTCGTGAACTTGGTATTGATTTGATTATTACGGATCACCACGAGGCACAAGATGAAATGCCAGAAGCATATGCGATTATCCACCCAGGATTAGAAAAAGAATACCCTTTTAATGAGTTAGCAGGGGTGGGGGTTGCATTTAAAGTAGCACAAGCATTATCTAAAGAATTTCCGAAACACCTATTATCACTAGTTGCAATTGGAACAGTGGCAGACTTAGTTTCACTTAGAGGAGAAAATCGAATTTTAGTAAAAAGTGGACTAAAAGAAATGGACCGGTCAAGTTTTCCAGGGATCCATGCATTAAAGAAACTTGGTAAAATCGAAACGGAACTAACTACAGAGCATATAGGCTTTATCATTGGTCCAAGATTAAATGCGGTTGGAAGGTTGCAAGATGCCTCATTAGCAGTGGATTTATTACTAGAATCTGATGATGTGTTAGCTAATGACATGGCTGAGGAGATTAACGCAATTAATCAAGAACGTCAGCAAATCGTCCGGAAAATAGCAGAAGAGGCGTTTGAAGAAATAGAAGCAACAATGAAAGATGACGATATAATTATCGTTGCAAAAGAAAATTGGAATCCTGGTGTATTAGGTATCGTAGCATCTCGCATTGTAAATAAATATCATAGGCCTGCAATCGTACTTGGAATTAACGATGATGGTGAAACCGCAAAAGGTAGCGCTCGTAGTATCGATGCATTTGATTTATTTAAAGAATGTATGAATGTAAAAGATTTGTTCCTTCAAGTTGGTGGACATGCGCAAGCAGCGGGCATGACAGTAGAGTTAAGTAAATTGGAACAGCTGAGAGAAGCATTAAATGAACGTGCCTCTTTACTGACTAAAGAAGACTTCCAACAACATCTTATCGTGGAAGATACAGTACAGTGGAAAGACTTAGACCTGGAGTTTCCAAAAGAATTAGAACTATTAGCACCATTTGGGATGCAAAATGAAAAGCCGTTATTTCAAATAGAATCGATTGATTTAAAACATATACGTAAAATTGGAGCAAAGAAAAATCATTTGAAATTAACAGGGGAAAAAGAAGATGCAGCGATCGAGATGATTGGTTTTCAATTTGGTGAAGTAGCTGATGCTTTAACACCTGGTGCTTCTATTGATGTATTAGGTGAGATTGAAGTGAATGAGTGGAATGGAAATAAAAAATTACAAGTAAAATTACAAGACATCCGTTGTAGACAGTGGCAATTGTTTGATTTTAGAGGAAAAACAGTTCCTTTTGAAGTAGAAAAATCACTCGCTACAGAAAATACACTTGCAATAAGTTTTAACCAAAGACTAAAAAACGACTGGATCAATATCATACCTTATGAAGAGGTTCAAAGTTCTGATTTAGAAAAAACAAAGCGTTTAGCTCTCTATGAACTACCGAATAATATGAAGGAACTAGAATCCATATTACATCTATCTACTTACGAAGCTATTTACTTGTGTTATCAAAATTCTGATTCTCAACTGCTATCACGACTTGCAAACCGAGATGACTTTAAAGAATTATATATTACATTAAAAAAGCATAAAAGAATCATGGAAAACCAAAAACCTCAATTAGCAGAAGCAAAAAACTGGAGCATGAATCAAGTTGATTTTATGATTAAAGTGTTTTTTGAATTAAACTTTGTTAAAATAACTAATGGTGAGATTATTTTTCACCAAGAGAGTGAGTTCAAACCACTCGAAGAATCAAAAACATATCTTAGGAAAATAGACCAAAGAGAAGTAGAAGAGTTGCTTTATTTCTCTAATTATAAAGACATCAAAAGTTGGTTTAATGAGCGTTTACAGGCAAAAGCCTCGGAAGGAGAAGTAGTATATGAATTTTAAAGATTATATAACAATTGTGGAAGACTGGCCTAAAGAAGGTATTAGGTTCAAAGATATTACTACATTAATGGATAATGGCCCAGCTTTTAAGGCTGCTGTTGATGAGATTGTGAAATATGCAAAGGAACAGGATATAGATGTAATTGTTGGCCCTGAGGCTCGTGGGTTTATTGTAGGTTGTCCTGTATCATATGCACTAGAAGTAGGGTTCGCACCTGTTCGTAAAGAAGGGAAGCTACCGCGTGAAACCATTAAAGTTGATTATGGCTTAGAATACGGAAGTGATGTATTAACCATTCATAAAGATGCTATTAAACCTGGTCAACGTGTATTATTTGTTGATGACTTGTTAGCAACAGGTGGTACAGTTGAGGCGACGATCGATTTAGTAGAACAATTAGGTGGTAATATTGTAGGTTGTGCCTTCTTTATTGAATTGACATATCTTGATGGTCGTGACAAGCTTAAGGATTATGATATACTTACACTTATGCAATATTAATAAATTCTCTTAAGATATAATGAGATGGCTGACTCTTTTAAAAAGAGAGTCAGTCTATTTTATTCAAGAACATACTTTTCAAATACTTTACAATGAATATGTAATTAGGAATAATAGAAAAAAGAATACATAATAAAGATTTAAAACTACAAACTTCTAGGTGATCTTATGGCTAAACATGGAACGAAATCAATTGAAGAAGTTATTGAAGAGGCAAGCTGCTATTTGAATGAAGAAAATACAGCTTTTATTCGTCGTGCATATGACTTTGCTTATAAAGCTCACGAAGGGCAAACTAGAAAATCCGGAGAATCTTATATTGTCCACCCTGTCCAAGTAGCTAGTATTTTAGTTGAACTAGAAATGGACCCAGCTACGATTGCTAGTGGCTTCCTACATGATGTTATTGAAGACACGGGTATTACATTTGAAGACTTAACGGAATCTTTTAATGAAGAAGTGGCATTATTAGTAGATGGAGTTTCTAAATTAGGTAAAATAAAATATAAATCAAAAGAAGAACAGCAAGCTGAAAATCATCGTAAAATGTTTATCGCTATGGCAAAGGATATTCGTGTCATTCTAATCAAGTTAGCTGACCGCTTACATAATGTCAGAACACTAGATCACCTACCAGAGCATAAACAAAGACGTATAGCTAATGAGACATTGGAAATTTTCGCACCGCTTGCACACCGGTTAGGTATTTCCACAATCAAATGGGAGCTTGAAGACATTTCTTTACGTTATTTGAATCCTAAGCAGTACTACCGAATTGTAAACTTAATGAAGCAAAAGCGTGATGAAAGAGTTCATTATATTGAAAAGGTAATAGAGGAAATCAATACGCAGTTACATGACGTAAATATTACTGCTGAAATATCAGGAAGACCGAAGCATATTTACAGTATATTCAGGAAGATGGAGTACCAGAAAAAAGACTTTAATGAAATTTATGATCTATTAGCAGTTAGAGTTATTGTGAAAAGCATCAAGGAATGTTATGCCGTCTTAGGTATCATTCATACTTGTTGGAAACCAATGCCGGGTAGGTTTAAAGATTATATTGCAATGCCAAAGCCTAACCTATACCAATCCCTTCACACCACAGTGATTGGTCCTAAGGGTGACCCATTAGAAGTTCAGATTAGAACCCAAGAAATGCATGAGATTGCTGAATATGGTATCGCTGCTCACTGGGCCTATAAGGAAGGTACAACTCAATCTGAAAATCCAGAAGATATGTCTAAGCAACTTGCGTGGTTTAGAGAAATTTTGGAATGGCAAAATGAGACGAATGATGCGGAAGAATTTATGGAATCGCTTAAAGTGGACTTCTTTTCTGATATGGTCTACGTTTTTACACCAAACGGAGATGTGATCGAACTCCCTAGCGGTTCGGTACCACTAGACTTTGCTTACCGAATCCATACAGAAGTAGGGAATAAAACGATTGGTGCTAAAGTTAACGGAAAAATGGAGCCATTAGATTACAAACTCCATACTGGAGATATCATTGAAATGGTTACCTCTAAGCATTCCTATGGTCCATCAGAGGATTGGCTGAAAATAACTCAAACTTCACAAGCTAAAAATAAAATCAAACAATTCTTTAAGAAACAACGCCGAGAAGAAAATGTTGAACGCGGCAGAGAATTAATTGAAAAAGAATTAAAAAACATGGGGCTAAGTCCTAAAGAAGTACTGAATGAAACGAATATTAATCATGCGTTAGATCGATTACATCAGAATACACTTGAAGACTTATTTGCGATTGTTGGCTACCAAGGTGTTACTGCACTTCAAGCTGCCAACCGTCTAACGGAAAAGATAAACGAGAAGAAAAAACCTGTAGATCTAGAAGACACGTTAAAAGAAGTACAGCAAGAAGTGGAAACAAAGAAGAAGCGCTCTACTGGGGCAGGTGTAAATGTTAAGGGAATTGATAATTTATTAATTCGATTATCAAAATGCTGTAACCCAGTTCCTGGTGATGAGATTGTTGGTTTTATCACAAAGGGTCGTGGCGTATCGGTCCATCGCTCGGACTGTCCTAACATTTCAAGTGAGCCAACGGAACGTCTTATTGAAGTGGAATGGGAAAATGAAGTTCAACATAGAAAGAACTATAGTGTTGATCTTGAAATATCAGGGTTTGATCGCAGTGGATTACTTAATGAAATTTTACAAGTAGTCAATGAAACAAACACTGATATTGTTGCTGTAAATGGAAAGTCTGATAAGAATAAAATGGCGACCATTCATTTAACTATTTTAATTCATAATGTAGACCATTTACGTAAAATTGTAGACCGAATCAAAAAAATCCGAGATGTATTCACGGTTCAACGAACGGTTCATTAAGGAGTAGAATTTATGCGTGCAATTGTACAACGAGCTTCTAATGGTGAAGTGAAAGTAAATAATAAATCCACAGGTGCAATTGATGTTGGTTTAGTAGTTTTACTAGGTGTTACTCATGAAGACACAATAGAAGACGCAAAATACCTAGCGGATAAAATTGCGAATTTACGTATTTTCGAAGATGATGAGGGTAAAATGAATTTATCTGTTAAAGAGATAGGTGGAAAAGTACTCTCCATTTCGCAATTCACTTTATATGGGGATACTAAAAAAGGCAGACGTCCTAATTTTATGCAGGCTGCAAAACCACCTGTTGCTGAAGAGTTATATGAAAGCTTTAACCAGTGTATTTTAGACCAAGACCTAGGATTAGAAACTGGTGCATTCGGTCAATACATGGAAGTCTCTTTAACAAACGATGGGCCTGTGACTTTAATTATCGATTCAAACGATAAAAAATAACTTGACAACTTCATATTTCATTTATATGATATGTAGAACATTTTAATACGAAAAGCCGGTGAAGGAAAAAGTAAGAAGGATACGCGCATTTAGAGAGAGTTTATCATGGCTGAAAATAAACTTATGGGCGAGCTTTGTGAAAGACATTCCTGAGGCATCTAATCGAACTGGGTGAACCCCCATAGTAGGTTTTGATCGCGAGAAGCGTTATGCAGAAGAAGTGAAAGCAATATTTATTTGCTTTAATCAGGGTGGCAACACGGGTAATCTCGTCCCTATCGATCTATAGGATTGATAGGGACTTTTTTATGTTTTGTCTCAAATTTTACATAATTCCAAGGAGGAATCGACCATGAATATAAATGTTCCAAGAGGTACAGAGGACTTATTGCCCGAACAAACAAAAAGGTGGCAAGTGATTGAAAATACATTTAAAAGACTAGCTGAAGTGTATCATTATCAGGAAATACGAACACCAATTTTCGAACGTACGGAATTATTCCAACGCGGTGTTGGAGACTCTACTGATATTGTACAAAAAGAGATGTATACATTTGAAGATCGAGGTGGAAGAAACTTAACACTTAGACCCGAAGGCACTGCTTCTGTTGCAAGAGCCTATGTTCAGCACAAATTGCATGGCAAAGTTGATCAACCTTCGAAATTGTATTACATTGGTCCGATGTTTCGTTATGAAAGACCACAACAAGGTCGTACTAGACAATTTACACAGTTTGGAATCGAAGCTATTGGGAGTGCCGACCCAGCAATTGATGCAGAAGTAATAGCTTTTGCAATGGATAGTTACCAGGCGTTAGGTTTAAAATCATTAAAATTAGTACTCAATAGTTTAGGTGATAAAGAAAGCAGAGAGGCACATCGTCAAGCCTTAGTTAACCACTTCACCCCTTATAAGAACGAATTATGTGGGGATTGCCAAAATCGATTAGAACAGAATCCATTAAGACTGTTGGATTGTAAAGTAGATCGTGATCATCCTTCTATGAAGAATGCTCCTTCTATTCTTGAATATTTAAATGACTACTCAAGTAATTATTTTGAAGAAGTGAAAAAGCATTTAGATGCCATGGAAATAAAGTATACAGTTGATGAAACTTTAGTTAGAGGGTTGGATTACTACACTCATACAGCATTTGAAATCATGAGTGAATCTGAAGGTTTTGGAGCAATCACCACTTTATCTGGTGGTGGTCGATATAATGGATTAATTCAAGATCTTGGTGGACCAGAAATGTCAGGGATCGGATTTGCCTTAAGTATTGAGAGGCTACTTATGGCACTTGATGCGGAGAAAGTAGAGTTGGAACAACCAAAAGAGTTGGATTGTTTTGTTATTACTCTTGGTGATGAAGCGAAATATGCATCCTCGAAGTTAGTAAATACACTAAGGAAAAATAACTTAAAAATTGACCAAGATTATTTAGGAAAGAAAATGAAAGCTCAATTTAAGGCAGCGGATCGATATAATGCAAAGTTTGTTGTCATCTTAGGAGAAGAAGAGGTTCAATCTGGTGTTGTAAATGTTAAAAATATAGAAACTGGAGAGGAACAATCTGTTGAATTTGACGACGTAGCGAGACTTATTAAAGAGAGAGTTTAAGGAGGATATATCATGCATGAACGAACAATGAGTGGAGTATTAAGAAAAGAACATGTAGGTGAAACTGTAACGTTAAAAGGCTGGGTACAAAAAAGAAGAGATTTAGGTGGTTTAATTTTTATTGACCTTCGTGATCGATCTGGAATTGTGCAAACGGTCTTCAGTCCTGATCATGCAAAGGAAGCTCTAGAGATTGCCGAAAAAGTCAGAAGTGAATTTGTGTTAGAGATTACCGGTACAGTAAAAGAGAGAGATCGTTCTACAGTAAACGAACGCATGGATACTGGTGAAATAGAGGTACTAGCAGATCACATTAACATTATAAATCAATCGAAGGCATTACCGATAAAAATGGATCAAACAGAGGACTTAACAGAAGAAACAAGGTTGAAGTATCGTTATTTAGATCTTCGAAGACAGACGATGCAAGAAACAATGATGCTAAGGCACCAAACCGCTCAAGCCGTTCGTAATTACCTTAACAGTAACAACTATCTTGAGATGGAAACACCAATATTAACGAAAAGCACTCCAGAAGGTGCTAGAGATTATTTAGTTCCTAGCAGAGTCCATCCAGGAGAATTTTATGCTCTACCACAATCACCGCAGTTATTTAAACAATTATTGATGGTTTCAGGTTACGAAAAGTACTATCAAATTACTCGTTGTTTTCGCGATGAAGACTTACGAGCAGATCGTCAACCAGAATTCACTCAAATAGATATCGAGACTTCTTTCTTGTCTCAAGAAGAAATTATGCAAATGACGGAAGAGATGCTTCAGTCTGTCGTAAGACAAGTAAAAGGACAAGAAGTTACTGTTCCTTTTCCAAGACTGACCTACACAGATGCAATGAATCGCTATGGCTCTGACAAACCAGATACTCGTTTTAATTTAGAACTTGTTGACATGAATGAAACGGTTAGAAATAGTGGTTTTAAAGTATTTAATCAAGCTGTTGAGAATGGCGGCCAGGTAAGTGCCATTAATGTAAAAGGGCAAGCATCCCATTTTTCTCGGAAAGACATCGATAAGCTAACTGAATATGTCGCTGTGTACGGAGCGAAAGGACTTGCTTGGGTAAAAGTAGCCGATCAAAGCTTAACAGGACCTATAGCTAAGTTTTTCTCTGAGGACGATCAAGCAGCAATAAAAGACCAATTAGATGCAGTAGATGGGGACTTATTATTGTTCGTCGCAGATCAACCTTCTGTCGTACATGCAAGTTTAGGCGCTTTACGTTTGAAACTTGGAAAAGAACTTAATCTTATTGATGAAACGAAATTTAACTTCTTATGGGTAACCGATTGGCCATTATTTGAATATGATGAAGAGGAAGGCAGATACCATGCAGCCCATCACCCATTCACTCTGCCCCAAGAAAGTGATATGGAACTATTAGATTCAAATCCGCATGAAGTGAAAGCACAGGCTTACGACGTAGTGTTAAATGGGTTTGAACTCGGTGGTGGTTCCCTTCGTATTTATAAAAAAGACATGCAAATGAAAATGCTAGAGCTTTTAGGATTTAGTCAAGAAGAAGCGAAGGATCAATTCGGATTTTTGTTAGAGGCATTAGAGTTCGGTGCTCCGCCGCATGGAGGGATAGCGTTAGGGTTTGACAGACTTGTTATGTTACTTGCAGGGAAATCAAACTTACGAGACACCATTGCATTTCCTAAAACTGCATCTGCTTCTGATCTACTAACGAAGGCACCATCTAAAGTTAGTACCGATCAATTAGAAGAGCTTCATTTAAAAACAAGTGGGAAAGCAGTAAACGAAGAATAATTGTAGAATTTGTAAGGTGATTTAGCTTGAATAGCGAGATCATATATGCTATTATTCAATTACAATATAAATAACTAATCCTAATGTGTTCGTCTCATCCGAATATGTTTTGACCGAACACTTATATCTTTGGGAGTCCAACGTTTCCATGGTGCGTAAATGCCTTTTATAGGACTTACAACAGTACATGGAACAGGACACCCACCTGCCTTGAGCGGGTTCAAAACCACAAGGATGAACGGCACAATTGGGATTAATACATAAAGTCATTAAAAAGCTACTTCAAAGTTGAAGTAGCTTTTATTTTGATCTGATTGCTATTTAGCTAATTGTTCAAGGTTACCGTTTTTCTCCATTTTAAAAGCTGGAGAGTGAAGTTCTTCTTCTTTTTCATCAAAAAGCATCATTTTCCTAGCACGTTCCATCATATTAATAAAAAGTTGATAGTCTTGTTGTAATTGTTCATACGAATCCTGTAATCGCTCATTTTTCTTTTGTAATCTTTGATTCTCTTCTCTTAGTAACTTATTATCTTCTTGTAGTTCACGAAGTTGTTTTTCAGAAGATTGATTTAACACATCAGAAGCTTTCAAAAGTTCCAATTGTTTAATCATTTCATCTATTTTTATGTTTATTGGCTTAGAGTGACTCTGTTCCTTGTTTAATATATTCATTTCTTTTGGTTTATTAGATTTTTTGTCTGCATTCGCTTTTTTGTAAGTCTTTCGTTGTCTTTTAGCTAAATCTACTGCTTTTTCATAGTTTTGTCTTACTTCAGCATTCCATCTAAAACCACATGCAGCTGCAGTTCTATTAAGTTGATCTCCAACCTCCTCAAATGCAGTTAATTGCGTGCTTCCTTCCCTGATATGTCTCAATACTGTTTCTGCTAAAAGTAAATCATCTTCGTGTGACCAAGCATCTTGTCTAACTTTTACCATTGTGGTCATTCCTCTCTATTTAATAGTATCTTGTTTCTATCATGTGCAAGAGATTTTCATAATATACATACTTTCAATGGTGAATATTCGTCAGATCTCGCTATCTTATAGTAAAATAAGTAAGAATGTATGAAATGAAGTAGGTGAAAGTTCATGTTATATAAAGAACCCTTAGCATATCGTATGCGACCAGAAATTATTGATGAAGTAGTTGGTCAACAAGATTTAATAGGAAAAGACCAACCATTATATAGAATGATTGAAAAAGGACATGTTCCTTCTATGCTTTTATATGGCGAGCCTGGAACAGGGAAGACCTCATTAGCTTTTGCTATAGCTGGTTCTACCAATATGGAATTCTATGCTATCAATGCAACGACAGCTAGTAAAAAAGATGTCGAAGAAATTATAGCGAAGGCTAGAATGTCTAATAATGCCGTATTATTTATTGATGAAATCCACAGATTTAATAAGAGTCAGCAGGATTATTTGTTAAAGGCATTGGAAGAAGGAGTTATTACGTTGATTGGGGCAACTACAGAAAACCCTTTTCATAGTGTGAATAACGCAATTCGTTCTAGGTGTGGACAAATCAAACAACTGTCTCCACTAGGTAAAAATGATATTCTTTCTTTATTGCTAAGAGCTCTTAAGGATGACGAAAAAGGTCTAGGCGACTTATCTATAAACATTCAGGATGTGCACTTAGAGAAAATTTCTTCGATTACTGGCGATGCTCGAACTGCCTTAACTCTGCTTGAAGATATTGTATTCGCTTCGTTAGAAGATGAGGATGGAGTCTATCAAATAACAGATGAAACAGTGGAATATTGTTTAAAAAATAAAGGATTCACTCATGATAAAAAGGGTGATATTTATTTTAATCTACTTTCAAGCTTTCATAAAAGCGTCAGAGGAAGTGATGTAGATGCATCTCTTCATTATTTAGCAAGGTTATTAGAAGGTGGAGATCTTGAATCGATTACGAGAAGATTATTAGCTATCGCATATGAGGATGTTGGTTTAGCTAATCCTCAGGCAGGAGCAAGGGTACTTTCAGCTATTGAAGCGGTTGAAAGATTAGGCATGCCAGAAGCAAGGTTACCATTATCGGTTACAACAATAGAACTATGCTTATCTCCCAAATCGAATACTGCATATAAAGCTTTGGATAAAGCGATAAAACACGTTCAAAAAGGGGTTACTAGTGATATACCTGACCACCTTAAAGATACACATTATCAAGGGGCGAAAGAATTAGGTCATGGAGAAACGTATAAATATCCACACAATGATGAGCGTGGTTGGGTCTACCAAGAGTATTTACCAAAAGCACTTCAGCAAGCTTCCTATTATGACCCAAAGGAAATTGGAGAAGAAAAAAAGCTAGCTCAAGTTCATGAAAAGTTAAATAAACTGAAGCAAGACATGCGCAAAAAGAAGTAAGTGCATCCCGCATGCACAACCGTATTAAATGTGCTATAATCACATGTGGTTTTTTGATAAATGACGTCTCTTAAAACGAAACATGGCTTATTTGCTCATGTTATAATGGAATAGAGGAAACAGTAAGGAGGGCCATGTGTGAAAATCTCGACTAAAGGTCGCTATGGATTAACTATTATGATTGCTTTGGCTAAAAATTATGGTGAGAAACCATTACCATTAAAAGCAATTGCAAACGAATATAACCTATCAGAACATTATTTAGAACAATTAATCGCTCCTCTTCGAAATGAAGGGTTAGTTAAAAGTGTTCGAGGTGCCAAAGGTGGGTATCTTTTAACGAAAGAACCTAAACTGATCACAGCAGCAGATATCATCCGCACATTAGAAGGCCCTATTCGACCGGTAGAAGAAATGGATGATGAAGAGCCTGCTAAAAGAGAATTATGGAAGAGAATTCGTGATGCTGTTAAAGATGTACTTGAAACTACCTCCCTTCAAGATTTAGCTGAATATGAAAAAGGTGATTATCAAGAGGAACACATGTTTTACATTTAAGCATCCAGTTAAGTAGGTGATAAAATGGATTATATATATTTAGATCATGCAGCAACAACCCCTCTACACCAAAGTGTCCAATCGGAAATGAAAGAAATGATTTCCAAAGCTTTTGGTAATCCTTCTAGCATTCATCACTTTGGTAGAGAAACGAGAAAAGTATTGGACCGTGCCCGAGAAAACGTTGCAACTAGCATCAATGCAAAATTTAATGAAATAATATTCACAAGTGGTGGTACGGAAGCTAATAATCTTGCTATCTTTGGAGCAGTAGAGGCTAATAAGGATAAGGGTAACCATGTGATTACGAGCGAAATAGAACATCATGCAGTGCTTCATCCGTTTGAAGAGTTAGAACGCAAAGGGTATGAGGTTACTTATTTACCAGTAGATACTAGTGGCACCATTTCAATGGCTGATTTTCAAAAAGAACTACGTGACGATACTATTTTTGTGAGTGTAATGACAGTTAATAATGAGACGGGCATCCGTCAACCAGTTGAGAAAATTGCCGATCAATTAAAAGATCACCAAGCAATCTTCCACACAGATGCTGTCCAAGCTTATGGAGTAGAATCTATTGACGTTAATGAACTTCCAGTAGATTTATTAACCGTTTCTTCTCATAAAATTTATGGGCCAAAAGGAATTGGTTTTTTATATAAGAATCATTCGATCCATGTGAAGCAACAATTATTTGGTGGGGAACAAGAACGTAAATGGCGTTCTGGTACAGAGAATGTCTTAGCTATTGTAGGGTTTGATCAAGCAATTCGTTCTTTAAAGGAAGAATTAAATAGTCGCAAGAAACACTATGAGAAGCTTTCAAATGAATTCATTAAACAGTTACAAGCATCTGACGTGATCTGTTCTATAAATGGTGAGACTTCCTTAAGAAGTCCTCACATCGTGAATGTAAGCTTCGAACAAACAGATGTGGAACAATTATTAATGAATTTAGATTTAGAAGGAATTGCTGTTTCATCTGGTTCTGCTTGTACAGCAGGTTCTATTAATCCTTCTCATGTGTTAACTGCAATGTATGGAGAAGAAGATGCTCGTCTTCGTAATTCTGTACGATTTAGTTTTGGAAAAGATAATAATTTAGATGACATAAAACGAGTTGTGAACACATTAGAGAAAATAACATCGCGTTTACGTCGTTTGGCATAGGTGGTGAAAAAATGACAGATCGTTCAAATATTCGAGTAGTAGTAGGAATGTCGGGTGGTGTTGATTCCTCCGTAACAGCTTTACTGCTTAAAGAACAAGGTTATGATGTAGTAGGAATCTTCATGAAGAATTGGGATGATACCGATGAATTTGGTGTTTGCACTGCTACAGAAGACTATGAAGATGTAGCAAGAGTGGCCAACCAACTAAATATTCCTTATTACTCAGTTAATTTTGAAAAACAATACTGGGATAAGGTGTTTCAGTATTTCTTAGACGAATATAAAGCAGGTAGAACCCCTAACCCTGATGTAATGTGTAACAAAGAAATAAAATTTAAAGCATTTCTTGATCATGCTGTTAGTCTTGGCGCAGATTATCTTGCAACAGGTCATTACGCGCAAGTAGATGAGCAAAACGGAGAAGTGAAAATGTTAAGAGGGGTCGACCGGAATAAGGATCAAACGTATTTCTTAAATCAAATTCCCAAAGACATTCTACCTAAAATCCTTTTCCCTTTAGGTGAATTAGATAAGAAGGAAGTTCGGGAGTTGGCAAAAAAACATGAACTTGCTACTGCTACGAAAAAAGATAGCACAGGTATTTGTTTTATAGGAGAAAGAAACTTCAAAGAATTTCTAAGCGAATATTTACCTGCTCAGCCAGGTAATATGGAAACGCTAAATGGAGAAGTAAAAGGAAAACATGATGGTCTAATGTATTATACAATTGGTCAACGTCAAGGATTAGGCATTGGTGGTGCTGGCGATCCGTGGTTTGTAGTAGGTAAAAATGTGAAAGATAATATATTGTATGTGGAACAAGGTTTTCATCATGACGCGTTATATTCGGACTCCCTACAAGCAGTTGATCTTAATTGGTTGATTACAGACGTTCCAACAGAACCATTTTCTTGTACAGCGAAATTCCGTTACCGTCAGGAAGACCACGCTGTAACTGTATACCCAGCCAATAATCTTAAAGAGGCTAGTGTGGTTTTTGATGAAGCTGAACGCGCGATTACACCTGGACAGGCTGTTGTCTTTTACGACGGAGATATTTGTCTTGGTGGGGGAACAATTGAAGAAGTTTTTAAGGAAAATAAACCATTAGCTTATTTAGGTTAAGGAAGCAATAAAAGTCAGCACATAAAAGTGGTGGCTTTTATTTTACTACATAGAAATGAGGGATTTTATAATGAGTGAATTAACAAAAGGCATTGAACATATGCAAAACGGTAATATGGAAGAAGCAGCGCAGGCTTTTAATGATTATATTGAGGCTAATCCGAAAGATCCTGTTGGATATATTAACTTTGCCAACTTACTTGTTCACATCAAGGAATTTGACCGTGCGAAAACTTTTTTTGATAAGGCCACTTCACTAGAAGAGAAAATTCCGGCAGCTTATTATGGCTTAGGAAATTTATATTTTGAACAAGAACAATACAAAGAAGCAACGAAACACTTTCAAACCGCAATGAAACAAGGATTAGATGAAGCGGATTTATATTTTATGCTTGGTCTATCTTTATTAAATCAAGAAATGCCTAAACTAGCTATGCCCTATATGCAGCGCGCAAGTGAAATGAGCCCAGAAGATGTAGATGTGCAGTTTCAATATGGACTTACACTTGCTTTTGCAAAAGAAATTGAAAATGCTCTTCAACAAATGGACCATGTGTTAAAATTAGATCACGAACACCCAGATGCTTACTATAATAAAGGAGTTTGTTATTTGTATTTGGAACAAGCAGAAAAAGCGTTACTACAGTTTAATGAAGCGCTTCGCATCCAACCTGACCACTTATTAGCAGGAAACGGGAAGAAACAAGTGGAAGAGGCATTGAACGAAGAAGACTAAAGGAGTATCTTGATCATGCAGGAGCAAAATTATGTGAAAGCACAACTAAGCCATATGATCTTTCATAAAGCGGAAAGTCAATTTTCAATTGCTTCTGTGATCGTGGAGGATACTAATCTAGAGTTTGATGAAGAAGAATTGGTAATCAAAGGTCATTTCCCGCCGTTAACACATGGGAATGATTATATTTTTTATGGGGTGTTACAACAACATCCTAAATTTGGTGAGCAGTTGAATGTTTTCACATATGAAAAGGAACTTCCTAAAACGGAGGAAAGTTTAATAAAGTATTTATCTAGTGACCTCTTTTATGGCGTAGGGGAAAAGACGGCAGAGAAAATTGTGAACCATTTCGGCCTTTCAGCTGTTGACCAAATTCTACGGGATGAGTCATTACTTGATCAAGTAAGTGGACTAAAGCCAGATTTGAAGAAGCAATTTATTGCGGATCTACGTGTGAATCAAGGATTCGACCAAGTTACTATTGAGTTAGCCAAGTACGGGGTTGGCCTCCAATTGGCACAGAAAATTTATAAAGCATATCAGGAAAGCACCATTACTCAATTGAATGAAAATCCGTATCAATTTGTCTTTGATATTGAAGGGTTTGGCTTTCAAAGAGCAGACGAAATTGCAGCACAAATGGGAATTAAAGATGATCACCCAACGCGTGTTCAGGCCGGAGTTTTACATGTGCTAGAAATGGAGTCTATGAATGGACATGTTTACGTAGATGATGATTATTTAATGCAGCAATTAAATGTGTTACTACATAAAGGTCATCCAATAGAAAATCAACAGTCATTCGAAGAACATTTACAAGCTTTATTAAAAGAAGAAGTAATAGTAAAAGAAGGAAATCGAACCTATCTACCACAGTTGTTCTTTGCAGAAGAAGGTGTAGCTTCTCAGCTAACCCGAGTACTTGAGACAAAAGAAGACTCCTTTTATGACGAGAGTGAATTAATGCAGTTAATCGGTGAAATAGAAGAACAAGAAGGAATTGCTTATGGTAGCGAACAATATGAAGCAGTTAAGAAGGCACTTGAACATCAAGTTATGATTCTTACGGGTGGTCCTGGTACAGGTAAAACTACAGTGATTAAAGGGATTATTCATTGTTACGAAGCCTTGATACAAAAAGGCAAGACAAAACATAATTCTGACTTTGTGTTAGCAGCACCTACTGGAAGAGCCGCTAAACGTTTAACAGATTCCACTGGGTTAAAAGCAAAAACCATTCATAGTTTACTTGGATGGTCAGGAGAAAGCGAGTTCGAATATAATAGTAGTAATCAACTGAAGGGCAAACTTTTGATTGTAGATGAATTTTCGATGGTAGATATTTGGCTTGCGAACAGCTTATTAAAAGCAATTCCAAGTGGGATGAAAGTTATATTCGTTGGAGATGAAGACCAGCTACCTTCTGTGGGTCCTGGCCAGGTGCTAGCTGACCTATTAATAAGTAATTCTGTACCAATATGCCAACTCACTGAAATTTATAGACAGAAACAAGATTCATATATTGTTAAACTTGCTCATGATATTAAACATGATCAACTTCCAGAGAGTTCTGTAGGAAAAAAAGCCGACTTTAATTTCTTTGAAACCACTACAGATCATGCTTTACAAACTATCGAAAAAATCGTAACTAAAGCGATGGAAAAAGGTTATAGTCCTCGTGATATACAAGTTTTAGCACCAATGTATAAAACAAATGTAGGGATCCATAAACTAAATGAAACACTGCAAAATCTGTTCAACCCAGAAAAAAAGGGGAAACGAGAACTGCAGCATTTTGATTATATTTATCGTACAGGCGATAAAGTTATACAATTGGTAAACCAACCCGAGAAAGATGTATTTAACGGTGATATTGGAGAAATTGTAGCAATTAAAAAAGCAAAGGAATCAGAATCAAAGAAAGACGAACTGATTATTAATTTTGATGGTATGGAAGTATCTTATACGAAGAATGATTTTAATCAGATTATGCTAGCTTATGCTATTTCGATTCATAAATCACAAGGAAGTGAATTCCCAATAGTAATTGTTCCGATTGTGAGGTCGTTTAAACGAATGCTGGTAAAGAATTTAATTTATACAGCCGTCACTAGAGGGAAGTCGTCATTAATTATCTGTGGAGAATATGATGTTTTTTTAGAAGGTATGCAGAAGAAAAATGCGTATGATCGAAATTCCACCCTTGTTGAGCGGATTCAATCAATGATGGGTACTTCAAATAAAAGCTTAGACAATGGTGAAGAAGACGAAGATGAAGAAAATTTGTCGCCTTATGACTTTATGTAAATGAGCATAATAATAATTGACACATTTTACATGGTTACTTATACTTTTATTAGAAGATCAATTAATACGAAGAGTGACACGAGTAAATAGTCGTCTGCTTAAAGAGAAGTGCTTCATTAGCTGAGAGAAGTACAAAGTAAGACACTATTGAAGCTAGTCAGGAGTGCGGCTAATCCCCGCCGTTTTGCCGCGTTAAGGTGTAAGGAGATAAGTCTAATGCTGACTTATAATCAGGGTGGTACCGCGGTGAAGTCGTCCCTACATTCAATTGTAGGGGCGATTTTTTAACTTTTATTACAGATTCTTTAACTGTTGTGTAGTGATTCGATTATATAAAATATTAACCTGGAGGAATTATAAATGAAAAAGATGCAGTCTCAAGAAGTAAGGCAGTTATTTTTAGAATTCTTTAAAGAAAAAGGTCACGACATAGAACCAAGTCGGTCGTTAGTACCTCAGGAAGACCCAACATTATTATGGATCAACAGTGGTGTAGCAACACTTAAAAAGTATTTCGATGGGAGAATCATCCCTAACAACCCAAGAATAGTAAATGCTCAAAAATCCATTCGCACAAATGACATTGAAAATGTAGGCTTTACAGCAAGACACCATACATTCTTTGAAATGCTTGGAAACTTTTCAATAGGAGAGTATTTTAAAGAAGAAGCAATGCTATGGGCATGGGAATTTCTAACGAGTGAAAAATGGATAGGATTCGATCCTAATCTTCTTGCTGTTACCGTGCATCCAGAAGATGAAGAAGCATATGCCCTTTGGATTGATAAAGTGGGGCTTCAACCAGAACAAATTATAAGAATTGAAGAGAATTTCTGGGATATTGGTGAGGGACCAAGTGGACCAAATACGGAGATCTTTTATGACCGAGGTGAGAAGTACGGAAATGATCCTCAAGATCCTGAATTATACCCCGGTGGAGAGAATGAAAGGTATTTAGAGATATGGAACTTAGTTTTTTCACAGTTTAATCATAACCCAGATGATACGTATACTCCTTTACCAAAGAAGAATATTGATACTGGTATGGGCTTAGAAAGAATTGTTTCAGTCATCCAAGACACACCAACAAACTTCGAAACGGATTTATTTTTGCCAATTATTAAACGAACGGAAGAGCTTTCAGGAAAGAGATATGGACAAGATGCACGTCAGGACACAGCTTTTAAAGTAGTAGCAGATCATGTTCGTACGGTCGCTTTTGCAATAGGGGACGGGGCCCTTCCTTCGAATGAAGGTAGAGGGTATGTTTTAAGAAGGCTGCTACGCCGGGCTGTTAGGTTTGCTAAAGATTTAGATCTGAATAAACCTTTTTTGTATAATTTAGTAGATGAAGTTGCATCTGTTATGCATGATTTTTATCCAGAAGTAACAGAGAAGAAAGAGTTTATAAAAGATGTGGTGAGAAAAGAAGAAGAACGTTTTCATGAGACTTTACAAGAAGGTCTAGCAATCCTTGAGAAAGTGATGAAGGTTGAAAAAGACAAAGGAAGTAATACTTTCCCAGGAGAAGAAGTATTCACTTTATATGATACGTATGGATTTCCAAAAGAACTAACGGAAGAATACCTTGAAAATGAAGGATTTACGATTGATGAGGTTGGGTTTGAACGCGAAATGAAAGCTCAACGTGATCGAGCGCGCCAAGCAAGACAAGACGTAGGATCTATGCAAGTGCAAGATGAAGTTTTACAATCCATTACAGAACCTAGTGAATTTGTTGGGTATCAAATTCTTGATAGCGAAACTTCCATTGCAGCTCTTGTTCTCAATCAACAGAAAGTGGAACAGGTAAATGCTGGCGAAGTAGCTACAGTTGTATTAAATAGTACGCCTTTTTATGCTGAGAGTGGTGGACAGATTGCAGATGATGGCACGATTGAATCAGCTACAGGAAAACTGCAAGTCAAACAAGTAATAAAAGGTCCAAATGGTCAACATCTACACCAAGTAGAAGTAGTAGAAGGTGAACTTTCTCTTCATCAAGACGTTCGAGCAGTAGTAAACGCAGAAGCTAGAAAGCAAATTATAAAAAACCACACGGCAACTCACTTACTCCACCAAGCGTTAAAAGATGTGATTGGTGATCATGTGAACCAAGCTGGATCATTAGTTGCAACTGATCGCTTGCGCTTTGACTTTAGTCATTTTAATGCGGTTACGAAAGAAGAGTTAGAGCAAATCGAAAAAATCGTTAATGAAAAAATCTGGTCTGCTAAAGAGGTTTCGATCACTCATCAAAAATTAGAAGATGCTAAGCAAATGGGTGCAATGGCATTATTCGGTGAAAAATATGACAATATTGTTAGAGTAGTAGCAATCGATGATTACAGTATTGAACTTTGTGGAGGTTGTCATGTCCAAAATACAGCAGAAATAGGCATGTTTAAACTTGCAAGCGAAACCGGAATCGGTGCAGGAACAAGAAGAATAGAAGCTTATACTGGAAAAAGTGCGTATGAATACTTCCAAGGTAGAGAAGAACTATTAGGTAGTGCAGCTGCATTATTAAAGACAAGTACAGAGAAAGTTCCAAGTCGAATAGAAGTATTATTTGATGAACTTAAAGCATTGAAACAAGAAAATGAATCCTTATCGGCAAAAGTTGCGAATGCACAATCAGCTAATATTTTAGACCAAGTGAAAGAAGTTGGAGGCATACCATTACTTGCCGAAAAAGTACAAGTTAGTGATATGAATGCCTTAAGAAATATGGTTGATGAGTTAAAGCAGAAGATGAATTCTGGAGTTATCCTACTAGCGATGGAATCGAATGGGAAGGTTCAGTTAGCTGCAGGTGTAACAAAAGATTTAATGGAACAAGGATTCCATGCTGGAAATTTAATCAAAGAAGCTGCAACTAAGTGTGGAGGAGGCGGTGGAGGCCGTCCTGATATGGCTCAAGCTGGTGGTAAGCAACCAGAAAAAATGGAAGATGCATTACTGTCAGCAAAAGATTATATCGAAATGGTTTTATCTTCCTAGCTTTTGCGGTTATAATAAAATCAGAGTGCACTTAAGGGGGATCATAAAATGAGTAACGATCATACGATGAAATTTCAATTCTCAGAAGATCCGGAAGAACAAAAGGTGAATGAGATCTTACAAAGTGTTTATCAGTCACTAGAAGAAAAAGGGTACAACCCAATTAATCAAATTGTAGGTTATTTGTTGTCTGGTGATCCTGCATATATCCCTCGGCATAATGATGCTCGTAATTTGATTAATAAAGTAGAACGTGACGAAATCATCGAAGAAGTAGTTAAACACTATTTAAAATCGAATAAAGAGGAAGTTTAATGAAGTCATTAGGATTAGATGTTGGAGAAAAAACAATTGGTGTAGCTGTTTCAGACGCACTTCAATTTACAGCTCAAGGTATTGAGACAATAAGATGGGACGAATCTGATTATTCAACTGCCTTTGAGCGATTAAATGAAATTATTAAATCTTATGAAATTACAACTATAATTGTTGGCTTACCTAAGAACATGAATGGTACAATAGGACCTCGTGGGGAAGCCTCACAAGATTTTGCTGCTTATTTGAAAGACACATTTAAAGTAGAAGTAGTGTTGTGGGACGAACGATTAACTACAATGGCAGCAGAAAAAGTCCTTTTAGATGCAGATGTAAGTAGAAAAAAGCGCAAAAAGGTGATTGATAAAATGGCTGCTGTGATGATCCTTCAAGGATATCTTGACAGTAAGCAATAAAGGAGTGTTTAACATGGATGAAAAAGAACGCATCATCATCCCTGATGAATCAGGTGAAGAGCATTTATTTGATGTATTGTTTACTTTTGATGTAGACCATACGGAAAAGTCTTATTTAGTTGCAGTTCCGGCTGAACAAGACGAGGAAGAAGAAGTTGAAGTATTCGCTTTTCGTTTTGAAGAAACAGATGGAGACCCTGATGACTTAACGCTCTATCAGATTGAAACAGACGAAGAGTGGAAAATGGTAGAAGAAATGCTTGCTACATTTACTGAAGAAGAGCAAGAGTAGTAAGAATGAGCTGGGATAAAATATCCTAGCTCTTTCTTTTAATTATTTCCTTGTTCACATAAACCATAGAAGAACTTTTCCTCTTTAGTCGTTCATTGTTTTTACTAAATATATAGAAATATGTCGGGTTTTATTTTATACTTAACTGTAGTTTGAGTCGTTGTTAGAGGGGGAAATAGTTTGCCGAGTTCAAAAGAAGAGAAGTATTCATGGAAAAGGCGACGGATAAAAGAAGCTAGTCTGGCAAGAAAAATAATACTAATTGTTCTTTTAGTGTTAATTATAACTATTGGAATTGGGGCGTACCTAGTATATAACTACATAGAAGAAGGTTTAAGTCCTAAAGATCCTGATAATGATACATTAATCGAGGTTGAAATACCATTAGGTTCTAATGCAGAAGATATTGGTGAAATTTTAGAAGAAAATGAAGTAATAAACAATGCTACTTTGTTTAGGTACTATGTTAGCTTTAATAATGAGTCTGGGTTCCAAGCTGGCGAACATCAATTTGCTCAAAGTATGGAGTTCGATGAAATTATTGAATCATTAAAAACAGGACGAATTATGGTAGAACCAGATTTCACTGTTACCATTCCAGAGGGTGTGGGTGTGGAACAAATCGCTAGTATAATGGGTGAACAAACATCTATAGATGGAGAAGAATTCATGGAACAAATGCAGGACCTTGAATACATCGAATCTTTAATTGAGCTTTATCCTAACTTATTGTCTGAAGAAATATTGGAAGAAGATGTGCGATATCCTTTAGAAGGCTATTTATATGCTATAACTTACTCTTTCTATGAAGATGAACAATCCGTTAATCAAATCATAGAAATGATGTTACAAGAAACAGAGCGACAAATAGAACCATATCGTGAAGTTATCAACGAGCATGATTTTACTATTCATGAAGCAATTACCATGGCCTCGCTTATTGAAATGGAAGCTGTTGGTGAGGAAGACCGTTATACGATTTCTGGAGTATTTGAGAACCGTTTAAACGGAGATTCCGAAATGAGGTTACAAACGGATCCTACTGTCATCTATGCAATGGATGAAGATCGTGAACGACTGTTTAACGAAGACTATGAATATGAACATCCATATAGTACTTATACGAATGATGGATTGCCACCAGGACCAATAGCTAACTTTAGAGATAATGCTCTTGATGCGGCATTAAATCCTGAAGAGCATAATTATCTTTATTTTGTTGCTTCCTACGAGGGTGAAGTTTTCTATGCTGAAGAGTACGAAGAACATTTAGCTAATATTGAAGAACATCGACCAAATCGAGAAGACCCAGAAGAAGTAGAATAAGTATTTAAAGGTTTTGGGGTGCGTGTCTAATTCGCATTCCTTCCTTTTTTTATGTTAGAATAAACCAGTTGAAAATAGCTTTCTCCAAGGAAGTGAATGAAGTGAATAATAAAGATTATATTAATCAACTCCACCAAACTAACCATCCTCTACTTATAGAGATGGAAGAGTATGCAAAAGTAAACAAAGTGCCCATCATGGAGCGCGATGGCATAGAATTATTAAAACAGGTTATAAAAATACATCAACCAACGAATATTCTTGAAATAGGTACTGCGATTGGATATTCTGCTATACAAATGGCTCAAGCATATGATAGAGTTCGTATAGAAACTTTAGAAATAGATGAAAATCGGGTTCAAGAGGCTACTAATTATATCTTTAACGCAGAACTTCAAGATCGTATTCAAGTCTTACATGAAGATGCAAGTGTATGGCTGAAAAATAGTACCAGACATGAATTTTATGATCTTATTTTTATTGATGCTGCCAAAGGACAATATAAGTTTTATGTGGAGCAAGCAATGAAAGTGTTGAAACCTGGTGGCGTTATAGTGATTGATAATGTATTGTTTAAAGGTTTTGTGGCTGATCCATCTGAGGCTTCTAGTCGAATGTCTAATATAGCTAAGAAGATTGATCATTTTAATCAATGGCTAATGAAAGATAATCGTCTAGAAACAACGTATATAGATGCAGGGGATGGCGTTGCAATTGCTATAAAACGATAGCTTTTAAGAACGAAGGGAGAACTGAGAAAGTGGAAGATCGACCGATTATTATTGGTGTTGCTGGTGGCACCGGATCAGGGAAGACAACTGTAACACGAACGATTTGTGAAGAGTTTGAAAATACGTCTATTCTGATGGTGGAACAAGACGCATATTATAAAGATCAATCACACTTACCAATGGAAGAGCGGTTGAAAACGAATTATGACCACCCGTTAGCGTTTGATAACGACTTATTAATGGCACATTTACAACAGTTATTACAACGTCAAACCGTTGAAAAACCAATATACGATTATGAAATGCATACTCGTTCAAGTAAAACAGTAGAAATAAAACCAAAAGATGTTATTATTTTAGAAGGAATTTTAGTTCTAGAAGACGAAAGATTACGTAACATGATGGATATTAAAGTGTATGTTGATACAGACGCTGACATCCGAATTATTCGCAGGATGATGCGAGATATTGAGGAACGTGGAAGAACCTTTGAATCAGTGATGGAACAATATATAAATGTCGTAAGGCCAATGCATCTACAGTTTGTAGAACCAAATAAAAAATTTGCTGACATTATTATTCCTGAAGGTGGTCAAAATCACGTAGCAATAGATTTGCTTGCAACGAAAATTAAAAGCATAGTTGAAAAACAGACTAACTTTTAGCATATACACAATCATGTACAGAATATAATACAGAGAATTTATTAAAGGAGTGTACTTCATGGCAGAAGAGAAAAACTTTTACATGACAGAAGATGGGAAACAGAAATTAGAACAGGAATTAGAGGATTTAAAAATTACAAAGCGTCCAGAAGTAGTGGAAAGAATTAAAGTAGCAAGAAGCTTTGGTGATCTTTCTGAGAACTCGGAGTACGATGCTGCTAAAGACGAGCAGGCTTTCGTCGAGTCACGTATTTCTCAATTAGAAAACATGATCCGTTATGCTGTGATCATTGAAAATGATAATAGTAATACAGATGTGGTTGATTTAGGAAAAACAGTTCGCTTCGCAGAGATTCCTGATGGAGATGAAGAAGAATATCAGATCGTAGGTAGTGCAGAAGCAGACCCGTTAGAAGGAAGAATTTCAAATGATTCACCGATGGCTAAAAGTTTAATAGGCAAAAGAATTGGTGATAAAGTAATGGTTCAAACTCCTGGTGGAGAATTCCAAGTGGAAATAGTTGAAGTTAAATAATGATTCGTTTGTCCTACACATCTATGTGTGGGACTTTCTTAAACAAATTTATCTTGAACATGGAGGTTTACTAATATGGACGAGCATTCAAGCAGTAATTTCAGTCGATCAGAACGTTTTGAAAAAAGACGTAAGAATACTAAAATGCTTAACTTTTTAATCGGTTTAGGGGCAGTTTTGATTGTCGTTTTTTTAATCTTTTTCTTTGTTGGTGGCGGGGAAGATGATGTCGCAGATCAAGATGAAGAAACATCAGATGACACCACTGAAGAATCTACTTCCGATGAAGAAGTAGAGGAGAACGAGGAGACAGACACAGAGACGAATGAACAAAATGGTACGGATGAATCCACTGAAGAATCTGATTCCAGCGAGGGCAATGAAGAAGAGGAAGAGGATCCTTCACGTGAAGAATCCGAAGACTCAGATGAAGAATCAAACGATATGTCAGAAGATGTGGATTCAGTTGACGAAAGCAATGTTGAAAATGTTGTGAATGGTAGCTGGGACCCGATTGGCACAGATCAGAGTGAGCCTCATACGATTAATTTTAATGAAGGTAGTCAAGATCGTATAGAAATGGAAGAAGCTACATTATATGCGACAGATTTGTCAGCTGATAATGTGATTTTTTGGAGATTAGAAAGTGGAGGAATTCCGGATCGGGTAGTCGCTACTGTAACTGATTCCTCCCAGAATGAAATATATCGAGTATATTTATTCTGGATAGAAAATGAAGGTTGGCAACCTCAACGAGTAGAAGAGTTATATGAAAACGATCGACGATAACAACAACCTTAATGGAGGCGCATGATGAAATACGGTATTATAGGTGCTATGCAACAGGAAGTGCAATGGCTTCTTTCCCAAATTAATGTCACGAATGAAGTAACGATTGCAAATTGTAGATTTTATGAAGGTACGTTTGCAGGGAAAGAAGTCGTTCTATTACAATCAGGGATCGGTAAGGTAAATGCAGCTATGTCCACTACCATCCTACATGAACAGTTCCAACCAGATTATATTATTAACACTGGCTCCTCGGGTGGTACGGACCCTGATTTAAATGTAGGAGATATTGTCATTGGAGAACAAACTATTTATCATGATGCTGATGCTAGAGGCTTTGGTTACGAGTATGGTCAAATTCCTCAAATGCCTTTGCACTATTTTTCAGATGGTGATTTAATTCAAAAGGCAGAACAGGTAAAAAGTGTCCTACCACCTGATATTCAAGTGGTAAAGGGATTAATTGGAACTGGCGATTCATTTATGTCTGAAATAGATCGTGTAGAACAGGTAAAATCACTTTTAATTGGTGTCAAAGCATTAGAAATGGAAGCAACTGCAATAGCACAAGTCTGTTTTCAGTATAAAACGCCTTGTTTAATCATACGTTCACTTTCAGATATAGCAGGTAAAGAATCTAATATCTCATTTGAACAATATTTAGAAAAAGCTGCAAAAAACAGCGCTTCGTTTATTTTAGAAATGTTAAAGTAAATATATTAAAACCCAATTTATTTAAAATGAATTGGGTTTTATTTTGAATGTTTATTTTGTTCTTCTCTGTAAAACGCATGAAGCATTTTCATTAAAGCTCTTTTTTCAATTCTAGATACATAACTCCTAGAGATTTTTAATTCTTTTGCAATCTCTCGTTGAGTATATTCTTTATACTCTCCTAATCCATACCTCTTCACAATAACTTCTCTTTCTCGTTCGTCTAATAGATGAATAAACTGGAAAGCTTTTTGTATTTCAAGCTTTGTTTGGATTCTTTCTGTTAAATCAATTTCTTCCTCTTTTAATACATCCATTAAACTAATTTCATTTCCCTCTTTATCGTGTCCAATCGGATCTTGTAAAGAGATGTCTTTGTTACTTTTTTTCGTTGATCTTAAAAACATCAATATTTCGTTGTCTATGCATCTAGCGACATAAGTGGCTAGTTTGGTACCTTTACCTACTGAAAAGCTTTCTACCCCTTTTATAAGTCCAATGGTACCTATTGAAATCAAATCCTCTTGTTCCTCTTTATTATTTTCATATTTTTTTGCAATGTGAGCTACTAAACGTAAATTATGTTCTATTAATTTATTACGAGCATCTAAATCCCCTTTAGCTAATTGTTCTAAATAATAAGCTTCATCTTCTTTGGATAATGGTTGGGGAAAGGCGTTACCTTTAATATAAGCGAAAAACAAATATGGGTGACTACAGATCAACGCAACGAGCTTCATGAATGCAAGCATATGGATTCCTCCCGTGAAATTAGGTAATGGCCTATTTTTAAGTGTATGGGAGAAATCCTCGAAATGTGCCTGTCTTAATAGAATATATTTATTACTATTAAATTAGAAATTAAGCCAGATTTCGAGCGTAAAAAAACACCTGAACGAATGGATTGCATTCCATCGTTCAGGTGTTTTGGTTAATTCTTTTTTAAATCTTTACTCAAGTGGTCCTTTTCGGATCTTTCCCACAAATCGACTCCTGAGTTATAAGCTGCTCGAGAAATCATATGTCCACTAATAGGAGCTGTGATTAAAACAAACAAAATACCTAATAGTAGTTTTCCACTAATAATCCCTTGGTCAAAGAACAAGTAGATAAATGACCCGAGAAGTACACAGGCGACACCAAGTGTTGCTGCTTTTGTAGCAGCATGCAACCGAGTGTACACATCAGGAAAACGCAGGATGCCTAAAGAACCTGAAATTGAAAAGAAGGTGCCTAATAACAACAGTATACTAATCAGAATTTCGATCAATGATAACACCCTTTTCTAAGAATTTCGCAATTGCGATCGTTCCTATGAACAATAGGATCCCAATAACTAATACGACATCATTTAATTTGTTTGTTTGTAAGTCAATAGCGGTGATTCCGACAAGCGCCATCATATTAATACCTATTGCATCTAGTGCAGTTGCTCGGTCAGGATTCGTAGGTCCAATGACTGCACGAATGACAATCAAGAGTATGGAAAAAGCTATTCCGATATAGGCAACCCACACAGCGATCTGAAGGAAATTATCTCCAAATTGTTCTAGCATTAGCGAGTCACCTCCAAGATCGCTTTTTCAAACGTATTTTTAATATCGTTAATTTGAGCTTCCACATCTGGTAAATCCATAGCATGAATGTACAATGTTCGGTTGTCATCTCCAACAGCTACCGTTAAGGTACCAGGTGTTAAAGATATCAAATTACTTAAAAGCGATAATTCCCAATCACTTTTTAATTCAGTAGGAAGTTTAAAAATACCAGGCTCCATTGTCATTTTAGGTTTATACACTAAAGCAATAATAGCGAACGTGGAAAATATTAATTCTCTTAAGAAAATGAAATTGAGTTTAATTAATTTATAGACACGTACAATATAATATTTACCCGGAAGGAACCTTCTTAGGAAAAATAATAAGATGGCACCGATCATTAAACCTTTTACAAACGCGACAAAATCATACGTTTCACTGAGAAACATCCACATAAATGCAATTAGTACGTTAAAAATTATTTGTATAGCCATCAATCACTACTCCTTTAAGACAGAATCAATATATTCTGTTCTGTCCATTAGCATATTTGCGATTGTCTCAATGTGAGGATAAACTGCTTCTGCCCCTATACCTAAGAAAACAGAGATCGAAACAAGGATAGCTGCTGGTATGGTCAGATTTCTAACTTTCTTACGATTGGTCGTAATCCCCTCTTGCACTTCACCCCAGAAACCTCTGATGAAGATTCGCATCATAGAGAAAAGGATCAGCAAACTAGAAAGTAAAGCAATAATTACTACGAGAAACTCTTCTTGTTGAAGCCCACCTTGTAATAATAAAAGCTTACCTATGAATCCACTGAATGGAGGAATTCCTGCTAATACAAGAGAAGCAATAAAGAACAACCATCCTAATAGAGGGAACTTTTGAATTACTCCACTCATCTTCCTCAGGTCAGAGGTTCCTGCAGCTACAACGAGTGCACCAATTAGGAAGAATAACGCCCCTTTAATTACCATGTCGTGCATAAGGTAATATACAGACCCAGCAAGAGAAGTTTCCGTATACAATCCAATTCCCATCAGAATGAAACCTATTGCAGGAATAATATTGTAAGTGATGATTAACTTAACATTATTCGTAGATAAAGCTCCAATTACTCCAAATACCATCGTTAATACCGCTAGCCACAGGAATATCTGGTGTGTAATCCCTGTGTCGTGTACAAAGATTAGGGTGAATACACGCATGATTGAGTAAATTCCAACCTTTGTTAGTAATGCACCAAAAAGTGCTGATACTACTGGGTTTGGTACGGCATATGAATTTGGTAGCCAATAGTATAAAGGGAAAACAGCAGCTTTAACAGCAAATACGAAGAATAATACAATCCCCACTGTAGTAAGTATACCTTGCTGATCAACAGATTCAATTCTTTCCGCTAGTTGAGCAAAATTAACCGTTCCAGTTATCGCATAGATAAAAGCAACTGAAATGACAAAAAGCATAGAAGAAAATAAGTTAAACAGTACATATTTGAGAGATTCTCTCAGCTGAACTTTTCCATTCCCTAATATAATTAAGCCGTAAGAGGCAATTAATAATACTTCGAAAAATACGAATAAGTTAAACAGGTCGCCGGTCATAAAAGCACCAGCTACACCTGATACTAATAAAAAGAAAAAAGTGTAGAAATAAAAGCGTTCTTGTTGCTCATCTAAGGACGATGGAGCATAAAATACTGCCGCAGTACTCACTATATAAGTGGTGGTTACTAAAAGCATGGATAAGGGATCTGCTACTATCGAAATTCCGAAAGGAGCATCCCATCCACCAGACTGCATAACAATGGTTCCATTTGAAAATACATACCACGTAAGGTAAGCACTAATAATCGTGAAAATAACTGATAAAATCATAGACACTGGACGGACAATATTTAGTTTATTAGGAAAGAACGCAACGAGTGCACTTGCGATTAATGGCAAGACAATCGGTAAAATCATTAAGTTAGTCATGTTCATTACCTCGCAATTCTTCCATATTGTCTGTTTTGTTTAAAGTGTACGTTCGATATGCTAATACCAACAAAAAGCTAGTCACACCAAAGCTAATAACGATTGCCGTTAGTATTAAGGCCTGTGGTAGCGGGTCTGCATATTGGGTAACACCATCTTCTAGTACGGGAGGGGCACCACGTTTTAATTTTGACATGGTTAGTAAATATAAGTGTGCCCCGTGTGAAACTAATACGGTTCCTACTACAATTCGTAATAATTGTTTTTGAAGTAAGTTATATACACCTATTGCAAATAAAATAGATGCAAGAACAGTCATAATTATTTCCATCTATTTCGCCCCCTTATCACGGCGAAGTTTAATCATGGCATAGATTCCTAAAGCTGCTCCAAATAACACAGCAACCTCAAATAAGGTATCAATTCCACGAAAGTCGACTAAAATGACATTGACAGCATTATATCCGCCGCCAAGCTCAGAACTATTTTCAATAAAATAATCAGATATGGAGTCGAAAGAGCGGCTATTATAAGCGCTAATACCGATTACCATCATTAATAAACCGACACCGCTTGAAATTGCAATATTAATTGTTTTATGAGTAATTGATTGTTTCGCCTTCTCAAGATTCGGAAGGTGATAAAAACAAAGCATGAATAGTGTTACTGTAACTGTTTCTACAATTAGTTGAGTCAAAGCCAAATCAGGTGCTCTGTATAAAACAAATAAAATCGCTAACCCAAAACCAATAACACCAACAACTAAAATCATTCCGATGCGGTTATGAGTAAAGATTGTAGCAACTGCTGCTACAGTCATAATAATTGCTACAATAACCTCAACTGTTGTAATAGGAGCAACATCATTAACCTCGAAATTAGCACCGCCAGTTAATATTAATACGGTCGTGGTGATTAGGAATATCGCACTTAGTAATAAAGCCATATACAGTCTAAGAGATCCTGTCATATATCTAGAAGTGATCGCATTTGATCCAGTTTCTAGCTTTTCAACTCCCCAATCATAGACTCTATTAAAGCTTAATGTGCCAGGGAAAACTCTGTAAACTCCGTCCCACTTTGGTTTAAAGATGTAAAGGAGCGCACCAACAACGACAACTGCGATAGACATATAAAAAGCAGGTACTAAGCCATGCCAGAAATAAATGTCTCGATTATTCTCTGCCCCTGTAACAGCGTCTGCCGCATGTGTAATTAAACCTTGGTTAAAGAAACCAGGGAATAATGCAATAGTAATAACACCAATTACTAGAATGAATGGTGCAAGTAACATAAGTTTAGGTGCTTCATGTGGTTCTTGAGGAACCTTTTCTTTTTGGTATTCTCCTCTGAATGTACCGAAGAAAAGATACATAGAGTAAACAAAAGTAAAGATACTACCAACTACTGCTAAGATCGGGATTAATATTACTAAGAAATCACTGAATCCGCCATAACCAGCGTTAGCAAGTGTTGCTTCAAAGAACATTTCTTTACTAAAGAAACCGTTTAAAAATGGAAGTGGAACACCAGCCATAGAAAATGTTCCAAATAGGGCTAACGTTGCCGATATTGGCATGAATGTCATTAACCCACCGAGGTTTCGAATATCTCTCGTACCGGTTTCATGATCAACAATACCAGCAACCATGAATAAACTTCCTTTAAACGTAGCATGGTTTAAAATGTGAAAAACAGCTGCAAACAGTGCAATTTCTGTTCCAAAACCAAGCATAGCCATAATCATACCTAGTTGGCTGATTGTCGAGTATGCAAGAATCCCTTTCAGATCTGTTTGGCGAACGGCCATAAAAGAACCCCATGCTAGGGTTACGATTCCAAATAAGCTTAGGAAAATAAAGAAATTCGGTTCTCCTGCGAAAATAGGAGAAAACCTTGCCATTAAATAGATTCCAGCCTTAACCATTGTTGCTGAGTGTAAGTAAGCACTAACTGGAGTAGGAGCTTCCATTGCATCAGGCAACCATATATGAAATGGAAACTGTGCAGATTTGGTAAAAGCTCCGAGTAATAAGAAAGTTAAAATTAATGGTAAATAACTGCTTTCTAATATTACGTCGGACTGTGAAACCATCTCTCTAATACTAGTTGTGCCTGTAACAATAGTTAAAAGAATTAGTCCACCAAGCAAGCTAAGTCCACCGAAGACGGTGATTAACATAGATTTCAACGCACCATATCTTGATTTTTGGCGATGATGCCAATAACCAATCAATAAGAAAGATGAAATGGAGGTAAACTCCCAGAATGTATAAAGAACAAATACGTTATCTGATAAGACGACACCTAACATTGCGAACATAAAAATATATAAGTAAGTGTAGAAATGCCCAAGCTGCTCTTTATTATTTAAGTAGTAAATGGAATAGAAAACTACTAACGCCCCAATTCCGCTTATTAATAGCGCAAATAGTAAGCTAAGACCATCTAAATAAAAGCTTAAGCTAATGTCCAGTGAAGGAATCCAATCAACCGAATAGGCTTGCGGTTCAAAATTGGGACCAGCAAATTGAACAAAATAAATAAAAACTGCCACCGGCACAGGCAAGATTAGCCAACCAGTATGTACTTTTTCTTTCCATCTACTTAAGAATGGTATAAGTATGGCAATTATTAAGGGTGCGAATATTGCAAAGATCATTCTTGTTCATCCTTTCAAAAAAATAAACCCATATAAATACTACTTCATTATAACGATAAAATTATTGGTTTGAAAAGAAATACTCTGCACATAAATAAAAAAAAAACTGACACAGATAAACTGTGCCAGTTACTTATATATAGGAAGAAACTCAAATTATGAAGATTCTTTGAAATGTTCTATTATGCCCCTTTTTTCGAGTTCTATTTCAAATAATTGGATGAAATCTTCGTTAAGTTGCATTTTCTTCGCCTTTTTATAAGATTCAATTAATAGCTCATTACTTAAAGTGTCCATATCTTCGACTCGAAGTTCGAGTTCGCACCTCCAACACAAATTAAGTTTAACTTGTGTTAAGATTATCACTATTGTTAATAAAAAAACAAGTTGGATAACATGTGAATAACTTGTTTATAACCTGTGTTTATTCATAAATGGAAGTTTGAAATCAGTTGATATAATAGCTTTCTTTCTGTGGATTGAATTATCCACAAGTTCGAAAGGTGAAGTAATTTGTCGAACGAAATCTGCTTCATATTAGGCATATTTACTGAATAGTAGGTGTAACAAACGAGTTGATTCTTCATGTCTAACCGTTGTGGAATTTGTATAGTGAGGCGAAGCTGGTCGTTTAAAATTTACCTTTTCTCCTTCGTTTTAGTGTGAATTCCTTTGAAACGTAGTTGTTTATTGTATATTATTGAAGATAGTCAGTTTTTAAAATATGAGGTGAATGAAGTGTTTAGTAAATTTTTACCGAATGATCACGTAGATACTGTCTTCAAATTATCTCCTGAGTTTTTGAAAGAACGTGGAATCAAAGGGGTCATTACGGATTTAGATAATACACTAGTGGCTTGGGACCGCAAAGACGCTACGCCAGAGGTAATTGCGTGGTTTAAAGAATTAAAAGAAGCAGGAATTAAGGTTACGATTATGTCCAATAATAGTAAATCGCGCGTCGCATATTTCTCTGATCCTTTAGAAATTTATTTTATTTCTAAGGCTAGAAAACCTATGCAAACTGCATTTAGAAGAGCAAAAAAAGAGATGGAATTAAATAACGATGAAATTGTAGTGGTTGGGGATCAGTTATTAACTGATGTTTTTGGCGGTAATAGAGCCAAACTTCACACTGTTTTAGTAGTGCCTATCGTAAAGACTGATGGTTTTTTTACTAAGTTTAACCGTCAAATAGAAAGAAGATTAATGGAATATTTCCGTAAAAAAGGAAAGTTAACATGGGAGGAATAGTATGGAAGTGATTCATTGCCAAGGTTGTGGTGTTAAGATTCAAACAACTGATGAGAATGCAATTGGATATGCACCACCTGCGGCACTAAGTAGAGAAGATGTAATTTGTAAAAGGTGTTTTCGCCTCCGTCATTATAATGAAGTTCAAGATGTAGACCTTACTGCGGATGATTATTTAAAAATGTTACAGAGTATTGAAAAAGAAAAAGGTCTAGTTCTAAACGTAGTTGATCTATTTGATGTTCAAGGTAGTTTAATTAAAAGTTTACACCGTTTTGTAGGAGATAATCCTGTAGTCTTAGTAGGTAATAAAGTTGACTTGCTACCTCATTCTGTAAACTTAAATAAAGTAAAGCAGTGGATGAAAAAAACAGCTAAAGATTTTGGGTTGACTGTAAAAGATGTTTATTTAGTCAGTTCTACTTCTGGAGTTGGGATGGACGAAACCGCTTTTGAGATTGAACGCTTACGTAATGGTAAAGACGTTTATGTAGTGGGTTGTACAAATGTTGGTAAATCCACTTTTATCAATTACCTCATAAATAAAAGTATAGAGCAGCAGAACGTCATTACTACTTCTTACTTTCCAGGTACAACATTAGGTTTCATTGATATTCCTTTAGATGAAAATTCATCTATGATTGATACACCTGGGATAATTAATAAGAGTCAAATCTCACATTATTTATCGGAGAAGGACCTTAAAGAGATTACCCCGAAAAAGGAAATTAAACCAATCGTATTTCAATTAGATCAGGAACAAACTGTGTTTATTGGCGGATTAGCTAGAATAGACATTACAAAATCTGATAAACGAGAAGGGATTATTTTTCATTTCGCAAATAACCTTCATTTACACCGAACGAAAACAGATAAAGCCGACTTATTATATGATCAGCACCTTGGGGAATTGTTATCACCCCCTACAGAAGAATCATTAGATACTTTACCAGAATTAACTTCACACACGTTTAAATTAACAGGTGGTAAAAAAGATATTGTCTTTTCTGGATTAGGTTGGATTACAGTGCCTGATAGAGAGATTACTATTACTGCCTATGCACCCAAAGGAATAGAAATTATTGTCCGTGATGCAATTATATAAAAGGGGACAAGAGATATGTATTTTTTTGGATTAATCGGAAACCCAGTAAAGCACTCCAAATCGCCAGAGCTACACCAATCCTTTTTAAATAAATTAGGTTTAACAGGTGAGTACCATCTATTTGAAATAATGCCTCATGAAATATTAGAAACGATTGAATATATGAAAGAGAATAACTATTCTGGCTTTAATGTTACTGCCCCTTATAAGTCAGAGATTATTCCATATTTAGATGTGCTTGACCAAGCTGCAATAGAGATGAATGCAGTTAATACAGTTAAACTAACAGAAGGTAAATTAATTGGGTATAATACGGATGGACAAGGGTATATTGCTTCTTTACAGAAGGAATATCCAGAGTTTGTTGATCAGGCACGAGAAAAAAGAGTTTTAATTATTGGAGCCGGTGGTGCTGCTAGAGCGCTTGTTTATGCACTCACTCAACACCAGTGGGGGAGTTTAGACCTTGCAAATCGAACACAATCAAATGCAGATCATATGGCACAGCGTTTTAACATAGATAATGTTTTGTCTTTAGATGAAGCTTCAAAAAAGTTAAACGAGTACGATTTAATTATACAAACAACTACAGTAGGTATGGGTGAAAGAAGTTCTGAAGAGGTCATAAATTTAGATAGCTTATCTTCAAAAACGATTGCCAGTGAATTAATCTATTTTCCGAAATGGACTAATTTTTTACAAAAAGCTTACCAGAAAAATTGTAGATTATTATTTGGTGAATCCATGCTATGGCATCAAGCTGCAATTGCTTTTGAAATTTGGACAGAAGAAAAAGTATATTAATGATAAAGGTTATTATTAACACAGCTTAAATGAAAAGAGGGTACACATTGCTAACAGGAAAACAAAAAAGATATTTAAGAAAAGAAGCGCACCATTTAAACCCAATTTTTCAAATCGGAAAAAGTGGTGTGAATGAAAATATGGTTGTGCAGATTTCTGAAGCATTGGAAAAGAGAGAGTTAATCAAAGTAAGTATTCTACAAAATTCTATGGAAGATAAAAACGAAGCAGCATCAATGATCAGCCAGAAGACAAATGCACATATTGTGCAAGTAATTGGAAACATTATTGTGTTGTATCGTGAATCTAGAGAGAATAAAGAAATAAATCTACCATAGAAAGAGGTAGTCTCATATGAAAAAGATAGCTCTGTTTGGAGGCACATTTGATCCTCCTCACATAGGACATTTAGCTATTTGTAACGCCGTGTGGAAACAAACGAACGTAGATGAAATATGGTTTATTCCAACCTATACTCCACCTCACAAAGAACCTGCAAACGTTTCTTTTGATCACCGGTTGAATATGTTGAAACTACTGATGCAGAAGTTTGATTCTGTGAAAGTACTCTCTATAGAGAAAGAAAGAGAAGGTAAATCTTATACAATCGATACGGTCTTTCAAATTAAACAAAGGTTTCCTGATTATGAGTTTAAATTTATCATTGGTGGAGATATGGTAGAGTATTTACCGAATTGGCATAGAATTGATGATTTAAAAAAATTATTAACATTCATCGGAATTAGTCGGGTGGGGTATACATTTAGTGATGCTGATATAGAAAAAATAGAAATGGATCCGGTCAATGTATCTTCCTCGACAATTAGGTCTAATATAAAGTCACGAGGGGTTTATGATGGCCTAACTGCTTCCGTAGCTGAGTATATAAAGGAGCATCGGCTTTATGAACATTAGTCAAGCATTACTAGAATCAAAAAAGGTGATGAATCCTAAAAGATTTGAACATGTCGAGCGAGTAACGGAGACTGCATCTGATTTAGCTGCGTTTTATGAGGTGAACCAGACAGAAGTTGGACTAGCAGCTGCATTTCATGATTATTGTAAAGATTTTGATTCAGACGATCTTAGAAGATGGATTCAAGATGATGTAACATTACCAAAAGATTTGTTACATTATCATCATGAACTATGGCATGGTCCGGTGGGAGCTAAATATGTTTCCAAGTGGTATGGGGTGGATACTCCTGAAATTTTGAACGGTATATATTATCATACCACTGGTAGAAGGAATATGAGTAAAGTAGAACAGATCGTATTTGTAGCTGATTATATAGAGCCTGGAAGAACATTTCCAGGTGTAGAAGAAGCAAGAGAAAAAGCTTATAAAGATTTAGATGAAGCTTGTCATTATGCTTTAAAACAAACCATTTCTTTCTTATCTTCTAAGTCACAGCCGATCTATCCTGATACGTTTCATGCATATAATTATTTTTTAAAGAAAATTAAAAACGGGGGTTTGAATGATGGAAAGTAAACAATTATTAGAAATAGCCGCAAAAGCATGTGATGATAAACAAGCGCAAGACTTAATTGCACTAGATATGAGAGAAGTGTCGTTAATATCAGATTATTTCTTAATTTGTCATGGGAATAATGAGCGTCAAGTAGATGCCATTAGTAAAGCTATTAAAGATGCAGTCGAAGAACACGGCTTAGAAGTTAAGAAAATCGAGGGGAAAGACCAATCACGATGGGTACTAGTTGATTTAGACGATGTGGTTGTTCACATTTTCCACAAAGAAGAACGCGCTTATTATAACTTAGAGAAATTATGGGGAGACGCTGATCAAGTGTCCTTACCTGTGTAACTGGGATTATTATGATGTACCAAAGCCTAGCTACAGTATATGATGAATTAATGAAAGATGCCCCATATGAAAATTGGGTCGAGTTCACTAAAAGCTGTTCCAAAGAATCAATTTCAGATCTAACTATTCTTGAGTTAGGTTGTGGAACAGGTGAAATTGCTACACGTTTAGCTAGAGAGGGTAGCAAGATAACAGCAATTGATCAGTCAGAAGAGATGATTAACTTGGCAAAGGAAAAGGCTATGAAAAGTAATCTTGATATTACTTTTGATAATAAAGATATACGATCCTATCAAACAGATAAATCGTTTGATCTCATTCTTTCCTATTGCGATGTTATAAATTATTTACTAACGGAAGAAGATGTAAGGCAGACTTTTCAACAGGCATTTCACCATTTAAGCGAAAATGGACAATTCCTGTTTGATGTTCATAGTCTTAGCTATATTCATGAATTAACGGATAATGAGATCTTTTCACAAATAAGCGAGGAAGTTAGTTATGTTTGGTTTTGTAAACAAGGAGAAACAGAAAACCAAGTTGAGCATGATTTAACCTTTTTTGTACAAAAAGAAGCGGATCTATATAAAAGGTTTGATGAAGTTCATACTCAACAAGTATTCCCTATGGAAAAATATAAAGAATTATTACAGGAAGTCGGGTTTACTGAAGTAGAGTTTAGTAGTGATTTTTCTTTAACAAAAGCAACTGATGAACAAACAAATCGATTTTTTTTCCGTTGTAGAAAATAAACTTAAATAGAACCTTTTAAATATTTGTTGTATTTATTAGGTTCTATTTTTATTTTCTTAAAGTTTCACTATTTTTAAAGTCTATAGTTCCTCTTGCTATTTAAAATTTTTATCGTAATATTAGATTATCTACTAAATTTCAGTATCTAATTGTTTCAAATAATGATGCATATTTTTCTTTTCAAGCGCAAACTTTTCATGTGTGGCGTGAAAGACTCCTTGAAACCCACTTGAAAATAATTTTTCAAAAACGATCATCCCTTCACCAGTAATCCCCCCTTGAACCATCACCTTTTTTTGGAGCGTTTGAAGGTCAAAATGATCCCCTTGAAGTAAGCTGCCATATCCTTGGACCATCGTCGTAATTAATTCTGTAGCTTGGTCTCTTTCTAAAGACGTATACTCATTTGCACCATCAATAAGTTTTTCAATAAAGAAGCTCATAAAAGCCGGACCACATGACACAAGGTCTGATGCCACACGAACATGTTCCTCCTCCACTAAGAAAGGTTTGGAGAACAGTTTACATGTTTGTAATATTAAATGCTTATTCTCTTCTTTCATATTCTCTCCAAAAGTTATAAGCGTAGCACCTTGATGTACTTGGTTAGTAATACTAGGAATAACCCTCGCTACTTGGCACGGTAATTGTTCTTCAAGTAACTCTACTGATACAGAGCTCGTAATTGAGATTACGCATTGGTTTTTATTTAGATTAGGTTTTATTTGATGAGCTACTTTAATAATATCTTTTGGCTTTGCACATAAAAAAATAATGTCACAAGTATTTGTGATGGCATCAAGTGTTTGAACTACATGGATATTAGAATATACCTTTTTTAAGTCGTATGCTTTTAATAATGTACGATTCTGAACGTACATATCATTTTCCTCTACTGCCCCGCTGGTTACTAAAGCATGTAATAATACTTTACCCATATTTCCAGTTCCAATGATTCCCCACTTCATATAAGGTCCCCCTATTAAAATACTATTCTCTGAGAGAAAGTTGGATTGCGATGCGTAAAATCAGATCTTGGATCATTGTTTTCACCTTAATTATTATGTTTATTGCTGCTGTTTTATTACAAACAAGTGATGGAAATAAGGCATTGGACATATCGACAGAAACAACTTCAAATTTGAACGCGTCAACAGATGTACAAAACGAAAATAGAGTTATGGAAGAAAAAGAGACAGAGGATCATATAGGTGAAATTGTCATTGATATGAAAGGGGAGGTAAATGCTCCAGGTGTTTATGAACTTCCTGTTGGTTCTAGAGTTCATGAAGCAGTTGAGAAGGCTGGTGGTTTTACTTCCCATGCTGACGAAACATCAGTTAATCTCGCACAAATAATCGCAGATGAAATGGTTATACTCGTTCCGAAAGAAGGGGAGGAAAATGTTTCTATACCACAGGAGAGTGGAGAAACAAAGATTTCTATTAATCACGGATCTGAAACAGATTTAATGAGTTTACCTGGAATTGGTGCTCAAAAAGCAAAGGCGATTATTGAATATCGAGAGGAGAATGGTCCATTACAATCTACAGAGGAACTTCTTCAAATTAGTGGTATTGGTGTGAAAACACTAGAAGGATTTGAGGATCAAATATCGATTCATTAATTTATCTTTACTAGTAACAAGTGCTTCTATACAATGATTGAAAAGGGGGCGTGTTAGATGGAACGAATTTCATGGGATCAATACTTTATATCACAGAGTCAATTAATTGCTTTAAGAAGTACTTGTGAGCGTTTAGCAGTAGGAGCAACAATTGTAAGAGATAAGCGTGTTATTGCTGGTGGATATAATGGAAGTGTATCAGGTGGTAGCCATTGTATTGATGAAGGCTGTAAAGTAATAGATGGACATTGCGTGCGAACCATTCATGCGGAAGTAAATGCAATATTACAATGCGCTAAATTTGGTGTACCTACTGAAGGTGCAGAAATATATGTGACTCACTTTCCTTGTTTGAACTGCTGTAAAACAATTATTCAAAGTGGTATTAAAAAGATTATATATGGACAAGATTATCGAAATAATGAATACGCATTAGAGTTATTAGACCAAGCAGGAGTTATATACAAGAAGGTAGAGCCTGAGTATTTACATATGGAACAGAATGCGAAGGATAAAATACAACTCATCTCCACATTGCTTCAAGAATTAGAGCAAAAAGGGATGGACGAAGAAGAACTTAAGGAATTTCGGATGAAAGCGAATGAATTATTTACGATGGTGGAATAAATGATTAGATCAAATCCCCTTTTCAGTTCTATTTCTGGAAAGGGTTATATTCTTGTGATTGCCTATTTATTAGGGTATCTTCATCCTTTTATTCTATCCTTCATTATACTCCCCCTTATACTCTTCTTATTGCATTTCTTTCCGCGACACTTCTTATTATATGTACTATCTTTCCTTTGTTTTTTTATATCGTATTTGATTACACCTACTGTCGGAGAAAACTCACTAATTGAAAGTGAAATTCCATTAGATGGCCAAGTGAGGATAAATTCTTTTGGGAATCAATCTGAACAATTTCAGCAAGTGGAAGTTGAACTTCTAGATCAATCATCTAAAGCAATACTCTTCGTACCGCTTACCAATCAATTACCTAAAATTGGCGCTACTTGCCGTGTGAAAGCTACTCTTGCTCCACCTACGCAAGCAAAAAATCCAGGTCAGTTTAATTATAGAAAATATCTTGCTGATCAGGGAATCACTTCTGTTGGGTATCAACCTGAGCTATTCCATTGTTCTGGAGAAAATTTAAAAAATAATTTATGGAATTTAAGAAAAGAACTCATAAACAAAGTGGAAGTTAGCTATCCAGATAATGTTTCAGTTTGGATTAAAGCATTAGTTTTTGGTGATCGTTCACAAGTATCAGAAGATGTTATTGAAGCATTTCAATTCTGGAATATCTCCCATCTTCTTGCTATATCAGGGTTACATGTAGGGTTAATTCTAGTAAGTATGTATTATTTACTTCAATATATTTTCTCTTTATCAAAAGCACAAACAAAGCTTGTATTATTATTTTTTATACCAATCTACATATTTTTAGCAGGGGCGAACCCGCCAGTCATAAGGGCTGGAATGATGGCTGTTATTGTAATAATTTTAAGCTTCTTTAAAAAGAAGGTAGATCAAACAGATATACTATCCTTTCTATGTATTTTCTCCCTGTTCATTAACCCCTATTTAGCTTTCGAATTGTCTTTTCAATTTTCTTTTGCTGTTACATTCTCATTGTTACTATCTAAAAACCTCTTTCGTTCGAACAACTGGTTCCTTCTATCTTTGAAAATTAGTTTAATAAGTCAGTTAGCAGTGCTGCCAATTCAATTAATTAATTTTTACTTCACAAATGTTTTTTCATTTCTTCTTAATTTAGTGCTTATACCGTATTTTACTTTAATACTCATTCCACTATCTCTATTTCTTGTCTTGATCAGCTTATTACATCTTCCAAGTTTTATACTAAGTATTTTCAGTTCCATCTTCTACAAGGTTCATTCTAATGTCATTGATTTAGTGCTTGTTTTAGGAGAACCTGACCTTGCAAACTGGGTTGTGGGCAAACCTTCCATAGCATTTATAATGTTTTATTACTTATTCTTTATACTATTTATGAAGTATTGGGATTTAAAAAAGCTACGAATTGCAGCATTATTTGGTAATTTAGCTATTGGTGTATTTCTAGTTTTTCAAATGCTCCCATACTTTAACAATGATTTGAAAATTACCGTTATGGACGTTGGTCAGGCAGATCAAATTATTGTGGAGTTACCACGAAGAGAGGCCGTTTGGATCATCGATGCAGGAGAGGAAGTGAAATTTCCATTTGATCAAATTGTTCCTGAAAATGCTCAAAATATTACGAAACCATTTTTATATTCAAATGGAATAAAGCAGGTGGATGCCGTGTTTATTTCGCATTTTGATTATGATCATGTTGGAGGACTATCCTATATAAATACACATTTTAAACCGAAAAATGTATTTACCCATCCATATAGTGACGCATCCACATACTTAGAAGAATTGGACCAGGAAAAGGTGATCAAGCTTGAACAATCGAACCAATTGTTACTGGAGGATACAGTATTGGAAATATTGTGGCCTCCAAGCGATCAACTTTCACAAAGTGAGAATGAACAGTCATTAGTATTTGTAATATCAAATAAGGAATTTAACATGTTGTTTACGGGAGATATTTTACAAGAGAATGAAAAGGATCTAATAAATTGGGATATGGAAAGGAGTATTGATGTTCTTAAGGTTGCCCATCATGGAAGTTCTTCCTCTACCTCGGATTCCTTTTTAGAACATTATGATGTTCATGCTGCGATTATCTCAGTAGGTGAAAAGAATTCCTATGGACACCCGCATCCTGAAGTACTAAACAGACTTCATACTAATCTAATACCATATTGGAGAACAGATGAACATGGAGCTATTATGATTGAAGTAAAACATGGACAAGGTACAATTAACTCATTCCTACCATAGGATATAAAAAAGAGAGAACCAAAAGGCTCTCTCTAAACAGACATATTAGTTTGCAAAAATCGTAAAGATTGTACCGATAAAGAAAATGACAAAAAAGAAAATGAAAGAAAAGCCAAAACCTTTAATGGAGTCGACAACATCATTATTTTTTGATTGCACATCTTTTTCAAAATCGTTCACGTCCATCCCTCCTAAATCCCTTTCAGTATAAGCGAATTTAAAATAAAAAGCTATTATTTTTTTGTAAGTACAAAAAATTGTAATAAACGTTTTTAGCAAGATACAAATCTTAACAGATATAATTCCGCTTAAAATAGACATGATAATTATAACACCAAATATCGTTAGAAACAAAGTTACCCGGGGGTTTGTTTTTAACGTTTATATAAATGAGAGAGGGAATACCAAGCCCTCTCTCTTTTACATCTGTTCGTACAACCTATCTTTATTGTATAATAAGGGTAAGGGAGGCAAGGAATATGCATGCACAGCAATTTATACAATCCAAAAAAGCAATCAAGCAAGCTTCTATATATGTATTATTTGGTGAAGAAAGTTATTTTATTCAAGCTGTACAAAAACGAATCTTTGAGTCCGTATTCCATAGTCAGACAGAGCATGATGTTCAACGATATGATATGGAAAGCATTCCCGTGCAAGAGGCAATCCATGATGCCGAAACGTTTCCTTTTTTTACTGATCATAAGGGAATAATTATTGATCGCGCGTATTTCTTAACAGGACAAACAAAATCCACAGACTTTGAACATTCTATGGAGGCATTATCGGAGTACATAGAACAACCGACAGATTTTACTACGCTTGTAATCGTTGCACCATATGAAAAAATGGATTCACGTAAAAAGATAGTTAAACGTTTAAAAGAAAAAGCGGAATTAATTGATTGTTCTAGTCCAAATGAAAATAATATGCGGAATATTATCTTGGAGATGGCAAAACAGAAGAATTTAACCATACCTGAAGAGGTTACTGATTTATTATTAGAGCGGATAGGGGATCAAATTGGCCCTCTGCAACAAGAGTTAGAAAAGCTTTCCAATTACTTTAAAGACGAGGAAATTAATCTAGAGGAAGCAAAAGACTTAATAAGCCCTTATGCAGAGACAAGTACTTTTTCATTGATTGACTCTTTAGTTAAGAACCGTTTACAAGAAGGTTTGTTAATTCTAAAAGAATTAAGAAAGCAAGGGGAAGAACCTATAGCTTTGTTAGCATTAACAACTTCTCAATTAAGACTGATTTTGCAAGCTAAACTGCTTAAAAAGAAAGGCTACCAACAAAATCAAATAGCTAAACAACTTGGTGCTCACCCATATGCTGTTAAAATGGCTTTATCAAGAGAGCGATTATTTAACTCATATGACTTAAAAGAGATTCTTAAATTGGCTTGTCTAACGGATGAGAAAATGAAAACTGGTCAAGAAGATAAATGGTTAGCGCTGGAGCTATTCGTACAAAAAATTGTTCAACAGCTTCAAAAGGCAAGTTAATTACATTAAAAAATAAATGTTAAATAAAAAGATCGTGTACTTAATATAAGTACACGATCTTTTTACTTTATAAAGTTACCCTTGATCAAAGGTAAGTAAGTGAATGCTTTATTTATTTAACAGAATTAACTTCTTGCATTAACTTACTCTTCTTACGGTCCCCATTGTTCTTCTGTAGGATATTACGTTGAACAGCCTTATCAATTTTACTAATAGCTGTACCTAACTTTTCTTGTGCTTCTTCAGCATTTTTAGCTTTAACAGCTGTTTGTACTTGTCTGATTGCACTGCGCATATCTGTACGAATTGCTTGGTTACGTTTACGTTTGTCTCCATTGATCTTAATACGTTTAACTGCTTGTGGAGTATTTGCCATGATTTTTCACCTCCTGAAAATGTTGTCCATAATATATAGATTTCTATTCATGGACAAAAGTCATTTTATCAAAGGAGGACAAAGTTTTCAATAGTTTGGTGTCAAGATTAATCACTTGTCGAATAATTTTTTGAAAATCGGAGATGGTAATTCTTAATGGAGGGTGTTAAATGGAAGAACAAAATTGGTTGAAACGAACAGATCTAGCATTAGAAGCTAAAGAAATGTTTGTAGAAGAAAATCCGGAGAAAAAACATGAATTAGACGGTATTATTATTCATGAATTTGAACAAGAAAATGTGAAATTAACACGTGTAGAAATAGATCAAGAAGGGTCTGAACGAGTTGGGAAAAATCCCGGGGAGTATATTACGCTAGAATCACAGGAATTAAGAAAACCCAATCAAACATTTGATAAGAAGATGGCTGTCTTATTAGCAAATGAATTAAAAAGGCTCATTAAAATTCACCAAATAACGAACGAGTCTACATGTTTAATTGTTGGTCTAGGAAACGGCTATGTAACCCCGGATGCTTTAGGTCCTAATGCGATCAACCAGCTTTATGTAACGACGCATTTATTTAAATTACATCCAGAAGTCGTGCAAGAAGGTTATCGTCCAGTATCAGCGTTCACCCCCAGTGTAATGGGACTAACAGGACTAGAAACAAGTGATGTGATCTTTGGAGTAGTAAAAGAGATAAACCCAGATTTTGTGATCGTAATTGATGCGCTAGCTGCAAGGTCAATTGATCGCGTCAACGCTACCATTCAATTATCAGACACAGGCATTCACCCAGGATCTGGAGTTGGAAATGACCGAAAAGAAATAAGCGAATCAACTATTGGGGTGCCCGTATTTTCCATTGGGATACCTACTGTAGTTGATGCAGTAACTATAACGACAGACACACTTGATTATTTATTAAAGCACTTTGGTAAACAAATGGACCAACAAGACCAAGCAAGAACTGTTTTAGCACCATCTGGAATGACTTTTGGGGAGAAACCTGAATATGATGAGGAAGACTTACCAGATGAAGATTCTAGGAAAGCTTATATGGGTATGGTAGGAAATTTATCAATCGAAGAAAAAAGGAAATTAATTAGTGAGGTTTTACAGCCTATGGGACATAATTTAATGGTAACCCCTAAAGAGGTCGATGAAGTGGTGAACAGGCTTAGTAGAGTAATTGCTTCTGGAATTAATCAAGGCTTACACCCGAAAATTAATCAAGATAACAGTGCAGATTTTCTAAAATAAGAAGGTTCTAGCTTTTCAAATACCAACATACTATTTTAATAGTATTTTAGTAGAAAGGTTGAAAAGCTAATGATGACAAAACACTCATTTAGAAAATCATTTAATAGAAAACTGAATAGTCAACCTGTGTATTTACTAGCAATCCTCTTGGTTGTGTGGTTATTAATTCCTTTATTCTCTAATAACCAGTTTCAAGAAGCGTCTTCAAGTTCACTCAAACAATTAGTTGGTGAAGTTGATGGGGCTTCTCTATCTTATTTGCTCACCTTAGATCAGCCCTTGTTCACTGATATAAATCAAAACAACGAACAAAGTGTGTTTAAAGAATTTATCTTTCCCCTAATGACAGATCTTCCTTATTATGACTTACGATTATTATTTGGCAATGAACTGCCTAATTTTCCTGGTGTAAATAATAATATTTTAATTGCCGGAAGCGGAACAAATATTTATACAACTTCGATCGAGTCAGCCCCTCCAGAATATATATTTGAACAAGAAGAGGAAGAACAAGTACCTGAAGAGATAGAAACATATAATGACCAGGCAGTCTTTATTTATAATACCCATAACAGAGAAGCGTTTTTACCGTATATGTCGGAAGGAACAAAGCCTCACGAAGCTTTTCAATCTACTGATAATGTTACAGACCTAAGCTGGATGCTTTCTGATTTATTGAAAAAGCGTGGAATTGAAGCACATGTAGATCAAACAGACTTTTATTATCAACTTCAACAAGGTGGACTTGCCTATCATCAATCCTATGACGTTTCTAGAAGTGTGCTAAAAGAGGTTGTGAGCGAGGAAAATGATTCCTACTTAATAGATATACACCGCGATGCCCAACCTGGACATATTACAACTACTGAAATTGATGGAGAGAAGGTAGCAAAACTAATGTTTGTGGTAGGCGGGGAACATGAAGGTTACGAAGAAAACACGAAGATAGCTACTGAATTACACAAACTACTAGAAGAAAAATACCCAGAGATTAGTAGAGGTGTAGAGTTGAAGCGAGGTCCGTCTTCTAATGGAGTATATAATCAGGATTTAGGAGAAAAGGCGATGTTGTTAGAAGTAGGTGGAATTGACAATACTTTTGAGGAGATGGAAAGAAGTTTGGAAATTTTCGCTGAAGTCTTTACGGAGTATTATGAATCGGATCAAGAAGCGGCTAACTAATTAGAGGAGGGCTTACAATGCGGTTAATCGGTTATATAACAGTAATCTGTCTTATTGTATATTTTGCAAATTCTCTTATGGATGAGCCAACTTCCATATCTGAACAAGTTATTCACGGAGAAGCGGATTTAACAAATCATACAGCGACTGATTTTGAGGAAAAACATGAAGAAGTGCTTGATCATCATGAGGGTTCTGAAGCAGATGATTCCGTATACAAAGTGGCGAGTGTTTTAGAGAATGTGATTCGTGGTTTATTTGAATTAATATTTTATATTCTTCATCGAGTGGTCTATACATTTTTTTAATCTAGAACCGATACGGTAAAGATAATTGAATAATACCATTTTCATTGCTATAATCGAGCTAGCGAACGGACGCTATTACAGGAGTGATTATTAGTGAACAGAGACAGACAGAAGAACATTAGAAACTTTTCGATTATAGCTCATATAGACCATGGAAAGTCAACTTTAGCTGATCGAATTTTGGAGAAAACAAAAGCACTAACACAAAGAGAAATGAAAGAACAAATGTTAGATGCGATGGATTTAGAAAGAGAACGTGGAATTACTATTAAATTAAATTCCGTACAATTAGAGTATGAAGCGAATAATGGAGAAGACTATATATTTCATTTGATTGACACTCCGGGGCACGTCGATTTTACATATGAAGTATCCCGAAGTTTAGCTGCATGTGAAGGTGCTATTTTAGTAGTCGATGCTGCACAAGGAATAGAAGCTCAAACATTAGCAAACGTTTATTTAGCACTTGATAATGATTTAGAGATTATACCAGTTATTAATAAAATTGATCTTCCAAGTGCCAACGTAGAACGAGTAAAGCAAGAAATTGAAGATGTTATTGGAATTGACGCAGATGATGCTATTTTAGCTTCTGCTAAAGATGGCGTTGGGATCGATGAGATTTTGGAACGCATAGTGACAGATATTCCTGCACCAAGTGGTAATGTAGAGGACCAAACAAAGGCGTTGATATTTGATTCATTGTATGACCCTTACCGTGGTGTTATTGCTTATGTATGTGTAAAAGAAGGAACTATTAAACTAGGCGACAAAATAAAAATGATGCAAACTGAAAAGGTTTTTGAAGTTGCGGAAGTAGGAGTATTCACCCCAAAACCAGTTAAGAAAGACGAGCTCTCTGTTGGGGATGTTGGATTTCTTACAGCAGCAATTAAGAATGTAAAAGACAGTCGTGTAGGTGACACGATTACGCTAGCTAATAATTCTGCGGAAACACCACTTCCAGGTTATAGACGTTTAAATCCAATGGTTTATTGTGGTTTGTTCCCTGTAGATGCAGATAATTATAATGATTTAAGAGATGCTTTAGAGCGCTTAGAATTAAATGATTCCGCGCTACAGTATGAACCAGAAACTTCTCAAGCATTAGGATTTGGTTATCGTTGTGGTTTCCTTGGACTCCTTCACATGGAAATTATTCAAGAGAGAATTGAGCGAGAATTCAATATTGAATTAATCACAACCGCACCGAGTGTAATTTATGAAGTATTATTGGCAGATGACCAATTTGTAGAAATTGAGAATCCATCTTTAATGCCAAACTCTCAGGAAATAAAAGAAGTCAGAGAACCTTTTGTTAAAGCTACCGTTATGGTTCCAAATGATTATGTTGGACCTGTCATGGATATTTGTCAGAAAAAGCGTGGCCAATTCCAGGATATGCAGTATCTTGATGAAAACCGAGTAAATATTATTTACGACATTCCATTATCTGAAATCGTGTATGACTTTTTCGACCAATTAAAATCCCAAACAAAAGGGTATGCTTCGTTTGATTATGAATTAACTGGATATCAAGCTTCTGACCTAGTTAAAATGGATATACTATTAAATGGTGAAACAATTGATGCCCTATCATTTATAGTTCATAGAGACTTCGCATTCCATCGCGGTAAACAAATTGCGGATAAGTTAAAGGATTTAATTCCAAGACAACAGTTTGAAGTTCCAGTTCAAGCGGCAATTGGAAACAAAATAGTTGCAAGAACTACAATAAAAGCAATGCGTAAAAATGTCCTATCTAAATGTTATGGTGGTGACATTACCAGAAAACGTAAACTACTTGAAAAACAAAAAGAAGGTAAGAAACGTATGAAAATGGTTGGGAAAGTAGAAGTTCCACAAGAAGCGTTTATGTCTGTGTTAGAAATGAATGACGATTAAAATTTGAAAGGCCAGGCCGTAAACGGTCGGCCTTTTCTTACTTATGCGAGCGTGTTTCGTTCGACTAATAATAAATCAAAAATAACCTTTAGAAAGTCTATAGATTAAAGAGAAATGCAAAGGGAGAGTTTATTATGCATCCAAAAGCCGTTTACATTCATATCCCATTCTGTCATGAAATTTGTCATTACTGTGATTTTGCTAAAATGTATTACAATGAAAAAATTGCTGATGACTATTTAGAAGCCTTACACAAAGAAATGAGTTTATATATATCAAATGAAAAAATTGATGTAGAGACCATATATTTAGGTGGAGGTACGCCTACAAGCTTGAACCCTAATCAACTAAAAAAATTATTTGAAACGATCCATCACTTTATAAATGTAGAACAGGTAAAAGAATTTACAATAGAAGCGAATCCAGGGGAGTTTAAAGAAGAGCATGTGCAATTGATGAAAGAGTACGGTGTTAACCGGATTTCATTGGGAGTACAGGTTTTAGATGATGCCTATTTAAAACAACTAAATCGAATTCATGGTATTGCGGATGTGGACACATCGGTTCATTCATTACAAAAGTACGGACTAACAAACATTAGTATGGACTTTATTTATGCATTGCCAAATCAAAGCTTAAATCATTTTGAAAGCACACTTTCTCACGCATTAAGCTACGACTTACCACATTATTCTTCTTATGCTCTACAGATTGAACCGAAAACAGTGTTTTATATTCGGTACCAAGAAGGAAAATTAACAAAACCGAAAGAGGAAACAGAGGCAAAAATGTTTACCTCTTTAATAAATATGATGGATGATAAAGGACGTAAACACTATGAGATTAGTAATTTTTCAAAACCAGGTTACGAGAGTCAACATAATTTAATGTATTGGGATAATGTTCCTTATTATGCCTTTGGTGCAGGTGCACATGGGTATTTTGAGCAAGAGCGTTATGTGAATTTGCGACCAGTTAATCACTACTTAGATGCAATCAAAAAATCTAATAAGCCTGTTTTACACAGGGAGCCAGTTGATCGTAAGGCCCAAATTGAAGAAGAAATGTTTCTCGGGTTGCGTAAGAAAATAGGAGTTAGCGAAGAACGCTTTAAAAATCGCTACGGTTTATCGATGTTTGATTTATATAGTCAAGAGATCAATTCCTTTATTGATAAAGGCTGGATGATCCATAAAGATAACCATGTTTCCTTAACTCAAAGCGGGATGTTATTTGGAAATGAAGTGTTTGCATCCTTTTTAATAGATAATAATTCAAAGAATGCTAACAAGATAATTGACAGCCAGTAATGTATTTGGTAATTTATTATTAGCATTAGCACTCGGTACTGTTGAGTGCTAACAGAGGTGATGGATATGCTTACAGAACGCCAGTCTTTAATCTTACAAGTAATTGTAGATGAATTTATTCAGACTGCACAGCCAATAGGTTCAAGAAATATTGCAAAGCAAGAGCATATATCGTATAGCCCTGCTACTATTCGAAATGAAATGGCCGACTTAGAAGAAGCAGGTTTTTTATCAAAAACTCACAGTTCTTCTGGTAGGATTCCATCAGAAAAAGGCTATCGTTTTTATGTAGATCATTTAATGTCACCATCTCAACTTTCTAAACAAGAAATTAAAACCATTAAAGAACATTTTAATGATCGGATGATTGAACTTGAGAAGGTTATGCGAAACTCTGCAAACATCTTGTCTGAACTAACAAAGTATACAACTTTTGTTTTGGGTCCAGAAGCTTATGAGACGAAGTTAAAGCAAATACAGATTGTACCGATCAATCAGCAATCTGCAATTGCAATTTTGGTAACTGATTCTGGTCACGTAGAACATAGGTCGTTTGCTTTACCTGGTCATATCGAACAAGGTGACGTAGAAAAGATTGTTAACATTTTAAATGAAAAGTTAACAGGTGTGCCTTTGATTTATTTAGAGCGAGTAATTCAGTCTGAAGTTGTGGACTTACTACAACAATACACAACTAGTTATGAACAATCCTATGAATTACTTCAAGATGCCTTATTTGGAAAACAAGCTTCAAATATTTATGTAAGTGGTAAATCGAATATTTTAATGCAGCCAGAATTTAATGACATTAATAAAGCAAGAAGTTTGTTTAATATGATGGAAAGCGAAGATCAAATTGCTCCAATACTAAAAATGAATCAAGATGGACTTCATATTTCTATCGGCCAAGAAAATAATATGGAGGCAATGAGCCAATGTACGCTTATTACTGCCACATATTCCTTTGGTGAAAAGCAAGTTGGAACGATTGCATTATTAGGTCCGACGAGAATGGAATATTCAAAAGCTGTTTCTTTATTGGATCTATGGTCGAAGCAAATGAGCCATTCGTTTCAAAATTGGTATAAGGACTAAAAATTAAATGTTACTTCAATAGTCATCTTTTGACTTAAGCATTGAAGTTTCTTTGTTATTACTTGTTTTTATTTTATGTAATAACATGATATATTCTACAATTGGATAACTTGAGTTTAGTAGGAGGTGCAGTAAGAATGGAAGACAAAAAAGAAGAAGAAGTGAACCAGGAAACATTAGATCAACAAGAGCATGAAGAAATCAATGAAGAAGTAGAGGCTGAGTTATCAGAAGTAGAACAGCTTCAACTAGAAAAACAAGCCCTTCAAGAAAAAGTTGTTCGCTTACAAGCTGATTTTGATAATCACAGAAAGCGGGCTAAAAAGGAAAAAGAAATGGATTTGAAATATAAATCCCAGGACTTAGCTACAGAGTTGGTACCTGTTTTAGATAATTTTGAAAGAGCACTTCAAACTGAGGTAAATGATGAAAGTTCTCAGACATTTGTTGATGGTATGAAAATGGTGTATGGTCAATTGACACAAGCTCTTGAACAGGCTGGTGTGGAAGAAATTGAAGCAGAAGGTGTGGAGTTTGATCCACAAAAGCACCAAGCTATTATGCAAGTAAGTGAAGAAGGTTATGAATCTAACCAAGTGATTGAAGTCATGCAAAAAGGGTATCAATTAAAAGACCGCGTGATTCGTCCAGCAATGGTTAAGGTTAATGAATAAATAAAAAATTTAGAAATAGTAGGTAAGCTAAAAGGAGGAAGTTTTCATGAGTAAGATTATTGGTATTGACTTAGGTACAACAAATTCATGTGTAGCAGTTATGGAGGGTGGAGAATCAAAAGTAATTCCAAACCCAGAAGGAAACCGTACAACTCCATCTGTTGTTTCATTTAAGAATGGAGAAAGACAAGTAGGGGAAGTTGCAAAACGTCAAGCGATTACTAACCCTAACACAATCCAATCTGTTAAGCGTCACATGGGTACTGATTATAAAGTACAGATCGATGATAAAGAATATACACCTCAAGAAGTTTCAGCGATTATTTTACAACACATTAAATCATACGCTGAAGATTATTTAGGGGAAGAAGTATCAAAAGCAGTAATCACAGTTCCGGCATATTTCAACGATGCAGAACGTCAAGCTACTAAAGATGCTGGTAAAATTGCAGGCTTAGAAGTAGAACGTATTATTAATGAGCCTACTGCTGCAGCACTTGCTTATGGAATTGACAAAGATCACGATCAAACGATCTTAGTATATGACTTAGGTGGAGGTACGTTTGACGTTTCTATCTTAGACATTGGTGAAGGTACATTTGAAGTTGTAGCTACTGCTGGAGATAACAAACTTGGTGGAGATGACTTTGATGAAGTTATCATTAACCATATGGTAGCAGAGTTTAAAAAGGAAAACGGAATTGATTTATCTCAAGATAAAATGGCAATGCAACGTTTGAAAGATGCAGCTGAGAAAGCTAAAAAAGACTTATCAGGTGTAACTCAAACACAAATCTCTCTTCCGTTTATCACAGCTGGAGACGCAGGTCCATTACATTTAGAGATCAACATGACTCGTGCGAAGTTTGAAGAGTTAGCTTCTGAATTAGTAGAACGTACAATGGGACCAACTCGTCGTGCATTAAAAGATGCAGATATGTCTCCTTCACAAATTGATCAAGCAATCTTAGTAGGTGGGTCTACTCGTATCCCAGCGGTACAAGATGCAATCAAGAAGGAGATTGGAAAAGATCCATCCAAAGGAGTTAACCCTGATGAAGTGGTAGCATTAGGTGCTGCAATTCAAGGTGGAGTTTTACAAGGTGACGTTAAAGACGTTGTCCTATTAGATGTAACACCTCTATCTCTAGGAATTGAAACAATGGGTGGCGTATTCACTAAATTAATTGAGCGTAATACAACGATTCCAACTAGCGAATCTCAGGTGTTCTCAACTGCTGCAGATAACCAAAACGCAGTAGACATTCACGTCTTACAAGGTGAGCGCGAAATGGCTCAATACAACAAGACACTTGGTCGCTTCCAACTAACGGATATTCCACCAGCACCACGTGGCGTACCTCAAATCGAAGTTAAGTTCGATATTGATGCTAACGGTATCGTTAACGTTAATGCGAAAGATTTAGGAACGAACAAAGAACAATCTATTACTATTAAATCTTCTTCAGGTCTTTCAGAGGAAGAAGTAGAGAATATGGTAAAAGAAGCAGAAGAAAATGCAGAAGAAGATAAAAAGCGTCGTGAAGAAGTAGAGCTTCGTAATGAAGCTGACCAATTAATCTTCACTACAGATAAAACAATTAAAGACCTAGGCGAAAACGTAACCGAAGAAGAAAAACAAAAAGCTGAAACTGCAAAAGAAGAGCTTCAAACAGCTCTTGAAGGTGAAGACTTAGATGCTATTAAAGAAAAGAAAGAAACTTTAGAGCAGGAAGTTCAAAACTTATCAGTGAAAATGTATGAACAAGCACAACAGCAAGCAGAACAAGCTCAATCAGAAGGCGAAGGTCAAGAAGATGACGTTGTAGATGCTGATTATGAAGAAGTGAACGAAGACGAGCAAAAGTAATGAATGAGAAGTAATTAAAAGTCAAAGTCAAGGCCTTTCGTTGCTTGGCTTTGACTTTTTTACATCTTATTAAATTGAAATCGAATTGCAGGAATGAAATAATTAATGTTACTATAAATTTTATGCGAGAAAAGACGGGAGTGTGGTCTTCAATTGAGTAAGAGAGATTACTATGAGGTCCTTGGAGTTTCTAAGGATGCTTCAAAAGAGGAAATAAAAAAAGCTTATAGAAAGATGGCTCGAAAATACCATCCAGATGTTAGTGAAGAAGCAGATGCATCTGACAAGTTTAAAGAAGCAAAAGAAGCGTATGAAGTACTAGGTAATGACCAAAAACGTCAGCAGTACGATCAATTTGGTCATACTGGTGGACAACAAGGCCAAGGATTTGGTGGAGGCTTCGGCGACTTTGGTGATATATTTGATATGTTCTTCGGGGGGGGCGGCAGACAAAGAGACCCTAATGCTCCTAGACAGGGCCAAGACTTACAATACACAATGGAAATTAACTTTGAAGAGGCGATTTTTGGAAAAGAAACAGAAATTCATATACCAAAAGAAGAGTCATGTGATACTTGTGATGGTTCTGGTGCAAAGCCAGGCGCAAAGGTAACTACATGTTCTCACTGTAACGGTTCAGGGCAATTAAACGTGGAACAAAACACACCATTTGGTCGTGTTGTTAATCGACGTGTATGTAATCACTGTTCTGGTACTGGTCAATTCGTAGAAGAAAAATGTTCTACTTGTGGTGGCGCAGGAAAAGTTAAAACACGTCAAAAGATTGATATTAATATTCCAGGTGGAATTGATGATGGTCAACAAATTCGTATCACTGGTCATGGTAACCCAGGTGTAAACGGAGGACCTCCAGGTGACTTATTCGTGGTTGTTCGTGTAAGAAGACACGAATTTTTCGAACGTGATGGCGACGACATTATGTGTGAAATTCCAATAACATTTACACAAGCGGCGCTAGGAGATGAAATCGAAGTTCCAACGGTTCATGGTAAAGTTAAATTAAAAGTACCAGCTGGAACGCAAACGGGTACTCATTTCCGCCTAAAAGGAAAAGGTGCACCAAATGTTCATGGGTATGGCCAAGGAGATCAACATATCTTGGTGAAAGTTGTTGTTCCAAAGAATCTTGATGATCACCAAAAGGAATTGTTACGTGAGTTCCATGAAGCTAATGGCGATCAATCTTTAGATGAACAACAGGATAATTTATTTAAGAGAATGAAACGCGCTTTTAAAGGTGAATAAAAGATAAGTGAGCTGATCCAAGATGAAATGGTCTGAAATTAAAATTCATACTACAAATGAAGCAATTGAACCAATCTCAAATATTTTGCATGAATCTGGCGCCAGTGGCGTGGTTATAGAAGATCCTGCAGATTTATATAAAGAGCGTGTTCCGCTTTATGGTACGATTTATGAATTAGATCCAGATCAATACCCTACAGAAGGTGTCTACATCAAAGCCTATTTACCGGTAAATAGTTTCTTAGGAGAAGCAGTAGATGAAATCAAAGCATCAGTCTCGAATCTTGTAACTTTTGATATTGATATTGGAAAAAATAATATTACTATTTCAGAAGTTAACGAAGAAGAATGGGCAACGGCATGGAAGAAGTACTATAAGCCTGTGAAGATTTCTGAAAAGATAACTATTATTCCTACTTGGGAAGACTATACTCCAGTAAATAGTGATGAGCTCATTTTAGAACTAGACCCAGGAATGGCATTTGGAACGGGAACACACCCTACCACTGTATTAAGCTTACAAGCGCTTGAACAATATACTGATAAGGGTGATGTGGTTCTAGATGTCGGCTCTGGCTCTGGAGTACTATCAATTGGTGCAGCATTACTTGGAGCCAAATCTGTTATTGCCTATGATTTGGACGAGATCGCAGTAAAAAGCACAACGATTAATGTAAAATTAAATAAAGTTCAAGATATAGTTACTGCTCAACATAATGACTTATTAAATGATGTAACTTCAGAAGCGGACGTAATTGTTTCAAATATATTAGCAGAAATCATTGTGCAATTCACTGATACTGCTTTTAAGCGACTGAAAAAAGGTGGCTACTTTATTACTTCTGGGATTATTAAAGGAAAAAAGGAATTGGTCAAGCAAGATTTGATAAAGCAAGGATTTGAAATTCTTGAAGTAAATCAAATGGAAGATTGGATTTCTATTATCGCTAAAAAACCAGAATAATGAGGGGTTTACATGCAACGTTATTTTGTATCGGAACAAAATTGGGATGATCATTTAAGAAAAGTCAGTGTGAGTGGTGATGACTTTCACCATATAGTGAATGTGATGCGTATGAAAGTGGACGACCAACTTATTGTTTGTCACCCTTCAGGCAGAGCATTCACTGCTTTTATTACTAAAATCAATGATGAGAATAAATTAGTATCTGTTACTGTTTTAGAAGAACTGACTGAATCCAATGAATTACCAATTCACATCACTTTAGCTCAAGGCTTACCCAAAAGTGATAAACTAGATCTAATTATACAAAAATCAACAGAACTTGGTGTGAGTCAAATCACTCCATTACAAATGGATCGATCTATTGTAAAATGGGATAATAAGAAGCAATCAAAAAAAATAGCAAGGCTAGAAAAGATTGCGAAAGAAGCAAGTGAACAGTCACATCGATCTAAAATACCAATGATTACACAGGTCAATAAACTCGAAAAACTGCTGTCAGATAATGCATTTGATTGTATAATGGTAGCAAGTGAGTATGAAGCAAAAAAGAGTGGGATAACACCTTCAAATTTTAAGGAACAAATGAAAGAATTGAAGGATGGAGCAAAGGTGTTAATTGTTGTTGGACCTGAAGGAGGATTTTCCGAGCAAGAATTGGATCGTCTTTTTTCAATTGGTGCAACACCAATTAGGCTAGGAAAACGAATATTAAGAACAGAAACTGCACCAATCTATATTTTATCTGTTCTATCTTTTTATTTTGAGGAATGGAGGTAAGCTTATGAGTACTGTAGCTTTCCATACATTAGGATGTAAAGTTAATCATTATGAAACAGAAGCAATATGGCAATTTTTCAAAGTTCATGAATATGAACGTGTAGAGTTCACGCAACATTCAGATGTGTACGTAATAAATACTTGTACGGTTACAAATACTGGGGATAAGAAAAGTCGTCAGGTTATTCGCCGTGCTATTCGGAATAATCCAGATGCAGTGATATGTGTTACAGGCTGTTATGCACAAACATCTCCAGGGGAAATTATGGAGATCCCGGGTGTGGACGTTGTTGTAGGCACACAAGATCGTAAAAAAATGCTTGATTACATAGAGCAGTATAAAGAGGAAAGACAACCTATAAATGCGGTAACGAACATTATGAAAACACGTGTGTTTGAAGATATGGATGTGCCTGCTTTTACGGACCGTACGAGAGCTTCTTTAAAAATACAAGAAGGTTGTAACAACTTTTGTACTTTTTGCATTATACCTTGGGCTAGAGGTCTAATGCGTTCTCGACCAAAAGAAGATGTTTTATTTCAAGCGCAACAATTAGTTGATGCAGGTTATAAAGAAATTGTTTTAACAGGAATTCATACAGGTGGTTATGGTGAGGACTTAAAAGATTATAACTTGGCACAATTATTAAGAGAACTAGAAGCAAATGTAAAAGGATTGAAACGAATTCGTATCTCATCGATTGAAGCTAGCCAGATCACAGATGAAGTAATAGAAGTTCTAGATCAGTCTGAGATGATTGTTAGGCACTTACACATTCCTTTACAAGCTGGTTCAGACACTGTCTTGAAACGCATGAGAAGAAAGTATACTGCAGATTTTTATCGAGGAAGAATTGAAAAGGTGAAGAATGCTTTGCCGAAATTGGCAATCACATCCGACGTGATAGTAGGATTCCCAGGAGAAACAGACGAAGAATTCATGGAGACATATAAGTTTATTCAAGAAATCGGTTATTCCGAATTGCATGTTTTTCCTTATTCTCAAAGAACAGGGACACCTGCAGCACGTATGAAAGACCAAGTGGATGATGAAGTCAAAAACAAACGTGTCCATCAGTTAATTGAACTTTCTAACCAACAAGCAAAGGAATATGCGTCTCAATTTGAAGGTGAGGTGCTTGAAGTTATTCCTGAAGAGGCTTATAAGAAAGCCCCTAAAAGTGGAATGCTGGAAGGTTATTCTGATAATTATATGAAAGTTGCTTTTAAAGGGGCCGAAGAACTAATTGGCCAAATTGTTCGTGTTAAAATAACAAAAGCGGGCTATCCTTATAACGAAGGAGAATTTGTCCGTGTGATGGACCAACCTAAAGGAAGCCCAATCGCTACTACAAATTAGAAAAGGAAGTGTTTTAATGGATAAAAATTTAGCAGCTATGATCGACCACACTCAATTAAAACCAGAAACACAGGTAGAAAAAATTAACCAAGTATGTGAAGAAGCTAAGACTTATAATTTCGCTTCTGTATGTGTGACTCCCACATGGGTAACACATTGTCATGAATTATTGAAAGATACAGAAGTGAAAGTTTGTACAGTAATTGGATTTCCACTTGGGGCTACGACTCTAGAAACAAAAGCTTTTGAAACAAAGCAAGCAATTGAAAATGGTGCATCCGAGATTGATATGGTCATAAATATCGGTTCACTTAAAGATGGTCATTACGAAGAGGTTGAACAAGATATCAAAGCGGTTGTAAATGAAGCAGAAGATAAAGCAATTGTTAAGGTAATAATTGAAACTTCCTTGTTAACAAAGGATGAAAAAGTAAAAGCATGTGAACTAGCAAAACGTGCTGGAGCAGACTTTGTAAAAACTTCCACTGGCTTCTCGGGTGGAGGAGCGACTGCTGATGATATTCGCTTAATGCGTTTAACAGTTGGTCCGGAAATGGGAGTGAAAGCATCAGGTGGAGTTAAGAATGCAGCAGATGCCAACGCAATGATTGATGCTGGGGCTACACGTATTGGGGCCTCTTCAGGTATTGAGATTGTAACAGGTAACACATCAGACTCTGATTATTAAAATAAAATGTTTATCTGAACAAGGAAGAAGGTGCGAGTTAATCGCACCTCCTTTTTTTGTACATCAATCGAATTTCCACTTAATTTTCTTTCAGGTTTATTCCCTGATTTTATGTAATTTAATAATGAAACGATGTAGAGGTTTTAAAAATATTAGCAAAACGATTCCCGATAAAAGGTTTATACATATAGACAGGATCACAATTTGTTGCATTTCATTTTCACTGATTAACTGTGTGAAAGTAATTATATAGTGACTAATTATTTTAGGAGAGAATAGTAACGCTGTGAAAATGTTTATCCATAAATGGGAGTAACCTATAAATTTGAGTAGATTAGATTGACCCATTGCTACAATCAATATTGTCGAACAAGTACCGATGTTAGCTCCGAGCAGCAAATAGTATACTGCTTCGATTGAAAATATATGATTTGAGCTTGTACCTATTAATATCCCAACCAAACTGCTAGAAGACTGAATGAAACTAGTAAATGACAAACCAGCAAGTGTCGCTTTCCAATTAGAGTCATTGGCAAATTGAATAACTTGGTTTGAATCAGAATCAGTTAACAACAATGAAATATTTTCAAAGCCTTTAATTGCAATGAATATAAGTGCCGAACCTATAAAAACACCGCTAAGAGAAAAACCAATTCGGTTACGATGAAAGAATATTGCCAAACATGCTCCGAGTATAATGCAGCTAATAATCACTAAATCGTGGTTATAAATAAAGATTTGTGAGGAGACAGTAGTGCCTAAATTCGCTCCTATTATATAAGTCAAAATAAAATAGTAAGGAGTGCGTTTAGTAGGTTGAATGAAGCTCATTAGTAATGCGATCGAAGCAGAGCTACTTTGAATCGCTATAGTAATGGCAAGTCCCATTAGGAAGCCATAAAAAACATTCATTTTTGGTTCGAATTGTTCAAACCTTTTTAAAAAAACGGTGTGAAAACATATTCTCATCCACAATAAACCATATATAAAAATAGTTAGATAAGTAAAAAAGGGTATTAATAAGTAAAACATATCATTCACCTCTATAAATGATATGAATAGAAATTCATATACATACAATAAGATGTTTGGATATTGACCTAACTGAAAAAATTTAATATAATAACTAGTGATGTGCAAGAGTTAGCACACATTGATTTATGCGTTTTATTTGGAGGGAGGGTAGAGCATGTCAAACGAAACTCGCGTTAGAAAAAATGAGTCTATTGAAGATGCTCTTCGACGCTTTAAACGTTCGGTTTCGAAGAACGGTACACTTAATGAGTATCGTAAACGTGAATACTATGAGAAACCTAGCGTACGTCGTAAGAAAAAATCAGAAGCTGCAAGAAAGCGTAAATAGTAACGAAGAGGGTGTATTTTTTAATGGCTTTGCTTGATCGTTTGAACGAAGATATGAAACAAGCTATGAGAAATAAAGAAAAACAAAAGCTTACTGTCATTCGTATGATCAAAGCTTCCTTACAGAATGAAGCGATTAAAAAGAAGGACGGAGAGCTTACGGAAGAAGAAGAATTACAAGTTCTTATTCGAGAAGTTAAGCAAAGAAATGACTCCCTCCAAGAGTTCAAGAGTGCTAATCGTGATGATTTAGTGACTAAAACAGAGCAGGAAATAGAGATTTTAGAAGTTTATTTACCTGCACAATTGTCGGATGAAGAATTACAACAAATAGTTGATCAAACAATTCAAGAAGTAGGCGCTACTTCTAAAGCCGATATGGGTAAAGTGATGAGTGCAGTTATGCCTAAGATTAAAGGGAAAGCTGATGGCTCTCGCGTAAACCAAATGGTTGCAAAGCAATTGCAATAAGTAAGATGAAATAAGTGTTAAGGAAACGTTTAACTTTATGTTGAAGTCAAACGAAGTACTTAACACTTATTTTTTTAATTTCGTATTTTTGAATTTGTAAGAAAATTTTCTTGTTTTCAAATGATTCTTACTTCCTTAAATCAAACTATTGTTGTACGATAGTATTATAGAGATTACTTTTCCTTACATAGATGACAACATTATAAGGTAAAAATAGATAAAAATGTTGTTTGTTAAAATTGTTTTGAATTTAAGGGGGGGATTCAATGCGAAAAGGAATTTATAGTGTACTGATTATCTTATTATCATTTATGTGGATAAATTACGGTCAAATGTCAGCAGATGAACATGAAGAAAGTGGAACAATCGTTTATTTTATACCTGTTGAAGAAGAGGTAGAAAGAGGTTTAGTTTCATTTTTGGACCGAAGTATACAAGAAGCTGAGGAAAATTTTGCTGATTTAATTGTATTTGAAATTGATACCCCAGGTGGGCGAGTGGATTCAGCAAATGAGATCGCTGGTTTATTATCTTCTACTCAAATTCCAAGTGCTGCATATGTAACTAGTCAGGCATTATCTGCAGGTTCATATATTGCACTGATGGCTGATGAAATATACATGCGTCCTGGGTCGACTATGGGAGCTTCAGGAGTGATTACCGGAGATGGGAGCGCTGCTGATGCGAAAGCTCAATCGGCTTGGATCTCTGCTATGGTAGCGGCTGCAGAAAGAAATGACCGTGATCCATTATATGCTAGAGCTATGGCTGATGATTCCATTGATATGCCGGAGTATGGGGCTGGAGAGGGCAGTTTCTTGACCTTGTCACCTCAAGAGGCAGTAGAAGTGGAATATGCAGAGGGTATAAGTGAGAATCGTGAAGCATTACTCGAAACACTAGGATATGACCAAGCAGAAATTTATGAAACATCACCTACATTTTCTGAGAACATTGCAAGATTTGTAACTAGCCCAGTAGTTATTCCTATTTTACTATCGGTTGCGAGTATTGGTTTAATTGTTGAATTGTACTCACCTGGATTTGGTATAGCAGGTATAATGGGTGCGTCCTCGCTAGTATTGTTCTTTTATGGACACTTAATAGCAGGTTTTGCAGGTTACGAATCCCTCATATTATTATTGGTTGGGCTGGTACTGATTATCTTAGAGTTCTTTATACCGAGTGGCATTTTAGGCATTATAGGTGGAGGTGCTATTCTCGGGGCTATATTACTATCTGGTGCAGATATGGGTCATATGGCACTTAGTATTGGTATATCATTAATCATGGCGATTATTATCGCGTTTATATTATTTAAGAAATTGGATACAAATAAAGGAATCTTTAGGCATTTAGTTTTATCTGATCAAACAACTACGGAATTAGGTTATGTAACTACTGTTAATAGAAATGAGCTAGTTGGAGAAGAAGGTACCGCATTAACATATTTACGGCCTTCTGGAACTGCAATATTTAATGATGAGCGATTAGACGTAGTATCTGAGGGCTCATTCATCGATCGGAATAAACCGATCAAAATTGTCAAGGTGGAAGGTTCTCGGATTGTAGTTCGAGAAATTACACATATAGATTAATATAATATTAGGAGGAATGTACAAATGGAATTAGTTGATTTATTTCCACTCATAATAGTAGCTTTACTTATTATCGGTATTGCTATTCTATTTACTTTTGTGCCTGTAATGCTATGGATTAGTGCACTAGCTGCAGGAGTTAAGATTAGTATTTTCACACTTATAGGTATGCGTTTACGTAGAGTTGTACCTAAAATGGTTATTAACCCGTTAATCAAAGCACATAAAGCAGGATTAACCGTTCAAACGAATCAGTTGGAGAGTCACTACTTAGCTGGTGGTAACGTCGACCGAGTGGTTAATGCTTTAATTGCTGCTCATCGTGCGAATATTGAACTAAGCTTCGAACGTGCGGCTGCAATTGACTTAGCAGGTCGTGACGTACTAGAAGCTGTGCAAATGAGTGTTAACCCGAAAGTAATTGAAACACCATTTATCGCTGGTGTTGCTATGGATGGTATTGAAGTTAAGGCAAAAGCTCGTATTACAGTACGTGCCAACATTGACCGACTTGTCGGTGGTGCTGGTGAAGATACAGTTATTGCTCGTGTTGGTGAGGGAATTGTATCCACAATGGGTAGTTCACAAAGCCACAAGAAAGTACTTGAAAATCCGGATATGATTTCTCAAAATGTCCTTTCAAAAGGATTAGACGCTGGTACAGCATTTGAAATCCTGTCTATTGATATCGCAGACATTGACATCGGTAAAAACATCGGTGCGATCTTACAAACTGACCAAGCTGAAGCAGATAAAAACATTGCACAGGCTAAAGCAGAGGAACGTCGTGCGATGGCTGTAGCACAAGAACAAGAAAACATTGCAAAAGTACAAGAAATGCAAGCTAAAGTTGTAGAAGCTGAAGCTGAAGTTCCAAAAGCATTAGCTGAAGCATTGCGTAATGGTAACATGGGTGTAATGGACTATGTTAACTATAAAAACGTATTAGCTGACACAGATATGCGTGAAATGATTGGTAAGTTAAGCAAGCATGAAGATGATGAAGATGACAAACATTCACGTTAAACTCCCTATAAAGGAGAGTCGATCGCTATGGGCGGTATAATTGAAATAATTTTTGGTAACATTTTTATTTTAGTTGCTATATTAGTTGGGTTACTTAGTTTATTTCAACGTGGGGAGCAAAATCGAGACGACCAGGGACCTGTGAGGAATGATCAGACGCGAGAAAGAATGGAACAGCGTAGTGAAGAAATTCAAGGGCAGGCAAAAGAAAAAGCTGAAGAAGTTGTTACTCACGGGGGAAATGAATGGTACGAGGCAATGAAAGATTCAAGAGAACGCCTTGATGAAAGTGAAGGCCAACAATTAAAGGATTCTATTCAATCTGAGGCAATTGGTGGAACGGATCTAATAAAACAAGGATCTCTATCCGAAAAGGATTTACCAAAAGTTTCCAGAATCTCTGTAGCTAAGAACATTAATAGAAAAAGAATTGTTGAAAGTGTTGTTATGAGTGAAATATTAGGTAAACCGAAATCAAAACAAAAAAAATCAGTATAAATAGCATACGAATTTAAGCCATAGGATATGAATATATCCTATGGCTTTTTTCATATATTGGGGTATAGGGAGGCTTTTTCGTGAAGACATTCAAATCAAGAATAAAAGAAATCGTTGCAAAATATAGCGAGTTACCGAGCGACTATATATTAAATTACCCTAGAATAACCATGGTAGGTTCTATACATGCATATATAGAAAATCACAAAGGACTAATTTCTTTTACGGACCAATCTGTAGTCATAGCACATCAAAATGGTAAGCTTACTGTTTTGGGAAAGGATTTAGTCATTAAGCACTTTTTAAAAGAAGAAATTGTAATTGAAGGTTCAATTGAAAGAATAAATTGGGATTAATGATTGATGGAGGGGATTCATTTGAGAAAAGGGCTATATAATAATTATATAGATCTAATGATTTATGATGGACAACCATTAGAATTAATACAAGCTTTACATACGCACAACATAAGTTTATATGATATTAAAGAACATAAAAAAACGTACTTAAAGTTACAATTAGAAAACAAGATCTAAATTTTATTAGAAAATTGAGAAAAGATTATAAATGTAAAATTAAAATTAAAAGAAATGTAAATGATAGAAAATTAAAAGTAAATCAAAAAGCAATAATAGGAAGTATATTATCTTCTATTATAGTCATATTGTTTTTCTCAAATGTGGTATGGAAAGTTTCTGTGGCAGGAGGTAGTGAAGAAGTACAATATAAAGTTAAGGGGCTTGTAGAGGAGTTCGGTCTCGAACAAGGAAATTGGATCCAGCGGGTGGAAGATATTTCTACTTTGGAAAGAGAAATAATGAACCAGATTGATACTGTTTCCTTTGTAGGGATTGAAAAGCAAGGTGTAGCTTTTCATATTACTGTAGAAGAAACATCTAGACCACCACTTATTAGTCAAGAAGATCCTACAAATATAATTGCTGGTAAAGATGGTACTATTCAAAAAATGTTAGTTACAAACGGTAAACCAGAAGTTTCTATTTATGATGTTGTATCAGAAAATGATTTGTTGGTAAGTGGTTTATTAGATGAAGAGAATGAGGTATGGGTGAAGTCTGAAGGAGAAATAATAGCAGAAGTATGGTATGAATTAAGTTTGACGATTTCACTAGCAGATTATCAATACAATAAACTATCCGACTCCAATCTTCACTACGGCCTAAATATTTTCAATCGATTTGACCTTACCCCTTTCTATAATGAGACACATGCGCTAACGATTGAAGCGAAACCAATCCGCTTTCTTCATTGGGATTTACCCCTTCAAATTATTGAGTATGTTGAAGTTGAAGAGGAAGCCCAAGAATTATCAATTGACCTGAAGAATGACCTAGAACAAATAGTGTCTACTCACTTAAAAAGAGAATTAGACCCGACGATTAAAGTGGATTCGCTAAAAGTTTTGCACGAACATAAGGACAATGATAAAGTTAGATTAGAAATGTTTGTCAAAGTATTAGAAGATATATCGATACAACAAATAATTGATCAAGGAGATTGATTTATGCAAGATAAAAAACAAACGATTGATTTACATTTAGAGGATCATGCGGATACATTGAATTTATTCGGCACAAATGATCGTCACATTAAACAAATAGAAGAGTATATTCCTGTGAGCATTATTACTCGTGGTGGACAGGTTAAAATAGAAGGAAAACCCTCTGACGTGGAATTAGTCCACGATTTATTAGGCAAAATAATGAATGTTATAAAAAAAGGTATTTCAATTACAGAGCGAGATATTATTTATGGAATTGAATTAGGTAAAACAGATAAACTAGAACAATTCGAAACCCTGTTTGAAGATGAAATTACAAAGAATCAGAATGGGAAACCAATACGTGTAAAAACCCTTGGTCAACGCGACTATGTTTCTTCTATGAAGATCAATGACCTGGTATTTGGAATTGGACCAGCAGGAACTGGTAAAACGTATTTAGCAGTAGTCATGGCTGCAAAAGCTTTAAGAAATGGTGATGTGAAACGCTTAGTCCTTACGCGTCCGGCAGTTGAAGCCGGAGAAAGTCTTGGTTTTTTACCTGGGGACTTGAAGGAAAAAGTGGATCCATATTTACGTCCGTTGTATGACGCATTGCACGATGTTATAGGTACAGAACATACCGCCCGATTATTAGAACGTGGCACAATTGAAATTGCTCCACTCGCCTATATGCGCGGAAGAACATTAGATGATGCGTTTGTGATTTTGGATGAAGCGCAAAATACTACTCCAGAACAAATTAAGATGTTTTTAACAAGACTAGGTTTCGGTTCAAAGATGGTAGTAACTGGTGATATCACTCAAATTGATTTACCTAAAGGTGTTCATTCTGGGTTGAAAGTTGCCGAAAAGAAATTGAAAAATATTAAGGGCATTTCCCTAAATTATCTTACTGGTACAGATGTTGTTAGACATCCACTTGTACAACGTATCATCGACGCTTATGAAGGTGATGAAAACTAAAGGGGGTTATATGTATGGAAATCGAATTAATGGACGAGTATGATCATCTATCTATAGAACACAAAGATCTACTTCAAAATGTTTTATCATTTGCAGCAAAAGAGGAAAAAATCGAAGACCATGCAGAATTATCACTAACGATTGTCTCTAACGAAGACATTCAACAAATAAATAAACAATATCGTGGCAAGGACCACGCTACAGATGTAATTTCTTTCGCACTTGAAGAATCTGGTGAGGATGAATTAGATATTATAGGCGATGATTTGCCTCTTATTTTAGGTGATATTATTATATCTATAGATCAAGCGAAATTACAGGCTATAGAATATCAGCACTCGATAGAAAGAGAATTAGGTTTTCTTGCTGTACATGGCTTACTTCACTTGATCGGGTATGACCATCAAACAAAAGAAGAGGAAACCGCTATGTTCCATAGACAAGACCAAATCCTTGAAGCATATGGTTTGAATAGAAATGCGACGTGATCGTATAGGTTTTAAGTATGCCTTTTCAGGTATTGCAACAGCCTTGAAGCATGAGCACAATATTAGAATACATTTTATTATTACATTTTTGACAATCTTCACTGGCATTTGGATTGGTCTTTCAGCTATAGAATGGTTATTTATACTAATTGCGATTGGTTTAGTTCTAGCATTAGAACTAGTTAATACAGTGATTGAAACTATTACGGATGTGTTATTTACGTCCACTCATGAAACAGCAAAACGAATAAAAGATATGAGTGCAGCTGCTGTTCTTATTGCTGCAACATTTGCCTCCCTAGTAGGTATTATTATATTTTTACCTAAAATAATGGATCTATTATTTTAAGACACCGTGACATTCACGGTGTTTTACTCTATTTTCACGCAATTTTATAGTACAATATACAGTAATCACAAAAGTAGGAGAATGATACAATGAATGAAGATTTCCACTCTGGATTTATAGCAATCGTTGGGCGCCCTAATGTAGGTAAATCAACGTTTATGAATCGAGTTATCGGACAGAAAATAGCAATTATGAGTGATAAACCTCAAACGACTAGGAATAAAATACAGGGCGTTTTAACAACTGAAGAAGCTCAGTATATTTTTATTGATACACCTGGAATTCATAAGCCAAAACACCGCTTAGGAGATTTCATGGTGAAGTCATCTATAGATACATTAAACGAAGTAGACATTGTATTATTCATGGTGAATGCCGATGAAGGTTTTGGAAGAGGAGATGCTTTTATTATCGAAAAGCTTCAACAAATTTCTAAACCAGTTTTATTAGTTTTAAATAAAATTGATCAAGTTCACCCTGACCAGTTATTACCTTTAATTGATACGTATAGAGAAAAGCATGATTTTACAGAAGTAATTCCAATTTCTGCATTAGAAGGTAATAATGTCGACCAATTGATGAATGTTATGAAAGATTTATTACCTGAAGGTCCGCAATATTATCCTGAAGATCAGGTTACGGATCATCCGGAAAGGTTTATCATTAGTGAACTAATCAGGGAAAAAGTTCTTCACCATACGCGAGAGGAAATCCCACACTCTATTGCAGTTGTGATTGATTCGATAAAAGCAAGAGAAAATAAAGATATGATTGACATACAAGCCACTGTAATTGTGGAAAGAAAGTCTCAAAAAGGCATTATTATTGGAAAGCAAGGTAGTATGTTAAAACAAATTGGTTCAGAAGCAAGAAAAGATATAGAGCTTCTTCTTGGTTCCGGTGTGTTTTTAGAATTATGGGTAAAAGTTCAAAAAGACTGGAGAAATCGCTCACACTATCTAAAAGATTATGGATATCGTGAAGACGATTATTAGGCCTATACTCTATCTAATTTAAAAAGTCAAATGGTAATTATTAATATTCATGTTTCAACTTAAAGGGGAAATTCTATAAGTAAAGGTTTTCAGTTTGATTAGCTGAAAGGTGGAGAAATTATGAATGAATTACCTTGGAAATGGTTCGAGAAAACAGGTGACATAGAAGCATATTTATTGGCTAAACAACTAGATGAATTAAAAGATCCAGAGGTTGAAGAGACAGAACAAGAGGAACTTTATTAATTGTTCTAGCTAAACGGAAAGCAAGGGATGCATATGTTTGAAAAAGTGCATGGTATTGTTTTAAGGACAAGGGATTATGGTGAAACAAATAAAATAGTAACGTTGTATACGAAGGAATATGGATTAATGAGTGCTGTAGCAAAAGGTGCAAAGAAGTCTCGTAGTAGAATGGCTGCCGTAACGCAGCCATTTATCTATGGGCAATATATTATGCACGTTGGGAAAGGTTTAGGTTCATTGCAGCAGGGTGAACCGATAGATAGTATGCGTGCAATTAGAGAAGATATTGTAAAAACTGCTTACGCTACATATATGAGTGAATTGTTAATGAAGTCGCTAGAAGAGAAAGAACCAATTAGTTGGGTCTTTGAAGAATTACAAGTGAGTTTAGAAAAAATTGCAGATAATCAAGAAGCTCTTGCAATTACTTGTATGTTTGAATTAAAAATGTATCGTGTCTCTGGAATATCGCCGATGATCACATCATGTGTAAACGGGCATGATAATTCTCCCATTGTCTCTTTTTCCATTGCAGAAGGTGGAGTATTGTGCCAACAATGTCGTTTTAAAGATACAACTGCAATCCCTTTAGAAGCAAATACGTACCGCGTCCTTCGCATGATGCATGATTTAAGTGTAAAACAAATTAGGGATGTTCAATTAAAACAAGAGACATTAGTAGCTATAAGGAACATACTGGAAGGTTACTATGACTGGTATGGTAGTATTCCTATTAAGTCACGAAAGTTTCTAAAACAACTCCATTTATTTGAATCAGAGTAACAATTAGTATAACTAAATTGCAAAATAGGATATTCTATATTTTCATTTTACACACAATGTTATATAATTATACTGTTGAGTATGACCTAATTAAGGTGGTGAATGACGATGGATTTAACTCACCGTCAAGAACAGATCATTGAAATAGTAAAAGGTAATGGTCCAATTACAGGTGAAAATATAGCAGAGCAACTGAGTTTAACTCGAGCAACATTGCGGCCTGATTTAGCTATTTTAACAATGGCTGGTTTTTTAGATGCGAGGCCAAGAGTAGGATATTTTTATACAGGTAAAACAGGCACGGAACTTTTAACAGATAACTTAAAGAAATTAAAAGTACGTAATTATCATTCTGTACCAGTGGTAGTTAATGACCAAGCAAATGCTTATGATGCAATTACGACGATGTTTTTAGAAGATGTCGGGACCTTGTTTGTTGTAGATAAACAAGCATCTTTGGTAGGTGTTCTTTCTAGGAAGGATTTATTAAGAACAAGTATTGGACAACAGGATTTAACTGACGTACCAGTACATATTATAATGACAAGATTACCTAAAATTAAATACTGTGAGAAGGATGATCTTCTGATTGACGCAGCGATTAAATTAATCGAGAATCAAATCGATGCTTTGCCTGTCGTAAGTCAAGATAAACAGTCTTTTGAAGTAGTGGGTAGGTTAACAAAAACAAATGTGACGAAAGCATTTGTGGAATTAGTTAAAAATGATCATGTTTAAAGGGGGAGTCATACAGTGAGCCCAAGTACATTTTATATTATTTCTGATTCTGTAGGTGAAACCGCGGAATTAATGACAAAGGCTGCATTAAGCCAGTTTAAAAACTCAGAAATAAGAATACAAAGAATTCCGTACGTCGATGATGTTGCAACAATAAAGGAAACGGTTTTAACGGCTAAAGAAACGAATGGAATGATTGCATACACATTAGTGAAGCCTGAGTTACGTAAATATATAAGTGAGTTATCACATGAACATGAAGTTGTAGCATTAGATTTTCTAGGTCCTTTACTAACAGAGCTGGAAAACCATATCGGTGAAGCTCCTGTACTTCAACCAGGGTTAGTTCATAAACTAGATGAAGATTATTATAAGAGAATAGAAGCGATTGAGTTTGCGGTTAAGTATGATGATGGTAGAGATGCTAAAGGGATTTTAAAGGCTGACCTAGTCCTTTTAGGAGTTTCTAGAACTTCGAAAACACCTTTATCACAATTTTTAGCGCACAAAAAATTAAAAGTTGCAAATGTGCCCTTGGTCCCAGAAGTCGAACCGCCTGAAGAGCTGTTTCAAGTAAGACCTGAAAAATGTATTGGTTTAAGCATAAGTGCAGAGAAATTAAATCATATTCGAACGGAAAGATTAAAATCATTAGGGTTAGATGGATCTGCAAATTATGCAACGGAGAACAGAATTCAAGAGGAAATAGATTACTTCAATAAAGTTGTGGATAAAATTGGCTGCCGCACAGTAGATGTATCAACCAAAGCTGTAGAGGAAACAGCTAATGCGATCTTAGATGAAATTAAAACAACCTATTGAGGCTTGGCAATTGCCTAGTCTCTTTTTTATGTAAATAAGTATATAAAATAGTGCACTAACTTAAGTAAATAGTGGAATTTTTTCTTGAAATTAAATAATAGAAGATAAAGAATTTGTGTGAACTGTTTTCATTCTACGAGGATTTAAGGTATAATTTTATTTTGTGATACAAGACAAAAGGTTACATAATTCAACATATAATTCTTTTATTTTATGCCTAGCTCTTCGTTTAACTTTAACTTTCGAAAAAAGTTGTCGATTAATGCAGGGATTATTTAATTTTTATCGAATAAATTATAGACATGGTGATGTGTATGCAACAAAAAATTCCTGATGAAATTATTGATCAAATAGTTTCACAGCATGATATTGTCGATGTTGTAGGCAATCATGTAAAGCTAACGAAAAAAGGTAGAAATTACTTTGGATTGTGTCCCTTTCATGGGGAAGACACTCCTTCTTTTTCTGTTGCCCCTGATAAACAAATATTTCATTGCTTTGGATGCGGAAAAGGCGGTAATGCCGTTAAATTCATTATGGAATATGAATCGATTTCTTTTGTAGCAGCTGTTAAAAAGTTAGCTGACGAACAAGGTATTGAAATACCATCCGAATATGTAAAAACTGCCGAAAGTAACCTTACTCATGCAGACCAACAATCAATAGAAGCTAATCAATGGGCTTCAAAGTTATTTCATCATGTCCTTAAAAATACAAGCGATGGAAGTAATGCAATCGAGTATCTTTCGAATAGAGGATTTGATTCCTCTGTTATTGAAACATTTCAACTTGGCTATTCTCCACCTAAAGATCAATTTCTTACAACTTTCCTCGAAAAGAAGGGTTTTGTCTTACAAGAGCTTGCTGATGTGGGTTTAATCAGCACCAGGAATGGGAATAGCTTTTTTGACCGGTTTAAGGGTCGTATCATGTTTCCAATTCATAATCATCAAGGGAAAATTGTAGGCTTCGGTGGAAGGGGAATTGATTCAGAAACAGAGCCAAAGTATTTAAACAGCCCTGAATCAAAGCTTTTCCAAAAAGGAAAGCTGTTATACAATTTTCACCAATCAAGAAAGCATGCCCAGAAGTTAAATGAAATAGTTCTTTTAGAAGGTTATGCAGATGTGATTAAAGTTCATCAAGCTGGTGTATATCACACTGTCGCCACCTTAGGGACAAGCTTGTCGAGTTATCAAGCCAATCTTCTGAAACGATATGTGGATCGTGTTAAAATTTGTTTCGATGGAGATCAAGCTGGTCAAAATGCTAGTTACAAAACTGCGCAATTGCTCCATAAAATGGGGCTGAATGTTTTAGTAGCGACTATTCCTGATAATTTAGACCCAGATGACTATATTGATCAATTTGGATCTGAAAAGTTCAAGAATAAAGTAATTGATCAAGCCCAAACTTATACAGCATTTATGCTGCAATATGAAAAGAAACAATACAATCTACAGGTGGATCATGAGCGTTTAACCTATATTGAGCGAGCATTAGATTTAATTTCAGAAGTGGACCAAGGTGTAGAAAGAGACTTTTATCTTAGAGAACTAGCTGAATCGTTTGAACTATATAGGGAAACATTAGAAAAAGAGATAGATGAACGTCGAAGAATAAAGCGACCTCAATATGAAAATGCTAAACGTGTTACGAACAACCAGAATTCGGGTAAACAAAGTAATGATAAGGGAAAAATATATTTGGCATATCAAAATGCAGAGAGATATCTTTTGGCCCATATGTTACAAGATCAGTTTTTATCCGATACAGTTCAGAAGCGAATAGGTTCAAAATTCAATATGCAACAACATCAAGTATTAGTTACTTACCTATATGCATATTATGAGGAAGGTAATGAACCTAATGTGAGTAAGCTGATGGAGCGCTTACCAGATGATGAATTAAAAAACTTGGTTGCTGAGTTATCTTTAATTTCAATTAATGATTCTCTTGATCAAGATGAATTAGAGGATTATTTATTTGCAATCTCGAAAGAGTCCAATATAGATAATGAAATTCGTGAACTTGAAAGAATGATGAAACAAGCTGAAAAAGAAAAAGATCCAAAATCAGCCGCAAGAATAGGTATGAAAATTTTGGAATTGAGAAAGAAAAGTAATAAATCCAAGCTACGGTAGATGGTTTGGAAGGAGGGGTTTCCATGGCAGATAAGCCGATTGAATCAAAAGCAACAGAACAAGACCAGGAACTAACATTAGAACAAGCAAAAGAACAGTTATTAGAAATGGGTAAAAAGCGAGGAGTCCTCGTTTATGAAGAAATAGCTGACAAACTCGGCCAGTTCGAGTTAGATTCTGATCAAATGGATGAATTTTATGAGTCTATGGCTGAGCAAGGTGTGGACATTATTGGGGAAAATGATGATCCAAACATGCAAAAAATTGCCAAAGAAGAAGAATTCGATTTATCAGATTTAAGTGTACCTCCTGGAGTTAAAATTAATGATCCAGTGCGTATGTATCTTAAAGAAATTGGAAGAGTTGACTTATTAACAGCCGAAGATGAAATCAGCTTAGCAACTCGAATTGAAGAAGGAGACGAAGAGGCAAAACGTCGTCTGTCTGAGGCCAATTTACGTTTGGTTGTAAGTATAGCTAAGCGTTACGTTGGTCGAGGTATGTTATTCCTGGATTTAATTCAAGAAGGTAATATGGGCTTAATTAAAGCTGTTGAAAAATTTGATTACCGCAAAGGGTTTAAGTTTAGTACGTATGCGACATGGTGGATCCGACAAGCTATCACTAGAGCGATTGCAGACCAAGCAAGAACGATTCGTATTCCTGTTCATATGGTGGAGACAATTAATAAACTTATCCGTGTTCAGCGCCAGCTTTTACAAGACCTTGGTCGTGAACCGACACCTGAAGAGATTGCAGAAGAAATGGACCTAACTCCAGATAAAGTTAGGGAAATACTAAAAATTGCTCAAGAACCTGTATCGTTAGAAACACCAATAGGTGAAGAAGATGATTCTCACTTAGGCGACTTTATTGAGGATCAAGAAGCAACTTCCCCTTCAGATCACGCAGCTTATGAATTATTAAAAGAACAACTTGAGGATGTTTTAGATACACTTACAGACCGTGAAGAAAATGTACTTCGTCTTCGCTTTGGTTTAGATGATGGAAGAACTCGGACCCTGGAAGAAGTAGGAAGAGTATTTGGTGTAACAAGAGAACGTATTCGCCAAATTGAAGCAAAAGCGCTTCGTAAGTTAAGACACCCAAGTCGCAGCAAACGATTAAAAGATTTCTTAGAATAATTTGAATAGGTTGTTCATAGGGGGATATCATGAACCATGAACGAAATAAAATTATTATCGATGAAATAAAACATTGGAAACAGTCAAGACTATTGCCAAGTGAGTATTGTGATTTTTTATTAGCTTTATACACATTTGGTGAAGGGGAGGAGGAAGAGGTACCAAAAAATAAGAAAAAGTGGAAAAACACTCTTTTCTTTTTGGATCTCTCCTTACTCTTATTATTATTACCAGCTATTTTCTTAATTAGTTTTTGGTTTAATGATCAACTTATCATTCAGCTAGTGACATTTCTTATTAGCTTAGCAATTATCCTAGCACATATTATTTATTATAAGAATAAAAACAGCATATACATCCATGTTCCAATCGTAGTTTTCTGTTTGGTATTTTTGATTAGCACTATTTCCGTCACAGATATACTAATTGGCCAAGGGTTGGCATTAAATTTAATAATTCTTTTTCATTGTTTAGGATGGATCATAGGTGGTTATTTTGCTAAATATTATTATTTAATCGCTTCTGGTATAATAGGAATTGTATTAATTCTATTTTTCATGTTCATATAAAATATTCACAATTTTGCCCTTTCCGTAGCGGCGATTTTCGAGTAAAATAAATATAGCTTTAATTGGCTACATAGAGTCGGATCAAAGGAGGTTTCATTTATGACTAAAAACCCAATTGTACCTTTCGCATTAATAGCAACTTTAGGAATTATTGCTATGATTGTAATGGGAGGCGTAGGCTTATCCCAAATGGATGTCGCAGAAGATGGAGAATCTACTGAAGAAGAAGGTTCAATGGAACCCGAAGCCATTTTCGAAAATAACTGTATGAGCTGTCATGGTGGAGATTTAGAAGGTGGGACAGGTCCTGCCCTAACGGATGTAGGCAGTGACTACGATATGGAAGGTCTAGTTGATGTTATTGCAAATGGTGTAGAAGGTAGTTCATTAATGACTGGGGACTATGCTAATGATGAAGAAGCAGAAGTTCTTGCAGAATGGTTAATGGATCAATAACCCAAAATATATTCAGAAACACGCTTGAGAACATACTACAAGCTGTTTCTGAATTTTTTTTGCTATATAGACTCTACACTAATTATTTTGGTGGGTATTCATGTTAAACTTAAGAAAAAGAGGATAGAAAATAATGAGCCAAGAATTATCTTTAAGACTAACTAAAGTGAAAAATTTTATACCAAAAGATTGTAAAGTTATAGCAGACATCGGATCAGATCATGCGTATCTTCCCTCAATGTTCTGTTTAGAAAACCCTAATGCTCAAGCGATAGCAGGCGAAATAAATGAGGGCCCCTTATTAGCAGCTAAAAATCATGTGGAGAACTTCCATTTAAGTCATCGTATCGATTGTAGGTTAGGTAGTGGATTAGAAGTTTTAAAAGTGAATGAAGCGGAGTGTATCGTTATCGCAGGAATGGGAGGTAAATTAATTACCACCATTTTAAATGAAGGTATTGAGAAGATATCAAATGCGAAAAGGTTGATATTGCAACCCAATATAGATGCAGCTTCCATTAGACAATTTGCAATTAATCATCATTTTCAAATTGTAGAAGAAGAGATTTTTAATGAAGATGGATATATATATGAAATTATCGTATTAGAGCCTTCTTTGAGTCAGGTTGTATTGACGAACAAAGAAATTTACTTGGGCCCTCAATTGTTAAAAGAAAAAAATTCAGCTTTTCAACAAAAGTGGAAGCGTGTTGCAGAAAACAAACGTAGAATTATTGATCAAATGCAGCAAGCACAATCTCCAGATAATGAAAAAATCAATAAATTTAAGCAGCATTTATATTGGATTGAGGAGGAACTAATACATGGCTGATTTAACAGTAAAAGATGTAATAAAGCATGTGGAAGAACTGGCTCCTAAGAATTTAGCATTCGACGGAGATCCGATTGGGTTACATGTAGGGAGTATGAATCAAAAGGTATCTAAAGTGATGGTTACATTAGATGCACTCGAGGATGTTGTTGATGAAGCTGTTGAGAATAATGTAGATTTAATTATTGCTCATCACCCTTTACTATTCAAACCATTAAAATCGATAAATTTGAATACAGAAAAAGGCAGGATTATAGCTAAACTTATAAAAAATGATATTTCTGTTTATGCAGCTCACACAAATTTAGATATTGCTACAGATGGTGTGAATGATATGCTCATGGATCAGCTCGGGTTAGACATCCAGGGAGTCGTAGTAGAAACAGAAAAAGAATCTCTTGTTAAATTGGTTGTATATGTGCCAAGTAGTCATCAAGATGAAGTTAGAAACGCAATTTCAGAAGCTGGAGCCGGTCACATCGGAGATTATAGTCATTGTACTTTTAATACATTAGGGGAAGGAACGTTTAAACCTTTAGAAGGAACCAACCCTCATATTGGAGAACAGAATCAATTAGAAAAAGTGGAAGAATATAGAATGGAAACCATTATGCCGGCAAATATAATAACCGAAGTAGTCTCCGCTGCTAAAGCAGCCCATCCTTATGAAGAGATGGCTTATGATTTGTATCCTCTCGAATTAACAGGGGCATCGAAAGGTTTAGGAAGAATCGGAAAACTAAGGGAACCAATGAATTTAGATGATTTTTCATCTTATTGCAAAACAGCTTTTGGCATTGCAGCCATTCGATTTGTTGGGGATGCAGATAAACAAATATCCACAGTTGCCATGATTGGTGGAAGTGGTGGTAAGTTCATCAATCAAGCAAAAATCAGTGGTGCGGATGTCCTGATTACAGGTGATATAGACTACCATACAGCTCACGATGCAAAGGGATTAGGACTTACTATGATTGATCCTGGACATCATATAGAACAAGTGATGAAAACAGCTTTAACTAGAATTTTAGAGAATAAAATTAATTCTGAAGAAAAAGTAATAGATATTATTGTTTCAACAATTAATACGGACCCATTTTCTTTCATTTAATTTTCTAAAATAATTTGAATATTTGTATTTATTGGAGTTCAGTTGACAGCCAAGCATGCCATTGATAATCTACTAATAATATTTAGGGAAGGGGATTGATTATTTGTGTGGGAAAATAAGTTTAATAAAGAAGGGTTAACCTTTGATGATGTCTTGCTGATGCCAGCAGAATCGAATGTTCTGCCGCGAAATGTAGATTTGTCTGTTCAATTAACAGATAAAATCAAGTTGAATATTCCGATGATTAGTTCGGGTATGGATACGGTAACAGAAGCTGAAATGGCAATAGCTATGGCGCGACAAGGAGGCCTAGGTGTAATTCACAAAAATATGTCTGTAGAAGACCAAGCTGATCAGGTAGATAAAGTAAAGCGGTCAGAAAGAGGAGTAATTACGAATCCTTTTTATTTAACACCTGAACATCAGGTTTTTGATGCAGAGTATTTGATGGGTAAATATAGAATTTCTGGAGTGCCGATTGTTAACAATGAAACTGATAAGAAATTAACAGGTATTATTACGAATCGTGATTTGCGATTTATAGAAGACTATTCTATTTCAATTAATGATGTGATGACAAAAGAAAACTTAGTAACTGCACCAGTAGGAACTAGTTTGGATCAAGCAAGTGAGATTCTACAAAAACATAGAATTGAAAAACTTCCTTTAACAGATGCTGAAGGGAAATTAAAAGGCCTTATCACAATTAAAGATATAGAAAAAGAAGTAGAGTTCCCTAACTCAGCGACAGATGAACATGGGAGATTATTAGTTGCAGCTGCAATCGGTGTTTCTGGAGATACGGATTTACGAGCTCAAAAGTTATTTGAAGCAGGTGTTGATGCTTTCGTAATTGACACAGCTCATGGTCATTCTCAAGGAGTTTTAGATACCATTGCTAATCTACGTAACCAGTACAAGGATATTACAATTATCGCTGGTAATGTTGCTACGCCAGAAGGTACAAAAGCTTTAATCGAAGTCGGAACTGATATAGTTAAAGTTGGAATTGGTCCTGGTTCAATCTGCACAACAAGAGTCGTTTCAGGTGTAGGTGTTCCTCAAATTACAGCCGTTTATGATTGTGCTACAGAAGCGAGAAAACACAATATTCCCGTTATAGCTGATGGCGGTATTAAATATTCTGGTGATATTGTAAAAGCGCTAGCCGCTGGTGGACATGTTGTCATGTTAGGTAGTATGTTAGCTGGAACTACGGAAAGCCCGGGAGATACAGAAATTTACCAAGGTAGACGTTATAAAACGTATCGTGGCATGGGATCTGTTGCTTCTATGGAAAAAGGAAGTAAGGATCGCTATTTTCAAGAGGAAAATAAAAAGTTTGTCCCTGAAGGAATTGAAGGGCGTGTACACTATAAAGGTGATGTTGCTGACACGATATACCAAATGACTGGAGGATTAAGATCCGGTATGGGATATTGTGGAACACCAAACTTACAATTTCTTAGAGAAGAAGCTACTTTTATAAAAAACACAGGTGCTGGCTTAAGAGAAAGTCATCCACATGATGTACAAATTACAAAGGAAGCACCAAACTATTCTTTATAAACAAAATATAATATTCAATCCCTATAAATGATTAACTTCATATATGCTTTCGAATATGGCGAAAGCGTCTCTACTGAGTTACCTTAAATGACTCAACTATGAAGGTAGTATTGATGTACAATTCTGCCTTCTCCCACTAGGTAGATTTGTACATTTTTTATAAGGAAAATGTATTTCTATCTATTACGCGTATATAGGTGATGAAGAGACACTTGAGCTTTTTTTGTACTCTATTAATCGTGTTAATCATTGGGAACGTAATAATAAAGAGGTGAATAGCTTGCAGGAAATTAAAGAGCGAATCATAGTTCTTGACTATGGTAGCCAATATAATCAATTAATAACTAGAAGGATAAGAGAGTTTGGGGTGTTTAGTGAATTACACTCTAACAAGATAACTGCAGAGGAATTAAAGGAGTTAAATCCAAATGGAATTATATTATCTGGAGGACCAGGTAGTGTGTATGATGAAAATGCTCCTAAAATCGACCCTGAAATCTTTGAATTAGATATTCCGATCTTAGGCATCTGTTATGGCATGCAAATTATGGCGAAGGAACTAGGCGGTAAAGTAGAAAAGGCAAATCATCGTGAATATGGAAAAGCTACGATTGATGTTGTTGACCACGCAAGATTGTTTCAAACATTACCAAATGAGCAAACGGTTTGGATGAGCCATGGAGACTTAGTTCTTCAGCCACCAACTAATTTCACAGTAGATGCAACAAACCCTTCCTGTCCTATAGCTGCATTCAGTAATAGTGAGCGTCAATTTTATGGGGTCCAGTTTCATCCAGAAGTAAAAAATTCGATATATGGAAATGACTTGTTGAAGAATTTTGCTTTTGATATTTGTAACTGTTCTGGCAATTGGACGATGGAAAACTTTATTGAGATGCAAGTAGAAAAAATTCGTGAAGAAGTGAAAGACCGTAAAGTATTATGCGCTTTGAGTGGAGGAGTAGATTCGTCCGTTGTTGCGGTGTTACTGCATGAAGCCATTGGAGATCAGTTAACTTGTATCTTTGTTGATCATGGTCTATTAAGAAAAGATGAAGCGGATCAAGTGATGAAAATGTTCCGAGAAGGTTTCCAAATCAATGTTATTAAAGTAGATGCTCAAGACCGGTTTTTAGATAAACTAAAAGGGATCTCAGACCCTGAAGAAAAAAGAAAACGTATTGGAAATGAATTTATTTATGTATTTGATGATGAAGCAGCTAAATTAACGGAAGTGGATTATTTAGCACAAGGAACGCTCTATACAGATATCATTGAAAGTGGTACAGATACGGCTGAAACGATCAAATCTCACCATAATGTTGGTGGATTACCAGAGCATATGGAATTTCAACTAATCGAACCTTTAAACACGTTATTTAAAGATGAAGTGAGAAAATTAGGAGAAGAACTTGGTATTCCTGAACATATTGTTTGGAGACAACCTTTTCCAGGTCCAGGCTTAGCAATCAGAGTGCTAGGAGAATTAACAGAAGAAAAATTAGAGATTGTACGCGAGTCGGATGCAATTCTAAGAGAAGAAGTTCAATTGAATCATTTAGAACGAGAGATTTGGCAATACTTCACCGTTCTACCTGGTATTCAAAGTGTTGGTGTGCAAGGTGACAAACGAACATATGATCATACCATTGCGATCCGCGCTGTTACTTCCGTAGATGGTATGACTTCCGACTGGGCAAGAATCCCTTGGGAAGTATTGGAGAAAATTTCAAACCGAATCGTCAATGAAGTAAGTCATGTGAACCGAGTGGTTTATGATATTACTAGTAAGCCGCCATCCACGATTGAGTGGGAGTAAATAATACGCAGTTTTTGTATACATTAAAAAACCTCCGCACGGGTCCAAATTAATTCATTTTGGATTCGGTCGGAGGTTATTTTTATACGTAATTAGACGCGTTTCTTAGGTTTTACTTTTGGTAAGATCTTATTATTCGTAACCTTACTTTCAGCTTGCCACTTTTCATTTGTGTCAGGTTCATACGCTTCTATAAATCGGATTACTTCTTTTGTAATTGGAGTTGGTGTTGATGCGCCCGCAGTAATTGCGATGGTTGAACATCCTTCTAACCATTCTTGTTTTATTTCAGAAACATCTGCAATACGGTATGCATTGGTTCCTGCCTTTTGAATAGAAACTTGCGCTAAACGGTTTGAGTTATTACTTTTAGGATCTCCTACAACTAAAGTTAAGTCAGCGTCTACAGCTTGTTCAGCGACAGCTTCCTGTCTAACTTGTGTTGCCATACAAATTTCTTGCACCATATCTGTTTGTGGATATTTTTCTTGCACAGCAAGCATAATATCGTAGACATCCCATTGACTCATCGTTGTTTGATTGGTTACAACAACTTTCGCATCTTCTTTAAGATTAAGAAGTTCCACATCTTCTTCTGTTTGAATTAAGTGAACATGGTCAGGTGCGACACCAACAGCTCCTTCTGGCTCAGGATGTCCCTTTTTACCGATATAGACAATTTCAAAGCCTTCACTGACTTTTTCACGAATTAAATCATGGGTTCTAGTAACATCTGGACAAGTGGCATCTAATACTGTAAGACCCTTGTCTTCTGCTACTTTCTTCACTTCTGGAGAAACACCATGAGCTGTGAAGATTACGGTTCCCTCATTAATGTCTTTCAGTAATTGATCACGTGTTTGATCTTTACCATCCAATGTAATGACACCTTCATCTTCGAAAGCTTGAGTGACGTGACTATTGTGAACGATCATTCCTAATATATAAATTGGTCGTGGTAAATTTGGATCTTTTGCAGCATTACTTGCAATGACCATCGCGTCAACCACTCCATAACAATATCCCCTTGGTGCTATTTTAATGACTTCCATGTAAACATGGCCCCCTCATAAATACATCTCTACTTGTCATTATAATGGTTATTTGATACTTTGACAAAATCTTTCTATATGTAGCATTTATATACCTTCTGTTTTATAATTAAGGATGGTAGAAAAGGAGAATGATTATGAATAAACGCTATTTCCAATCGTTTCAACTAAGTGAAGAGATGTTAAATACAATAGATGAATTAAAATTTAAGCATCCTACAGAAATACAGCACAAAGTAATTCCTCAAGTTTTAAAGGGTAAAAATATTATTGGACAATCTCAGACTGGCTCTGGTAAAACACATGCCTTTTTAATTCCATTGATTGAAAACCTTCACTTAGAAAATCAAGAAATTCAAAAAATTATTATTGCACCAACACGTGAACTTGCTGTGCAAATTCACGAAGAAGTGAAAAAAATGCAAGCCCTATCAAAAGTGGAGAAGAAATGGACTTCCAAGTTAGTAATCGGGGGTACGGATAAACAACGATTACAGCAAAAGCTACAAACTCCTCCGCATATAATTGTAGGTACACCAGGTAGAATTTTGGACTATATGAAAGAAGGAACGATTAATCCTTCTAATGTGACAAGTGTAGTGATTGATGAGGCAGATCTATTAATTGATTTAGGCTTAATGGATGAAGTAGATCAATTATTGTATCGTATGCACAATGATGTACAAACATTAGTGTTTTCTGCAACTATTCCAACAGGATTACAGACATTTTTAACGAAATATATGCATAACCCGTCTCATATTCAAATCGATGAAGATATTCTTAGTCCTGAGCAATTAGAGCACCGTTTAGTTCCATTACGTCATCGGGAGCGTGCAGACTTAATTGTTAAAGCTTCTAAATTAATAAATCCTTATATTGCACTTGTATTTGTTAATAAAAAGGAAAGTGCAGACACATTAGCTGGTGAGTTGTTAGATCGTGGATTAGAAGTGGGTATTATTCATGGTGGACTTAAACCACGTGAAAGAAAACGGAAGTTAAAAGATATACGTAGTCTAAGATATCAATATATTGTAGCTACCGATTTAGCTGCAAGAGGTATTGATATCCCAGGTGTTAGCCATGTGTTCAATGCTGAGTTTCCTAAAGAAGGAGAAGCATATATTCACCGGGTTGGTAGAACTGCTCGTGCTGGATTAGAGGGAACTGCCGTAAGCTTGTATGAAGAAGATGATTTGCCAGTTATTGCGAAACTGGAAGAACGAGGCATTACATTTGATAATTATGATATTAAAGGGAACGAGTGGAAAGAAGTTAAGGAATGGAATGAACGAAAGAAACGTAAGAAAGAATCCAATGAAACAGATCAAGAAGCATGGAGCAAGGTCAAACGTAGAAAAAAAGTTAAACCAGGCTATAAAAAGAAAATGAAATATGAAAAAGATCAAATTCATAAAAAGATGAAAAGACAGCAGTTTCGAAAAGGGAAGAAAAAGTAAAAGGGGGAGTTTAACATGATATTAGGTTCTCACGTATCCATGAGTGGAAAGAAAATGCTTTTACATTCAAGTGAAGAAGCGGCATCTTATAATGCGAATACATTTATGATATACACCGGTGCTCCACAAAATACTCGCAGAAAACCAATTGAAGAATTAAATATTCCAGCTGGTAGAGAGCATATGGCTGAAAATGGTATTGAACATGTAATTATACACGCGCCTTATATAATCAATATAGGAAACACTCAAAAACCTGAGACATTTCAATTGGGAGTCGACTTTCTCCAATCTGAAATGGAAAGAACAGTCGCGATTGGCGCGAAACAAATTGTTCTTCATCCAGGTGCGCATGTTGGGGCTGGAGCAGAAGCGGGAATACAACAAATTATCAAAGGACTAAATGAAGTATTAGAAAAAGATTTAGATGTTCAAATTGCTCTGGAAACAATGGCTGGAAAAGGATCCGAGTGTGGAAGAAGCTTTGAGGAACTGGCAAAAATTATAGACGGTGTTACAAACAACGATCGTCTATCTGTTTGTTTTGATACTTGCCACGTTCATGATGCAGGGTATGATATCGTCAATAATTTTGATAATGTATTAAAAGAATTCGATTCTATTATCGGTTTAGACCGCTTAAAAGTATTGCACATTAATGATAGTAAAAATGAGCGAGGAGCTCAAAAAGACCGTCATGAGAACATCGGATTTGGACATATTGGTTTCGATGCTATTCATAATATTGTACATCACCCAGACTTGATGCATATTCCAAAAATTCTAGAAACGCCATATGTAGGCACGGATAAAAAAGATAAGAAGCCGCCTTATAAATTTGAAATTGAAATGTTAAAAGGCGACAACTTTGATGAGAAGTTAAAAGATAAAATTTATAATCAATAGCTTATAGTAAATGTTCTAAATTATACTGTTTGGCTAGCTGAAGAATAAGGCTTTCAAATGAACGCGCTTCATGCGCACCTATATTATCTTCGATGAAACGAATGGTTTGGAGTCGATCTTTTTTATTAAAAGGATCGATTCTTTTTTCTTTTATAAATTGAAGAATCTGTTCCGCTTGACGAATACTAATGGGAATTTCATATTGCTTACTTAAATCAGAAAGCTTCTTTGGTGATAATTGGTTTAAATAGTGTTGAACAAAGTTTCTGTACATAATTTCACACCTTTTCTTAGGGTAATCGATTAGGTTTCATGCAAATAATGACAAAATGTGACATGAAAAAAGCTTATTCTTTGCATTTCTTTCCTAGGTCATTTAGTATGTGGCAGTAGGTTAATTTTAACTTTATCTAGTTATATTGACTTAGGAAAGGATGTTTTGATGACATTAAAGGCTTATGCAGTATTTTTTACTGCAATTGTGGTAGTGGCTGCAGGAATCATAATTAATACTATGCAATACGAACAAGAAATTACACAATTGCAAACAGAAAATAATGAACTGCAGGCACTTCAAGTTACAGAAGACTCTGTAAACAACGACAAAGAACAGAAAAATAGAGAGAATTATTTAAGCGTAACAAATTTTGGGGAAGTAGAAACGTTGTCATATGAAGACTGGGGAAAAAATACGTCCACTGCACAAAAAATGGTGGAAAACAGTGAGAATCAGTTCCAGGAGTCTTGGGCATTGTTTTTAACTAAAAAAGCGAGAGAGTATGATATTGATCCTTTTATTGTTTATGAATTAATTAAGATTGAAACAGGAGGGACATTTGACCCAGAGCTGGTTGGTCCTCCAACGAAATACGGACATGCTTATGGTTTATCTCAATTTATGGAGAATACTGCACCGTGGATTGCAGAGATGGCTGATTTGCCTTATGAGAAGGATTTACTTTTTAACCCTGAATACAGTATTGAGTTATCCGTAGTGTATTTGGACTTCTTATATGGACAATATGGTAATTGGGATGAAGCATTGACTGCCTACCACAGAGGTATAGGTGGATTAGAACAATATATAGGAGAAAACGGTAATGCTGCGAGTTGGTATGCGGTGGAAATTCAAGAGGAAGCCGAAAAAAGAAGTACATTTGCAGTGGCGCAGTAACAATCGTATATTAAATGAAAGAAACGTCGACAGTTTATGCTGTCGACGTTTCTTTATGTATAAATTAATTCTCCTCACATAAACTAAGCGTAATTTCTAGAAAGTGAGGAATGATCATGGACGAAGAAAAGAACAATCATCCGAGGAGTTATAGTGAAGATGATAATTACTTTGACAGAAATGAAGGATTAATGCCTTCTAACGATCCGATTACTGGGATCCGTCAAAAAGAAGATACCGAATTTTCATCCGAAACAGCAACTTTTAATCCAAGCGAATTAGATAGAGATAAAATGAAACAAGAGGAAAGAGAATCTCGCATGGAAGAACATGTTGATGCCGGATGGGGATGGATCGCATTAGTTTTGTCTTTATTAGCGTTCTTTGTTTGGACCTTTTTATTTGCAGTAGTAGGAGCTATCATGGGTATCTATGCAAAACGACGAGGCGCAAACACTTTGGGTAACATCGCAATTGGATTAGCCTTAGTTGCAATTGTCATACGTTTATTTGTTTACCCAATATTATAAAAAAATCAGGTATAGTTATAAACTATACCTGATTACATAAGTTAAACTTCTTGAGCTTCTTCTCGTTGTTTTTTATAATGTTCTTCTGCTAATTTGTCTACTTCTTTTTTCAGTTCCTCTACCATAATTTCTTCTGGTACTTTTCTAATAATTTCTCCGTGTCGGAAAAGTAATCCTTCACCTCTTGCACCAGCAATCCCTATATCGGCCTCACGTGCTTCACCTGGACCATTTACAGCACAACCAAGAACAGCTACCTTTATTGGTGCTTTAATTGTCTGAATGTACTCTTCTACTTCATTTGCGATAGAAATTAAATCAATTTCAATTCGTCCACATGTAGGGCAAGAAATTAAGGTTGCTGCGTTTGCTGCAAGCCCGAAAGATTTTAGTAATTCCTTGGCAACTTTGACCTCTTCGACTGGATCGGCACTTAAGGAAATTCTTACGGTTGATCCGATTCCTTTACTTAAAATAGCTCCAAGTCCGGCCGCACTCTTGACTGAACCGGCAAAAAGGGTACCTGACTCCGTAATACCCAAGTGGATTGGATATTGTATCTCTTTGGCAGCCTTTTCGTATGCCTCTATAGCAAGATGAACATCAGAAGCTTTTAACGAAACAATAATATCGTGGAAATCTAAGTCCTCTAGGATTTTAATATGGTGTAACGCACTTTCTACCATGGCATCTGCAGTAGGGTAGCCATATTTCTCGATTAAATGACGTTCTAATGATCCGGCATTTACACCAATTCTAATAGGAATCCCCTTTTTCTTGGCCGCATTAACCACCGCTTCAATTCTCTCACGCTTCCCAATATTACCAGGATTAATTCTTATTTTATCTGCTCCACCTTCAATGGCTTTAAGAGCTAAACGGTAATCAAAATGAATATCCACTACTAGAGGGATATTGATTTGTTTCTTTATTTCAGGAATAGCATCTGCCGCACGTTCATCAGGGCACGCCACCCGGACTACTTGACAACCTGCTTCTTCTAAACGGTGAATTTCATTAACTGTTGCTTCTACATCATGTGTTTTTGTAGTAGTCATTGATTGAATAATAACTTCATTTTTTCCACCAATCATGACATTACCTACACGAACTGGTCTTGTATCTTTACGATGAGTAATCGTAGACATCATCCAACTCTCCTTTGATTAACCTAAAAAAATATATTATTTGTTCTCCATTATTGATAATAACATATGCAGGAGGTACCATGCGAATGTTGGAACCTACTATATATTTACTATATAATGAATGAAGAAGAATGGAAATACATATTTAAAAATAAATAATTATTATACGGATAGAAGAGGGGGATCATAATGTTTATAGAGACAGTATTAGGAGTATTTGTTGTTATCTTTTTCGCCATGTTCTTTTTATTTGGTGAAATCTTAGTCAAGTTGAAAGGAATAGGTGCGATTTTAGGAGTTGGATTAATCGGCTACTATTTTTTCAATTATTTATCGACTACAGATATGATTTTAGTTGGGTTAGGATTCGCGGTTGGAGTAGGGTTAATAATTTTGGATGGTAAATTTATAAATGATGGGATTGTAGGTTCAATCGGTTTTGTCGTCGTGTTGTTTTCTGTTGCTTTCGCAGCTCCAGATTGGTTATATGCTTCGTATAGTATTGCAGGGGTTGTAGCCGGCACATTATTCAGTTTAGTTCTACTTCGGTTTGTGCCAAAAAGAGCCATGTGGGGCAAATTAGCCTTAGCAGATCAATTAACAGGTGACCAAGGTTACAACTCAATGAATGAATCGTATAAAGAGCTTGTTGGGAAAGAAGGAACGACGTTAACGGATTTAAGACCTTCAGGTACGATTGATATAGAAGGGGAAAGGTATAGTGCAATTACCAAGGGGAGTTGGATGAAACAGGGAGTGGATATTTACGTGTCGGAAGTGGACGGCACAAAAATATTAGTAGAAGAAAAAAATGAAAGTTAGCCGCGTATTCGGCTAACTTTTTTTCTTTGGTACTTTGGATAAAATCATGTATAAAATAATAAAGCTTCCAATCCAAAAAATAACTCCTGAGTAATTTTGATTCATACCCGTAGTCTGAATAGTCGTTACAATAATAGTCGGAATGGTAATAGCATAAACAGATAACTTCCAAAGCTGAGCATAATTCACATTTCTTTTTAGATTTCGATTTATTATAAATCCACCAAAAGCAAGTAGAGTAATTTCCGCAAGTTTAATAAATACGGATAAACAATAATAAATTGCTGTAGATAAAATCATAAGTACTAAAATGAAGTTAAGAAGTTCACTTCCTAATTGTTCAATGGTAAAGGATTCGCCATTTGCAAACATACTTTCATATAGAAATGTGTAACTATTACGGTTTGTAAATAATGTTCCTTGTTCCTCTTGCATCAGTAAAACGGTATCTTGGTCTACTTCGGTAATTAAAGATTCATCAAAGACAATAGCGAGGTTATGATGTTCAATGACATCTTCTGATCCATCATAACTTAATCCTGATCTTTGATAAGTGAAAGAGAGGTCTTGAATCTCTTCATTGTCTTGAAGTTGATTTAGTGATTGGTTGGCGTCAATGACTAATGTAGTTACATAAGGAATAGTTAACAACAACATGAACAATAATAAGTACCAAATTGATTTACCAACTTTTTCAATTCTTAAAGCAGAAGCTTTTTTAAAGTTATGTATACTCCAACTAAAGCGTTTAATCATATTTACTTTCATACGTATGCCCCCATTCTATCCATATATATCTTATCTGAGAAATAAGTTAGAAACAATCTTAAAAGGGTATTACTAAAAGTAAAAATATAGATTGTAAAGTTTGTGTAAAGTTTTTTGTAAATATATTTACGTTTTCACGTATTGTACTCATAATGTACATGGCTCAACAAATTTAGTCATATTTTTAATCGGGGTGAGGATCATGGAACTTTCAATTCAAGAGATGTTATTTTTATTCTTTGGTGGACTTGGTTTGTTTCTATTTGGAATCAAGTACCTAGGAGATGGTCTGAAAGCGTCAGCCGGGGATAAGCTGCGCGATATTTTAGATCGTTTTACTACTAACCCATTTATGGGTGTTTTAGCGGGGATAGTTGTAACGGTATTATTACAAACAAGTACTGGTACAACGGTTTTAACGATCGGGCTAGTAAACGCTGGTTTTATGACGTTAAGACAAGCTATTGGAGTAATTATGGGTGCAAATATCGGTACGACAATGACTGCTTTTATTATTGGTATTGATATTTCTGCATATGCACTTCCTATCATTGCAGTAGGAACATTTTTATTATTTTTCTTTAAGAATAAGAAGATTACTTACATTGGACAATCAGTCTTTGGTTTTGGTGCATTGTTTTATGGACTGGAATTAATGAGCAATGGTTTGAGACCGCTCAGAGGAATGCAAGCATTTCAAGATTTAACGGTTCAAATGAGTGAAATACCATTGTTAGGTGTAGCGATTGGTACAATTTTCACAGTAAGTGTACAAAGCTCATCAGCAGCAATAGGTGTTTTACAGTCATTGCATGCAGAAGACGCCATTTCACTTGCTGCGTCACTTCCTGTATTGTTCGGAGATAATATAGGTACAACAATCACTGCTGTACTAGCTGCTATTGGTGCAAGTGTTGCTGCTAAAAGGGCTGCGGCTTCCCATGTTATTTTCAATTTATTAGGAGCGACCATATTCTTAGTCTTTTTAGTTCCATTTACCGCTCTAATCGAATGGTTTACAGCAACTTTAGGGCTAGAACCAAGAATGTCCATTGCATTTGCACATGGTACGTTTAACATTACAAATACAATCATTCAATTTCCGTTTATAGCTCTTATTGCGGTACTGGTTACAAAATTAGTGCCTGGAGACGATTCAGCTATAGATTATAAACCTAGACATTTAGATCCTATCTTCTTAGACCAATCACCGTCTGTTGCAATTGCACAGGCTAAGGAAGAATCTCTACACATGGGTGAGATTGCAATTCATGGTTTAGAAGAGTCAAGGAAATATCTAAATACAAATCAACCTAAACATGCGGAGATTGGTTATTCGCTTGAAGATGCAATTAATAATCTAGATAAAAAAATTACAAATTATTTAGTTCAAGTTTCTAGTTCATCCATTACAGATGCTGATAGTGCTACTCACTCCGCAGTAGTGGACATCGTTAGAGATATTGAACGAATTGGGGACCATTTTGAAAACATTATTGAATTAAATGATTATAAAATCACTAATAAAGTACATTTAACGGACCAAGCGTTGGATGATCTAAATGAAATGTTTGATTTAACTGTTGATACTGTTAAAGAAGCGTTAGAATCCTTTGAAAATATGGATGAAGAATTAGCAAGAGATGTAATGAAAAAAGAAGATGAAATTGACCAGATGGAGCGTGTATATCGTAAAAAGCACATCTTACGCTTGAATGAAGGTAAGTGTTCTGGAACAGCTGGTATCATTTTCGTAGACATTATCAGTAACTTAGAACGTATTGGAGATCACGCATTAAATATCGCTCAAGAAGTAACTAATAAAGAGTAATAGTTTAAGAGGCTGGGACAAATCAAAGTGTTAATATGAAAATCCGAACAATGAAATGCGGTGCGACTAACTCGCTCCTGAAATAGACTGCGCTTTCCGTGGGGAGCTGGAGAGCCTCCTCATGCTACGCATTCCGGGGTCTCACCTAAGCTCTATTTCCCACAGGAGTCTCCGTCTATTTCATCCGCTTTTTATAAGCTTTGTTCGGAATATTCATGGCTTCATACACTTCTGTCCCAGCCTCTTTAATTACTATTTGAAAATAGATTTTTTTATTTCTCAATAGCAAGTTGACAAGAGAAACGTATCATGGTAAATTATATTTCGTCGCTGATAAAGAAAAACAACTTTTATATTCCAGCGTAGCTCAGTGGTAGAGCAGTTGACTGTTAATCAATTGGTCGCAGGTTCGAATCCTGCCGCTGGAGCCATTGGCGGTGTAGCTCAGCTGGCGAGAGCGTACGGTTCATACCCGTGAGGTCGGGGGTTCGATCCCCTCCGCCGCTATTTTTCATAAACTACTTAGAATAATACTTTCATATGGCGGCCGTGGCGAAGTGGTTAACGCACTGGATTGTGGCTCCAGCACGCGTGGGTTCGATTCCCACCGGTCGCCCCATAAGAAGGACCCTTAGCTCAGCTGGTTAGAGCTATCGGCTCATAACCGATCGGTCGCAGGTTCGAGTCCTGCAGGGTCCACCAATAACATCATACGGAGGAGTACCCAAGTTCGGCTGAAGGGAGCGGTCTTGAAAACCGCCAGGGGGTTAACGCCCCGCGGGGGTTCGAATCCCTCCTCCTCCGCCATTATTAAACAAGCAGATGCTTGTTTTTTTATTTTATAGGAACTTGTTTTGTTAGATCATGTTTATGTTGCTTATAATAACTCACCATCACTGGTACATAATCTTTAAAATCAGGGCAATGAATAGAAGCTTCAGCTAAATCATTTTTTGCCTCCGTACAGTCATAGAATGATTCGCAATTAAAGTAGGCTAGTGCTTGCTTTTCAACTTTCAACCATTTTCGCATTGTAGGAAAGGAGAGGGCACTTTTACCGATAAGTAGTGGTAAAGTTCCTCTAGGTTCTTTATTAATATAGGTGTTCATCAAAAGTTGGTAAACTTCTTTGATTGTATAGGGGTTAGGATCAATTAAATGATACGTCTTTCCATTACTAATTGTGGTATGGGCTAAATATATTGTTGATTCTAATATATAGTCTATAGGCACAAAATTAGCCTCAGCATTCCCAGTCCCTAAGTATGGTATAAAAGGAAGCTTTTGAAGTCGATCGAGATAATTCAACAAAAAATAAGGTCCATCAAATTTTGTAGTTTCACCTGTGTGGGAGTGCCCCACGACAATACCAGGACGTATAATCGTTATTGGTAAGTCAGGTTTAAGATCTGCAACTAGTTTTTCTGCCTTAAATTTTGTTTCTTCATAATGATTTTTAAATGATTGCCCCGCATCCAATTCATGTTCATAAATTATTCCTTCACGGTTTCCTGAAACATAAGCAGTGCTAAAATAAACGTATTTTTCAAGGGCTACAAGTTGTTGAGCAAGTGAGTTAACATTATTTGTTCCCTCCACATTTACTTTGTAAGCTATATCTCGTGGTACAGCTAAATCATAAATTGCAGCAAGATTAAATACATGAGTGACTTCTTTTTTTAGAATAGCTAATTGCTCTTCTTTTATATTTAAGTGTTTTTTTGTAATATCTCCGTATATGATTTTAAGCTTGTTAAATAAGTTTGGTTGGAACTGAATTAACTCATTGATTTGTTGTTGAGCTTTAGCTTTCATCGATGGCAGAACCAGTAAATAAATCTTATTTATTTCAAGATTACTCGTGGATATTTCTTTAATTAAATTGGAAGTAATGAATCCTGGAAAGCCAGTAAAAAAGTAAGTCTTTGCCATTTGTTGTGCCTCCTTAAATATAATTATATAATATCATAATTTTCTGTAAAATTAAGTGTCTCGAAGGTTTATGTTTAAAAATATTTGAATATGGTAATGGAACAATATAAGCCAATGACAAAAGTTTAAATGCAAAAAGCTTGCAAGGTTTTTTGCTGATTGGTAATCTAAAAGTTGAGTGGGAATTCAGAATTAACTTGAATGAAGCTCTCACCGTATTATGTTTAAGGAGGATTTTAATTATGGCTAAATTTGAACTACCAGAATTACCTTATGCTTACGACGCACTAGAACCTCACATCGATAAGGAAACAATGAACATTCACCACACAAAGCACCATAATACGTATGTAACAAAACTGAATGCAGCTTTAGAAGGTCATTCAGATCTACAAGACAAATCATTAGAAGAGCTTTTAACAGGATTAGACTCTCTTCCAAGTGATATTCAAACTGCAGTAAGAAATAATGGTGGCGGACACGCAAACCACACATTATTCTGGACTGTTTTATCTCCTAATGGTGGAGGTAATCCAACAGGAGAACTAGCAGATAAGATTAATGAAAAGTTCGGAAGCTTTGACCAATTTAAAGAAGAATTTACAACAGCTGCTACAGGCCGCTTTGGCTCAGGTTGGGCATGGCTAGTAGTTAAGAACGGTAATTTAGAAATAACATCTACACCAAATCAAGATACTCCAGTTATGGACGGAGTTACACCTGTATTAGGTCTTGATGTTTGGGAACATGCATACTACTTGAAGTATCAAAACCGTCGTCCTGACTACATCAAAGAATTTTGGAATGTAGTTAATTGGGATGAAGTTGCGAAACGCTACGAAGAAGCAAAATAAACGAATCAAAACTCACTCATTCAATGGGTGAGTTTTTTTATGCTCTAATTAAGCATAAGCACGATTGAAATGAGAAAACTAACGTTTAGAAGCGAGGGAAAACTATGTCTTTTAAACGTATACCTGATATAAGCGACCACGAAAAGAAAAATTTAACTTTACTTTTAACAATTGGATTGTTATATACACTCGGAATTTATTTATCAAGTATTTTTGTCAATATATTTTTATGGAAGCAGACCTCTAGTATCCAAGTTGTTGCACTTTATAATTTGTTTGTCGTAACTTCTCAAATGTTCGTCTATTTTATATTTGGCTCTTGGGCGAAAAGAGTTGATCGAGTTGTCATTTTGCGGATAGGAATTTTATTTATATCTATATTTTTTATGACAGTATTATTACTTGGAGATTATGCCTCTAATTATAATATGATGTTAGGTGCCATATTAGGAATAGGATATGGTTTTTTTTGGCTTGCATTTAATGTGCTTACATTTGAAGTTACAGAACCATATAGTCGAGATCTCTTTAACAGTAATTTAGGGAAGTTGCAGTCTTTTAGTGGGATGGTCGGTCCTTTATCTGCAGGATTAATTATACGATATGCAGAAAACAGTGGAGGATATTTAATTATATTCTTTATTTCTTTTATGTTATTTATAGCAGCAATTGTTACTAGCTTTTTCATGGAAAGAAGAAAGGTGAATGGAAAATATGCTATTTTTAAAGCAAGTAAAGAAATAAGAATAGAAAAGAAGTGGCGATTACTTCTTGTTGGTCATTTTTCACAAGGACTAAGAGAAGGTGTCTTTCTGTTTTTGGTTGGTTTATTAGTTTACATTGGTACGGAAAATGAATTAGTAGTAGGAACATACAATTTCATTTATGCGCTCACTTCCTTGGTCGCCTATCAATATGTTTCTAAAATTGTCCACCCTGATAATAGGTTTTATTTTATATTTGCTGGTACGGTTGGTTTATACGGATCAATATTCATTTTGATTCAGGCTAATTCATCAATTGAATTCTTTATATATGCGGCGATAATCGGCTTGACGTTCCCATTGTTTTTTGCTCCTTATATGTCCATTTCTTATGATGTAATTGGAAAATTAAATTACGCAAGGGAATTGAGAATTGAGTACGTCATACTAAGAGAGATATTTTTGAATTTTGGTCGAGTAATGTCAATTGGCTTCTTTTTAATTGGTGTATTGTATCTACCTATAATGCAGTGGGTTAATATTACACTAATCATTTTAGGAAGTGGCTATTTATTCACAGCTATTTGTATTTATTTAATAAGAAGACGATTGTCGAGAAATTGATAAATTGTAGACGGTTCCCCTCTTATTTCCACTTTAAAAAGATGCTATAATGAAAAGAGGAAAAGGCAGGGGAACTTAATGGCTATTAAGAAACAGAAATCACATCTACCTTTAAGATTAAATTTATTATTCTTTGCAATATTTTTGCTGTTTTCATTATTGATATTGCAACTTGGTGTGGTGCAAATTTTATATGGGCAAGATGCACAAGAAGAAATTGACCGTACAGAAAATGTAACATCTCAAACACCTGTACCAAGAGGACGCTTCTTTGACCGAAATGGTGAGATGTTAGTTGATAATAATGCAACGTTTGCTATTACATATACACCTCGAAAAAATGTCCAACCTGATGATAATTTAGAATTAGCTGAGACTTTAGTTAACTATATAGATATTGATCCAGAAAGCGTAACGCAAAGAAATATTGAAGATTATTGGATTATGCAAAATACTGAAGAAGCAGCTAGTCGATTAACTGATGAAGAGTTAACTGGAAATGACCAAGAGCAGTACTATTCTATGCTTGAGCATATTTCAGAGGATGATTTAAATAGTATAACCGATGAGGAATTAGAAGTTATAGCTGTAAAAAGAGAATTGGACCAAGCATATGAGCTGACACCTCATATTATAAAACGCGATGAAATCTCGCAAGAAGAGTATGCAATCATTGCTGAGAATTTAACAAGACTTCCAGGAATTAATGTAACAACAGATTGGGAAAGAGTAGATACGCAAGATGGCACATTTAGTAATTTTATTGGTAGAATAACTTCTGCAGAAGAAGGTTTACCACGTCAAAGACTTGATTATTTCTTATCTAGAAATTACAGCAGAAATGATCGGGTTGGACGAAGTGGGTTAGAAGAGCAATATGAAAACTACTTAAGTGGTCATAAAGAAGTTAGAAGACATGAAACTGATTCAAGTGGAAGGGTAATTAATAGTGAGCTTATTCGACAAGGAGAACGAGGTAAAGACCTTGTGCTTTCCGTTGATATTCAATTACAGAAGCAATTAGATCAAATCGTTCAAGAGGAATTAGAAAATGCAATTAATGCTTATCCACAAAGAAACCAACATATGGATGACGCGATGGCCGTTATGATGGATCCTAATACCGGCGAAATACTAGCGATGTCCGGACAGACATATAACAGGGAAGATGGTGAATTTATAGATAACTCTAACCGTGTTTTATCACATGCGTTTATGCCAGGTTCAACGGTGAAAGGCGCAACAATATTAGCTGGTATAGACTCAGGTGTTATCTCACCTGGAGAAGTTATTAATGATCGCCCTATAAACATCGCAGGTACCGCGGAAAAAAGTTCCTACCGAAATTTAGGAAATGTAAATGATATTGAAGCATTAAAACTATCTTCCAATGTTTATATGTTTTTGACTGCCTTACGAATGGGAGGGGAATTTGACTATCAAGAAGGAGAAAATGTAAATGTCGGTGCCAGTGGTTATTATGATATGGTCAATTATTTTAAACAGTTTGGTTTTGGAGTGGAGACTGGAGTAGATTTTCCGAGTGAATCTACCGGTTTTCGTGGAAGTGTTGAAGGTAGGGAGGATATAGGTGGTATTATGATGGACCTAGCGATTGGACAGCATGAAACTTATACCACACTACAACTAGCCCAGTATGCTTCTACAATTGCAAACGGTGGCTACCGAATGGAACCGCGTATTGTAAAACAAATTCATGATCCGATTAGTGCGGAAGGGTTAGGCCCAGTATATGAAGTAAGGGAGCCTAAAGCTCTAAACAAGATTGGGATGGAAGATCAATATCTTGATCGTGTCAGAGAAGGGTTCAGACAGGCTTTCCAAGAAACAAATGGAACAGGTTATAGTGAATTTGATGATGCGGAATATAGCCCAGCTGGGAAAACAGGAACAGCCCAAGAATACATTTATCATGATGATGGTAGTCGAACGGATGTGGAAAACTTATCCTTAGTGGGTTATGCTCCACATGATGAACCAGAAGTTTCTTTTGCGATTATTGTACCAAAAACAGGAATCGTTAGAGATATGAATGAAACGCAGTATTCAGCTAACTTAAAAATCGGCAGGAGAGCTCTCGATGCTTACTTTGACTTGAAGGAACAAAGAGGAGAAGAAGCTGAAGAGTTAGAAGAGCAAGAAGAGTAATTACTGAATTTGTAAATTGAAAAGTACCATTTAAATTGCCCTCCATCATTTGATTAGTTTTAGTGAAAACTTCAAATGAATGAGGGCTTTTTTATACGTGTGATATTATTCAACACTTAAAGTATGGATGATTCTTTGGTTAGTAATAATGGAGTGAACAGGGATATCAAAGTGGTCATGAGGTATGCTTGGTAGGATTTGTTCTTCCATAGCTATAGATATTGTCGAGCCATTGAAACCACTTAAATATCGATCATAATATCCCCCGCCGTATCCGATACGGAATCCATTAGAATCATACAACAAACCTGGAACGATAATTAGATCAATATACTCTTTTTCAACAAAATTAGATTTAATTTCTTTCGGTTCGTATAAGTCTAGATAAACATTTTCTAATTCATTTTTATTAGAATACGTATAAAATGACATCGCGTGATCGTCTTTAGGGTAACATTTTGGAATGACTATTCTTTTAGACTCACGCCATGCTTGTTCAATGATTGTTTCGTTAGGTATTTCAAATTCTCTTGGGATTGTTATGGCAATAGTTTTTGCGCTTTTCCAACTCGGAGACTGAAATAACGAGTCTTCAATGGAACGAACAGCGTGGCTTTTGTCATTTCTTGGTATATTCTTTAAGAGCCTTTTTCCAAGTATACGAAATGAACTTTTATACATCTAGAATAACTCCTATCTCGGAGGATATTTTAAGTAATTGTTTTGCGGTGATTAATAGGTTTAGCTACTACATTAAGATATAAAAAAAACAGCAGGCGAGTACCTACTGTTTATTTCGTTTCACGGTGTAACGTATGCTTTCCTAATCTAGGAGAATATTTTTTAAGTTCAAGACGATCAGGGTTTGTACGTTTGTTTTTAGAACTAATATAGTTACGATCACCAGTTTCAGTGCATGCTAACGTAATTTGTACACGCATTAGGAATCCCTCCATTTCTTTCTATCTTTCATTTTTGACTTAACCATCATACCAAATATACGAATATAGTTCAAGGTGCTTTATTTTATTTACCATTAAATACTACGAAATCGGAAAAAGAAATATTTAGAAACATTTCTATTATGTCTTTTAAATGATAAACTAATTTTTAGCAGTTAAAAGGAGTGAAATCATGCTAGAAGCACTAATTATATTATTTTCAGTAGGTCTATTATTATTAATTATGTCATTTTTCATGCATAACCGTTTATCTGAATTAGAAAAAGACGTTGAGCAAATGAATGTTAATCACGCTCAAGAGGTTTATATGATGAAAAATAAACTCAGAATCATTGAAGAAGAATTATTATCTGATTCTCTTCAATATGATCAGTTATCACGTAAGCCTGTTGAAAAGTCAAAGACTGATAAATCTAAACGTTACGGGGAACCTAACATCGTACAGAAGGTAAAGCAACTTAATAAAGAAGGTTTTAATGTGAGTGAAATAGAAGAGAAAACAGGTTTAGCAGAAAGTGATGTCAAGATCATTATTCAACAACAAGAAAATAACCATTCATTTGGTTAGAAGCTTTGCATATGAATAGGAGTGTGATTCAATGAGACATTTAATGATGGCTTTCTCTCTTGGGATTTTAATTACTGTTGGAGTCATAGGAACAGTATATTACATAGAAGCTGAAGTTAAGGAAGAGGATTCTTCTGTTCCAACGAATGAAAATAGCTCTTCTACTACAGAAGAAAGTGTGTATGACGTAGAAGGTGCTATAAATTTCCTTGAAGCAGAGGATTATGAAGTGCTACCAGTTGAAGAATATAATGAGTTAGTAAGTGATATGGAATCATTAAGGGAAGAAGCAGAAGCAGAAACGAGTAGTTCTGATCAAAGTGATGACGTGCAAGAAGGGGAATCAACTATATATACATTAGAGATCGTCTCCGGAATGAGCTCTTCAGATATTGCTTCTGAACTGGAAAATGAACAAATTATCGAATCTGCTGATTCATTTAATGAATTTTTACAAGATAATGATTTTAGTAGAAGTATTCAGTTAGGAACATATGTATTAACATCAGAGATGAGTCAAAACCAAATTGCAATTACAATTACAAATTAGATGACTCGCTTTTGATTTAGTTATAAGGAGAGGATCCCTTGTTTATAACTGAAAAATATAAATTCTATAAGCTTACGAATTATTTAATCGAACAAGCAGGATTTGAAATAAGATATATTACAAAGTCCGGAGAAGGAATTGTCTTAGAGAAATATGAGAAGAGAAGAAATAAAGTGATTTTTATTCAGCATCAATCATTTGATTGGTCGAATCATCTAGAGAAGCATATGAACAGACAAATTAAGTTTCTTATGGAGCAAGTTAGACAATTTCGCGGTAGGAAAACAGATTATCACCTTGTCTTTGTATCCGACTTCGCCCCAGTTGACAACTGGCAACGACTTCAAGAAACAAGAAACATTAACGAAAGCGGAACAAAAACCTCAAGTTTATATTATGTAACCAGTGAGAATATAGATGAAGAATTGCAACGTTTATCTCAATCGGTAGATGATACAATTGACATCCGATTTACTCAAGTTCCTTCCATTCCAGAACAGGAACAACAATCCATGTATTTACATCAAAAGATTGAGTCTGAATACAGGAGAAAAGATCAACAGTTTAAAGAAGTTTTTCAATATGGAAAAGTGAAATGGACGTATACATTAATTTTAGTTAATCTACTGGTTTTCTTCCTTTTAGAGTCAGAAGGAAGTAGTACAGATAGTATGCATTTGATTGAATGGGGGGCAAAATTTAATCCAGCTATTGCCAGTGGAGAATGGTGGAGAATAGGATCATCTATGTTCTTACACATTGGAGTCTTCCATTTATTCATGAATATGCTGGCGCTGTTTTTCTTGGGTGAGGTGAACGAACGAATTTACGGTTCTAAACGCTTTTTAGGGATCTATTTTACTGCTGGTATCTTCGGAGGAGTAGCTAGTTTTGCAACCAACAATGCAGTGGCAGCAGGGGCATCTGGTGCGATTTTTGGTTTGTTTGGGGCTTTACTGTTTTTTGGTCTTCATTATAAAGAGCTGTTTTTTAAAACAATGGGAAGTAGTTTGTTAATTATCGTAGCAATTAATATTGCATTTGGTTTCACGATCCCTCAAATTGATAACGGTGCACACCTTGGAGGACTACTTGGGGGCTTCTTAGCAGCTCAAGTATTACACTTGCCAAAGAAACAAGAAAAATTAAAGCAATTTACAGCAAGCATACTGGTAGTCGGGCTGATCATTGGAATGGGTTCCTATGGGTTAATGAATGTTAAGTCCACAGAAAACCCAGAGGAATTAGCGATGATTGTTCAGTATTATATAGATCAGGAACAATATACACAAGCAATTGATGTGACAGACAGGTTCATAGAGAATAATACGGATCATCATTATACTTATTTTTATCGAGCGATTGCCTATATGCAAAAAGGATCAACGGAACGTGCTGAAACGGATTTTCAACGAGCAATTGAGCTACATTATGACTTTCCAGAGGCGCATTATAATTTAGCTGTTTTATATGATAGAAATAATCATAGTGATGCCCGTAAACATGCAGAAATTGCTCACGAACAAAGACCTCAAAACGAGCAATTTAAAAGTTTATATGAAGAATTATCACAATAAAGGAGCTGCCAATGAATAATTTTTATGATGTCCAAAGACTTCTAAAACAGTTTGGAACCATTATTTATGTTGGGGACAGACAAATAGATCTTGAGCTAATGGAAGATGAAATAAGAGAATTGTACAAAAATAATTTAATATCTAATCAGCAATTTCAAAGTGGCATGCTAATTCTAAGGTCAGAAAAAAGGAATTAGAAAGATTAAGTTTGCGAAGAATAAAATTCGGGAATAGAAAAGATGTACTTATTTTTGAAACTTTTTATATAATATCTCGTCATATATACGTGTATAATTATATTTAGTTTTAGATGGAAAGGAAGCGGGGAAATGAGTTTTCTAAAGAGAATTCCTCTATTTATCATTGCCGCTCTCTTAGTAGGAATTAAAACATACGTTGTTTATCGCTTTTATTTCGGATTATCAATGGAAACGTCATTCCAAGAGATCATCTTGTTCATAAACGCTATTGCTGTAAGTATGTTGATTTTCTTCATAGCGGTTTGGCTTAAACCAAAAAGCCAAAAAAGATTTATAATAATTACTTCTGTGGTTTTATCCACAATTGTATTAGCGAATCTAATGTATTATCGTAATTTTACAGACTTTGTGACTGTACCAACTTTATTTCAATTTAATAATGCGGGTGATCTTGGATCTAGTGTAGGTTCTTTAATCTACTTCTCAGATCTATTATTGCTATTAGACGTCATTTTAGTTATTGCCTTTACAAAAATGAATTGGTTCAGAGTTGAAACCTTTTCTAGTATGTTTAGAAGAAGAATAATTGTTATTTCTTTTGCAGCTATAATGATTAATATCACATTAGCTGAAATAGAAAGACCGATGTTATTTAAACGCGGATTTGACCGAGAGTATTTAGTTAAAAATGTTGGTTTATTCACTTTCCATGCTTATGATGCAATCATAACTGCCTCCACGCAATCAAAACGTTTGTTTGCTGATGGATCAGAAATGGATGAAATTGATGAATATGTAGATGAAAACGTAAGAGAACGTGAGGAAGCAATTGATTTAACAGGAGTTGCAGAAGATAAAAATATTATTTATGTTGCTCTGGAATCTGTTCAGTCATTTGTAATTGATGAAGAACTAAATGGCGAAGAGATAACCCCATTTTTAAATGACTTGATAGAAGATAGTTACTATTTTGAGAATTTCTATCATCAAACTTTACTTGGTAAAACTTCTGACCATGAGTTTCTATTAGACAATGGTCTATATCCATTGCCTAATAGTGCAGTGTTTTTCACTCATGCTCAAAACGAGTTCAATGCTCTACCAGAAATTTTAAAGGAAAATCGAGATTATAATTCTTATGCCTTGCATGCTAACAATGGTAGCTTTTGGAATAGGAATGTTATGTATGAAACATTAGGATATGATGAGTTTTATGATATTGAATCGTATGACTTTGATGAAACAGATGAAATTGGTTGGGGATTGAATGACAAAAAATTCTTTGATCAATCTGTGGATATGTTAAAAGATGCAGAAGAGCCTTTTTATTCTAAATTGATTACATTAACCAATCATTTTCCGTTTGAAATGCCACAGGAAGAAGCAACAATCGACCAGTATGATTCTAGTTCCGTTACGCTAAATCAATACTTTCAAACAGTAAAGTATACAGATGAAGCTGTAGAAGGATTTTTTGATCGATTAAAAGAAGAAGGTTTATACGAAGATTCCATTATTATTTTAATGGGTGATCACTATGGAATTAGTTCTTACCATAATGAATCAATGGGGAACTTCTTAGGCAAGGAGATTACGCCTTATGAAGAAGTGAAACTACAACGAGTTCCTATGATTGTTCATATACCTGGTCATGAAGGTTCTGGGACATTATCAAGAATATCGGGTCAAATTGACTTCAAACCTACGATCCTTAATATGATGGATATTGAAAATGAAAATGATATTGTGTTTGGAAATGGTCTTTTTGCGGAAGAACGAAAGCCGTTTGTAGCTCTTCGTGATGGTAGGTTCGTTGGCGAAGACTATATATACTCTGGTGGAAACTGTTATGATGACAGTACCGGTGAATTGACTGATGAATCAAGCTGTAACGAGCTTGTTGAACAAGCAGAGCAAGAATTAAATTATTCAGATGAAATAATATATGGCGACTTATTCCGCTTTTATGACTTTGAAGATGGAGAAGTTGTCCAAGATTAGAAAATGGAAAATGTATAGAAATTGAACCCACTCTTATTCTAAGGGGTGGGTTCAATTTCTATTGAGATTTAGGAGGAAAATAGGTGAGTAACCATTTATTTGAATTGAGTCAAATTAACAAACGGGTGGTAAGTAATGTCTCTTTTACAATGAAAGAAAAAGAACGACTTGTTATTTTTGGACCCTCTGGAGCGGGTAAATCCACTTTACTGCATTTATTTAATCGTATGGAAGACCCGGACGCAGGGGTTATTTATTATAAGGATAAAGAGTTAAACACGTATTCGATACCAACACTAAGAAAAGAAGTGGGACTAGTTCTACAGGAGCCACATCTTTTTCCAGGAACGGTAGAAGATAATTTAAAATTCGGACCATCATTATTCGATGAGTGGAGCCCTAATCAAGGGGAAAAGTTGTTAGGGTATGTTAACTTGTCTAAAGAATATCTAAACAAAGATGTTACAGAGTTATCAGGTGGCCAGAGACAACGTGTGTCGCTTGCTCGAACATTAGCTAATAATCCAGAGGTGTTATTATTAGATGAGCCCACCAGTTCACTTGATGAACAAAATATTGAGCTTATTGAGCATGATCTCCAACGTTTAGTCGAAGAGGAACATGTATCCTTAGTGCTTGTAACACATAGTATGCAACAGGCAAAAAGACTAGGTACAACCGGAATTTATATGGAGGAAGGTAAAATTAAGGAGCATGGCCAAATGGAAAAATTATTGAGTGACCCCGAAACGGAGGAATTAAAGCAATTCCTTCAAAGTAATTCGATTTAGGAGGCAATTATGGAAAGAGATATACCCACTTATTCATTATTTTTATTAATTGTATTTGTAATGATTCCTTTCACTATTGCTTATTATTATCAATTAGGCTTAAAAAAGGATATTATTTGGTCAACGGTGAGGGGAACTGCACAGTTATTTTTAATAGGTATTATATTAACGTATTTATTTGAGTTAGAGCCAATAGTTGGTATACCCCTGATGTTATCTGTAATGATTACGGTTGCAACTTTTCACGCCCGTAAAAAAGGAAAAGAGTTGCCCCACGTTTTTATATCCATTTTGCTCGGTTTAATTACAATTGAACTAATTGTTTTAGCTATGTGGCTAGGATTTGGAATGATCTCATTCACCCCTGAAGAAGTGATCCCCATGAGTGGAATGGTAATAGGTAACAGTATGGTTGCTATGGGGCTTGTGTTAGAACGGATGAAATCTGAGTTTGAACAAAGTAGGGGGAAGATATTGGCTGCTTTATCACTAGGAGCAACACCTAGCCAAGCTTCTCATATTACTGTAAGAAAAACATTGAATGCTGCGCTTATACCGAATATTGATCAGCTAAAAACCATAGGACTAGTTCAGTTACCTGGTATGATGACTGGTTTAATTTTAGGTGGTGTATCACCAATTGTGGCTATTAAATATCAATTAGTGATTTCTATTAGTATCTTTTCAACCGTTTCTTTAAGCGCAATAATAATTTCATTAATAATGTATCGCTATTTTTATAATAACCAAATGCAATTATTAACTTTGGAAGAAATAAAAAAGAGCAGTTAACATTTAACATGTTAACTGCTCTTCTGTTTAGTACGAGAATGAAATAATATGTATCTCGCACTTTTGATTTAGCCCATAAGGTTACCAAATTGGCTTATTATTGTAGCAATAGAAAACCATCCGAATAAAACCAATGATAAACCAGCAAACCCTAAAGAAAAGAAATTGCGCTTTTTTAATTCTCTAGGAATCGCAATTGCACTTAGAATAGCAACTAAAAGCATTAATACTGCGAATATAAACTCTCCGACTACCATTTTGTGTATTCCTCCTTGAATCAAAAAATCACTCTTTGATATGATTACAGTATTGATTTATTATTAAGCATAATGATTTCTTCTATATTTTATAAAAAAAACGTAACAATGTCGAGTCATTTCATTAAAAATAAAAAGAAAAGGTGGAACGTTTTGTGAACATTTATACTTATCCTTTAGGTTTATTAGGTACCAATTGCTATTTAATAGAAGAGAATGGGGCGGTAATAATAGTTGATCCTGGTGGTGAAGCAAGTGAGGTAATACGGTTTATAGAAGAAAGATCCTTTCAAGTGGAAGCAATTTTATTAACACATGCACACTTTGACCATATCGGTGGGGTGGATCAAGTAAGAGGTCATTTCAACGTTCCTGTATATATACACGCTGAAGAAGCAGATTGGCTTACGACACCTGAGTTAAATGGTTCAAAAAAGTTTCAAGTAGGTGAAGTGAAGACGTCAGTGGGGGCAGACCATTATATTCAGGAAGGAAAGACAAGTATTGGCCAATTTTCTTTTGAAGTATTGTATACACCGGGTCATTCACCTGGTAGTATTAGCTTCTTCTTTGAAAATAATTCGACTTTAATTGCAGGGGATACTTTGTTCCAAGGAGGTATTGGTCGTACAGATCTTCCTTTTGGTGATCATCACACATTAATTAGTAGTATTAAAACAAAAATAATGAATTTACCAGAAGATACACAAGTTTACCCTGGTCATGGTCCTAAAACAAGTGTTCAAAAAGAAGTTAACAATCCATTCTTAGTTTAACTACAAAAAGAGGTTGTTCCTTATTGGAACAACCTCTTTGATTTTATATTTAAACACTTCTAAAGAGTTAAATATAAAAGCTTGTTTCTTGATTTCTAGTGTGCAAATGATGGTTCTAATAGGAATGTTACATAGTACGTAAAGCCTACCATAAATACAGTTAAATACGCTCCAAAAATATACATATAAAGACGCTCTGATAGGTTTAAGTAACCAATTCCAAAGAAAAAGATCGTTTGTGCTAAGAATAATAAGGACATTTGATACATTTCACCTACGTAAAACATGACTGAAAAGATTGCTGTCCAAAATGCAATGACACGAAACATACGACCCATGTGATTTCCTCCTTTGTGCAGGAACTTGTCAAAAATTATTATATACGATGGGATACATAATGTAAATGAACATTTTATGTACTTAAAGTATATTTCATGCGTAGGACAAAAATCAACTAAAAAATTGGGTTACCAGGATTCGAACCTGGGCATGACGAGACCAAAACCCGTTGCCTTACCGCTTGGCTATAACCCAAATTACATAACTATTATGAACCAAATAATACTGTTTTATACTTCTAAAAAAGTTAGATACTCATATTTATTTTTTTCCACATGAATAGTCATATGAATATTTAATAGTTCCGGAGATTCTAATGAATAAACTAAAGTCACCGTGCCGGTTTGATAATGATAAGTGACTGTGTCTTGTTCAGAGTTGTGTTCACTATCCTCAAATGCCCTTTTGAGGTCATAAAGTGCCGTCATTTTTAAATTGCTGATCACATTGAGTGTTTCAGTAACTTCTATTTGTTCTTTTAAGTACACCGTATCTTGTACTTTTAACAGGGTGATGGCACTAACTACAATTAATATAAATAAGACGTATGGAAATACCATTCCATGTTGATTTTTATATATTTTAGTTATTATACGGAAGCTGGATTGCAAAGGCCTCACCATCCTCAAACTCTAATCTAAATTCTAGCCATTGTTCAGCGGTCCTTGCTACTTTAAAATACTCCACTCCATAAGCAATCACTTCATGTCCACTGCTATTTACTCTTCTACGAAGAAGGTTATTATATTTTTCATAAGTAATACGATCATTATTGTATCTAATAAAGGTAATACTATCGCCATTTAGTATTACCTCTTTTGCTTTATACAGTTCAAATGACATGTGAAAACCAACCTGATGGTATTCAAGTTTTGACTGATAAGTACTTGGTTCGATTGTTGTAATGGTTTGAATACTTATCGTTAGAAATGGCGTAATCAGGATGATAATGGATAGAGAGAGGAGAGCATTTAATAAGGTAAAACCTTTTTGGTTAGTCAGAAGGATGGACATAACGACAAATTCTCTTTTCTACGGTATTTGAAGGGAGCCAGGTGATACATATAAACCACTTTTGATCAAAATAATCAACTGTGAGATCGTAGGGGCTAGGTAAAGAGTGTATTTGGTTCGAGTGTGAATAATCGATTAATACCTCCATTTGTTCTTGTAAGAATACATAAGCGTCAAGCTGCAACTGCATATCGTAGTTATCATTATAAATTTTTTGAACAACAGGGAGGATAAAAATCCCCAACGTAAGAAGGCAACTCAATGCCAATAAAGTGTCATGAAGAAAAAATCCTTGTTTAGACTTCAGATACATAATACCTACCCTTTCCGAAAGGGAACGTTATTTTATATTGAGTGTTTCCAATCTCAACATGAAAGCTGTGCGGCTGAACAACAGTTCCAGTAGCATTAAAACGAATGGAGTGTTCAATGGAGGCAGTCCTAAATTTCACATCTTGAAAGGAACGATCAATAATTGGAGGCTGTAATGTATTTTCATAAATTCGATACCGGTTTTCATTAGGGACAAAATACAATGTCAAACGCTTTTGTTCCAGCATAGTATGCTGTTGTATGAAAAATACATCTTGATTAAATTGATGAAAAAATAGCTGGGTCTTTCTTTCTGTAATATTCCATTGAAAGAATTGAATCGTTGATAGTGTTACGATGATCAAAATCGATAAAACAATTAATAATTCGATTAAGGTAAATCCACGATCCTTCTGCCAATAATTAAGAACCAACTTCAACTAATCCTTCGTTATTAAGTGTTAACTCTCGGTTGTCAGGACAAGAAGTGTTTTTAATGTAACCTTCTTCAGAAAGATTGGAAATAGATTCTGGATATTCATTATGATCTAGCTTGTACATTTGTACTTGGGATTGAACAAGTTCAATATATGCATCGCATCCTTTTTCATCTACAACTGAATTATGTTTAATGACATTAGGAATAGTTATAAGGAGCAAAACAGAGATGATGAGCAAAACTATTAACATTTCGATTAGAGTGAATCCTCTTTCATTTAACTTCATTTATTATTCCACCTTTTTATAAGTTGTTTATCATTTGAAACATGGGAAAGAGCGTTAGTACATAAATTGTTATGATAATAATTCCTAATAAGCAATAGATAAGAGGTTGAACAAATAGAATCATTTTCTTCGTTTGGCCTTCTAATGATTCCGTAACTAATAAGGCATAAGCGTTTAAATCCTTACGTAAAGTTCCTTGTTCTACACTTCTTAACACAAGTATTTTCATTTCACCTTCAATTAAGACTAGGGGAGCAAAACCTTGAGTTATTGGCTGACCTTTGCTTAAATACTCTAGTATGATTTCTGCATAATGTTTCAATATGGGGAGGTCACTTTGAGATCTAATTATGTCTAATGAGTCTTTAATAGTTCGCCCGTTGCTTAAAAGAGCAGCTAAATGATAGGAAAAGTGTGACGTGGTAGTGAGTCTTAAGAAGCGGTTGTAAATTGGGATTTTATTTAATAATTCAATCCGTCCCTCTATATCTATATTTTTTAATAGGAAGTATAGAGAAATGAAGGTGATTGCAAACAAAATACCTAACCCCAAAATCCCATACTGAATAATGTATATTATAAGTTGGAACCAAAAGACAGATTGGTCATTTCCGAGATTGCTATAGCTATTGTGGTATAAGGGGATAAGGAAAGTACTAATAGAGAAGAAAATAATGATACTAAAAAAGAGTAAAATCATCGGATAACGAAGGACTTCATTTAATTTTTTAACTAAGTTGTGTTTCATTTGTAAGGCGCGAGTACAATTTACAATATGCTCACTGAAATTACCTGATTGTTTTGATACAAAAAGAAAAGCGACAACGATCGAGTGAAACTGATTGTCTCTAAAACAACTTTCAATAGATTTTCCTTGTTTTAAATGAATTACAAATCGCTCAGCTAGCTCATAAAATTCAGGATCGTGTGTCATTAGTTCCAGTGCTCTTTTGAAGGAAAAATTTTGATCTAGCAACTTTCCTAGTCTGTCTAGAAAATCAATTTGTTTTTTTAATGTAAGTTTCTTCTTAAAGTTCTGCATGGATATAACCTAGCGCATGAGCTTTTTTTCTTAATTGATCAAAACTTGTAAAATTTTTAGCTTGATTAATTGGTAAGCCATGTAATGCCCGGTTAAGGTAATCATCAGTCAGGGTTTCGCAAACTGCCGCTCTCCCTTTTAGTCTCTTTTGTTTTTCAGAAGGCAACAGAGTTACTAGTTGTTGAGAAGCTATTCCTATTATGGATTGTTGAAGGTCGACAGTAGACAAACCCATTTCCTTTAGACGGTCTAATGTGCCATAAGCATTTTTTGCATGAACAGTTGAGAGTACTAAGTGACCGGTTAGAGCAGCACGAAAGGCAAATTTTGCAGTGTGATGATCTCTTATTTCACCGACCATAATAATGTCCGGATCATGACGTAAAGCAGCTTTTAACCCTATGTCGTAATCAAAACCAGCTTTTTCATTTACTTGCACTTGTAATATGTGTTCAACAGATTGTTCAACCGGATCTTCAAGTGATATAGTTTGTAAACCGAATTTTTTAGTAGCTTCTCTCATCAGTGCATACATAGTAGTGGACTTGCCACATCCGGTTGAACCGGTAAATAAAATTATACCTGCTGGTTTTTGAATCCAGTTGAGTAATTGATCAGCTTGGTCAGGAAATAAGAATAATTGGTTTAAATCGGGAGCTGCTGTACGTGGAAGCAGTCTTATTACCAAACTTTCACTATATGGAAGCGGTAGTGTAGAGAGTCTTAAATCGTAGTATGTGGAATTCCACACAAACGGTTGTGTACCATCTTGTGGGATGCGTTGTTCTGCAATATCCATGCCAGATGAAAATTTATAGTAGCTGAGTAGTTTATGGTATGCTTGGATTGATATTTTTCGATATAGCAAGCGATAACCGTCTACTCTGAAATGGATGGAAACATCTTTTTCTCCAGGGGAAAAATGAATGTCTGTAGCATCTCTTTTTAACGCCTCTGTTAATGTAGAGAACGAATCTTGTTCCATCTTGTTCATAGTAAACCTCCTAATAGAAAGTGGGAACATTTATGAAGAATATAGTAATTGTAGGTTTTATGGGTTCCGGAAAGTCGGTAATTGGTGAATTAGTGGCGAATGATCTTCATATGCCATTTGTTGATATGGATTTATTAATTGAGAAACAAGAAAAGAAAACAATAAGTGAGATTTTTCGTATTCATGGGGAAGCATATTTTAGAGGGTTAGAGACACAATTGTTAAAGGACTTGAGTGATTCAAAATCTGTCATATCGACTGGTGGTGGAATAGTTGAAAGATCTGAGAATAAAGAGATCTTAACCACATTTGATCAGGTTTGCTTTTTGAAATGCAGTTTTGCAACAATTAAGACACGCTTGCGTTATGATGATTCTAGACCTTTATGGAAAAGATCTGGTAAGGAACAGTTAGCGCTTTTTCAAAAGAGGGAATTGTTATATGAAGAAGTTGCGTCTTTCGTTGTAGAGACGGATAACCTGTCTGCAGAAGAGGTTACAGAGAAAGTGATCAACTATTATCAGTTATAATCTATCTGAATCATCTAGTCAATCCCTTCAAAAATAAGGATTTTTACAGTAATTTATTCTTGTGCGTTTTTTTGTACAAATTGATCTTAATTGCCTTATTAATTTACTTAATAACGATAAAAATTTATACAGAAAGAATTTTTCGAGTAGTAGATTTACTAAGGTATATTAATCCATTGTTAATAAGATTCAAATTTGCTGACGGGTATAGTCGTTCTTCTATTTGTTTGGTTACATGCTGATAAGTGGTATCTGTTTGTTGATCAGATTGATGAAGTCGATTAGATAACTGCATTTCATTTTCATAGAGTTTCAAAGACTCTTTGCTATAGAGTTCATGTCCGTTTATGATTCGTTGTTCTAACTCTGTAATAATCCAATTCTTAGCACGTTCTTTTGAAATGATCGACGGAACAGTATATACATAATTATTTAATTCTTGTTGCAATCTCAAAGAATCGATTGCTTCCATCATTTCAAATCGCATGGAACCAGTGGTTAATAAGATTCCAATACTAAAAGTAATCTCTTTTTGCTGCCAACCTTGAAGTTGAGCGTGAATATTTAGTACATACCAAGGAAGTAATGGGGAATGCACTTCATCTGTATGAATTTTTTCATATAATATTGTATTTCTACCCTCCTGTTGAATAATACGAAAAATGTCTTGTATTATTTTTGACCCGATATGCACAAATTGACCTTCTGAAGCATTATATTCTTTGTTAGTGATAAGGGAGAGAGTAAGAGGCTCACCAGGTATATTCATTGCTTCCCGATATTGCCAGTAGAACGGACGATTCATTAATTGAATATCTAATTCTTTGGTCAATCTTATTTTTATAAAATGATCATTATGTTCTTCTAAGGTTGCATTTCTAGTTGTGAAAAAATCAATCAGGAATGAATGTAAATTAACTTGATTCATGAATATACCCCCTCTTTTGTTCAAGTTCAACAATAGACAATAAGTTATTTATTTTAACTTCTGCTTCCTCATCAGATTTCGATTCCGCTATTATATCAGTGAGTTCTTTTTCCGTATTTGAAATGCCGTACGAACTTAAAATTTGATCAATTTCGCCCATGACGTTTCTGAAGGCATCTAATTTTTTATATAAAATATTCATTATGCGAGTATCGATTGTATCTTCCATGTACAAATAAAATATGGATACGTTTTCTTTTTGTCCGTATCGATCTATTCTTCCAATCCTTTGTTCCAGTTTCATTGGATTCCAAGGTAAATCATAATGTATCATATTGTGACAGAATTGCAGATTTAACCCTTCAGCAAGTGCGTCTGTTGCTATTAGGACATCGCCTTTATTTCTAAAACATTCAATCATCCAACTTTTTTTGCTTTTCTTAAATTTGCCGTTATAAGGAACTGCTATTAAATTGTGTTGTTGACACAACCACTGTAAATATAATTGAGTAGATTTATATTCAGTAAATAAGATAACTTTTTGATTAAGCTGTTTGATCAGTTCGATAGCTTTAAGTGCTTTAGAGTGATCAGGTAGGTTTGCAATGGAGTTGCTTATCTCCTCACAATTAGTTTCATTTAATTTCTTTAATGATACATAACAAGCTTCTCTACTAGAACAAAATTCACGAAGTAAAGTAGTCTGTGTGAATGGGTGTGAGAAATCGGCACCTTCTAGTTCGCGATAGATACACATTTCAGCATCGTTAAAATGAACAGATATTGATTCAATGCTTCTATTCGCATTTGTCCCTTGTATATCTTTCTTTCGATGGCGAACCATTGACTGGTAGAGGAGAGTTTTGATTGAGTCATAAGATTCTTTTTGTACCATTTTCTTAAACTCTATTTGATCACCGAGTAAGCCTGGTCTTACTATTTGCATTAAGTTATAAATCTCTTCAATTTTATTTTGAATAGGCGTGGCAGTTAGTAATAAACAATAGGTGCTCTTAAGTTCTTTAACTAATTGATAGCTAATTGTTTTATCGTTCTTTAGTCGATGTGCTTCGTCCACAATTAGTAAGTCATAGTCTTGTTTAAGTAAGTCTGTCTTATGAGGGTCTTTCTTTGCTAAATCAATAGATGTTACAACAATATCATAGCTTTCCCATGGATAAGATTTGTGTTTCGCCTTTGCAGGAATTAAAAATTTCTCATTTAGTTCTGCCACCCACTGTTGGACTAAAGAAGCGGGAACTAAAATCAAAACCTTTTTAACAACTCCTTTCATCATCCATTCTTTTAATGCAACAGCAGCCTCAATCGTTTTACCAAGACCAACTTCATCAGCTAAAATAGCTCTTCCATGCATTTGAAAAACAATTTTTTCTACAGCTTCAAGTTGGTGCGGCAATAGCTTTAAATCAGGCAAGTATTTAAGAGCAGCCAACTCGCCCACATTAGACAAACTATCTTTCTTCAATCTATAAGCCATAGAAAATATATCCCATGAACAATTTATTTCTCTCGCTTGATCAATCTGTTCCATCAAATAATTGGATTTTACTCTCATTCAGATGTTTCTCTCCTTCCAAATTTAACTATGGGGACGCTTACACAAGATAGGAAATTGTGCTATAATGTCGTATAGATTATAGCTTTATTATGTACATAAATTTGAATACTATAAGGCGAATGAACACAAGGGGAGAGACCACTAGCTGGCGCCGACGGAGCAAATACTTCATGTATGAATCTCTCAGGCAAAAAGACTCTTGTAGGACGCACCTCTGGAGAGAGCTCAGTATTTTAGCGGGCCACCAAAGATGAAAGCAATATTTATTGTGAAACTTTCAGGTGTCAGGACAGAGAATTCCAAAAGATTATTTGGTATTCTCTTTTTTATGCTTAAAATTAGGAGGCGAAAAAATGACTGAAGTGAAACGCACCCCTTTATTTCCGGAATATGAAAAACTAGGAGCAAAAACCGTCGATTTCGGTGGATGGGATTTACCTGTTCAATTTTCAAGTATTAAAGAAGAACATCATGCTACAAGAGAAAGCGCTGGATTATTTGATGTTTCCCATATGGGTGAAATTGATGTCAAAGGTTCAGACAGTGAAGCGTACTTACAAAAAATGATTACGAATGATCTTAGTAAGGTGAAGGTAGGACAAGCTCAATACACTGCTATGTGTTATGAAGATGGTGGCACTGTTGATGACTTTCTTGTATACAAATTGAAAGAAGATCATTTTCTGCTAGTTGTAAATGCTGCAAATACCCAGAAAGATTTTGATTGGCTTCAAGAACATGTGGAGGGAGAGGTTACATTAACCAATATCTCTAATGATCTTGTTCAATTAGCTCTGCAAGGTCCAAAAGCAGAAAAAATACTACAAAAACTCACAGATGATGATCTTTCTAAAATTAAATTTTTCCGCTTTAAAGAAAGAGTTGTCTTTGATGGAATCGAAAACCCAGCTCTCGTTTCACGTACAGGATATACAGGAGAAGATGGTTTTGAAATTTATTTGAATAAAAACTCCGGTAGTGATTTATGGCAAGCGATTTTAGAAACAGGAAAAAATGATGGATTACTTCCTGTTGGTTTAGGTGCTAGAGATACTTTGAGATTTGAAGCAAATTTAGCACTTTATGGACAAGAGCTCACAAAAAACATTACCCCGATTGAAGCTGGGCTGAATTTTGCTGTTAAAGTTAAAAAAGATGTTGAATTCATTGGTAAAGAAGTATTAAAGCAACAAAAAGAAGAGGGACCTTCTAGAAAGTTGATTGGTCTTGAAATGGTTGATAAAGGAATTCCACGAAATGGTTATGAAGTTTTAAAAAATGGTGAGGTAGTAGGGTTTATTACTTCAGGTACACAATCGCCGTCATTAGGTAAGAACCTAGGACTTGCAATTGTTGATACAGCATACACAAATGTTGGTGAAACACTAACTGTACAGGTGAGAAAAAAGCAATTGGAAGCAAAAGTGATTGAACGACCATTTTATAAAAAATCTTAAAGGAGTGAGCTTCATGCAACATCGATATATTCCCATGACTGATTCTGATCAAAAAGAAATGCTTAAAACTATCGGAGTTGAGCATTCAGATGAACTTTTTCAGGATATACCAGAAAAAGTTCGTTTTAAAGGCGACTTAAATATTAAGCCTGCAAAGTCTGAGTATGAATTAACTAAAGAGTTATCAGCTCTTGCAGGTCAAAATAGTAATCTTCAATCACATACATCTTTCTTGGGTGCTGGTGTTTATCACCATTACATACCTTCACTCGTTGATCATGTGATTTCTCGCTCAGAATTTTACACTGCGTACACTCCTTATCAACCTGAAATTTCTCAGGGTGAATTACAAGCGATCTTTGAATTCCAAACAATGATTTGTGAAATTACAGGGATGGAGGTAGCAAATTCCTCCATGTATGATGGTGGAACTGCTTTAGCAGAAGCAGTTAATTTGAGTGCAGGTCAAACGAAACGTAAAAAAATCCTTGTCTCAAAAGCAATTCACCCAGAATCATTAGAAGTGATCTACACCTACGCTAGAGGTTTCAACTTAAACATCGTGGAGATTGATCACGAAGATGGATTAACAGACTTACAACAGCTTCAGTCTGAGTTAGACGAAGATACTGCGAGTGTTGTTATGCAGTACCCTAACTTCTTTGGCCAAGTAGAACCATTAAAGGAAGTAGAGACTATACTTGAGGACCAAAAGAAAACGATGATGATTGTTTCTAGTAATCCCCTTTCTTTAGGATATTTAACACCACCTGGGGAATTTGGTGCGGATATTGTTGTAGGTGATACGCAAGTATTTGGCATACCAGCACAATTCGGTGGTCCACACTGTGGTTATTTTGCTACGACGAAGAAACTAATGCGTAAAGTACCAGGACGGCTAGTTGGTCAAACAGTTGATGAGAATGGCCATAGAGGTTTTGTGTTAACTTTACAAGCTAGAGAACAACATATTAGACGTGACAAAGCTACTTCTAACATTTGTTCAAACCAGGCATTAAATGCTTTAGCTACATCTGTTGCATTAACAACCCTTGGAAAACAAGGGCTTACAGAAATGGCTGAGCTAAATATGAAAAAAGCGCGATATGCAAAGCAAGCATTTGAAAAAGCAGGATTCGAAACAGTATATAGCAATAAATTCTTTAATGAATTTGTTGTTAAGACGAAGCAGAGTGTATCTTCTATAAATGAATCTTTATTATCAAAAGGTTTCATTGGGGGTTATGATCTTGGACAGTTTAACGAAAAACTGAACAATCATATGCTTGTTGCTGTAACAGAGATTCGCTCCAAAGAAGAAATTGATAACTTTGTACAGGAAGTAGGTGCGATTAATGGCTAAACAAACAGATTTTCCGGTAATTTTTGAGTTAAGTCAAGAGGGTAGAAAAGGGTATCAACTTCCTGATCTAGATGTACCTGATGTGGATCTGGACGCGGAATTTGCGTCAGATTATATTCGTACAGAACAAGCGGATCTTCCCGAAGTGAGTGAGCTTCAAATTATGCGTCATTATACTGCTTTGTCTACTAGAAACCACGGTGTAGACTCAGGTTTTTATCCACTTGGCTCTTGTACAATGAAATATAATCCAAAAGTCAATGAAGACGTAGCTCGCTATCCAGGGTTCAGTATGGTTCACCCTTATCAACAAGTTTCATCGATCCAGGGTGCTTTAGGTTTAATGTATGACTTACAAGAATCACTATGTGAAATCACTGGTATGGATGCAGTGACTCTTCAATCTGCAGCTGGAGCACAAGGAGAATGGACGGGATTAATGATGATTCGTGCGTTACATGAAGCGAATGGGGATCATCACCGTACAAAAGTAATTGTTCCAGATTCAGCGCACGGTACTAACCCAGCATCTGCTACAGTTGCAGGATTTGAAGCTGTGACAGTCAAATCAAATAATGAAGGGTTAGTAGACTTAGATGACCTAAGACGTGTGGTGGATGAGAATACAGCGGCTCTCATGTTAACGAATCCAAATACTTTAGGTTTATTCGAAGAGCACATCTTAGAAATGGCAAGTATTATTCATGAGGCAGGTGGACGCTTGTATTATGATGGAGCTAACCTGAATGCGATTATGGGTTATACACGACCGGGAGATATGGGCTTTGATGTTGTTCACTTAAACCTTCATAAGACATTCACCGGCCCTCATGGTGGTGGTGGTCCAGGTTCCGGACCAGTTGGGGTAACAGAAGAGTTAGCTAAATTCTTACCAAAACCATTGATTTCTAAGAATCAAGATGGATTTTATTTTGATAGTGATCGACCATCCTCTATTGGTAGAATCAAACCATATTATGGGAACTTTGGAATTAATGTTCGCGCCTACACTTATATCCGTTCGATGGGTCCAGATGGATTAAAACAAGTAAGTGAAAATGCTGTTGTGAATGCGAATTATATGATGCGTAGATTACAAGAAGAATTCCATTTACCGTTTACACAACACTGTAAGCATGAGTTTGTACTATCAGGAAAAAATCAGAAGAAAATGGGCGTTCGCACATTAGATATCGCAAAACGATTACTTGACTTTGGCTATCACCCACCAACTATTTACTTCCCGATTAATGTGGAAGAAGCGTTAATGGTAGAGCCAACTGAAACAGAATCAAAAGAAACATTAGATGAATTTATTGACGCGATGATTCAAATTTCTGAGGAAGCAAAAGATGATCCAGAAATAGTACAAGAGGCACCTCATAGCACAGTAGTAGGGCGTATGGACGAGACGCAGGCTGCAAGAAAACCAGTGCTAAGGTATTACCGCGAAGAATCGTAAGTTGATAGTTAATAAAAAATAAACAAAGGTCCAGTGCAAATTACATTGCGCTGGACCTTTCTAATCATTATAGGATAGAAGCTACATTCACTGTATTTTAACCGAAAACGATTGATGTACTTAAATTTTAATAACCTTTTTTCTTTACTTTAATCTTGCCATTCCATTTACTGAATCCACCTTTAAGTTGATACAGTTCTTTATATCCCTTTTTACGAAGGAAATTTGCAGCTCTTAATGATCTTGAACCTCTTTGGCAATATAAATATACAGGCTTGTCTTTTCTGATTTCAGCATTTCGCTGTTTCATTTGTGACATAGGTATATTTCTTGCCCCAAGAATATGGCCACGATCGTATTCCTTTGGTTCACGAACATCGATTAGTTCTGCTTTTCTATAACCTTCTTTAAATTGTTCTTCGGATAATGTTTTCAAATATTTTTGTGTGCGCATATTTTTAAATACTGCAAATAGTATAAAACCTGCTAACACAAGTAAGATAATTAACAATACTTCCATTGGGTTCCCCTCTTTCTAGTATAACTTTCCCTATTTCATTATATGTATGATTGCTAGTAGTTTCAAAGGTTTTCTTTAAATAGTTTAACCGAAAATTATGTAGGTCAAAGAAAAATAAGTCTAAGTTCCCTGTTGACTTTTGACATTATTTATGAGTGATAATCTATATATAGATATTTTTTTAAATTATAAATACTATATATTGATTTACTTGTCGGAGTTTGCTATATTGGATTCAGACGAAATACGTAACTAGCATCGTACAACGATTCTATCTTACGCGAAGGAGGTAAGGGAATGCAAGATATTCAAACGAGAGAATTTGTATTAGATACAAAACAGTTAAATGAGGATATTAAACAGTTTCCACAAGTACATCCAATCACCTCTGAAATGGTGTTAACTCACAAAGGTGTATCAAGACTTGTTATGTTAGATCGGTATGCGTTCAAAGACACAGAAAAAAGAACGTTAAAGAAAGGTGACTTTGTCGTCTTAACGATCAAGGAAGACCCTAAATTTCCAGCGAGGGGAACAGGGTTCATAAAGTCGGTTGATATATCCACAGGGAAAGCTATTGTTAAAGTGGAAAATGACTATCAACATGTACTAGAAAATGAAACGGAGCAGGAAACAGGACTAATTGAGCGTAGCATTAGTGTTATAGATAAACCATTAGAAGTGTACTACGAGCAAATTGCAGCTAGAAATGCAACTGGTCTTGCAGCAGTAGAAACTACCCCTGAAAAGAAACAAAAGGCTTATAATGACTTTTATCAAGAGTTATCTAATTTAAATTTTGTACCTGCTGGAAGAGTATTATATGGTGCTGGTTCTAATACAGATGTTACTTACTTTAATTGTTATGTAATGCCATTTGTAAGAGATTCAAGAGAAGGTATTAGTGATCATCGTAAACAAGTGATGGAGATCATGTCACGAGGCGGTGGTGTTGGTACAAATGGATCGACGTTAAGGCCCAAGAATTCTTTAGCGCGTGGGGTCAACGGAAAATCATCTGGTTCTGTAAGTTGGTTAGATGATATTGCCAAGTTGACTCACCTAGTAGAACAAGGTGGTTCTAGACGTGGTGCTCAGATGATCATGTTAAATGACTGGCATCCGGACTTACTTGATTTCATAATTTCGAAAATGCAAAACCCTAGGATCTTAAGATACTTAATTGAAAATATTGAGGATGAAACGGTTCAGCAAATTGCAAAAGATAAATTAAAATTCACACCATTGAGTCTGAATGAAATTCAAATGTATCAAGGGATTGTTAATTATAAGCATATCCCTGGTCAAGGCGGATTTTCAGATGAAAATATTCGTGATGCAGAAAATAAATTAAGAGATGAAGGAACGTATAGTGTTCACAATCCAGACTTCTTAACAGGCGCAAATATTTCTGTATGTATTACGGATGATTTCATGAAAGCAGTAGAAAATGATGAAATGTATGAGTTGAGATTTCCAGATGTTGAAAATTATACTGCAGAAGAGATGGAAGCTTACAACAAAAACTGGCATGAAGTTGGAGACGTTCGAGAATGGGAAAAGCTAGGCTATGGTGTCAAAGTTTATCAGACTATTCCAGCAAATGAACTTTGGAATCTGATCAATATTTGTGCAACCTATTCTGCTGAACCAGGAATTTTCTTTATCGATAATGCAAATAGAGAAACGAATGCGACATCATATGGCCAAAAGGTAGTAGCGACTAACCCATGTTTCCATCCAAATACAAGAATTAGTACAGAATTTGGTCTTATTACGATTGAAGACCTATATAAACAGCAGGGAGATAGAGCTTTTAAAACTGCAACAGACTTGCGCTTAAAAGAGCAAGTGCAAGTGGTAAATGGTCGAACGTATGAGATGCCTGGTGTAGCAATGAGAAATGCAACTGTTTTTCCAACTGGCGAAAGAAAAACATTAAAAATTCAGTTGAAGAACGGAATGCAGTTAAACGTAACTCCAGATCATAGAGTATATACAAATTCTGGTTGGAAAGAAGCTAAAGATCTCACACAAGAGGATGATGTTTACATTCAATCTGGAGCCGGAAACTTCTCCATTCATGATGATCTTTCTGAAGAAAGCGCACTTTTCTTAGGGTGGTTAACTGGAGATGGATGGTTAGCGAAAGATGGAAGAGTTGGACTTGTGTTTGGTCAAGATGATTCAAGTATTATTCCTTCTTTACTTGAAGCTGGTGAAAGTTTATCTGGACTTAAGGCTAAAGTTCACGAGCGTAAAAATGGTACATTCCAAGTAATGTATAACCGAAAATCATTTACAGAGCAATTAGAACAAATGGGTGTAAAACGAACAAAAGCACATTTAAAAAGAGTTCCAGATAAGATATTTACAGCTACGAAAGAAAATGTAGTGACGTTTTTAAGAGCACTTTTTTCTGCAGATGGTACGGTATATACTTCGGATCCAAATCATAGAACTGCAAGGCTAACATCGAGTTCCCAGGAATTATTGCGTGATGTTCAATTGCTGCTATTAAACTTGGGAATTCATGCGAAAATATATGACCGTCATAAGAAAAATCAGGCACAGTTCACTTATACTACTGTGGATGGAGAAGAAAAAACATATGAGAGCCGTCCATTTTATGAATTAATTATTTCAGGAAAGAATTTAAATCTCTTTAAAGAAGATGTCGGTTTCCTATACCATACTGAGAAAGAGGAGAAATTATCTGATCTCAATTCAAATCCGAGAAAAAGAGAGTATTTTATAAGTAAAGTTGACACGATCGAAGAAGGCGAATACACAACAGTATATGATATCACGGAACCAGAAACACATTCGTTAATAGCAAATGGCTTCGTTGCTCATAACTGCGGAGAGCAGCCCTTAGCTCCTTATTCTGTATGTAATCTTGCAGCGGTGAATTTAGCATCTATTGCTGATAAAGATAACAAGAAACCTGACTTTGAAAAGTTAGAGCAAACGGTGGCAACTGGGGTTAGAATGCAAGATAACGTCATCGACTCAACACCTTATTTCCTTGAAGAGAATAGAAAACAAGCATTAGGCGAACGAAGAGTTGGTCTCGGTGTTATGGGTCTACATGACTTATTGATTTATTGTGAAACGGAGTATGGCTCAACTGATGGAGATCAGCTTGTGGATAAGATCTTTGAAACAATTGCAACTACAGCTTATAGGACGAGCATAGAGCTAGCAAAAGAAAAGGGAAGTTTTCCATTTTTAGTGGGGGAAAATGAAGCAGAGACGAAGTTGTTAAGAGAACGCTTTATTGGAACAGGCTACATGCAAAAGATGCCTGAAGATATAAAGCAAGGTGTTCTTGACTATGGCATCCGTAATTCTCACTTACTAACAGTAGCTCCAACAGGTTCAACTGGAACGATGGTGGGTGTATCAACAGGTCTTGAACCATACTTCTCCTTCACTTACTACCGCAGTGGACGATTAGGTAAATTTATTGAAGTGAAAGCGGATATTGTTCAAGAATACTATGATCGTCATCCAGAAGCATCTCAAGAGGAATTACCTGAGTGGTTTGTGACTGCAATGAGTTTATCTCCTGAGGCGCATGCGGATACACAGTGTGTTATCCAAAAATGGGTAGATAGCTCCATATCAAAAACAGTGAATGCTCCAAAAGGCTATAGTGTGGAACAAGTAGAGCAAGTATACAGAAGACTTTATAATGGTGGAGCTAAAGGTGGAACGGTTTATGTAGATGGAAGCCGTGACACGCAAGTTCTCTCCTTGAAAGCAGAAGAAAATGATTTCTCTGAGCAAACGAAACTTTTTGAAGATGAAGAGAAAAAAGTTGTCTTAATGGATACAGTATCAGAATTAGATAAAACAAATGTGAATGTTGGTTCTGAAGTGGGAGATACATGCCCTGTCTGTAGACAAGGAAACATTGAAGACGTAGGTGGTTGTAACACCTGTACAAACTGTGGCGCACAGTTAAAATGTGGATTATAAATGAATATTTTAGAGGCTAAACGGAACTAAGTTTAGCCTCTTTTTTATAGACTTCTACTAAAAAAGGAGTCTCCTCCATACAATTTATAAAGGGGGGAGTCTGTGAATGTAGATGGTGTATTTTCTGGTGGAGGAGTTAAGGCTTATGCCTACTTAGGAGCCCTTTCAATTTGCGAAGAAAAAGGTATTCAATTCAAAAGATTAGCAGGTACGTCTGCAGGTGCCTTAGTAGCCGCATTATTGGCTTCAGGTTATAAAGCAAGTGAATTAGAGAAGATATTTACTGACTTACAACCGAATCAAATTTTGCAAGAAAGCTTTGTAAATAAAAAAATCCCACTAATCAAATGGATGAATGTTTACTTTCGTTTAGGAATATATGGTGGTGATCACTTTGAAGAGTGGTTAACTAATGTCTTAAAGAAAAAAGGAGTATATTCTTTTAATGACTTACCAAAGGATAAACTTCATATCATTTGCACGGATCTTACGAACGCAAGGATCTCCATGTTTCCTAGAGATTTAGAATCCTATTATGATGTTTCTATAGAAGACTTCCCAGTAGCGAAAGCAGTACGTATGAGTATAAGTATTCCATATATTTTTCAACCGGATACAATTCTTACAAAGAGAAGATATAAGAGCTATTTAGTAGATGGAGGGGTTTTAAGTAATTTCCCTTACTGGGTATTCAGTGAAGATGAGAAGCCGTTACGTCCAATAATTGGTATGAAATTAGCTGCTGGCTCCCCTGTATTGCCAAAAAAACCTTTAAATAATGCAGTTCAAATGCTGGAAGCGATTACGCACACGATGATGCAGGCTCATGATGCTAGATACATTTCCGAAGCGGATGCTAAACAGATAATTTTCATACCGACTGAGGGTGTGAGTGCTACTGAATTTGATTTAACGGACTTACAAAAACAATACTTAATTGAAACTGGACGCAGGAAGGCTGCTGCTTTTTTCAAAAGGTGGCAGGGTGATCTAAAAATAACGCAATAGGCGAATTGCCTTTGCGTTATTTTTTATTGCCCTTGATTACTTTTAAATGTTTTGATTGCTTAGATTTTTTACGTTCCAACTTAACAGGTTTTTTAATATGGTTGTTATTACGCAGTTTAGGGTCCGCAGAACCATACCTTTGTTTTGATTGTTTCACAGCTTTTCGGTAATTTGGATTGCCTGCAGTTCGCTTTCGGATTAATAAGAAATAGACAAGTAATCCAATAACTGCTGCTATTCCTATCATCGTGAAAATACTTTGAAGAAATCCTAAAGGATTTGTGATTAGATTACCAAATAGGCCAATTACTGCCAATATACCAATTATAATAATAATCCAACTAATCTTAGAGCTGCGCATTTAAATCCCCTCTCCACATGTTCTATCTTACTTAAGTGTATCTTATTTTTAAAAAAACGTATAGAAGTATGAAAGACATGATTTAGCACATCTTAATTAAAAATACTAAAAAAGTTTGTTGGTTATAAGAGAATATATATTCCTATTGGGGTAGTACTAAACACAAACTTGTTTAACGAAGAGGTGTATGTTTATGGAAAATCATTCTTCCATCATAATGAAAAGTATCATAACTGGTATGTTTGGAGCTTTTATCTTTGGATCGATATTTTCCTTCACGTATTTTTTAACTTTTACAGACTTGTCACATGCTTCATTTACTTTAAGGCCATTTATACAAGATAGTTGGGTAGACCAGTTTTGGGGAGAGATAGTGAGTCTAATTATTATAATATTATTAGGGGCTATACCTGGTTATCTATATTATGCTACTTTGAAAAAGCTTACAGGTTGGCTTCCTGGGTTTGTTTATGGACTAGTTATTTGGGGCATTGTTTATATTGGTATTGGTTTGTTGCTACCTAATATTCCACCTTTAAATGAACTAGGAAGTGATACCATTGTTACATCCGTGTGTTTAGCTGTATTATACGGTGTATTTGTCGGCTATACCATCTCTTACGATTACCATGGAGAAAGATTGGACCGTAAAATGTCACAAAACAATGAATAATTATGATAAACTGTACTAGAAAAGCCTTTAGGTGGTGAATGCATATGACAAAATTTCTTCTGTTAAATGGACCGAACCTTAATTTTTTAGAGAAAAGGGATTCTAGACAATATGGTAGTCATACATTAGATCAGATTGAAAATGATTTAAGAGATTTCTTGATGAATCATGGTTTGTCATTAGAAAGTAAGCAATCAAACCATGAGGGAGAATTGATTGACATACTTCAACAAACCTCCTTGGATCAAGAATTCGCTGGCGTGATTTTTAATCCTGGAGCATACACCCATACAAGTATTGCCTTAAGGGATGCGATTGAAGCTATAAATCTCCCAGTGATCGAAGTGCACATTTCAAACATACATAACCGAGAGTCTTTTCGAAATCAATCCTACATTAGTGCAGTAGCTTCTGGACAAGTTGTAGGATTTGGTGTAGCTGGATATCAGATAGCAGCATACGGACTAATTCAATTAATGAATGAAAAAGGGGAGAGATAAGCATGGAAAAAATAAATAGACTAAGAAACAAAATTGCTTCTGAAGATTTAGACGGATTGCTAATCACGAGTGGTCAGAACCGCCGTTATATGACTGGATTTACAGGCACTGCAGGAGTTGTACTTATTACAGGTGAGGATGCAAAATTTATTACCGATTTTCGCTATACTGTACAAGCTAAAGAACAAGTAGAAGGATTTGAGTTAATTGAACATCGTGGCCCTATTCAAGATGAAGTGGCAGCTCAAGTGGAAGCGCTTGGTATAAAACGATTAGGTTTCGAAAAAGAACACCTAACTTATCAAACTTTCGAAACATATCAAAAAGTATTGAAAGCTGAATTTATACCAGCAGCAGGTATGGTAGAGGAGCTTCGTTTAATTAAGAGCGATCAAGAAATTGCTATCTTAAAAGATGCAGCGAAAATTGCCGATGATACGTTTGAATATATTCAAACGGTTATTAAGCCAGGTGTAAGAGAAATCGACGTCTCCAATGAACTAGAGTTTTTTATGAGAAAACAAGGGGCGGTTTCGTCTTCTTTTGATATTATTGTAGCTTCTGGTTATCGTTCCGCATTACCACATGGCGTAGCTTCAGAAAAAAAGATTGAATCAGGGGAATTAGTAACTCTTGATTTCGGGGCGTTATATAAAGGGTATTGTTCAGACATGACACGTACGTTTGCTGTCGGTGAAATTAGCGATCAGCTAAAAGAAATTTATGACACCGTTTTACAAGCCCAATTACGTGGAATGGAAGGTACAAAAGCCGGGATTACAGGTAAGGAAGCTGATGCATTAACTAGAGATTATATAAAAGAAAAAGGTTACGGGGATTATTTTGGGCATTCTACTGGACACGGACTTGGTATGGATGTTCATGAAGGACCAGCACTCTCGTTCAAAAGTGATAAAGTACTAGAGCCTGGCATGGTAGTAACAGTGGAACCTGGAATTTATGTGCCGAACGTAGGTGGTTGTAGAATAGAGGATGACACAGTCATTACTGAAAATGGAAACCAAAGACTAACCCATTCCACTAAAGAGTTAATAACGTTATAATAAAAAAAGCATCTTCGATTGATTAGAGGAGGAAGATTATGATTTCAGTAAACGACTTTAAGACAGGATTAACGATCGAATTAGATAATTCCATTTGGCAAGTATTAGAATTTCAACATGTGAAACCAGGAAAAGGTGCAGCATTTGTCCGTTCTAAACTTAGAAATCTTGAAAATGGTAGTATTCAAGAAAAAACATTCCGTGGTGGAGAAAAAGTAAACAGAGCGCACTTGGAACGTAATAATATGCAATATTTATATGCGACTGGGCCAGCGCACACTTTTATGGATACACAAACATTTGATCAAATTGAAATTCCCGAAAAAACAATCAAAAATGAACTGAATTACTTGAAAGAAGGCTTGGAAGTTCAAGTTTTAATCTATGATGGAGATACTTTAGGAATTGAACTTCCTAATAACGTTGATTTAGAAGTTGTAGAAACAGAACCAGGCATAAAAGGGGATACAGCAAGCGGAGGTACGAAGCCTGCAACATTAGAAACAGGTTTAATCGTACAAGTTCCATTCTTTATTAATAAAGGTGAAGTTCTAACTATTAGCACTTCAGAAGGTAAATATGTTTCTAGAGCTTAATGAATTAAATACTTAAGAGCATTCGCACTCAAGCGAATGCTCTTTTTTTGGTTATATCAGATACTTAAAATCATAGACTCTAATAAAGGAGTGAATAGTCATGGAGGAAGTCACACAGTACTTACCCTATAAACTTAAATTATGGATGGATCAGCATATTACTCCTAAGGAAGAAAAATCGATTGAAGAAATTAGGCTAAGAGTTGGACAAGCGCCACAAATTATTTTTCATACACATGAACAATTTGTTGAGAAGTATATTTTTTCGAGTATGGATGCCACTGCTTTACTGACTAAAATAAGTGAGCACTCGGTATATCGATTAGAAGAAGAGTTACAGAAAGGTTATATCACGATTCAAGGTGGTCACCGAATAGGCATCAGTGGAAAAGTGACTATTCACAATGGAAGTGTACAAGCGATTACACACGTCTCTTCATTTAATATACGAATAGCCAAGGCTAAAATTGGTATTTCCCAAGCTTTATTACCCAATATTTATGATGGAAAAATAAAAAACACATTATTAGTTGGCCCACCAAAAAGCGGTAAAACAACACTACTTCGTGATTTGATTAGAACATTTAGCGATGGTCACTATTATGTTCATGGTACGCGGGTTGGCTTGGTTGATGAAAGAAGTGAAATAGCAGCGTGCTATCAGGGAGTTCCACAACATGATTTGGGAAGAAGAACGGATGTCCTTTCTGATTGTCCGAAAGCAGAGGGAATGATGATGCTAATTCGTTCTATGTCTCCACAGCTATTGGTAGCTGATGAGATTGGAAATGAGGATGACTGTGAAAGTGTATTAGAAGCCGTGTATGCAGGGGTTAATGTTTTTTGTAGTATTCATGGTTTCTCTTTTGAGGATATACAAAAGCGACCTTCCATGACACAAATTATGAAACGGAAAGCTTTTGACAGAATTGTTATATTAGCTTCTAATCCGAGTCCAGGTCGAGTATTAACGATATATGATAGCGATGGAAATCGAATTCATAAACAAGTAAGGGGAATAAGGAATGAAATGGATCGGGGCAATTCTAATTCTTTTAACGTGCACGTGGGTGGGAATCGATCTGGCCAAACGATATACCCAAAGACCTAAAGAAATTCGAGAATTGATACACGCTCTTCAATTAATGGAATCAGAAATGACATATTCCAAAGAGCCTCTTCATCAAATATTGTTAAATATATCAAAGCAAGTAAATGCACCAATTTCATTTCTTTTTTATGATACTTATGAGGAATTGGTCCATTCAGATCAATCCGTTTCTGAAATCACCTCTCTAACTATAAAAAAAAATCTTCATAAGCTCGCTTTAAAACAAAAAGAAATAGAATTGCTTCTGCAGTTCACTCAAACACTTGGTTCTCACAATTTATCACAACAGCTAAAACAGATCTCATTAGTATTGGTTCACTTACATCATGAGTTATCTGATGCACTTGCGGAAGAGAAACGATTCGCTAGTTTGTTTCGGTCGTTAGGTGTGTTAACTGGGTTGCTCCTCGTGTTAATTCTCATTTAAGGGGGTTAGGTAATGTCAGATATCTATTTACTATTTCAGGTGGCAGGAATAGGCATAGTCGTAGCAATGATTCATACGATTTTAAAGCAAATGGGAAAAGAGGATATGGCGCAGTGGGCAACTTTGTTAGGGTTTATCTTGGTTTTAGTAATTGTAATAGAATATGTGTCCAAACTGTTTCAAGAAATCAGAAGTGTATTTTTATTACAAATGTTAATGTAAAGGGTTCTTCCTAATGGCGTTCTTACAAATAATTTCTGTCATTATTGTAGCGGCAATATTAATTATTTTAGTAAAAGAAAAAAACACCTCTATTGCCTACTTACTTTCTATCCTCACAGGTACTTTCGTATTCTTATTTGTTTTAATGCAATTGAATGAGGTGTTTAACGCTTTTCAACAACTAACTACTCAAATAAATTTATCGCTTTTACACTTGGATACGATTTTCAAAGTTATTGGCGTAGCATACATAACAGAATTTACTTCTCAGTTACTTCGTGACGCAAATCTGAACGCGATCGCTTTAAAAGTTGAGATTGTAGGTAAATTATTTATTCTTCTAATTGCTCTACCGATCTTAATTGCTGTAATGGAAGTATTAATAGCTTTTGTACCTTCATAAGATCAACGTTAATGAGTTGAAGGGGTCCCATAATGAATAAAACAATGTTGCGAATTATGATACTTACAATCTGTATATTAATTTTTCCTAAAACCTTAGTTGCTGAAGAGGAACTTCCAGAACAGGACGAACACGAGGTAGAAGAAACACTCTATGAGTTTGTAAAAGTGGACGAGTTAGAGAATCAATGGAAAGAAACCTTAAATGAGTACAGGAACTACCTCCCATTAGATCATCAAACAACCTGGAGGGATTTCGTAGAAGGCGCGTCCTTGCTTTCATTATCAGATTGGGGAAAAGGATTTGTACTATTTTTCTTAGAGGAATGGGTAAACAACGGGAAAACGATTGGCATTCTAATATTTTTAACTTTATTAAGCGTCTTTTTGAAGTTACTCATTGAGTCATTTGAACGTGATGCAGTAGCTAATGTAAGTTATATGGTTATCTTTGGAGTCTTAATTACGGTGGCGATTGCAAGTTTCAATCAGGCAATCTCATATGCAACAACAACAATAGATACGATGGGGCAATTTATGATTGCTCTATTACCTTTATATTTAAGTTTAATGGCTGCGTTTGGAAACATAACTTCTGTTGGTTTTTTTCAACCATTCTTATTGTTTTTCACTCAATTCAGTAGTCTATTTATTTCAAAATTAATCATTCCTTTATTTTTTCTATCTGCAATTTTACATATCGCAAACGAGATGAATCAAACGCATGACATCTCAAAGCTTGCTTATTTATTTCGTCAGATCGCTTTTTGGTTAATGGGAGGATTTTTATCTATATTTATGTTTGTTATTTCACTTCAAGGTGGCGCAGCAGCTACTGCAGATGGATTAGCAATCAGGGCGGCTAAATTTGTTACTAGCAATTTTATTCCCGTCATAGGAAGGGTATTTACTGAAGCCACAGATACCGTGCTGTCGACATCTATATTATTAAAAAACGCAATTGGACTCGCTAGTGTGGTCATGATTATTATTATAACTATTTTCCCAGCTATAAAAATTCTTGTACTTGGCCTAATGTTCCGTGTAACAGCGGCTTTATTACAACCAGTGGCTGACGGACCTGTAATTGCAGTTATTGATTGGATGGGAAAACATATACTTTATATTTTAGTTGCTTTATTGATTGTGTCTATCATGTTTTTCTTTGCAATTGTCATCTTAATCATTGTAGGAAACGCAACACTAATGATCAGGTAAGGAAGGGTGCGAATGGGATATTTAATTGACTGGGTAACACAAATAGTTATTTTTATGTTCGTAGCCACGATTTTGGCTCTACTAATTCCTCAATCGAAACAAGCTGCTACGTTAAAAGTTGTACTAGGATTAATTATTCTTTTAATATTCCTACACCCGTTAACTAAAATATTTAATGTAAACCCTTCAAATATAATAGCTGAACTCGATTATTTTGAAGGGGCATTTGAATTAGACGAGATGGATCAAATCGTGGAATCTAAAAAAAGTGAAATACAAGAAGGACAAGATGCATATATATTAAAACAGTTAGAAGAACAAACTCACTCAATGCTAGAAAAGGAGTTGATGGATGAATATGGTTTAACGGTTCATTCCATTAAGTTTCAAATGCAATATGAGGAGGGGGCGATGTTAGAGGATATTGAACATATGGAAATTTATATTGGAGAATCAGAAGAAGTGATTAAGGAAGTGAAAACTGTACAAATTCCTAATCATACTGTAAGTCAGACAAGAGATATAGAAGAGGTTAAGGGTTTTATAGCATCACAACTAGAAGTAACTAGTGATAGAATCATGATCGTTTGGGATGGTGAATAACATGCATTGGTTGAAGAAATGGTTATCTTCAGGAAGCGAAGAAAATCGACCCAGTAAACGTTCTTACATCCTATTAATTGGATTAATCGGTTTATTGTTTTTGATTGTGTCCAACATATTTGGAGGACAAGCTGATTCGAATGAAATAGATCCGTCGGAAGAACAAGAGGTATGGTTGAATAAGGATCAAGAGAAACAAGAAGAAGGAATTCAATCGATGGAATCTTTTCAGAACGCACTTCAAGAAGAATTAACTTTTGCGTTAAATCGTATGGATGGTATTTCAAATGTAGAGGTTAACTTGCAATTAGAAGCTTCAGCACTAAAAATTTATGAACAAAATACAATTACTGGCTATCAAAAAACCGACGAAAATGATCAAAGTGGTGGAACGAGACAAGTAGAAGACGAAACAATTGAACATCAAACAGTATTAACTAGAGAAAATAATATAGAAAAACCTTTATTAATACAGACACAAAGTCCGGCTGTAAAAGGCGTACTTGTGATTGCAGAAGGTGTCGATCAAATTCAGAACAAGCAAATGGTTATTGAAGCAGTATCACGTTTATTGGACGTATCAACCCATCGTATTGCAGTAATGCCTAAAAGTAGGGAGGAAGAATAAAATGGTTTTAAAGAAGCAAACAGTTTGGTTAATTACAATGTTAAGTTTATTAATTGTACTCAGTGTGTATTATATTTTATCTCCAGGTGGTGATCAGGTTGCTTTAATACCTGATGACGAAGAAGAAAGGGAGGAACAAGAAGATAGAGAAGATAGTGAGGAGCCTGAAGATTCCTCAGTTGTTGGAGAAGTAGAGTATTCTAATTTATCAAATGATGAATTATTTACAGCTATTCGAATGGATAAAGAGGATCATAGAAGTGAAGTGAAAGAACAGTTATCAGCAATTGTAGCTTCGAGTAACGCTTCAACTGAAGAAAAAAATGAAGCTATAGAAGAGATGACAGCTTTACAAACAGTGGCTCAAAAAGAAACAATTTTAGAAAGAATGATTCAACAAGATAAAGAGTATCGTGATGTTTTAGTAAGACAGGAAGAAGATTTTATTAATATTACTGTCATTGCAAATGAGTTGTCATCTACTGATGCGAATCACTTAATGCAACTAGCAAGGGATGAATTCGGACCAATGGAAGTTCGAGTCAAATTACAATCAGAAGAGTAATAGCAACCCATACCTAGTTATAGGTGTGGGTTATTTTTTTGTGTTAAACGATAAAATCGGTTCATTTACATGCTTGAAAATAGAGAAATTTCTGTTTAAAAGTTCTGTGGATTAAAAGATAAAGTTGAAGATTGTATCAATTTTATCGTACAATGATTAATAGGAAATATTAGTACCTGTTATTAAATGAAGAAGGAGTGCAAAACTCATGTTGAAAGTACAAGAGATCCGCGAACTGATTAAATTAATCGATGATTCATCCATTTCAGAATTCACTTATGAAGCTGATGGTGCTACAGTATCAATGAAAAAACAGGGAGAACAAGTTGTGCAAACTGCTCCTAAACCAACCGAGCAACCAGTTACACCTCAGCCAGTAGAACAAGAACAGTCAGTACCAGAAAAAGTTACTACGGAGCCATCTGCGAAAGAAGAGGAAGAGAATCAATCAAACGCCAGTATGAGTACTGATTATGATACTGAAATCACCTCTCCAATGGTGGGTACCTTTTATGAAGCACCAACTCCAGAAGATCCAGCTTATATTCAGGTAGGAGACCAAGTGAAGAGTCAGTCTGTTGTCTGTATCGTAGAAGCAATGAAACTATTTAATGAGATCGAAGCAGAAGTTGATGGTGAAATTGTTGAAATTCTAGTTCAAAATGGAGAACTAGTAGAGTACGGACAACCATTATTTCGAGTGAAGAATAAATAGGAGGGATTGTCCGTGATTCAAAAAGTACTCGTCGCCAATAGAGGCGAAATCGCCGTAAGAATAATTCGTGCTTGTAAAGAACTAGGTATTGAAACCGTCGCAATATTCTCAGAAGCGGATGAAGAGTCCTTGCATGTTCAATTAGCGGATGAAGCGTATTGTGTTGGGCCAATCTTAAGTAAAGATAGCTATTTGAATAAAACAAATGTAATGAGTTTAGCTAAATTGACCGATTGTGATGCGATTCACCCCGGTTATGGATTTTTATCAGAGAATGCTGACTTTGCGGAAATGTGTGAAGAGTGCAACGTGATTTTCATTGGTCCAAGTGCAGATGCCATTTCAAGAATGGGGACGAAGGACGTAGCACGTGAAACAATGAAAGAAGCGGGTGTACCAATTGTTCCTGGTTCTGAAGGGTTAATTGAAGATGTAGAGGATGGCAAGAAAGTCGCAAAGGAAATAGGATACCCAGTAATTATTAAAGCTACCGCTGGTGGTGGGGGTAAAGGAATCCGTGTCGCTAGAGATGAGGAAGAATTAATAACTGGTATCCGTATGACTCAAAACGAAGCAGAGACTGCTTTTGGTAATCCTGGAGTCTATTTAGAAAGATTTATTGAAGACTTTCGACATGTAGAGATCCAAGTTCTTGGTGATGCTCATGGAAACGTAATCCATCTCGGGGAACGTGATTGTACCATCCAAAGAAGACTTCAAAAACTAATAGAGGAAACTCCATCCCCAGCAATTGATGCTGCCACTCGTGAAGAGATGGGGAATGCAGCAGTTCGAGCTGCGAAAGCGGTAAATTATGTCGGTGCAGGAACAATAGAATTTATTTATGATAAAAATAAAAATGAGTATTATTTCATGGAAATGAATACTCGTATTCAAGTTGAGCATCCTGTAACTGAAATGGTAACTGGAATTGATTTAATAAAAGAACAGATTTTTGTTGCTAGTGGTCAACCACTAAATGTTACACAAGAAGAAGTTACTTTTGAAGGATGGTCTATTGAATGTAGAATTAACGCAGAGGATCCATTTAAAAACTTTATGCCATCTGCAGGTAAAGTAGAAATGTATTTACCTCCAGGAGGGTTTGGAGTAAGAGTGGATTCCGCAGCATATTCTGGCTGGAATATACCACCTTATTATGACTCAATGATCGCTAAATTAATTACTTATGGGAAAACAAGAGAAGAGGCTATTCTGAAGATGAATCGTGCCTTAGACGAATTCATAATTGAAGGAATACATTCAACGATTCCTTTCCATAAGAAAATGATGAACCACCCTGTATTTGTTCAAGGTGATTTTAATACAAACTTCTTAGATGAATATGATGTAATGAAAGAATAGTAAACAAAGGAGTGTTATTCATGTCTGACCATCATTTATTAAATGTAAGTGAAGATTCTTCTTTAGGTCGTGTCGAAATTGCTCCAGAGGTTATTGAAGTGATTGCAGGAATTGCTGCAAATGAAATAAGCGGTGTGGCAAACATGCGAGGGAATATTGCCTCCAATGTTACGGAGCGACTAGGTAAGAAGAAACATGGCAAAGGTGTCAAAGTTGAGCTAAGTGAAGAAGGTATATTAATTGATGTTTATACAGTGCTTGATTATGGTATATCCATTCCCAAAGTTGCTGAAAAAATACAAGATAGTATACGATCCACTTTGAAAAACATGACGGCATTAGAAATAATTGAAATTAATGTTCATGTGGTTGCGATCCAAATTGAAGACAAAACGGTCGAACCAAAAACAGAAACTAAATAATTAAATTGGAAGCCTAACTAATTATAAACTAACTAGTTAGGCTTTTTTCATTCCACTTATTTTCATGGTAAACTTATTGTGAACATGGTAGGATAATAAGGGTTATCTATAAATGAACCAATTAATTTTAAATTATTATATATAGTAAATTAAAGGAGAATTAGGATGAAACGAAGTCACAGCCGTGAAAAAGCATTTCAAGTACTTTATCAAATTGATATAAATGAGAGTCAATCTACAGAGGAATTAGTTATTGCAATGGATGAGGAACTTGATCCTTTTTCCCGTATTTTAATAGATGGAGTTATTGCGCATAAATCAGAACTGGACAAGAAAATTAGTGACAAATTAGAAAAGTGGTCCTTTAACCGCATCGGAACGGTTGAGAAAACGGTACTTAGAATTGCCGTATTTGAAATTTTCCATCAAGATGATACTCCTAATAAAGTTGTAGTCAACGAAGCAATTGATTTATCCAAACGTTTTAATGATGAACAGTCTGGGAAATTTATTAATGGTGTATTATCCAAGTTTTTCTAAGGTTATGGAGGGATAGACGATGGAAACTAGACTACTTTATGGTCAGCCTGTCGCTCAAGAATTAAAAAACAAAATATCAACTGATATTCATTCATTAAAAAAAGTTGGGTCCATACCCAAATTGGTAGTGATTATAATTGGAGAAGACCAAGCTTCTCTTACATATGTATCAATGAAGAAGAAAGCTGCAGATAAGTTAGGTATGTCTTCAGAAATCCTCCGTTTCCCTCCCTCTATTACGGAACAACAATTAAAGGACGAAATCTCAAAGTTAAATAAAGATATGAATGTTCACGGAATTCTTCTACAACTTCCAATTCCGAACCATATAAATGAAAAAAATGTATTGGAATGGATTGATCCAAGGAAAGATGTAGATGGATTTCACCCCACGAATGTAGGGCGTTTGACGGTGGGACAACCAGGTTTTTATCCGTGTACTCCATTAGGAATCATGAGGATTCTTACTTTTTATGAAATACCTATTAAAGGTAAACACGTGGTGATCGTCGGTAGAAGCAATATAGTTGGAAAACCAGTAGGGCAATTACTTTTAAATAAAGATGCGACGGTTACGTTTTGTCACTCCAAAACAGAGGACTTGCAAGAACTAACTTCTCGAGCTGATATACTCATTATCGCAATTGGAAAAGCTCATTTTATAAAACGAAATGCTGTTAAAAAAGGGGCTACAGTAATTGATATTGGAAACACATTTAATGAACAAAAACAGGTTTTTGGAGATGCGGATATGAATGATTTAAAAGGCCATGTCGCAAATATTACCCCAGTCCCAAAAGGTGTAGGGCCGATGACAATTACTATGTTATTATACAATACGGTACAAGCAGCAAAGGAATTGAATAAAGGAGAATGAGAATGGAACAGAAGTATTTGACGGTAACGGCATTAACCAAATATATAAAACGAAAACTTCAAACCGATTCTCATTTACAAAATATACTCCTACAAGGTGAAATTTCTAATTTTAACCATCATAGCAGAGGTCATATGTACTTTAGCCTTAAAGATCAACAAGCTAAAATTAGTGTGGTTATGTTTGCTACTCAAAACAGCTCTTTGAAATTCAAGCCTGAAAACGGTATGAAAGTATTGATTACTGGTGATATAGATGTTTATGAAAGAAATGGCCAGTACCAAGTATATGCTAAACAAATGGAACCAGATGGGATTGGATCGCTATATTTAGCCTATGAAGAACTAAAAAAGAAGCTTCATTCAGAAGGTTTGTTTGATGAAATTCACAAAAAGCAAATCCCTACTTATCCAAACAGAATTGCTATTGTTACATCTTCCACTGGGGCAGCGGTTAGAGATATTATTACAACATTACAAAGAAGATACCCTTCTGCAAAGAGAACTATTATTCCAGTGGCAGTCCAAGGAGAAAAGGCTGCAGGGAGCATAGCAAGCGCTATTAACTTTGTGAATGAGTTAAGTGACTTCGACACAATTATTACAGGTCGTGGTGGAGGTTCGATTGAGGAGCTTTGGGCATTTAATGAAGAGGTTGTAGCCCGTTCTATCTTCAACTCAAAAATTCCTGTAATCTCTGCAGTTGGTCATGAAACTGATTTTACAATTGCTGATTTTGTTGCAGATTTACGTGCGCCTACTCCCACAGCTGCAGCTGAATTAGCCGTACCATCCATAATAGAATTGCATAAACAAATTGAAAACTATAAACATCGTCTTACTCAACAAATCAAGGCTATGGCTCATAATTATAAGAATAATTTATTGAGACTAGAACAATCTTATGCATTTAAATATCCGGAGCAACTTACTAGGCAAAAGGAACAAGATTTTGATCGAACGTTTCAAAACTTAAAACGAATGATGAACCTTCAATTAGAGAGAAGAACAAATGACTTTAAAGTGTTATCAAATAGATTGAGTAGAGTGACACCAATAAATATACTAGAGCAAAGAACGAAAGATTATCTGATACTTCATAAACGTCTTGATCAATTAACAAATGAGATACTAAACCAAAAGAAAAATAACTTTTCGAATCAATTAAATAAGTTGAGTATTTTAAGTCCTCTTGAGACAATGAAAAGAGGCTATTCGATAACATATAAAAATGAAAAGATTACTACTTCTATCTCGGAACACAATAAGGGTGATCAAATCAAAATTGCTCTTACAGATGGAGAATTAGAAGCTGAGATAACAAATATAGGAGAAAGGAATGATCTCCATGGAGAACAGTAACGAAGAGAAAGAGCAGTCGTTTGAGCAAGCTTTAGAAAAGCTAGAGGAAATTGTTCAAAAGTTAGAACAAGGTGATGTTCCATTGGAAGAAGCGATTGAATCATATAAAGAGGGAATGCAGCTTTCAAAAGTTTGTAATAACAAATTACAAAAAGTAGAAACGGAAATAACAGAAATCATGAAGGATAATGGACAAGTAGAAGCATATAACTTGGAGGAAGAATAATTGTGAAAGATACATTGTTTGAATCAAAACGTAATTGGATAAATGAACAACTTGAGAAATCGGTTTCTAATTTGAACCTACCATTAGAACTTAATGAAGCTTTAATCTATACTATTGAAGCAGGTGGAAAAAGACTTCGGCCAATTTTGATGCTCTCTACCTTTCAAGCTTTTGGGGAAGTAAATAACAAAGTCATTGAGCCTGCAATCGCGCTAGAAATGATCCACACATACTCATTAGTTCATGACGATCTTCCTTCAATGGATGACGACGACTTGAGGAGAGGTAATCCAACTATTCATAAAAAATTTGATGAAGCCACTGCAGTATTAATAGGGGATGGATTATTAACCTATGCTTTTCAAATTATTTCTGGTTCTTCCAATTTGGGTGCAGAAGAAAAAGTCTATATTATACATCAATTAAGCAAGGCTAGTGGGTTTGAAGGAATGATTGCAGGTCAATTTATGGATCTAAGAGGGGAAGGGAAAGAGTTAGAAGAAAGTGATTTAACTGCCATTCACCAAAAGAAAACTGGAGAATTGATTAGCGCATCTGTTAAAATTGGAGCCTATTTAGGTGGGGCAAACCCTCCGCAAATTGAGGCGTTAAATGATTATGCAGAACATTTGGGTTTAATATTTCAAATACAAGATGACATTTTAGATGTAAAAGGGAAAGAAGAAGTAATCGGTAAACCTGTAGGAAGTGATGAAGCTCTAAATAAAAGTACATATCCTAAGATAATTGGATTAGCTGGGGCTGAAAAGAAACGTGATGATTGTATGGTAGAAGCAAAAGAAGCTTACAGTCGTGCAAATATTCACCAACCAGAGTTACTTTCCTTCATAGACCTATTTGGAAACCGTATGTTTTAAGGCGTTTAACTAATTGTGGGAATGTATTTAATATGATAAAATAGATGTATTGGGAGGATGGTGCAGTATTCTAGTCGATCTTCCACTTCTGAAGGCGGGCCTAAAAATCCGCCAAAGGGCACATCGATGAAGTTTCTGGTGTTGGCTTGAGGCGCCCAGCCTTGGGTCGATGCTGGGAGTTAAGGTCGCAGGGCGATCCACAATGGCATGTGGGCGTTGACCCTGCTTCCGTGGAGGCCCATTCTTGTTCTTGGTGATACCATTCACCAAGGATGAAATGGGGTATGAACCTGCAAGATAGGGAGTTTGATTCCCCTATCTGCAGCGTAGCCTGCCTTGAGTGATGTCTAGGGGATGGCAATGCACACATGATGCTTTCGGAAGGCCAACGAAGCATTGTGGTAATGTTGCCTGAAATAGACGTTGCAAAAGAGGCTAGGAAGTGGTTAAAGGTTGTTGAGGAAAACTCCTAGACTGTTCTTTAAGACACTTAAAAGGGATTATAGTGCGGACTAAGTGGTAATCCAGTCTAGCTTCCGGAAACGGAGCTAAAGTCGCTTTAAAGGGAAACCGCCGATGTGGCAACACATGGTAGCGACTTGGGAAAACCTACTGGACCTAAGCTGCAATTTTTACCTTTTAAGTGACCATCCTAACCGTACATATGCGTCGGTTAAACAGAACTTGAGGTAATAACGATAATGATCAAAATTATAAAACAATCCATAAAGTTTAGTCTAAGTATAGCCGTTATCACCTTTGTGTTAGCGGCCATTTTTTCAATTGTATCCACATCCATTCTTAATGGAGTTGGTTGGGCCCTCGGAATGGTTATTGTATTTATCATTGTAATGATAGGTGTACTTTCCGACATGATGGGTATTGCGGCGACTGCTGCAAGTGAACGACCTTTTCATTCTATGGCATCTGAAAAAGTGTACGGGGCAAAAAATTCGATTAGAATTATCCGTAATGCTGATAAGTTTGCTACTTTTTGTAACGATGTAATTGGAGATATAGCAGGTGTTATTAGTGGTACTGCATCGGGTATTGTAGTACTAAACTTAGCACTTAGCATAAATAGTGGTAATACGAGCACTCTACAATTTGTTATTGGAGTAATATTCACAAGTTTGGTAGCTGCTGTTACAGTTGGTGGTAAATCATTAGGGAAATCTTTAGCTATTCGATTATCTACAAACTTGATTCTTTTCGCCGGTAAAATAACAGCTTTAATGGAAGACTATTTAAAGATTAAAGTACTTCCAGATAATAAAAAGAAAAAGAAATCCAATAATAAAATGAAAAACAATAATAAAGGTGAGTGATCCGATATGGATCTGAACAACATTCAACATCCATCTGAAATAAAGCATCTAACTATAGATCAACTGCAAGAACTTAGCCAAGAAGTGAGAAATTTCCTTATTGAAAACCTGTCTATTACAGGTGGTCACTTGGGGCCAAATCTTGGTGTTGTAGAATTAACACTCGCTTTACACCATGCGTTTGAGAGTCCTAAAGATAAATTTATATTTGATGTAGGTCATCAGTCTTATGTGCATAAAATGTTAACGGGAAGAATTAATAATTTTAGTACATTGAGAAAATATAAAGGGTTATGTGGTTTTCCAAAACGCAATGAAAGTGAACATGATGTGTGGGAAACTGGGCATAGCTCTACTTCTTTGTCTGCTGCTATGGGTATGGCGATTGCGCGGGACCTTAAAGGGGAGAAACATTCGGTAGTACCTATTATCGGTGATGGTGCTTTAACAGGTGGAATGGCACTAGAAGCATTGAACCATATTGGTCATGAAAAGAAAGATATGATTGTTATACTCAATGACAATGAAATGTCCATCGCTCCTAACGTTGGTGCGGTTCATAATATACTTGGACGCTTAAGAAGTGGACAAAGATATAATTGGGTGAAAGATGAACTGGAAGTATTATTGAAAAAAATCCCATCCGTTGGTGGCAAAATAGCTAATACGGCGGAACGTGTGAAAGATAGTATGAAGTATTTAGTTGTACCTGGTATGTTTTTTGAAGAAATGGGTTTCACTTATTATGGACCTGTCGATGGACATGATTATGAAGCTTTATTTAAGTCAATTAACTATGCGAAGAAAACGGAAGGTCCAATTATTATTCATGTCTTAACAACAAAAGGTAAAGGCTATAAACCAGCTGAAAGTGATAAAATTGGTACTTGGCATGGTGTGGGACCATATAAAATAGAATCTGGTGAATCAACGAAAGGCAGTAGTAGTGGAACTGCATGGAGTAAAGTTGTAAGCGATTCACTTATTCAATTAGCTGAAAATGACCCACGAATAGTAGCTGTAACACCAGCTATGACAGTAGGTTCAAAATTAGAAGATTTCAAGAAAAAATTTCCTGATCGTTTATTTGATGTAGGGATTGCTGAACAACATGCAACCACTGTATCCGGTGGTCTTGCTACCCAAGGAATGAAACCATTTTTATCTATTTATTCAACCTTTTTACAAAGAGGGTTTGACCAAGTAGTTCACGATGTATGTAGGCAAAACTTAAATGTTATGTTCGGAATTGATCGCGCCGGCTTGGTAGGTGCAGATGGGGAAACTCATCAAGGGGTTTTTGACATTTCATTCATGAGACATTTACCAAATATGAAAATTATGATGCCAAAAGATGCACAAGAATGTCAGCACATGATTTATACAGCGCTAAAAAACGACGACGGCCCAATGGCCATTAGATACCCTAGAGGAAATGCTCCGGATCAACCAGTTGAAGGAGATTTTAAACCTATAAAAATCGGTAGTTGGGAAGTTCTTCGTCAAGGAGATGACTTGGTAATCTTAACATTCGGGACAACCATTGATCTTGCTCTAAAGGCTGCAGAAGAATTAAATGAAGATGGTATTTCTGTAAAAATAGTCAATGCTCGCTTTATTAAACCGTTGGATGAAGCTATGCTTTCAGTAATAATCAAGGAGGACCTCCCAATCTTAACGATTGAAGAGCATGCCTTACAAGGTGGATTTGGTAGTGCAGTTTTAGAATTTTTAGAAACAGAAAAATTGAACTTCCCTTATATCCACAGAATGGGGCTGCCAGATCATTTCATTGAGCATGGCAGTGTAGATGAGCTAATGGAAGAAGTAGGATTAACCGTCACTGAAGTGAAGTCGAAAGTGAAAGAGATTGTACCTTCTAAAGAAAGAAGAGCTTAAATATGAGAAAAGTAAGACTAGATTCACTATTAGTTGACTTAGGACATTTTGATTCAAGAGAAAAAGCAAAGCGCTCTATTATGGCTGGTTTAGTATTTTCAGACAGTGAAAGATTAGATAAACCTGGTGTTAAAGTGGATCCTGAAATTAAACTAAGAGTAAAAGGTAAAGCAATCCCTTACGTTAGCCGTGGGGGATTAAAGCTTAAGAAAGCTCTTGATGTGTTTAATGTGACGATGGATGATAAACATATCATTGATATAGGTTCTTCTACTGGAGGCTTTACAGATTGTGCTTTGCAACATGGGGCAAGTAAATCGTACGCAATAGACGTAGGCTATAACCAACTAGATTGGAAACTTCGAAATGACCCTAGAGTGAACGTAATGGAGCGTACAAATTTTAGATATGTAAAACCTGAAGATTTATCAGATGGAAAACCTAATTTTGCGGTGACAGACGTTTCGTTTATCTCCTTACGTCTCATTTTTCCTCCTCTAAAGGCACTGCTTAAAGATGAGTCAGATGTGATTGCGCTAATAAAACCGCAATTTGAGGCTGGAAGAGAGCAAGTTGGTAAAAAGGGAATTATTCGTGATAGAAAAATTCATGAGCAGGTTCTTGAATCGATGATTGAATTTATATTTGCAGAAGGATTTAGCATTTGTGATTTAGATTATTCCCCTATCACTGGTGGAGACGGCAACATTGAGTTTCTGTTACATGCAAAATGGACGGTGAACAAGGCAACTAACAATGTGAATAAAGAAAGACAAGTTCAAGTCGTCGAAGAGGCTCATCAGGCTTTTCATAATGTAAAATCGGAAAAATAGATCGTGAGGAATGGAATGTGAAGAAAGCACAAAGGTTATTAAAAATCAGAGAGATCATATCTAATCAAGCAATAGAAACACAAGATGAATTGGTAAGACAATTTCACCTTCTTGGGTACGATGTGACACAAGCTACAATTTCTAGAGACATTAAAGAACTTCAGTTAGTAAAAGTTCCTACAATGGATGGAGCATATAAGTATAGTGTTCCAAATGATACAAAAGTTAATCCTACAAATAAGCTTCAAAGAACATTATTAGATAGCTTTGTCTCTCTAGATAAAGCAGATCATTTTGTAGTATTAAAAACCGTACCTGGAAATGCTCAAGCAGTAGGTGTTTTAATTGACCAATTAGACTGGTATGAAATTATGGGCAGTATTTGTGGGGATGACACATGCTTGATTATATGTAGAACTCCAGTTGATTCTCAAAAGATTTATGATAACTTCATGGGAATGCTTTAGAATAAGTCGAGGTGAACTACATGTTAGCACAAATATCAATTAAGAATTTTGCTATAATCGATGAAATCACATTGAACTTTAACGATGGTCTTACTGTTTTAACTGGTGAAACAGGTGCAGGAAAATCAATAATAATTGACGCAATTCAATTATTAGCTGGTGCTAGAGCTTCTGTAGAATTTGTGCGCCATGAAGCAGAACAAGCTTCCATAGAAGGAATCTTTTTTATCGATAAAAAAGATCACATTGTATATGACATTATTAAAGAATATGAACTTCCTTTAGATGAAGAAGGAAGTGTTATTATTGAGCGTTTTATTACTTCCAAAGGAAAAAGTATTTGTAGAGTGAATGGAAAATTAGTGACTTTAGCTATACTAAAGGAAGTTGGAAGCAAACTTGTTGATATACATAGTCAACACGAAACGCAATCATTAATGAACCCAGAAAATCACTTGCATTTATTAGACCAATTTCAGTATCAGTTACTGGAAAATACATATAATAACTTTTATGAGCAGTATAAAGAATTACTACGTCTTGAAAAACGTTATCAAGAATTAACAACAAATGAACAAGAGATTGCTCAAAGAGTAGACCTTTTGAAATTTCAATATAATGAATTAGAAGAAGCACAATTGGAACCAGGTGAAGATGAATTACTTGAAAAAGAAAAGAACCAATTGGCTAATTATGAAAAGGTCTTTGAAAATCTTCAAGCTGCTTATGAACCATTAAATGGAGAACAAAGTGGATTGGACTTTATCGGCCATAGTATGAGTTCATTAGAAAATTTAGAAGATGTTGATGCTTCTTATGAAGAATTATCTCAACAAATGAAATCTTATTACTTTGGGTTAGAGGAAATTGCCTCCGAACTGAGAAATAAGATAGAGCAGTTAGAATTTCAACCCAACCGATTAGAGGAAGTAGAAAGTCGTCTTTTTGAAATTAATCGCTTAAAAAGAAAATATGGTAAAGAAGCTGATGAATTATTGTCTCTAATGGCTGAAATGGAAGAAGAGTTAGATAAACTAAATAATAAAGATTCCCATTTGCAGGAGTTAGAGAAAGAAATTGAGGGCATTCAGAAAGACGCTTTAATTGAAGCAGATCAATTGCACCAAATACGTGTAAATATAGCTAAAGAATTAACAACGGCAATTTTAGAAGAGTTAAAGGGCCTTTACTTAGATAAATCTGATTTTGAAATTGATTTTCATTTCTCACCTGGTAAGTACCAGTGGAAAGGCGAAAGTGTTAATCTTACAAAGAATGGATTAGATCAAGTGCAATTTCTAATTAGTACGAATCCTGGAGAACCTGTAAAAGCCCTTCAAAAGGTAGCTTCAGGTGGGGAAATTTCCAGAATCATGCTTGCATTAAAGAGTATATTTTCTAAACATCAACAAGTTACAAGCGTTATTTTTGATGAAGTAGATACTGGTGTTAGTGGCAGAGTTGCGTTATCAATTGCCCAAAAAATTCATGATATCTCTGCCGATTCGCAAGTATTATGTATTACTCACTTGCCTCAAGTCGCAGCTATGGCAGACCATCATTACTTGATTGAAAAGGAATTTTCTGATCAAGACCATACTAGTACTACCGTAAACCGTTTATCGAAAGAGCAGTCAGCTGAAGAAATTGGGAGAATGATTTCCGGGCAAGAGCTAACCGATACAACAAAACAACATGCAGAAGAATTAATTAAACAAGCCCATGCTTTAAAAAAATAATCCTTTTGAAGGATTATTTTTTTATTTAAAGGTATAGCATTAGTCATTTTCAATTGATACAAGCTTTCCACTTGAAGTTAAGGAAATCAAAGGTTTTATTACATTCTTTTTGTTCGTTTAAAATAGGCACTTAAAGTCCAAATTAACATTACAGCAATAAATAAAACTGAAAAAGGAGTGCTATTATTGAACAAGAAAAGTAATAAAATGCTACCGTTAATACTCCTTATTTCATTGATCATACCATTTACCAACTCCTACGCCATCGTTGCTTATGGTTCAGAAACAGTGGAAGAAGTAGTACCAGGTGGGCAATCAATAGGTGTTAAATTACACACTTCAGGTGTTGTGGTTGTAGGATTTAGTAAAGTAAATGATGAATCTCCAGCAGAGTTAGCAGGTCTTGAAATTGGTGACATCATCTTGCAGCATGATGGGAAGGAAATTCAAGATATGCAATCTTTTCAACGTATGTTGGAAACAATTAACGATCATGAAGTGGAACTATTAGTAAAAAGAAAGGAACAAATCTTTCCTCTAACCATTCAACCCGAAGAAGATACGAACCAGAATTTCAAATTAGGATTATTAATTCGAGATGCTACTGCAGGAATTGGTACACTTACCTTTTACGATCCTAAATCATCAAGGTATGGAGCACTGGGTCATATGATTACCGATCAGCAAACGCAAGAGCCCATGGATATTTTTAATGGTAAAGTCGTTCCGTCTGATATAACTTCGATCAATAAAGGTAAAAATGGGATTCCAGGGGAAAAAAGAGCCAAGTTTTCAATGGAAGAAGAGGGTATAGGTACAATTCATAAGAACAGTGACTATGGAATCTTTGGAAAAATGCAGCAATCAAACTTTCTAGACAGTGATTTACATCAACCGATTGAAATTTCAAAAGCAAATGAAGTAAAAGAAGGAAAAGCTCAAATTTATACTGTTATTGAAGATCACGAAGTTCAGGTTTTTGATATAGAGATTGTAACTAGCATGCCATCTAAAAAGCCGGAAACAAAAGGTATGATAATAAAAATTACAGATCCGAAATTACTGGATAAAACAGGTGGGATTGTGCAAGGAATGAGTGGAAGTCCGATCATCCAGAATGGAAAATTAGCAGGTGCTGTAACACATGTTTTTGTTAATGATCCAACTAGTGGTTATGGAGTACATGCGGAGTGGATGTTAAACGAAGCAGGTTTAAGTATTAATAAAGTAGAAAAAGAAGCAAGTTAACGAAAGCCTCGGCAAATTCTGCCGAGGCTTTCGTCTGTCGAAAAATATCAAAAAATGTAGGAAATAATCCTATTAATAAAATAAATTGATATTTAATAAAAAATTTTACAATTTAAAAAGGTATTTTATTATAACTGTCGAAAACCTATATAGAAGACAAGTAAATTATTCGGAGGGATTAGTATGGGAAGTATTAAAGTAGCCATTGCAGATGACAATCGTGAGTTAGTGGCAATGTTGCAAGACCATTTTGAGGAAGAAGGTATGGAAGTTGTAGGAACTGCTTACAATGGAAACGAATGCTTGAGCATGGTAGAAGAACAAGAACCGGAAGTTTTAGTATTAGACGTCATCATGCCTCACATGGATGGATTAGCAGTTTTAGAAAGAATTCAAAAGAACAAAGAAATCAAAAAGCCTAAAGTATTAATGTTAACTGCGTTTGGACATGAATCCGTAACGAAAAAAGCGGTTGAGCTAGGTGCTACATACTACATGCTCAAACCTTTTGATTTAGAAATGCTGTCTGATCAGATAAAAAATATCGCGGACCAAAAGAGTTCTAATAATTCATTTAACCGTCAGATGTTTACTGGAAAACCAGAAAAAATTGACTTAGAATCGAATATTACTTCTATTATTCATGAAGTAGGCGTTCCAGCACATATAAAAGGATATTTATATTTAAGAGAAGCTATTGGTATGGTGTACAATGATATAGAATTATTAGGCTCCATCACTAAAGTTTTATATCCGGATGTGGCTAAGAAATATAATACTACTGCTTCACGCGTAGAACGTGCGATACGCCATGCAATAGAGGTTGCTTGGAACAGAGGTAATATTGATTCCCTTTCCTCTATTTTTGGATATACAGTCAGTGTGACCAAAGCAAAACCTACAAACTCAGAATTTATTGCGATGATTGCGGATAAATTAAGATTAGAGCATAAAGTAAGTTAATGGTTTCAACTTAAAATAACAGGCAAAATGTTGCCTGTTATTTTTTTTTGTCCTTTTACGTGATAAAATGATTTATCATAATATAAAAAGTGGTGAGCAGAATGAAAGTGGCAAAGTTTGGTGGAAGTTCAGTCGCAGACGCTAATATGTTAAAAAAAGTAGCAAATATACTTAAAGAAGATTTAGATAGAAAATTTGTAGTTGTATCTGCTCCTGGAAAGCGCTCAAAAGATGATGTCAAAGTAACTGATTTATTTATACAGCTAGGCAATGAATATAATAGTGGTCAAAATTATGGCGAAACTTTATCAGAAATATCATCCAGATTTTTATCCATTACAACCGAGTTAAATTTAAATTCTGAATTAGTTCATAGAATAAAATCAGAATCAGAACGTCTATTGAAAGAAACTACGAACACTTGGCACTTGATGGATGCATTAAAAGCGATGGGAGAAGATTCTCTTGCTAGGATTCTAAGTGCGTATTTAAATACATTAGGGGTAGAAGCATCTTATGTTAATCCTAAAGATGCAGGGATTATTGTCAGTGATGAGCCAGGCAGTGCTCAAGTTTTAGAAAAAAGTTACCAAGAAATCTATAAGCTGAGAGAACGTAAAGGTGTACAAGTTATCCCAGGATTTTATGGTTATTCAGACTCGGGATTATTAACTACATTTCCCCGAGGAGGCTCAGATATAACTGGTTCCATTATTGCAGCGGGAGTTCAGGCAGATTTATATGAGAACTTCACAGATGTTAGTTCTGTGTATTGTGTTAATCCAACAATTGTTAATCAACCTAAAGAAATCCGCTCTTTAACATATAAAGAAATGCGTGAGCTATCGTATGCTGGGTTTGGTGTGTTTCATGACGAAGCATTAATACCGGCTTTTAAAAAGAACATACCTGTTTGTATTAAAAATACAAATGCACCTAATGCGCCTGGCACAATGATTGTATCAGAGAAAGTAGATAACAACCAACCTGTCGTAGGTATTGCAAGTGACACAGGGTTTTCGAGCATTTATGTACGTAAGTATTTAATGAATCGAGAAATTGGATTTGGTAAAACTTTATTAGGAATTTTAGTTGAAGAGGATATTTCATTTGAGCATGCACCGTCTGGAATAGATGATATGTCGGTCATTGTACGAACGGATCAACTAACATTAGAAAAGAAAAAATGGTTGTCACAACGTATTAAGAGTGAATTACAAGCAGATACGGTCTCTATAATGGACGGCCTTGCTATGATCATGTTAGTTGGGGAAGGTATGAGCAGAAGGTTAAATGTTGCAGCTAAAGCAACTAAAGCTTTTGTTGATGGAGAAGTTAATATTGATATGATAAATCAAGGTTCATCTGAAGTTTCGATGATGTTTGGAATACATGCTGATCAATTACCACAGGCAGTGCAGTCTTTATATAATGAATTTTTTGTGAACGATTAGATTTGACAAAAAAATCTGATAAATATAATATTATAATTGAATAGCATTCATAAAATCGTTACTATTTCCATAAGTTAATAGTAGCGATTTTTTTGTACAAGTTAGAATGATGTATTAATGAGTGCAAATGAAGGAGAGGTGAAATGATGGAACTGCAATTGTTATCACTCACAGCAGGAACATGGTTCTGGTTTCTAGTTCCGATGCCATTATTAGTTGTTTGGGCAATCATAACTTTTATTAAAGAGGGGAGAGAAGAATAGAGATGGTGGAAAATGCTACTTATGTAACGTTTATATTATATTTAGTTGTATTATTAACAGTTGGAATTATAACTTATCGAATGACAAACACATTATCTGATTATATTTTGGGTGGAAGAAATCTTAATAGTTGGGTTGCAGCCTTCTCAGCACAGGCAAGTGACTTTAGTGGTTGGCTATTAATTGGTTTACCAGGTGCTGCGTATGCTGCAGGTTTTGGCCAGTGGAGTTTATGGATCGCAGTTGGTTTAGCAATCGGTGCAATGTTTAACTGGCAATATGTTGCTAAACGATTACGTGTTTATACTCAATTTTCTCAAGATTCCATTACGCTTCCAGAATTCTTGGAAAACCGTTACCATGATAAATCAAGTCTGTTAAGAGTTATTGCAGCAGCTTTTATTTTAATTTTCTTTTTATTCTATACTGCTTCAGGGTTAGTGGCAGGAGCAAAGCTCTTCGAAGGTACTTTTAATTTCGATTATCAAAATGCATTAATTATTGGTGCTATTATTATAGTTGTTTATACTTTCTTAGGAGGATTTTTAGCCGTAAGTTGGACGGACTTTTTCCAAGCAGCTCTGATGTTTATTGCTTTGGTTGTAACTGCCGTCTATGGTACTTATCAAATTGGTGGTTTTGGAGAGTTGTTCAGCCAATTAGCAGATATAAGTCCTAGCCTTGTAGATGGTTTTTCAGGTACAGCTTATGATTTAGAAGAAAGTTCCTCGATGCCGTGGATTTCAGCTGGCGCAATCGGGTTCGCTGGGATTATCTCTGCATTAGCTTGGGGTCTAGGTTATTTCGGTCAACCTCACATATTGGCACGTTTTATGGCTATTCGCAGTAAAAATGAAGTTCGTAAATCCCGATTAATTGCAATTACAATGGGTGTGGTTTTACCGCTTTATGGTGCATTACTTGTAGGTATGGTTGGTATTGTAAATATTGATCAACCATTAGATGATCCGGAACAAGTATTCATTGTTCTAGTGCAAATGACGTATAACCCTTGGATTGCTGGTTTCCTATTAGCTGCAGTATTAGCTGCTATTATGAGTACTGTCGATTCTCAGTTATTGGTATCCTCAAGTGCTTTAACGGAAGACTTCTATGCAAGGTTCTTTAGAAGAAAAGCTTCTCAAAAAGAATTGGTTTGGGTAGGTAGAATTGCCGTGCTTGTTATAGCGTTAGTAGCAGTGGCTATTGCCTGGAATGAAGACAGTTCGGTATTAGAACTCGTGTCTTATGCTTGGGCAGGGTTTGGTGCCACATTTGGTCCAGCCATTTTATTCTCATTATTCTGGCGTAAAACTACTCGAAATGGTGTTTTAGCTGGAATGCTAGTAGGTGGAATCACAGTGTTTGTGTGGGGCTTTAATGATACACTGGCAGGATTCTTATATGAAATGGTACCAGGGTTCATTCTTTCTACGATCGCGATTATTATTTTCAGTTCATTTGGAGGTAAACCTGGTAAAGAAGTTGAAGAAGAATACGATAGAGTTGTCAAAGAAATGTAATAGGTTTACACTAAGAGTAAAAGGTTTGGGAAGTCTCCCAAGCCTTTTATTTTAGAACTTTTTAATCGGCCTTCATATATCAACTTTAAAAAACGATTTATGAGTGCTGTAGATATTCAAACTAGGAGGAATTTCAGATGGGAATGGACTATATTTATGGAAATACACCCTGTTTTTTAGGTGGCAAAAAAGTTGCTTTTGATGACCAAGAAATTGATTTGAAAGATGTCCTAATTTATGGAGTGCCATGGGAAGGTGCCGTCACGTGGGGAGACTATACTGGTGCAGAATTAGGGCCTAAAGTCATTCGTTTAAGTTCTGCGAGGTACAGCGGTTATTTACCAGAATTAGACGAAATAGATGTATTTGAGCATTACAAGTTAGGTGATTTAGGAGATGTAGATGTTGTCCCTGCAAATGTAGAAGAAACAATGCGTCGTATAGAGAATTTTTCAAGTAAAGTTTGGAATACAGGTAAATTCCCCGTTGCCTTCGGTGGCGATCATGGAATCACTTATCCTATTGTGAAAGCGTTAGGGGAAAAAGTAGACGGCAAAGTAGGTATCATTCATCTGGATGCGCATTATGATAATATGCCAAGTCATGAAGGCGATCTGTATGCACGCTCTACTCCTTTTATGCGCTTATACGAAGATGATAACGTTCGAAATGAAAGTATTGTACACATGGGTATTCATGGCCCTAGAAACAAACCTGAGACTGGAAAATATGCAAAAGAAGCTGGAGCTACTACCATTACAAGCCGTGAAATTAGAAAGGCGAACGATATTGAGGCGATGGCAGAAAAGGCATACAACATTGCTAGTGAAGGTACAGAAGCTGTATATCTATCTATTTGTAGTGATGTGCTTGATTTCGCATTTAACCCAGCAGGACCAGTGGATGGAAATGGTTTAACTTCTTTTGAATTAGTTGAACTTGTACATGCCTTTACCAAAAAAGGAGTAAAGGGAATGGATTTAGTTGAAATTTATCCAATTCAAGATGATAATGACTTTTCTTCACACCTTGCTTCAACAATCATTTTATATGCATTAGCAGGTAATATAATAAAAGAACAAAAATAGAAAAAGCTCACCGGTTATGGTGAGCTTTTTTAGTGTGTAATTAGATTAAACTTTAAATCTACCTGAAGTTTTATTTTGCTTGCGATCGCGATGTAAAATAAACCCAGCTATAAAACCGATCCCAATTAGAATAAACAATACACCGGCTACTAACTGAACGAGAACATTATTGAAATATATTGCAGTTACCTCACCAAAAAATGAATCTCGAATTAATTTAATTCCATAGGCAGCCAAAACTCCTGGTAATACGACTATTGCAAGCGCGATTAGACGAACCATAATTCATTCTCCTCTAGTTATGCTTTAAAAAGTATAACAAATTTTATTGAAAATAAAAATGAAAAAAACTTGCATATTAAAAGCGCTTTCATTATGATATAAGTATGCAAAAACTTGCAGGTATAGGAGAATGACCATGCAAAAAGTGTTAATTGTCGGTGCTGGAAACGGTGGAACAGCGATACTTAAACTATTTCAACAAATGGATATGATTAAAGTTTTAGCTGTTGCTGATATTAATGAACAAGCAACAGGGATTCATTATGCAAAAAATAATAATATTAAAACTTACCATTCCTACATAGATGGTTTGCAAGAAGATGTTGATATTATCGTTGAAACAACTGGTCGAGAAGATGTTTTTCAAGATATAAAAAAACATAAGACGAGAAAGTCAGTTGTTATTCCTGGCACAGTTGCTCATATTATTTATGATTTAATGAATGAAAAAGAAATATTGCTGGACCAATTAAAGAAGGAAAAAAGCTCAAAGGAATTATTGCTGGATTCTATTCATGATGGAATGATTGTCATTGATTCAAATGGAATCGTGACGTATTCTAACCCTGCATCCGAAGCAATAACAAATATTGAACAACAAAAAATGATTAATCAACCAATAGAATCAATAATTCCAGACTCTAAATTGCCAGAGATCTTAAAGACGAAAAAGAAAGAATTAAATCAATCTCTTAAATTAGAGAATGGAAAACAAATCATTTCAACACGTATTCCACTGATTTCGGAACAGAAGGAAGTGTTGGGAGCTTTTGCGGTGTTCAAGGACATTACAGAAGTTGTTTCACTTGCTGAAGAAATAACAGATTTAAAAAACATTCAAACCATGCTAGAAGCTATTATTCAGTCGAGTGAAGAGGCAATATCCGTTGTGGATGAAGAAGGTAAAGGGATGATGTTTAACCCTGCTTATACGAATATTACTGGTCTGTCGGAGAGTGAAGTGTTAGGTAAGCATGCTTCTGCAGATATTTCAGAAGGTAAAAGTATGCATATGGAAGTCTTACATACTAAAAAGGCTGTTCGAGGAGCCCGGATGAAAGTAGGTCCTTCTAACCGAGAAGTATTAGTAAATGCTGCGCCAGTAATTGTAGATCAACAATTGAAGGGTAGTGTAGCTATTATCCATGATTTGACGGAGATTGAAAATTTGACTTCTGAACTTAAACAAGCAAGACAAATAATTAGAAATTTGGAAGCAAAATATACTTTTGATGATGTCATTGCTGATTCCCTGGACATGAAGGTTACATTAGAGCAAGCGAAGGTAGCTGCAAATACTCCTGTTAATGTTTTACTTAGAGGAGAGTCAGGAACTGGAAAGGAATTAATTGCTCATTCTATTCATAATGAAAGTGATCGAAGGCATCATAAGTTTATTCGGGTGAATTGCGCCTCGATGGATGAAGCTTCATTAGAAAAATTGTTATTTGGAGACGCATTAGGGCCGCCTAAAAAACAACAAGGTATTTTTGAAGAAGCTAATCATGGAAGTGTGTTTATAGATGAGATTGGGGAGCTTTCATTAGATCTACAAGCAAGATTGCTACATGTGCTAGAACATGATGAAATAGTTCGAGTAGGTGGATCAGAGGCTATCCCAGTTGATGTTAGAATTATAGCTGCTACAAATGTGAATTTAGAGCGAGCAATGATGGAAAAGGAATTCAAAGAAGATTTATTCTTTCGTTTAAATAGGTTACCTATTACGATTGCTCCATTAAGGGAAAGAAAAGAAGATATAAAGCCGTTAGCTGAGCGTTTTTTACTTCGCTTAAATCAAAATTACAGTAGAAATATAAAAATTATTACAGATGAAGCAATTGAAAAACTTAAAAAGTATAACTTTCCTGGTAATGCGCGTGAACTTGAAAATATTTTAGGACGTACCATGATATACATGGACAGTCTAGCAGAAGTGTTAGATCACCAACATCTACCAACTTTAAAGAAGCATTCCATAGCAGAGATCCATCAATTGGAAGGTTATTTAGAAGAAGAGCAAATTCCATTACAAGAAGCAATGGATGAATTCGAAAAACAACTAATCATGGAAACATTAGAAAAAAACAATTATATAAAGTCCAAAACAGCAAAGCAACTTCATATATCTATACGAAATTTGTATTATAAAATGGAGAAGCACAATTTAGGAAAAGATATTCCTGGCTAATAGGATAAACATTTTTGGAAACTTGAAGGTGAGATGAAATGAAATTTGAACAACTAATGAATGGACTACAAGAAATGCAGGAAAAGAAGACGGTTGCTGTAGCCGAAGCGACAAACGCAGAAACATTAAAAGCTATAAAAGATGGTATTGATAAAAATTTAGCCTTATTTAAACTTTTTGGAGATATGGAATCTATCCGTCAATCTGCTTCAGAAATAGGATTGGATTTAAATAATGACCACATTACTTTGCACCATGCAACTTCTGTTGACAACGCAGTGGAAAAAGCTGTTCAGTCTGTATCGGAAGAACGGTCGGATGTGTTAATGAAGGGTAATGTTGCAACTAAAATTGTATTAAAGGCGGTGTTAAAAAAAGGTTCCGGGTTGCGTAATGGGAGAATTTTATCCCACGTAGCGATGTTTGAAATACCAGGGAGGGACCGATTACTTTTTTTAACGGATGCAGGAATGAACATTGCACCAGATTTAGAGGAAAAAGTTCAAATTATTCAAAACGCTGTTGATATTGCTACAGGACTTGGAATAATGATGCCGAAAGTAGCACCGCTTGCTGCGGTAGAAATCGTTAACCCGGCAATGCAGGCTTCGATTGATGCGGCCGTCCTATCGCAAATGCAAAAAAGAGGGCAGATCAAAGACTGTATCGTAGATGGGCCGTTAGCATTTGATAATGCAATATCAATGGAATCTAAAGAAGAAAAACATATTGATTCCGAAGTAGCAGGAAACGCAGATATTCTTGTGTGCCCTTACATTGAAGTAGGGAACACTTTATATAAATCATTTACTTATTTTGCAAATGCTAAAGTAGCAGGGGTTATTAGTGGAGCAAAAGCACCAATTGTATTAACTTCAAGAGCTGATACAGCAGAAACAAGAGTGCATTCATTAGCTTTAGCATTATTGTCATCATAAAAATTGGGAGGAATAGAAAATGGAATTATTTACTTACATGGAAGAATACGATTATGAGCAGGTAGTGTTTTGTCAGGACAAAAATTCAGGGTTAAAAGCAATTATTTCAATTCATGATACAACGTTAGGACCTGCTTTGGGTGGGACTCGTATGTGGACGTATGAATCTGAGGAAGATGCTGTGATTGACTCTCTTCGTTTAGCTAAAGGTATGACATATAAAAACGCAGCAGCTGGACTTAACCTTGGTGGAGGTAAAACAGTAATCATAGGAGATCCTAAAAAAGATAAAAATCCAGAAATGTTCCGCGCATTTGGTCGTTATATACAAGGTTTAAATGGACGTTACATTACAGCAGAAGATGTAGGTACAACTGTATTAGATATGGATACCATTTATATGGAGACGGATTACGTAACGGGGATATCTCCTGAATTTGGTTCATCTGGTAACCCTTCTCCTGCAACGGCATATGGTTGTTACTTAGGAATGAAAGCATCCGCAAAAGAAGCATTCGGTTCTGACTCTTTAGAAGGTAAGGTTGTTACTGTGCAAGGAGTTGGTAACGTTGCATATACGATGTGTAAGCATTTGCATGAAGAAGGTGCGAAGTTGATTGTTACAGATATTCATAAAGAGTCCGTTCAACGTGCTGTTAATGACTTTGGTGCACAAGCGATTGATCCTAATGATATCTATGACGTAGATTGCGATATCTATGCACCATGTGCCTTAGGAGCAACAATTAATGATGAAACAATTCCTCGTATCAAGGCTAAAGTAATTGCTGGTTCAGCAAACAATCAATTAGCAGAACCTAGACATGGAAAGATTTTACATGAAAAAGGTATTGTTTATGCACCAGACTATGTAATAAATTCTGGTGGAGTAATTAACGTGGCTGATGAATTAAATGGTTACAATAGAGATCGAGCATTTAAACAAATTGAAACAATCTATGATAGCTTAACTAAAATCTATGATATTTCAAAACGTGATGATGTAGGTGCTCATGAGGCGGCAGACCGTATGGCCGAAGAAAGAATAGACAGTGTACGTAAATCAAGAAGTACATTCTTGCAAAATGAACATAGTATTATTTCAAGAAAAAGTAGATAAGTAACGGAGGCGCTACTGTTGAAACAAACGTATCGTGTATTAACTATTAACCCAGGATCTACTTCCACAAAGATTGCAGTCTTTGAAGGAGAACATCACTTATTTGACGAAACTATTAAGCATAGTACAGCTGAAATACAAGAATATAGTCATGTAATGGATCAGTATTCATTTAGGTTAGATCATATTTTAAATACACTTGATCATAATGGGTTTAATTTATCAAATCTTGATGCCGTTTGTGGTAGAGGAGGACTACTCTATCCAATAGAAGGTGGCACATATGAAGTAAATGATGCCATGCTAAAAGATTTAAAAGAAGCAAAAAATGGTGAACATGCTTCTAATTTAGGTGCCATTTTGGCATATGAAATTGCTAAGAATATAAATGTTCCTGCATTCATCGTAGACCCTGTAGTTGTGGATGAGCTTGACGATCTTGCTCGTTTGTCTGGTTTACCTCAATTACCTAGAAAGAGTATTTTTCATGCTTTAAATCAAAAAGCTGTTGCTAGGCGTGCAGCTTTTGATTTAGGGAAATCATATGAAGAAAGTCGTCTGGTTGTTTGCCATATGGGTGGCGGTATTACTGTTGGTTCACACGCAAATGGAAAAGTTATTGATGTTAACAATGGTTTAAATGGAGAAGGCCCCTTTTCACCAGAACGAGCTGGGACTATTCCTGCTGGCCAATTGGTAGACTTCTGTTATTCTAATGTTTATTCAAAAGAAGAAGTGCATAAAATGCTAACTGGAAATGGTGGGCTAGTTGCATATCTTGATACGAATGATGCACTTGAAGTGGAGAAGCGTATTAAACAGGGCGAGTCGCACGCTTCCTATGTTTACGATGCGATGATCTACCAAATCGCTAAAGAAATTGGTGCACACGCTACTGTATTAGAAGGTAAAATAGATGCAATTGTTCTTACAGGTGGCCTTGCCCACGGAAAAGAGCTTGTTCAAGCCATTAGTAAGAAAGTAGATTGGGTCAGTAATGTAAAAGTCTATCCTGGAGAAAACGAATTAGAAGCATTAGCATTTGGAGCAATAAGGGTTTTAAAGGAAGAAGAACAAGCGAAACTATACACTTCTACCCCTTAATTGAAAGGAGTTTTAACATGGCAAAGGAATATGATGTAGCTATACTTGGTGGAGGTACTGGAGGTTATGTTGCTGCAATTAGAGCGAGTCAACTTGGCTTAAAAGTTGCTATTATTGAAAAAGGTGACCTAGGAGGTACATGCCTACATAGAGGGTGTATACCATCGAAAGCTTTACTACGTAGTGCAGAAGTATTTAAACAAACAACAGAAGCAGACCAATTTGGTGTAGAGACAGAAAACACAAAGCTAAACTTCTTTAAAGTTCAAGAGAGAAAGCAAAAGATCGTCGACCAATTACACCGGGGTGTACAAGGGTTAATGAAAAAAGGGAAAATTGATGTGTTTGAAGGTCACGGACGCATTTTAGGACCAAGCATTTTTTCTCCAACTGCTGGTACAATCTCTGTTGAAATGAATAATGGGGAAGAGAACGAAATGATCCTTCCTAAAAATGTCATTGTAGCAACGGGATCTAAACCACGTTCTCTACCTGGGTTAGAAATTGATGGTGAATTAGTAATGAGTTCAGATGAAGCACTAAACATGGAGTCACTTCCTAAATCCATTCTTGTAGTTGGTGGTGGTGTGATCGGAATTGAATGGGCATCGATGCTAGCGGACTTTGGGGTAGAAGTCACTGTATTAGAATACATGGATCAGATTCTTCCTACTGAAGACGATGACGTAGCTAAGGAAGCTGAAAAACTTCTTAAGAAAAAAGGAATACAGTTTGTTACAGGTGCTAAGGTTGATGCAGAAACACTAAATACAGAAAACGGTGTACTCATTAAAGCTGATTTAAATGGGGAAGAGAAGACGTTTGAAGCTGAACGCATGCTTGTTTCTGTAGGTAGAGCACCAATCGTAGATAATATTGGTCTTGAAAATACAGATATTCAAGTTGAAAATGGAGCAATTAAAGTTAAAAAAACGTTACAAACGAAAGAATCTCATATATATGCAATTGGGGATGTAATTGGTGGAATGCAATTAGCACATGTTGCTTCACACGAAGGAATCTCTGCAGTAGAACATATTGCTAATAATAATCCCGAGCCAATAAACTATAACCACATAGCTTCTTGTATATATTCGAACCCTGAGATAGCTAGTATTGGTTTAACAGAAAAACAAGCTTCTGAACAAGGTTTCGATGTAAAAGTTGGAAAGTTTCCATTCCAAGCTGTTGGTAAAGCACTTGTTCATGGGGAATCAGAAGGATTTGTAAAAATTATCACGAATAAAGATAATGAGGATCTATTAGGAGTTCATATGATTGGACCACATGTAACAGATATGATTTCTGAGGCAGGATTGGCTATGGTACTTGATGCAACCGCTTGGGAAATTGGTGAAACCATTCACCCACACCCAACTTTATCTGAAGTTGTTGGAGAAGCCGCATTGGCAGTAGAAGGTAAGCAAATTCATGGATAATTTTAAAGGAGGTAAATTATGAGTAAAGTAGATAACCGTCACAAAGAATTGGGTTTATCAGATGATGATGTATTAGACATTTATCGAACGATGCTGCTTGCACGTAAAATTGATGAGCGCATGTGGTTATTAAACCGAGCTGGTAAAATTCCATTTGTGATTTCTTGTCAAGGTCAAGAAGCTGCGCAAGTCGGAGCGTCTTATGCGTTAAATCGTGAAGAAGATTATGCAGCACCATATTATCGTGATTTAGGTGTCGTTTTAGCATTTGGAATGACTACAAAAGAACTTTTCTTAGCAGCATTTGCTAAAGCAGATGATCCAAACTCAGGCGGACGCCAAATGCCTGGTCATTTTGGTCAGAAAAAGAATCGAATTCTAACTGGTTCTTCTCCAGTTACCACACAATTGCCACACGCAGTTGGTATTGCACTAGCTGCAAAAATGGAGAAGAAAAGTATTGCTTCATTCGTAACATTAGGGGAAGGTTCTTCTAATCAGGGAGACTTTCATGAAGGGTTAAATTTTGCTGGTGTGCATAAGTTACCTGTTATTACGATGGTAGAAAATAATAAGTATGCTATTTCCGTTCCGTTAGAAAGACAAGTTGCAGGTAAATCAGTAGCTGATCGTGGTATCGCATATGGAATGCCTGGTCACCAAGTAAATGGAAATGATCCTTTAGAAGTGTATAAAGTTGTTAAAGAAGCACATGAACGTGCACTAAATGGTGAAGGTCCTACCCTTATAGAAGCTATGACTGAACGTTTAACTGCCCATTCTAGTGATGACAATGATAAAGCATATCGTACTAAAGAAGAGCTAGAAGAGATGAAGAAAACGGATAATGTATTAGCCTTCGCAGAATATTTAAAAGAATTAAATATTCTCACAGAAGAAAAAGAAACTGCTTTAATAAAAGAGTTAGATGATGAAATCAATACAGCTACAGATGAAGCTGAAAATGCTCCTTATGCTGAAGCTGAAGATGCGCTTAAATACGTATATGCAGAAGAAGGAGGGGAATAACATGGCTGTAATGTCTTATATACAAGCAGTAACACTTGCTTTAAAAGAAGAAATGGAACGTGATGAGCAAGTATTTGTTCTTGGTGAAGATGTTGGTAAAAAGGGTGGAGTCTTCAAAGCAACTGATGGTCTCTATGACCAGTTTGGTGAAGCAAGAGTTTTAGATACACCTCTTACAGAATCAGCAATTGCTGGTGTTGGTATTGGTGCGGCGATGTATGGTATGCGCCCAGTTGCTGAAATGCAGTTCGCTGACTTTATTATGCCTGCTGTGAACCAAATTATTTCAGAAGCAGCTAAGATTAGATATCGTTCAAATAATGATTGGAGTTGTCCAATGGTTATTCGCGCACCATACGGTGGTGGTGTTCACGGTGCATTATATCATTCACAGTCTGTAGAAGCGGTATTTGCCAATCAACCAGGGCTGAAAATAGTTATGCCATCAACACCTCATGATGTTAAAGGTTTATTAAAAGCTGCAATTCGCGATGAAGATCCCGTGTTATTCTTTGAACATAAACGCGCTTATCGACTTATTAAAGGCGAAGTACCTGACGACGATTACGTGCTTCCAATCGGTAAAGCGGATGTGAAAAAAGAGGGTGATGACATCACTGTTATTACTTATGGTTTGGGCGTACACTTTGCACTAGAGGCCGCAGAACGTCTTGAAGAAGATGGAATTAATGCTCACATCCTTGACCTGCGTACCGTGTATCCATTGGATCAGGAATCAATTATTGAAGCAGCAAAGAAAACTGGAAAAGTTCTGTTAGTTACAGAGGATAATAAAGAGGGAAGCATTATGAGTGAAGTAGCAGCAATTATTTCAGAGAATTGCCTATTTGATCTTGATGCTCCTATACAGAGATTAGCGGGTCCTGATGTCCCGTCTATGCCTTATGCACCAACAATGGAAAAGTATTTCATGATTAATCCGGATAAAGTCGAAAAATCTATGCGTGAACTTGCAGAATTTTAATTTATGTCTGTTAATAGGAGGTCATCAACATGGCTGTTGAAAAAGTAAGTATGCCCCAGTTGGGCGAAAGTGTAACAGAAGGTACTATTAGCACTTGGATGGTAGAACCAGGAGACACGGTTAACAAATACGATCCGATTGCTGAAGTAATGACGGATAAAGTGAATGCGGAAGTTCCATCTTCTTTCACAGGTAAAATTACTGAATTAGTAGCTAATGAAGGAGATACGATCGAAGTTGGTGGTTTGATTTGTTACATCGAAGTCGATGGTGGGGATTCAGAAGAAGAATCTACTGAAGAAACTCCAGAGAAAGAGAAGGAATCACCAGAAGAGACGAAAACATCTAAAGACCAAACGATGAAGAAACGTTACTCTCCAGCAGTACTAACGCTTGCACAAGAACACGATATTGATTTAAATCAAGTCGAAGGTTCAGGCAAAGGCGGGAGAATTACTCGTAAAGATATTGAAAAAGTTGTGTCCTCAGGAAATATTCCTACAGGTGGTTCCAAGGCGCAACAAGAAGCTCCTGACTCACCTGCAGAGGGTATTGCAGAAGAAACAAAACAAGAAACTCCTAAGCAGGATAAAGCAAGTGCTACAACAGCATCTGCCCAACCAGGTGACGTAGAAATTCCTGTAACAGGTGTTCGTAAAGCAATTGCTCAAAACATGGTGAAATCAACTACAGAAATTCCTCATGCGTGGATGGCAGTTGAAGTTGATGTTACAAACTTAGTGAATTACAGAAATCAGAAAAAAGATCAGTTTAAGAAAGATGAAGGTTATTCCTTAACGTTCTTTGCCTTCTTTGTGAAAGCTGTAGCACAAGCACTTAAAGAGTTCCCAGAACTGAATAGCACTTGGGCAGGAGACAAGATTATTCAAAAGAAAGCGATTAACTTATCAATCGCAGTTGCCAGTGACAATCAGTTATTTGTTCCTGTAATAAAGGATGCTGATGATAAGAGCATTAAAGGAATTGCTAAAGAAATCGTAGAATTAGCTGGTAAAGCAAGAAATGGTAAACTAACAAATGACGATATGCAAGGTGGGACTTTTACTGTAAATAACACCGGATCATTTGGTTCCGTACAATCAATGGGTGTAATTAATCATCCTCAAGCTGCAATTTTGCAAGTGGAATCTATTGTGAAAAGACCAGTTTATCTTGATGGTATGTTTGCTCCACGTGACATGGTGAATTTATGTTTATCATTAGATCACAGAGTATTAGACGGTTTAGTTTGTGGAAACTTCTTACAAAGAGTTAAAGAGATTTTAGAAAAGATTTCAGAAGATAACACTCCAATTTATTAAATAGTAAAACTGATAGCATAGAGCTATCAGTTTTATTTGCTTTAAATAGTGCCATCTATTTGAAAATAATAGCTGTTATTGATAGGATTATGATGGGAATATAAAAATAAGGGAGCAATGTCCTATGGATTTTAATATTTATATGCAAGATTTTGTAAATCAAGCTCGTTCAGAAATTGCTGACGCTGGTTATGAAGAATTAAAAACACCAGAAGAAGTAGATGCGGCTTTAAACAGAGAAGGAACAACTTTAGTAGCAGTAAATTCAATTTGTGGTTGTGCTGGTGGAGTAGCTAGACCTGCAGCAGCAAACGCAATTCACTTTGATAAACGTCCTGATCACTTAGTCACTGTATTCGCTGGTCAAGATCGTGAAGCAACAGAACAAGCAAGAAGTTATTTTGAGGGGTACCCACCTTCCTCACCATCATTTGCTCTAATGAAAGATGGAAAGATAGCTACAATGATCGAGCGTCAAGAAATTGAGAGTTCTTCTCCAATGGAAGTAGTACAACAACTACAAGATATTTTCGATAAGCACTGTGAAGAAGTTTAAGCTTCTTTAGATGAAGAGATAACTTTAGTAAGTGGCTTAAGTGTATAGATACTTAAGTCACTTCTTTTATATTATACTCTTATAACCAACCTTAAAATAAAGGCTCTAATATATATGTTGGGGTTTGGATAAAATTCTGACAAGTTTGGGTGGAGGCATTCGAGGCATCGCTTACCGGCGGACGCTTTCCGCGGGCACGGCCTCAGCTAACTTTGGCAAGAAAAGCATTTGCCAAAGTGGATCTTCGGCTCGCGCTGTTCCCGCAGGAGTCGCCGCCTCACGCGATGCCTCGAATGCTAGAAACGGCTAGTGGAAACCCTCATCAAAAGAAAAAAAGACAAAAAAAGCACGCAAGCTCCTGATTTGTTATCCTTGTTTTATACGACTAAAACAAACAAAAGGAGTTGCGTGTCTATGCATCATA
>NZ_AUHI01000004.1 GCF_000423105.1 Halalkalibacillus halophilus DSM 18494 | reverse complement strand
CATCTAAGGCAAATAAAGGAGCGTTTATACGACTTCTATGACAGCGTGAAGAAAGTAGGTATACCTGAATTCGAAAAAGCGATAGAAACCATTCAAAACTGGCAAAAACAGATTATGAATAGTTTTGGTTATGAGCTTCACAATGGATACATTGAAGGGATTAATAACCAAACCAAAGTAATCAAACGAAATGCGTTTGGATTCCGACGCTTTGATCGCTTTCGCAAAAAGATTTTATTGCATCATCAATATAAACATATACAAGGACAAATGGCATAAATTAGGAGTGCTCCTAAGAGAGCACCCCAACATTTGACTTAGAACCTTTATTCATAATAAATTGCGATCTATGTGTTATTTTTAAATGATATTCAAATTAATTTTAAAAGATTAGCATATTTAATTAGGACAACATCATAAGTTAGTAGTGCTAATAGATATCATGCAATCGATATTGAATTGATTTGGAGGGATAAGATGGAAAAGTTTAACGCATTTCACGATATTTCTAAACGTACGAACGGAGATATTTATTTGGGAGTTGTTGGTGCGGTTAGAACTGGTAAATCAACATTTATCAAACGATTCATGGACTTAATGGTTATACCGAACATGAAGAACGAACAAGAAAGAGAAAGAGCTCGTGACGAATTACCTCAAAGTGCAGCAGGTAAAACGATTATGACAACAGAACCTAAATTTGTACCTAATCAAGCAGTAGAAGTGGAAGTGGAAGAAGGTCTACAAGCAAATATCCGCTTTGTTGATTGTGTAGGTTATACTATTGATGGTGCTCAAGGGTTCGAAGATGAAAATGGTCCTAGAATGATTCATACACCATGGTATGAAGAAGCAATCCCATTTCATGATGCAGCAGAGATTGGTACAAGAAAGGTTATTCAAGAGCATTCAACAATTGGTATGGTTGTGACTACTGACGGATCTTTTGGCGACCTCCCACGCGATGCATATGTTGATGCTGAAAGACAAGTAGTGGAAGAGTTAAAAGAAGTCGGCAAACCATTTATTATGGTTTTAAACTCGAACCAACCACACCACAGAGACACTATGTCGCTCAGAGAAAACCTTGCAGAAGAATATGATATTCCGGTATTACCAGTTTCAGTTGAAGCACTAACAGAGGATGATGTTCATAATATTCTCAGAGAAGCCCTCTATGAATTCCCAGTTCTTGAAGTGAATGTAAACTTACCAAGTTGGGTGATGTCATTAAAATCAGACCACTGGTTAAGAAGTCAATTCCATGGGGCAATTGAAGACACTGTGAAGAACATTAAGCGATTAAGAGATGTAGATGCAGTCGTATCAGAATTTGACTCCTATGAATTTGTGGAAGATGCTCGAATGGCTGGAATTGAAATGGGAGAAGGCGTTGCTGAAATTGATCTTTTTGCCTCCGATGAGTTGTACGATCAAGTATTAAATGAAATAGTCGGTGAAGAAATCAGAGGGAAAGATCACTTACTTGAGTTATTACAGGATTATTCAGATGCTAAAAGAGAATATGATCATGTCGCTGAAGCTTTATCAATGGTAAAACAAACAGGTTACGGAGTTGCAAATCCAACCTTGGAAGATATGAGATTAGAGGAACCTGAAATTATCAGACAAGGCTCACGATTTGGCGTAAGACTAAAAGCAGTCGCACCTTCTATTCATATGATTAAGGTTGATGTAGAATCGGAATTTGCTCCAATCATTGGCACCGAAAAGCAGAGTGAGGAACTGGTAAGGTATTTAATGCAAGACTTTGAAGAGGACCCATTATCCATTTGGAAGTCTGATATCTTCGGAAGATCGCTTCATTCTATTGTTAGAGAAGGTATCAATGCAAAATTAACTTTAATGCCAGAACATGCTAGGTATAAGTTAAAAGATACATTAGAAAAAATCATTAATCAGGGTAACGGAGGATTAATTGCGATAATTCTCTAAAGCAAAATAGTAGGATAAACCGAATGTACTTGGTGCATTCGGTTTTTTGTATGGAATAAAATATATAATCATTGAAGCGACACTTAAATAACTATAAATAAGGCGTATTTCTACAGAAAATATTAAAAAATCACACGATTTAATAGGTCTTTACTCCTAAAAAAAGGTGAAAACCACTGATTTAATGCATATTCGTGTTGAAACGAACAAATGCTTGTGATACTATTCAAATACGATAGCGCTTGCAGTCATATCAAGTGCGGAACGTATTGTTGACGGTTTTATAATTAATTTTAAGTTTAATGTTGCAAATTAATGAATAGTCTGTTTAAATTTTGGTAGTAATGGAAATGATTAAAGTATTAATTGAACCTGTTTGAAACAGACCTTAATTGGGTACCTGTTTTAATATAGTCAACAAACTCTTGGGAGGAGGTGAGACGAATGAACAAGACAGATTTAGTAAACGCTGTAGCTGAAAAAGCTGATCTTTCTAAGAAAGACGCTTCTAACGCTGTAGATTCTGTATTTGATGCAATCACTGGATCATTAGAGAAATCTGAAAAAGTACAATTAATCGGTTTTGGTAACTTCGAAGTACGTGAGCGTTCAGCACGTAAAGGTCGTAACCCACAAACTGGTGAAGAAATCAAAATTCCAGCAAGTAAAGTACCTGCATTTAAACCAGGTAAAGCCCTAAAAGATGCTGTAAAATAAGCCGTACATAGGGCTTGTAGAGAGAGAGGATATATTCCTCTCTTTTTTATTTTCTATACCAACATTATTAATACATAGTTAAATTGATTATTCTATTAGATTATAAGAAGCGAACATGCTAAAATACAACGTGGGATGATTATTTTATTGAAAATAGGTGATGGATTAATGACGGATATAAATTCTCATAACTTAAAAAATGACTTTTTAAAGAAATATAAACATAATTACATTAACCACAAGCTGTATGAACAAGCTATCGACTTAACCCAGGTATATTATTTCCGTCTTTTATTGTCTCCTGATCATTCTAAAAATGAACTTTTATATGATGCTTTAATTAATATGCAAACATCTTTGAATTTACATGACTTAATAACTAGTGATGAATCTGAAACAAGTGATGATGATTTAGATCAAAACCAATTATTAGCTTTAGTTGGTGATTATCATAGTTCTCTATTTTATAAATTATTAGCTGATTCTAGACAAACGGAACAGCTATATCATTTTTTATCTACTGTTCAAGAAATTAACCAACTCAAAATGGGTTTGTTAAAAGATGATACTTCTCCAACAAACCTTTTACATAAGCTCGAAAAAGTTCATTCCTTGCTCTTTAAAAGAATAGTAGTAGATTACATGGATGACGAAAAAAGAGACCAGCTAAATAAACAATACCTTTATGATTTTATGTATAATAACAAATCGTTTAAAGATCTTGCGGGAAATCACATAGCGTTTACAAATGAACTAAACGTAACATTCGAAAATCGAAAGAACGAATTACAAAACCAAATTAGCACATATTCACAAGTAAACCGTCGAGCATGTGAATGAGTAGAGGGAGTAAACTAGCAATGGACCCTAGAACAAAATCTGAAAAAGTACATCATGTTTTTGAAAAAATTTATCCAAAGTATGACAAAATGAACGCTATTATCTCGTTTCAACGTCATAAGGCTTGGCGAAAAGATGTCATGGAAATAATGCAAGTAAGTAAAGGTATGCAATGTTTAGATGTTTGTTGTGGTACAGGCGATTGGACTTTTTCCTTAAGTGATTCAGTTGGAAATGATGGCTTTGTGTATGGACTTGATTTTAGTAAGAATATGCTTTCTGTTGGAGAAGAGAAAAGAGAGCATGCTCAAACAGAAAACATTTCCTTTGTCCACGGGGATGCCATGAACTTACCATTTGAGGATGAGTCATTTGATTTTGTTACAATTGGTTTCGGTTTGAGGAATGTTCCTGATTACAGCAGGGTACTAGAAGAGATGCACCGTGTAGTAAAAAAAGGTGGTAAGGTAGTTTGTCTAGAGACATCCCAGCCAACTATACCAGTCTATAAACAATTTTACTTCTTTTATTTTAAATATATTATGCCGCTTTTTGGTAAGCTTTTCGCTAAAAGCTATAAAGAGTACGCATGGTTGCACGAATCTACGAAGAATTTCCCAAATAAGAAAAAACTTATGGATTTATTTCTATCTGCAGGTTTTAAGAAAGTAAAAGTAAAGAGCTACGCATTAGGTGCAGCTGCTATGCATATGGGAATAAAGTAAAACGTTTTTATTAAAAAGGTGAACATAATGAAATTAGCGACGACAATAAATTATATGAATCAAGAAATGGAACAAATAGAAAGCTTGATGCATGAGATTGTGAATGCAGAAGAGCAGACTATTTCTGAAACTTCTAGTTATTTATTAGATGCTGGCGGGAAGAGGATACGTCCGATATTTGTACTTTTGGCAGCTCAATTTGGTGCGGGAAAAAATGATCGAATTCTTAACGTTGCAGTTACATTAGAAATGATTCATATGGCTTCTCTTGTTCATGACGATGTAATTGATAACGCTGATACCAGAAGAGGACAAGCTACTGTTAATTATAAATGGGATAATTCTACAGCAATGTATACTGGCGATTATCTTTTTGCTCGTACCATAGAGTTGTTAAATGGACCTAATGAAGTTGCGTTACATCAAGTACTCTCAAATACGATCTATCAAGTGTGTATTGGGGAGATTAGTCAAATTAGAGACAAATATGACCTTAACCAAAGAAAGATTGAGTATTTTAAGAGAATCCGGAGAAAAACTGCTTTACTAATCTCAACAAGTACGCAGTTAGGTGCAATTGCTGCTGAAACAAGTGACCAAACCGTTAAACACTTGAAACGGTATGGATATTATATTGGAATGTCCTATCAAATTATTGATGACATCTTGGATTTTACTTCTGATGAAAAGACGTTAGGTAAACCAGTTGGAAGTGATTTACGTAGTGGGAACTTAACTCTGCCTACAATATTAGCTTTAGAAGAAGATGAGACGATCAAAGACAAAGTAAGTTCTTTCTTTGAAAATCCCGACGAAACAGAAGTGAATCTTACACAATTAATCGAGGATATTAAGCATTCTAAAGCAATTGAGGCTTCCTTCCAATGCAGTCAATCGTATTTAAGAAAAGCGCTAAAAGAACTGGAATATTTACCTGATATTCGAGCGAAGAGAAGCTTACAGAAAATTGCAGCATATCTAGGTAAACGCAAATTTTAAATTGTATTTTTTGATAAACTTTGATAAACTTTTTAAGGTTATAAAAATAGAAAATTAGAGGTGACTGTTATGGAACAAACTTTTATTATGGTAAAACCAGACGGTGTACAAAGAAATCTTATCGGTACAGTAGTTTCCCGTTTTGAACAAAAAGGATTCAAACTAGCTGGAGCGAAATTAATGCAAATTTCTCCTGAATTGGCTGAAACACATTACCAAGATCTAAGTGATAAGCCTTTCTTTGGCGAATTAGTTGAATTCATTACTTCAGGACCAGTTTTCGCTATGGTGTGGGAAGGTGAAAACGTAATTAGTACTGCTCGTAAGATGATGGGTGCTACGAATCCAGCAGAATCTGATATTGGTACAATTCGCGGAGACTTAGGATTAACTGTTGGTAAAAACGTTATTCACGGTTCAGATTCTCAAGAGTCCGCTACAAGAGAAATTGGACTATTTTTTGATCCTTCTGAAGTAGTTAGCTACAAAAAAGATGATCATCAATGGATTTATTAATTACTAAACAATTAAAACTCGTGTAAGCATATGCTTACGCGGGTTTTTTAATTTTTGATTGTTAGCATTTCTTCCTGTAATTCTATATAATGACACTACAAGATAATGAAAATGAGGTAAGTTGAGATGAAAGAAGATTACGTGGACTTTATTGATTTAATCAAAACTAGAACTGGTATAGACCTTGCACAGTACAAGGAAAAACAAATGAAAAGAAGGCTCACTACCTTACGAGATAAAAGGGGATTTAAAGATTTCGTTTCTTATTATAACGCCCTGAAAATGGATGATGATTTGTTTCATGAATTTCTCGATCGAATGACCATTAATGTCTCCGAGTTTTATCGCAACTCTAAAAGGTGGGAAATTTTTCGTAATAGCATTCTTCCCTCACTAATGGAAGGTCAACGTAAACTGAAAATATGGAGTGCAGCTTGTTCTACTGGAGAAGAGCCGTACACTATTGCAATGATTCTGAGCGATTATTATGACTTAGATAATATAACCATTCACGCAACGGATATTGATACGCACGCTATTGATCGAGCCAAGAACGGTGTATATCCTGAACGTTCTTTAAAAGAAGTACCTGAAGATAAAAAGAAAGCTTTTTTCAATAAAAATGGAGCATTTTATGAAATATCAGACCAAATCAAAAAGTGTGTCAATTATAGCAAACATAATTTATTAGCAGATTCTTATGAGAGTAGTTACGACCTAATTGTTTGCAGAAATGTTTTGATATACTTTACGGAGGAAGCCAAAAATAACGTTTACGCTAATTTTGCGAACGCTCTACGTAAAGATGGTGTACTGTTTGTGGGAAGTACAGAACAGATCTTCCATCCACAGTCACTGAATTTAGAAGTTCCTGAAACATTTTTTTATCGAAAAAAGTAACGGAGGATACATAAAATGAGATATTTAACAGCTGGAGAATCCCACGGTAAAAAGCTTACTACAATTATTGAGGGTATGCCTGCCAACTTAGAAATTCACCCAGATGATATAAATGATTCATTAATTAGAAGGCAGGGTGGGCATGGTCGTGGCAGGAGAATGAAGATTGAAAAAGACCTTGTTGAGATATCCAGCGGGATCCGACATGGTTACACACTTGGTTCGCCCATTACTTTAGAAATTAAAAATGATGACTTCAAACATTGGGAAGATATTATGGGAGAACTACCAATAGAAAACCCTGAAAATGTTAGAAGAGTAGTTACTAAACCAAGGCCAGGTCATGCAGATCTGAATGGTGGATTAAAGTACAATCATCGTGATTTAAGAAATGTACTTGAACGTTCTTCTGCAAGGGAAACTGCTGCTCGAGTAGCTGCTGGGGCCGTCGCGAAGAAGTTGTTACATAGCCTTGGAATAGAAGTGATTGGCTATGTGAAACAAATATATAATGTTCAAGCTGCAGATCAAAAGATAACAATAGACGAAATGATTGAACGTTCAAACTTATCTCCGGTTAGAACGTTGGATCAGTCAAAGGAACAAGAAATGATGGATGCAATCGACCAAGCGAAAGCAGATGGAGATTCTATTGGTGGAATAGCTGAGGTCTGCGTCGAGGGTGTTCCGGCTGCACTTGGTTCTTATGTTCAATATGACCGCAAACTGGATAGTAAAATAGCAGGTTCTGTTCTTAGTATAAATGCTTTTAAAGGTGTTGAATTTGGAGTTGGTTTTGAGGCTGCAAATAGACTAGGTAGTGAAACCCATGATGAAATTGCTTTTGATCCTTCAAATGGTTATTACAGAAAAACGAATAATTTAGGTGGTTTTGAAGGTGGAATGACCACTGGAATGCCGATTATTGTGAAGGGTGTTATGAAACCTATACCAACTCTATATAAACCTTTAGAGAGTGTGGATATTAATACAAAAGAACCTTTTAAAGCAAGTGTAGAAAGGTCAGACTCCTGTGCTGTTCCTGCTGCTGCTGTAGTAATGGAACATGTGGTTGCTTGGGAGGTTGCCAACTCTATTGTAGAGGAATTCCATGCGGATGATTTTAATCAATTAAAATCCGATATCGAATACCATCGTGAAAGGTTGAGAAATTTTTAATGGAAATTATTAATATTAAATCTGCAAGAAATTACGATGTTTTGGTTGGGTCGGGAATAAGACATGATTTACAACTCTACTTAAAAGAATTCAATTATTCAAAATATCTCGTGATAACAGATACTCATGTGCAGCAATTATACCTAGAAGATGTCCTTCAAACATTTGGTGATAAAGCTGATGTAGAAAGTTATGTGGTCCCTTATGGAGAACAAAGTAAGTCGATCGAGCATTATGAAAAAATTCATAAATTTATGTTGTCACAAGAGTATGACCGTGATTCTTGTATCATTGCTTTAGGGGGAGGAGTAGTAGGAGACTTAGCGGGCTTTGTTGCTTCGACTTATATGCGTGGTATCGGTTTTATTCAAATGCCAACTACGTTATTAGCACATGATAGTAGTGTTGGTGGAAAAGTGGCGATTAATTTAGATGAAACAAAAAATATCATCGGTCAATTTTACCCTTCCAGTTTGGTAATCTTAGATATTGAAACATTTCAGTCTTTACCGGAAAAAGAAAAGCGCTCCGGATTAGCCGAAGTTATTAAACATAGCTTCATTGATTCTTCTTTTCGGTTAAAGGATATACAGCAATTAATGAACTATTCACTTGATTTAACATCATCAGAATTTGAGTCATTACTTGTACAATCTATCCAGGTGAAAAAACGTTTTGTTGAAAGTGATGAATTTGAAGGCTCTCATAGAAAATATCTTAATTTCGGTCATACATTAGGTCATGCAGTCGAGGCTTCTTCTCAAAACTCATTAAATCATGGCGAGTCCGTAGTGATTGGGATTTTATTTGCTTTATATTTATCAGATCAATATGAAGAAGGTAGTTATTTATTTTCTAAAGAATTTATTCATTGGTTAAATCAATTAGGATATCAAATTAATTTAAAAACTTGTGATGAAAATGATTTAATAAATAAAATGAAGCACGACAAAAAGAACTCAGATTCAAATATTAATTTCGTATTATTAAAGTATGTTGGCAACCCTTATATTTGGTCGTTTGATCATAAAACTATATTGACGCACTTACATGAATTTATATATATCATGGATCAGTTTGAAAACGAAATATAATGCAATAAAGGGGGAGGATTAATGATCGCTTTAAAACCTAAAGCTCCATATAGTGGACAATTAATGGTGCCTGGTGATAAATCGATTTCTCACAGGGCAATTATTTTAGGTTCACTAGCATCCGGCACGACAATCATAGATAATTTTTTGCATGCAGAAGATTGTATGCGTACAGTTCAGGCCTTCCGAGATTTAGGTATACATATTGAGGTAGATGATGCGAAAGTGCGCATTGAAAGTGAAGGTTTTTCAAGCTTTGAGCGACCAACCTCCTCTATCTATTTAGGGAATTCTGGAACAACCGCACGACTTCTGCTCGGTGTACTTGCAGCATTTCCACAACAAGTAATGTTAACGGGAGATCCCTCTTTAGTTAATCGTCCGATGGATAGAGTGATCAACCCGTTACGTACAATGGGAGCAGCATTTACTTTTGATAATATTAACGGGAAACTACCATTGAATGTTACCGGTAACAATCTATCACCCATCACTTATCACCTTCCAATTGATAGTGCCCAGCTAAAGTCTTCCTTAATATTAGCAGGTCTTTTAACAAAGGGAACGACTAAGATATATGAAAATAATAAAACGAGAAACCATACGGAAAAAATGCTCGAAGCTTTTGGTGGAGAGTGTCATGTGAATGGTTCCGTTATCTCTATTACAGGAGAACAAGAATTAGCTGGAGCTAACATTCAAGTACCAGGTGATTTTTCTTCTGCAGCCTTTTGGATTACTGCCGCTGTAATCACGCCTCATAGTGAGGTTATCATTGATGAAGTTTCTTTAAACGAGACACGAATTGGTTTGATTCATGTTCTGAAACGTATGGGGGCAAATATTTATTTTGAAGTAACCTCCTATATGGGCAAGGAACCGATTGGGAAAATAATTGCAAAACATTCAACATTACATGCTACAACCCTTTCGGAAGAAGTAATCCCAACTTGTATAGATGAAATTCCTTTGCTTGCTTTAGCAGCAACTCAAATAGACGGGGATGGAATGGAGTTTCGTCACATAAATGAATTGAAATTTAAGGAAACAGATCGAATTAACGCCACCATAGATGCCTTAACCAGTTTAGGGGCAAAATGTAGTGTGACGGATGATGGTATGTATATTAATGGTAAAAGTCGATTGACAGGTGGCTCTGTTAATACATTTGATGACCATCGAATTGCTATGATGGCAGCGGTTGCTTCCTCGATATGTCTAGAAGAGGTTATCTTAAATGAAGTGGATTGCATTAATATATCTTATCCAAATTTCTTTGATGACATGGATTGCTTGTTAAGATAAGAACTTTCCATTTATAATTAGGTATGAAATAAAAGCAAGAAATGAAGGTGAAGCACATGGAAACAATAAGCGAAGCTCTAACTCTTAAAGAACAAGGAAAACTAAGCGAAGCTGTACAAAAATTAAAGGATTATGTAAGTGAAGCAGATGAAGCTGAACAATTTGACATTGCGCAATTACTTCATGAATGGGGACTTCTTAATGACGCAAAAGAAGTTTATGAAGATATATTAATTTTAAACCCTGGCGATCATTATGTGAAACTGATGTTGTCAGAGATCCACACTGATTTAGGAAATGATCAAGAGGTTATCGACTTATTAGAAGACATAGAGCCAGAAGATGAAGCCTATATACCAGCACTTGTCCAAATGGCGGATTTATATCAGTCGCAAGGTTTATTTGAAGTAGCAGAGCAAAAATTATTAGAAGCTAAAGACTTGGACACGGACGAACCAATTATTGATTTAGCACTTGCTGAATTAGCTTTCTCCAATGCAGAATACTTAAAAGCTATTCCATTTTATCAACGAATTGAAAAGTATGATGAGGATTTAGATGTCGTTGATATAAAAGAAAGGCTAGCAGAAGCACTATCAGCTGTAGGTAAGTGGGAAGAAGCGCTGTCCTATTATGAGAAAATCAAGATTGAATCACCGGATCAAATGTTCAAATATGGTTACACTGCATTTCAGTTATCTAGATATCAAGTTGCTATGAATACTTGGAATGAATTAATCGAATTAGATCCAGACTATACTAGTGTTTATCCCTTATTAGCTCATGCATATGACCAAGAGGGAGCGCCACAAGAAGCTTTTGATATCACAGTAAGGGGAATTTCAAAAGACGAACATAACCATGAGTTATATTACAACGCTGCTATGTATGCATTTACGATCTCTAGGGAAGCCGATGCAATTGATTATTTAAAACAAGCAATAGCTATTGACCCATCCTATGAAGATGCAGTAGAACAGCTTGTGAGAATTTATCAGGAAAAAAATCAATTTGAAGATGCAAAAGAACTTGTTGATAGCTTAATCCAATACGAAGGTTATCCACCTGTATATAATTTTTATTTAGCGACTATTAACGAAGAATTAGAAAACTTCAATGAAGCATCTATTCACTATTCAAAAGCCTACGAAAGCTTTAAGGAAGATCCAGAATTCTTAAGATCTTATGGATTTTTCTTAATTGAGGAAGGAAAGACAACGAACGCTATCGAAGTTCTAACTAAGTATGTAAACGTTCGACCAGAAGATGAAGAAGTGAACGAATATCTTGAGCGCATGCATTCTGAGTAAGGGGTGAAGATATGAGTGTAACGATTGAGGAGAAAAAACATTTCATTAAGTGGTTCCTAAGTGAGATGAAAATGAAACAAAGAGAAATCACTTGGTTATTTGAGTACATGTACAACCGAGATGATTTATTAAAGCATGTACATTTTATTCATGAGGCCCATTTATGTCCTAAAAGTATTTTAGTATCCATTCAAGAGGATGAGAGAAGACCTTTTCGGTTTTATAAATCACATGTAGTAACGTCAGAAGTAGATAAAGCATTTCATGACATACGTTTGAATCAAGATGAAGAAATTTATATTGAAGTACTTTATCCAGGTGTACGTCACTCCTTGGCTTACTTAAAAGTATTGGAAGAAAACCCTTTCTTACCAGATGATTATTATATGGAAAAAGATGATTACTTGGAAATGGACACGTTAATTGATCAATTGACCTATGAGCAAAAAGTTGAAGAATACAAATTAAAAATAGATGAAGCACTTGATGAATCAGATGTGGCCTCATTTAATTTATACGCAGAGAAATTGAATCAATTAACCAAATCTAGGGAATAAAAAGGGTGAGTGAATATGAAGTGGATGTATCAAGACGTACAAGCTTTTCAGAATGCGAAAGAATATATTGATACAGCAGTAATACCACTTGTCCCTTATACTTTTAAAGGCGAAGTGGATATAAAAAAGTTTGCTTTTCAATCAGAAGTAATGAATATTTTCATGAGTCAAATTGAAAAACAACTTAAGGGTAGAGTGTTTTTATTACCAAGTTATTATTATATAAAAACTGATTCTTTAGAACCCCATTATCAACAATTGAATGAAACGGTGGATCACCTCCATAATCATCAATTCAAACATGTATTATTATTTTCTTTTGATAAGCAATGGAGAAAATTTATGAAAGACTTACATGGAGAATTGGTTTGGTTACCAGCAATGAAAGAGCAAGATTTAAATCAAGTTGAAACACAACAGGTTATTCAATCACATATTGGTGATATTGAAGATTTAATTAAAGAACAGTGGAAATCATAAATAAATTATGACATTTTTTCATCTAAATCGCTGTTTTTATTGACCCTTATTGCCGGATAAGCTATCATTATATTGTCCTAATAAATATGTAGTCAAAAACCCTGTTCGTTGATCAGATGGATAGAGGGGGGAAAGTCATGAGCGAAAAGAAAAACAATCAAGTATCACGAAGAACATTCCTAAACTATACACTTACTGGTGTAGGTGGTTTTATGGGTGCAGCAATGGTTGCTCCAATGGTTGGAATGGCAGTTGATCCATTATTACAAGCAGATGGAGAAGGCGATTTTGTATACGTGATGGATGAAGACGAAATCACCGAAGAACCGCAACGTAAAACTTTCACAATTGATCAAGAAGACGGTTGGTACGAATCTCAAGCAGAGCGAGTTGCTTGGATTTTTAGAGATGGTAACGGTGATATTTTAGCTTTATCACCTATTTGTACTCATTTGGGTTGTATTGTTGACTGGGGAGTCCAAGATGATCACCCAGACCAATTCTATTGTCCTTGTCATGATGGTCGTTACGATAAAGATGGTGTAAACATTCCAGGAACACCACCAACGGAACCACTTCATGTTTATGAACAAAGAGTAGATGATGGAAGACTATACTTAGGTAGAGCTAATCCAAGATAGGGGGGCGTAATTGATGCTTGCAAAAATTTATGAGTGGATCGATGAACGGCTAGATATTACGCCTATATGGCGAGATATTGCCGACCACGAGGTACCAGAGCATGTAAACCCAGCGCATCACTTTTCTGCTTTTGTTTACTGTTTTGGAGGTTTGACTTTCTTTGTGACAGTCATCCAAGTATTATCAGGAATGTTTTTAACAATGTACTATGTGCCGGATATTGAGAATGCATGGAACTCTGTTCAATATTTACAATCACAAGTTGCACATGGACAAATCGTGCGTGGGATGCACCACTGGGGCGCTAGTGTTGTAACCGTAATGATCTTTTTACATACATTACGAGTGTTTTTCCAAGGGGCTTATAAGAAACCACGTGAATTAAACTGGGTAGTTGGAGTGTTGTTATTCTTTGTAATATTAGGTTTAGGTTTCACCGGATACCTATTACCATGGGATAATAAAGCTTTCTTCGCAACTCAAGTTGGGCTAGAAATTGCCGAGAGTGTACCTATCATCGGACCTGATATTAAAACTTTATTAGCAGGTGACCCAAACATTGTTGGTGCACAGACCCTAACTAGATTCTTTGCGATTCATGTATTCTTTTTACCAGCAGCATTATTTGGTTTAATGGGTGCTCACTTTATCATGATTCGTAAGCAAGGAATCACAGGTCCGTTATAAGTTTTTTAAATAAATAATGAGGAGGGAACACTGTGCATAGAGGAAAAGGAATGAAATTTGTCGGGGACTCACGAGTGCCTGCCAAAGAACATCGAAATATTCCAAAAGATTATTCAGCCTTTCCTGGTAGAACAGAAGCTTTCTGGCCAAACTTTTTATTAAAAGAATGGCTAGTAGGTGCAGTATTCCTTATCGGGTTCCTATGTTTAGTAGCAGCAGCTCCATCACCTTTAGAGCAACAAGCTGACCCGAATAATGCTGCATATATTCCTTTACCAGACTGGTATTTCTTATTCTTATATGAATTACTAAAATATGAATTCGCTTCTGCAGACTATATTGTAATTGGAACAGTTGGAATTCCAGGTTTAGCATTTGGTGCACTACTACTTGCGCCATTCTTAGATACAGGACCTGGACGAAAACCTTCGAAAAGACCAATTGCAACTGGTATGATGCTCCTTGGTGTGATGGCTACAATTTGGTTAACGTATGAATCAGTTGTAGCAGCAGACTGGGAAGCTCGTGAAGAGTATTCAGTAGAAAATGTGGTCGAAGTGGAAGTAGATGAAGGCCATCCAGGTTACGAAGTTTATATGGACAACTGTATGAGTTGTCACGGGGATGCCATGCAAGGGGCTCCAACTTTAGGTCCGGACTTAGCAAATCTACCTTATGATGAAGATCAAATTAAAGAAATTGCTGTAGAAGGTATTGAAGATATGCCTGCAGGTATCTTTGATGGTAGTGATGAAGAATTAGATGAACTAGCGAACTTCATTGTAGAAAACACTTCGGTGGAAGCTGATGGTGAAGCCGGTGACGACGCTGGCAATGATGAAGGATCGGACGAAGAATCTGATGAAAATTCTGAAGAAGACTCAGAAGATGGATCAGGTGAAGAACAAGAAGACGAAGAATCTGATGAATAATTATGAAGAAAGCTGACTTTAAGGAGTCAGCTTTTTCTTTATACGATTGGGGTTAGGTTATGATTTTTTTGTTAATGGATCGAAGGATCTTGGTTTTATTATTACTTTTTAATATTTTCGGTACGTTGTATGGTTTTTATTGGTATCAGTTTCAATTGGAGATCACACCACTTATATTCATTCCTTTTGTTCCTGATAGTCCAACAGCTTCCATGTTTTTTGTGTTTGTTCTAATTGGTTTTTTAATGAATAAACATTTTAAGTATATGGAAGCGTTAGCTTTATTAACATTATTTAAGTATGGCACATGGGCTGTCGTAATGAATGTTCTTACATTCATTCATGGCGCACCTATTTCATTGGTTGCGATCATGTTAATTGTTTCCCATGGTGCAATGGCAATCCAAGCGTTATTATACATTCCCTTTTACCATATTGAATTTAGGCATTTTGCAGTTGCAGCAATTTGGACAATTCACAATGATGTAATTGATTATGTTTATGGTATGATGCCGATTTATCATACATTGGATGATTTTAAGGATCATATCGGCTATTTCACTTTTTGGCTAAGTATTTTATCTATTTGGATTGTTTATTACTTTGGTGTCCAGAAGCCTAAAACAAAGACAACTTTATCTTCATATAATGTGTAATAAAGGATAGAGTTGGTGAGGCAAAATGATCAAAGGTTTTTTATTGCCAATCTTAATGGTTACGATTCCGTATAACTTTATTTCCATATTATTTTCTGTTTCAGTCGTCGTAGTCACCACATTATTTTTTGTGGCTTGGAGAAAATATAAATATGAACTACATGTAAGCAAAGAAATTGACGACGATAAAAAGTTTGACTAAAATTGACTATAAGTTAAAAATCATCATAGGGAGGTTATGTAATGGACCTTAGTGTTCTGTTGATTTATTTCGCAGTTTTACTTCTTCTGCCGATGTGGGCAAACCGAAAAGTGAAATCAACCTACAAGAAATATATGAAAGTTGCTAATTCGTCTGGTATGACTGGTGCTGAAGTAGCAAATAGAATATTGCACGAAAATGGGATCTATAATGTGAATGTAGAGGAAACAAAGGGGACACTAAGCGACCATTACGACCCAACTAAAAAGGTTATAAGACTTAGTTCAGATAACTATCACAAATCGTCTCAAGCTGCAGCAGCAATTGCAGCACACGAAGTAGGACATGCTATTCAGGACGCTGAATCCTATTCCTTTTTGCAGTTTCGACATTCCTTATTTCCTGTAGCTAATATAGGATCTAATATGTCCTATATTTTTATTCTTGCCGGCTTATTTTTATCGTTATCAGGATTATTTATTGCAGGGATTGTGTTAATGGCCTTTGCGGTGTTATTTCAGTTGGTGACTCTTCCGGTTGAGTTTAATGCATCGAATCGAGCAATGAATCAATTAGTAAGTACCGGTATTATTGGAAGTGCAGAACATCGGGAGACGAAGAAAGTTCTTGATGCTGCTGCGTGGACATATGTAGCTGCAACAGTGGTAGCGGTCATGGAATTATTACGATTCATTATGATGTATTTCATGTCACAAGATTGAATTCATTTTTCTCAAAATAAAACTCCGAATGGGTTAAATTCCCCGTTCGGAGTTTTTAGTTATGTTTAATGTTCAATCGGTTTCTTATTTTCATCTAAAGTAAACCCTTCACCAAGTACATCGTGCACAGAAGATAGTGCAACAAACGCATGTGGATCAACTTCTTGAATAATATTTTTTAACTTTACGATTTCATTTTTACCAATGACGCAATATATGACTTTTCGTTCTTCTCCAGTAAAGCTTCCACTACCGTGCAAAAGAGTAACTCCACGGTCCATCTCCTCCATGATTTGCGATGCTACATCTTCATAATAGTTGGTAATGATCGTAGCTCCTCTCGCTGCGTATGCACCTTCTTGAATGAAATCAATAATTCTCGCTCCAATAAACACTGCTACTAACGTATACATTCCTTCAATTTCATTTAGATAAAATATGACAGATGCTAATATAACAACAGCATCAAAGAGGAACATTGTCCGTCCCATGCTCCATCCAACATATTTATTAACAAGTCGGGCAATGATATCTACTCCACCCGTCGTTCCCCCATACCTAAAAATAATTCCAAGGCCTACACCAATAAAAGTTCCTGCGAACAATGCTGCTAAGGTCATATCATTCTCTAGCGTAAATGTTATGGTGTATGCTTGAAAAACCCAAAGGAAGATGGATACAGCAAAAGTTCCAAGTACTGTATACAGAAAAGTTAATCTACCTAAAAGTTTTAATCCAATAAGGAAGACCGGAATATTTAAGACAAGGTTCATGACACCCGGATCTAAGGAAAACAAGAAGTATAATAATAGCGTTATTCCTGTAAACCCACCTTCTGAAAGGTTGTTTTGCATATTAAAATGGACAATTCCAAATGAAAAAATTGCTGACCCAATTAAAATAAAGATGATATTTTTTATTTTCATTCCAAATAGCATCAGAAGCCCTCCTTTGATTGTAATTACCACTGCTAATTATAGACAAGATCATAAATTCGAGCAATATTCAAAAAATAAACTGAAAGATTTGTCAAAACAACGAACATTAGCTACCATTAGAATAGATTAAAATGCTAATAAAGGATGACATAGATGACAAAATCATCAGTAACTACTGAACAAATGCAAAAGCGGGTGGATGATTTCATCTCTCAGTTTGAAGAAGGGTATTTCTCCCCACTTGCTATGATTGCTAGGCTGACAGAAGAAGTGGGGGAATTAGCGCGGGAAGTAAATCATCATTACGGGGAAAAAACGAAGAAGTCTACGGAAGAAGAAAAGGCGATTGAAGAAGAATTAGGTGATCTACTATTTGTCCTAATTACTTTTTCAAACTCGCTAAACATCGATTTAGGAAAAGCATTTGAAACTAGCATGTCTAAAATTGAATCACGCGATCAAGATCGATTTACAAAAAAGGAGCATTCATATGACAGATCGAATTAACATTATAGTAGCAGGCCCACGTGGTAAAATGGGAATAGAAGCTTTGCAATTAATTAAGGAGACTGAAAGGTTTGAACTGGTCGGATGTATAGATAGAAAAAATGAAGGAAAGCTTGTCGAAGAAGTTGATGGGTTACCATCTATAAACGCACCCATATTTACAGATGCAAATAAAGCATTCGATCAAGTTAATGCAGATATCTTGGTTGAACTTACAAACCCAGAAGTAGGTTTTGAACATACAAAAAAAGCTTTACTTCATGGAATTAGACCAGTAGTTGGTACCAGTGGTTTCTCTAGTGCACAACTAGAAGAATTAAAAGAAATAAGTCAAGAGCAAAAGACTGGTATTGTGATTGCCCCTAATTTTGCAATTGGAGCTGTATTAATGATGCGCTTCTCTCAAATGGCTGCAAAATATTTTGATCATGTTGAAATTATTGAAAAACACCATGATCAAAAATTAGATGCGCCGTCTGGGACAGCTGTCAAAACAGCACAAATGATTCAAGAAACACGAAATAAATCCAACCAAGGTCACCCTGAGGAACAAGAGACGATTCCAGGAGCCAGGGGAGCAGAATTCGATGGGTTTAAAATTCACAGTGTAAGGTTGCCTGGATATATCGCAGAGCAAGAAGTGATTTTTGGTCAGAAAGGGCAGACGCTAAAATTGACTCATTCTTCAACAGACCGTAGATCATTTATGAGTGGAGTGGAATTTGCAATAGAGCAAGTGTTAGAATTAGATGAATATGTTTACGGTCTTGAGAATCTAATGGAATAGTTGGTGAGGATATGAAAATTGCGTTAATTGCACATGATAATAAAAAGCAGAATTTACTTAACTTTGTAACTGCTTATAAGCCGATTTTTAAGGATCATGATCTTTTTGCAACTGGAACAACAGGTAAACGAATCGCAGAGGAAGTCGGTCTTGAAATCCATCGCTTTCAATCTGGTCCATTAGGTGGGGACCAACAAATTGGTGCTAAAATAGCAAACGATGATCTGGATTTAATTATCTTCTTCAGAGATCCATTAACAGCACAACCTCATGAACCAGATGTTACAGCTTTGCTAAGACTTTGTGATGTTTACAAAATCCCTGTTGCAACAAATGAAGCCTCAGCAGAAATAATCGTCCGAGGAATGGAGAATGGTTGGTTGGATTGGCGCATGCTTAAACAGTCAGCTACATTGTACGATGAAAAATAAAATTGGTATTGTATGTTATCCAACGATCGGTGGGTCAGGGGTTGTGGCTACTGAGTTGGGAATAGCATTAGCAGAAAAAGGTTATGAAGTACACTTTATATCCACAACAATGCCTTTCCGATTAAAAAGGCTTTATCCTAATATCTACTTTCATGAGGTAGAAGTTGCGAATTATCCTGTGTTTAAAAATCCACCCTATGACCTATCGTTAGCAAATAAAATTGCTGAAGTTATAGACAGAGAAGAACTTGATATCATTCACGCTCATTATGCTGTACCACATGCTATTTGCTCTATTTTTGCCAAACAAATGGCTAAAAGAGATGTGAAAATAGTTACTACTTTACACGGTACAGATATTACTGTGTTAGCAATTGATGATAGTTTACAGAATATGATTCGTTACGCTATTGAAGCATCTGATGGAGTAACAGCAGTATCACAAAGTTTAAAAGAACAAACGATGGATGTATTCGATACAGAAAAGCACATTGATGTCGTTCACAATTTCATTGATTTAGAAGCAAGAAAAATAGATGATCGCCAAAGCTTAAAAAGTGATTTGAATATTGGTGAAGAAGAAAAAGTAATTATTCATATTTCTAATTTTAGAAAAGTAAAACGAGTAGAAGAGGTAGTTCATTCTTTTAAATTAATTCAAGATGAAATAAAAGCTAAATTATTGCTAGTTGGAGATGGTCCAGAATATAGCAAAATCAGAAAAGCTGTTAAAGATCACGAAATAGAAGATCAAGTTATATTTATGGGAAGACAAGATAATATTAAAGATTTATTGTATATTAGTGACTTGAAATTGTTGCTTTCTGAAAAAGAAAGTTTTGGTTTAGTCTTGTTAGAAGCAATGAGCCAAGGTGTTCCATGTATAGGAACAAATATAGGTGGAATCCCTGAAGTAATTGTCCATGGGAAAAACGGATTTATTGTACCACTGGGAGATGCAATAGCTGTTGCAGAACATGCACTTGGACTTTTAAAGGATCAAGATATGTGGCAACACTTTTCCATTCATGCGAAGGAACACGTTAAAAAATATTTCCAAACCCATTGTGTTATAAAACAATATGAAGACCTTTATGAACATCTGATTCATAAAGAATAATTAAGGCGGGCTCTTATGTTACAAGCACCTTTTAAACATGCTTCTTATATTATTACTGAATTAAACAAACAAGGGTATGAAGCTTATTTTGTTGGCGGAGCGGTTCGTGATTACTTGTTAAATCTACCCATAGGGGATATTGATCTTGCTACTAACGCGAGTCCCGAAGAAGTAATGAGAATTTTTAGTAAAACTATTCCAACAGGTATTAAACATGGAACTATCTTAGTGATTCATGAAGGAAAAGAGTATGAGGTAACTACTTATCGTTCCGAATCTTCTTATGTAGACTACCGGAGACCCGGTAAAGTTGATTTTGTAAATAATCTCGTCGAAGATTTGAGTCGAAGGGATTTTACTATTAATGCTATAGCTATGTCACTAGACGGGGAACTTATTGATCCGTTTCAAGGCCAATTAGATTTAAAAGCTAAACTTATTCGTACAGTTGGTAACCCTAATGAGCGTTTTCAGGAGGATGGACTTCGTATACTTAGAGCTGTAAGGTTTGTCAGCCAACTCCATTTTAGTGTTGAGCCATTGCTGCAGAAAGCCATTCTAGATAACCGTGCTATTTTAAAACATATTGCAATGGAAAGAATTCAACAAGAATTGTTAAAAATGTTTAGAGGACAAGCTGTTAATATTGCAATCCAATTAATTAAGGATACATCCTTATTTACAGTACTACCAATCTTTAAGTCAGATGAGCGCATCATTCATAACTTGGCATCTAATTTGCATCAGAGTTTATCCACAGAAGCTGTGATTGTTGCCTACTTACATTTATTAAATGAGAATTACTCTGTTAATGATTGGGTTAAAACGTACCGATTGTCTAATCAAACTAGAAGAGACGCCGCACATTTAGTTACTAGTTATAATCGATATATTAAACATGGATTAAGTCTGTACAATGTATATTTACTCGAGTTCCGTTTCATTCATTCATTTGTTGAACTTTTACATGCAAAAGGTATTAAATTATCTAATGACGAAGTGCTTCAAATTTATCATCAGTTACCAATTAAAAGTAGATCAGATTTAAAGATTAATGGAAGTGACATTGTTCAGCTTTTCCCCCAGGTAAAGAAAGGAAGCTGGATACAAAATTACTTATTAAAACTAGAAAGTCTAGTAATAGCGCGTGAAATTAATAATACAGAGGAAGAACTAAAGGAAATGGTGAGCAAATGGAAGACAAAAGAAAACAACTCATAGAACTTTTATTTTCAAATAAAGAAGACTACATTTCCGGTCAAGAGCTATCTAATAGATTAAATATTTCTCGCTCGGCCATTTGGAAGCACATGAACGAGCTAAAGAATGTCGGTTATGAAATGGAAGCAGTTACAAATAAGGGATACAGAATCATAAAAGTGCCAAACACCATATCTGAACAAGCGCTGAGGTGGGGATTAGACACAAATTGGTTTGGTAATTTAATAAACTATAAACCGACAGTAGGGTCGACTCAAACTATTGCTCATGAATTGGCGAGGGAAGGCGCGAGCCACGGAACCGTTGTGATTGCTAACGAACAAACAATGGGTAGAGGTCGATTGAAAAGATATTGGGATTCAACATTTGGATTAGGATTATGGTTTAGTACGATCTTAAGACCATCTTCTTTGGAACCGAAAAATGCAACACAAATCACCTTAGTCGCTGCCGTAGCAATTGCAAGAGCATTGGTCAAACATGAGGTTGATGTCAAAATTAAATGGCCAAATGACATTTTTGTAGGTGATTTAAAACTCGCTGGTATATTGACCGAGATGCAAGCAGAACAACATTTAGTCGATTACATAATTTTAGGAATTGGTTTAAATGGGAACCAAGGTATAAATGATTTTCATCCTTCCGTGCAAGAGAAAGCGACTTCTATTTATCAAGTTACTGGCGAACAAGTTAATTTGAATCATATTTTTCAAACGATTTCCAAGGAATTTGAGCAAATGTATGAACTGTTTCTAGAAAAAGGCTTTGGTCCAATAAAATTAATTTGGGAAAACTATGCCTATAAAATGGATGAATGGATTACAATAAAGACAAATGAACTTTGGGAAGCTAAATTGTTATCGATTCAAAATGATGGTGCACTACGGGTGAAAGATGAACAGGGAACGGAGCACACTCTGTATTCTGCAGAAATCCTATGGTAGAAAGTTGGATGGTCGATGTTATCACATACAAATTTACTTAAGGCAAAAGAAAATAATGAAAAGCTTGCGATGGTAACTGCTTATGATTACCCTTCAGCAAAGCTTTCTGAGCAAGCAGGAGTTGACTTTTTATTAGTTGGCGATTCTTTAGGTATGGTTGTTTTAGGGTATGATTCAACTATTAAAGTAACTGTTGAAGACATGATCCACCACGGGAAGGCAGTAAAAAGGGGAGCTCCAAATACTTACCTTGTAGTTGATATGCCTTTTATGTCTTATCAAGTTAGTGAAGAAGAAGCTCTTAACAATGCGAAGAAGATTTTTCAAGCAATAGAGCCTCAAGCTTTAAAACTCGAAGGAGGATCTGAAATAATCCCTACTGTTAAACGTTTTCTTACGAGTGGAATTCCGGTAGTGGGTCATATTGGTTTAACTCCACAAAGTTTCAATGTGTTGGGTGGCTACAAAGTGCAAGGTAAATCAGAGGAACAAGCTCAACAATTGATTAAAGACGCTAAAGAACTGGAAGCAGCAGGGGTGGTTGCCTTAGTATTAGAATGTATCCCAGCTAAATTAGCTGCTTATATTTCCAATGAATTAACCATTCCAACAATAGGAATAGGAGCTGGCAATGGATGTGATGGCCAAGTACTTGTTTACCATGACCTATTAACTTATGGGGTAGATCGGTTAGCTAAATTTGTTAAACCATATATGGATACAAATAAAAAACAATTGGAAGCTCTCGAGCAGTATATAAATGAAGTGAAAGCCCAAAAATTCCCCGCAGATGAACATACATTTAAAATAGATGATGCGGTTATTGATCGGTTGTATGGAGGGAAAAATGAACATAATTGAAACAATTGACCAAATGAATAATGAAAAGTATTCCTATCAGCAAGAAGGAAAGTCTGTAGGTTTTGTACCTACAATGGGCTATTTACATGAGGGTCACTTAAAGTTGATTGAGGAATCGAATAAAAACAATGATATTACGGTTGTAAGCATATTTGTTAATCCCAAGCAATTTAACCAACAGAGTGATTTAGATGGCTACCCGAGGGATATAACCCGCGATCAAGAATTGCTAAAGCAGTATGATGTAGATTATATTTTTTATCCAGATTCTAAAGAGATGTACCCTACATCCTTAACCATTGATTTATCTCTTTCATCCAGGGGAAATGTATTATGTGGTAAAACAAGACCGGGGCATTTTGAAGGTGTTTTACTTGTACTAAGTAAACTTTTTCATATTGTTTCTCCAACGCATGCTTATTTTGGTCTCAAGGATGCTCAGCAAGTGGCTGTTGTGAAAGCATTAGTTGAAGATTTGAATTTCAATATACAAATTATTCCTGTTCCAACCGTACGAGAAAAGGACGGATTAGCTAAAAGTAGTCGTAATGTAAACCTTGAGCCATTAGAAAGAGAAGAGGCTTCTCACTTAATTAAGGCTTTATATGTTGGAAGGAAATGTTTGATTGAACATGGACTCAAAAGAAATGAAATCATCCGCTCGGTAAATGATTATTTAAATAAACATGTAACGGGGCAGATTGATTATGTGGATTGTCTATCCTACCCTACTTTATCTAATGAAATTACCGAAAATCATGCTATAATAATAGCGGTCGCTGTAAAATATAAAAAGGCGCGCTTAATCGATAATTTCATTTTGAATTCTAATGGAGACTTCATATATAAGGAGCGGAATTAATACATGTTTCGTACAATGATGAATGCAAAAATACACCGGGCAACGGTTACAGAAGCTAACTTAAATTACGTTGGAAGTGTGACGATAGATGCCCACATTCTGGATGAAGTGGGCATATTACCTCATGAAAAAGTTCAGATTGTTAATAATAACAACGGAGAGCGATTAGAGACCTATGTAATTGCTGGTGAACGTCATTCTGGGGTAGTATGTTTAAATGGTGCAGCTGCAAGAAAAGTTCAAAAAGATGATATAGTTATCATTGTATCGTATGCCCAGCTAATGCAAGAAGAGATCGTTTCTCATCAACCAAAGATCGCAATTATGGGTGAGAATAATACGATAAAAGAGTTAATTGTAGAAGAAACCCCTTTTACAATTATGTAGAAGATTCAAAAAGGTATATAGAACGGAGGGGTGGTTTGGAACGTTTTGTAGTAGTTGATCTAGAAACAACTGGAAACGCAGTGAAAAAAGATGCTGAAATAATAGAGGTCGGCATTGTGGTAATGGAAGGCAAGAAAATTGTTAATGAATATTCTTCTAAGGTTAAGCCATCTAAGCCAATCCCCTCATTTATAACTAAATTGACTGGAATTACGAATGAAGATGTAAAAGACGCCCCAAGATTAGAAGAGATTATCCCTGATATCCTTTCTTTAATTGAACATCATTATTTTGTTGCCCACCATGTACAATTTGATTATGAATTTTTAAATCACTCATTACACAAATTAGGCTACCTTAGCTTAGAATGTCCATTAATTGATACAGTGGAATTAAGTCGAATCTTCTTCCCAACGGCTGACAGCTATAAATTGGAAGATATAACGGCTTATTTGAATATTGAACATTTTTCTCCGCATCGTGCTTTATCGGATGCTTTCGTTACTGCATTATTGTTAGAAGAAGTTTTTAAGCGTATAGAGATGTTACCATTTGAAACACTAACCGCTTTAGAACCTCTTGTAGCTGATTACAACAGTGATATGGAGTTCATTTTTTCTAATTATGTGGAGAAGAAAAGACAAGATCCTAGTAACGATTCTTACATAATAAAACACGGACTAGCTTATTTAAATATGCCTGAGAATGATCATAAAGTAGACCCATCTGAAAACGTAACAGTGTTAAATGAAGTCATGAAAAAGAATAGCTTAGGTGATCAACCGTTTCGAAGTGGTCAAGTGGAATTAATTCATGCAATCGACCAAGCTTTCAGTAATAATGCAAATTTAGTTGTCGAAGCAGGTCCTGGACTTGGTAAAACACTTTCATATTTGATACCCAGTTTAAAGCACTCACTATCATCTGACTCCAAAGTAGTCATTAGTACACATACACTTCAATTACAATCTCAAGTATTATCTACTGACTGGTTGAAATTGCAAAGTGATTTACCAGCGACTACTTCTATTGCAATTTTGAAGAGTCCCAAACATTATGTTCACATGAAACGTCTTAGAAGATTATTGAATCAATACCAACAAATAAAAAATTACGACGTAACACTTACATTATCAATTTTGATTGTATGGCTTACTGAAACTATTGCCGGGGACTTTGATGAGCTACAAATTCCGTCTCGCAATGAAAGTGTGATGAAGTATGTAAGTTGTGAGGCATTTGATGATTTAGAGGAAGATGGTTCTTACTATTTGCACGCTTTTCATAAGGCAGAAAAAGCAAATATTATAGTGGTTAATCATGCCTTTTTAGTTGGAAATCAATTGTACGAAGGTAAACGTATTCCTACTTATGAACAGGTTGTTATTGACGAAGCCCATCAGTTTGAACAAGTGGTTAGAAAGCAAAATGCACAATATATAAGTTATGTTTCTATCGTACATTTATTGCAAGATATATCAAAATATATAGACTCTACTCTGTATGAACAAGCAAAAATCAACGCAGATGAGTTTTTTCGATCCATTCACCAAGCAGTGTTATTTTTACATGGTGATGAAGACCACTATTCTGATTTAGGTAAAGTCCAGCTTCTACTAGATGAAACCTATTTAAATTTAATGGTTGCAGGTGAAATAAAAGAACGTCTTAATGAACTGCTATTAACTATAGATGAAGTAGTTAAAAGATTATTAAATAGAAGTTCACGCAGTGATTACGAAGAAATGGTAATACAGTTTGTGATAAAAAGATTAAAACAGACGAAAGATATATTCACCTCATTTTTTATCTTAGACGATGAAAAAATCCGCTGGGTGGAGATTGATCAATATGGCGCTAAGAATGCTGCTATTATTCATATGGAACCATTGAACGGTACAAAGTTCATTCAAGAACAACTATACCCGAAATCGAATTCTTTTATTTACTTAAGTGCATCATTAAAAGTAAATAATTCCTTTGAACCTTTTATGGAAAAAGTAGGATTGCCTTTAGATACAAAAGCGCTCGCAATTCCATCTCCATATAACTATGAACAACAGACTAGAATAATGATCCCAAGTGATTTGCCTGATATAGTTAATAACGATCTTAATGTTTTCACTTCTCACGTATCCAGTTTTATTCACCAGTTTGCTACACAAGTTCATCCTAAAATGATGATTCTATTTACTTCTTATGACATGCTGAAGCAGTGTTATCAGCAATTAAAGCGTTTTAAGGCTTTAGAAAATTCGCTAATTGTTGCTCAAGGTATTACTACGGGAAGTAGAGAAAAACTTAAGAAATTTTATGAGAACAATGACCATGTCATCTTGTTAGGGACAAATTCTTTCTGGGAAGGTCTAGACTTACGTGGAGATCATAAAAAGGTAGTATGTGTAGTTCGTTTACCATTTGAAGCACCGAATCATCCATATATTCAGTCACAACGAAAATATTTGGAACAAAATAATCAAAATGTTTTTAAAGATTTAGCTTTACCATTAGCAATAAATCGTTTCAAACAAGCGTTTGGAAGAATTATTCGTTCGGAGAAAGACCAAGGTCTATTTATCATTTTTGACCAAAGAATCATGGAAAAATACTATGGAAAAATATTTATTAAAGCATTGCCTGAAGCACCTGTTTCATATGAAGATACAGACGAATTACTAACACATGCAAAAAAATGGCTTACATAGTTCTATAGAGATTTCCGCAACCTAAATGAAGTAATTAGGAAGGGGAATGCAACTATGTTGACGCTGCTTATGATTGTTTCAATACTATTCGCTCACTCTATTCCAATGGATCAAGAGTGGATTTTTAATGCCTATGGTGAAAAGGATACAGCTGTCTTTCATGAAGATGATCTTAGGATTTTAGTTAATCTTCCTAAACCAGAACAAGAGTCCAAACTGGAACATTATATGAGACAGCAGAAAATGTATAATAATGAATTGATTTTATTAAATGTAAATGACCTTTCATGTGAATACTTACTAAATACAATTGAAAAATATGATATAAAACAAATTTACATTCCAGCATTTCAATCCGAAAGCTGTAAATTACTTAATTCCAATGTGAACTTAAACCAAATAGATGCCAACCAAAAAGTTTCAATCACAGACCACTTTGAGTTGATGGTTCTAGAAAATGAAAATGAAACCGGAAATTATATGTTTTATTTAAATGAAATGAAACTTTATTGGTATGAATCTTTACCAAATAATATGAAAGAAGCAACAGATATTATTTATATTCCATCCTATATACATGATTATGATTTAAGAGAACATTTTTTTCATCAGCTGAATCCAGAAATTGCTTTAGTATATGTAGCAGAGGATCCCAAACGCAACAAAGTCATCCATCAAATGTTAATGGAGTCTTGGATTGAAGGGTACTTTATTAAAGAGAAGCTAGGGATACACTTAGCTATATCAAGAAACAGTTATGAACTGTACCTTGAAAAACTGATTTCAGAAACGATTTTTCAAGAAAAGTAAATTTAATTTTGTTGAATTGCTAAACTTTTACTCAAAACTTGTTATAATGTAATAGTGAAAATGATAAGATGCCATGCTTTTCAAAAGGATGAATACATTGAATTTAAGAAATATTGACCTACGAAAATGGACTCTAATCACGTTGTTTATTGCAGGTGTAATAGGTGCAATGATCATTGTTTTATTTTCGTATATCTATTATGACATTCATGCAGAAAAACAAGATAGAGAAATGGAACATGCTAATTTTGCGCTAGAACATAGTCCAATTGATACGGTGGAAGAAACGTATATCTTTAATGGTTCAAACTCATATACAGTAGTAGAAGGTTATGAAGGGGAAACGTTATTGTATGTATTTGTTCCGGTGGAAGAGGACCAGGAATTGGAACCAAATCAACTAGATTGGATTTCTCAAGAGGAAGGAGTCTCTAAAGAAGAGGTTTATTCCAATTGGGAGGGTGATTGCGATAATTGTACATTATTAACGCTCACACCAGGAAAATTAAATGAGCAGGTAATTTGGGAATTAACGTATACAAATAATGATCGTTATTTCTTTCAAACGTATCGCTTTTCAAACGGAGAACTATACGATTCAATATCTTTTAGAAAATAAGTTCAAGGAGTGGTAACAATGGAATTAGCAGATCGAGTACAATCACTGACACCATCAAGTACTTTAGCGATTACATCAAAGGCCAAGGCTTTAAAAGATGAAGGGCACGATGTAATCGGACTAGGAGCTGGAGAACCAGATTTTAACACTCCTTCTTATATTCTAGATGCCGCAAAAGAAGCAATGGACCATGGACAAACGAAATACACCCCCTCCGGAGGACTAGTTCCATTGAAGAATGCGATTCGAGGGAAGTTCGAAAGAGATCAAAACTTATCTTATACTAACAGCGAAATTATTGTAACAACTGGAGCAAAACACGCTCTATATACGTTGTTTCAAGTTCTTTTAAATAGAGGGGATGAAGTCATTGTCCCTGTTCCTTATTGGGTGAGTTATCCTGAACAAATTAAACTTGCAGAAGGTCAACCAGTGTATGTTAAAGCTTCTGAAGAAAATAGCTTCAAAATCACACCAGAACAACTTGAGGATTCTATTACTTCATATACAAAGGCAGTTATTATAAACTCCCCGAGCAATCCAACAGGGGTGTTATACACGAAAGAAGAGCTTCAAGCACTTGGAGAAGTGGCGTTGAAAAATAATATCTTTATTGTTTCAGATGAAATTTATGAAAAGTTGATTTATGGTCAGCAGTCGCATCAATCTATTGCCACCATTTCGGATGATTTAAAGGATATTACAATTATTATTAATGGCGTGAGTAAATCCCATGCAATGACAGGCTGGAGAATAGGGTATGCAGCAGGAAATGAAAATATTATAAAGGCAATGACAAATTTAGCTTCTCATGCAACATCCAATCCTACTTCAATTGCTCAATATGCTGCAATTGCAGCGTATTCACATGATGAAAATGAAATAGAACAAATGAAGCTTGCCTTTGAAGAACGGCTGAATAAGTTATATAACTGGATCACTTCTATTCCTAATGTTAGTTGTGTAAAACCAGACGGAGCGTTTTATTTGTTTCCTAATTTTAAAAATGTAGTGAACCATTCTTCATTTGACAGTGTAGACGAATGGGTAAAACAATTATTAGAAGAAGAAAAAGTTGCAGTCGTCCCTGGTTCAGGATTTGGTTCCGAAGATAATATTAGACTTTCTTATGCAACATCTTTGGATAATTTAGAAGAAGCAGCGAAAAGAATTAAAAGATTTGTAGAGAAACATTCGAAATAGAGGAGGCACTACTTCATGAAAACAACAATTTCAAAAGTAAATGAACATGTAAATGATACTGTAACAATCGGAGCCTGGATTCACAACAAGCGTTCTAGTGGGAAAATTGCATTCTTACAACTCCGAGATGGAACTGGATTTATTCAGGGTGTCGTGGTGAGATCTGCAGTTGGGGAAGACTCATTTGAAGATGTCAAAAAACTAACCCAAGAAACATCTGTTTATGTAACTGGTACTGTTGTTGAAGATACTAGAAGCCCTTTAGGTTATGAACTACAAGTTACAGAAGTAAAAATTATTCAAGAAGCTACAGATTATCCAATTACACCAAAAGAACATGGTACTGAATTTTTGATGGATCATAGACATTTATGGTTACGTTCGAAAAAACAACACGCTATTATGAAAATCCGTAATGAAATTATTCGTTCTACGTATGAATTCTACAATAAAGAGGGATTTGTTAAAGTAGATCCACCAATATTGACTGGCTCATCTGCGGAAGGGACGACAGAACTTTTCCATACCAAATACTTTGAAGAAGATGCCTACCTATCACAGAGTGGCCAGCTATATATGGAAGCTGCTGCTATGGCTTTAGGACGAGTATTTTCATTTGGACCAACCTTCCGTGCTGAAAAATCTAAGACTCGTCGACATTTGATTGAATTTTGGATGATTGAACCTGAAATGGCATTCATGGATCATAATGATAGTTTAGAATTACAGGAGAATTATGTTGCCTATATTGTTCAATCTGTACTTAAGAATTGTAAAATAGAACTAGATACATTAGAGAGAGACCTTTCTCAGTTAGAAAAGATTAAAGCTCCTTTTCCGAGAATCACATATGACGAAGCAATTGAATTTTTGAATAATGAAGGCTTTGATGATATTAAATGGGGGGATGATTTTGGTGCTCCGCATGAAACTGCGATCGCAGAAAGTTATGACCAGCCAGTGTTCATCACTCATTTCCCACTAGAAATAAAGGCTTTCTATATGAAGCCAGATCCCGAAAATCCTAATGTTGCTTTATGTGCAGACTTAATTGCCCCTGAAGGATATGGTGAGATTATCGGAGGGTCTGAACGTATTGATGATTTAGAGTTAATGAAACAACGCTATAAAGAACACGACCTAGAAGGACCTGCCTATCAGTGGTATCTGCAATTAAGAGAGTACGGAAGTGTCCCACACTCAGGGTTTGGCTTAGGATTAGAACGTACAGTAGCTTGGATCGCTGGGATTGAGCATATTCGTGAATCAATTCCGTTCCCAAGATTGTTAAATAGATTATATCCATAAAAGGGAGGAAGGGTGACTCACCAATAACTGTGCAGTCACCCTTCTTTTACATAAAATTGAGTTGTCAGGGAAGTGATTTATATGGAACTACCATTTTCATATCAGAAATTTTTAAATGAACAAGTAAGTGTTCCACAGAGGTTGATTAACGAGTATACAAAACTCGATCTAGGAGAAGTAGATGTATTAGTAATTTTACGGATCTTATCCATTCAATCAAAAGGAGATTTGCTACCTTCTTTTGAAGTGATCGCTGAAAGCATGTCCATTAACGCAAATGAAGTAGCTAATGTTTTAAAGCAACTAAAAAATAAAAAGTACTTGGAAATTAAACAATTTGAAGATTCAAACCATCACCAGCAAGAATGGTACGCTTTTGACTTATTGTTCCATGCTTTATATGAAAATGAAGTGATGGATGAGAAGAAAGAAGAGGGGAAGCTGTTTCAATTATTTGAGCAAGAGTTTGCACGTGCTTTATCCCCAATCGAAATAGAAATGATTAGTTATTGGTTGGATGAGGATCAATTTAAACCAGCCTTAGTTAAAGCTGCTCTAAGAGAAGCTGTTTTATTAGGAAAACTTAACTTTAAGTATATTGATCGTATTTTGAACGAGTGGAAGAAGAAAGGAATTAGAAGTATAAACCAAGTGAAAGAGGCAAAAGACCAACGCACGAATGAACAAACAAAACAAGCAGAAGAAAGTAAAAAAAGAGATAAGTCTGTCTATTATAATTGGTTGGAAGAATAGTCAGGAGGGGAAAGAATGTTAAACAAAACACAAATAAGGACTGTTTTAGATACTCTAGAAGAGATGTATCCAGATGCCGAGTGTGAATTAACGCATGACAATGCATTTGAGTTACTTATTGCTGTTGTATTATCTGCTCAAGCAACCGATGCTTTAGTTAATAAAGTTACTCCAGATTTATTTAATAAATACAAAACTCCTGAAGATTATCATGAAGTTTCATTAGAACAACTCCAAGATGATATTAGAAGAATTGGTTTGTACCGCAATAAAGCTAAAAACATTAAAAAGTTAAGCCATGATTTAATCATGAAACACAATTCACAGGTACCAAATGATTATGAGGATTTAATTAACTTAGCTGGGGTAGGGAGAAAAACAGCGAATGTAGTAATGTCGGTAGCTTATGGAATGCCAGCTATTGCTGTTGATACTCATGTAGAACGTGTTTCCAAGCGACTTGGACTTTGTAAATGGAAAGATTCCGTTCTTGAAGTAGAAAAGACACTAATGCGTAAATTACCTGAAGATTCATGGAGTGATACACACCATAGGATGATTTTCTTTGGAAGATATCATTGTAAGGCAAAAACTCCAAATTGCCCAGCGTGTCCTTTATTAGATTTATGTAGAGAAGGGCAAAAAAGAATAAAGAAACTTTAAATGATATTTAGTTATAAAAAAGGCTGATGGGATCAACCCCATCAGCCTTTTTAAGTGAAATTTTATGATTCACTATCGTCAGAATCTTCTTCGTTATCTTCGTCTTCTTCCGGTTCAGAATCGTTTTCGTCTTCTTGATTCTCATCATTTTCTTCTTCGCTCGAATCTTCATCTTCATTGTTACCGTTGTTACCTTCATTATCTTCGTTGTTTCCGTTACCTTCATCTTCTTCTTCATTGCCGTCTTCCTCAGATTCTTCTTGTTCCTCTTCAGAATCCTCTTCAGACTCTTCTTCTTCCTCTTCGTCTTCGTCATCTTCTTCATCACGACCGAAGAATTCATCCCAGAAAGAAGAGTCTTCTTCAGGAACTTCTATGGAATTAGATATAGGTTCACTTCGATTCTCGCTATTATCTTCATCAAAAGCAACAACTTCAAACGTGTAAGTTTCACCTAATTCCACATTTGTGAAAGTATAGGAAGTGTCAGTAGAGGACTGTAAGGATTGTTCATTGCCTCCCGAATCCGTAACCATAAGTTCAAATGCAATGGATGTATCCTCATCATCACTACCTGGGTGATCCCAATTGACGTCAATCGTCTGTTCTTCTTCATCTAACTCTAAGTTTAGTGAAGTAGCAGGATCAATAACATCAAATTCTTCCGATTCTTCCGTCGGCTCTGTCCCGCGAACAAATAATTCCGTGACTCTTTGATCGCTTGGGGTATATTCACTTGGTAATTGTGCAGGATTGGTACCGTCTTCCACTTCGACTTCCACAACAGAATCAGGTCGAGTGAAATCAGATGTCTCTACACCTTCAGATAAATGATTCATTACACCATTAAAAATATGCTGAGGTACTTGAGTGTCCGTTATATTTTCGTTTTGAGGATACCCAGTCCAAATAGATACTGTGAAGTTCGTTGTATAACCTACAAACCAGGAGTCAGGAGTATCGTCATCCCTGTTTGAGGTACCTGTTTTACCTGCAACAGGAAGGTTACCTACATTAATGTTTCTTCCCGTTCCTTCTGCAGTTGCAGCATCTTTTAGCATATCAGTAATCATATAAGCTGTGTAATCATTCATAACAGGGTCTGATTCAATATCTACTTCCATAGTAGACCCATCTCTAAATTCTATTTGGCGTATAGCATGCGGTTCGTTATATACACCTTCATTACCAAAAGCAGCATATGCACCCGCCATTTCAAGTGGATTGGTGCTCATTTCGCCTCCACCAATAGAATAAGAGTCTCCTGCTGTACCATCAAGAGAGATACCAAGATCTCTTGTGAAATCACTCGCATGGTTTTTATCTAATTCTTGGAAGGTCTTTACTGCTGGAACGTTTAAAGATAAGGCCAATGCTTCTCGCATGGAAACCCAACCAAAGAATCCACGACCCGCGTTAGAAAGTTGAACGCCATCTGCATATTCATATGGCTCATCATGAATTTGGTGGTAAGTTGACCATTCGTTTTGTTCAATAGCTGGACCATAGTCTAAGATTGGCTTTATTGTTGAGCCAGGTTGACGCCCGGTGCGGTTTAACGCGTAATTAAAGCCAGTTCCGACCCCTTCAATTTTATTTCTGCCACCGCCGATTGCTAATATTTCGCCAGTTGAAGTGTCGACTGCTACAACCCCTGCTTCTAATTCATCGTCAGGATAATTAATAGGGCTTTCAGAACTTAGTAATCGTTCTACCTCTTCTTGTGCACTTGGATCCAATGTCGTATGAATGGTTAAACCGAGAGAAAATACATCCATGTCATCATCATCAATTAAATCTTCAGCTTCTCTTTCCACTCTATCTATAAATGATCCATATGGAACTTCAGAAGAAAAATCACCTTGAATCATATCAGGAACAGGTATTTCTTTTGCTTCATCCGCTTCTTGTTGTGTGATTTTTTCATGATGGACCATTAAATCTAATACCGTGTTTCTTCGATTTTCAGCGTACTCAGGGTTATTAATTGGATCATGTGCACTCGGTCTTTGTGGAATACCAGCCAATAAAGCTGCTTCTGCTAACGTTAGATCTTCTAAGTTATCCTTACCGAAATAAACCTCTGAAGCTCGTTGTACTCCATATAAACCATTTGCGTAATAAATTGTGTTTAAGTACATCGTTAAAATTTGTTCTTTAGAATATTGACGCTCTAGTTGAAAAGCCATATATTGTTCTTGAACTTTTCGCTCCATTTGTTTGTCGGTAGATAAGAAGGCATTTTTAACTACTTGTTGGGTAATTGTACTGGCTCCTTGTGAACCGAATCCATCTGTGATATTTGCTACTACTGCTCCACCGATTCGTCGTAAATCAATACCACTATGTTCATAGAATCTAACATCCTCTGTTGCTAACACAGCATCTTCAAGTATTTGTGAGATTTCATCAAATTCAATCTCTGACCGATTTTCACCACCTATGTCAGCTAAATGATCACCATTTCGATCTAACAAAGTAGTAGGAACAGGGTTTTGTAGTTGATCTGCACTAATATCTGGTGCGTCTTTAATATAAGAATATAGCATACCTGCTACGGCAATGAATCCTACAATAGCAATAATTAATAAAGATAAGAATACTTTTTTCCAGTTTATCTTCTTTTTATTCTTTTTATTCTTTTTTCTGGCTTGGCGACTTTTTTCTTCCGTCATGATTTCTTCTCCTCCAATTCACACACCTGATCTATTATCGATAAATAATCTACTTTAGCTTGTAACCGAAAAGGTATAACAATCCCATGTTCGACTATAAATTCATAAGGTATGGACTTTCGATCTCCTAAGTATTTTTCTTCCCATACGTACAAAAATGGACGTAATCGAAGGAAATAAGTTTCGTTTTTCTTTTTAAAACGAATAATAAAGAAACTAATGCCTCCATGATTTTCTATTTTTTTCATATGTTCGACTTGGTGTACGTGTATATTTTGAAAAGGAAGAACATTTTTATTTGTCTCTTTAGCTTCAAAATCAATATGTTTTCCTTTGTATAGACCATTAAAGTCAGTAGTAGAGGGGCGCTGGTAGTATGCTTCCTTAATTACTGCTGCACTTCTTTTAGGGTAATCCACTTGTACCACTTGTACAGGTGTAGGCTTTTTGTGTATAACAGCACGATCCGAGTCTAAGTAATATTGATTCGTTTCCACAATCTCTTTTTCGAGGGTCATTCCTCGGTTAGCGTGTGCGTCAATCGTAGTGTGTTTTTTTGGCTTTGATGTATCTACAGATGTATTCGCAATTTTCTTACTACCTTTGGGATATTTCAATTAAAATCCTCCTAACATTCCTATTATAACAAATTTTAATTAGAAAATATTTGGAGATACTGTGAATAACAACAAGTTAGGATGTGTGGACTATGACTTTAAGTATAAATCAAATGCTTAGCGTAACAAAGAAACATAATGAAACGAATCAATCGAGAACTAAAGCGTACTTAGATTTCTATTTAAAACATCCCGAAATTAAATGGGCCTTCCTAGCAAGTTGTGTTTCCAGAAACGCTGGGTGGAATATGAGTGATCTAATTAACCCTGATTTTACAACGATTCTTTCAAGTGAACAACGTGCACGACTATACTTAGTGTACGAAACAGCCAATTGGTACATTTTTAAAGATGCATTTCCGCAACTATTAATATATGAACAATCAAAGAAAGATCAAATTCTTCATATTGATATGTTGAAGGAATTTAATATTTCTATCTTCATGCAAGAGGAATGGAAAAGATTCTTTAAAAATGGTGATCAAAACCGCATTCTTTATGCCCAAATAATAAATGAGCAACAATTGATTGAACACCCGTTAATACAAAATCATTTTTTTCAAAAAGCTGTTTTTAACAAACTTGCATATAACCTTCAAAGGATCTTCCACTTAAATGCTGTGCTCTTGCCTACAAAGAACGGAGATTTATATGGAGCTTATGTACCTTCGTTTGAGAATGTAGACAAACGAATCGGTTTTGGTAAGGATATTGCTCATTTACTGTTTCAGCCTCATTTATACCCTTTATTTATTGCCTTTTCAATAGATACTCCGATCCTTGGAGATAGGAATGAGTACTTATGTAAAAACAATGTCATGAAATTAAAAATAGACAAGAATCCCTCTGCAATAAAGTTGAGACAACATGTTATTCATAACTCTAATTTGGATTGGTTTTCCTATACAAAATTGAAGGATCGTTGGTTTGAAGAGCCATTAAAACAAAAGAGAATGAAACCTATTAATGATTCTTATCATTTAAAGCGTCGATTGTTTCATGAGTGGAGTTCTTTTAAAAGAAAGTGAATATTGATGAATTAGTTCTATTATTGTCTAACCATAACCATTATTGTTTTGGGGAAGGAAATAGTTTTCTAAAGCTCTAATTATATAACTAAGTAATGATTGGAGTGATTGGATGGAAAATGTGAAAACGAACAAGTGGTATAAGAAAGAAGATGTCATAAAATTGCTTCAGGAAGTGGAAGAAGAGTTAACGGCGCTTGAAGATGCCCTTACAGTTTCGGAGGATTCGATCATAGTATGTGAAGCTCTTTCATGATAAAGTAGGGATAATGAAAGAGGTGTTAACATGGATCCATTTATTGAGCTCTCAAAGTACTTAAGGCATACTATTCTAGAGGATTGTTTGTACCAGTACATGGAGGGACGCAAGCATGTTAGGAAAGACTATGATGATTTCAATCTCGTAAAAGAGGAAACAAAGCCAATGTTCGAAGCGATTGAAAAATGGGAAGAAGATGCTCAAGCCATTGTGCACCGTTTACCAATCTTTCCTAACCAGATACAGAATACAAAGGATAATTTAGAAATTATGATTTTGCATAGTTTCTTTCATGATGTGAAAAAGAAACGTTTCATGGAGTTGTATCATTCTGTAATGTATAACTTAGATATTGTATTAAATGATGAACAATAATATTTAAAAATCTGAAAATATCAACTATAATAGTACTACTTAAGATTACTTCATGAGGAGTGTGTATGATGCACAAAGAACAATTGATTGAATCCGCAAAACAAATGCTTGATCATGCCTATGTCCCATATTCTAAATTTCCTGTAGGTGCTGCTTTAATTACCGATGAAGGAAAAGTATATCAAGGTTGTAACATCGAAAATGCCGCTTATCCTGTTACTTGTTGCGCAGAGAGAACTGCTATCTTTAAGGCAGTTTCAGAAGGGGAGAGGAACTTTAAAGCATTGGCTGTTATTGCAAATACAGATCGCCCAGTACCTCCATGTGGTGCTTGTAGACAAGTAATGTCTGAATTCTTTTCACCAGAAATGAAAGTCTATATAACAAGTAAAGATTTAGAGGTTAAAGAAGTAACTGTTCAAGAGTTATTACCGTTTTCTTTTACACCTGAAGATCTTTCCTCTGGACAAACAAAGTAATTTATAAATGTAAAATTATGGTTCACCTGCTTTAATTTTAACCAAAGAGCTAGTTCAAACTGGCTCTTTTTTGCTATACTGTAAATATGACAATAAAATCTATAACAATTACTGGATATAAACCACATGAGTTGGGTATTTTTAGTGAACAAGATGAAAAAATAAAAGTAATACAACGTGCTATATATAAAAGACTGGTTTCTTTAATTGAAGAAGGATTAGAATGGGTAGTAATTTCTGGCCAACCAGGAATCGAAACATGGGCTTTTCAAGTCGTAATGGATTTAAAAAATGATTATTCCATAAAAGTCGCAATAATTCCTCCGTTTAAGAACCAGGAAAAAATTTGGAAAGATGATAAGCAAAGCGTATATCGTAATATGCTAGAAAAAGCAGACTTCTCAAAGCCACTCAGCGACAAAGATTATGAAAGCTCTAAGCAATATCAGCAAAAAAACCAGTGGATGATTGAGAAGACAGAAGGTTGTTTAATAGTATATGAAGAAGAATTTGGTGGTTCCCCTAAATTTTTTTATGACTTAGTGTTACAATACCAACTAATACATGCATACGATTTAATAATCATCAATTCTTTTGATTTAGAAGATACAGCAAGAGAAATGGAAGAGTTTTAATCCTAAGAACAAATATTGGGAGGAATTTTACATGGCTAACGTACAGTTAAATAGTCAAGAAATTTTAGACAAAGAGTTTAAAACAACGATGCGAGGTTATAATCAAGATGAGGTAGATGAATTTCTAGATACCGTGATTAAAGATTATGATACTTTTGAAGCTGAAAATAAACGTTTAAGGGAAGAATTAGAAAGGCTGAAAAATGCGACTAGTGGTGCTGCTCCACAACCACAACCTCAGCAACAGCCAAGTCCTTCTAGAAGTACTGTGAACGCTGATGTTTTACAGCGTTTATCCAACCTTGAGAAAGTAGTCTTTGGTAGAAAAGAGTATTAATTTTTAACTCAGCAATTATTGGATTTCGCAATTCATAACTAATATGTTAAACTATTTATTCTGAGCATAAGTTTGAAGAAAATTAAATGCTAATGTAGTCGCTCAAAGGTTAAATACTTTGAGAGGAAAGTCCATGCTCACACAAGCTGAGATGCTTGTAGTGTTCGTGCTTGACGAAAAGATAAGTCAAGGGAACGTTTTTACGTTTACGGCAGGGTAGACATCTAAGTCTTTTGATAGGATGAAGCCCTTTAAAGTGCCACAGAGACGAATTCGGTTGGAAACAATCGAGGTGGAACGCGGTAAACCCCACGAGTGAGAAACCCAAACTATGGTAGGGGCACTTATTGCAGGGAATTCAACCTAGCAATAAGACAAGGAAACTTGTAGATAGATGATTACAACCGGCGTACGAGGCTGACCACCGTTTGCAGTACAAAGGAACAGAACATGGCTTATCAAGCATTTAATGGTTACTTCTTACTTATGCTTTACTTTACATAATAATCTTATAGTTAATTTAATAATACAGTTAGTTGATTGATAGGAAGGGTGACTAGATTGTCAAAGGAAGTTACACTAATAGCCACTTCAGCAATGGGGTTAGAGTCCTTAGTAAGGGATGAGGTTAAAGCATTAGGTTATCATGATGTTCAGACGGAAAATGGAAAGGTCATTTTCACTTCTGATTTACAAGGGATCGCTAGAACCAATCTATGGTTAAGAACTGCCGATCGAGTCAAACTTCAAATGGATGTATTTCAAGCAATGAGTTTTGATGAGTTATTCGAACAAACGAAGCAAATTCCTTGGGAAGAATGGATTCCGGAAGATGCTTTTATTCATGTAACTGGAAAATCACATAAATCACAACTATATTCTGTACCAGATTGCCAATCGATCGTGAAAAAGGCGATAGTAACAAGATTACAAGAAAAATATGCCCTCCATACTCGATTAGAAGAAACGGGTGTGCGTTATAAAGTAGAAGTGGCTATCTTAAAGGACACTGTTACGATTACAATGGATACTTCAGGAACCGGCTTACACAAACGAGGGTATCGTGTTTCACAAGTAGAGGCACCTTTAAAAGAAACTCTTGCAGCCTCTTTAATAAAACTAACTAACTGGAATCCGGATCACCCATTCGTAGATCCTTTCTGTGGTTCTGGCACTATTCCCATTGAGGCAGCCCTTATTGGCCAAAACATTGCACCAGGATTCAACCGCGAATTTGCTGCTGAGGACTGGGTAGAAATTTCTCCAAAAATTTGGGAGAGAGCTTTAGAAGAAGCAGAAGACCTTGCAAACTATGACCAGCCTTTAAGTATAATGGGCAGTGATATTAGCCATCAAGCTATTGAAATTTCAAAAGATAATGCGATGGAAGCAGGCTTAGCAGATTTAATTGATTGGAAGCAAATGCAAGTAGAAGATTTGAACCCTAAATCTGATTTAGGCTATTTAGTCGGTAACCCGCCTTATGGGGAACGGTTAAGCGATGAGGATGAAGTGGAGGACACGTATAGAGCCCTTGGATCCATTATGAAAGAGAATCCACATTGGAGCGTTTATATTATGACTGCTCACCCAGATTTTGAGAAACTATATGGAAGAAAAGCTTCGAAAAAAAGAAAATTATTTAACGGCTTTATTCGAACAGACTATTATCAATTCTTCGGGAAAAAGCTGTAGCAATTTATTTACCAAATCAATGCACCATATAACTTTTATTAATGTAGAGACTATTCATGATTTAAATGAATAGTCTTTTTTCACAAAAAATAAAGGAGGATGATCATGGAAACTTATTTACCTTCATTCAAACTTGATGGAAAAACAGCTTTAATTACAGGAGCGACTAAAGGAATAGGTCGAGCAATTAGTATTGCTTATGCAGAAGCTGGTGCGAATTTAATTTTAGTCGCTCGCTCAGAGGATGATTTAAACAGCTTAAAATCTCAGTTAGAAGCTGATTTTGGATCTGAGGTGTCGATTATAAATGAATCGGTCAATAACCATAAAAATATTATTGATCAAATCAATCATCAATTACCAGAAACAACTATTAACGTTTTAGTCAATAATGCAGGAATGAATATTCGATCAGAAGCTCTGAATGTATCAGAAGAAGAATGGTCTCAAATTATAGATACGAATATGAAAAGTGCATTCTTCCTAAGTCAGTATGTTGCAAAACAACTAAAAAATTCAAATCAGCCTGGAAAAATTATTTCTATATCTTCTGTAGCTGGACAAACCGGCTTAAGGACAGGCGTTGTGTACGGTATGACAAAAGCGGCTTTGATACAAATGACAAAAACTTTAGCCATAGAGTGGGGAAAATACGGAATTTGTGTAAATGCAATTGGTCCTTGGTATTTCCCAACTGCACTAACAGAAAAGTTGCTCCAAAATGAGGGATATGTCAAAGAAATCGAAGATCGCACACCACTTGGTCGAGTGGGAGAACTTAACGAAATAGCTGGTCCTGCTGTATTTTTAGCATCAGACGCTAGTAACTATGTTTCTGGGCAAACATTGATGGTAGATGGAGGCATGACTATTTACGGATTCTAGATTTTTATAAGAGTAAATCCACAAGCTTTGTGGCACCCTATTTACACAACAATAAGAGGGTGGAATCATGGCATATATTTCTTCAATCGGAACATCAGTACCTGAAAATTGTCTTAACCAAACAGAGGTTAAACAATTTATTAAACCATATGTTAGAAATAAAAAGCAAAATAAGTACTTATCTGTTTTTGATGATCCTGCAATCACTCAGCGATATTTTGCGGTTTCTACAGATTGGTTAAAGCAAGACAATAACTTGCAAGCTAGAAATGATATATATAAAGTAAAAGCTATAGAGTTAGTCACAAAATCAATAATCGATTGTTTCAAAGGATCTCCTCTAACTTATGATCAAGTTGATTGTATAGTATCTGTTTCAAGTACTGGAATATTAACTCCAACACTTGATGCAATTTTAATAAATAAAATACCATTACGGAATAATGTTGACCGCATACCTTTATTTGGATTAGGGTGTGCTGGAGGAGCTATTGGCTTATCAAGATCTTATCAGTACTTAAAAGCATTTCCAGACAAGTGTGTTTTACTTACAACTATAGAATTGTCTTCAGTCGCATTTCATAAGGAGAATTTGAAGATTAAAGATATCGTAGGAGCTTCTATCTTTGCAGATGGAGCAGCAGCAGTACTTCTTTTAGGTTGTGAGCATCCACTTGCTGTGAAATCTTCCTTTTGTATAATTGATTCAACTAGTTTAATAAAAGAAGATTCATTAGATGTCATGGGTTGGGAAGTGAAAGACAACGGATTTCATGTTGTATTTGATGTTAAAATCCCTAAACTTATTCCATCATTTTGGTATAGTCATCTATTAGAATTTTTCTCCAAACACGGCATTGAATTAGAGGAGATCCACACCTTTATTGCACATCCAGGAGGAAGAAAAATATTAGATGAAATTCAATCAATTATAAATGATAATACTAAAATACAGTATTCGCGTAATGTATTAAAAAATTATGGTAATATGTCTTCATCAACTGTTTTGTTTGTTTTAAGAGAATTTATAGAAAAAACAACTAAACAAAATGCCAACCACATAATTACAGCTTTAGGTCCAGGGTTTTCCTCTGAAATACTTTTGTTAAAGCAGGAAATCGAATGATTTATATATTTATTTGGATCTATTTAGTCATTCAACGATTAATTGAATTGAAGCTTGCCAAAAGTAATGAAAAATATCAGTTAGCTCACGGCGGTATTAAAGTACATGACCCATATTATAAATGGTTTATCATTGTACACGTAGGCTTTTTATTTTTTATCCTCTTCGAAAGCTTTTATTTCCATCGTTTAGAATCTGATGTGTTTCTCATTTATTTTATCCTATTTCTCATTTTACAACTTCTGAGGCTTTGGGTAATAGGTTCATTAGGAAGAGCTTGGAATACAAAAATTATTGTGAACCCAAATGAAACAAGAGTAAAAAGCGGTATTTACAAATGGATTAGTCATCCAAACTATTGGATCGTATTAGCAGAATTGATAGTTATTCCACTATTATTTCATGCCTACTACACTGCTATTTTATTTTCGTTACTACACTTAATACTTCTAACCAAAAGAATACCTATGGAGAACCATGCACTTAAAGCATTAAAAGATCCATAAAAGGGGAGAGAATGATGTTAATATCAGCAATGGAAGCATTTGAAATGATAAAACATGAAAAAATAATTTGTGTAGACTGTCGATTTCAATTAGGTGAACCAGAACAAGGAAAACATAGTTATTTACATGGACATTTACCTCAAGCTATTTATGCTGATTTAGAAAAAGACCTAAGTGGAGAAGTAAAGGAAACAGGGGGGAGACATCCGTTACCTGAATTAAATTCATTTATTGAGTTTTTAAAAAACAATGGGATTGACAAAGATACCAAGGTAATCGTTTATGATGAAAACCTTGCTTTTGCATCTAGGTTTTATTGGATGCTTCAATATACTGATCACGAAAATGCCTATTTATTAAATGGTGGATGGCAAGAATGGGTAAAACTTGGATACCCTATGGAAAAAGGAAATGTAGCTCATTCTCCTAAAAGTGAGTATGGAGACTATCAAGTAAACAAAAACATGTTAGCCACACAAGAAGAGGTACAGTTTGCTACTCAAACTTCTACTTGTTATCTTCTTGATTCACGTAGCCCAGAAAGATACCGGGGCGAATATGAACCAATCGATCAAAAAGCAGGACATATTCCGAACGCAATTAATTATGATTGGCAGGAATTAATGGATAGAAAAGGAATGTTTAAGGAAGTATCAGAACTAGAAAGCCGCTTCTCTAATTTAGATAAGAATAAAGAAGTGATTGTCTATTGTGGCTCAGGAGTCACTGCTGTACCTAATGTGATTGGCTTGTGGAGTGTAGGCTTCAAAAGTGTGAAGCTATACGTAGGTAGCTTTAGTGATTGGATTACAAATGACAAAAATAAAGTGGAAACATTTTAATCTCTAAATATAAAAGGAAGGCCTGCACTTATGATAAAGCGCGGACCTTCCTTTTATTTAAATCGTTTTGCTAAATACATAAACGGTGTATCAAGTGCTGAGACAATGAACTTGATTAAGTACGTTGAAATAAATATTTGCAACCAAATGGTAAAATCAGAAGTCAATAAATGCCAAAACGCAATCGTACAAAAGATTGCAGTATCAACCAATTGACTGATCATAGAACTGACATTGTTTCGTAACCATAAAAATTTATCTGAGGCATATTTCTGTTTTAATTTAGCGAATATCCATACATCTAAATTTTGGCTAACAATGTAGGCTAACAAACTACCAGCGGCTACTTGTGGAACAAGGTCAAATATAGTTTGGAGTGACTCATTTACTAAATCACTCTCTGCAGGTTGAAATCGAATAGCAAACTGCATGAGCACCGTCATAGTTATTAAGGTGAAAAAACCTAACCATACAGCTTTTCTAGCTTCTTTTTTCCCATATTTCTCATTAATAATATCGGTTGCTAGAAAGATCGACCCGTATATAATATTTCCTAAAGTCGCTGTGACTCCAAAGAGTTCAACCATTTTAAGAACTTGAATATTTGCAACTACGGTCGACATTCCAATCCAAACTAACAAACCACTTTTACCGAACAGACGGTAAATTAATAAAATCAAAGCAAAATTCACCAATGCAAAAATTAACCATAAAAATTCATTTGGCATATCATCATCTCCTTAGTTTTGATAGCGCAGGATTTTGCGAACTGCGTTTCACACAACGTATATCTTATTACTATTAAAGACAAATAGCAACAAGGAATTTTTATGATAAGTGAAATGTAATCTATTATGTTTGAACTTTTTAATCTTTACTAATAGTGTATTATAATATAATTTAAAGTTAATATTAGGGGGACTGAAAATGGGGATTTTTGACGGTATGATGAATAACGCATCAGAAGTAGATGCTCTAAAAGTTGAACAGGAGATAGGGGAGCTATTAACAAGTTCTGAACAAGTTGAACACGCATATAAACTTGTAAGAGATTTATTTGTTTTTACAAACAAGCGTTTGATTCTAATAGATAAGCAAGGAGTAACTGGGAAGAAATCCGAATATCATTCCGTCCCTTACAAAAATATATCTCACTTCTTAATTGAAACAGCGGGTACGTTTGATTTAGATGCTGAAATGAAAATTTGGATTTCAGGAAATTCAGCACCGATTGAAAAAACTTTCAACAAGCAACTCAATATTTACAAAGTACAATCAGTACTAGCAGAGTATGTCTGTCAGTAAATATCTGTACAAAAAAAGGCAGCCATTTATTCTGGCTGCCCATTCATATGGTTTTTTCTATTATTTTTTATTAACGTTTGAAGCTTGCGGTCCACGATCGCCTTCAACTACTTCAAATTCCACTTCTTGACCTTCGTCTAAAGTTTTGAAGCCGTCTTGATTTAGAGCAGAGTAGTGTACGAATACATCGTCTCCACCTTCTACCTGAATGAAGCCATACCCTTTTTCTGCATTAAACCATTTTACTACACCATTTTGCATGATAAATCCTCCTAAAAACTTTCACCTTACAGGTGGTATTTCACAAATAAAATGTTAAGACATAAAAACAGGTAACTTCTACTAAAATGAAAGATCACAAGTGCATCTTCACTTCGATAGAAGTTACCTGAAAGCTTATGATTCTTCACATCTTATTGCACTTTAAGTATACTAACTGCCAAAATTATCGTCAAGTTATATGATTAATCTGATAACTTATAACAAATTAAACATTAATGAACTAACCTAGCTCCAATAAACTTTGATTGCCAGTATGATTCACTTAAATTACTAATAACAACTCCATTACTGGAACCTGCATGAATAAAGTTTCCGTCTCCTATATAAATCCCGGCGTGGGACGGGCCTGGTTTATACGTTTCAAAGAATACTAAATGTCCAATAGATGGCTGTGCCATTGGAGAAGTCGCATTCCACATATCGCTAACTGTTCGGGGCATTGATTTTCCGTGGCTTGCGTACACATATTGTAAAAATCCACTACAATCAAATCCAGATGGGGAAGTCCCACCCCATTGATATGGAGAACCAATGTAACTTCGTGCAGTGTGTGTAATAGTTGAATGACTAGTTACCGATTTTTCTTCCTCAGATGGCTCTGTGATTTCAGTAGATTGTTGAGAATTATTTTCTTCAATAGAAGTATCCTCATCTTCATCTTGGGAGGAGGAGACAGTAGTATGAACAATATCTTGTTCACTAGTACTGGAAGCTTGAACTATGTCTTCTTCCGTGGAACTTGAATGAGTTTCCACTTCTTCCTCTTGTGGTTCTACAGTGGTAATCTGCACGGGACGGTTTAATTGCAGTCTGTGCAAATCAAAATCCTTATTTTGAATATTATTATAATACATAAGAGTGTATTTCAAATCGTCCCTAACATACCCATCTATTTTTCCACTATAAATCCCTAAGTCCTTTAATGCTTGTTGTACTTTTTTTACGGCTAAACTGTGATCATCGTAATAAATATTTTCTATATTTTCATCAACAACCCTGGTAAGTTCCTTTTCTACAACACGATCAAGTAACAGTAACAGATCCTCATCAATTTCCCCGGTAACATGATCTTGATGGGCTATTTGAAATTGCTTAATCGCATATTCTGTAAGGACATTATATTTATCAGATTGATTTCCTGGATAGTATTTAGCAATTTTAAGTTTGCGGTGTAATGTGACAACAGCCTCTCCCATGTCTCCATACTTTAGCTTCGAAGCTTCCTTTAACTGTTCTTTTGCATAAGCATCAACAGGTAAATGGAAAACAAAAGGAGAACTAAGTGCTAAGCTTCCTGCCATGGCTGTAAGGAGTATAGGTTTTGCTCGTTTGTAAGTATTCATATGGAATCCCTCCGATAAAATAGAAAGATAATAATCTTTTAATCTATAAAGAAGTGTATTAAACTGAAGTAAATATTATGCGTAAATTTTTTGGAGGTGCTCATATGATCCAAACAAGTGAAAATACATATTTACAGCTATGTCAGCATGTGATGAAGGAAGGGAAGGACCGTTCTGACCGAACTGGAGTAGGGACTCGTTCGTTATTCGGACACCAAATGCGTTTTGATTTAACAGAAGGATTCCCACTCCTAACAACAAAAAAAGTTCCATTTAAGTTAATCGTAAGTGAATTGCTGTGGTTTTTAAAAGGTGATACGAATATTAGGTATTTACTTCAACATAATAATAATATTTGGAATGAGTGGGCTTTTAAAAATTGGACCGAAAGTGAGTCTTATGATGGGCCTGACATGAAGGATTTTGGAAGACGCTCGCAATCGGACGAGGCGTTTAATAAACTGTATCAAGAGCAAATGAAAATATTTAAGGAAAAGATTTTGAGTGATGATCAATTCTCAGAAGATTTTGGACACCTTGGTGATGTATATGGAAAGCAGTGGCGACATTGGCAGACACAACAAGGAGATACGATTGATCAAATTAATCAAGTAATATATGACATTAAGAATAATCCAGATTCTAGAAGGTTAATTGTTACCGCCTGGAACCCAGAAGATATACCGTCGATGGCGCTACCACCATGCCATACTTTATTCCAATTCTATGTTCAAGATGGAAAGCTTTCTTGTCAATTATATCAACGTAGTGGCGACCTTTTTCTAGGTATTCCATTTAACATTGCTAGTTACGCGCTATTAACACATTTAATTGCACATGAATGCGATTTAGAAGTAGGCGAATTCATTCATACATTAGGCGATGCACACATATATCACAATCATTTCCATCAAGTAGAAGAACAGTTATCTAGAAATGTAAAAACTTTACCTCAACTTGAGTTAAACAAAAATGTGGACAGCTTATTTGACTTCGAATTAGAAGACATCAAACTTATTGGGTATGAGCCACATCCCGCTATCAAAGCGCCAGTAGCTGTATAAAAGGAGGAGTATAATGCTATCTTTAATCGTAGCTATGGATGAAAAACGCGTAATTGGTTTCGAAAATAAAATGCCATGGCATTTACCTAATGACCTCAAATATTTCAAACGTCAAACGGAAGGCTCAACTGTCATTATGGGCCGGAAAACGTTTGAATCGATCGGTAAACCTTTACCGAATCGACAAAACGTAATCATGACTAGAAATAAAAACTATGAGCAAAATGGATGTAAAGTTATTCATAAATGGGAAGATATCGATCATTTAAGGAATGAAGAAGAATCTTTCATCATTGGCGGTGCAGAACTATTTAAGCATGCCATTGATATCGTTGATCGCATGTACATCACTATCATTCACAACACTTTTGATGGTGACACCTATTTTCCTGATTTTGATGAAAACGAGTGGAAATTAGTCGAGGAAATTGACGGTGAAACGGACGATAAGAATATATATGACCATACATTTTTAATATATGAACGAGTCGAATAGATTAATTCATGAACATTTTGTCACGATTTGGTTTTACGTTTGCAAATTTCGTACAAATAAGCGACAATAAGAGTAATGATAGTTACTTTAGAGATTGGTAGGTGTTCTTCATGGGCTTAGGTGGAATTGGAATTCCAGGACTTATTTTGATTGTGCTCGTGTTGCTATTAGTATTTGGACCTTCAAAGTTGCCAGAGATTGGTAAAGCTTTTGGATCTTCATTGAAAGAATTCAAAAAAGCAACGAACGATTTAATTTCGGATGATTCATCCAACTCAAAGAATAATAATGACACTAAGAAATAAAAGGTGTAAGACCTGAGATGTAAGGGAATTCCCTTACATCTTCTTTTATGACGAAATGGGTGAATAATGATGAGTGATGAACAAATACCTCAAGAAAATGAAATGGATTGGACCGAACACCTTGGGGAGTTGAGAAAGCGATTCTTATATAGTTTTATCGTGTTTGTAATCTCCTTCGGTGTTGGTTTTTACTTTGTAGAAGAAATATACCGTTACATAGAGCGCGATGTGCCTTTTGAATTATCTGTTTTGAGTCCCTTTGATATCATTTGGATCTATGTAATGATCGGTTTTATGAGTGGACTTATCGTGATGATTCCTTTTCTTGCTTTCCAGCTATGGTTATTTATAAAGCCGGGTTTGACGAGTAGGGAAAAGAAGATTAGCCTCATGTATATACCTGCGTTGTTTATTTTATTCGTAGCAGGTTTAGCGTTTGGGTTCTTTGTCATTAAAGATTTAGTACTTAGTTTCTTACTAAACTTAAGTGATGGTATGGTTAATGAGATGTTTACGGCAAATAATTATTTTAAGTTTATCTTTCAAATCACCATTCCATTCGCTGTATTTTTTGAAGTACCTTTAATAGCTATGTTTTTAACAAGTCTAGGCATCATTACTCCAATGTTTATGAAAAAAATGCGTAAGTGGGCGTATCTGATCTTAGTGATTATTGGAACTATGCTTTCTCCACCGGATTTTATTTTACAAATCCTTGTTGCAGCTCCATTAATATTACTATATGAAATCGCTATTGTTGTATCTAGTCTGGTGCACAAACGACGTATGAAAAAATTAAAAGAACTTAATGCTGATATAGATCGTGAGTGATAATATGCGTTCCTTTTATCATTATGCCATGCGTTATCGAGGTGTAGAATCTAAAAATGATGACCGTAAAATTCTGGCTGAATGGATTTTTCAAGACCATAGCTTTCCAAAGCAAGCTAAAGATTACCAAACCATTTCATCTTATTTAGAGATGCATAGCCCTTTTGCAAATGCTCTAAATACGTTTGATGAAATATGGGAAGCTTATCAGTCTGATTGGTAATAATATATAACACAAAAAAGCCAGGTGGGTTCACCTGGCTTTTTCATTCCTATAGTACGGCAATTAGCAAACGTAAGCACTACCGACAATAATTAGTAAAATGAATAGTACTACAATTAAAGTGAAGCCTCCATAATATCCTTTACTCATTTTTCATTCCTCCTAAGTTGTGGTTCAGTTTAATGTATGCCAATAACACAATATGCGTATAGGCTTTTACACTATTCGACGAAATTCAATTAAATGTTATAAAATAGTTTATGACACAAAGGCGAATTCTAGAGAATATCATCATATCCTGCGCTTTCCCGGGAAATAATTCTTTCAGAAAGGGGAAATAATTATTCTTTTACCGGCTGATTGGTATAATGTCCTTAAAGTACAAACGGAACAAACACATTTTAAAGAATTGATCGCAAATTTAGAGAAACAGTACACCACCTCAACTATACTTCCCGAAAAGCATAATATTTTTCGCGCATTTCAATTAACACCTTTCGAACAAGTAAAAGTAGTTATACTCGGACAAGATCCTTATCACGGAATTGGTCAAGCAAATGGTTTAAGTTTCAGCGTAAATCGTGGAATGAAGATTCCTCCTTCTCTCAGAAATATATATAAAGAACTTCAGCAAGATGTAGGCTGCCAAATACCAGACCATGGCGATTTATCTAATTGGGCGAAGCAGGGAGTATTGTTGTTAAACACTTCCTTAACAGTTGAAGAAGGTAAGCCTAATTCACACCAACACATTGGTTGGCAAGAGTTCACTAATACAGTGATTGAACAAATTAGTGAGCGGAAGGAAAGCGTTGTCTTTATTTTATGGGGGAAGAATGCATTAAGTAGGCAGAATCTAATTAATACGAATAGGCATCGAATTGTCCATGCTCCACACCCTAGTCCGTTAGCGGCTCATAGAGGTTTTTTTGAGAGTAATCCTTTTAGCCAAACAAATAAGTATCTACAACTGCATTATCAACAAACAATCGAATGGTGTAATCTCTAACCAACTTTTCATTGTATAGGGAAGGGGCCTATACCAAACTACTCGATCTAACGTATGGTATATAAGCCCGAAAAAAAGAGGTGTAATTTATGTTCCCTGTTCAACCAAACCAACAACAATTTTCCCATCCGTTTAAAGGTGGAGGAAAAAAAGGCATACCAATTATTGATCATGTGAAAAAAATATTTAACCCTAATCCATATCCTGTAGGACCATATGGAGGAGCGAATATTGATAGTACATTAGACCATATCCAAAAAACGTTATACATGGTTCAACAACTGTTACCTATATGGAAGCAATATGCGCCAATCGTGAAACATGCACCGTTAATTATAGATATGGTAAAATTGATGGCAGAAAAAGATGATGATGAAGTAAGTGATTCAATTAAGGAAAAAGTAGGTAACGAACAAATACTTTCTAAGCATGCTACTACTAAAAAAGAAACAAACGTAAAACAAGTAGACCGGCATGGCAATACTTTGCCAAGTCCTAAACTATTCATAAAAGACCCTTATGAACGGAGTGATTAAATGAGTAATTCTTTAAAGAAAGCAACGTTTGCTGGAGGATGTTTTTGGTGTATGGTAGAACCTTTCGATCGACGTCCTGGAATCGAGTCGATTGTGTCTGGATATACAGGTGGCCATACTACCAATCCCACTTACGAAGAAGTTTGCAGTAATGAAACCGGACATTTGGAAGCTGTTCAAATCACGTATGATCCGGAAATTTTCCCTTACTCTCAATTACTAGAAGTTTTTTGGCAACAAATTGATCCTACTGATGATGGCGGTCAATTTAATGATCGCGGAGAATCGTATAAGCCAGCTATCTTTTATCACGATCAACATCAACAGGAGTTGGCTACTCAATCTAAGAAGGTAGTGGAAGAACAAAATTTATTTCAAAAACCGATTGTGGTCGATATAAGAGAGGCAGCTACTTTTTGGCCAGCGGAAGAATCACATCAAGATTATTATAAAAAAAATGCTCTTCACTACAAGATGTATAAAAAGGGATCAGGCCGCAAAGCATTTATCGAACAATATTGGGGTAATGACCATCATAAAAAGAACTTGCAAGAGAATCTTAATGACATGCAATATAAGGTTACCCAAGAAGACGCTACAGAGCCTGCTTTTAGAAATGAATATTGGGACCATGAAGAAGATGGAATCTATGTCGATATTGTTAGTGGTGAACCGCTATTCTCTTCAACAGATAAATATGATGCGGGTTGTGGTTGGCCAAGCTTCACGAAACCTATTGCCCCTCTAGAGGAAATACTGGATACATCTCATGGTATGAGAAGATTAGAAGTAAGAAGTGGACATGCTGACTCACATTTAGGTCATGTTTTTGATGATGGTCCACAAGAAACTGGCGGAGCTCGTTATTGCATTAATTCTGCAGCATTAAAATTCATTCCTAAAGATCGTTTAGATGAAAATGGGTACGGAAAATACAAATTACTATTTGAGTAATTATTGAAGGAGATATAACTATGATTCACTTAACATGGGAAAACAACAACGCACTAAAACAGATTGAATGTACAAATGTTAATGCGAAAAAATTCACTGTAGAAAACACTCTAACACCTGGCAAGGTTTATGATGTAAAAAATGAAACAGAAGAGTTTTACTTTGTAATCGATGACTTAGGTAAAATGGGTGGATTTTTAAAAGATTATTTTAAAGAGTTATAAGTAGATTCAGCTTCTGATCTTAAAGGTTCAGAAGCTGTTTTAACTAGACAGGCTTGAGGTAATTCTATATGTTAATAATTCATTTCATTGAAACTATTCTGCATATATCTTATAATTAGTTTGAATTCAAGATAAATATTTAGGAGGATTCATATTATGGAATATATATTTAAACAAGGAAAAACAAATAAGCCGACATTTTTATTACTTCATGGAACAGGTGGAACAGAGGAAGATTTGTTACCATTGGCTGAAATGATTGATCCTGAAGCAAATGTTCTTAGTGTTAGAGGTTCCGTTGATGAAAATGGCATGAACCGTTTTTTTAAGCGATTAGCAGAAGGTGTGTTTGATGAAGAAGATTTAATTGAGCGCACAGAAGAGCTGAATAACTTCATAGAAGCTAAAAGTAATGAATACCAATTTGACAGAAAACAAGTATATGCAATTGGCTATTCAAACGGTGCTAATATTGCGGGAAGTTTATTATTTCACTATGAAAATACGTTAAAAGGTGCTATGCTATTCCACCCAATGGTTCCAAGACGTGGGATTGAATTACCTAACTTAGATCAACTACCTGTGTTTATAGGTGCAGGTGAAAATGATCCGATTTGCCCTAAACAGGAATCAGAAGATTTAAAAGAACTACTTGAATCTAATGGTGCATCTGTTGAGATTTTTTGGGAAAATCAAGGGCATCAATTAACTAGAAGAGAAGTTGACCAAGCAAAAGAATGGTATGATAAACTTTAAAACATCTTACTTTTGTAACTTATGAGCATTCTTTTTATCAGAAAATCTAAGGAAATGTGTATTGAATTTGTTGATATACATGGTTAATCTCCAAAAATAATGATATGATAAATTTATACACATAAATAAAGGAGGGGTTAACTTGGCATTCATTATTTCATCACCTTGTAAAGAAGAAAAAGCAGGAGAATGTGTTGAAGTTTGTCCGGTTGACTGCATTGAAGAAGGAAAAGACATGTTCTATATAGATCCAGATATTTGTATTGATTGTGGAGCATGTGAAGCAGTCTGCCCAGTAGAAGCAATATATCATGAAGATGAACTACCTGAAGAAGAAAAAGAGTACATTGAAATAAATCGCAAGTACTTCCAAGAATAGAAGGAACCAAAAGGGCTGGATGCAAGATTAAATTCAGCCCTTTTTTATATTAAAAGAACTACTACATAGGAGCTAAATTTATGCAGGATACAATAAACACAAACATTAATTATGACTATTTATTAAATTGGTTAAATAAAAAAGAATTATTTCAAGAGACGTCTATTTTAATTGATTTGTTTGAAAAAGAAAAAAATAATTCCTTTGTTATTGGTTTTACTGGACATTTTTCTGCAGGAAAATCAACTCTTATTAACCACCTGATTGGACAAGATATTTTACCTAGCAGCCCAATTCCAACTAGTGCTAATATCGTTGAAATTACTAATGGTCAACAGGAAGTAGAATATAATTTTTCAAATGATTTATTTGCAACATCGACTGACATTGACCTTGAACTTGTTAAAAAGCTTTCTAAAAATGGTACAGAAGTTGACTCATTAAAAATTAAAAAGCACTTCCCTGAACTTTTAAATACAACATACATGGATACTCCGGGAATTGATTCCGCGGATGATGAAGAGATGAATCGTACTTTATCTAGAGTCCATATTATTGATTACTTTATATATGTGATGGACTATAATCACGTCCAGTCCGAAGTGAACTTTAAGTTTTTGAAACAACTGCAAGAAAGGAAGCTACCTTTTGTAATTGTTGTCAATCAAATCGATAAACACAAGGAAACAGAAATCCCTTTTGATGTTTATCATCAATCTTTGCTGCAAAGCTGTGAAGAATGGCAAATCGAACCGGAGAGAATTTTTTATACATCTTTAAAGGAGTCGAATAATAAATTAAATGAATTTGATGTTCTAACCGAGTTCATTAATAAACATATTTCTGATAGTTCTTCAATCGTTCAACAAAATATTAAAAATGAGATAAATTACTTGATCTCATCTAGTGTAGAAAAGTTATATACTTCTGAAAAGGATCTATTAGATGAAGAAAAGTTACAAAAATTAAAAGATGAATTATCGTTGGTCTCTAATCGATTAGTCGAATGGAATGGATTTGAAGAACAGCTAATTAAAAATTGGAAAACTAAAATTACCAAAGATGTTAAGAGCGCATATCTGATGACTCATGAAATGAGAGAGTTAGCGCGTTCATTCTTAGAATCAACGAAGCAAAGCTTTAAAGTAGGAACCTTGTTCACTAAAAAGAAAACAGAAGAAGAAAAAATGGAACGTGAATCAGCTTTTTTAGAAGCGTTGAATAAACAAATACAAGTTCAACTAACCTGGCAATTCAGAGACTGGTTAGCTAGCGAAGTCGGTCAACATGATGTAAGAAATAATGAAATTCAAAATAAAATACAAAATCTAGAAATAAAACTTTCTAGCGAAGATATAAAACGTGTAATAAATACATCAGCCGAAGTTAATGGAGAATATGTATTGTTGTATGCGGATCAGCTTCATAATGAAATCGAAAAGATTACTAAAAATATCCTTTATCCGCTCATTTCAGAGATTACAAGGGAGATCCATTCGCTACATGAAAATGAAATCAATGACTTAGAAAGTAATCAACAACATCTGACAGAGGAAATAAAGAGAATAGAATCATCGCAAGCTCATAAAAAAAAGGTAGAACAGAAAAAAAGGCAACTAACTTCCGAAATTTTTGATAATTCTAATATAAATGTGAGCGAGGTTTACTCTCAGCTTAAGGATAAGCAAAATAAGCGTGAACAATTAAATCTTGAGGAGCACATAAAAGATTTTGATGAACGAGAAGAAGAGGCAACAACAGAACAAAACCAGAATATTGGAGAGATACAAAGTTTATCCATCGAAAAAATTGTATCTTCAGCAAATACTACGCTAACAGAAATTAAACCTTATTCATTTTTAGACAAATTTAAAAAGAGAATCGAACAACAAGTTAATAAAGTTTCCAATATGACTTATACCGTCGCCTTGTTCGGCGCATTTAGTGCTGGTAAATCTTCATTCGCAAACGCTTGGATTGGGGAAGAAATTTTACCTGTTTCACCAAACCCGACAACTGCAGCGATTAATAAAATTGCTCCACCTGATGAAAAGCATGCACATGGTGAGGTTTTAGTAAGACTTAAACATTCCGAAGATTTGAAATACCAATTGAACCAATTGTTTTCTAAACTGATTGAGGAGGAGTTTACGACTCTTGAGGAAATTTTTCAGTTTGCTAAGAAAAACAAAAAGAAATGGGAAGCGAATTTATCGAGAACGAATAGTTCCTTTATATCTGCCTTTGTTAGTGGATATGAAGATATGCAATCACTACTTGAAAAAAACATTACAGTTAATGTAAGTGAATTCCAGAAATATGTTACCCAGGAGAATCGTTCTTGCTTCGTGGAGGAAATAACGGTTTATTATGATTGTGAATTAACAAGACAGGGAATTACACTTGTTGATACTCCGGGGGCAGATTCTATTCATGCGAGACACACAAATGTAGCGATGCATTATGTGAAAAATTCTGATGCAATTGTTTACCTGAATTATTTCAATCATGCTTTTGCACGAGCAGACAGAGAATTTTTATTGCAATTAGGTCGTTTAAAAGATACATTTCCAATGAATAAAATGTTCTTTATTTTAAATGCAGCAGACCTTGCATCTTCTTACGATGAATTACAAATGGTTGAAAGTTATCTAAGCAAACAGTTAAAGGCTTATGGAGTAACACAACCGAAAGTTTATCCGTATTCAAGTAAAGATTTGATGGAAGGTAATCCAACTCCAGAAGAATTTAAAACTTTCCATATTGAATTTGAATCATTTATAAAAAATGAGTTAAAACAAATTATCGTTCAAGAATTAGAGCAAAGTTTAAAGCAATTAAAACAATATATAAAACAATCCTTAGAAGAAATAAAACAAGGTGAGTCAGAACAAAAGAAAATAATAGAGCAATATAAAAATGAAGCGCAACAAATTATTCAACACGCTAAGAATGTAGATCAGAAAACGTATACAACACAAATTTCGAATGAAGCAGATCAGCTTACCTATTACGGTAATCAGCGTGTCCAAATCCAATTAAGAGATCTGATGAAAGAATCCATAAATCCTGCCACCATCCAATCAAACGGGAAAAAAGGACAAGAAGAATTAAGAATGGCAATTAAAGAGCTGCTAGCTACTTTACATGAACGACTAAACAAGGAATTTCAAGAGATCAACATCTTACTTGATTATCATTTAGAAAAAAGCATATCTAATATGGAAAAGTTCATAAATGATTTTATAAGAGACAACACAAATTTCACTAACTTTTCCTTTCCAATCGGAGAAATTCAACAAGCATCGTATTCCAATTCAATTACTGTAATGAATCAGGAACAAATATCGATGTATGCTAAAATGTTTAAAAACAAAAAAGATTTTTTCCAGGATCGTAAGGTTAAGGAATTGTTTAATCAAATAGATAGTGATTTAAAACCAAGTATTCAAAAGGTTTTCCAAGATTTTAATTCTGTTTACGACAACCATTACAAAGAAAAATTCAACGAAATACAAAATGAGTTTCTTGAAGAATTATCTAACGAATTAGAAGATATCATTTCCTCAAAACTCTCTTTTTATGAAAATGAAAAACTGCATCTTCAATTAGAAGATACGTATCGAAAATTAATAGAGCTATAAATAATCAGCTAAATTGTCGACTTTTCTGAAAATTTATACTAAGATTATTGTGGAACAAAATTTGCAATAGAAACAATAGGAGGATTTCATGACTAAAACTAGAAAATTGGAAGCAGAAGATCTGTATCGCATTTCATCGATTACTGACCCGAGAATAGCACCTAACGGAAAAGAAGCTGTATTTATCGAAACAACGATTAATGAAAGTGATAATAAATACTATTCGTGCTTGAACCACCTTGATCTAGAAACAAATAATGTCACATCGTGGACGCACGGAAAAGAAAAGGTTTCGCAACCTAGGTGGTCTAATGATGGTAGGTCAATACTTTTTCTGTCTAATAGAGAAAATGAAAAAAATCAAGTCTATATAATGTCTACTCGAGGTGGAGAAGCTAAAAAAGTAACCGATTTTGATAATGGTGTTGTAAAAGCAGCTTTTTCTCCTGATGATCAACAATTAGCTATCCAAACTAGTGTAAATAAAGAACATTTAGAAAAAGAGGAGGAGGAGGAAGAAAAGAACGATAATGATCTTCCTACTTCTGTTGTTATAAACAGAATGAAATATAAAGCTGATGGTGCAGGTGTTATTGACCAAAAGTTTCAACAAATATACCTGTATGACCTTAAATCTGAAAAGCCAGAACTTCTTTTAAAAGGGAACCAAAATTTCCATTTTCATACTTGGACGGATGAACAAACTCTTATTTATTCCACTGATGAAGTGGAAGATCAAGATTTCGAGTTTAATTTAAATGTTTATGTGCTAAATGTATCAACAAACGAAACAAAAGAGATACCAACACCTGAAGGGGCAGTAGGTGGCTTTGCTGTATCACCCGATCAGAGTAAAGTATTGTTTGTTCACATGGGAAGAGAATTTGAAAATGCAACACATGCAGAATTAATGTTGTATGATTTTGCAACAGGCGTTAGTAGCTGCTTAACGGAGGAGATTGATTCTCCTGTGGGGGATTTTCTTGTAGCGGATATACAGCAGCAAGCGGTGCTACAGCCGGTTATTTGGAGTAGTAATTTTGATTACTATTTCGCTATATCTAATTATGGAAATGTTCATTTGTACTATGGAAATATCGGTGGGGAAATATACCCTGCTTGGCAAGATGTTGGCCATGTATATGGATTTGACATCATTCCAGAGCAACAAACAGCCTTGCTAATGCTTAGCACACCTACTAATCCAGGTGAGATTTTCACTTTAGATGTTAGAAAAGGAATAACGAAGCAAATTACTTCGTTTCATGATCAATTCGTTGAAGAAGTTGAAATTGTTCAACCAGAACCCATTCAATATGAAAGTAGTGATCAGCTAGTAGTGCATGGTTGGCTCATGAAACCAGCTAGTTTTAAAGAGCAAGAAACATATCCATTAGTGGTTAATATTCATGGTGGACCACATGCGTTTTACGGTAATAGTTTCTTTCATGAGATGCAGTATATAGCTTCAAAAGGATATGCTGTATTATACACAAACCCACGAGGTAGTCATAGCTACGGGCAATCATTCGTAGATGCAGTCAGAGGAAATTATGGGCAAGGTGACTATGAAGATATCATGAATGGAGTAGACTACGTATTAAATCAATATAATTGGGTCGATGAATCTCGCTTAGGGGTTACTGGTGGAAGTTATGGTGGATTCATGACAAATTGGATAGTTGGTCATACGAATCGTTTCAAAGCAGCTGTGACACAACGGAGTATATCAAATTGGATCAGCTTTAGAGGTGTAAGTGATATCGGTTATTACTTTACTGATTGGCAAATCCAGGTTCCATTTAATGATGTACAGAAACTTTGGGATTTTTCACCTATAAAATATGTAGATCAAGTAGAAACACCATTATTAATTACACATAATGAGAAAGACTTTCGATGTCCAATGGAACAGGCTGAACAATTATTTATTGCATTAAAGTATCAAGGAAAAGAAACATCATTTGTAAGATTCCCAGACTCAGATCACAACCTTTCAAGAACTGGTAAACCAAATTTAAGAATTGAAAGATTAAACCATATTGTTGATTGGTTTGAGAAGTATCTATAGATATAATCCGGTCTTAAAAAATAATTAAAATATCTCCGGGCCTATCCAATTTTACGATGGATAAGCCCGGAGATATTTATTTTTAAGGAAATTTTATAATTCATACAAGTTATTTTCCTTGTAGTTACTTATTCCAGTGACTTTCTATAAAGTCGTCTCGTCCCGACTTTTCACGCTCTTCCTTGTAAGCCTCAGGATTTTTTTCATAATATTGTTGGTGATCAGTTTCTGCAGGATAAAAAGTAGATGCAGGCAAGATCTTTGTCACGATTGGATCTTTAAAAATTCCGCTTTCTTCTATTTGTTGCTTGGAATATTCACTCTGCTGCTTTTGTTCTTCCGTATGATAAAAGATTGCAGTTCGGTATTGTGATCCGCGATCATGGAATTGCCCATCTGGATCAGTAGGATCAATTTGTTTCCAATATAAATCTAAAATCGTCATGTAATCAATTAAAGTCGTATCATAAGTAACTTGTACAGCTTCATAATGACCACTTTCTCCTGATTTCACTTGCTCATATGATGGGCTATAAATGTGGCCGCCTGTGTAACCTGATACAACAGAGTAAACACCATCCCATTGATCAAAAGGCTTCACCATACACCAAAAACACCCACCAGCAAAAGTTGCCGTCTCTATGTGATCATTCGTCATATACTCACTTCCTTACTGTTCAAAGTTAATTTTGATTATATCATTTTGACATATAAAAACACACTAGTTAATACTAGTGTGTTTCGTGAAATTAAGAATAGCTATAATTTTCGTCTTCCTGTAATAAGTTGAAAAATAAACACAATACCTGCAACAATTAATAATAAATGAATAAGTCCACCAGCAAAATCTAGTAAAAAGCCTGCTAACCAAATTACTAAAATTATACCTATAATAGTCCAAAGCATTTTTAAGCACATCCTTTCAATTTCTTTATAATTACATTACCCTTTTTCAGAAAAATTAATCATACAAGCAACATATATAGACATTTTTTTGATAAAATATAGTAGAAGAGAGGGAGAGATAAAATGACAATTCAAGAAAAATTAGAACATTTGATTCGTAAAATGAATGAGAATCCAACTGATCTAAATGGATTAGAAGCAACTTATACTTTCGAATTAACCGACAAAGAAGAAATTTTTAGCATAGTTTTTCAAAATGAAGAAGTTACTTATCATAGTGAACCACTTGAAGAACAAGATTGTTTATTAAAAATGAATGAGAATAATTTTGATAAATTAATTGATGGTAACTTGAATGCTACTTCCGCTTTTATGATGGGTAAAATAAAAGCAAAAGGAGACTTAACCTACGCCCTTAAACTCCAAAATGTATTAGGAAACTATCGGTAATTTATAGCAACAAGATTGGAGGAGCCTATGAAAAAAACAATAGTAGTAACCTTTTTAACTGGATGTTTATTTTTAATAGCTTGTAATGGCGAAGAGGAGGAGGAATCCCTTACACCTTATGATTACATGGAAGAATACGTTTCACACTGGGAAAATGAAGAATATAGAACAATGTACGATGAATACTTAACACCATCAACGAAGGATTCATTTACATACGAAGACTTTGGTGAGAGATATGAAAATGTCTATAATGACTTAAATGTTTCTGATGTTGAGGTTAGTTATCAAGAAGAAGAAATAACTGATGAAGAGCTAGAAGAGATCGAAGAAAGCGCATCGTATTCCATACCTGTTGAAATAAGCTTTAACACAAGTGCTGGTAATGTTTCTTTTCAGGAAGATGTCATGATGGAATGGCATACAGAAGAAGTTGAACAAGAAGATGAAATGGTAGAAGAAGAATATTGGTTAATGGAATGGGAACCACGATTTATGTTACCGGGTCTTGAAGAAGGAGACGCCATACGAATTAATAACTTAGAAGCAACCCGTGGCGATATACTCGATCGTAATCAAAACATGCTAGCTACAAATGGCGAAGTTTATGAAATCGGAGTTACATTACAGTCATTTGATGAAGGCAGCTTAGGTGAACTTGCTTCTATATTGAATTTGAGTGAGCAATATATCGAGAATAAATATAATCAAAGTTGGGTAGAAGAATCTCACTTTGTTCCAATTAGAAACGTTTTATTACAAGATGAAGAAATGATGGAAGAAGCAACTTCGATCAGTGGAGTCTCTTCAAATGTAATAGTGGATCGTGTTTACCCTTATGCAGAAGTAGCTGCTCATCTGACAGGGTATATTGGTCCGATTAATGAAGAAGAACTAGAAGAGTTTGAAGGAAGTTATACTTCAACTGATTTGGTTGGAAAAAGAGGTCTAGAACAACTTTTTGAAGAAGATCTTAAAGGTCAAAACGGCATAGAGATCGCAATTGAGAAAGAAGATGGCTCGCAAGAAACTGTAGTAAAACAAGATCGTGAAGATGGAGACAATGTGGAGCTTACCATTGATATGTCTGTACAAGAATCAATTTACGAGATTGTACAAGACGAAAAAGGTACTGCAGTAACTCTTGACCCACAGTCAGGAGAGGTTACAAGTCTGTTAAGCTTTCCAACATTTGACCCAAACCAGTTTGTTCTAGGGATGACCAATTCTCAATATCAAGAATTAGCTGAAGACGAAGATCAACCAATGGTAAATCGCTTTAGTGCGACGTACTCACCTGGGTCTACTATGAAATTAATCACATCATTAATTGGTTTACATCATGATGCATTTGACCCTGATGAAATAGTAGAAATAGAAGGAAAAAGGTGGTCACCAGATGAATCTTCCTGGGGAGATTACCAAGTCACACGCGTTTACGAACAACATACAGAAGTTGATTTGGAAACAGCGATGAAATACTCCGATAATATTTATTTTGCGATGCGCGGTATGGATATTGGCGCAGACGCATTTCAACAATCATTAGAAGATTTAGGTTTTCAAGAAAGACTACCTTTTACTTACCCATTAACGATCTCACAAATATCAAATTCAGGTGAGTTCGATTCCGAAGTCCAATTGGCAGACAGTGCATATGGGCAAGGTCAACTATTGATAAACATGCTTCATTTAACTAGCCTTTATGGTGGAATAGCAAATGATGGAACCTTTATGCAACCATTACTTAGAAGCGATGAAGAGCAAGCTGTGTGGATTGAGGATTATTTGGATGAGGAAGGTATAAGTCGATTGCAAAATGATTTAAGAAAAGTTGTCAGTGAAGGAAGTTCCCAATCGATTGATTTAGATAATCGAGAGATTGCAGGTAAAACAGGAACCGCAGAATTGAAATCGAGTCATGAAGACGAAAATAATGCTCAAAACGGTGTTTTCGTATCCTATGATCAAAGCAATCCAGATATGGTGCTTGGATTATTAATAGAAAACGTGGAAGATATCGGTGGCAGTGGTTATACGGTTGATTTATCTAAAGAAATTTATGAAGTTCTAGATGAATAAAAAGTACGAAGTCTCCGATTTACGGAGGCTTCGTACTTTTTTATATTATCTCATTTCATTCAACAACTCGATCATCAAATCTGGTCGATCTGTTACAATTCCATCTGCACCAAGCTCAATTAATTCACGCATTTCCTCTTTTTCATTAATCGTCCAATAATGAACATCAAGCCCAATTCGGTCTGCTCCTGAAATAAGCTGGTTAGTAGTTAAATCAAAACCACTATCTGCTGTTGGAATCTGAATAGCTTCTACTTTAGGAAAATATAAGTTCCTTAAAAAGGTTTTATGAAAAATCACAAAGTTTCTAACTTCTTGCCTTCCACCTGAAATAGCAACATTTTCATTTCCATTTTCACGAAATGCTTCCACAATCTCATGATCAAAAGATGCTACTAATACTTGATCTTCCATATTGTAATCGTTTATGAGACTCGATAATCGCTGAATAATATCATTTATGCGGTTATCTGGATTCGTATCTTTAATTTCGAATATAAATCTCTCTTCAGGGAAAGCTTGAAATAACTCTTCCACCGTTAACAATTCTAGTCCTTGTCCACGATATGGGTGGTTTCCATCTTCATCTTGGAAATAATAACCTGCATCAAGTTGCTTTAATTCATCTAAATTCATCTCTGATACTCTACCTGTTGAATCGGTAGTACGATCGACTGTAGCATCATGAATGTTAATAAGATAACCGTCTTTACTCATATGTAAGTCTGACTCTAAGACATCAACACCTAATTCAACTGCATTTTCAAAAGCTGTCATCGTACTTGATGGTGCTAAATGTTCTCCGCCCTGGTGCGCAATAACAAGTGGTTGGTCATCATCTTCAAAAAAAGCCTTATCTTCTATAGAATGAAAGGGTATTAAATACAGAAATATGTATATGAATCCTAAAACAGTTAAGCCAATAGAAAATGATTTTTTCAGCCTTGGCTTCTTTGTATTACTCATACGTTCAACTCCTTAATTTTAATTGAGGATGTAAATGCAGTAGGGTAGAGCTATAATTATAATAAGCTTGTTACATATTATTCATATGAAATAACGAACATGCACACGTTGCTTTTGAATTTAAAATAACTAGCGCGTCCCACTAACTAATTTACTATAAGGCAATTATTTAAACAACGATTTATCGTCGAATCTATTATATAATATATAGTAGACTATAATTATATTATGTAAACTAAAGGGTTTTTCATTTTTAATATATAATGATAAAATAAGCAAAAAAGGGAAGAGGGGAATTTATAATGAGTGAGGAACGACCAATTGTTCAAGTTCGAGATAATGGATCAATTTTAGTTAAAGGTGATGTTAAACTATTAGATGCAGAGGGAAATGAATACGAGACCAAACCTGCTTTTTCCTTATGTAGATGTGGCGCTTCTAAAAACAAGCCATTTTGTGATGGCGCTCATAAATCGTTACCATTCGAAGATCAATCTCGCGTAACTAATTCATAAGAATAAATCCCGTCCTTTGAATCCAAGAGGACGGGATTTATTTGTTACTGACGTTCTAAAAAATACGTAAATGCATCTGCTGCTAATGTAGCGCCCTGAGCTAATGCTGCTCCACCACCTAGTGCAGCACTAACAGCAATAGATTCTGACACTTCATCTACAGAAGCTCCATTTTCAGCTGCACCTTTTGCATGATAAATAATACAATATTCATCTTGTGCATATATACTTGTAGTTAAAGCCATTAATTGCTTATGTTTTGAAGAAAGGGAGCCATCTTCAAAACACGATTCTGTAAATGAAAAATAGGAATCAACTACCTTTGGTAATGCTTCTTTAAAGTCATGCAGCCCTTCTTTATAATCCAAAATTACTTCATCATAATAGTGTGAAGTTTCGTCAGTCATGTAAACACACTCCTTCTAATTGTTCTACATATACGCTTTCCATCTATAGTAGAATTTATGCCCTTAATTAGGGTGTATAATTATTTTTCTAATTGAAAGAATAACTATGTACTAAAATTTAAGGAGATGAAAAAATGGGAATCTTAACAGGAAATCCAACGAAACAAGCTTTACATTATGGAGAAGTATATAGTCTTTGGTCCTTTTCATTTATTACAAATGCAGCAATATCACAATTGCAGACTTTAAAAAACCATACTGGAGATACAGAATTAATAAAACTAATTTCGGATTGTTTAGATGATGCACATAAAGAAAAAGAAGCAGTGGAAGAGATTTTAAAAGCAAATGGTATAGGCTTACCACCAGCTCCAGCAGAAAAACCAAAAGCAAATCTCGAAGAAATTCCAGTTGGAGCGCGATTTGACGACCGTGAAATCAGCGGTGCTGCATCTGCAATGCTTTCGGAAGGGTTAATCGCTTGTAGTACAGTGATTGGTCAGTCAATTAGGGAAGATATTGGTATGCTTTTCGGAACATATCATATGAATAAAGCTCAACTTGGTGCAAAAGCTTTAAAACTAAATAAAGAAAAAGGTTGGTTAATCGCACCACCTTTACACACGCAAATCCCTAATAATGAATCATAATATAGAACGACTTGGCTCTGACCTGAAAAATAGGTCAGAGTTTTTTAATTTAAAGATTATATAAGTATACGCTTGTGTTATTTGTTCTAATTTTTAACACATGCACCATTAAAATAAACTTCTCATAAACTATGAGAGAGTGATTAAAAAGGGGCGAATAACTAAATGTATAATAATTATGAAACACCAAATGTAATGGGCATGAATCAGGTAGACCAATCTTTTTTACACTTAGTAACTCAACTTCAAAATCAGTCTGTCGTTGTTCAAACAGTACCAGGTACACTAAGGGGCAACCTCGTCGAAGTGACTGATAGTTACATCACCCTTTTAGTAAGTGGGAACTATTATTTTATACGCTTAAGTGAAATCAATTGGATCATGCCCACAAATTCTAAGAAATGATGATAGATATAATGAAACAACCCTCCACTTGCATAAGAATAAAAAGGATACTACAAAAGTGGAGGGAAAAGAATAATAAAACGGTTTAATCGTTTATCCATTGAAATATCAAAACCTGACCAACCCGATCCTAACGCAGCTGCAGCTGTACAAGAACTATTGGGAGGTCGTTTTGGTGAAATGTCGACTTTAAATAACTACATGTTTCAATCATTTGGGTTTAGACAACAGAAAAAGTTAAAACCATTTTACGATTTAATTTGTAGTATTACCGGAGAAGAATTCGGACACGTGGAGTTAGTTTCACATACCATAAACTCGATGCTGGTCGGATCAACTTACGAAGAAGATCCAGATCAAACACCAATGAGAGATGGAAAAGACAAAAGAATTTCCTATCATTTTATTGATACAGACCAAATGGCTAAACCATTTGATTCCATGGGTGCTCCTTGGACAGGGGATTATACATTTAAAAGTGGAAACTTAGTAGAGGACTTATTGCATAATTACTTTTTAGAAATCGGAGCAAGAACGCATAAAATGAGAGTCTATGAAATGACCGAACATCCGATTGCAAGAGAAATGATCGGTTATCTACTCGTTAGAGGTGGAGTACACATTAAAGCTTACGCCAAAGCATTGTATATACTGACAGGTGTTGATATGACTAAGATGCTACCTGTACCAAATTTAGATAACAGAAAATTTGATGCTACAAGAAAATGGGAGGATGCTGGAGAAGGCAGAAAATTATACACATTTTCAGATCATGACTATAAAGCTGTTAATCAGATATGGAAAGGAACGGATCCCATTGACGGATTGCCACTTGAAGTCATTCAAGGAGCACCTGTTGGGGGAGAAATTCCTGATTATCCGAATGCACCAGAAACATTTGCACCTGGAATTTCTGAAGAAGACTTTATAGAAATCTCCAAAAGATTGCAACGTAAAGCAGGATTATAAAATTAATTTTAAAGGCTGAAATAATATCTTTTTCGAATGAAAAGGTGTTATTTCAGTTATATTAAGGAAAAAACACTATCAAATTAGTAAATATAAAGCTTAAAGTGTATACATAAAGCTCAATTAAGGATAATATAGATATATAGAGAGAAAAAATCAATCAGCTCTTAGGAGGCTAAAATAAATTATATGAATAATTTAAATGTCCAACATTATACGAACGAGCATCAGTACAAAGTCACACAGATGACTGAAAATATTGAAAAACAAACAGCTTTAGTACAAGTAACAGATTTTGAAAATAAAGATAGTGAGAATCTGGGATTTGTAAAAATAAAGCGCGGAAAAGAACTTAAGTATGAAGACTACATTAAAGATCAAAGTGATATCGAAGAAAAATCACAAGAGATTAATGAATTAGAGTGGATTAACGATAAAATGAAAAATGAAATTCAAATGATCATTAAGAAAATCGGCACAAACAAAAAGTAATTTTATATGATAACTTTCAAAATCCAGTTAGATGTAACAATCTAAGTGGTTTTTATTTTTTGTTTTTTAAAAATTTGAAAGTTAAAATCTTAAAATTCTTGGTGAAACTTCATTTCAGAAGATATAAAAAAGGGTATAGGGTTTAGAAAATGCTTTGACCCTTAATTTTTAAGGAGAGGAGGAGGAAGAATGTATAAATTATTGTCAGGTTCACTCTTGGGGTTTCTATTATTGTTTGGTTGCTCTTCAAATGATCAAGAACCGCCTTCAGGTAATGATGATCGTGACTCTGATGAAGACCAACAGGAATTGTCACTGCCAATGGACGGGCTAGAGGTTGTTGCTGAAAATCTGGACGTGCCATGGTCAATAGATCTAGCAGATAATACCTTTTATATATCAGAAAGAACCGGAAGCATTGTCAAAATAGAAAATGGTGAAGCAGAACGGCAAGATGTAGAGCTTGAGCGTGAATTATCAACTTCTCCAGAGGCAGGTTTGCTTGGTTTTACACTTTCTCCTGATTACCCTGATTCCAAACAAGCTTTCGCATACTATACTTATGAAAATAGCGAAGGACAATTCAATCGTATCGTAATCCTTCAATGGGATGAAGATGTGTGGAGAGAAGATCAAACACTACTGGATCACATACCAAGTGGAACCTATCATCACGGAGGAAGATTAAAAATAGGACCAGATGATATGCTTTACGCAACAACTGGAGATGCTTCAGAACCTGAAATTGCCCAAGACATTCATTTACTAGGTGGAAAGATTTTAAGAATGAACTTAGATGGATCTATCCCGGACGCTAACCCTTTTTCTGATTCTTTAGTATACAGCATAGGCCATCGCAACCCTCAAGGAATTACTTGGTCGTCAGATGAAACCATGTACTCAAGTGAACATGGTGATAACGCTAATGATGAAGTAAATGTTATTGAAGCTGGTGAAAATTATGGATGGCCAGTTATTGAAGGTGAAGAAGAACAAGAAGGACTTGTTACGCCATTATTCACTTCCGGAAGCGAAGACACATGGGCACCTTCAGGAATGTCTTATAATGAGGGATTGTTATATGTGGCTGCATTAAGAGGATCTGCTGTATTAGAATTTGATTTAGAAACAGGAGATTACCGGCAAGTCATATCTGAACTTGGCAGAATTAGAGATGTGCGAGTGGAAAATGACTACCTTTATTTCGTAAGTAATACCACGGATGGTAGAGGTAATCCCGACGACACGGATGACCGACTTTACCGAATTGAACTCTCTGAATTAGAATAACTGTCTAATCCTATAGCAAAGATCTAAATTGAAACAATTAACACAAAAAGCTTAATATCATGACAGATTATAACCGAATCAAGAAGTCGTTATAATAAAAATACTAAGCTTAGTAAAACTCAAGAAATATAATAATGCTATTCGAATATGTTTGTTCAGTAAATTTAGGATTCACAATCTTTTGGAGATAAGATTGTGGATCCTTTTATATTGTATCAACAAAAAAGAGCTGAGGATGTAATTAATGTGGTTAAATAAATTAAAAAATCGTTTAAATGGAGGTGAAATCTTAAAAAGATTTTAGTTCTAGATTTTAAAATATTCTAGTTTACATAATATTAATTATCGGAAGTTAATGGTGTGATTTTATAAGCTTCTTAAGTTCACTTGTTACTATATTGTCGCATCTTCACTGCTTATTCTCTGTTATTTATGTTACATTATATAATAATTATACAAATAATTATGTTGGATGTGATGTTAAAATGTCAGCACTTCATGAAAAAGCAATTTCTTTCATAACTCAAATGTATGATGAAAAACAATATAATTCGACTGATTTACATAATCGTATAGAAGCTGTTTGTAAAGAAATCGCCTCTACTGGTAGCTATTCTCACACCTATGATGAGCTTAACTATGGCGCTAAGATGGCTTGGCGTAACAGCAATAAGTGTATTGGTCGTTTGTTTTGGGATACTTTAAATGTTTTTGATTACAGAGATGAAACTTCCCCAGATCAAATCTTTAAAAGAATTAAAGAACATTTGGAGTTTGCTACGAATGACGGTAAAATCAAATCAACAGTGAGTGTATTTCCACCTAAATCAAATGATTTGGAGATACGAATACTTAACCATCAACTCATTAGATATGCGGGTTATGAGACAAATGATGGCATTATAGGCGATTCTGATTCTATTTCGTTTACAAAAAAGTGTATGGAACTTGGATGGTCTCCTAAATATGGTTCATTTGATCTTCTTCCGATTGTAATTCAAGTTAATAATGAAACTCCCAGGTTGTATGAATTACCGCATGATATAGTTATGGAAGTGAATTTGAGCCATCCGAGTCATGATTGGTTTAAGGACATAGGCTTGAAATGGTATGCAGTTCCTGTCATTTCTGATATGCAGTTAGAAATTGGCGGAATTGAATATAATGCTGCTCCATTTAATGGTTGGTATATGGTTACGGAGATTGGTGCTAGAAATTTCGCAGATGATTATCGTTATGATATGCTTCCAGTAATTGCTGAAAACCTTGAGTTAACTCATAAAAGCAATAGATTCTTTTGGCAAGATCATGCACTTGTTGTATTAAATGAAGCTGTACTCTTTTCTTATCAAGAAGCTGGTGTCAGTATGGTGGATCATCATACTGCAGCTACTCAATTTAAACAATTCGAAAAAAATGAATTAAAATCTAGTCGCTGTCCAACTGGTGACTGGTCTTGGTTAGTCCCGCCGATTGCAGGCGCTTCTACCCACCTCTTTCATAAACCTTATGATAACACCGTTCATTCACCTAACTTCTTTTATCAACAAAGACTCTATTAGATACGTGGTTTTATGCCACGTATTTTCTTTTATAGTCCCCTTCTTCCCTTCTCATTACTTGTAATCTACGATATAATGATAGCGATAACATTCAGAAAATTCTTTACTTACTAATTGGAGTGATTTTGTGACAAAAGCAGTATGGAATCCTAGCAAAGAATATATTAAGAAAACAAGATTGAATCAAATGATGCAAGAATCAGGTTTTGACGAGTACAACGCTTATCATGAACATACTGTAAATGATATAAGGGCATTCTGGAAACATGCAGAGCAATCCTTAGGTATTGAATGGTATCAGGATTATAAAGACGTCGTTCAATTAAACAATGGCGTGATGTATCCAGAGTGGTTTGTAGATGGGAAAATGAACGTGGCACATAATGCACTAGATAAATGGGCAGAATCTGATGAGATGAAAGATCACCCTGCTCTTATCTGGGAAAGTGATGACGGAGAAGTTATTACGTATACATTCTTAGAACTACAAAAAGAAGTTAATCGAGTTGCTAATGGCTTTGTACAAGCAGGAATGAAACGATACGATGTGGCGACTATTTATATGCCAATGATTCCTGAGACAACAATTGCCATGCTTGCAATTAGTAAAGTGGGAGCAATATTTTCTCCGGCTTTTTCGGGTTACAAATCAGAAGCAGTTGCAAAAAGAATTCAAGCAGCAGAATCAAAGTATTTAATCACAGCTGATGGGTTCTTCCGTCGCGGTAAAATGCTTAATCTTAAAGACGAAGCAGATCAAGCAGTAGCCTCTTCTTCCTCAATTGAAAAAGTGTTTGTCGTCAAACGAACTAATGCTGAAGTGAATTGGAACGACCATGATCTGGATTGGGACGATATGAGAAGTGAAAGCACTTCCTTTCATACCGTTCAAACCAACGGCAATGATCCATATATGATTATTTACACATCTGGAACAACGGGTAAACCTAAAGGTGCCCTGCACACTCATAACGGCTTCCCAATCAAATCTGCGTATGATGCAGGGATTTGTATGGATGTATGTAAAAAAGATACTCTGTTCTGGTACACCGACATGGGTTGGATGATGGGGCCTTTTCTTGTATATGGTGGTTTAATGAATGGAGCTACGATTGTAATGTTTGAAGGTACACCAGACTTCCCTACTCCAAGTAGAATCTGGGATATGGTCGAACAACATAAAGTTACACACTTAGGGATTTCTCCTACATTAATTAGGTCCATTATGAAATTAGATTCATCTTATTTCACCAAACAGAATTATGACTCTTTAAAAATGATCGGTTCAACTGGTGAGCCATGGAATGAAGAACCGTGGTTATGGCTCTTTAATACCATTTGTAAGAAAGAAATTCCTATATTTAATTATTCAGGAGGGACAGAAATTTCTGGTGGGATCTTCGGGAATGTTCTAGTAAAACCGATTGCCCCTGTATCCTTTAATGCAGCACTTCCTGGTATGGATGCAGATATCTATGATGAATACGGTGAATCTGTTAAAGGTGAAGTTGGAGAACTCGTTTTAAAGCAGCCATGGGTAGGTATGACGAACGGATTCTATAAAGAAAATGAACGGTATGAAGATACGTATTGGTCGAAATTTAAAGGTACTTGGGTCCACGGAGATTGGGTAGAAATCGATGAAGAAGGATTCTACACCATTACTGGACGTTCAGATGATACGTTAAACGTCGCTGGAAAGCGATTAGGTCCTGCAGAAATAGAATCTATTTTTGTGGAGCACCCAGAAGTGATCGAAGCTGGAGTAATTGGGGTCCCCCATGAAGTTAAAGGTGAAGATCCGATTGCTTTTGTAGTAACTAAAAACTCTCCTGCAGATAAAAAAGAATTTTCAAATGAACTTATAGAACACGCAATCAATAGATTAGGGAAAGCTATTGCCCCTAAAACAGTTCATGTAGTAAGCGATCTACCTAAGACAAGAAATGCTAAAGTAATGAGACGTGCGATCAAATCCGCCTACTTGCATCAAGAAGCTGGCGATCTCTCAGCACTTGAAAACCCTGAAGTGGTTGACGAGATTAGAAATATTAATAAAAACTAATTTAACAAAAAAGGTTGTGCCAAGTCTGCACAACCTTTTAATTTCACTTAGTTTACATAATAATATTATAGTTTACCTATATACTCTCCTACTCTTTTACCTGTAAATAAACAACTACCTAGAAAAGTACCTTCTAACGATCGATAACCATGTATACCTCCGCCTCCAAAGCCACTTGCTTCTCCAACTGCATATAGACCTTTTAAGACATCACCGTTTTCCTTTAATACTTCCCCATTTAAATTAGTCTGTAGTCCTCCTAATGTTTTTCTGCTAATAATATTTAATTTAACAGCAATGAGCGGTCCATGCTTTTGATCTAAAAATTTGTGAGGTTTAGCAGTTCGAATTAATTTATCACCAAGATAATTTCTTGAGCCTCGAATTGCGGTGATTTGTAAATCTTTCGTAAAAGTATTATCCATTTCACGATCTCTAGCTTCTACAACATTCTTCACTTTATCTAAGTCTAATAAATTTTCATTTGTTAATCTATTCATCTTTTCAACCAATTCTTCTATTGTTTCAGCTTGCACAAAATCTTCTCCATCATCTATGAACTTTTGTACCGGTTGTGTAGCCCCTGAACGTAAACGAGTTAGCAATTTTTTAAAATCCTTCTCTGTTAAATCAGGGTTTTGTTCGGAACCAGATAAGGCAAACTCTTTTTCGATTACCTCTTGGGTTAAAATAAACCATGAATAATCATAGTTCGTTTTCATAATGGCTTCAAGTGTTCCTAATGTATCAAAACCAGGTAAATAAGGTACTGGAAAACGATTGCCCTTTGCATCTAACCATATAGAAGAAGGTCCAGGTAGTATTCGAATACCGTGATTTGTCCATACGGGAGAATGATTTTTTATTCCTTCTGTATAATGCCACATTCGATCCTTATTAACGACACTTGCACCACGATTTTCACTTATACCTATCATACGACCATCGACATGATCCGGTACGCCAGTTAACATTTTATCAGGAGCTTTTCCTAACCTATGTGGCCAATGTTGTTTGATTAAATTAGCATTCGCACCAATTCCGCCACTCGCAATAACTGTATGTTCAGCAAAGTAAGCAAACGTGCTAATAGGATCTCGATTACTCTTTTCTCCCCTCTTAGCATCGCTCGGGGCAAGTACGTTTCCTTTTACACCAACAATAGAACCCTCTTCTGTAATTAAGTCATTCACTTGATGTCTAGGTTTATAGGTAACTTGTTTATTCTTAATATAAGTGATTAACTTTCGAGCAAAAGGTTCAACGATTGCAGGTCCTGTTCCCCAAACAATATGGAAACGGGGTACTGAATTGCCATGACCTTCTGCTAGGTAGCCACCTCTTTCAGCCCAACCAACAACTGGAAAGAAATGAATTCCTTGTTGTTTAAGCCACTCTCTCTTTTCCCCGTTTGCAAATGCAAGATATGCATCTGCCCATTTACTTCCCCAATGATCATCCCCATCAATATTGTCATAAGTGGCAGAACCATACCAATCCTGTTTAGCAAGTTCTAATGAATCTTTTATTTTCATATTTCTTTGTTCGGGTGAATCAACTAAAAACAACCCTCCAAAGGACCACCAAGCTTGACCTCCGATAGAACTAACTGGCTCTTGATCTAATAGTAGAACATTCTTACCTCGAACAGCCATCTCACAGACAGTAACAAGTCCAGCTAAACCAGCACCAACAACAATTGCATCGTACTTCATTGAATCCCTCCATGACTAATAGTTTTGATAGATAAAATGATGTAAAAAACTCGTTATTCCCCCTTCGTAAAAGAGAATAACGAGTATAAATTACATTTAAACGGGATAAACACCATGTTTTCTTTCCGTAAATGTGATGTTCTTTGATTGATACACATCTAATCTACTTTTTAAAACTTTACGCAGGTCATTAGGTTGAACAATATCATCGACAACCATTTCAGAAGCTAAACGATAAATGTCGATGTTCTCTTTGTATTCTTCTTGTTTTTCTTTTATAAACGCTGGGCGCTCTTCTTCTGGTAGCTCAGCAATTTTATTAGCATAAACTGCATTCACCGCAGCCTCTGGTCCCATAACTGCGATTTGAGCCGTAGGAAGGGCAATTGTAATATCTGGTTCGAATGCAGGTCCTGCCATTGCATATAATCCAGCTCCATATGCTTTTCTTACAACAACACAAATCTTAGGAACAGTAACTTCACTCATTGCAGAGATCATTTTCGCGCCATGACGGATAATTCCTGCACGTTCTACTCGAGTTCCTATCATAAACCCAGGTATATCAGCTAAGAATAGAAGTGGAATATTGTAAGCATCGCATAATTGCATGAATTTTGCAGCTTTATCTGCCGAATCATGGAATAATACGCCGCCTTTCATTCGAGGTTGATTTGCAACAATACCTACAACTTTACCATCAATACGTGCGAGGCCTGTGATTAGCTCTTTAGCGAATTCACGCTTGATTTCACAGAAACTATCAACATCAATCAAACGATTGATTAACTCATACATATCGAACGGAGCATTCTGATTATCAGGAATTAAATCAGCAATTGATTTATCAAACGCCTGCGGGTCAAGGCTCTCAACTTCCTCTGTTCTTGAACGGAAATTTTGAGGGAAATATGTCATATACTTTTGAACATACTCGATGGCTTCTTGTTCATCCTTCACTAGCACATCTCCAACGCCTGAAACAGAACAGTGCATTCTAGCTCCACCCATTTCTTCAAGCGATACTTTCTCTCCAATTACTTTTTCAGCCATACGTGGTGATCCTAAATACATTGAAGCGTTACCTTCAACCATCACAACAATGTCACAGAATGCCGGTATGTATGCTCCACCCGCAGCTGAAGGACCAAACAATAAGCAAACTTGAGGTACATGACCAGACATTTTAACTTGATTGTAGAATATTCTTCCTGCTCCTCTTCTATTTGGGAACATTTCGATTTGGTCAGTAATTCGAGCACCTGCAGAATCGACTAAATATAGCATTGGCACTTCAAGTTTCATAGCTGTTTCTTGAATTCGGATAATTTTCTCTACTGTTCGTTTTCCCCATGAACCAGCTTTAACGGTAGAGTCATTTGCCATGACTGCAACAGTTTGACCATTTAATTTACCTAATCCAGTAACAACTCCATCAGCTGGCAAATTGCCGTCCATTGCATTAGCAAAAAACGCATCTTCCACATCTAAATCATTATCTAATAATCGTTTTAATCTTTCTCTTACAAACATTTTGCCTTTTTCAGCGTTTTTCTCGTGGTATTTATCACCACCACCACGCTCAATTGATTCTCTTAATTCTTCATGATTAATTTCTTTTGACATGAATCTATTCACCATCCTATTTTCCTTGGTATTTAGGTCTTCTTTTCTCCTTAAAAGCTTTCAATCCTTCTAATCGGTCCTCTGTGTGAATGGTTTGCATATAGCATTCCTTTTCAATTTGTAATCCAACACTTAAATCTTGACCGAATCCTTGATCAATTGCTTTTTTTGCCATACGTACCCCTATAGGGCCATTGTTGGCAATGTCTAATGCAATTTGCACTGCTTCAATCTCTAATGAGTCTTGACTATGAATACTTTCTACCATTCCTACGTTTAAAGCTTCCTGGGCAGATATTCTTTTGGCAGTCAGGATATAATATTTAGCTTTTGAAATTCCAATAATTCGAGCTAATCGTTGTGTTCCACCAGCACCAGGAATAATAGCAAGCGAGGTTTCAGTCAAACCCATCTTCGTCTGTTCATTTGCAAGACGAAGATCACATGCTAAAGCTAGCTCAAGTCCTCCTCCGAAGGCTACTCCGTTAATTGCAGCAATCGTTGGTATCTCGATATTTTCTATTTTTCTTATTACAGAACCTATTTCACCGACAGCTTCAATGACTTCATCCTCATTCATTGTCGCTCTTTCTTTTAAGTCTGCACCTGCACAGAATGCTTTTTCACCAGATGCAGTAATGATCAACGCTCTAAGGTCATTATATTGTGAGATTATGTCTAATTGCTCGTTTAGATCTTTTAAAAGTTCCTTAGATAAAGCATTTGCAGCTTCTGGTCTATTCAAAGTCAAAATGGCGATTCGATTTTCGTGTTCTAATCTTACATTTACTGTACTCATACTTTCACACCTTTATGATCTTGATAAAATTTGCATTTGTTTACTCGGTAAAGGTCGATCAATCATTTCTTGAATATATGAGGTTGCTTCTAGAAGTTTAGCTTGATCGACACCAGTATGAATCCCAAGTGATTGTAACATGTAGTTCAAATCATCCGTTGCAACGTTTCCAGATGCACCTTTTGCATAAGGACATCCACCTAAGCCTCCAGCTGCACTATCAAAGGTATGAAATCCTAATTGTAGCGCAGCTAAAGTATTAGCTAATGCTAGTCCTCGTGTATCATGAAAGTGCAGAGCTAATTGATCTTTTGGAAAGTATCTTTCTAATTTTTTTAATACACTAGATACTTGTAAAGGGTTTGCTACGCCAATGGTATCTCCAATAGAAAGTTCATCAATATCCATTTCAAATAAATTATTACATACTTTAACAAGCTGTTGTTCCTCTACCTGTCCTTCGTATGGACAACCAAATGCTGTAGATATATAACCGCGGACACTTTTATTGGCTAGCTTTGCTTCTCTTACAACTTCGTTTAAGATTGGATACGTTTCCTCTATTGACTTATTAATATTCTTTTTATTGTGTGTTTCACTAACTGACATAAATATAGAGACTTCATCAATATCAGCTTCTAAAGCACGTTCTAATCCCTTCATGTTAGGAACAAGAGCTGCGATCGTCATATTTTCCTTTTTATTGACACGTTTCGCCACTTCTACAGCATCTTTTAACTGTGGAATCCACTTCGGATGTACAAAAGAAGTGATTTCAATATAACTAAGCCCTGTATTAGCTAATTTTTCAATCCAAGCTACTTTTTGATCTGTCGGTATTTCTTCTTTTTCATTTTGAAGCCCGTCTCTTGGGCCTACTTCCTTGATCGTGACTTGTTCTGGTAATTCCATCATGTCACTCCTTTAATTCTTACTCTATTTCACAAATGACATCGCCTTCGTTAACAAAATCTTCTTCTTTAACTTTTAATGCTTTAATTGTTCCTGCTTGTTCAGAAGCAATTGGGATCTCCATTTTCATTGACTCAAGAATAGCGACATCTTGACCTGCCTCTACTTGGTCACCTTCTTTAACCAATATTTTCCACACATTACCTGCCATGTTTGCTGCAATTTCACTCATTTTAAATCCTCCTATTTTTTCATATAATCATTGATAAATGAGGTTTTTGTATTTCCTCGAACAAACTCAACTTCATTTGTAATATCAATTAAGAATGGGATGTTTGTTTTGATTCCTTCTACTTTATAATCTACCAATGCATCTCTTAACTTTTCAATTACTTCATCACGTGTAGTGCCTGTTACAATCATCTTAGCAATCATTGGATCATAATATGGTGTTACTTGATAACCACTAGCAACCCCAACTTCATTTCGTATATGATTTTCAGTTGGAGGTTCAAATGTTGTTATTTTTCCTGGAGACGGGAAAAATGTCTTCGGGTCTTCTGCATAGATACGAACCTCCATTGCATGCCCATCGATTGAAGCTACATGTTGTTTAATATTCAACTCTTCTCCATAAGCGATTCGAAGTTGCTGTTCCACCAAATCATAACCAGTAATTTCTTCTGTAACAGGATGTTCTACTTGTAGACGAGTATTCATTTCTAGGAAGTAAAAATTAGATGATTTATCCACTAGAAATTCAATCGTTCCTGCATTCGTGTAATGAATAGCTTCTGTTGCAGTAACAGCTGCTTTCCCCATATCTTGGCGTACTTCTGCATCAAGTAGTACAGAAGGTGCTTCTTCGAGAACTTTCTGATGACGACGTTGGATCGAACATTCTCGTTCAAATAAATGAATCGTATTTCCATGATGATCCGCAAGCACCTGAAATTCTATATGGTGAGCACCATTAATTACCTTCTCAACATACATCGTTCCATTTCCAAAAAACTGTTCTGCGCGTCTGGCATTTCCATCAAATGCTTTCTCCAACTGTTCATCGTTCTCTACTATTTCCATTCCAATTCCGCCACCACCATGGGTCGCTTTTAACATAACAGGATAACCTATTTCATTTGCGAATTTCTTAGCTTCATCTGTATCACTAACAGGGTCATCTGTCCCCGGAATTACTGGAACACCTGCTTTTTTCATCAAATTACGTGCAGTTAATTTGCTTCCCATTTGATCAATTATTTCGGGCTTTGGTCCAATGAATGTTAATTTTTCTTGGTTACATTTTTTCGCAAAATCACCGTTTTCACTTAATAATCCATACCCCGGGTGGACTGCATCTACCCCATGTTCTTTAGCTACATCAATAATTTTCTCCGCGTTTAAATAACTTTCATTTACCTTTGCGGGACCTATTAGTACAGCCTCATCAGCTTCTGAGACAAATGGAGCTTCTTGATCTGCTTCTGAATATACTGCTACAGTTTGGATGTTTAGCTTTTTACATGTGCGAATAATCCGAGAAGCAATCTCTCCTCTATTAGCGATTAATATTTTTTGAAACATGCATACACCCCTTTTATTATTGATTAAATCGATTAGTTGCTTCGTCTCTTAATTTTGCTTTTTGAATTTTACCACTTGCAGTCATAGGAAATTCTTCTTTAAAATATATAGCTTGAGGGATTTGTTTATCAGGAAATTTTTCATTTAATTGTTCAAAGATTGCTTCTGAGGACAGTGCCTCATCCTCTTTAATCACCCAAGCAATTATTATCTCTCCATGTACCGGATCTGGAATGTTAACGATTTTCGCATCAAACACCCCGTCAATGGAAGCTACAAATTCCTCTACTTTATATGAATCGACTTCTTCCCCATATTGTTGCATCAAAGTATTCTCCTCCCTTTCAAACGGTCTATATAATTAACATCCTAGCTGTCTAGCAATAACTAGACGTTGAATCTCTGAAGTACCTTCTCCAATTTCAAGAAGTTTGGCATCTCTAAGGAATCGCTCTACTTCATATTCACGCATATATCCATATCCTCCATGAATTTGAATCGCTTGATTAGCAGCTCTAAAAGCTGTTTCTGTTGCATAAAGTTTTGCCATTGCTGCTTCTTTAGTGAAATTTTTACCTTGGTCTTTTAGCCAAGCTGCTTTCATAATCATGTTTCTAGCTAGTTCCACTTCCATTGCTATATCTGCAAGTTTAAACTGGATAGCTTGGAAACTAGAAATTGGTTGACCAAACTGCTTTCGTTCTTTCGCATAAGAAAGTGCCTTATCTAATGATCCTTGAGCAATCCCTAACCCTAATGCGGCAATGGAAATGCGTCCACCATCAAGTGTGTGTAAAAATTGTTTAAATCCTTGTTGTGGATCACCTAAAAGGTTCTTCTGCGGCACGCGAACATCTTCAAGTACAATTTCTGCTGTGTCAGAACCACGTACACCCATCTTGTCGTAATTACTTGAGATCGTCATCCCTTCCGTATCCGTAGGCACAATAATAGCAGAAATAATATTTTTCCCTCTGTCATCTTTCCCTGTAACTGCAGTTACGATGATTTGTTTTGCAAATGAAGCGTTTGTGATATAACACTTTTCCCCATTTATAATGAAATCATCACCATCTTTAATCGCAGTAGTTTTGGTTCCACCAGCATCAGAACCAGCATTAGGCTCAGTTAACCCAAATGATCCAAGTGCTTTACCTTCAGCAAGTGGTACAAGAAATTCTTGTTTCTGCTCTTCTGTACCGAAGTAATAAATAGGACTAGCACCAAGTGAAACAGCAGCTGCATAACTTAAACCAGTACTGCCGCACACACGACCAATTTCCTCAACTGCTAAAGCATATGTGATTGTATCACTACCCGCTCCACCATATTCTTCTGGAATAGGAATACCTAGTAATCCTAATTCCCCTAATTCTTTAAAAATATCTTCTGGAAACTCCGCCTTCACATCAATATCAATTGCGCGTGGTTTGATTTTAGCCTCTGCATAATCCCTAACCATCTTCCTTGTCATCTCTTGTTCTTTCGTTAATTCAAAATTCATCGTAAGCCTCCCTTATTTTGTAGACCGACTAGTTGGTCTGATAAAAATTAAATGAAAACGCTTTCTAAAAGCGCTAAAATTAATAGATGCGATCACTATGTAACAGGAGATCCTTATACTTTTCCTGTGACTCGCCCGTTAAAATCCCTCGAAGTAACAAATCGATGTAAACAGTTGCAATTTCATCTATTGATTGTTCTCCATCTCGTCTATACCACTGATAAGTCCAGTTCACCATTCCGAGAATCGACATTCCTGTTATGATTGTTGGGAGCTCTTTACGAAAGTCCCCTTGTTCTTGACCTCTTGCTATCACTTCAATCACAATTTCTTTAAAATCGTCACGTTTTCGCTTTATTTGTTCTTCATAAACTTCTTTTAAATATTTATTCTCTTGATAAAAAACAGAAATATGTTCATTGTATAAATCAAATACCCTCACGAATGAGCGGAGAATTTCATAAAGCTGAGTAACCGGTTGTTCTTCTTTCCATTTAGCTTCATGTGCTTCATTTAAAACATAAGAAATAAACAAGTCATGAATCACAAACAATAATTCGTCTTTAGAAGTAAAATGGTGGTAAAATCCACCCTTTGACGTTCCACAATGCGATACGAGATCATTAATTGATACTCCATGAAAACCATGTTCTGAAAATAATTCCAAAGATGATTGTATAATTCTTTCTTTTAAATCTGCCATATCCCCCTCCTACCTTTGTCAATATTTTAACACAATTTAGAAAACTATCAAAATAAAATTAAAAACGAGCGCTCAGTTAATTTTCTGAACGCTCGTTTGTTTATTTGGGTTCTTCAAAAGCTCTTTGGTACGTTGCGATTTTTTGAGTTTTTAATACTTCCCCATTCTGATCAGTATCTACAGCGAAAGATCCATTACTATATCGATTGTTATACTTAAAATCAAGTGGCAATAACTCTTGTTTCTTTCCACTCTTCAGCGTTAAGCTGACTTTTTCATCTTCATCAACTACATGAAATCCAACTATTCGATGTGGATTGCGTTTTAATTCCTTCAACATAGACAGTCCACGCTTGGCACGAGACCCTTGTTCAAAATCATCTATTTTCATTCGTTTTCCTGCACCACGTTGTGTGATGATAAACAAGGAAGGGTGAGAAAGCTCAGGGAAAACTTCCCCATTGACCACATGCTCTCCCTCTTTTAATTGAATAGATTTCACGCCAGCACCTTTAATGCCAATTGTTTTAACATCATGTTCGTGGTACCACAAACCATACCCAGTATTAGAAGCCAAGAAGATCTCATGATGACCATCCGTTATATGCACATTAACGATCTCATCATCATCCTTAAGTTTCATTGCTGTAAGCGCACGAGAATATCGCTGAACTTTGAAGTCCTCTAACAATGTTTTCTTAATCATCCCATTTTTAGTAATGCTTATTAAATAGAAGTCTTTTGAAAAAGTTCTGACTGGGATTGCTTTAACAATTTCTTCATTTTTACTAATCGATACCATACTAGCTATATGCTGCCCCATGTCTTTCCACTTAATATCAGGAAGTTCATGAACAGGAATATAAATATATCTACCTTTGTTTGTGAAGACCAGTAAAGTATCGGTAGTGTTGATTTCGTGTAAATGAAGTAATTCATCTTCTTCTTTCATTTGCATGTCTTCTACCTGTGAAGCTCCAAAAGAACGTAAGCTTGTTCGCTTTATGTATCCTGCCTTAGTCACAGATACAACGATATCTTCTGAGGGAACCATTACTTCAAGATTTATTTTTAAATCTTCAACCTCTTGTTCAATCTGAGTTCGACGCTCGGATTTATACGTTTTACGAACACGCTTTAAATCATCCTTAATAACTGTGAGCAACTTATTTTCATCTGCTAAAATTTCATTCAAATAATTAATTCTTTCACGTAATTGCTCAGCCTCTTTTTCAAGTTCCGTTATATCTGTATTTGTTAAACGATATAATTGCAACATAACAATTGCTTCCGCTTGTTCCTCAGTAAAATCATAAGCGGCTATTAATTGTTTCTTTGCATCTTGTTTATCTTTAGAGGCTCTGATCGTAGCAATTACATCATCTAAAATAGATACAGCATAAATAAGACCTTCTAAAATATGAGCCCTTTTCTTCGCTTTACTAAGGTCGAATTCTGACTGCCTTTTAACTACTTCTCTTTGGTGAGCAATATAGGATTCCAGCATGCCCGATAAGCTCATCATGGTAGGTGTTTTATTAGCAATTGCAACCATATTGAAATGATATGATACCTGTAAATCCGTGTTTTTATAAAGGAAGTGAAGCACACTTTGACTATCTGCTTCCTTTTTTAATTCGATTACGACACGTAAACCTGTACGGTCCGTCTCATCTCTTACTTCAGAAATACCTTCTACTTTTCTTTCCAAGCGAAGTTCATCCATTTTTTTTACCATACTAGCTTTGTTTACATCATAAGGTAGTTCAGTAATAACAATTTGTTCTTTTCCGCCTCTTAGGGGTTCAACGTTCGCTAGCCCCCTTACCATGACTTTACCTCTGCCAGTTTCGTAAGCCTGTTTAATTCCATCTGCACCTTGAATAATTCCACCTGTTGGAAAATCAGGGCCAGGTAGCTTTTTCATTAATTGATCTACAGTTGCATCTGGATGCTCAATTTTATAAATAACTGTATCAATAACTTCTTTCAAGTTATGTGGTGGAATATCAGTTGCGTAACCAGATGAAATCCCTGTAGACCCATTGACTAGTAAGCTTGGAAATTTCGCAGGTAATACTACTGGTTCATAATCTGTATCATCAAAGTTTGAAATGAAATCAACAGTTTCTTTATCAATATCTTGAAGTAGTTCAGATGCAATTCCAGATAACCTTGCTTCTGTATAACGCATTGCAGCTGGTGGGTCTCCATCGACACTCCCATTATTACCGTGCATTTCTACTAGTGGTTGACGGACTTTCCAAGTTTGACTCATACGAACGAGCGCCTCATAAACAGAGGAATCCCCATGTGGGTGATAATTACCAATAACTGTACCTACTGTTTTAGCAGACTTACGAAATGGTTTATCGAACGTGTTTCTTTCTGTATGCATCGCGTAAAGGATTCTTCTTTGTACTGGTTTTAATCCATCCCTCACATCTGGTAAAGCACGATCTTGTATAATATATTTACTATATCTGCCAAAACGGTCTCCAATTACTTCTTCTAAAGGTAAATCTAAATACTTAGCTTCTTCCGCCAAACTATTTCACTCCTAATTAAGCAATCTTTCATTATCTAAAATGCTATCATCTTCTTCCATGCCAAATGCTACATGAGATTCAATCCACTTACGACGAGGTTCTACTTTATCGCCCATCAGTGTCGCTACTCTTCTTTCTGCTCTTGCTACATCATCTATTGTAACACGAATAAGTGTTCTTGTTTCTGGGTCCATCGTTGTTTCCCATAATTGATCAGCATTCATTTCTCCTAGACCTTTATATCGTTGGATCGTATAGCCGCTTTTGAATTCAGCTAATAAACGGTCCATTTCATCATCATCCCATGCATACGCTTCTTTTAACTTTTTACCTTTTCCTTTTGCAATTTTAAACAAAGGAGGTAATGCAATATAAATTTTCCCTTGCTCTATTAAAGGCTTCATATAGCGGTAAAAGAAGGTTAACAATAATACTTGGATGTGAGCTCCATCGGTATCAGCATCTGTCATAATAATTACTTTATCGTACTGACAATCTTCAATAGTGAAATCAGAGCCTACCCCAGCGTTGATTGTATGAACGATGGTTGCGATTTCTTCATTTTTAAAAATGTCATCAATTTTAGCTTTTTCCGTATTAATAACTTTACCCCGTAAAGGAAGTACAGCTTGAAAACGACGATCTCTACCTTGTTTTGCTGACCCACCTGCAGAATCACCCTCTACTAGAAACAGTTCATTCTTAGAGGCGTTTTTTGACTGAGCTGGAGTCAACTTTCCACTTAGTAACGAATCTTTACGCTTTCTTTTCTTTCCATTTCGAGCATCTTCTCTTGCTTTTCTTGCGGCTTCTCTAGCATCTCTAGCTCGGATAGCTTTCTTAATTAGCATTTGAGAAACTTCGGGATTTTCTTCTAAGAAATAAGCAAGTTTCATAGCAACTACTTGATCTACTACTCCTCTGGCTTCTGGAGTACCTAACTTACTTTTAGTTTGTCCTTCAAATTGAAGCATTTGTTCAGGAATTCGTGTGGAAATGATTGCTGTTAACCCTTCTCTTAAATCATTTCCATCTAAATTTTTGTCCTTTTCTTTTAAGAATTGCATTTTACGGGCATATTCATTAAACGCTTTCGTTATTGCTGTTTTCGCGCCTGATTCATGAGTTCCCCCATCTTTTGTACGGACATTATTCACAAAAGAGAGTATATTTTCTGAATATCCATCATTAAATTGCATCGCAAAATCGACTTCTATTTCCTTTGCTTCACCTTCTAGTGAAACGACTGGATGAAGTATATCCTTCTCTTCATTAAGATATCCAACAAACGCCTCTAAACCATCTGGATAGACATAACTTTCTTCTTGCTCATTTCGCAAGTCGATTAGATCAATTTTAATGCCTTTAAGTAAAAAAGCGGCTTCTCTTAGTCGCTCTGAGAGTGTTTCAAAGTGATAATGGATGGAAGAAAAAATGATAGGGTCGGGCTTGAAGTGAATCAACGTACCGGATTTTTTAGTTTTACCGATATTCTCTAACCCTGTAGATGGTTTTCCTCCTGCCTCAAACAATTGTTCATACGTTTGACCATCTCGGTAAATGGTTACTTTTAGCCATTCAGATAAGGCATTTACTACGGATGCTCCAACTCCATGGAGTCCTCCACTTGTCTTGTAACCGCCTTGGCCAAACTTTCCTCCGGCATGTAGAATCGTGAAGATGACTTCAGGTGTGGGCTTCCCCATCTTGTGCATTCCAGTAGGCATACCACGCCCTTCGTCTCTAACTGAAATTGACTCATCCTCATGTATAGTTACTGTAATCGTTTCCCCGTGCCCTGCTAGTGCTTCGTCAACGGCGTTGTCAACAATTTCATAAACCAAATGATGAAGTCCACGGTGGTCTGTGCTACCAATATACATCCCCGGTCTTTTTCTAACTGCTTCTAGTCCTTCGAGTACTTGGATCGAATCATCGTTGTATAATTGGTCTGATTGCGTCAAGTTTAAGACCCCTTTCTTTCTGCTTTCTCGTATTCACTGTTACTGAATTTTATTTATTTTCCGATAGTCATTTGATGGACTACTTTTATACATGCATCCATTATGACGTTGATTTCTTTTTCTTTCAATATCTCATAAGCCTCATCATTTGAAACACCTAGCTGAGCCCAAAAAGTTTTTGCATCTGTTTCTAATGTTTCTTTAGCAATTTCAGGTAAATATTCAGATCTTCTAAAGACGTTCACAATGTCGATAGAGTGTGGAACTTCTTTTAAACTAGGATAGCTTGTCTCTCCTAAAACTTCTTTAACTTTTGGATTAACAGGAATGATCTTATATCCTAATGTTTGCATTTCTTTTGCTATCATATAAGATGTTCTAGCCGTATTATCTGACAATCCAACGACTGCAATTGTGTTCGCCTCTTCTAAAACACTTTTCATCGAATCTTTTGTTGGGTTTTGCATCGAATCATCCTAACTCCTAAGATTTATTGTAGTACTAGAATAGCGTTAATTCTATATTTTCTCAACTTTATATTGAATTAGTAAAGAAACTCTAAATCGATATCTTCTTTCATGAACATTAATTTGATAGAATAGAATGAAGAAAGAATAGGAAATGGGGATTTTTATGGAATTTGTACTTTTTGCAATTATAGCCTACATATTTGGCTCAATGCCTTCAGCTTTAATAATCGGAAAGCTTTTTTACAAAATTGATATTAGAGAACACGGTAGCGGAAACCTTGGTGCTACAAATACGTTTCGCACATTGGGTGTAAAAGCTGGACTAGTTGTAACTGTCATGGATATCTTAAAAGGTACTCTAGCTTCACTTCTTGTTATCCTTTTTGCAACAGATATAAACCCTTTAATTATTGGTGCCTTCGCTGTTGTCGGTCATACTTACCCCATATTTGCTAAGTTTAAAGGTGGTAAAGCAGTGGCGACATCTGGTGGTGTGCTTTTAGCGGTCAGTCCTATATTATTTTTCATTAGTTTAGCAGGATTCTTTTTATTCTTGAAATTATTTAAATATGTATCACTTGCCTCCCTGCTAACAGGGTTAACGGCAACAATCACTGCTATTATACTAAACGAAATTGGTCTCATTATTGTTACTGCATTATTTTTCTTATTTGTGATTTACAGACACATGGATAACATCAAACGTATTAAGGAAGGTACAGAACCAAAAATTAAATGGTTGTAAAGAGGTAAGTTTTGTATACTCGCGGAAGAAATGCTGGTGAGTATTGAGTAAAACAATCACACCCTTTAGGAATTAAATAGAATAAACAAATAAGAGGATTGTTTCACCGATAACTAATTATAACACTAAAAGATCTCATCACCTAGGAACGGATAATACTGCTGCGATATCTTTCGGTGAAACAAAACCAACAAATATACCTATTTACTGATCCCCTCAAAGCCGTCTCGTTTGAAGATTGAGTTCAATTAATTGAATCAATTTCATTCAATCTTGTATAATAAACTAGTACATCCTGAGAGATGGCAGTGTGAAAGGAGTCATAGCTATGCACGAAACAACTTCTAAGAAACAATTACCTAATAAACATGACCGCCACCAATTGTTTGGGTCAGTAGAACCTGGACCTCGAACCAAACCGGCAGAAAAAAGCAAAATGAAAGATTTGCAAAATACAAAGAAGGATTTTCTTTTTGAATTAGATGCTGTTGGGATTTCGAATGTAAAACATCCTGTTGAAATACCAAGTAAATTAAACCCTACCAAACAGACTTCCATCGGTACTTTTTATTTTGCATCATCTATTATGCAGGATTCAAAAGGCACGAATATGAGTCGTTTTACAGAACAGCTACAGGAATACCACACACAGGGATTTGAATTAAGTCTCGAAACATTAAAACAGTTTACGCATGACTTACATCAAAGACTTGATCAAAGAGATGCAGAACTACATGTATCTTTCCCATGGTTTTTTGAAAGAGAAGCACCTTTTACAGGTCAAACTGGATTAAATCACGCGGATGCATGGATTCAAGTAAATTACCACAAAACTACTGGCTTTGAAGTGAAGGTCGGATTAACAGGTAAAGTGACAACTCTGTGCCCTTGTTCAAAAGAAATTAGTGAATATAGTGCACATAACCAAAGAGGTAATATCAAGATGGAAGTAACTTTATCTCCTGATTTCGACGAGAAACAGGCAGATTGGAAAGAACTTCTATTAGAAGCAGCTGAATCAAACGCTAGTGCTCGGATTCATCCAGTTCTTAAAAGACCAGATGAAAAAATGGTGACCGAACAGGCGTATGAAAATCCTCGTTTTGTGGAGGACATGGTGCGACTTGTGGCAAGTGATCTTTATGAAATTGATTTAATTGATCAGTTCACGGTGAAGTGTACGAACGAAGAATCCATCCATTTACATGATGCGATTGCTTCGATCACATATGATAAAAGATAGGATTTTTTATGAAAACAGTTTTAGTTAGTTTGATTAAAGTTTATCAATCATTTATTTCACCCTTACTTGGACCAACTTGTCGTTTTCAACCTACATGCTCTCATTATAGTATGGCAGTGATTGAAAAGTTTGGAGTTTTGAAAGGGACTTACTTAAGTTTAAAGAGGATACTAAAGTGTCATCCTTTTCATCCAGGCGGGTTTGATCCTGTTCCCGAGTCTAAAAAGGAAAAAGCTAAAGAACCAAAATAGGTTCTTTAGCTTTTATTTTCTAAACGCTCTAACTGTTCTAACTTTCCTTCTGCTTTTAATATGTCTCTTTGAAAAGAACCGATTAAGTCAAAATGTGGGTACTTTTCATCTCTATGAATCCAGGATGCTTTGAGGCCATATTTTTTTCCCCAGTTAATTAATCGATCTAAGTCATTACAACCAACTTTCGTCACAGTATTCATAGTTGGGAACCTCTCATCTATCCAAAAATGAGTAATAAATGCAATTTCCCCTTTTTGAACTTTACTCTTCCACATTCTCAGTTCTTCTTTTTTTATCCCAAAAGCCATTTACTCTTCACCACTAGCTTTCTTGTAAGCTTCATGCCAATCCGGAAATTGTTTACGAATAGATATCGGCTTAAAGTTACTTCGTTTTACACATACATGCGATGATACCCCAGTTACACATAGTTGATCATCTTCATTATGTATTTCGTAACCATATACTACACGAAAACCATCATACTTCTTAATCCACGTTTTAACTTTTGCAGTCTGCCCATAACGAAGCGGGTATTTATACTTTGCTTGAATATCAATTACTGGAGATAATACATCCTCTCTTTCCATATCAGCATATCGAAACCCTAATTGTTCAATTAAATTCGTTCTTCCTATTTCAAACCACACAAGGTAGTTCGCATGATAGACAACACCCATTTGGTCTGTTTCTTGATACCTTACCTTTACTTCCGAATGATTAATTACCATTTAAGTAACATCTCCTATATTTAATTCTGTCTATATTCATTATTTTACACCAAAAAAAAGAGCTAGCAAAATCGCTAGCTCACTTCTATTCCTGATGTTTAGCTTCGTCAGATATTTCGTTACGCATGCCTTTAATGGATTGTTTTCTTCGTTCATTTTTTGCTTCTATTGTTTTCCGATCTTTGTCTGAAGCATGTTCCATTTCCTCTTTTGCTTCTCTATAGTTTTCGATCGTATCCTGTACCTTTGATTGCAGTTGTTCTACATTATCACTTCGATCATCCGGATTTGGATTATTACGCATATTGTCTGCCCCCTCCTATTCTTCTGATACATTTATTATGAGGGCATTTGACAAATACTATGCATGTTTGGTTTGATCCTTTATAACACTAAGTCTTTCTTCTACTTTTTGATGAATTTGTTCAAGTTCTTCCGGATTACTCAATATCTTCTCTTTTTCTTCTGTGAACAACTTTTGAAATGACAATTGCTCTCTTCTTCTCATTTAATCGACTCCTTTTTTTAAAAGGATAGCCATTAAATGTAATATTTATACTAATCTAACTCTTCAATATACCCAACCATCTCATCGTATGACATTGGACCTACTTTCCTAGGGATCTGAACAACTCCATCCGTATTTATAAAATAGGTCGTAGGAAGAGATATTGCTTGATAAGTTACATTCACTTCGTTAGTTTCATCCATAAGAATTGGGAAAGTTAAATCTAATTCGTTAACAAAATCCTGCACATTATCTTCATTGGTTTCTGATGCAATCGCATTAACTGCAAGAATTTCTACTTCATCTCCATATTCCTCATGAATATCTTGCATATGTGGCATTTCTGCTCTACAAGGTGGGCACCAAGTAGCCCAGAAATTAATAAACACTTTCTTTCCTCTTAATTCGTTTAGTTCGATCTCATTGCCGTCCAATGTGGAAAGCTTAAAGTTTGGGGCTTGATCACCAACATCGACACCATCCATATCAATATCCATTCCCTCAGGTTGCACAAAAACCCCTTCTCCTTCTTGCACTTCCTCTGCCTCTTCTTCAAAGAAGACATTATAAACAATGATTCCTAACAATACTCCGATAATACCAAGAGCAATAATTCTTTTTGCTACTATCATTCTACTCTTCCTCCTGTACCTTGGTCCACTTCCATTCAATCATTAGGTTTAAGAAAGCGAATATAATCAAAACGATTAACCAGGTTGTATGTAAATGTAATTGATCTGTTAGAACACGAAAAGCAATCCATACTAGGGCTGTCCATCTGGTAAATTTTAAACCTAGTAAAAATGCATCTTCTTTTCTTCTCCAAAATAAAGTTACAACTACTGCAATATACGCAATACTTTCCATAAACATGTATATATTCATTCGATAATACGCCTCAACTAGTGTATCTATAACCAAATATACTAATAAGGCTTGTATCATCAATAACACTTGTACTGAAAAATTTATATTGTTTCTTTTTCTTTGAAAAAACATATAAAGAACTATTATGAATAAGCCCAATAGTAACCCAATACTTCCACCGTCAAAATAAACAACAGCAAGTGGGTAATTCAATAAGTCTTGAGGATACATTAAAAAATAACTTAACTTCCATACTAGAATAAACACAATCCAATACTCTAACACTAAGTCAGTTGCTTTTTTATCAGCTGTTTGGAGCTTAAATTTTCCAAAATAACTTGCTGTAAAAACAGAAATTACTATAGCAATAATAGAAGCTACATAAGGAATATATAAATTAAATGGCCCTAATTGAATAACATCTGTCATCAAGCAACGCACCCCCATGCCCCTATCCTAACAAAAAAAGTGAACCATTAACCTATATAAAGATTAACGATTTTTGAACTTATATAAAATCATGTATAGATAACCGTTTTTTAGTACACAAATAGTATATAAGTCTTCAATGGATATGGAGGAGTTTTATGGAAAATAATAAAGACAATCAATCAAATAGAAAAAAAGAACAATTAGAAGAATACACCCAATCTGATGCAGGTACGAAGCATACAACCGACCAAGGAATTCCAATACACCACGATGAAACAACATTAAAAGTCGGTGAGCGTGGGCCATCTCTAATAGAGGATTTTCATTTCAGGGAAAAAATAACTCATTTTGACCATGAACGTATACCAGAACGCGTGGTTCACGCAAGGGGATTTGGAGCACATGGTTACTTCCAAGTATATGAACCATTATCAGACCTCACAAAAGCTGGATTTTTAAACGATACGAACGTTAAAACCCCGGTATTTGTAAGGTTTTCAACTGTAGTAGGCTCAAGAGGTTCTGCAGATACTGTCCGCGATGTGAGAGGATTTGCTACTAAGTTCTATACAAAAGACGGTAACTTTGATTTAGTGGGTAATAATATGCCGATTTTCTTTATACAGGATGCAATTAAATTTCCAGATCTCGTTCATGCAATAAAACCCGAACCCAATAATGAGATCCCACAAGCTTCTGCTGCACATGACACGTTTTGGGATTGGGTAGTTAATAATCAAGAATCAGCTCATATGATTATGTGGTTATTATCTGACCGAGGTATACCAAGAAGCTTTCGAATGATGGATGGCTTTGGCGTTCATACTTTCCGTTTCGTTAACAGTCAAAACGAAGCTCATTTTGTGAAGTTTCACTGGAAACCTCTTTTAGGAGTACATTCTTTAATTTGGGATGAAGCACAAAAAATTGCTGGTAAAGATCCGGACTTCCATCGAAAAGACCTTTATGAAGCAATCGAGCGAGGAGATTATCCAGAGTATGAGCTCGCTATTCAAGTGCTAACTGAAAGGGAAGCTCAACAGTTTAATATTGACCTTTTAGATGCAACGAAGATCTGGCCGGAAGAACAAGTTCCGCTGCAGCGAATTGGTAAAATGACCTTAAATAGAAACCAAGATAATTTCTTTGCAGAAACGGAACAAGCCGCTTTTCACCTTGCTAACATTGTTCCAGGAATTGATTTTACAAATGATCCACTTTTACAAGGAAGACTTTTTTCTTATTTAGATACTCAGTTACTGCGACTAGGCGGCCCAAATTTTCATGAAATCCCAATAAACCGTCCAATTATTCCGATTCATAATAATCAGCGTGACGGCTTTCACCGTATGACAATCAATAAAGGTAAAGTAGCTTATTCTCCGAACACTTTACAAATGAACAGCCCGGAAATGCATGAAGAAAAAGACGCTTTTATGCCATTCAAAGAACATATAGAAGGTATAAAGACACACAAACTTCCACAAAGTTTCTCTGATCATTTTAGTCAAGCTAGATTGTTCTATTATAGTTTGTCGTCCGTTGAGAAAAAACATATTATAGATGCATTTCATTTTGAAGTAGGTAATGTAAATGACCCATCTATTAAACAAAAAGTCGTCACTATGTTTAATCAAGTTGATCACCAATTAGCTGTTAAAATTGCTAATGGAGTTGGCGTAAAACAACCTGAGGAAACCGAAAACCAGGCCCCAGCTAATCTATCTCCAGCCTTAAGTCAATTAAACACACCTATGAAGCTTAAAGGTAGAAAAGTAGCTTTTTTACTTGAAAATGGATTTAACCATAAGGAAGTTGCTGATTTAAAATCCTTCTTAGAGGCTAAAGGCATTGTAATAGACATTGTTAGTGAGCAGCTGGGAGCAATTAGTAGTGATCAAGAAACATCGATTTCAGCGAATAAAAATTACGCTACTACTCACGCCGTTTTATACGATGCCATTTTTATCCCAAGTGGTGAGCAGCATGTTAAAAAATTAAACCAGACCATGGAGAGTAAAGAATTTATTCTGAATACCTTTCATCACATGAAAACAATTGGTTCCTGCTTTGATGCCAATCAACTAGTTAATCAACAAATAAAGCCTTCCTTCAAAGATTCATCTATTAAAAATTCTGAAGTAGGAATTATTCAATTGGACGATCAATTAGCTGAGGAACAATTCCTTACAGCCTTTTCTGATGCCATCAAGGTTCACCGCCATTGGAAGCGGGAAGTATAAGAAATAATATTTCTATATAAAAAACCGAATCGAGTGAACCTCGATTCGGTACATAATCTAGTTATTTTGATTTAAACATTTGTGTCCAGTACGTTGTCCCATTGTGTTCAACATATCCAACACCAATGTGTGTAAAGTTTTCACTTAAAATATTTGCACGGTGGCCATCACTATTCATCCAACCATTCATCACTTGTTCTGGACTACGTTGTCCCATTGCAATGTTTTCTCCAGCTGAACGATATTGAATACCATATGCATCCATCATGTCAAATGGGGAACCGTAAGTTGGTGACTGGTGACTAAAGTAATTATTCTCACCCATGTCCTGTGATTTCTGACGTGCTACATTACTTAATTCTACAGAGATCTCAAGTGGTGCTAATCCGCGAGATTCACGCTCTTGATTGACTAAGTTAAACACTTGCATCTCAAAATCATGAAGGTCAGAAGAAGCAGGTTGTTCCACTGTTGATTTATTTTCTTCAACCTCAGGCTCCTCTTGTACTGGTTCTTCTTGTGCTGGCTCTTCTTGAGCTGGTTCTTCTTGTGCTAGTTCTTCTTCAACCGGTTTATCTATAGGTTGTTCTTTATTTTGATTAAATTCTTCAAAGCTATTATTTTTTAGCTTATTATAGAACTCTATGACTGAATCCCAATCATTAAATTTGTTTATACCTTTTTCTATACTTTGATCAGATTGACCAAATTGAACGTCTATCGTTTTCACTATTTGATAGACATTATGATCTTGCTGTGAATCGACTTGGTTTGTAGCACCCACCGTTCCCGTCATTAAAACTACGGAAAGCATGACAGCGCACACCGTTAAAAATGTTGATCTAAACCACTTCATAAAAAATACCTCCTTGTTGTTTTGACCCCCACGTACATTATCGTTATAGAAGCGGGTTTATTCAACCATATAATGCAGGCCAAAAAATGGAAGAGATTTAAATGAGCTATAAACCTTGTTATAACAGGATTTCAATACTTATTTGAAATGTTTTCCTATTTCAATAATCGTAAAGTATCTACATAATTTTAGAATAAAAAAGTCACCACTATAAAAGTGGTGACTTTTCTCTTACTTATTTATTAAACCGTTTCTAATTTATTACGTAGTACCATTGGTAAAATTCCACCATGGCGGTAGTAATCTACTTCTACATCACTATCAAAACGAGCGATAACTTCAAATTCTTTCTTATTACCTTCTTCATCCGTTGCAAGAACTGGAATTAGATCGTGTGGTTTCACATCTTCTGTTACTTGAACATCAAATGTTTCACGACCAGTAAGGCCTAGAGAATCAAGAGTATCATCCGATTTGAACTGTAATGGTAGAACACCCATCATTACTAAGTTCGAACGGTGAATTCTTTCGAAGCTTTCTGCGATTACTGTTTTAATTCCTAGAAGATCTGTTCCTTTTGCTGCCCAGTCACGAGAACTTCCCATTCCATAATCTTGACCTGCAATGATACAAAGACCTGTATTCGTCTCCTTGTATTTCATCGCAGCATCATAAATTGGCATTACTTCATTTGTTGGCCAGAATGTAGTATAACCACCTTCTTTACCACCTGCAATTTCATTACGAATTCTGATGTTTCCAAATGTACCACGCATCATTACCTCATGATTACCACGGCGGGAACCATAAGAGTTAAAGTTACGAGGAGATACATCTTTCTCCATTAAATATTGCCCAGCTGGCATATCTTTTGGAATAGCCCCTGCAGGAGAAATATGGTCAGTTGTTACTGAGTCGCCAAATTTACCAACTACACGAAGTCCATTTAATGGATGCACTTCTTTAGGATCTTTAGACATTTCTTCGAAGAATGGTGGATTTTGAATATATGTTGATTCTTCGTCAAATTCATATAAAGGTTCGTCTGTTGTCTGAATTTTATTCCACTCTTCATTCGATTCAAATACTGACTCATATTCTTTACGGAAGATTTCAGGAGTAACTACTTTCGTAATTTCGTCCTTAATCTCATCAGAAGAAGGCCAGATATCCTTAAAGTATACATCATTTCCTAAAGTATCTTTACCAATTGGCTCGTTATAAAGATCGATATCAACTGTACCAGCTAATGCATACGCCACTACTAATGGTGGTGAAGCAAGATAGTTTGCACGCACTAGAGGGTGGATACGCCCTTCAAAGTTACGGTTACCAGAAAGCACAGAAGAAACTGTTAAATCATTGTTAGCAATTGTTTCTTCGATTTCAGGTAGTAATGGTCCAGAGTTACCAATACATGTCGTACAACCATAACCTACTAGGTTAAATCCTAATTGATTTAAATAATCCATTAATCCTGCGTTTTCTAAGTAGTTCGTTACTACTTTAGAGCCAGGAGCCAATGAAGTTTTTACATATGGTGGTACATCTAATCCTTTTTCTACTGCCTTTTTAGCAAGTAGTCCAGCACCAAGCATAACGTGCGGGTTAGAAGTATTTGTACAAGAAGTGATTGCCGCAATTGCTAAAGAACCAGTCTTCATTGTCGTCTTCGAACCATCGTTAAAGTTTACTTCAGCTTCACGGTCAATTTCTTTTGAAGTTAATCCGAATCCTTGGTTACCTGCAGGAGCAGTCAATGCTTCATTAAATGATTTTTTCATTGCAGATAAAGGAATTAAATCTTGTGGACGTTTTGGTCCAGATAGATTCGGCTCTAATTCTGATAAGTTAATTTCTACTAATTCCGTGAATTCAGGATCTTCTTGATCTGTAGTATAGAATAAATCATTTCTCTGCAAATACTCTTTAACTAACTCAATTTGATCTTCTGAACGGCCTGTTAAACGCATGTAATTAAGTGTTTCATCATCGACTGGGAAGAAACCACACGTTGCACCATATTCAGGAGCCATGTTTGAAATAGTTGCACGATCAGCTAATGGCATTGACGTTAGACCTGGACCAAAGAATTCAACGAACTTACCGACAACATTCTTCTGACGTAGTACTTGAGTTACTTTCAAGGCTAAGTCAGTAGCAGTTGTAGCTTCTGGCATACTACCAGTTAACTTAACACCAATAACTTCTGGAGTAGGGAAATAAGAAGGCTGACCAAGCATACCTGCTTCCGCTTCAATTCCTCCTACACCCCAACCAAGTACACCTAAACCGTTAATCATAGTAGTGTGTGAGTCAGTACCTACTAAAGTATCTGGGAATGCATCATACGTACCATCCTCTTGCTCTTGAGAATGAACGACATTTGCAATGTACTCTAAGTTAACTTGGTGCACGATACCAGTTGCTGGTGGTACAGCACGGTAGTTGTCAAAAGCTTTTTGTGCCCAATGTAAGAACTCATAACGTTCTCCATTACGATTAAATTCCATATCCATATTAAATTTCAATGAATCAGGAGTACCATACTTATCTACTTGCACCGAGTGGTCAATTACTAAGTCAACTGGTACTTCTGGGTTAATTTTATCAGGGCTTCCACCCATATCAACCATCGCTTTACGTAAAGAAGCTAGGTCCACTACAGCTGGTACACCAGTGAAGTCCTGTAAAATGACACGTGATGGCTTAAAAGGTACATCGACCTTTTCTCCATCTGCCCATTTTGCTAATTTTTCAATGTGTTCATTTTTAATTACATGGCCGTCATGTTGACGCAATACAGATTCTAGTAAAACACGAATAGAGAACGGAAGCTTCTTAATATTTACTTGCCCTTGTTCTTCTAATGCTTTTAAATGATAATAATTGTACGTTTTACCATTCAGTTCAAATTGCTTTTTTGAATTAAAAGCGTTGCTTGATCCCATGTTATTTACCCCCTTGAAGTATGTAATTTTTTTGGATTTTTAATTAGCAATTTTCGTTTAAAATAGCCAATCTTTCTGCACGTATTCATTTTATATGAAAATATATTAGAAGTAAAACGTTTAAAACGAAATTTCGGCAAAAAATATCCTTTTATAACAGTTCTTCACGTAATTGTTTATCCAACTCCACTATAGCATTCATACATCTTTTTTGTTCTTCCCAATCAAGTGTTCGAAAATCCAAAACACAAGCTTCGTGTTCGATTCTACAAACAATTGGTTGCTGATCACTTCTTAAAAGTTCTTGGATTTCCATACTATTTATACTTTCAGACTTTATTGCAATTCCGTATGAATCCAGTTCAACTTCTGGAAGCGTCCCCCCTCCCACTTTCGATATAATATCTTTTCCGTAAACTTTCAACATTTTTAAGTCATTTAATTCGGCTAATTTTGCTTCTACCTCTTGCCTCAGTTCACTAGCAGGCTTTAATATATCCCTAATAGTTGGGTTTTGACTTCTTAAAAAATCTGAACCCTTCGTATAATCTTTAAGTGTCTGTTCTAAGGCAGCATACGAGAATTTATCCATGCGAAGAACCCGCGCGAGTGGATGCTTCTTTAATTTATTTATCCATTCTTTTTTTCCAACAATAATCCCAGCTTGTGGCCCTCCTAAAAGCTTATCTCCACTAAATGAGACAAGGTCTGCGCCTGTGCGAATAACATCGGCCACACTAGGTTCTGAGCCTATTTGATGCTGTTTCAAGTCATAAATCATGCCACTTCCAAGATCCTCATAATAAAGTAATTCTTCTTGCTTTGAGGTTTTAATAAGTTCTTCTCTTTCTACACTGGAAGTGAAACCTTTCATATAAAAGTTACTTGTGTGGACACGCATAAGCATGCTACTCTCAGACGTTATTGCTTCCGTATAATCATATAAGTGCGTTTTATTCGTTGTTCCTACTTCCACTAATTGTGCGCCGCTTTCTTCCATTATTGTAGATACCCGAAAACTTCCTCCGATTTCTACTAACTCACCTCTAGACACAATTACTTCTTGATTTTTGGCAAAAGCAGACAGTATCAGATAGACCGCTGCCGCATTATTATTAACTGTCATAGCAGCCTCTGCTTCTGTTAAATGTATTAATTGCGATTCCACTAGGTCATGCCTAGATCCCCTCCTACCACTTTTGATATCAAACTCTAAAGAGGAGTAATTTGCTCCAATTTGTTGTAAAGCATCAAGAGAAGATTTAGAAAGGCGAGCTCGCCCCAGATTTGTATGAAGAACTGTTCCTGTAGCATTAATTACTTGTTGAAGATTGGGTGTAGAAATCTGATCACTATATCTCTTAGTTAAAACATAGATATGATCCATTACTTCTTCTTTGCTATTTAAACTTACTTTTTCTGCAAAAATAGACTCTCTAAATTCACTCAAAGATTCTTGTAATACTTGTTTTAGTTCTACACTGGTCAACTCATACTCACTTTGAATGAATTGAATTCGATCATCTAGCATTAGCTGATGTATGGAAGGGATAAGTCTCATTTTATCGTTCATAATTGTATCTCCGTTCTATTATTGAAGTAAAACCGTTTTCCTGTCCCTATTTTATACATAAACCCACCGAAATTCTTACTTATTCGGTGGGTTTGGGTTAATTATTTCATGGTGTGAATATCATTGATTATATCTTCAGACTTTGGAAACACGCCTGTATCTAACTTAGAATAAATTTTATTTCCGTCTATTTTTACTTCAAATGCTCCACCCGATGCAGGGATCAGTTTCATTTCTGAAATGTCATGACGAAAATGTGTAAATAATTCATCTGCGAAACTCGCAGCTTTTGGCGCATAGTTTCACTGCATGCAAAATTCGATAGATACTTTATAGCTCATTCCAATTCCTCCTAGTTGTATATTACTTCTAGCTTAAAAGAATACCCTTTAAAATTCAATCATTTTTAATTGTCCAATTGGCTTAGTTTTCTATTTATCTTATATCACGTATAATGAAATCAGTGGATTGGGGGTATGGGAAATGAATAAAAGTGAAGATGAAATCATCCGATTAACTTCTCTTTCAACCAAAGCTGGTTGAGGATGTAAACTCGCGCCAAGCGAACTGGCTCACGTGTTGAGTCAAGTAAAAGTACATCCAAAAAATGACGACGTTTTATTCAGCCAAAATAGTTCAGACGATGCTGGTGTGTTTAAACTCACGGATGACATTGCTCTCATTCAAACAGTTGATTATTTTACACCTATTGTCGATGATCCTTATACTTTTGGTGAAATAGCCGCTGCGAATGCTATGAGCGATGTGTACGCAATGGGAGGCGAAGTGAAAACTGCACTGAATATTACGAATTTCTCTGTAAAAAAATATGGTGCTGATATGTTGTCTTTTATCCTTCAAGGAGCAGAAGATAAAGTCCATGAAGCTGGAGGCTCCATTATTGGTGGCCACTCCATCGATGATCTAGAACCAAAATTCGGCATGGCAGTAACCGGTATTGCTCATCCTGATAAAGTTTTAACAAACACAAGTAGTCAAGTTGGAGATCTACTTGTATTAACAAAACCTATTGGTGGCGGAATCATTACTACAGCTGTAAAAAAAGGATTCGCTCCTGAACATATATCTAATGAAGCAATCTACTGGATGAAAGAATTGAATAAAAAGGCTGCATCTTTTTTACATGAGTGTAATGCCCATGCAGTTACAGATGTTACTGGATTTGGCTTATTAGGCCATGCTTTAGAAATGGCTCGTGGTAGTAATAAAACGTTTACGATCTTTAACGAACAAGTTCCAGTAATCAAAGGAACTTCAGAGCTAGCTGAAAAAGGAGCCATACCTGGTGGTAGTAAAGAAAACTTAAAATGGTTAGAATCATCTATTTCGTTCTCAAATGAGATTACGGAAATTCAACGGGTAATCCTCGCTGACGCAATCACTTCAGGTGGGCTATTAGTTTCTCTACCTGCTGAACAGGCCAAATCCTATGTAGAAAAATTAAATGCTACTGGCTCACTCGGAGCTAAGGTTATCGGAGAAGTATCTGAACAACAACCATATCCGATTTATGTTAACTAAACCTCTGGCAATACTTTTCGAATTAGGTGGCCATTAATTAAAAAACTCCAGTGTAATTCCATTTTAAAATGAATTACATTGGAGTTTTATTTGTTTGATCGTCGCAGAATACATTCACTTTAAAAGATAAATTACGAATTCCATACACGTACATTTTCCTGTCGAATGGTTATCCCTTTATGATCCATTAATTCTAGTAACGGTATAAGATACTTTCTTGATAGACCCAATTCATCTTTCGCTTCTTTTAAAGAGAATGACTCTTCAGAAATTCCCTTTAGTTGGTCCACACTCTCTTTAAACCTTGAAGAATCCATCATTAGTTCGTCGGTTAGAGGTTCAATTCGACTCTGATCAATTAAATAGTTTATCACATTTACTTGCTCTGAAGCTGACATCTCAGTTAAGTAATTGCTATACTCCTTCACCTCATATTTGTCTTTATACAACTGGTTCAAGTATGAATCTACCATTTCCTTTAAGTTGTCTGGAACATAAGGTGAAAATCCTTTTAGGTAAATATAATGCATCGACTGTTCAATAACTTCTTGGTCAATAAAGTAGTGAAGTAACGTCATTTCACGTTTGGTTTGATAAGGTAATGATTGAATGACTTCTGATTTATTTAATCCTTTTTTCATCGGGTTACTTTCATGGAATTTTGTTAAAGTCCTAATTAACGAATCTTCTGCATATTTCACCTGATTAACAGTATATAATTTGTAATCTATTTGTACGATTCTCTCTTTTTGTAATTCATGAAACTTATCTTCTACTTCTGACAAAGAGGAGGTGAATTGACTTTTCAATTTGGTAAAATCGATTCCCGGATCCTCTTCGATTAACAATAGTATTTGTTCCTCCAAGGAGGCTTCAGACCTTTCTTTTAACCATTCCACTGTATCCATCCCAAATTTATGTTTCGAGGCTTGTGGGACTATAATACGACCGCCTCCAATGGTTTCAACCGGAGTTGCCCTTCGAAGTACAAAACGATCCCCTTTATGGACATATATTGGGTCGTCTAATTCAACTTGAACATAAAGAAGTTCGTCTGGCTCCTCTACTCTATTCCTATCGAAAAAAACAATTCTACCATATGCTTCACTAGTGTTAACATGCAGTTTAATAGGTGAACGTTGTTTAATCCATTTATCTAAATACGGACTAACCCTTAACTCCAAGTCCACTCGTCTAGTAGCAAGTGCTTGTAAATTAGAGGTAACTACTTCCCCTCTTTTTATCTCATTCACTTGTAAGTTTCTTAACGATAGAGCAGTCCTACTTCCCGCCTTAGCAAGAGATACATTGTTTGAAAACTGTCTAATCGTTTTAACTTGAGTTCTATTATTTGAAGGGAGAAGTAGAACCTCTTCGCCTTCTTGCACAATCCCGCTCATTATAGTGCCTCTCACAACAGTACCAGTCCCATGGATAGAAAAAACTTGATCAACTGCAAGTCTGAATTCGCCAAACTGATCCTTTACAGGTGAACTCTCTAGGTGTTGCGTGATGGCATCTTTTAATTGTTTTATTCCTTGGAAGCTAACGGAGTCCACATGAAAAATCGCCTGATCATGATAATATGATTGTTTCATATGTTCTCTTAAATCTTCTTCTACAATGGAAAGCATCTCTTCCTCTACGGTATCCACCTTGGAGATCACAAACCACACATTCTCAATGCCGAGATAATGTAAAATCTCCATATGTTCTTTCGTTTGTGGCATCACGCCTTCATCAGCAGCAACAATTAATAAAACGAGATCAACGGAATAGACGCCTGCAATCATTTGACGAATAAATTTTTCATGTCCTGGAGCATCTATAATCGATATCGTTTGTTCCTCAGATTGGAGGAGCGGAGCATACCCTAATTCTATAGATATTCTTCGTTCTTTTTCTTCTTTCAACCTGTCTGTGTTTGTCCCAGTTAATGCCTTCGTAAGTTCCGTTTTTCCATGATCTATATGGCCAGCCATACCGATAGTATAATTTCGTTGAGACATTTTAACACCAGCCTATTATTTTAAGAATTGAACACGAAAGATACTTCCTGTTGGCTCATGGTCGATTATTTGAATCGTGGCATCATGTTTCTTTAAAATATCTTTAGAAATCATTAATCCAAGCCCAGTCCCTTTTGATTTAGTGGTTAGAAAAGGTTGCCCTAATTTTGCTTTCAATTCATCAGGAACCCCGCAACCTTGATCTATTACATCAATTGTTAAATAGTCACTGTAATAGACATTTACTTCTATTGTGCCTGGGTCTTCCATAGCTTCAATTGCATTTTTAATTAGATTAATAAAAACCTGTTTCAAATGCGAGCGATCACAATGTAGTGTGAATTGATTCATATTAAAATCTTGCTTTATTTTGATATCATTTATTCGTGCTTGTGAGCGCATTAATGTACATACTTCTTTAAGCATTATAATTAAATCATCTTCTTGGAATGTATTCGTAGAAGGTTTGGCAATATATAATAATTCAGATGAGATTGCTTCAATTTTTTCTATCTCATCTTTCATAATTTTTAGGTATGCCTCTTTCCCCTTCATATTGGTATCCATTAATTGAAGGAAACCCTTTAAAGAAGTGATCGGATTTCTTATTTCATGTGCAACACAGGCAGACAATTGCCCTGCTGTTGATAGTTTCTCAGATCTGACTAGCATTTCTGCAGCTTGCTTTTGATCTGATATATCTTGAGCTACAGCTACATAATAAGGTTTTCCTGTTTCAGGGTCTACAATTTTTCCTGCATAGCTTTGAGAATGAATATACTCACTATTAGCATTTTTAACAAGAAGCTCGATGCGCTGACGACTGTTTTCCTCTAGTCCCTGTACAAATGCTTTTAATTCTTCATGCTGTTTAGGATGAATAAAATAAAGTAACGAAGCACTCAGTACCTCTTCTTGGGTATACCCAAATAAACTTTTAACAGATGCACTGACACTATGTATATTAAAATCGTCATCGAAAACGACATGAACGTTCATCGAATAGTTGTCAATCCATTTACTAGCAGCATCATTAATTCTAGTGAAAGACTGCTCATCTGTTGCGCTCCTTGGCTCAATAAATGTTAGCGATTTATCCATTCGATATTACTCCTCTCAAAAACGTATATATCATCATCTTATGATAAACCTAACAGAATATAACAGTTCAAAACCATTTTATCCAATTTCATACGAAATGTCCAAGGAATTTCAGATATAATTCTTTATAAAGAACATTATTGTGGTTAACTTTGTTGCTACAGACGTTCTCAGCTTGTATAATAAACTAGAAAATTATTTTGGGGCTGGTTGCAAAGCTGGTGCGTGTCACGGTCTTCAAAACCGCTCGAGAGGCACGTGTTGTCTCTGGTGGGTTCGATTCCCACACAGTCCCGCCATTTATATGTTTAAGAGATTTTTATTATAGAGGATGACAAAAGATGTCTGGAATCGTTGCGATATTATTAGTTATTTGGTCATTTATTATGTTAGGATTGCTTACCATTGGTGGCTACTTTATGTTTCGAAAGTTTCTTAAAAAGCTACCAAAAGAAGATGGAAAATCAATTATCGACTGGGAAGAGTTTTATATTGAAGAAACTATTCATTTATGGAGTGACGAGAAAAAGCAGTTACTTAATGAATTGGTAGAGCCTGTCCCAGAAATTTTTCGGGATGTTGCCAAACAAAAGATCGGAGCAAGAATTGGGCGACTAGCATTAGAAAGAAAAGCAAAGTCTATTACCTTGGAACTACTCATTGAAGGATATATTCTTGCAACACCTAAGCGGGATCATAAATTTTTGATAAAACGTTTAAATGAGAAGAACATTGACTTTACACCATATCAACATCTATTAGAACCACAAAGCGGGTAGAAGTGATTTACACTTTTACCCGCTTTTTTTATGCTATTTGATTTTTTAGTTTCATAAATTTAATCAACATGGCTATTCTCCAAGTCACTAACATCGCAAATGCTAATAAGAAGAACATAGCGCTTGTTTCCCCTACCGATATTTCTTGTCCCAAGACGGACTTAAAGCTCACACGTATAACTAGCAAGCCAACTAAAATGAATGCTAGTGCTTTCGACGGTTTTAAATATATTTCATTCTTCTTCACTTCAAAATTAGAAGTATAAATTAATAGAATGGAAAATAAAACACCAACAATCATCGCTTCGATTACTTGTAACCAACTTATTTGGAAGTAAGGAAATAAAAACATAAGTGCACCTGTACTCATAAAAAATGGTGGTAATATTATTTTCTTTACAGATGCGGGTCGTTTAGCCGCACGGGACCTTATAACGATCATACCAATTGCCATAATAACTGCAATCACGCTTATAGTCCCAGCGATCAATGGTTGATCTAAAACATTCATTACGCCTCAACCTTTTCCTCATTCATTTCATTATCTTCTGTTGCATCCGTTGCGATTGTTAAGATAATTGTCATCGTTACCCCAACTACAGCTAGATACACTCCTAAGTCAAAAATGAGTGCAGTAGCCAATTCTGTTTCACCGAAAAACGGGATGTCAAAATACCCAAAAGTTTGTGATAAAAAGGGCACTCCAAACATGATTGCCCCTACACCAGATAGTGTCGCAATCATTAATCCGGCTATGAACATCGTAATGTAATTAATCGGCAAAATTTGTTGGATTTTTTCGATACCATACGTAATATACATTAGAATAATAGCAGATGCTGTCATTAAACCACCTATAAACCCGCCACCTGGTGCATTATGACCAGCGAAAAATAAGTAAATAGAAAAGCCTAATAATAAGAAAGCTATTAATTGTGTCAACGTTTTAAGAATTAAGTCATTCGTATTTTTCTTCATGTCATACTCCTTTTAGTTGTAAACAATTGTGGTATTAATTATAAGCGAATTAGATAGAGGATTCAATGCTTATAGGCCGGTAAAACCAAAGAAATTAGCCAAATATGCAGTTAGAATTCGCAACCAATCGAAGAATAATGCGACACCTAATACAATTAAAATGTAACCACCAATCGTTACAATGCGCTGTGAATTTCTTTTAATCCAATCCATTTTCCCGATGAAGAAGGACATGACAAAGAAAGGAATTGAAAAACCTAGAGAGTATGCTGTCATCATAATTACTCCAGATTCAGGATTAACGGCTGCTAAACTAATTACTGCTGCTAAGATTGGTCCCGTACATGGTGTCCAACTCATGGAGAAAGCTGCACCGATGAATAAAGTACCAATATAGCCTGTTGGTCTGTTTTTAAAAGTTACTTTCTTCTCTTTCATTAAAAATTCGAAATTAAATACACCAATCATAACAAACCCAAAGAAAATAATTAAAATTGCGCCAATTTGACGAATCAAATCACGATAGGTATATAACATTTCTCCAATATAATAGGTAGAAAAACCAAGCATGATAAAGATCGATGAGAATCCGATTAAGAAAAATAGAGTATGTAGCATGCTACGTTTTCTTAGCATCGCATTATCATTCTTCAACTCATCTACGCTCATACCCGTGACATACGAAAGAAATACCGGGTATAGTGGTAACACACAAGGAGATATAAATGAAAGGAACCCTGCTCCAAATGCTAATAAAATATTCACTTCATTCATCGAAACAACTCCTACAATTTACTGTTCTTTCCCCTATCCTATCAGATAATTACCATATTCATGTTAACACTGCTTGACAGTTTTATGAATTCTGCAGGAAAACATTATAAAAACGGAGAGCCACTTTCTGCTCTCCGTTCCTTTATTTTTTATCTTTACTATCCATTTGTTGAGTCATTGCGCGCATCATTTGATTAATCTTTTTCTGAGATGGCTTTTGACCCATTTGCATCATCATTGTACGTAACATTTGCTCATTAATTGGCGGGTTCTTTTTCAGGTAATTCATCATCGTTTTTCTAGCGATAAGGAAACCAAGTAATACACCTACAACCAATGCTGCAAGAGCAATTAAAACTACCCATATTGTGCCCATGCTTCTAGATCCTCCTATTTCGTTGTCTCTATACAGTATAGTAAAACAAATCTAGAAAAACAATAGTAATTAACCATGATTAAGTAGTTTTTTCCTCTTATAAGGACGAACCCATCCAAATTCTACTGATGTTTCATTTAAAACAAAGATGTACTCGTGGTATTTCTTTAAGTATTTAAGTAATAACGTTTCTAATTCAATCAAGGATGTAGCATACAATTCTAACCCGTTCGAACTTTTTTTAACGATAATTCTTTTGTTACCCGATTGCATTTCAAAAGTTTCTTCGTCGATCCAGTTTACATTTGCGGTTGTACTATTTTTTAAATACGAAAAAAGTTGTTCAAGCTTTACTTCCTCTAATGCGTATTTTATCTGTTTCGTTGTTATGCCATCCTGAAGACTTTGCATTTTGTACTTTTTGAGTAGTTTGTATAATAAACTTACTTTAAAATAAAAATGTTCTCCATAATTTGGTTTAAAGAAAAATAAGGAATATTGGTACATGGCTTGACCTCCCTTTAGGCCAAGCTTACCAACATTCCTTAGAAAAGTTTGTCGCATTATTTGTTATTTATTTAAAAAGTTTGTAGAAAATTATTTATTTAATAACACTTTTACTCTGCTAACCACGTTTTCTACAGTAAAGCCATACTCTTCAATTACTTTATCTCCTGGTGCAGACGCTCCAAATGTATCAATTCCTAATACATCACCATCAATGCCTACATAACGTTCCCAACCAAATGGAGAAGCCATCTCTACTGCTAGTCGCTTCGTTACATTTTGTGGTAACACTTCTTCTTTGTATGCATCAGATTGTAATTTGAAACGATCCCATGAAGGCATGCTAATTACTCTAGCTGAGATATTTTCTTTCTCAAGTTCTTCTGCCGCTTTTGTAATTAACTGTACTTCAGAACCTGAAGCAAGTAATAAAACGTCTGCTTCTGATTTCTCTGCTTCACGTAAAACATAAGCCCCGCGTTCCACACCTTCTCTTGCTTTTTCATTCGTTCCAGCTAATACCGGTAATCCTTGGCGCGTAAGAACGAGTGCAGTTGGATGATTCGTAGCTTCTAGAGCCAACTCCCATGCAGCCTTCGTTTCATTTGCATCACCAGGACGCACAACAGATAATCCTGGCATTGCACGTAAGGCAGGTAATTGTTCAATCGGCTCATGTGTTGGCCCATCTTCCCCAACTGCGACGGAATCGTGAGTAAATACATACGTTACAGGAACTCCCATTAAAGCTGATAAACGTAATGCGGGACGTAGATAGTCACTGAATACGAAGAACGTTCCTCCGTAAACTTTAAGACCTCCATGAAGCGCCATTCCGTTTAATGCACATGCCATTGCAAATTCACGAACACCAAACCAAACATTTCTGCCACTGTAATCTGGCGCTTTAAAGTCTTCCTCATTTTTAATCGTTGTCTTATTCGAACCAGCTAAATCTGAGCTTCCACCAAAGAATTGTGGAACTTTTTCTGAGATTGCATTCATCACTTCGCCTGATGCAGCACGTGTTGCAAGTGCTTTAGAATGCTCATCATACGTAGGTAAGTCTGCATTCCACCCTTGTGGTAAATCCCCTTTAATTGCTTGTTCTAACTCTTCTGCTAATTCAGGGAATTCTTGTTTAAATTGATTAAACAATTGATTCCACTCATCTTCGGATTGCTTTCCGCGCTTTTGTACATTTTCTTTAAAGTCTTTATACACTTCATCTGGAACATGGAAATCATCTTCATAGTTCCATCCATAATGTTCTTTCGCTGCTTTTAACTCTTCATGGCCTAACGGTGCTCCGTGTGCATCTGCCTTACCAGATTTGTTCGGCGCTCCGTAACCAATAACAGTTTTCACTTCGATCATTGTCGGTTGTTCTTTATTCGCTCGTGCATCTTCTAATGCTTTTTCAATTGCCACTGTATCATTTCCGTCTTCTACACGAATTACTTGCCAGCCGTAAGCCTTATAACGATCTTCTACACTTTCAGAGAAGGATCGATCTAAATCACCATCTAACGAAATATCATTCGAATCATACATGACGATTAATTTCCCAAGTTTTAAATGGCCTGCTAGAGAAGCGGATTCTTGAGAAACACCTTCCATTAAGTCCCCATCACCACATATAGCATATGTGTAATGATCGATAACATCATAATTAGGTCGATTAAATTTCCCTGCTAAGAAGCTCTCTGCCATTGCCATTCCAGTAGCCATTGATAACCCTTGGCCAAGTGGACCCGTTGTTGCCTCCACACCGTCAGTATGGCCAAACTCCGGATGACCTGGAGTATTAGAACCCCATTGGCGGAAATTCTTTAAATCATCGATTGATACTTTGTATCCCGATAAATGTAATAATGAATAAAGTAGCATGGAACCATGTCCAGCTGATAAAACAAAGCGGTCTCTGTCAAACCAATTTGAATTCTGCGGGTTATGATCCATCAATTTGGTCCATAATGTGTAAGCCATTGGAGCAGCCCCCATCGGCATACCTGGGTGACCTGAACTCGCTTTTTCTACTGCGTCAATTGTTAATGTTCGTATCGTATTAATTGATAGCTTTTCTGTTTCTTTACTCATTAATTTTATTACTCCCTTCGTTAATCACGATTTATTGCGTTCACATTTTTAAATTATAACAAAAATATGCCGAGAAAACGGCAAAAATTAGTGTTTTTTATTATTTTCTTGTTCTTTTTTAAGCTTTTCTGGAGTAACATCTGTTCCTTCTGGGTCGACAACTTTCATCGACTGTAACTGATTTTTGAATGAACTTCGAAACGATTGCAAGTATTCTTCCCGTAGTTTCTTTTGTTCTTTTTGTTCTTTATCTGTTAAGCCCTCTGTTTTTTTCTTGTTAGCAAGCTCATTTATACGTTTAATTTCTTCTTCTGATAACATTTTCATACTCCTTTACTTAAATAATTTTCATTATATTTTTCAATCCACTTTTATCATTTTATCGTCTACAGTATATGAAAACAAGAAATCTGAATAAAATACGAACGAACGTTTGTGTTCTTGGATAAAACTTGCTATACTATAGGTAGTTCATGTCAGGTATAGGACATTCACAAAAATCTCGGGGTGAGAAAATGAAGAAATTATCAAAGAGACAAAAAGAAATTTATGATTTTATTGAACAAGAGGTTAAAGAAAAAGGATATCCACCATCTGTGCGTGAAATTGCTGTTGCTGTTGGGCTTGCTTCTAGCTCCACTGTACACGGACACTTATCTCGCTTAGAAGAAAAAGGATTTATTCGTCGCGATCCAACCAAACCAAGAGCGATTGAAATTACCTTTGCAGATAGCCAAACCGTTCGTGAACGTAATGCTATGTACGCACCTTTAATAGGTAAAGTTACTGCTGGTGAACCAATAACAGCGATAGAAAACATTGAAGAATATATTCCTCTTCCTCAAACGTTTTCTACTTCCGAAGAAGATGTATTTGTCTTATCTGTACAAGGTCAGAGTATGATCGACGCTGGAATCCTTGATCAAGACCTTGTCATTGTTCGCAGGCAATCTACAGCTTCCAATGGCGATATCGTTGTTGCAATGACAGAAGAAGATGAAGCTACTGTCAAACGCTTCTTTAAAGATGAAGACCACTACCGTTTAGAACCTGAAAATCCTTCGATGGAAGCGATTATTTTAGATCACGTTACGGTATTAGGTAAAGTTGTCGGTTTATACCGCGACATTCATTAATTAAAATATGAAAAGGTATTTTCCCTGTTTGGAAAATACCTTTTTTCTGTTCCTATGCATAATGGCCTCCAATCTTCTTCCCTCTTTCCACCGCAATTCCACCACTCGTATAACTACTCGCTCGCAGTAAAGCTGTAGAACCGAATCGATCTTTCACTTCATCCATGACTCGGTACAAATCACGATATTTAGACCGATCATTCCATAAGCTCAACTGTGTCCCTGCCTCCTCACTTAAATTCGTGAGTGACATAGAAGCTTTTCGAATACTATACCCTTCACTGTAGAAACGATGAAATAGCTGCAGACAAACTTCATATACTTCAAGCGTGTCATTCGTTGGAACATCAACGGAAATAGACCTACTGAATCCCTTCGCAAACTCACTTGAATAGCCAATTGCCAAGTGAATCGTTCGTCCCAACCTCTCGTCCTTTCTCGCCCTTCGGCACGCTTCCTCACATAGATCGAGTAAGCATGCATAAATCTCTTCTTTTGAGTAATCCCTTAAAAGTGTAATTCCATGGCCATAACCTTTTTGCTCCGTTTTCGTAAAATTTCCGGTAACTGGACTTAAATCAATTCCCCACGCATGCCAGTACAATTGTTCTCCCATAATACCGAAGCGCTTTTTTAAGTGGGGTAAGGAATGATTAGCGAGGTCGCCTAAGTTGCTCATGCCCATTCGATTTAAATTGCGCATCATTCGTGATCCAATACCCCAGACTTCTTCTAGGGCAACTGGCCAAAGTAAACGTTCCACATCTTCATACCGACATTCGCTAATTCCATCCTCTGCTTTTTTCGCATGTAGATCCATAACCACTTTTGCTAAAAATTTATTTTCACCAATTCCAATCACCGATTCTATACCAAACAATTCCCGAATACTCTCCTGTACCTTTTGGGCAATTTCATAAGGAGTACCATATAGTTTACGAAGTCCATCCACTGTAATCCAGATTTCATCGACAGAATAGACGTGAATGGCTTCTTTTGGGACAAATCGAAGCATCAATTTAGTGATTTCCAAAGAAACCATCACATAATCACCCATATGAGCTTTCGCGATAATTAAATTAGGATCATTTGGTAATTCAAAATAACGACTTACATTACTAACGCCGTGTTGTTTTTTTAGTGCAGGAGAAGCGGCTAACACAATGCTGCCATTCCGGTTCGGATCACCCACGACAGCGAGCAATGACGTTTGTGGATCAACGCCTCTTTTCATGCATTCTACACTTGCATAAAATGACCGCATATCAATACAAAACACATCATGTCTAGGATAGCCTTGATAATCCATTCTACCCCTCCTTAAAAATCAATACGTTTCACCGCGGTAAAAGAAATCTGTTTATAGCTTCGTTGATGATATTTAAATTGAAAGTGTTGATTAGTAGCATCAATAGAGATCACCTTCCCATGTAAATGTTCATAACGAAATCCATTATAAAAGCACAAATTTACATCCTGTTCTATTTGGTAAGCCTGATTAATTTGTTCGAGCACCTCATTCAGATCACCAGTTATTTGCTTTGGCTCATAGTAATCTTCTTTCCAAATTTCCTGTAGTTCCTCCACATGCTCAGGAAGCATGAGTGACGTCCATTTGATACTACCTCGATCCTGGTGCATCGAAGAACCTCTCCCCTTTCCTTTGACGTTGATACGGATAGACAGCAAGTAAATTGTTTTTATGAAATTTGCGCACCTTTTTACGAGTAAAACAAAAAGCGAGAAAATAATCTTCTTCCAATCTGACAACCCTAACCACACGCTGTGTCATCTCTTGCTGTTGATCCAGATAGACAATGTCTAGTTTCATTTTTTCTTCATATGATCTTCTCAGTAAGTAATTGCTCATATGGTCACCTCATCAATTAAGAACGTTTGTTCGTATTATACTATATTTCACCTGAACAGAACAAGTGTTTCTTTTTTCCTTTTTTAGGCATTCACCCATCTTCTTCTCCAATCATAGTTTAATATTAGCGAAAAGGAGGCAGGTTACAGTAATGACAAATCAAATCGATTACACTTCTCCATCTGTTCAATATTTCTTTAATATGAATAACAGTCATTTGTTCGTTAAGGATAGACAAAATTTAATTAATGTAGCAGGGCAAGCGCAGTTAAACAGCTTACAGCACTCCTCCCTGCTTGATATTTTTTTAAGTAGAGGGAATGTTGTAGAGCCGCATTATCACCAAAACGCTTCAGAGATCGTCTATTGTATATCCGGGCAAGCAGAAGTATCCCTATTAAATCCATTCACCAAAGAGTATTTGCATTTTTGTATCACACCAGGGCAAATAGTAAATATTCCACAAGGATGGTGGCACTATATAGTAGCATTAGAAGATCATACTCATTTATTAGCCGTATTCGATGCAGCAAATCCAGAAGTCGTTTTAGGATCTGACATATTAGCACTAACCCCTGCAAATGTCATGGCTCATACGTATTGTATGAATGAAGAAGAGTGGGTAAATGTCACTGCACCAATAAAACCAAGCACTTATATAGGACCATACAGCGACTGTAAGAAGGATCATTATATGGGATATAACAATCAGCATCACCCTAGTCATTATTCGTACTCTCCCAATAGTCACTACTAAACAAAAGCCTGACACTACTAAGAAAGTGTCAGGTCTAATCATTTATATTATTCAAAAAAACCTCTTGAGCCGTTATAGCTCAAGAGGTCTAAAGGTTTAATAACTATTCATATACTGTTCACGTTCCCAAGGGTGAACTTGCGTACGGAACATATCCCATTCAATTTCTTTTGCTTCTAGGAAGTGTTCTAATAAGTGTTCACCTAGAGCAGCAGAAATCGTGCTATCTTCTTTTAGTTTTTGAAGAGCATCGTTAAGCGTTGCTGGTAAATCTTGAACACCATTCGCTTCACGTTCTTCTTTATCCATTACATAGATGTTACGATCTACTGGTTCTGGAGCTGTTAATTTGTTTTCCACGCCGTCAAGTCCAGCAGCTAGCATAACAGCCATTGCCATATAAGGATTTGCTGCAGGGTCCACACTACGTACTTCAATACGAGTACTTAGTCCACGAGAAGATGGAACACGCACTAATGGACTACGGTTTTGACCAGACCAAGCTACGTAACATGGCGCTTCATACCCTGGAACTAAACGCTTATAAGAGTTAACTGTAGGGTTTGTTACCGCTGTGAAGTTAACTGCGTGTTTAATGATCCCGGCTGTGAATTGGTGAGCGATTTCACTTAACTGCTCTTCTCCTTTTTTATCGAAGAAAGCATTTTCTTTCCCTTTAAATAGAGACATGTTTGCGTGCATTCCTGAACCGTTCACACCGAATAATGGTTTTGGCATGAATGTTGCATGCAAACCGTGTTTACGCGCAATAGTCTTAACAACTAATTTGAACGTTTGAATATCATCACAGTGTTTCACTGCATCAGAATATTTAAAGTCAATTTCGTGTTGACCAGGTGCTACTTCGTGGTGAGATGCTTCAATTTCAAAGCCCATTTCTTCAAGCTCTAAAACGATGTCACGACGGCAGTTTTCCCCTAAGTCCGTTGGTGCTAAGTCAAAATAGCCACCTTTATCATTTAATTCCATGGATGGTTCGCCTTTTTCATCTAACTTGAATAAGAAGAATTCTGGTTCTGTACCAATGTTAAATGCCGTAAAACCTAAGTCTTCCATATGTTTTAAATTACGTTTTAAATTATAACGAGGGCACCCTTCAAATGGTGTACCATCTGGGTTGTAAATATCACAGATAAAACGAGCAACTTTTCCTTTTTCAGATGTCCAAGGGAATACTACAAATGAATCTAAGTCAGGAGATAGTTGCATATCTGACTCCTCAATCCGCACAAACCCTTCAATGGATGAACCATCGAACATCATTTGGTTGTCTAACGCTTTATCCAGCTGACTTAATGGGATTTCAACGTTTTTGATTGTTCCTAGAAGATCGGTAAACTGTAATCGAATGAACCTCACGTTTTCTTCTTCAATACGTTTGTAAATGTCTTCTTTCGTAATCTTTGGCAAAATATTTTCCTCCCAGAAATTGTTTTATTATTAATGGTAGAACCTTGATAGTTCCCCTTTAACAATCGATGAATGATTTTGGTAACCTGATTCCATTAGTTCTTTTCGAAGTAATTGATGCAGTTGTTTCTCTGATAAATCTTTCTTCATTACTTCCGGTTCAGTAGGAGGTGTAGGTTCTTGCTCCTGTTCACGAACCTGTTCTTCTTTCATTTTTAAAACATGTTGAATTCCAGCCATGTTAACTCCCTGATCAATTAATTGCTTTATCTCTAACAAACGATCAACATCATAAAACGAGAATAATCGTCTATTACCTTTTGATCGAACCGGAGTCACCAAGCCTTTTTCTTCATAGTATCTGATTTGACGACCTGATAAATCTGTCAATTCACTCACGATACTCATAGGAAACAAGGGCATTGATTTTCTATCTTGTAAATCCACATCAACACCTCCAACTTAATATTCAGTTTATTACATGTAACTTAAGTTGTCAACTGATGTTAAGAAAGTTTACATGAATTTATTATCTATTCTATTTAATACCCCAAAATAAAACAGCATAACCAAAAAAGCTATGCTGTTGATAAATTATTTTTGTTGTAAAGCTTGTATTCCTTGAACAATTGCGATCTTCACATGTTCATAAGTTAAACCACCTTGCACGAAAAGTGTATACGGCGGCCGAATCGGTCCATCTGCAGTTAATTCTAAACTAGCTCCTTGAATAAACGTACCCGCAGCCATAATTACGTCATGCTCATAACCAGGCATATAACTTGGTTGAGGAGATACGTAAGCATTAATAGGCGAATTTTGCTGAATCATTTGTGCAAATGCAACCATGGCCTCTTTATCGTCAAAGGTGATAGATTGAATGAGATCTGTTCTTGTTTCTTTCACACTAGGAGTGGTTTTATAGCCATGATCACTTAAGAGTTGCGCTGTGAAGTACGCTCCTTTGAGTGCTTCTCCAACTGTATGTGGCGCTAGAAAAATCCCTTGAAACATTTCTTGTAAGCTGTTTAAACTGGCACCTGTTTCTTTACCAAGTCCGGGTGCAGTAAGTCGGTTGGCACATTTTTCAATTAAATATTTCTTTCCGGCTATATATCCGCCCGTTTTCACAATCCCCGCACCAGGATTTTTAATAAGAGAACCAGCGATCAAGTCAGCTCCAACATCAGTTGGTTCTTGTGTTTCCACAAATTCCCCGTAACAATTATCAACAAAAATAATCGTTTCAGGTGAACGCTCTTTCACAAATTGAATCAAAGTCTTTATTTCTTCAATATGAAAAGAAGGCCTATCTGCATATCCTCTGGAGCGCTGAATCATTACAGCTTTAGGCTTATTTTTTAGTTGTTCTTCTATTAACGAATAATTGATTGACCCATTTGGTAGAAGACCCGCTACTTGATACAAAATCCCATAATCGGTTAAAGAGCCATCAACTGGTTTCGACGCTCCAATCACACCTTCAAGCGTGTCGTAAGGATTGCCAGTAAGCGACAATATCGTGTCTCCTGGTCTTAGTATCGCAAACAATGCTGTAGAAATTGCATGTGTTCCAGACACCATTTGCTGGCGAACTAATGCGTCTTCCGTATGAAAAATAGCAGCATAAAGTTCTTCTAATTTTTCTCTGCCAAGATCATCATACCCATACCCTGTGGTCGGATTAAAATGTACATCCCCTACGCGTAAATACCGAAAAGCAGCTAAAACTTTTTCTTGATTCCACGTTACAATATTACGAACGTCTTGCAGATGATCTATAATTTTATTTTCTATATCATTCATTAAAGTAAGTGTTTCTTCTTTCATGATGAGCTCCTTTATTTAACCAATTCTTGATAAAGAGGTGAGTGTGTGTGTACATATCCAAGTAAATGGTATGTCTCGTCTTCTTTTATAAAAGACTCTTCCGCTACAATCGTTTCTCTTTTTAACGTATCAAGCTTTTTCCCTTGATCACTATTAAGTTTTACTTCATATGCATCAAAGTAGTGTAACAAAGTTTCTTCTATTTTTGATTTTAAACGAATCATGTCTTCATTCCTATGTGCACTCATTAAAATATGGGGGGTAGAATAAGGAATGAAATCTTCTGATGTTTGATCAGATTTATTGTATACCGTTAATACAGGGATATGACTTGCACCAAGTTCCGTCAATATATCTTTAACCGTCTGTTCTTGATCCACAATTTGCGGATTAGAACTATCTACCACATGTAAAATCAAATCCGCTTCTAGCACTTCTTCTAATGTTGAGCGGAAAGCTGCAATAAGCGTCGTAGGGAGATGTTGAATAAATCCTACAGTATCTGAAAGGATCGGTTGAAATCCACTCGGGAGCTTTATTTTATTTGTTTTCGGATCGAGTGTTGCAAACAATTTATCCTCTGCTAGCATATCTGTTTTACCTAACTGATTGAAAATGGTCGACTTTCCAGCGTTCGTATATCCCACTAATGCAATTTGAAAGGCTGCGTTCTTTTTTCTTCGTTCTCTATATTGTTTCCGTTGGTTGACCACTTGTTCAATCGAGCGCTTTATTTCAGTTATTCTTCTTCTTATATGACGCTGGTCGGACTCTAACTTTGTTTCACCAGGTCCACGGGTTCCAATTCCACCACCTAAACGAGATAAAGAAGTACCTTGGCCGTGCAACCTTGGAAGGAGGTATTGAAGCTGAGCTAACTCTACCTGTAACTTACCTTCTTTTGTTTGCGCACGCATCGCAAATATATCTAAGATTAATTGCGTTCGATCAATAACTCTCGCTTCCCATTCGTTCGAAAGGTTACGAGATTGCGTTGGAGATAACTCTTGGTCCACAATGACGACATCTACTTCATTTTCTTCTATAAAAGTAGCAATTTCTTCCGTCTTTCCTTTCCCTAGATAATGAGAAGGTTGGATCCGTTCTCTCTTTTGCGTAAACACTGCAACTATATTTGAATCGACTGTTTCTGCTAATCGTTTTAATTCTTCCATGGAAGATTCGAATGTTTCTTCTGATTGTTTGGAGGTATGGCAACCTACTAATACAACTTGTTCTTGCATAAACAAACTCCTTTGCTTTTCTATTACGAGTAATTAAAATGAATAAGCCTATCACCTATACGAGATGATAGACTTAAAGGGATAAAATAATTTTATAAATCCAGATCAAGATTCTTCGATGGTGCAAATGTAGAAATGGCGTGTTTAAAAATCAATTGTTGTTTTCCATCTGTTTCCATTAAGATTGTGAAATTGTCAAAGGACTTGATTACACCTCTTAATTGAAAACCGTTCGTAAGAAACACCGTTAATTGAACCTTTTCTTTTCTCAATTGATTTAAGTACTGGTCTTGAACATTAGCATTCGCCATACAATTCCTCCTCTATCTATCTAATACTTAAGTTATTCTTTACCCGTTTGTAAAAATCCTGCCACATCTTGAAAAATTGTTGTGAAACTTTCTTCATATGTCGAAGGATGTACAGTATACCAATTTACATGGGGTAATTTGTTGCGATAATAGGTAAGCTGTCTTTTAGCAAAACGTCTAGTGTTTTGCTTTATAGAAGCAGCTACTTCTTCAAGAGAGTTTTCCCCTTTCAGGTAAGGAATAAACTCTTTGTAACCAATTCCTTGCATTGCTTGGATATCTTCCCCATAAACATAGTATAAATGTTTTACTTCTTGTTCTAGACCAGCCTCTAGCATTTCATCCACTCGACTATTGATTCGTTCATACAATAGCTCCCGGTCCATGTCTAGTCCTATAATAAAACTATTATATGGCGCTTCTGCAATCTGCTCTTGTTGATAATCACTCATCGTCTTTCCGGTAGTATCGTACACTTCTAAAGCTCTTATCACACGTCTTATATTTTGAGGATCCATTTTATTAGCTTGAACTGGATCTATTTTTTTCAACCTTTCAAAATAAGGTTCTACGCCAATTTCATCGATAGACTTTAACATTTCATTTACATAACGTTCGTCTCTTTTAGCCTCTGAAAAATTAAAGCCATATAATGCCGCATGGATATAAAATCCCGTACCTCCTACAATGATCGGTAACTTATTATTCTTAGAAACGAAGGTGATCTCTCTACTCACATCTGTTTGAAATTCAGCAGCTGAATAACCTTCTTGTGGTGATTTGAAATCTAATAAATGATGGATAATCCCATCTTGTTCTTCCTTTGAAACCTTCGCAGTTCCTATATCAAACTCTTGATATATTTGCATAGAATCACCATTAATAATTTCTCCACCAAACTGTTTCGCTAACTCCACCCCAAGCTTAGATTTACCAACAGCAGTAGGTCCTACGACACTAATCACTTTTTGTTTCATATTTTACCCCTTCTTACATAATTCGTTTAAACATACGTTGAATCTCATAATCACTAAAGTGAACAACAATTGGTCTACCGTGTGGACATGTAAATGGATCAACACACGCTCTTAGTTCCTGAAGGAGATATTCCATTTCAGCATGATTTAAATAATGATTCGCTTTAATCGATCGCTTGCATGATAATAGAATGGCAGCTTCTTCTCGTAGCTTTTCAATATTAATGGCACGGTCTGTCACTAGGTCCTCTACCATATCTCTTATAATTTGTTCTTCTTCCCCTGTTGGAAACCAACTAGGGTGTGCACGTACAATATAACTTCGATCTCCGAAGCCTTCTAAGATCAAACCAACAGCTTCTAATTCCGCTTTTTTAGTTTCAATCATGATTGATTCATTTTGTGAAAAATCAAACGTTAATGGAACGAGTAATTCTTGAAGCTCATGTTCTGGATTCCCGAGTTTATCTTTATAAAATTCATACTTAATACGTTCTTGAGCAGCATGTTGGTCGATCATATAAAACCCTTCTTCGTTTTGCGCTAAAATATAAGTTCCACGCAACTGACCTATAGGGTAAACAACAGGCATTCTTTCTGTGGGTGTATCTTCCTTTGTGTTCTTACCGAGTAATTCCCCCTCATTCGTGAAAGAAGAGTCTTCCTTGTTACTAGATTCATTTATAGAATCAGAGGAAGGTGTAGTAGCTGGCTGTTCAGTAAACACTCTTTTAGGAGTATCAAAGTTTCCACTTAGTGGCGCCTGTGTTTCTTGTACATGATTGGTCGAAGAAAAGTCGAAAGTAGTTTGTTCACTCGTATCTTTGTGTTTCTTTCGACCTTCTGGGATCAGTGTTTCCTGGTGAAGTGCTTTGTATACTGTATCTTTCACAATTTGATAGAGTTCTTTCTCTTTTGAAAAACGCACTTCGGTTTTTGCAGGATGCACATTTACATCTACTAAATAAGGATCCATTTCCATATGAATGACGGCAATTGGATAGCGGCCAATTGGTAGGAAGGTATGAAACCCTTCCATGATCGCTTTATTAATGACAGGGTTTTTAATATATCTCCCGTTCACTAATAGAGAGATATAATTCCGGTTAGACCGGGCATTTTCAGGCTTTGCAATAAAACCTGTTATTCGATAATCTAATGAGCTATTTTCAATTTTCAGCATATCTTGCACAATTTTCGCTCCATATACTTGTTGAATAACTTGTAGCAATTGGTCATTTCCAGGTGACAAAAATAGTTTTTTTCCATTGTGCGTACATTCAAAGCGAACTTCTGGGTGCGCGAGTGCCATTCGGTTAATGACGTCAGTGATATGACCCAGTTCTGTATGAACCGTTTTTAAATACTTTAATCTTGCAGGCGTGTTATAAAATAAATGTTCAACAATAATTTCCGTTCCTTTTCGTTTTGTTGTAACATTTTTTTCTTTTACATTTCCTCCATGAATATGAACTTCAGTACCTGCTTCCAATCCCGTTGAGGTGCGTAATGTTAGTTGGCTGACAGAGGCGATACTAGCTAATGCTTCTCCTCTAAAACCCAATGTTTGAATTCGAAATAACTGAGCTTCATCTTTGATTTTACTTGTTGCATGCCTGTTGAAAGCTTTCATAACATCTTCAGAATCGATGCCCTCTCCATCATCAATTACTTTAATCGAACGCAAACCAGCCTCTTCTATTTCAACTTTAATAGAATGACTATTTGCATCAATTGCGTTTTCTAAAAGTTCTTTAACAACAGATGCCGGTCGCTCTACCACTTCACCAGCTGCAATTTTATCGGCAAGTGCATCTGGTAACTCATAGATCTTCCCCATTACGGTCACCTCGCTTTCTTATTTCTCTACTTTTTTCTGCAACTCAAATAACGCGTTCATCGCATCCATTGGTGTCATATTCATAATGTTTAGATCTTTAACATAGTTAATCAACTCTTGTTCACGATTAGAAGGTAATGATTCACTTTCCTCGAACAGTGTTAATTGTTGCTCCTTAGCTAACTCATCTTTATATTCTGTAGAGCTTTCAAAAGTTTCTAGTAGATAATTGGCTCGATGAATGATCTCATCCGGTAAATTTGCTAATTTAGCAACATGGATACCATAACTTTTATTCGCTTTTCCTGGTTTAATATGATGTAAGAAAACAACTTCTCCATCTTTTTCATCTACTTCTACATGAACATTTTGTAGTGTCTCAAGCGTATCTTCTAATGAAGTCAGTTCATGGTAATGCGTTGCAAATAACGTCTTCGCTTTTACTTCATCATGTAAATATTCCACAATTGATTGAGCTAACGCCATCCCATCATAGGTGCTTGTCCCTCTGCCAATTTCATCAAACAGAACTAGGCTATTTTCCGTTGCATGGGTTACAGCATTTTCTGCTTCAAGCATTTCCACCATAAATGTACTCTGACCAGAAACTAAATCATCTGCTGCACCGATTCTTGTAAAAATTTGATCAAATATCGGTAAAGTCGCGACATCTGCTGGGATAAAGCAACCTACTTGGGCCATTACAGCAATCAAACCTAATTGACGCATATACGTACTTTTACCTGCCATATTAGGTCCTGTAATTAACTGAATTTGTGTACCCTCATCCATTTTAATCGTATTAGGGACAAACTCCTCTTGCATGACCTGTTCTACAACGGGGTGTCTTGCTTGTTCTAAGTTTAAGACGTGATCTTTTGTATATGTTGGATGAATGTAATTATTTTGTTCACTAACTTGGGCGAAACCAAGTAAAACATCTAATTCACTGACTTGAGATGCTAATCGTTGAAGCTTCGGAATAGCTTCTTTTAATTGGCTTCTAATTTCAACAAATAAATCATATTCTAAAGCGACACTTTTTTCTTTCGCTTCTAATATTAGGCTTTCTTTTTCTTTTAGTTCTGGTGTAATATATCTCTCTGCATTTGAAAGTGTCTGTTTACGCTCATATCGTTCCTGATCCACATGCGGAATATTCGCTTTGGTAATCTCAATATAATAACCGAAGACTTTATTGAACCCGACTTTTAACGAGCGAATTCCTGTATGCTCTCTTTCTTCCCTCTCTAAGTTTGCAATCCATGCTTTCCCATTACGAGAAGCTTCTCTATAAGCATCCAGCTGCTCATTATAGCCATCTTTGATAATGTCACCTTCCGTAATGGAAACTGCTGCATCTTCATGTATGCTTTTCTCTAATAAGGTGAAAATTGGCTTATAATCGTTAACTTCTTCTATTAACTTAGATACTTCCTCTGTATTTATTTGTTTAAGTAAACTTTGTATTTCAGGTAATGCCCCCAAGGAACGTTTCAATTGTAATAAATCTCTAGCATTTACATTCCCATATGAAATTCTTCCAGCCAATCTCTCGAGGTCATATACATTTTGTAAAGACGTTCGAAGTGATTCCCTTTCCATAAAACTAGAAATGAACGTGCTCACTTGTTGGTGTCTCACTTCGATATGTTTCTTGTTTAATAGAGGCCGATCCAACCATTTCTTAAGTTTTCTACCACCCATAGCTGTAACCGTTTGGTCCAAAACATGAAGTAACGTCCCTTGTTTAGACTGGTCTCTAATTGATTCCATGATTTCTAAATTGCGCTTGGAATAGAAATCCAATTTCATGTAGTTTTCAATTTCAACGTACTGGACAGGTTGTAAATGAGCAATATATCTCTTTTGCGTCTGACTAATGTATTGAAATAAAAGGCCAAATCCTTTTATTAAGTCTTCCTCATCTAAAGAAGCAACTAAATAGGCAACTTCATCTGGAATCTCTGTTTCTTCACAGTAAGATACAGTTACTCGCATATGAAGTTCTAAAAGCTCGCGGTTGGATTCAGGAAAGTCTGAAGTAACGACAATCTCTTTCACCGGACGATTTACAATTTCACTTAACACTTGTTTAAAATCTCCAATAATCCGACTAACAGAAGACTCTCCAGTTGATAAATCAGTATAAGATACAATATGTATATCATTCTTTGAATAAATCGACGCTAAATAATTATTCTCTTTTTCCTCCAGCATGTTGCCTTCCATGACAGTACCAGGAGAGATCACTTGTACTACCTCACGTTTCACTACTCCCTTCGCATCTTTTGGGTCCTCAACCTGTTCACAAATAGCCACTTTGTATCCTTTAGTGATTAAATTTCTAATATAAACTTCCGCAGAATGGTGAGGCACCCCACACATGGGTATTTTCTCTTTGCCCGCATCACGCTGGGTTAAAGTAATCTCTAATTCCTTAGCTGCTTTAAGAGCGTCATCAAAAAACAGTTCATAAAAGTCACCGAGACGAAAAAATAAAAAGGCATCCTGATTTTCATTTTTAATGTTTATATATTGTTTGATCATTGGCGTATAGTTTGACATCTTTTAAGCCTCCATTAACACTACTCTTTCGCCATTATAGCATAGATATTTACCAACAAGAACATCACAAGATTTCTGTTAAGGATCAAGTTTCCTGTAAGTTTTATATATTACAATAAAACTAAAAAGGTAGGTGAAGGAATCACCTACCTTTTCTAAATAATGTTATTCCCGATCTAGTTTGATCTGAGACAATTCTGATTCTAATTCACTTAAATCTACATCATCTTCGTCAAAGCCATTCGGTTCAATTTTCGCCCACACTTTTGTTTCTCCGATTAAGTCCACCACAAATTCTCTTTCAAGCTCTACTTTAATATGATGCGTTTTTTCATCAATTTGACACTCTAATGTATTAGGCTGCTGCGTCGCACGAGCAACAACATCGAATTGGCTAGAAATACAACGTTCATCTCGCATGGAAACTTTTACCTCGTCGACATATTGCTTTCTTTCCGTTATTACTTCTGTTTTTGTATTGTTGCTATACGAATACCAAATGTTAATATCATATGCTCCAGATACTTCTACTACTTCACCTTTTTTTCTAGCTTGATACTGATGGTTAATGATCCAACAACCTAAAATGCTCGTTGGCTTATGATTTGGTACAACAGTGTGAGCTGTCTCTGTAAATTTCTTACCCTTACCACAAACTGCTTTGGTAATTATCTCCCGGTAATCTCGATCACTCATATTAAATCCTCCTCTTTAGTTCCGCCACTGTATCATATGTTTGATAGGCATATACCGTTCCTAGCATTATGACGAAATAATCGTTTCTTGCTATTAACATATGAAAGTGCCTAAAAGATGTGAGAATGAAGTACAGTGTAAAGATAAAAAAACTCCATCTGTACAATTGTACAAATGGAGTTAATGAGAATTTAATCTAATAATTCTTTTCCTGTTTCACCTTTTAAATAATCGCCGCCAGTACTACGGATCATTTCATTCGTAACTTCTTCTGCGATTGTTTGAGTAACTCTTTGAAGAATGTCGTTTACAACAACTTGAGACTCTTTAAACTCTTGAACCACTGGAATCTCATCCAATTCATTTTGGAAACGATCTAATTCTTCTTCTACACGTTTTTGTGCTTCGGTTTTACCGTAATGTTGTAAATTCACTGCTTGCTTTTGTAGTGCTTTAATCTTTTTAATATGACTTTGCACTTTTGTATTTTGATTAATTTTAACTTCTAACTGTTTAAAACGTTCAATTTCATCAATCTTTGATAATTTATCTGCTAATGTCTTTGCATCAGCTATAACTTCTTGTCTTGAATATTCTGCCATCCTATTTCACCTCTGCTACTTCTTCTACCATTTCGCCATCTAACGACCAGGTTTTTGCCTTTGTAACTCTAACTGGTATGATTTTCCCGACCGTGGACTTAGGTGCTCTGAAGTTTACTAATTTACTGTATTCTGTATACCCTGCTAGTACATCTGGGTTATTTTTACTTTCTCCTTCAACTAATACATTGACAATCTCGCCTTCATAGCGTTTCATTGCTTCAGCAGCATAGCCGTTAACCTTTGTATTTAAGCGTTGAAGTCTTTCTTTCTTCTCTTCCATAGAAATTTTATCATCAAACTTTGCAGCAGGCGTCCCATCTCTAGGAGAAAAGATAAACGTGTATGCCCCTTCAAATCCAATTTCATCATAAAGAGAAAGTGTATCTTCAAATTGTTCTGCGGTTTCATTAGGAAAACCTACTATGATATCTGTTGAAAATGAAGCATGTGGAATTGCTTCTTTTATTTTTCCAACTAGCTCTATGAAATGTTCGCGCGTGTATTTTCGCCCCATTAATTTAAGCACTTGAGAATTACCTGATTGTACCGGTAAATGGATATAAGGCATTAAGTTTCCGCCTTTTGCAAGTACTTCAATTAATCGATCATCAAAGTCTCTCGGGTGAGAAGTAGTGAAACGGACACGTGGTATATCTATCTTACGTATCTCATCCATTAAATCTCCAAGTCCGTACTCTATATCAAGGTCTTTCCCATAGGCATTCACATTTTGACCTAACAACGTTACTTCTTTATAACCTTGTGCAGCTAAATGTCGGACCTCTTGAATTATATCTTCTGGTCTACGACTACGTTCTTTTCCACGGGTGTAAGGAACGATGCAATACGTACAAAACTTATCGCAACCGTACATAATATTGACCCAGGCCTTAATATTACCCGCTCTACGCTTCGGAAGGTTTTCAATAACATCTCCTTCTTTAGACCATACTTCAATTACACGTTCTTTACTTAAATGTGCATTGTGAACTAACTGAGGAAGCCTGTGTATATTGTGAGTACCAAAAATCAAATCCACTTGGTGGTGCTTTTCTAATATACGGTTTACAACTGCTTCTTCTTGAGACATACAGCCACAGACACCAATAATTAGATCTGGATTTTCAACTTTCAATGGCTTTAAATGACCGATTTCACCAAATACTTTGTTCTCGGCATTTTCTCGGATTGCACACGTATTAAGTAAAATTACATCTGCTTCTTTTGTATCCGTTGTAGCTTCATAACCCATCGCTTCAAAGATTCCAGACATCACTTCAGTATCGTGTTCATTCATTTGACACCCATAAGTTCGTATTAAGTATTTTTTACCTGTGCCCAGACCTTGAAATTGTTCATCAATCTTAAAGTCATCATGGTATACCACATCTTGTTTTCCACGCTTTTGGGCTTTACGTAAATTTGGCTCTTCATATGTCGTTTCAAAATATTTAATAAAATCATCTGAAGATTTTTCCTTTAAACGATTTAAATTTTCATGTTCATTCTTTTGAGTAGAATCAACTTGTTTTATCTGACCTTGTTGCTTACGTTGTTCTTCATTCATATAGAAGGAACTCCTTTCAACTATCTTGAAACCCTAATTAAAACATAATTATACATGTTACAATTATAAAACCTAAACTCTAAATTAACAACCAACGGCTGGGATTTACATAAAGAAACCTCAAAGATGTCAACAGAATGACATAAATGAGGTGTTTTTATGAACTATACCTATCATTTAATCCTATAAAAACTGACATTGGGATTCCCAATGCCAGTTGATAGTACACTTATCTAGGTTCTACAATTAATTTTATTGCTGTTCTTTCTTCCTCATCGATCATAATGTCCGTGAATGCTGGGATACAGATTAAATCAACGCCACTTGGAGCAACAAATCCGCGTGCTATAGCCACTGCTTTCACCGCTTGGTTTAGCGCTCCTGCTCCAATTGCTTGAATTTCTGCTGTACCTCTTTCTCTTAGTACGTTTGCTAGAGCTCCTGCTACAGAGTTAGGGTTAGATTTAGATGATACTTTTAATATTTCCATTACTAGTTCCTCCTTCAGATACTATAATGAATACATAACTAATCTATTCAGCAACATTAGGACCTATTCATTAATTATGGACGACTTGTTTAAAAAATTCAAATAATTCGACTAATCAAAAGACAAGTGGTCTTCATTAATTAATATTCGCTTTACTTTTTTTGCTATACCACTTTGGTCGTCAATTGAAACATACACACCACTTAAAACTGTATTTTCTGTTTCAGGTACATCAAATTTTACTGGAAGTGATGTTTTGAATCTTCGAATAACAGCTTCTTTTTCTACACCTAAAATACTATTATAAGGACCTGTCATGCCTACATCAGTAATATATGCAGTTCCATCAGGTAAAATACGTTCATCTGATGTTTGAATATGTGTATGTGTGCCAACCACTGCTGATACTCTACCGTTCAAATACCAACCCATCGCTTGCTTTTCACTTGTAGCCTCTGCATGAAAATCTACAAATATATGATTTGTTTTTTTCTTTGCTTCATCAATTAAATCATCAATTACTTGAAAAGGATCGTCTATTGGATTCATAAACGTTCTTCCCATTAAGTTAATAACCGCAACTTGCTTATTTTTCACTTTAACAAATTGCAAACCTGTTCCTGGAGTTCCAGCAGGATAATTTGCTGGACGAACTAATTGAGTGGCCTCATCTATGAAATCAAATATCTCTTTTTTATCCCACGTGTGATTTCCAAGTGTGACAATATCTGCACCCCAATCAAGGATTTGATGATATATTTTCTTTGTTAGTCCTTTCCCATGTGCTGCATTTTCACCATTTACTATAGTAAGGTCTGCCTGATACTGTTTTTTTAATTTACCTATGTTTTGTTCTAGTGCATCTCTACCTGGCTTTCCTACAATATCGCCTATAAATAATATATTCATTGTTATCGATCCCTTCCATTCCATTCTATTATCAATTTGATACATATGTAAGTCAAAAGAAAAGACGGCTTCATAGCCGTCTTTTCTTTATTTTGCATATTCAACAACGCGTGTTTCACGTATAACAGTTACTTTTATATGTCCAGGATATTCTAAACCATCTTCAATCTTCGTTCGAATATCTCGGGCTAACTGTATTGCTTTTGAATCATCAATATCATCTGGTCGAACCATAATACGTACTTCTCGACCTGCTTGGATTGCAAATGATTTTTCTACACCTTCATATGAGTCCGCAATTTCTTCAAGTTTTTCTAATCTCTTGATATAATTTTCTAGTGATTCACTTCTTGCACCTGGTCGAGCTGCAGATAAAGCATCTGCTGCTGCAACTAATACAGAAATAACACTTGTTGCTTCTTCATCCCCGTGGTGTGATGCAATTGCATTCACTACGACGCTGTTTTCTTTGTATTTTTGACCTAATTCTTTACCAATCTCCACGTGACTACCTTCTACTTCATGATCGACAGCTTTACCAATGTCGTGTAGTAGTCCTGCACGTCTTGCAAGTTGTTCATCCTCACCTAACTCGGCAGCTAATAGCCCTGAAAGATAAGCAACCTCTAGAGAGTGTTTCAATACATTCTGACCATAACTTGTACGATAACGTAATCGTCCAATAATCTTAATCAAATCAGGATGGATTCCGTGAGCACCTACATCAAATGTAGCTTCTTCACCAACCTCACGAATGTAATCATCCACTTCTCTTCTAGACTTTTCAACCATCTCCTCAATTCGAGCAGGGTGAATTCGTCCGTCTTGAACTAAGTTCTCCAATGCAATTCGAGCAATTTCTCGTCGAATAGGATCAAATCCTGAAAGAATGACAGCTTCTGGTGTATCATCAATAATCAAATCAATTCCTGTTAACGTTTCAAGTGTACGGATATTTCTACCCTCTCTACCAATGATTCGACCTTTCATCTCATCATTTGGCAAGTTCACCACAGAAACTGTTGTTTCAGATACATGATCTGCAGCAAGACGCTGGATAGCTAAAGATAAAATATCTTTTGCTTTCTTATCAGCTTCTTCTTTCGCACGGGTTTCTTCACGTTTAATAATCATCGCGGTCTCTTGAAGCATTTCGTTTTCTACACGATCAAGAATCACTTGTCTAGCCTGATCTTCTGTGTAGCCAGAAATACGCTCCAATTCCGTTTGTTGCGTGTTCATTAATTCTTCCACTTTGCTTTCAGCTTTATGAAGTTGTTGTTGTTTTTCGTTTAAAGACTCCTCTTTGTTCTCTAAAGTAAGCTCTCGTTTATCTAAGGTCTCACTTTTACGATCAAGTGTCTCTTCCTTTTGTAATAAACGACTTTCCTGCTTTTGGACCTCTGTTCTTCGCTCGCGCAATTCTTGTTCTTGTTCCTGTCGCAAACGATGTGTTTCATCCTGAGCTTCTAATAGAGCTTCTTTTTTAGCAGCTTCGGCATTTCTCTTACCTTCTTCTTCAATCTTTCTTGCAAACTCTTCTGCACTCGAAATCTTAGCTTCCGCAATAGATTTTCGAATTAGGTAACCAACAACAGTACCGACAACTAAAGCAAGCAAAATGGAGATGATTAATATCGCAATGTTATCCATACTCTCACCTCCTCTTGCTATTCATTTTTTACGTTTCAAAATTCATCATAAGTCGGTAATGTACAATCAAATACTTCATTTTGTTGTGTTTAAAAATGAAAATTATACATTTTAATTTTAAGCTTGTCTACTGTGCATGTCAAGGAATTGTCAAACTATTTACTATGTTATTACAAATAAACAGTAAAAACCATTCTTCCTATTACTAACGGAGAATGGTTTTAAACTTACTTAAATTATTATAATTCAAGTCTCTCTTGATCTTCTTCCTCTTCTTCTGGTTCTGCATCAATATTAAAGTGATCGCGAACCTGACCATAGATTTGTTCAAAAATATCTCGATTATCTTTCAAAAATTGTTTTGCGTTTTCTCTACCTTGGCCTAGTTTCTCACCATTATAGGAAAACCATGCACCACTTTTTTGAACGATATCTAAATCAGAACCAATATCTAGAATTTCTCCTTCTTTAGATATACCTTCACCATACATGATATCAACTTCAGCTTGTCTAAATGGCGGTGCAACTTTATTCTTCACTACTTTAACACGTGTTTTGTTACCTACCATTTCATTACCTTGTTTCAAAGTTTCAGCACGACGAACTTCTAACCGAACGGAGGAATAGAATTTCAAAGCACGTCCGCCTGGTGTCGTTTCAGGACTACCAAACATTACCCCAACTTTTTCACGGATTTGGTTAATAAATACCGCAGTAGTCTTCGACTTATTTATAGCTCCCGAAAGCTTACGTAATGCTTGAGACATTAAACGTGCCTGCAAACCAACGTGAGCATCTCCCATTTCACCTTCAATTTCTGCTTTAGGTACTAATGCAGCAACAGAGTCTATTACAATAATATCAATCGCACCGCTTCGTACTAATGCCTCTGCGATTTCAAGTGCTTGCTCCCCTGTATCGGGTTGAGATAATAACAATTCATCTATATTCACGCCGAGATTTTTAGCATACCCTGGATCTAAAGCGTGCTCCGCATCGATAAAAGCTGCCTGTCCACCAGCTGATTGCGCTTCAGCAATTGCATGCAGTGCAACAGTCGTTTTACCAGATGATTCCGGTCCGTAGATCTCAACAATACGCCCTCTCGGATAACCACCGACACCTAAAGCTACATCTACTCCAAGTGAGCCACTGGAAGTTGTAGCGATAACCTGTCCTTCTCTTTCACCTAACTTCATTACAGAACCTTTACCGAATTGTTTCTCTATTTGTTTTAAAGCCATATCTAATGCTTGTTTACGTTCACTCATATTCATTCCCCTTTCAGTCTACTATACATATCATACTATTAAATTTTAAGTTTGCCAACAAAAAAGCGAATATTTGTTCTGTTTATTTTATTATTTTTCTATCACACGTTGATAAAGCAGTTGCACACCTTTATTGACAGCCAGCTGACGAATTTGATTACGATCACCTTTTAAGTTCACTTCAAATGTTTTGGTTTCCTCATCTTTAAATGCTAAACCAATTATAACGGTGCCTACATCTATTCCATCTTGTTTATCAGGTCCAGCTACACCCGTGAAACTAAGAGCACAATCAACATTTAAAATTTTCTTCGTATTATTCGCCATTTCTGATGCACACAAATGACTTACAGCACCATGTTGCTCTAACGTAGTTTCGCTCACATGCACTAAAGTTTTCTTTACTTCGTTTGAATACGCAACAATGCTTCCAGAGAAAATTTGTGAAGCACCAGACAAAGAGACCATTTCTGAACCAAATAATCCACCAGTCAAACTTTCACAACAACCGATCGTTAACTTTTCACTACGTAACACATCTAATAAATCCCTTAATGGTTCTTCATGAACATATCCCATGAAATATTCACCAACAAGGTTTAATATTTCCTTTTCAACAGGTTCGATTAATGCGTCAGCATTTTCTTGATTCAATGCTTTTGCTGATAAACGTACATTTACAAAACCGTAACCTGCCAACGGGGCAATAGTAGGATTTGTTTGTTTTTGAATGATTGGTAATAGCTCCGTTTCAAGTGTTGCTTCCCCAATACCATAAAATTGTAATGTGCGATGAAAAACAGGTTCACCAACTAGTTGATTTTTCATTAAGTAAGGGAAAATTTTATGTTCCATTAACCATTCCATCTCTTTGGGTACGCCAGGTAAGAAAAACCAATGAGTATCTTCATGATAATAATGCAGACCCGGAGCCATACCTACCTCGTTTTCATAAACATCTCCGCCTGTAAAACTGTAAGCTTGTTTCTCGTTATTTATTGTCATATATTTATCTCGATCCATATAATACTGTTTTATTTTATTAAAGATGAATGCATCTGTTTGGATTTCGGTATTAAATAACTCTGCCGCTACTTCACGCGTTAAATCATCTTCAGTAGGACCTAGACCCCCGGTTACAATAACTAGATCTGACCTGCTTTGTGCCAATTCAAAAGCTTCCTTTAACCGAAAAAAATTATCTCCTACTGTTTGCTTGTGATATATATCAATACCATGCTGATTTAATTTTTCAGCAATCCACGGCGCATTCGTGTCTATGATCTGTCCCAATAATAGTTCTGTGCCTACAGATATAATTTCACTTTTTAATTGCATTATTTTGAATCCCTCATTACATGCCAATTTTTCTTAAAGTAGTCGACTCCAGAAATAACCGTGACAATGGCAGCTAAGTAAAGTAAAATCGTTCCAATTGGAAGCCCTATATAAGAAAGTGGAAAGTGGTGTAAAAGCAAAAATGAGGCAGAACCGATTTGTAACGTTGTCTTCAACTTGCCCATTTGACTTGCTGCTAACACAATTCCGTCACCAGCTGCAACGAGTCGTAATCCAGTTACCGCAAACTCCCTACTAATTATAATAATAACAATCCACGCAGGTGCTAATTGTAGTTCCACTAAACAAATTAAAGCAGCTGAAACTAATAATTTGTCAGCAAGAGGGTCGAGAAATTTCCCTAAGTTAGTTACTAAGTTATATTTTCTTGCATAATATCCATCTAGCCAATCCGTTAAGGAGGCAATGATAAATAGGATTCCTGCAATTAAATGTGATATTGGTAATTCATACGCACCAATGTCTATAGCTCCCCATCCTAATGGTATTACTAGTAATGCAATAAAAATAGGTATTAAAAATATTCTAGATATTGTTATTTTATTTGGAACATTCATTGCCATCCTCCTAAGTAATAAATCCTTTGCAGGAAGAAAATTGCAAAGGATTTCACATAATCTTATCTATTCCACTGAATAATTACACGTTGGTGAACATTACTCCCTGATTGTCCATCAGGTTCGATTTCATATTCGATCGCTTCTCCGTTTACTTCAATTTGTAAACTACTAGCCCGACCGATATTTAAATTTACTTCATCTTCTTCAATTGTATATTCTTGCGGAGAATCTCCACTACCGAACATACCTTCAAAGTAAGAATTATCTTCCCCACCAACGACTTGTAAATAAGTTTCGTCTTCAGTAATTAACGTAAGCACTGCTTCTTCCGCATTATTCACTTGATACGTTGTGTTTGGAACATTTGTTGAGTCATTAACTTCAACTGTTTCGATTTCAATAGCATCAGATTCTTCCTCTGACTCTTCTTCAGACTCGTCTGCATCAGATTCTTCTTGATTAGACTCCTCATCACCCTCTGACTCCTCTTCTGATCCATTCTCAGATTCATCAGATTCTTCTTCTTCTTGTTCAGGTGCAGTGATCACTTCAGTAGATTCTTCGTCTAATTCATCATCTGTTATAGTCGGATGAATGAAATTGACATAAGAATACCAAATAGCAAAAACAATACCTACAATTAATAAAAACACAAATAATTTAGGCATAAACGCAAACACTTGGCTTGAAGATTTACTTGATTTTTTGTTTTTTCTTGAAGGAGAAACATATTGATACCCTTGGCTTTGAACGGAAGGAAGTTCTTCTTTATGATCCTCAAGAAGTTCTTCACCATTTAAGTCGACAGCTTCAGCGTATTCTCGAACGAACGCCCTAACATAAAAGTTTCCAGGCATCTGAGTCCAATCATTAGCTTCTAAAGCTTGCAAGTATCTCGGTTGAATTTTTGTTTCTTTAGCTATTTCATCAATGGTTAATTTTTTTTCTACCCGTGCTTCATATAATCTTTCTCCTAGTTGCATTTATTAACACCTTCCAAACTAGAAATCGAACATAGAAAATCCATCTTGTTCTTCAAACTGCGGTCTTTGAATTTTCTCATATTTAATTTCTTCATCTACACTATTTCTAAGTTCGATAATATAATCAAAATCATCTAAAGAGTACTCTGAGTTTTGTACAAATACATCTGGGTGCTCAACAACTTTCACCGCAGGAATATTCATCACTTCACGAATTACTTGCCAATGCTGATGATTATCTCGCTTAACTGAAACCACACCATCAATAATAAATAAATTACCTTTACTATATTCATCTTTAATTAATTGATTTCTTACTGTTTGTTTTAACAGCGTGCTAGAGAGAAATAACCACCGTTTATTGGCACAAACACTAGCCGCAACAATGGACTCTGTCTTACCAACACGAGGCATTCCACGAATTCCAATTAATACATGGCCTTCTTTTTTAAACAGCTCAGCCATAAAATCAACAAGTAAACCTAATTCATCACGAATAAAACGAAAGGTTTTCTTATCATCTGAATCACTTTTGATATACCTTCCATGCATCACTGCTAAGCGATCTCTCAATTTTGGTCTGCGAATTTTCGTAACACGTATCGTTTCCATTGTATTCAAAATACTGATTAATCGATCTATTTGTCGATCATCTTTACTCAGTAATAACATTCCACGTCGATCATCTTCTACTCCATTAATCATAATAATATTAATGGAGAGCATTCCTAAAAGCGAAGATATGTCACCAAGTAAGCCAGGCCGATTGTACTTGATTTCGTACTCTAAATACCAGTCTTTCCTTTGATCCATATAATCAGCCTTTCTACTTATTTATTTCTGAACTACTATTTATATAATAATGTATTTTTTAGGTAAAGAAAAGGATATACCTATAATTTAAAAATTTATTTCAGAATTTATGAAAAATACCTATGGATGAAGAAGTTAGTATCTTGATAGTTGATCTTTAAAGCCATAATAAAAACGACCAGAGAAATACTACTACTTCTCTCTGGTCGCTTTCCATTAATGTGTTCCTTCGTTTTCCACTAAACGAACCATCATAGCTGCAATTGTCTTTCTTTCCTCTTCAGAAGCCACATTCCACAAATCTCTAAGCATTGCCTCTTCGTTGTTTTTCGCATCCACTTGAGAAGCCAAGTGTTCTCCAACTTGATAAGCAAGATTTTCAATCGTGTCTTGTTTCACTCCTTGTTGCTGAGCTTGATGTAAACGATCACCTAAAAAATCTTTCCATTGTTCAAAGTTATCTAAAACAGACATATCTCATCCTCCTTGATATCATTCTTTATTAGAATGAATCAGAAGCAAGATAATTATACATCAAATTAATACATTCCACCGTTTACTCGAAGAATATGCCCATTTATATAACTAGATTGTTCAGAAATGAGGAAATCTATTGCAGATGCTACTTCGTCAACTAGAGCTACTCTAGATAAAGGTATTTGCTCGATAAATTGTTCCACTTCCTCTTGTGAAATGTGAGCATTCATTTGTGTATCCACGAAACCTGGAGCAATAGCATTTACCCTCACTTGACTAGGGCCTACTTCTTTAGCCAAAGATTTCACAAAGGCATTTTGCGCACCTTTCATAGAGGAATAGACAACTTCATTACTTGCACCTATTTCACCCCAAATGGAGGACACAACAACAATATTTCCTGACTTTTTAGTAACCATTTCAGGTAAAAATGCTTTACTAATCATCATTACGGATTTTAAGTGTATATGATACATTTGATCCATATCATCTAAATTCGTTTCCGTTAACAAAGTACTGCCTGCTATACCTTGAGCAAATATAATGGTATCGATCGAAAATGGAATGCGTTCAATCATTTCTTTAACAGAAGACTCTAGGGCTAAATCTGCATTTACAGTCAGTAATAACTCACTTTGTTCTAAGTGTTTTGCTAAATCATCTACAGCTGACTTGTTGGAATGGTAGTGCAGAATAAACTGTCTACCCTTCCCCTTTAATTTTTTAATCACTGAACTACCCAATTCTCCACTTGCCCCTACAACTAATACATTTTCCATATGATTATTCCTTCTCAGGTACTACCATACAAGTTGAAATTCGTTCTTCTGATATCCATTCATTGAGTGCTTCATTTATATCTTCAATCGTTACGTTTTCTAATACGGAAAATGCATCTCGATAGTCTACACCCTGCTGAAAATAAGATACGAAATTACTAGCCGTCTCCTCGAGGTCATTAAACTCTCGAATGAGCTCTCCGTATTTCTTCTTCTTTGCACGTTGAAATGCTTTTTCATTTATCGTTTCGTTTTTTAAAGATAGAAGCATTTGTTTAACTTCTTTAGCAAACTGTTCAGGTTTTGTAGTACTAGCACCAATAGCAGTGAATCCAAAAGAATCTTCCATAATTAATTCTAACCTTAACGAATCAATCATCAGACCTTCTTGATATAGTTTTTCATAGTACGTTCCACTCTTAGAGAAATATAGATCAAGTACAAGATCCCTAACAAGTTCATTCTTTAGTAGCTGCTCAGGATTTAGTTGATCTATTTTTTCTTTTACTCCAACCATACATTTCGCAGTGGTGACTGGCATTTCAATTACTTCTTCTTTCTTAAAGACTTCATTGTCTTCTTTACCAAAGTCACGCTTAATCTCCCCAGGTTCGATAAAACTTTTACTATTCTGGTTAGATTCCACTAGCTGCTTCATTTCTTCTAAATCAAAATTACCGATTACAAACAATTGCATGTTTGATGGGTGGTAAAACGTTTCGTAGCATTTGTAAAGGTCATGATGCGTAATCGAATGGATAGAGTCTACTGTACCGGCAATGTCGATTCGAACTGGATGCTCTTTATATAATGCACCTATTAATCCAAAGAATAAGCGCCAATCAGCTTCGTCATCATACATACGAATCTCTTGCTCGATAATGCCTTTTTCACGTTCCACCGTTTCTTCTGTGAAATATGGATCTTGTACAAAGTTTAATAAAGTTTCTACATTTCCTTTTTCTTCAGAAGTACTAGAAAATAGATAGGCTGTTTGTGTAAAAGATGTAAATGCATTAGCAGAAGCTCCGCGCTCAGAAAATTGTTGAAAGACATCCCCATCTTCTTTTTCAAACATCTTGTGTTCTAAGAAATGAGCAATTCCGTCTGGAACAGAAGTCCATTCTTGTTCGTCTAAGGGAATGAATTTCTGGTCGATGGAGCCATACTTTGTTACGAACATAGCAAAAGTTTTTTCCATCTCTGGTTTCGGATATAGATAGACGTTTAAACCATTTTCTAATTGAAACTGATACAATGATTCATCAATACGAGGTATCTCTAATTTATTCACTATCATTACCCCCTTCTTCAGCCGTTAGGAAATAGACCGTATCAAGTTGTACTTTATTTGCAACTTTAATTACATCTTCAAGGGTTACTTTATTTATGGCTTCCATCATTTCTTGACTCGTCCAACTTTTATTCCCAATCACTTGTTGAAAATACCACTCCACCATTCCTCGAGGTTGGTCGATTGTTTCTTTTAACTGATGAATAATTGCTTTTTGTGTTTGAACTAATTCATCTTTTGTAATTTTTCCTTTTTTCATTTCTTCTTGTTGTTCTATAATAATGGATTTTGCTTGTTCATACTTTTCTGGTGCGATTCCACTAAATACAAACAATAGGCCTTTATTACTTTCAAATCGTGATGCAGCATAATAGGCAAGAGAATGTTTTTCACGCACGTTCATAAAGAGTTTGGAATGAGGAAATCCTCCAAAGATTCCATTAAACACTTGCAAAGCTGGGTACTCTTCGTCTTGATACGTCACATTCGTACGATAGCCTAAATGAAGTTTTCCTTGTTGGATCTTTTGTGCCTCCGTTACATGGTTAGGAGTGACTTGAACTGATTTTTCACTCCGTACAATGTCAACTTTTGGTTCGCGGTCAAAAGTGAATAATTGCTTTACATTATTTTCTACATGTGTTGCATCGATATCGCCCACGACGAATACATCAAGACGATCTTCATGAAGCATCTTTTGATAGGATTCAAACAGAGTTTTTGGTGTTACTTTCTCTAAGTCATCTAAGTAGCCATGTGCATGAATTCCAAATGGTTCCTCTTTACACATTTCATCAATCAATCTCATATTGGCATATTGCATCTTTTCATCACGAATAGACTTGATTTTATTTTCAAGTGTTTCTTTTTCTTTTGAAACAATATCTTGATCAAATACTCCATCTATTAATTTTGGGTTATTCGCTACTTCATGTAAAAAATCTAACCCTTTTTGCATTAATTGGTCTTCATCTTTAATAAACTTATCATTCGCAATGTCTAATAAAAAAGTTATGATGTGATTTTCACCTTTTTTGGTACTATTAATAGTAAATTTCGCCCCATAGAGCTCATCTAATTGAAGACGCAACTCCCTTTCAGAAGGGTATTTTTCTGTTCCCTTTTGTAATATGAAAGGTAATAAAGCTCGTTCTGTAACCTGTTCACGAGCTAAAGGTCGAGTGAACTTAAGTGCAATAGTTGCTGTTTTAAACTTTTTTGTCTCAATGGTATGCAAATGGTATGTTTCTAAATCTGTATAACGGTCATGAATCGCTTCCATAAAAAGCCTCCTCTATTATAAAAAAATTAATTAAGAGCTTGTCTGATCCTCTTGTTGTTGCTCAGATAACAATACTTTTCGAGGTTTACTTCCCTCGTAAGGTCCAACAATTCCACGGTCTTCCATTGCATCAATAAGTCTAGCGGCTCTAGTATACCCAATGCGGAACTTACGTTGCAGCATAGATACACTAGCACTTTGCATTCCAACGATTAACTGGACAGCTTCTTCGTACAAATCATCGTCAACTTCTTCTGCAGGTTCATTCGATTCACTTGGAATCATTTCCTCTTGATATTGAGCTTTTTGTTGCTCAATACAAAAGTCTACTACACGTTCAACTTCTTCATCGGATAAAAAAGCACCTTGAATCCGGGTTGGTTTAGAATCCCCTACTGGTAAAAATAACATATCCCCTTTACCAAGCAGCTTCTCCGCTCCGCCGCCATCTAAAATGGTTCGTGAGTCCGTTTGAGACGACACACTAAACGCAATTCTAGAAGGTATATTTGCCTTGATAACACCAGTAATAACATCTACAGATGGTCTTTGTGTAGCAATAATTAAATGGATGCCAGCTGCTCTCGCCATTTGTGCTAACCGAGTGATTGCATCTTCTACTTCATTTGACGCAACCATCATTAAATCAGCTAGCTCATCAATTAGAACAACAATATAAGGTAGATGTGGTTGGTTTTCTTCTTCCGATTCATTGATCCTAGAAATATACTCATTATATCCTTCTATATTTCTTGTGCCTGTATCACTGAATAATTCATATCGTCTTTCCATCTCAGAAACAATTTTCTTTAATGCTTGAGAAGCTTTTTTCGGGTCCGTCACTACAGGCGCTAATAAGTGAGGGATGCCATTATAAACATTTAATTCAACCTTCTTAGGATCAATCATCATCATCTTCACTTCGTGCGGTTTTGCACGTAATAAAATACTCGTAATGATTCCATTTACACAAACACTTTTACCACTACCTGTAGCACCAGCGATCAACATATGTGGCATCTTATTCAATTCAGCACTAATAGCATCCCCAGCTATATCTCGTCCTAAACCAAATAAAAGCTTTGCAGCTGGATTTTGTGTGTTTTGCATGACCTCTCTTAAAGAAACTTGTGCTACCTCAGAATTTGGCACTTCAATACCAATTGCAGACTTCCCTGGTATTGGCGCTTCAATACGGATGTCTCTTGCAGCTAGTGCTAATGCTAAATCATCGTGGAGGTTAACTATTTTACTAACCTTTACACCTACATCTGGATAAACTTCATATTTTGTAACAGCTGGGCCGACGTGGACTTTTGTGACTTTTGCTTTCACGCCAAAACTATGAAACGTTTGTTCTAATTTCTTCACAGTTGTTTGTATTTGTGATTTTTCGTGTTGTTGAGAATGAGTGACAGGGTTCGCTAAAAGATTAAGAGAAGGGAGTCGGTATGATTCATTCTCCACTTCTGTCATTGGAAGTTGCTCTTCCCCACTAGATTCCGCTGCCAGTTCATTCGATTCTGTCTCAGAGATATTTTCCGTCCATTCATTTGTTTCTATTTCTTGATTTGTACCAGCATTATTCTGAAAATCTTCAATTACTGGTTCAATTGGTTCTGGAGATATAGTCTCTGTGTATACTTGTTCCTCGTCTTGCCATGAAGAGCTTTCGTTACTTTCATTAGCCTGCTTAGCTTCTTTTTTAGACAGTCTATTCTCTTTCCATTGATCAAATCGTTCTTTCCACTTTGAAAAGATCCCGCCCAAACCGTTTGATAAAGATTTATCTAATATGAGCATTGTTCCAATGGTTACACCAAACAAAGCTAAAATCTTTGCACCAGCTGAAGATAACAGATAAAAGCTACTTCCGAATAAAACAGCTCCAGTCATCCCAGCACCAATCGCAGGATACTCTAATAAACCGCTTTGGTAATTGTCAAAGTAGTCCCACGTGATCCCAAAAATGGATCGATTATCTGTTTGCCTAACAATATCTTCAAAAACCTGTACGTGTGTAAAAAGTAATACAGATGCTGCAAAGATATAAAAGCCAATCCATCTCCAGGAACGAAAAGCTGGCCAGTCCCTTTTAATCATTAAATGCAATCCTAATGCAAAAATGAATAGACTAGCTACGATATACCAAAATCCAAAAAGCCATTGTAAAACACTGGTCAGTAAATTTGGTATGAACCCATCACCAATTGGCTGGATCCCACTAGAAAAAATTGCTAATAAAATAAACAATAAACCGATTACTTCAAAACGTAGTAACGGATTGCCTGATTTGTTCTTCTGTTTTTTTGTCGTTTTTCTCTTATTTGATTTTCGTTTTTTAGTCGCCATTTAATCACCCCAAAATAAGTGAAGCAGCCAGTAAGCGGCTGCTTTTACTCCAATATTATTATAGCATAGCAATCGGAGCTTTTGGTTAGATTACATATAATAAATTGTTCCTGGTTGTAAATGATTTTTCAAATAATCATTCGGATTCGTCGATGCAATCTGTTCAATGACAAATGCATTTGCTGATTGATCCTTATATAGTTTGACCGAAGCTTGATCAACCTGGACCCAAGAAGATTCGGTAATTTCTTCTTCAAATATTTCTTCTTCAGATAAAGGAGTGTAAAGTATCATGATTAATGCTCCTCCTTAGTCGGTTTTTCTTTAATTAATTCATTAAGCTTGAACATTGCTTCCTTCACGCCACCTACTGCATCTATTAATCCAGAGTCCACCGCTTCTTTCCCAACAACATTGGTACCTATATCTCTAGTCAAGTTACCCCTTGCAAACATTAAATCCTTAAATTTCTCCTCTGAAACATTAGAGTGACTAGTTACAAAATTAATAACACGGTCTTGCATTTTATCCATGTACTCAAACGTCTGAGGTACTCCAATCACAAGCCCTGTCAAACGTATAGGGTGAATGGTCATAGTAGCAGTTTCTGTAATAAATGCGTAGTTAGCGCTTACTGCTATAGGTACCCCGATGGAATGCCCTCCACCCAGCACAATCGACACAGTTGGTTTTGACAATGAAGCAATCATTTCTGAAATTGCTAAACCAGCTTCTACATCTCCCCCGACTGTATTTAATAGTAAGATTACACCTTCAATTTTTGGGTTTTGCTCAATCGCAATTATTTGGGGAATAATATGTTCATACTTCGTGGTCTTATTTTTTGCAGGCAATTGTAAATGCCCTTCTATTTGACCAATAATAGGAAGGATATGAATATTTGATTCAGGGGCTTGGGGTACATTCGTTTGTCCGAGCTGTTTGATCTTCTCCATAATCGAATCATTCACTTGGTCTTGATCCTGATTAGGTTGTTCATTTTTATCTTTATCTTGATTCATGCTTACACCTACCTTTTTCCCGTAGTGTAAGCGTAAATGGTTAAGAATATACAAAAACCCGCGAGTAGTTTCGCGGGCTTGCATTTAAATTGATAATTCACTTTTTAGTACATCTAATTCCTGATGAGAAAGTGGTACTAAAGGTAATCTTACACTGCCTACATTTACTCCTAATTCGTTGAGTGCAGCTTTTACTGGTGCAGGAGAAGGAGCCATGAAGCACGCGTTCATCTTAGGTAATAACTGTCTATGAAGTTTAGATGCTTGTAACACGTCACCATTCACAAAAGATTTGGCCATTTGATTCATGTCATTTCCTAATACATGGGCTGCAACGGAGACAACACCATCAGCCCCCACAGCCATAGCTGGAAGAGTTAAACCATCATCTCCAACATAAAGACTAAAATCATCATCTGTCTTTTCAATAATTTCAGACATCATATCTAGATCTCCACTAGCATCTTTAATAGAAACGATGTTCGGAATTTTAGATAATTGAACAGTAGTCTCTACAGCCATGTTAATAACAGATCTTCCTGGAATATTATATAGCATAACAGGCAAATCAGTAGCTTGAGCTGCTGCTTCGAAATGCTTGTATAAACCTTCTGCATTTGGTTTATTGTAGTATGGTGTTACTAACATAATACCATCAATACCCGTTTTAGAAGCAGCTTTAGTTAATTCAACAGTCGATTGGGTGCTATTACTTCCCGTACCGGCAATGACAGGAATTCTTCCGTTCACTACCTTTACAACATGCTCATAAAGCTGGATTTTTTCTTCTTTTGTTAAAGTTGGTGATTCCCCGGTGGTTCCACCAATTACTAATCCTTCGGTGCCGTTATTGATTAAGTACTCTATTACATTCTCTGTTCGTTTAAAGTCCAATTCATTTTGCTCATTAAACGGCGTAACCATTGCCGTCAAAATGTGGCCGAATTTCATGATAAACGACTCCTTTCCATACTCCTAAATATTTAAAAACGCATCATGCAGTGCATTTACTGCAGCTTCTAATTGATCTTCTTTAACGAGAATCCATATCGTGGTGTGGCTATCTGCTGATTGTAAGATTTGAATGCCATGCTTTGCCAAAGCTGAAACTACTTTAGCAGCAACCCCAGGAACACCTTGAATACCTGCACCGACAGTAGAAACCTTGGCACAGTTTTCATTCGTAACAACTTTATACTGTAATGTCTCAATAATACGTACCGCTTCTTTTACCTTTTCATTAGGTACAGTGAAGGTGATTCCTTCTGTGAATATATTGAAAAAGTCTACAGAAATATGGGCTTTCGCCAATTGCTCTAAAACTTCATGGTGAACTTTTATTGGATCATTTTCAGCAAATACTTGAATTTGGGTAATACCTGCTACGTGAGCAATACCAGTTACTAGACGATCTTGGAATCCCGTATCCATTGTTGAGTTGCGTTTGGAGGTTACTAATGTCCCCAGGTCCTCCGAATAAGTAGACCTAACTCGGAGTGGGATTTTTTCTTGCATCGCAATTTCTACCGCGCGAGGATGTATGACTTTCGAGCCTTGATAAGCCATATGAACAATTTCATTATAAGTCATTATTTGTAAAGTTTTAGCGCCTTTTACGATAGTTGGATCTGCCGTTTTAATTCCATTTACATCTGTAAAAATATCGACAAAATCTGCTTGTAAAGCAGCACCTAACGCAACTGCTGACGTGTCTGATCCTCCACGCCCTAAAGTAGTAATATGACCATCTTCATCTTCCCCTTGAAAACCAGCCACGACTACAACATCATTCGTTTTAAAGTATTTTTCAACTTTTGTAGCATCCACTTTGTTTATTCTTGCATTCGTGTAATCGTTAGTAGTTAAAAAGCCAGCTTCCGAACCAGATAATGCGGTTGCTATGATTCCTTGCTTTTTTAATTCATTAGCAAATACAACAGCCGAAATAATTTCTCCACAGGACATAAGTAAATCCAGTTCGCGATTTGTAATTGCGCTTTCTGGATGTTCTACTAAATCCAATAAAGAATCGGTTGCATAAGGGGCTCCCTTTCTCCCCATTGCCGAAACCACAACAACCACTTGATTACCTTCATTAATAGCTTTTGTGACATGTTTTATTGCATATTCTCTTGAGGAGGCGTCTTTTACAGACGTACCTCCAAATTTTTGTACTAATATCCCCATGTTACACCTCTTCACTTACTCTTCCGAATCATATTCAATCAATGCTTGTGCGATTTGAACTGAGTTCCACGCAGCTCCTTTTAACAAGTTATCAGAAACAACCCATAAATGAAAACCACGTTCATAATCTAGATCTTTTCGAACTCTACCTACAAAAATATCTGTTTTACCTTCGGCTGACAAAGGAGTTGGATACCCTTGATTGACAATATCATCTTCCAACACGACTCCAGGAGCATCTTTTAACACACCCTGAATTTGAGGAACTGTCACAAAGTCCTGGTCTACTTCAATATAAATACTTTCCGCGTGTGAATAAAAGAAAGGTAGTCTCACACAGGTAGCAGATACTTTCAGTTCAGAATTATGCATGATTTTTTTCGTCTCATTAATCATCTTCATCTCTTCAAATGTATAATGATTATCTTCGAAAGTATCAATTTGAGGTAATGCATTAAAGGCAATCGGAAAATGTTTTTTCTCTGATTTTACAGGTAACACCTCACTAAATACAGTTTCTCCGTCTAACATCGCTTGTGTTTGGCTTTTCAGCTCTTCAACTGCATCGTTACCTGCACCAGATACAGATTGATAGGTTGATACAATGATACGATTTAGTCCATACTTTTGTTTTATTGGTTCTAATGCGGCCACCATTTGTATAGTGGAACAGTTAGGGTTTGCAATAATCCCTTTATGATTTTTGATATCTTCTTTATTTACTTCAGGTACAATAAGAGGTACATCCTCATACATTCGAAAAGCACTAGTATTGTCAATTACAACTGCACCACGGTCCACAGCTTCTTGAGCTAATTGCTTGGATACAGACCCTCCTGCAGAAAACAAGGCAATATCAATATTATCAAATGCATCTGGTTTTGCCTCTCTAATTGGAATCTCTGCTCCTTTATAAATAATGGTATTTCCTACGGATCTTCTAGAAGCTAACGGACGTAATTCATCAATTGGGAACTCTACGTGCTCTAACATCTGTAACATTTTTTCTCCTACTGCTCCTGTTGCTCCGACTATTGCTACGTTGTATCTTGATTTTGCTGCCATGTGATTCCCTCCATATATTCCGTTTAGATATACCGCAATTTTATCATAATTTTAAACCCTTCACATTAATTAATCATAGGATCTCAATAAAGGTTGCAACTGTCTTCCTAAAAGTGCTTCTTTAACCGTATCTATAAGAAGTGGCATATGCGCCACTAAAGAAGTTGATTTTAATACAGGATCATCTTGCCCAAACGGAACAAAGTATATATTTTTAGAATGTAATAGTTTTGCTAAATTTTCTGCGTTTAGGCCAAGAGCGTCATTTGTCGAGATAGCCAAAACCACTGGCCGTCTATTTCTTAATGTAGCTTTTGCAGCCATTAATACTGGAGAATCAGTTAAAGCATTCGCAAATTTACTAAGTGAATTCCCTGTTAATGGCGCAATCACCATGCAATCTAAAGGCTTTACTGGACCAAGAGGTTCTGCTTCAGGTATAGTCGTAATTAATTCTTGGTTAGTAATCGTTTTTATCTTTCCTATGTGATCATTTGCTTCTCCAAATTTTGAATCTGTGTGTTGTACCGTATAAGAAACAATTGGTACAACTTCTGCTCCCTCATTTACCAATTCCTCCATTACAGGAAAAGTAGCGTCATACGTACAATGTGAACCAGTCAATCCAAATCCGATGCGTTTTCCTTCTAGCTTCAAGTTTACGATCCCCTTTCTAGAATAAGTTACAAGATAATCGTTTGAATGACTTGAGCTAGGATTTTTCCTGCAGTTTGGGGCGCAACCATACCTGGTAAACCAGGAGCTAAGATTGCTTTCACACCTTTTTTCTTCGCGTATCGATAATCCACCCCACCGGGTTTAGAAGCTAAATCTAATATTAAACAACTCTTAGAAAGGTTGTGGATTACTTCTGGGGTAACAATTCTTGTAGGAATCGTATTAATCAATATATCACACTCACGAACTTCCTCACTGAGTTGCTCTAGTTGTAATGGCTTTGCTCTCGTTTCAAATATACGTGCTAAATCAGTTTCCTTTCTTGCAGCTACGGAAACATTTGCACCTAACCCTTGAAAGGCATTCACTAGAGATTTACCCACTCTACCAAAACCTAATATAGTTACATTAGCATTATGAATTGTAATTGGTGTATATTGAATTGCTAACATAACTGTACCCTCTGCAGTCGGGATTGAATTATAGATTGCAATGTCATCTCGATCAAATAATGCCACTATATTTTCATGAGTGACATCGTTTAGATATTGCGTACGAATACCAGTGAAAATTAACGTATTTTCAGGTAAATCATTTAACCACTCACTACTTACTCTTGGAGACTTTTCAGCATAATGCGCTTCTGCAAACCCGGCCTCATCTAAGCCGGTAATCGGTAATATAACTGCGTCTAATGCTTCTTGGTTTAAGTCTTCTATAGTTACATACTGGACTTCTGATTCTTTTTCTTGGTACTCCTCATAACCAACTGCAAATACGCTTGCATCACTCATCACAAGTTGATGCATCAACTCAATATACCGTGCATCTCCACCAATTACTACAATTGATTTTCCAGTTAACATATTAACACCTGCCTCAGTCATTCAACCATTACATCTTATGTGAATTGGTTTTATAGTGTGAACCGATTTTATTCCTCTTTTCTTATAATTATCATGTCCTCACCGATCACATCAATTTCATGCCACGGGATTGACTGTTCTTTCGTTCCTTTCTTAGAACCTAATAGTGTATAGTCTTGAATAATTACTTTTTCAATCTTTCCGGTTTGTTCATTAATTTCAATATCTGTTTGACCTAGTACACCTAACCTTTTCCCTAAGTCAGCATGAATTAATTCTTTACCTGATAAATCTTTGTATCGCATTTACGCACATCCTCTCTTTAACACATTATATGTTTTTCTCTAGAGTCGAATGATTGTAGTTTAAATACCACTTTGTATCAAACAAAAAGAGACTCGGACAAAAGTGTCTATAGTCATGATAAATCCGAACAATAAAATGCGGTGTGACTAACTCGCTCCTGAAATAGACTGCGCTTTCCGCGGGGAGCTGGTGAGCCTCCTCATGCTAAGCATTCCGGGGTCTCACCTAAGCTCTATTTCCCGCAGGAGTCTTCGTCTATTTCATCCGCTTTAATAACATTGTTCGGATTTACATGCTAGCACTTTAATTTGTCCCAGCCTCTTACTATGCTTAAGTTCTTATGATTCTGTTTTTTCTTCTGCATCTTCTTCTTTAAGAGCAGCTTTTCTTGAAAGGTTTACACGACCTTGATTATCGATTTCTTTTACCTTTACTAACATTTCATCACCGATATTAGCTACATCCGTAACGTTTTTCACATGACCTTCTTCTAATTCACTAATGTGAACTAGACCGTCTTTTCCACTAAATAACTCGACAAAAGCTCCAAATTTTTCAACTCGTTTAACTTTTCCAAGATAAATTTCACCAACTTCAACTTCACGAACAATATCTTGAATGATGTTACGCGCTTTATCAATTTTGTCTCGATCAGGAGAAGAAATAAAGATTTTTCCATTTTGTTCAATGTCAATTTTCACATCTGTTTCTTCAATGATTTTGTTAATCTGTTTACCACTCGGACCAATTACATCTCTTATTTTATCAGGATTGATTGTAAAGGATTCAATTTTTGGAGCATAATCAGATAACTCTTCACGCGGACTACCGATTGTTTCATTCATATGAGCTAAAATATCCATACGGCCTTTCTTCGCCTGCGTTAATGCTTCTTGAAGGATCGCTCTAGATAACCCATCAATTTTTATATCCATTTGTAATGCTGTTACACCGTTTTCAGTACCTGCTACTTTGAAATCCATATCTCCTAAGGCATCTTCCATACCTTGAATATCAGTAAGAACTGTATAATTTTCACCAGATTTCACTAGTCCCATTGCAATACCTGCAACTGGAGATTTAATAGGAACACCTGCATCCATCATTGCCATTGTACCTGCACAAATACTTGCTTGAGAAGTAGAGCCATTCGATTCAAGGATTTCTGAAACCACACGAATCGCATATGGGAATTCTTCTTCTGTTGGCAATATTGGTTCTAGCGCACGTTCACCTAATGCACCATGTCCAATTTCACGACGTCCCGGCCCTCTTACAGGTCCAGTTTCCCCCACACTATAAGAAGGGAAGTTGTAGTGTAGCATAAAGCGTTTTTGCTCAGCTAAATCTATACCATCCAATATCTGCACATCACCTAAAGGACCTAATGTACATACACTTAAAGCCTGAGTTTGTCCACGTGTAAACATAGAAGAACCATGCGTACGTGGTAATACTTTTGTTCTTGAGTTTAATGGGCGGATTTCATCTGCACCACGACCATCTGGACGAATTTTATCTTCTGTAATTAACCTTCTTACTTCGTCTTTTACAATGGTTTCAAGTACACTTTTCACTTGTTTAATCGTAGAAGCATCTACCTCTTGCTCTTCATAAGCAGCAATAACTTCATCTTTCACAGCAGCAATTGCTTCTGCACGTTCTTGTTTATCTACCGTTTGAATTGCTTCAACTAGACGATCCTTTGCAGCTTTAACAACTTCTTGTTCTAAAGTTGCTTCAGGTGTAAATAAAGTGACTTCACGTTTTTGTAATCCAACCTCAGCAACAATTTCCTCTTGAAAAGCAACCAAACGTTTAATCTCTTCATGACCAAACATGATCGCTTCTAACATAATGTCTTCTGGTACTTCACTCGCACCAGCTTCAACCATATTAACAGCGTCTTTTGTTCCTGCTACTGTTAATTCAATATCACTTTCTTTCATTTGTTCAATTGTCGGATTGATTACAAATTCATCATTCACACGACCTACATGAACGCCTGCAATAGGTCCATCAAAAGGAATATCTGAGATACATAGTGCTAAAGAAGAACCAACCATAGCAGTCACATCAGATGGACAGTCTTGATCAACACTCATTACCGTGCTCATAACTTGTACTTCATTACGGAATCCATCAGCAAACAATGGACGTATGGGACGGTCGATCAAACGGGATGTTAGAACTGCTTTGTCGCTTGGCTTACCTTCACGTTTTAAAAATCCACCTGGAATTTTACCTACAGCATATAACTTCTCTTCATAGTTTATTGTAAGTGGGAAAAAGGGTAAATCTTTTGGTTCACTTGAAGCAGTTGCTGCAACTACTACAGATGTATCACCATATCGCATCATTGCAGAACCATTTGCTTGTTTTGCTACTTCTCCAACCTCAACTGTTAACTGTCTACCAGCAACATCAAGGCTAAATGTTTTCATTTCATTTGACATTTATTAAACTACTCCTCTCAAATCTAACGGATTATGTATTCACAATAACTACATAAAATACCACTGTTTATTATTTTAATACTTTTTTATTGAAATGTAAAAAGAACTATGAATAATTTATATAGTGGCGTCAAAGGTTCAGGTCGATATAAAGGAACCGTATAGATACAAAATCTTTCTTTTGTCTTGCAATCAATGAACTTTCTTTTCATATATGGTTCGTTACTACTGACATGAAGGAATACTTAAACCAGTATATAAAGAAAAAAAGCGGGAAAAGTTCCCGCTTTTTCTGCCTTACCTATCGACGTAGACCTAAACGTTTGATTAAGTCACGATAGCGTGTAATATCGTTATTACGTAGGTAGTTAAGTAAGTTACGACGCTTACCTACCATTTTAAATAATCCACGACGTGAATGGTGATCATTTTTGTGTTCACGAAAATGATCATTTAAAGTCGTGATCTCTTCTGTAAGGATAGCTACCTGGACCTCTGGAGAACCAGTGTCATTTTCATGCGTTTTAAATTCATTAATTAATTCATTTTTACGCTCTTTTGTAATTGCCATCCTATTCACCTCCTATAAAATTTATTGTAACCCCTTTTTCCTAGCATTCGTCGGAGTCTCGCTATGCCAAGAATAAGGTTTATCACACAATGTAACGATACATGTTTTTTACTTAGATTGCAAGAGGAAAATTAGCCTATATTAAAATGACTTTTAGCTATAGCTTCATCATCCTGAATCCTTTTTATTAAAGGGTCTACACCTTCAAATTTCAGTTCTTCACGAATATATTTAACGAACTGTACTTGAATAGTATGTCCATAAATTTCTTCATCAAAATTAAATAAATGAACTTCAATAATTGGTTTGGCATGCTCATTTTCAAACGTAGGATTATATCCAACAGATGTCATCCCGTAATAGCTTTTCCCGTTTACCTCAGCAATTGTAGCATAGACACCTATTTTAGGAATTTTTTGCTGACTTGGCACATCAAGATTTGCAGTTTTATATCCAATCTCTCTGCCACGCTTATATCCCTCTACGACTTTACCTGTGATTGCGAAATTTCTACCTAACAAATTTTCTACTTCTGACAAGTCTGCTAAATCAATTTTTTCACGAATAAGCGTCGAACTAATTTTTTCAGTGCCCTCGGTGATTTTATCGACAATAGAATATGTTAGTTCGTCTTGTGTATACAGATCCATATCTTGAATTTTTCCTTTTCCTTTATGACCAAACGCAAAATCATATCCACCTACAACATGCTTCATGTTTAAATTTTTCATAAAGGAATCTACGAACTGTTGAGGTGAGAGCTTAGCTAGACTCTGATCGAATCGAACGACAATCAAATAATCAAGTGAATACTTTTCTAAAATATTTATCTTTTCTTCTAGTGGAGTTAAAATATAATCTTCTAATTGTTGACCTTTAATAATTTCTAAAGGGTGAGGGTCAAATGTCATCACACCAGATTTCAGTTGAAGTAATTTCGCTTGAGAAATAGCTTCATTTATAACTGCTTGATGACCTTTATGCACGCCATCAAAATAACCTACCGCGATACTTGAATGATCTAAATTAGGAAACTTCTCCACTTGTTCTAAATTCAAATAAATTACTTGCATTATTACACCTTCTCTATTACACCAGTACTTTTAAAGGTTTAATTAACCCTGGCTTACTTGGATGTTGTTGGTAAATTGCTAATAATTCTTGGTCTTCACTTTCCATTCTAAAAATCGGTTCTTCCTTTAGTTCTTGTGGACAATCAATCACTCGACCTTGTTGGATAAGAATATAATCTTCTTTTTCGACCACATACTTCGCAATGTGTGGTAAGGCAATAGAAGGAGACTTCAAAATGGAATCAATTTGATCATTGTTCACCAAGTTCTCTAAATCTTGTAAACTAAGCGTATCTTCAGATTCAAATGAACCTGCTTTATTACGAACTAAGCTAGACATATGTGCAGGGTATCCTATTTTTCTACCTAAGTCTACACATAATGTTCTTATATATGTTCCACTAGAGCATGTTACCTGAAGCTGAAAACGAACGTCTTCCTCATCAAGAAACTCCAATTGATCGGAAGTAACATGTAAATCATGGATCGTTACTAGTCTTTCAGGTCGCTCTACCTCAATTCCTTCTCTAGCATACTCATATAATTTCATGCCATCTACTTTCACTGCAGAATACATTGGTGGAATTTGTTTTAATTCACCAACAAACGATGCAGCATGACTGATACACTCTGAGAAACTTAAATCAGATGCTACTTTTTGTGATTTAATTATATCACCACTAGCATCTTCTGTGGTTGTTTGTTTTCCTAGACTAATTTCAGCTGTATATGTCTTAGGTTGACTTGTAATTAATTCTACAACTTTTGTCGCTTTTCCAACACAGATAGGCAATACACCTTCTACATCAGGGTCTAACGTACCTGTATGTCCGACTTTTTTTGTTTTTAACAATTGTCTTACTTGAACAACACAATCATGCGATGTCATGCCTTTTGGCTTCCAAAGTGCTATTACACCATTCATTTGTTCAACCTCCAAATACATCTAAACATATGTAATTCACATAGGAAAAGGATAGACTATGAAGCCTATCCTCCCATGTTCATTATTCATTTCTATTCAAATCATGAATAATACTCTCAATACGATTACCGTATTCAATTGCTTCATCAATTTCAAAAGAAATCTCTGGCGTTTTTCTTAATCGGATTCTATTGCCTATTTCTGATCGAATGAAACCTTTAGATTTTGCCAGTCCAACGAGTGTTTCTTCTTTTTCACGTTCACTACCGTAAATTGAAATATACACTTTTGCTTGTTGGAGATCCCCTGTAACCTTCACTTCCGTTACAGTTACAAAGCCTACTCGAGGATCTTTAATTTTACGAGAAAGAATATCACCTAATTCTTTCTTCATTTGTTCTCCAATTCGATTCGCACGTAAATTGCTCATTATTTTCACCTCGACTATTTAGAGGATTAAAGCCACTCATATTCAACAATAGTAACTTCTAAATCAGTTCTAGAATCAATTAAATCAACTGCCCGTTGCAGCGTTTTCTCGGCCATTGACTGATTCACAGCAACTACTGCCAAACCAAAGGCAGTGCGTTGCCACAAATCATGAAAATCAATTTCTGTCATACTTATATTAAACTTCTGTTGAACTTGATTTAAAGTTTGCTTGATAACCGAACGCTTTGCCTTTAAAGAATGCACATCATATATCATACACTCAACATAGACATATCCGATCATGTGCGTGCTATTTCTTCCATTACAAATGCTTCAATAATATCGCCTTCTTTAATATCGTTGAAGTTCTTAATAGTTATTCCACACTCGTAATTTTGCTGTACTTCTTTAGCATCATCTTTAAAACGCTTAAGCGTATCGATTTCGCCCTCGAATTGTACAACTCCGTTACGAATCACGCGTATTCCTGCATTTCTAGAAATTTTACCATCAATTACATAGCTACCAGCGATTGTACCAATTTTAGATACTTTAAACGTTTCTCTAACTTCAGCTTGCCCAATCACTTTTTCTTCAAATTCAGGATCAAGCATACCCTTCATAGCAGCTTCAATCTCTTCAATTGCTTTATAAATAACACGGTGAAGGCGAATGTCGATCTTCTCCTGATCGGCAGTACGCTTTGCATTATTATCTGGACGAACATTAAATCCGATAACCACAGCATTTGAAGCTGAGGCTAAGATAATGTCAGATTCCGTAATAGCTCCTACACCTGTGTGAATAATATTAATGTTAACGCCTTCTACTTCAATTTTACGAAGAGAGGTGGCAACAGCTTCGACAGAACCTTGTACGTCAGCTTTAACAATAATTTTAATTTCTTTCATTTCGCCTTGCTTAATTTGTTCAAATAAATCTTCCAAGCTAACCTTGCCTGTAGCTTCACGTTGTTCCTCAATGTCTTTTTGTTGACGTAGATCAGCAATTTGTTTTGCTTCTTTTTCGTTTTTAAAGACTAAGAAACGATCTCCTGCCTGTGGAACAGCATTAAAACCGATTACTTCTACTGGCATGGATGGTTCAGCTTCTTTTACACGTTTGCCTAAATCGTCAGACATAGCACGTACTTTACCATACGTATTACCAATTACAAGCGTATCTCCAACTTTTAGCGTACCGTTTTGAACAAGTAGAGTTGCAACACTTCCGCGTCCCTTTTCCAGTTGTGCTTCGATTACAGTACCTGAAGCTGGGCTATCAGGGTTTGCTTTTAATTCTTCTACTTCTGAAACTAGATTAATCATTTCTACTAGATCGTCGATTCCTTCTCCACTTAATGCAGATAAAGGAACAAAAATTGTTTCTCCGCCCCAATCTTCTGGGACCAATTCGTATTCTGTTAATTCTTGCATCACACGGCTAGGGTCTGCACCCTCTTTGTCGACTTTGTTTACCGCAATAATAATTGGTACTTCCGCAGCCTTTGCGTGATTAATCGCTTCTACTGTTTGAGGCATTACACCATCATCGGCAGCAACAACTAAGACGGCAATATCCGTAACTTGTGCACCACGGGAACGCATACTAGTAAATGCAGCGTGACCTGGTGTATCTAAGAAGGTTGTTTTCTTACCATTTTCATTAATTTGGTAAGCACCGATATGCTGTGTGATTCCACCAGCTTCGCCTTCTGTTACTTTCGTCTTCCGAATAGAGTCTAATAAAGTAGTTTTTCCGTGATCGACGTGTCCCATAATTGTCACAACAGCTGGACGAGTAACTAATTTAGCAGGATCTTCTTCATGCATATAGTTTTCTAAATCCGTTTTGTCAACAACCACTTCTTCTTCTACTTCTACCCCATAGTCTTCACATAATAACTCAATTGATTCATTGTCTAATTGTTGGTTAATAGTTGCCATGACACCTAATAACATCAACTTCTTAATAATTTCTGAAGAATCTTTATTTAACTTGTCTGCTAATTCTCCAACAGTTAACGAACCTTGATAAGTAATTTTCTCTGGTGTTTGTGGTTGCTTTTTAGGTCGTTGAGAGTGCTGCTGATTTTTTTGTTGCTTATTATTACTTTGTTGCTTATTGTTCTTACCTTTTTGTTGATTTCTTTGTTGGTTTTTATTTTGATTTGAGTTAGTGTTCTTATTTGAGTTATTCTGGTTTTTATTTTGATTATTTTGGTTAGTGTTTTGATTCTTGTTTTGACTTTGAGCTTTGTTACTATTTTGATTGCTATTAGTATTTTTATTCTGATTCGACTGATTATTTTTAGGTTGCTGTTTAGGCGCTTCTTTTTTTTCTTCTTTTTTACCATGGTAAAATTCATCTAATTGTCTAATCGTATTTTCACTGATCGTTGACATATGATTAGAAATTTCAATATCTAATTCTTCTAATTTCGTAATAACTTGTTTACTCGCTAAATTGTTTTGTTTGGCATATTCATATACGCGCATCTTTTTCATACATTCACCCCCGAATATTAATCCGATAGCAGTTGTTTTAATTTATTAGCAAAACCTTGGTCGGTTATGGCAACTGCAACTCTACCGTCTTTACCAATCGCCTTTGAAAGTGTATGTCGATCTTCAACAACAATATATGGCACTTGGTAACTCGTTGATTTATCTGATAATTTTTTCTTCGTATTATCAGATGCATCACTAGCAATTAATACTAGCTTTGCTTGGTTCTGCCTTACAGCTTCAACGATTGAAGATTCTCCTAGTACAAGTTTATTTGCACGTAGGGCTATTCCTAATAAATTCAAATGAGGCTTATCCTGCATCATTATTTCCTACTTTACTTTCAAGTTCATCATATAACTCATCTGGAACCTGTGTATTTAAATGACGATTTAATGCATTTGTTTTTCGTGCCTTTTTAATAACATCTAGTTCATTGTTTAAATAGGCACCGCGTCCATTCTTTTTACCGCTATCATCAACGAACACTTCTCCGTCTTTATTACGCACAATTCTAATCAATTGTTTTTTAGGAAGCATTTCGCCAGTAACGACGCACTTACGTAAAGGTTGTTTTTTCTTTGCTACCATATAAAATCCCCCTTACTCTTCGTCTAACTCCAGATCAGAGTCAGTAGAAGATGTCTCGAGTTCCCCATCATCATAAGCCTCTGACTCACTCTTGATATCGATTTTCCAACCTGTAAGCTTAGCAGCAAGCCTCGCATTTTGGCCACGCTTTCCAATAGCAAGGGATAACTGATTATCTGGGACAATTACAGTTGTAGCATGGGCTTCTTCATTCACTTTTACCTCAACTACTTTAGATGGGCTAAGAGCATTCGATATATACACGACTGGATCTTCAGAGTAATGAACGATATCGATTTTCTCTCCGTGTAATTCATCTACTACCGTTTGTACTCTTTGGCCACGTTGCCCAACACATGAACCAACTGGATCAATTTCTGGGTCTTCCGCATGTACACTGATTTTCGATCGATCACCAGCTTCGCGTGCTACAGAAATCACTTCTACAATTCCATCATAAATTTCTGGAACTTCTACTTCAAATAATCGCTTTAAAAGACCTGGGTGTGTTCTTGAAACATATACTTGAGGACCTTTACTTGTATTTTCAACTTTTGTCACAAATACTTTGATACGATCGTGAACTTCATATGTTTCATTCGGCATCAATTCATTCATTGGAAGCTTTCCTTCTACTTTTCCTAAATGAATATATAGATAACGATGGTCTTTTCGCTGAACTGTACCAATAATAATCTCTTCTAACCGGTCTGCATAGTCACTGTATATAACGCCTCGTTCCGCTTCTCTAACACGTTGAGTGACTACCTGTTTCGCAGCTTGAGCAGCAATTCGTCCGAAGTTACGTGGAGTTACTTCTTTCTCCACCACATCACCTTCTGCGTATGCAGGGTCAATCTCTCTAGCCTCTTCTAATGAAATTTCAAGATCTTCATCTTCTAGATCTTCAACAACATTAAGTCTAGCAAGAACTCTCATAGAACCATCTTTAGGATCTAAATCTACTCTAACATTCGTTTTCGAATTAAAGTTTTTCTTGTAAGCAGAAACAATTGCAGCATCTAGTGTTTCATATAATACCTCTTTGTCGATACCTTTTTCTTCAGCTAGAACTTCCATTGCTTCAAATAAATCCGTTTTCACCGTTAAAACCTCCCTTTATGAAAATGAAACCGCGATATGGGCGTTTGCAACCTTCTCGTATGGTATAACGATTTCTTTTTCTCTTGTCTTAATTTTTACTATTAAAATTACTTCATCATTCACAAAATCCTTCAAATCACCATAGAATTCTTTCTCACCGTCAATTGGTTCATACGTTTTCACGAAAATATGGGAGCCAGTGAACTTCGTAAAGTCTTCTTTCTTTTTAAGTTTACGCTCTACTCCAGGTGATGATACTTCTAAGTAGTAAGCCTGCTCGATTGGGTCTTCCTCATCTAACTTCTCACTGAGCTTCTCACTTACTTTTTCACAATCCTCAATGTCTACTCCACCATCTTTATCAACGTAGACTCGTAAAAAGTGATTTTTTCCTTCTTTCACAAACTCTACTTCTACTAATTCAAGGCTTAATTCTTCTACGATTGGTTGAACGATCTCTTCAGTTGCATGAACTATCTTTTTGCTCAACGTCAAAGCCTCCTTCTCAACATAGTTTATATAAGTATATAGTTCTTAGATGTTTTTCTATACAAGCGTTTAATTGCAATAAATTGCCCTGCTGAAAAAACCAGCAGGGTTAGGATAAAACGAAAGAGTGGGCTGCCCCACTCTTTTTTCGTAACCGTATCTTTTGCTAATCCAATTCGAAATATACCATAGAAAACCATTAAATGCAAGCCTAGGCATACTAAAATAGGGATAATTGGTTCTGATCCGGTAATCCTTCTAAACAACCTTGGACATCTAAATACTCTAGTACAGTTTTAGAAATCCTACTTCGTTCCCTCAAATCTTCTTTAGATAAGAATTCCCCGTCTTCTCTTGCCTTAACTATATTTAGTGCTGCATTCGTTCCTAATCCATCTACAGCATTAAATGGTGGAATCAGCGAGTTTCCATCAACAATGAATTTTTTCGCATCTGACTTATACAAGTCCACCCTTTGAAACGACATGCCTCGTTCACACATTTCTAACGCAAGTTCTAGTACAGTTAATAAACTTTTCTCTTTCGGCGTAGCATCATTTCCTCTTTCTATAATCGATTCAATTTTCTCTCTCAAAGAGTCGTTTCCTCTAATCATAGTAGGAAGATCAAAATCGTCTGCACGAACAGAAAAATACGCTGCATAAAACTCAATCGGATGATGGACTTTAAAATAAGCAATTCTTACAGCCATAAGAACATATGCTGCAGCGTGTGCTTTTGGAAACATATATTTTATCTTTTTACATGATTCAATGTACCAATTTGGAACACCATGCTTTTTCATTTCTTCGATCCACTCATCTTCTAATCCTTTACCTTTACGGACAAACTCCATTATTTTAAATGCTAAAGATGCTTCTAGCCCTTTATGCATTAAATAAACCATAATGTCGTCACGACAACCGATAACTTCTCCTATTTCACATACCCCATCATTAATTAGTTCTTGTGCATTACCTAACCATACATCGGTACCATGTGAAAGTCCTGAAATAATAACTAATTCTGCAAAGGAAGAAGGCTTCGTATCTTCTAACATCTGCCTTACAAATCGAGTTCCAAACTCTGGCACACCTAATGTACCAGTTTTACAAAGAATTTGTTCCGATTTCACACCTAATGGTTCAGGTCCAGCAAAGATCTTCATAACTTCAGCATCATTAGTTGGGACGTCTAGAGGATCTATACCTGTTAAGTCCTGCAGCATTCGAATAACAGTTGGATCATCATGACCTAAAATATCGAGTTTTAGTAAGTTATCATGAATCGAATGAAAGTCAAAATGAGTTGTTAACCACTCAGATTTTCTGTCATCTGCCGGAAACTGGATAGGGGTAAAATCATAAATATCTTGATCATCAGGAACTACGATTATACCACCTGGGTGTTGACCTGTTGTACGTTTCACACCCGTACACCCTTTTACCAAACGGTCTACTTCAGCTTGACGTTGGGTAATGTTATGATCTTGAGCATAACCTTTCACATACCCAAATGCAGTCTTTTCAGCTACTGTTCCAATCGTACCCGCTCTGTACACTTTATCTTCACCAAAAAGTACCTTTGTATAATTATGGGCAACCGGTTGGTAATCTCCAGAGAAGTTCAAGTCAATATCAGGAACTTTATCTCCTTTAAAACCTAAAAATGTCTCAAACGGGATATCTTGGCCATCACGTCTTAAAGGTATTTCACATGTTTCACACGTTTTCTCATCTAGATCATAACCTGAACCTACAGAGCCATCTGTGAAAAATTCATATGTTTTGCACGAAGGACAAACATAGTGCGGCGGTAGCGGGTTAACTTCTGTAATATCCATCATGGTAGCTACAAAAGAAGATCCCACGGAACCACGTGAACCTACAAGATATCCATCATCTAGTGACTTCTTAACAATTTTTTGTGAAATCAAGTAAATGACGGAGAATCCATTTTCGATGATACTACCAAGTTCACGTTCCAATCTTTTTGTTAGTAATTCAGGTAAATCATCTCCATATATACTTTTAGCTTTGTTATAGCACATATCTGTAATTTCTTGATCGGCACCTTCAATATTCGGAGTGTACAAATCATCCTTAATCGGTTGTAACGTATTAATTTGATCTGAAACCCAGTTACTATTTTGCAGTACTATTTCTTTTGCCTTGGCTTCACCTAGAAAAGCAAATGCTTCTAACATTTCGTTCGTAGTTCGGTAGTATACATCTGGTTGTGTTTGGCGATTTAGAGGATTCCCACTCTGTGAACCAATCAGGATCTTTCGGTAAATTTTTTCATGTGGATCTAAATAATGAACATTACCAGTTGCCACAACAGGCTTATCCAACTTTTCACCAATTTGAACTAGTTTTTTAATCAATTGTTTTATGTGTTCCATGGAATGTGCCGTTTCCTTCTCAATTAAGTGATAGTAATTCGAAGGTGGTTGCACCTCAATATAATCATAGAATTCAGCAACTTTTTCCGCCTCTTCTTCTGACTTCAGCGCAATCGTATCAAACAATTCTCCTTGGTCACATCCAGAACCTATCATTAAACCTTCTCGGTGTTTATTTAATTTCGATCGTGGAATTCTAGGAACCCTGTAAAAGTAATCAATATGCGACATTGATATTAACTTATATAAATTCTTTAGCCCTTCTTGGGTTTGCGCAAGTAATATCGCATGATTTGGTCGAGATCGTTTATATGCATCTCCTTCACCAACGTGACGATTTAGTTCTTGATGGTTCTCAATCCCTTTATTCAATGTGGATTTAATAAAGCTCCACATCAAGTAACCGGTTGCTTCCGCATCATATATTGCGCGGTGATGTTGTGTCAGTTCTATATTTAAATGTTTACATAATGTATTCAGTCGATGATTTTTTAAATCAGGGTATAAGAATCTAGCTAACTCAAGTGTGTCAATTACCGGATTAGTAACTTTGTCTAAATCCATTCGTTTAAAAGCAGCATTTATAAAGCCTATATCAAAACTAGCATTGTGGGCTACTAAGATGTCGTTACCCATCCAATTATTAAATGCACTCATCACTTCTTCAATTTCCGGTGCATCTCGAACCATATCATCTGTAATACCAGTTAAATCAATAGTTGTTTGACTTAGTTTTTGATGAGGGTTTGCAAATTTCTCGAAACGGTCGACAATTTCACCATCTTGTATGCGTACACCAGCTAATTCAATAATTTTATCATAGCTTGCTGATAAACCTGTCGTCTCCACGTCAAAAACGACATATGATCCAGTTGCTAGGTCTACATCCGTTTCGTTATAAGCAATAGGAACCCCATCATCGACAAGATTTGCTTCTAGACCGTAAAGAACCTTGACCCCATGTTTCTTACTTGCATTATAAGCCTCTGGAAAAGCTTGGGCCACACCATGGTCGGTAATCGCAATTGCTTGATGACCAAAGTCTGCTGCCCTCTTAACTAAATCAGGTGCAGAGACTGTCGCATCCATTAAGCTCATTGTAGTATGAGCGTGTAGTTCCACTCTTTTTTCTGATGCATCATCTGTTCTTTTACTAGCCTTTTTTTCATTTAAGTCATTACACATCATGATGAGTTCATTGGAGTAGTTATCTGTTTGAATACTGCCCCGAGCCTTCACCCACATTCCTTCTTTAACTTGAGCAAATTGTGCTTTTTGTTCATCCCCTTTAGAGAACATCTTAATCTGCAAGGAATCAGTATAATCGGTCATACTTACAATCAGCAAGTCTCTACCAGAACGTAGCTCCCTTACATCCACATCAAATACATACCCTTGGATGATCACCCTTTTTTCTTCTTCCAATATGTTATGCATCTCTAATGGCTCTTCTTGGATCATGTTCCCTATTTGTAATGGACCTTTAGGTGCGTCCACTTCATTAACTTTTTCCTTTTCAGCTTGTTCTTTAATAGCTTTTTGTACAAAGTTTTGTTCTTCCATTTTCTTTGTTTCTTGAAAACGCTGTACTTCATCCTCATCAAATGCGATGGACAATTCTATTTGGTATTGCTTTAGGCCATATTTTTGGCAAAACGTTTGAAATAACGGGTCGAGGCGCTTTTTTATCATATTTGCTTCTGCATCATTTCTAGCTTGTAACTGAACTTTCTCCCCAATTAATGAAGGCTTTTGTTCACAAATAAACGCTTTATATGCTGGTAACAAATCATCAACTGAATGGATAAATTGGTGCCAATACAAAGCAAATTGTTCTTCATCCAGTTCTGTAGAATCTGTTTCGACTTCTATTTCCACATTAGCTATGTGGCGAAAAGCATCCTGAAGCTTAGTTTCAAACACCGCTAAAGCATTAAAAGCGAATGGGTTTGAATTATGTATATGAAACTTCCACGTCTTCACTTCTTTTAGAACAGTCAGCTTGGTAAGTAATGTATTTGCAAAATGTTCCTGTACAAGCTCATCAGGTAATTGAATTTGTTGAAGTAGTAAATTCATTTTTTCCTGTTTGTTTAAATCCATACTTACTCCCCCGGTTTATAAGAAGCCCCTGCTTAATTACAAGGGCTTCTACATTTTACTTATTATTGGTTTGTTAAGAACTTTGCAAGGCTCGAAATGTGAATATCATCTTGAAACCCAGTTTTGCGGTTTTTGTACTCCACATATCCTTCTTCAGCACGCTTTCCAAGTGTCACTCGGTGAGTAACTCCTATCAGGTCACTGTCATTAAACTTTACCCCTGCACGTTCTTTTCGGTCGTCATATAGAACGTCATAACCAAGACCATGTAATTTTTCATACAGTTCGTCGGCTATTTTAACATGATCCTCTTTTTTCGCATTTAAATTTAATAAATGTAAATCAAATGGGGCAAGACTATCAGGCCATAATAAACCTTTGTCATCGTGATATTGCTCCACTACTGCAGCAAGTGTACGACTAACACCGATTCCATAACACCCCATGACAAATGAAGCTGATTTACCTTGATCATTTAAAAAGCTTGCACCTAGTCGGTCGGCGTATAGTGTACCTAATTTGAATACATGTCCAACTTCAATGCCTTTAGCGAATTGAATATTACCATTGCCATCTGGCGAAAGGTCGCCTTCTTCAATAAAACGTAAATCAGCATACTGAGAAATGGACAAATCGCGATCTGGATTCACATTTGCATAGTGATACCCATCCTCATTAGCCCCACAAGTTGCATTAACCATGGAAGCTACTGCATTATCGGCAATAACCTCTACTTCTTCAGGTACGTTGATCGGTCCTAATGATCCAAACCCTGCACCCAAAATTTCTCTCGTCTCCTGCTCAGAAGCGAGCTCTACGATTTCTGCTTCATACAGATTTTTTACTTTAATATCATTAATTTCATGATCTCCTCTTGTAACAACTAGTACAAGTTTGTCATCTACTTTAAACGTTATAGCTTTCATACCTTCTGCTAAGGAATGGTTCAATAGATCAGCAACTTCTTGCATTGTTTTAACTCCAGGAGTCTCAACTTTTTGTAGGTCCAGCTCTTCTTCTGTTTTCTTTTCATAAGAAGTAATAACTGGTGCCATTTCCACGTTAGCTGCATAATCCGATTTGTCAGAATAAGCAATGGTATCTTCTCCAACATCGGAAAGCACCATGAATTCATGGGTATCCTTTCCACCCATTGCCCCAGAATCAGCTATAACTGCACGGAAGTTTAACCCACATCGCTCAAAAATTCTAGAGTAAGCATTGTATAAGCGTGTGTAGGCTTCATCTAATGATTCAAAATCTTGATGAAAGGAATAAGCATCCTTCATTAAGAATTCTCTTCCACGTAACAACCCGAAGCGAGGACGTCTTTCGTCTCGATATTTATTTTGAATTTGATATACCGTTAACGGTAATTTTTTATAAGAGTTAACCTCATCACGAATTAAAGAAGTTACTACTTCTTCATGCGTTGCTCCTAAAGCAAAGTCTCGATCATGGCGATCTTTCAAACGCATTAATTCAAGCCCCATCGTATCCCAACGACCGGAAGTTTGCCAAAGTTCAGCAGGTTGTAAGGAAGGCATTTGAATTTCCTGCGCTCCAGCATGGTCCATTTCTTCACGTATAATATTCTCTACTTTACGTAGAACCTTTTTACCAAGTGGTAGAAAGTTATATACACCTGAAGCTAACTTTCGAATATAACCCGCTTTTAAAAGCAAACGGTGACTAGCAATCTCAGCTTCTTTTGGTTCTTCTCGCAATGTTGGTATTAACATATTACTCTGTCTCATTAATTTACTCACCTCATAAACTTAAATCAGATTACATAAAGAGTCGTTCAATATCATTCCAGGTTACTATAATCATTAGTAACATCAATAGTGCAAAGCCAATTAAATGCACAACACCTTCTTTTTGTGGATCTAATGGTTTTCCTCTTATTGCTTCTAAGCCAATAAATATTAACCTACCACCATCCAGTGCTGGTAAAGGTAATAAGTTTACAATACCTAAATTAATACTTAACATCGCAGTCCACATAAAGAAGTTATATATCCCTGTTTGTACGACGTCATCTGTTGCAGAATAAATACCCACTGGACCAGCTAAAGCATCTAAAGATAGTTGACCAGTGACTAATTGACCAACAGCATTAATGATTAAAACCGTTATGTCGTATGTTTGGGTAAATCCATGAATGAATACCTTCGAAGGATCATCTTCAAACATTCTCATTACACCAAGCCTACCAATTGTTTCACCTTGTTCTGTCACAGCCTCTGGAGTCAATGTTGTATTAATCAATTCACCATCTCGATCAATTGTTAATTCTAATGGTTCATCTGGACGTTCTTGAACATAAGTTACTAACCCAATCCAATCGTCAACAGCTTCATTATCAATAGATACAACTTCATCGCCTTCCATTAATTCAGCCTCATCAGCTGGAGACCCATCATTGATTCCACCGATTATAGCTTCATCAACCGGAACACCTTGCATAAAGCCTAATCCAATGAAGATGAAAATAGCTAATAAGAAGTTCATCATTGGGCCTGCAAATACTTGAATCCCTTTTTGTGCAGCCGTTTTAGAAGAAAACTGTCGATCATAAGGTGCGATCATCGTTTCTTTTTCGTCCATTACAAATAGAGCTTTTCTATTTACTTGGAACTTCTTTTTTTCCTCACTGTTAAGCTCATAACAATCAATGGTTAAGTCATGGTCTAAATCAACCTTCTCCACTTCCACTACTTGTGCATTGGGATGCTTATCTTTGTTGTTAACTATTATTTTGTCCACTTCATCTTGCTGATTAAATTCAAGGCCAACATGATGACCTGCCTTTAGTTCTACAATCTCAGGATCTTCACCTGCAACACGAACATATCCGCCTATCGGAAGTAGTCTTACTGTGTACAGTGTTTCATCTTTTCTATAGGAAAAGATCTTTGGACCAAACCCTATAGCAAATTCACGAGCTAACATTCCAGCTCGTTTTGCAAATATCAAATGCCCTAACTCGTGAATAAACACAAGTAGACCAAACATGAAAATAAAAGCAATTATAGTGTTCAATTCTAGCACCTTCCTTTATTTCCGCATACTTCTCACTTTATCTCTTGTAACCTCATCTACTGCTAGAATTGTGTCTAAATCAGGAGATGCAATATTTGAATGTTCTTCTAACTGTTTATAGATGATGGATTCAATATCTAAAAACTCTATTTGATCATTTAAAAATAGTTCGACTGCCACTTCATTCGCAGCATTTAATACCGTAGGCAGAGAACCTCCTTGCTGTCCAGCTTCATAAGCCATCTTCAAACAGGGGAACTGTTCAAAACTTAATTCACTAAAATTCAGTGAACCAAATGATAATAAATCTAAACTATCCGACATATTAAATGACTTGCGCTCTGGATACGTTAGAGCATATTGAATGGGAATGCGCATATCGGGTGTTCCTAGTTGAGCCATTACTCCTCGATCAACAAATTCCACCATAGAATGAATGACACTCTCTCGGTGCATCAGAACATCTATATTCTCATATGGGACATTAAATAACCAATGAGCTTCAATTACTTCTAAACCTTTGTTCATCATAGTAGCAGAATCTATTGTTATCTTTGCACCCATGCTCCAATTAGGATGGTTTAAGGCGTCCTTTTTTCTAACACCTTGCAAATCTGATCGAGAATAATCACGAAAACTTCCCCCAGAGGCAGTTATTATTAATCGTTTTATTTCATCATGACTTTCTCCCCTTAGACATTGATGAATTGCGGCATGCTCACTATCTACTGGTAATAACTCTACTCCATATTTATTTGCTTCATGCATAATGATATGGCCAGCTGTAACAAGCGTTTCTTTGTTTGCAAAAGCAATCTGTTTCTTTGCTCGTATGGCTTCTAAAGTAGGTTGAAGACCCACACTACCTAGTAAAGCATTTACAACAAGATCAACTTCATCATAGGTTACTAATTCATTTAAAGTAGACATCCCAGCATAGACTTTTGGGTTATAAGTCGTCTCTTGTTGAATTCTTTCTTTCGCATTATCGCTTTTCGTAACAATAATTTCTGGTTGCAATTCCTCGATAATAGGTAGGGCACGGTCAACTTGGGTTCCAAAAGCGAAGCCGTATAATTTAAATGTATTCGGATGCTGTTTGATTATATCAATGGTTTGTAACCCAATGGAACCAGTTCCACCTAATAGAACAATATTCTTCATATTTAAGCCCTCATTTTATATAAATTGGATAAAGTGTAAGAATGGTAACATGAAAATCATACTATCGAAACGATCAAGAACTCCTCCGTGTCCAGGTAACAATTGACCTGAGTCCTTCACTTGGTAACTTCGCTTTAGAGCTGATTCAACTAAATCACCGAGTTGTCCTAAAACAGAAGCAATAATCGCAACTATTATCACTACAAACATTGACTCATGGATTGGATAGTTCAATTGAAAAATCACTGCAATTACTACGGCACAAGCAATTCCGCCTACAAAACCTTCAACCGTTTTCTTGGGGCTGATCGCAGGCCATAATTTTCTTTTACCTGTATATTTTCCAAAGAAAAACGCGCCACTATCTGTTAACCATATGATTAATAGAATAAATAAAATATATTCTAAACCGATTTCTCTCGTTGCAAGAAAATAATAAAAACCGATCCCAACATAACCAAGAGATAATAAAATAAAAGCCGCATCTTGAAAAGTAAATTGATTTTTCACGACTACGGAATATGCTAATAATATCAAAATAAGTGCAAAAGCTATTTCAACAGGATTTGTAGGAATTGCTTCTAAAACTCTTGGCTCCATCCAATTAAAATAAAAAATCCATAAAGCTAACATACTAATTATGGCAGGAAATGAAAGAAGCGGGATGTTTTTCATACGAAACAACTCTTTTAATCCAATTGATGCTAATAATGTGATTAGCAAAAATAATGGCCAGCCACCGACAATCAGAAGCGGAATAAAAATTAATAGACCGATAATTGCTGTTATAATTCTAATGATCATTTAAAGACACATCCTATAATCCACCGAACCTTCTCTTTCGATGTTGATATTCTAAAATAGCTTCATCTAATGATGCTTCATCAAAAGCAGGCCAATATCTTTCGGTAAAATAAAACTCGGCATATGCTAACTGCCAAAGCAAGTAATTGCTAAGTCTTTTTTCCCCACTTGTACGAATCATTAATTCTGGTTCAGGAAGATCGTACGTATATAAGTATTTACTAAACAACTCTTCATCAATCTCATCAGTAGAAAGATCTCCATCTTTTACAGAAGTTGAAATTTTTTGTACAGCATCAATTAATTCTTTCCTACTTCCATAATTCAACGCAAAGTTAAGTACTAAACCAGTGTTATTCTTCGTTTTTTCTTTTGCTTGATTAACTGCTTCTTGTGTAAATTCCGGTAAAGATTCAAAATCGCCAATCGTTGTCACTCGCACATTGTTTTCTACTAATTCTGGTAAGTATTGATCTAAAAATCGAGAAGGCAACTTCAAGATAAACTCTACTTCACTTTTAGGTCGTTTCCAGTTTTCTGTGGAAAATGCGTAAAGCGTTAGAGCTTGCACATTTAAGTCAACTGCATGCTTTACTACTTTTTGAATTGTTTTCATTCCTTCACGGTGACCAGCAATTCTTGGAAGCGCTCTTTGTTTCGCCCATCTTCCATTGCCATCCATTATGATCGCTATATGTTTTGGAATATTATCATAATCCAATTCTGATTGTTTTACCTGTTGCGATTTCGACTGAAAAAGCATAGTTATCCCTCACTACCAATGTATGTGATATATAATTTATCTAGTTTATTCATTCTACAATAATCATACTTAAAAATACTAAAAAAAGATAGAAGAAAAATGAAGCTTTCGCTAATCAAGCGAAAGCTAATTCTCTTTTCTTCTATTCTACTATACTCCTGTAATTGCTTGTTCTTTTTGTTCTAAAAGTTGGTCAATTTCTTTGATGTTTTTATCTGTAGACTTTTGTACGGATTCTTGATAATTTCTAGAATCATCTTCTGTGATATCTCCAGATTTTTCTAGTTTCTTTAACTGCTCATTTGCATCTCTACGGATGTTTCTAATTTGTACACGAGCATCTTCTGCATACTTTCGTGTAATCTTAACAAGTTCTTTTCTGCGCTCTTCAGTTAACGCGGGAATATTAATACGAATAATATTTCCGTCATTGTTTGGAGTTAATCCGAGATCAGCTTTTTGAATTCCCTTTTCAATGTCACCCATCGCGGATTTATCAAATGGCGTGATAATTAACATTCTAGCTTCTGGAGCTGAAATGGTAGCTAATTGATTAAGTGGTGTGCTTGCACCATAGTAGTCCACATACACGTTGTCTAATATAGCCGGGTTAGCTCTTCCAGTTCTAACTGTAGAAAGTTGCTTAGAAAAAGCTTCTACTGCTTTCGTCATTTTTTTTTGACAATCTTTTAATACTGCTTCACTCATTCTGATTTCCTCCTAATTAATGTACCAATTTCTTCACCGGTAACTACTCTTTTAATATTACCTTCATCCATAATAGAGAATACTATTAATGCAATATCGTTGTCCATACATAAAGATGATGCTGTTGAATCCATAACACCTAAACCTTGATTTAAAACTTGTAAATAAGATAATTCATTGTATTTAAATGCCTCTTCATTTAAGGTAGGATCATCTGAATAAACGCCGTCTACATTATTTTTAGCCATCAGGATCACATCTGCTTCCACCTCTGCAGCACGTAAGGCAGCAGTAGTATCTGTAGAAAAGTATGGGTTTCCTGTTCCACCTGCAAAAATAACGACACGCTTTTTCTCTAAATGTCTCATGGCCTTCCTACGAATATAAGGTTCAGCAACTTGGCGCATTTCAATTGACGTTTGAACACGTGTTTGAACATCCAAATTCTCTAAACTATCTTGAAGCGCTAAAGAGTTCATTACAGTGGCAAGCATTCCCATATAATCCGCATTCGCTCGGTCCATACCTACTTCACTACCGACTTTTCCACGCCAAATATTTCCCCCACCAACAACAATTGCTATTTCTATTCCAAGATCGTGTATATCTTTAATCTGTTGAGCAATAGATTTAATAAATGCAGGGTCGATTCCATTTCCTTCTTTACCAGCCAATGCTTCTCCACTTAACTTCAATACAATTCTCTTATATTTAGGTGTATTCATAATTACCTCCGCAGAATATGGTGTATGTAAATAACTATTTTTGAAAATAGGGAACACGAGCAGTGTCCCCTACAGATCATTTATTTATTTCTTCACTTGACTCATTACTTCATCAGCAAAGTTTTCTTCACGCTTTTCCATACCTTCGCCAACTTCATAACGGACAAAAGTTTTCACAGATGCGCCTTTTGACTCTAAATAATTTTTAACTTTTTGATCCGGATCTTTTACGAAAGACTGATCTAAAAGACAAATTTCTTCAAAGTATTTTCCTAAGCGACCTTCAACCATTTTTTCTACAATGTTTTCAGGTTTTCCTTCATTCATTGCCTGTTGCTTAAGAACTTCACGCTCTTGTTCAACTACTTCTTGAGATACGTTATCACGAGACAAGTAAGTTGGATTGATTGCTGCTACATGCATAGCAATGTCCTTAGCCACAGCTTCATCTGAAGTACCTTCAACTAAAGATAATACACCGATTTTTCCACCCATATGCATATAAGCACCAAATGCAGCATTATCACCTTTTGTTAAGATTTCAAAACGACGAAGAGAGAGCTTCTCTCCAATCTTTGCAATGTTAGAAGTGATATACTCTTCAATTGTATCTCCTTCCCCATGAAGCTTCTGGCTTAATGCTTCTTCAACATTAGCAGGTTTTTGGTTAAGGATATGAGTTGCTAATTGATCTAGTAAGTTTTTGAACTGATCATTCTTAGCAACAAAGTCAGTTTCTGCATTCACTTCAATTATAACAGCTTCATTTCCTTTAGATACAACGTGAGCTGAACCTTCTGCAGCAATACGGTCTGCCTTTTTAGCAGCTTTAGAAATTCCTTTTTCACGAAGGTAATCAACAGCTTGATCTAAATCTCCATCTGTTTCTTGTAGAGCATTTTTACAATCCATCATTCCAGCGCCAGTTTTTTCGCGCAATTCTTTAACTAATTTAGCAGAAATAGCCATAGTAAAAGTTCCTCCTTATATTAAAACCTTGATATTAATTGCTTTAAAAAGGGTGATAAAAGGCTCACCCTCTTATCACCCGTAACCTTTTTACTCTTTCGTTGCTTCTGTTTCTTCTACAACTTCTTCAGCAACTACTTCTTCAATTACTTCACCCTGTTTAACTTCTAAGATTGCATCCGCAATACTTGTAGTGATTAACTTCACCGCACGGATCGCATCATCGTTTGCAGGAATTACATAGTCAATTTCATCTGGATCACAGTTAGTATCAACCATCGCCACGATAGGGATGTTTAACTTTTGTGCTTCCTTAACTGCAATACGTTCTTTACGAGGGTCTACGATAAACAGAACATCTGGAACGCCTGCCATTTCTTTAACCCCGCCTAAGAACTTCTCTAGACGATCTTTTTCTTTAAGAATCATTACAACTTCTTTTTTAGGAAGTACGTCAAATGTACCGTCTTCTTCCATTCTTTCAATATCTTTCAAACGATTAACACGTTTTTCGATTGTTTGGAAGTTTGTTAATGTTCCACCTAACCAACGCTGGTTAATGTAGTACATACCTGAACGAATAGCCTCTTCCTTAATCGTATCTTGTGCTTGCTTTTTAGTACCTACGAAAAGTACTTTACCACCGTCTTGAGCGACTTCTTTGATAAAGTTGAAAGCCTCGTCCACTTTCTTAACTGTTTTCTGTAAGTCAATAATGTAAATGCCGTTACGTTCTGTGAAGATATATTTACTCATCTTCGGGTTCCAACGACGTGTTTGGTGTCCAAAGTGTACACCTGCTTCTAATAGCTGCTTCATTGAAATAGCTGCCATTTTAATTCCTCCTCGATTGGTTTTATTTTTCCTCCGCTTTAACTCATCAATAAACAAAACTCATATTTAATGAGCACCTCTGTTTATCTCCTTAAGCGTGTGTATTAACACCAAAAGTAAATATACCATATGGCGCTTTTTGTATCAAGTATTATTTACTCAGTTTTTGGTTAAATTTTAAGATTAACTCAACTTCTGTCCGCCCTATATCTAAAGACTTGGCAATTTCATCAATAGTTAAACCTTGATGATGAAGCTGATGGATCTGTGAAGGGGTCGACTGTATTTCTACTTGATCTTCCATATCAAGTGTTGGGGGTTGATATGTAGTACTTTCTCGTTCGGAATATTTATCTTCATGTTCTGCTTTTATAGCTGAAGGAGCCTTCATTGAATAGGGGTTTCTTTTGTTATTCTTTTGCCTTGAAAGTTGATCAGTTTCTGTGATGTTTAATGGCTCTTCTATGGTCCGCTCATTATTAGCTTTAGAATCTAAGGAACTAGAATGTTGCTTCTTTTGCTCGATTTCACTCATCTGTTGTAAAAACTTTTTATTTTCATCTTTTAATTCCAATAAATAAGAATTAAAAATATCTTCAAACTCTTGTATTCTTCGTTCTACATGTTTCTCACCTTTTGGCTTCTCTTTAATCTTTTGATATAAAAAGAAAATAATAATGAAGGTGACACCATGTAAAATCAAATTAAATATTTCCAGTATAATCACCTGCTATCCGGAGAAATCTATTTGCTTCCCTAAGTATGGGTGGTCAATGTCTGTCTGTTTATTACCTTTATCTGTCGAAGATTCTCCTTTATCAAATAATTCATTCGAATTTGCACCGTCTTTATCAACGAGAACATTCTCAGAATTATTGGCTTCAATTACTGCTTTCCGTTTTCGATTAAGTTCATGAATGTGTTCGTCTTGTAATCTATCCTGCATTAATTGACCTCTTTGTTGTAATTGATCTTGAAGTTGGCCGGCATCTTGAGTCCGTGGAAGTGCAACCTGTAATTCAACAGCTTTCCAACTCATAAATACTCATCCTTTCCAACTTATAAAGGGACAATTGAAAAATCGCGATCACGATACACAACAGAAATATAATTGCTTTGTTTTTTGACAACATGTGTATACTTACCAGACACGATTTCAACATTTGGATACATTATACCATTAACGTTCACCTTCACAAAATCTTGAACTGGAGAATCACCCTCACTCTGCAATTGTACAAGCTGGTATTCCTCATCTAACTCAGATAATTCTAATTTTGCCTTCTCTATCGAATGTCTTTGTCTTAAGAGAGTAATTCTTTCTTTACTTGATAAATCTCTCACCTTACTCAATTGTTCTACCTTATTTCCTATAAGCTCCAACTTTTTAATCTGATCGGTAAGTTCTTTCATTCGTTCTTCTACATATGTTTTTTTCTCTAAAACTTTTTTATTTGCACCTAAATAAACAGTTGTCTTCGTACTTAACCTATTACCAATATCTTTTCCCTCTACAAGCTTTCCTGCAGAGATAGATCCACCAATAATATTACCTTTTTGGCAATACACCTTTTCTCTAGCAATAATCTGACTATGTAAAATAGAATTTTGTACAACGACATCTCTGCCAGCTTCTAAAATCCCCTGATTCACATTTCCTACATGTATATCTAAGTTCGCACGTAACCTTCCTTTACCTAATGCAGAAATGCCTTCTTTAATAAAAATAGATCCCCCAGCATCGATGTCTGCTGCTTCAACCAACCCTTTTATCGTAACATCCCCTCTAGCTTTTAATGAAAAACCATCTGGAACGTCCCCTCTAATTACAATAGAACCGTTAAAATCTATATTACCTGTCTTTAAATCTATGTCATCATTTACTTCATAAACAGGCAACACATTAATATCTTTCTCCGTGAGGCTTACCTGTCCACTATCTGTTGCATAAATCGTACGGTCTTCTGGATTATATTTCGTGTTTTCTCCTGTCTTTAACTTAACTTCTTTACCTGGTTTTGCAGGAAGCGATTCGTTATAGATATTCGTGCCAGCAGTTCCCTCTGTAGGCGGTACTATGGTTAATAATCGGTCCCCTACCTCAACTATAGGAATTTTCATCATATCTTTAAAATTAATTGAGTGCTGATAATCATCTACTCTAAATGAGGTTGCAAGGCTTACATGATATTCCACATCGCCATCTTCCCCATCGATCGGCTCACTTCCATGCGCAACTTCAACTTTTTCTTCTAATTCAGTAAAATCTCTACAAAAATAAGCTAATGATTCTTTATGTATACCGTAGATAATCTGCATTTCTTTTAAGTATTCTAAAACATTTTCAATCGTTACAATCGATTTAAGTGTATCGACATCAAACTCGTCCTCTGTCTCTGGTTTTTCTTCAGAATCCTGAGAAGGAACTAGCATCTTCCTTGCTGCGGGACTAAGCTCCAGTGATGCCTGCATTTTATTTTTATTTATATGTAAGATAATTAAGTTGTTTAATTCCATTGACATCACCTTCATATTTTATAGAAGCTAGAAAAATACATTACGTAAGTTCATTTCGTAATCGTGTGATAGCCTTGCTATGAATTTGACTGATTCTTGAAGTAGATAAATCCATAACTTCTCCAATTTCGGTTAAAGTTAATTCTTCTTTGTAAAATAAACTTAAAACCAATTGTTCTTTTTGGTTTAATATTTTCATTTTGGCCAAGATCGCCTGAATGCTCTCCTGTTTTTCGTACGACTGGTCAGGGGTTTCCATTTCCTCATCCCGTATTGTATTTCTTAAGCTTTCACGTTGTTCATCTTCTGTATCACTTGTTTTATCTTCTATTGATAAGACATTCGCAAAAAAAGTGTCTTTTACTACTTCTGCAACTTCCGTTTCGTCCATACTTAAGTATTCAGCAACTTCTTCCAGTGAAGCTTCTCGTTGTAATCTTTGCTCAAGCACTTCAAAGGCTTGTTCGATTGATTTAGACTTATCTCGAACAGACCTTGGAAGCCAGTCTTCTTTCCTTAAACCATCGATGATTGCACCACGAATTCTAAAAGAAGCATATGTATCGAATTTTAAGTCTCTAGATGTATCGAACTTCTCCAACGCATCTACTAATCCCATAAAAGCCAGACTTCTTACATCTTGTACCTCAATGTTTTTTGGTAAATGTGAATATATTCTGCTCACTTGATAATTTACTAATGGCATATAATGCTCGACCAAGAAGTTACCGGCCGCTTGATCCTTTGTTTCCTGCCATTTTTTCCAAGTGGAAGCTAAAGAGGATGAAGTTTCTTTCATTTGTAGAACCCCCATACTTATGATTCATCTTGTTGGTCTGATTGTAACATTGACCTCACTGCTTCAGCAGCTTGTTCTGAATCGATTTCATCTGACTCACTTTGACTTTTGTTGTTTTGCTGATCATTTTTATCATTCGATGTATTTTCCATATCAACGTGCTTCACTTTATATGAATCTTCTTTGTTTCGTAAACTGAAAGTCAATATTTTTCTAAATATAAACATAAAAAGAAAGGAAAAAACAAAAAATAGTAGTGCTTTTACAAGTGCATGACTGGGATCATTAATGGTAATGGATAATAAAAACACATATACACTTGTTGAAGTTGCAATTAAAATGTTCCACCAAATAGATCCAATCATTAGATGTAAGTCACGCCTTCTTTAATTGTCTTAATTTTCAGTTGAAATGAATCCAATAAAAATTCAATTGTTCTACCTTTATTCCCACCAACATCCTCTGATATAATTGGAATCTTTCTATCTTCCAATAATGACCTTACCGCTTCTGTATTTCTATTTCCAATACGCATTAGTTCATTACTGCTTTTCACGTCAAACATTTGGGCTCCTCCAGCCATTTTGGCTTTCAACCTGCTCTCTCTCGCTCCAAGCTCCGTTAAAGAATCTATAAGCAATTGGATACCAGTATCAGCAAATTTTGCGCCATTAAAACTTGTTGTTCGTGACATTGTTGAGTCCGGTAACATTACATGAACAAGCCCAGCAACTTTCTTCCTTTCATCATACAACACCAACCCTATACATGAACCTAACCCAGCGGTCATAATAGTGTTTGGATATTCTACAACATTATAATCTGCAATCCCAACCTTCGTCATGGTAGCCACGCTAGTCATTTGATTGTACCCCTAAAGATTTAAAGATTGTTTCGTATGAAGTTGGGTTTGGTAGTAAAAAGAAATGGCCAGTCATTTCTCTCTCTAATCCTTCAATATCGTGTAATACCGTTTCAATCATAATTGCTTGATCTGTTTCTGTGGAGATTTCAATTAAACCTTGAGTTAGCATAGCTCCTACCATATCTATTGCCACCGTTGGTACAGATTGTATGACTTCGAGTTGAGTAAAGTCAGATAATGCTCTTAAGTATGACCCTGTTAAAATATTACCTAACTCTAAAAAAGCAGAAGCTGCCATCTCATCATGCGATTCCAAAGATGCAGAAGGTGAATCTAACATCATCTGAATAAATAGATCAGCTTCCTCAGGCGCTATTATAAAGAACATACTACCTGGTACATCCCCATCAACTCGAACAAACACAGCAGCTTTCATATCATCTGATCCGCCAACTTCTTCCATCATTTCATCAAAAGATACGATGTTCACTACCGGTACGGTCATTTGAACCGAGCGATTTAATAATTGTGACAAAGAAGTAGCCGCATTACCTGCACCAATGTTACCGATTTCCTTTAATACATCCAATTGAATATTATTTAACTCCTGATGACTCATCACAAATCTCCCATCGATTCTTAAGAACTTTCAACTGTTTCAAGTTTACTAACTTCCTCTTTTGATAGCACTTTATCTAAGTTAAGTAAAATCAATAAACGCTTATCGATTTTCGCAACACCTCGAATATAATCCACGTCAACTGAACCTACAACTTCGGGTGGTGGCTCAATTGCCTCTACCGGTATATCTAACACATCATTTGCCCCATCAACAATCATGCCTACATCTTTATCTTCAATACTTACGATTATCATTCTTGTAGAATCAGTATAATCTGTTAATTCTAATTCAAAACGCTCTCGAAGGTCGATTATTGGAGTAACAATTCCTCGAAGGTTGATCACTCCTCTTACAAAAGTCGGGGCTTTTGGCACCCTAGTAATCTCTTGCATTCGTTCAATTGAACCAACATAAGAAACTGGTACACCATACTCTTCATCTTGTAACTTAAATACGATTACCTTTTCATTCATTACATTTTCTTCAGTCATTGCTTGTCCCTCCTATTTTATAAGTGCGTTACTATCAACAATTAAGGCGACTTCTCCATCCCCTAAGATCGTTGCTCCGGAAATTGCGAAGATGTCTGTTAAATAATTTCCTAATCCTTTTAGAACAATTTCCTGCTGACCGATAAATGAGTCGACAATTAAGCCAGCCATCTGATCGCCTTTTCTTACAATTACTATAGAATAGAATTCATCTTGCTCTTTACCGTTGGAAGGTACTTCAAAAACTTCTTTTAAATCGACTAAAGGTACAATACTACCTCTGAAGTCAATGACTCTCTTATTATGTGCTTTCATAATGTCCGTATCTTTAATAACTGCCGTTTCAATGATTGAAGATAATGGAACAGCATATGTTTCATCTTGAACGATTACTAACATAACTGAAATGATCGATAATGTAAGTGGTAATTGTATAGAGAAAGTTGTACCTTTTCCGTAGACAGAATCAATTTCAATTGACCCACCTAACGATTCAATTGTATTCTTAACAACATCTAACCCTACGCCACGACCAGATATATCAGATATTTCATCTGCTGTTGAAAATCCACTCGCTAGAATTAATTCATTCACTTGACGATCAGTTAAATTCCCAACTTGTTCACTGGTAATCACACCATTTTCTAAAGCTTTCTTAATAACTTTTTCTTGATTAATACCTTGTCCATCGTCTTTGATCTCAACAAACACATGATTACCACTGTGATAAGCTTTTAACAATAGCTGACCAGTTTCAGGTTTTCCAGCTGCTTTTCTCTCTTCAGGCATTTCGATTCCGTGATCAATCCCATTTCGAATTAAATGTACTAATGGATCACCAATTTCATCTATAACGGTACGGTCTAATTCCGTTTCAGCGCCCTCGATCTGTAAGTTTATATCTTTGCCTAACTCTCTAGTAAGTTGCCTAACCATCCGAGGGAATCGATTGAACACTTGGTCGATAGCAACCATTCGCATCGTTAGTATAATATTTTGTAGATCTCCAGAAATGCGGGACATTCTTTCCACAGTCCCTTTTAAGTCATTGTGGTCTAGCTCTTGAGAGATCTGTTCTAATCGTCCTCGATCAATTACTAACTCCTCAAAAAGGTTCATTAGTACATCTAACCGGTCAATATTTACTCTGATTGTTTTATTTCCTGCAGACTTTTTCTTCGTTCCATCTTCACTAGTCTTACTATTTTGATTAATCTCTGCTTCTTCTTCTTGAATTTCAGTTTCTTTTATAGCTTTTTGCTCAACTGTTGGCTGATCAACCATTAATTTGTTGAAGTCTTCAATCTTAACTTCAGAGACTTCGGAAACTTTCATAATCTTAGCTTCTAATTCCTCTTCTGAAATTCCTGTCACAAGTATAACTTCAAAAGACTGATCAAAGTTTTCATCTTCTAATTCACTTACACTTGGTACAGATTTAATTACTTCCCCATTTTGTTCTAATACTTCAAAAACCATATATACTCTTGCTACTTTTAACATACAGTCTTCCGATAGGGTTACTTTTATGTAGTGAACTTGTTGGCCATCTGAAGTAGCTTGGTGAATAACGGTTTCTTCAAATTGATCTACCTTCATTTGATGGTCTACAGGTGACTCAGCCAACGTAGCTGCATTGCTTTCTACCTCAGAAATAGGTTGCTCTCCTGCTTCAATAGCCTGTAATTGAGTTACAACTTTAGAAACATCTTTTTTACCCTCTCCACCATCTGCAATATCCATGATCATTTCTTCTAAATATTCAAGCGATTGTAATAAGACATCTAAAAGGCTAGTACTTACATTTACTTGCTCATGTCTGATTGCATCAAGCACATTTTCCATTTTATGAGTTAAGTCTGCTAAATCCTCATAACCCATTGTGGCTGACATCCCTTTTAAAGTATGAGCAGCTCTAAAGATCTCCTCGACAAGTGATATGTTTGTTGGCTCTTTTTCTAATTCTAATAATTTGTCATTTACAACTTGAAGATTGTCTTTACTTTCATCTATGAATACATCTAAATATTGATTAGTTTCCATATCTATTACCTCCTTCATTAGGTACAGCTTTATTGATATGATCTGCAATTCTATTTATTGATTGAATATCATTTGCTAATCCATTCTCTATAATTGCTTTTGGCATTCCATAGATGACTGCACTCTCTGAAGATTCAGCTATTACATATGTTGATGGATCTTTTTGTATTAAATTCTTCACTCCATCTTTCCCATCGCTCCCCATACCTGTTAACACACTTAAAATTTTGTTCGTTTGTTTTAATTCACTTAAAGAATTAAAGAGTTTGTTAACGGATGGTCGATGCCCATTGATAACATCTTCTTGATCAATATTTACTGCTATGGAGCGTCCTACTTGTTTAAGAGTCATATGATAGTCTCCTGGAGCTATGTATACTACACCATTTTTTGCAATTTCACCATGTACCGCTTCCTTTACTTGTACAGAGGAGAGACGATCTAAACGTTCTGCAAGGGAAGCAGTGAATTTAGCAGGCATATGTTGAACAATAAAAATTGGTGCATTAATATTTTTCGGTAAGTTACTTATAACTTGCTGTAAAGCTTTTGGCCCTCCAGTAGAAACACCGATTGCTACAACTGTCTTCAGATGGTTGAAGTTTGGTTTAACTTCATCTGTAACACGTAGTTGATGACCTTGAGTACGTGGCTTTCTCTCACTTTCCTTCAAATTTGCATTAGTAGCTGCAAGGACTTTTTGATTAATAGTTGCTTCAATTGTTTCAATATCTAATGAAATTGCCCCTGATGGCTTTTGTACAAAATCAACTGCACCTAGCTCTAATGCTTCTATCGTACTTTTGGCGCCTTCAGTCGTTAAACTAGATAACATTACTACAGGTAAGGGGTTTTGCTTCATAATCTGTTCTAGAGCTTCAAGTCCATTTAATACCGGCATTTCAATATCTAATGTTACGACATCTGGCTTCAATTTTCCTACCTTTAATAACCCGTCTTCTCCATTTCTTGCTGTTCCGACTACTTCTAACTGTTCATGTCTATTAATAATGTCACTGATTACTTTACGCATGAAAGCTGAGTCATCGATGATTAACACTTTCTTCATGTTAATCAACCTCTTTTCTTAAAGATTGATGTAAGTTTATTAATAAATGATTGATCCGATTGTGGGATCTCTTCTTTAAGTCTTAAATAATCTAACACTATTTTAAATAGGGTTTTACTTACTGCACTTCTTTGATCAAGTTCAATAAATGGCACTTGTTTTTTTACTGCTTGTGTAACAAAAGGATCATCAGGTAGTGATCCCAGTAAATGGATGTTAAAATCCAAGAATTTATTGATTACTTGTTCTAACTTTTCGTACACAGCTTTCATCTCTTGCTTTGATTCTACTCGATTTACAAGTAAGGAAAGTTTTAATGAATCGACATTTGGACTATGTATCACCATTTGCTTTATTGCAGCATACGCGTCTGTTATGGATGGAGGTTCTGTTGTGGTAACTACAAAACACTCATCTGAAGAATTGATAAATGCCATATGTTCTTCAGTCATCCCAGCACCTAAGTCAAACAAAATATAGTCGTACTTAGAGGTGACATGATCTAATTCTTGAACAAAATAATTATATTTTTCCTCGTTCATATGAAAAAAATCTGTTAATCCTGTACCTGCGGCAACATATGACAAATTATCTGGTCCTTGTTCTATAATATCAGAAATTTGCAATTTTTTCTCTAACATTGTTGTTAAGGAATGGATTGGGTGCACTCCTAAGAGAATATCAACATTTCCCATTCCTATATCTAAGTCAAAGATTAAAACTTTTTTGCCTTGTTTACAAAGACCTAATCCAAAATTCAAAGCGAAATTAGATTTCCCGACTCCCCCTTTACCACTAAAAATCGCAATGGTGTGTGCTTGGTGTTTGTTTACGGGAGGAGCATTTTCTGCATTCACATGTACGCCCTTTTTCATTTTGTTTCTTAATTGGTGAGCTTGGTCATTTACCATAATTGTTCACCAACAATCATTTTGGTGATCGATTCCGCATCCGCATCTTGGATATCTTCTGGAACATCTTGACCGAACGTTATAAAGGAAATTTCAAATTTATGTTTTTTCCAAAGATTTAAAATGGAACCATATTGAATCGTCTCATCCGCTTTTGTAAATATTACTTTCTTTACAGGGAGTTCACTAAATTTTTGGTAAATGTCATCCTGATCTTTTTCTTTAGCTGTTAAAGCTAGGACACAATATAGTTCGTCATTTGTTTCAAAATTGACAAAGGATTTAATTTGTTCCGTATATTCAGGTTTTCTAAAGTTTCTTCCAGCAGAATCTATAAAAACATGATCTTTGTCTTTAAATTTTTCTTTAGCAGCATGAAAATCTTCCGTATTATAGGCAACTTCAACAGGAATATTTAATATTTTTGCATATGTTTTAAGTTGTTCAATCGCTGCGATTCGGTACGTATCCATTGTAATAAAAGCAACACTTTTTCCTTTATTAATAGCCGCATCTGCAGCCAGTTTTGCTACAGTGGTTGTTTTCCCTACACCAGTTGGACCAAACAGATAGATATGTTTCGCTTCGAGATTAAGATCTTTAGGAACACCTGGAGTTATGAAATTTTTAATAAAAGTATGAACATGGCTACGAATATCTTCATCAGTAAGGTTTTTATTTGCTGCATAATATTTTTCTAACAGGTAATCTATTAATTCATCTTGTATATCAGAATTAATACCTTGTTTTTCACATATTTCTACAGCTAGCTGAAGATCGCTTGGTACTCCCGAACTAGAATATGGTCTTTGATTAATCTCTTGCTTTAATGATTTAATCTCGTCTAATAGGTTTTTATTAGCTGTCAGCTGTTGTGCAAACTCTTTATCTTTTGTTTTAGGAGCAGAGTGATTCGTTTCAAAGCTTTTAACTTTTGTTTGTTGACTCTTTTTTCTTTTCGGAACTGGCTGTGGATCTACGGCTGCCAAAACTTCAATTTGCTTTTTTCTAAAAAAGCCTAGTACACCCTTGGTTCTAGCTTCTTTAGAATTCAAGATGACAGCTGATTCTCCAAGTTCTTTTCTTACGTGTTTCATTACTTCAGGCATTGTGTTTGCTGTATACTTTTTAACTTTCATTAGATATTCACCACCCCTGCACTTTCTACTTCAACATCTGGTTCCAGTTCGTTATAAGATAACACGACAACGTCCGTCAGATATCTTCCAATCATTTGTTTCACATACATCCTCACTGCAGGAGAACATAGAATAACTGGAGCAGAATCTTGTCCGAAGGCTTGAGATGCTTGTTTATGAATTATTTCAATTAGTTTTTGTTGTGTTTCTGGGTCCATAGATAAGAAATTCCCATGTTCTGTTTGTTGTACGTTTTCGGCAATCTTCTTTTCTACTTGTGGAGAAAGGGTTACTACTTTCATTTTATAGTCATCAGATGAATACTGCTTCGTAAGTTGGACAGATAAAGACTGACGACAATATTCAGCTAATAAGTCCGTGTCATTGGTCATTTTTCCATAATCAGCTAATGTTTCGAAAATTATTGGAAGATTTCTTACCGAAACTTGTTCATCTAATAGTTTTGCTAATACCTTTTGAATATCTCCAATTGATAACGGTTCAGGAGTCACTTCATCAACTAGGATTGGGTATGTTTCTTTTAAATGGTCAACCAATTGCTGTGTTTCCTGTCGACCCAATAACTTACTAGCATGTTCTTTTATTATTTCCGTGATGTGAGTAGATACAACTGAAGGTGGATCTACTACTGTATATCCTGATAACTCCGCTTCATCTTTCATTTCTTCATTAATCCATTTTGCAGGTAATCCGAATGCAGGCTCTATTGTATCGATTCCTTCAATCGAATCATCATCCATACCTGGGCTCATTGCCAAATAGTGATTCATATAGAGTTCACCTTTTGCTACTTCGTTTCCTTTTATTTTTAATTGGTATTCATTCGGGTTCAATTGAATATTATCTCGAATCCTAACTACTGGTATGACAAGTCCTAGCTCTAATGCAAGCTGTCTTCGGATCATTACGATTCGGTCTAATAAATCTCCACCTTGGTTTGTGTCAGCTATAGGGATTAATGCATAACCAAATTCAAACTCAATAGGATCCATATTTAATAGCTGAACAACATTTTCTGGTGTATTGATTTCTTTTTCTTCTTCCTGCTCTTGTTCTAGATCTTGTTGATCTTCTACTTCTTTGTTTTGCATTCTAGATAAATATAAGCCCCCTACAGTCAAAACACCTGCTAATAATGAGGTTAATAGAAAGTTAATAGGTGTAAACCCAAGGAAGAATATTGTTCCAGCTGCTACATATAGCATTTGTGGATAACGAAACAGTTGTCCTGTTACATCATGGGATAAGTTTCCTTCTGCAGCTACTCTAGTTACTATAATACCTGTAGCAGTAGCTATTAATAGAGCAGGAATCTGAGATACTAATCCATCTCCCACCGTTAATCGTAAAAATACGTCTACTGTTTCAGCTGCACTTAAGCCAAATTGGGTCATTCCAATAATGAAACCAAAGATAATATTAACAAGAACAATAACAATACCAGCGATGGCATCACCTTTTACGAATTTACTGGCACCATCCATAGCACCATAAAAATCTGCTTCATTTTCAATTTTCTCTCGACGTTCTTTTGCTTGTTGTTCTGTAATCATACCAGCATTTAAATCAGCGTCTATACTCATCTGTTTACCAGGCATCGCATCTAAAGTAAATCTTGCTGCAACTTCTGAAACTCTTTCGGCACCTTTTGTAATAACTATAAATTGGATAATAACTAAAATTAAGAAAATAACAAAACCAACAAAAGGATTACCGCCAGTTACAAAATTACCAAAGGTCTCTATAACGCCACCTGCTTCAGCATCAGAAAGAATTGATCTAGTAGTTGAAACGTTTAAACCTAAGCGGAAAAGAGTCAATAGTAATAATAAAGATGGAAAAATAGCAAATTCTAACGCTTCCGTCGTATTCATTGTTACTAGAATTACGAGAAGTGCTAGTGAAATATTTGTTAGTATTAAAATGCTTAATAACCAGCCTGGAAGTGGGATTACTAACATAACAATTATTAAAATAACCCCTAACAGGACAGACAGATCTCTTGCTGACATTTTCAAACCTCATTTCATTCCTTTAAGCTTGCTTTTCCAACTTATAAACATATGCTAATACTTCCGCAACACCTTGATAGAAATCTTCAGGAATTGCCTCACCGATTTCTACTGTTTGATATAACCCACGTGCTAATTGTCTATTTTCCACTTTCATCACGCCGTGCGCCTGTGCCACATCACGAATACGAAAGGCTATGTAATCAACGCCCTTTGCAACCACATAAGGTGCATCGGATTTGGCTTCATCGTATTTAATAGCAATAGAGTAGTGAGTTGGGTTAGTAATTACTACATCAGCAGAAGGAATTTCACTCATCATTCGCTGCTGAGCCATTTGCCTTTGTCTTTCTTTCATTCGAGATTTTATTAAGGGATCTCCTTCAATGTTTTTATGTTCATCTTTCACATCATGCTTTGACATCTTTATGTTTTTTTCATGGTCATAACGCTGGTACAGATAATCAATTACAGAAATTATCATTAACATAATGGAAGCAGCTACCCCAATTAATACAGTTAGTTGGCCAAAAAATGTTATAGATTCTAAAATCGTCTTCTGTGATAACATCATTAATTCGTGTCGATGAATCCATATAATAAAAAAACAAACAGTACCTATAGAGGAAATTTTCAACATAGATTTTAAAAACTCTACTAGAGCTCTAACAGAAAATATCCTTTTAATACCTTTAATCGGGTCAACCTTTTTTAAGTCAAACTTGATTGGTTCCCCTGTGAATAGAAACCCTATCTGTAGGTAATTTGATATCAGTGCTCCAACTATTGCAACTGCCATAATAGGTAGGACAACTTTTAAACCTTCAATTGTCATTTGAAAAAAGACTTGTTGAACATTAGACTCTGTAAGATCCCAATGAATAAATTCAGTAAATGCATATGTATATATCCCCATAAGTGTTTCACCCATGAAGGAACCAAAGACAAATAAAAAGATGAATACAAAGAATAATAGAATAGCAGTATTTACATCTTGGCTTTTTGCAACTTGACCCTTTTTTCTAGAGTCAAGTCGCTTCTTTGGTGTAGCTTGCTCCGTCTTCTCTTGACCTTCATTAAAATATTGTAGATTAAGGCGTAATAGTTCCATATTATGCCCCTCCCATTATTTGCATTAAATCACGCATTGCATAAAACATATATTCAAATAATTGATTAATTAATAATGCAAAGAATCCAAATGAAATAAAGATTACTACAAAACTTACGAAAATCTTCAATGGGAGTCCAACTACAAATACGTTTACTTGTGGAACAGTTCTAGCGATCATACCTAACGCAATATCTACCAAGAATAATGTTCCTACAATTGGAATGGCCATTTGAAAGGCGATTGTAAACATGCTACCCATTGTAATCATCATAAATTCCGGAAATGAATCATCATGAATTGGGATCATATCGTTAAACTCGATGAACTGATAACTGTAAAATATTCCATCGATCAGTAAGTGATGAGCATCTGTTGCAACTAAAAACAGTAATGCAAAAATATAAAAATATTGTCCAACAATTGGACTTTGAATTCCAGTTTGCGGGTCTACCACATTCGCAATTGCAAAGCCCATTTGAAAATCGATAAACCCTCCTGCGATTTGTACAGCTGCAAGTATCACATACGCGACTAAGCCAATTAATAGCCCTACTAGTAATTCTTTTAATAACATTATTATGTATTGACCATCAATTAGTAATGGAGGAATATCTATTGAGAAATACATGATCCAAGCGAGAATCATTACAAACCCAACTCTGTGCATCATAGGGATTGTATGGTAGGAGAAAAAAGGTACAAGCATGAAAAACCCAGCTAAGCGAGCAACGATTAAAAAGAATGCAGGAACTCTAGCAAAATCAATTAATTCTAACATCGTTAACCAACTACATTCGGAATATTGTTAAATATACTAATTGTGAATTCAATCATCCTTTGAAGCATCCACGGACCTAATACGACAATCCCAACAAACACTGCAACAATCTTAGGAATAAATGCTAGTGTCTGTTCTTGTATTTGAGTGGTTGCCTGAAAGATACTAACAGTCAAACCAACAAATAAAGCTATCATTAATAATGGACCTACGACAATTAATATCGTGTATATTCCTCTTTCAGCTAATGCAATTACCATCTCTGGAGTCATTCATACCCTTCTCCCTACGCTATATATAACTTTCTAAAACGGAATGGGTAATTAAATACCACCCATCCACAATCACAAACAATAATACTTTAAACGGAAGCGAAATCATAACTGGCGGTAACATCATCATACCCATGGACATAAGTACACTTGCCACTGCCATATCAATCACCAGAAACGGAATAAATATCATAAAGCCCATTTGGAAAGCCGTTTTTAATTCGCTAATAGCAAAAGCTGGAACAAGTGAAGTGAGTGGAATGTCTTCTAAGCTTTCCGGTGACTCCACTCCAGCATAATCCATAAATAAAGCTAAGTCCTTTTGGCGTGTATGCTCTGCCATAAATTCTTTGAAAGGCATACTCGCTTCTTCATAAGCTTCTTCCAGTTCAATCTCTTCATTGAACAGAGGTTGTAATGCTTGATCATTTACTTCATAAAAAGTAGGTGCCATGATAAAAAAAGTAAGAAACAATGCTAACCCAATCAGTATTTGATTTGGAGGCATTTGCTGTGTTGCTAACGAAGTACGAACGAATGATAAGATTATAATGATCCTCGTGAAACATGTCATAAGGATCAATATACTCGGCGCTAGTGTCAAAACAGTCATTAAAATTAGTAACTGAACTGCTGTTGAAATAGATGCAGGGTCATTTTCTGAGAATAAATTTACAAAATCATTCATCGCTGCGGTCATTCCTATCTTGGTATCGTTTCATCACTCGTTCACGTGTACTCTTCATCGTCTCTAGTTCATTTTTAAATTGTCTCTTAGAATCATCATCTTGATATGGGTTACGATTTCTATTTTGAAAGTTTTGCAATAAGGACTGGAAAGTATTCTGCTGTTTCTGTTGAGGTGCTTCTGATTCTAACATCTTATCAATTGTTTCCTGATCTTCAATCTTCGATAAGAACTGAACATCATCTCCAACGCCCAATAAAAAGTATTCATTACCAACCCGTACCATTTGAGCTGATTTATTTGCGCCAAGGGAAACTCCACCTATATTTTCAAGTGCACGAGATTGTTGATAAATTCTTGTTCGTTTCTGTAAGAATTTAAGAAGAAAATATATTAAAGCAAGAACCAAAACTAACGCTATTATCATTCTCACAAAGTCTAGAAATAAAGAGCGATTCGATTCACCAATAGCCTGTTCTTCATCTTCTTCTGCAGCTGGTAATTGTTCTTCTGCATCTGATTCATCTTCCGAAGTACCAGGCTCACTTTCTTCTTCATCTTGGTCATCTTCTTCTGTATCTTCCTCAAACCAATCAGATACATTTCCGTTATTTGCCAACACTTTTCCCTCTATGGGCATTTGCCAAATACTTATGAATACTATAATCCCTATTACAAGTTTGAATACTTTCATATTTACCTATCCTAACGTAGTTTAACTTAATGCTTTACTAATCGCTTCGATTACCCGATCTGCTTGAAATGGCTTAACAATAAAGTCTTTCGCCCCAGCTTGAATTGCGTCAATTACCATTGCTTGCTGCCCCATAGCAGAACACATGATAATTTTTGCATCAGGGTGCTCCTGTAAGATCTCTTTAAGTGCTGTAATACCGTCCTTTTCAGGCATTGTAATGTCTAAAGTTACTAAGTCAGGCTTTAACTCGTTATATTGCTCTACTGCTTCCTGGCCATTTTCTGCTTCTCCGGCCACTTCGTAATCATTTTTTTCTAAAATATCCTTAATCATCATTCTCATAAAAGCTGCATCATCTACAATTAGTATTCTGTTACTCATCTTAGTTCCCCCGTATTAACGTAGTTTTTTTAGTCGTTCAGATTGGCTTAGTATATCGGATACTCTTACCCCAAAGTTTTCATCAATAACTACTACCTCACCTTTAGCTATTAACTTGTTATTGACTAATATATCAACTGGTTCTCCAGCTAATTTATCTAATTCAACAATCGAACCTGTACTAAGGTCTAATATGTCTTTAATGCTTCTTTTTGATCTACCAAGCTCTACTGATACATTTAATGGAATATCCATTAATAAATCAAGGTTTCTTTTCTCATGTGCTTGTAAGTTTGAAGGTTGCTCAAATTCTGCAAATTGAGCATTTTCTACATTCTCCGCCTCAGACTTTTGAAAATGGGAATTACCCAGTTGCTGTGGGCTTGCATTCTCTGTCCTGTTTGATGCAGAAGTTTCGGTTCGTGTCGGTTCCTTTTTGCTTGGCTCACTAGCTTGCTGAGGGGCTTCTGTTTCTTTAGGTTGAATTTGTTCTTCCTCAGCTGCCGGTTCCTCATTATTAGAATTGATTAATTCATTTACAAAAGCTTTAGTGAAATCAACTGGTAACAATTGCATTATATTTGAATCAATTAATGTTCCAACTTGTAACTGAAAGGACACCTTTGTAAACACTTGTTCATTTGGAACATAATCAACACCTTCGCCGGATGCTACGTCTAGTAATGAGATTTTTGGTGGAGAAATGTCTACTTTCTTATTAAAGACCGAGGACATACTAGTAGCTGCAGATCCCATCATTTGGTTCATTGCTTCTTGAACTGCACTTAGTTGTATTTCTCCAAGCTCGTCATTTGGTGACGTGCCATCTCCTCCAAGCATAAGGTCAGCAATAATTGCGGCATCAGCACTTCTTATCACAAACAAATTACTACCTTCAAACCCATCTGTATAATCAACAGCTACTGCCACATGCGGTGATGGAAAGTTTTCACCAAGTGCACTTTCACTTATAACAGATACAGTTGGAGTCGTTATCTCCACTTTTTGATTTAATAATGAAGACAATGCTGTTGCAGAACTTCCAAATGAAATGTTCCCCAACTCTCCGATAGCATCAATTTCTACATCAGTTAAGTATTCACTTACATCTAAGGAACTTTCATTTTTCTCATCCGTATTTGAGTTATTTGACTCGGAATGGTCTTCTTCTTGCTCATTGCTATCATTCAAAAGGGCATCAATTTCTTCTTGAGATAGCATGTCGTCATTTTTATTCATCGTCTTCCCCCCTAATTTCATCTAGGATTTGAACAGCTAGGCTTTTCTTTCTCTGACCAGGCTGGACATAGAATTTTGGTTCATCATTCACATGTAATGTTAACGGATCATCGATTTTCTGATTTAACATAATTACATCATCATTTGCTAAGTGCATAAGTTCTTCTACTGAAATAGTTGACTCACCGAGAACTGCTGTAGCTTCTACATCCACTTTGACTAGGTTCTTTGATAAATGTTCATAGTCTTCTGGATTACTTTTACTAGATTCATTTTGCATCCAATAATGTACCGATAGTTTTGAAATAATCGGTTCTAAAACCATGTGGGGAATGCAAATATTCATCATTCCACTAGTCTCACCAATAGTCGCGTTCAATGAAACAATAACAACAGTTTCATTCGGTGAGACCATTTGAATAAATTGAGGGTTAATTTCAAATTCTTCTAAAACCATATCAATATCTACCATGGAGGACCAAGCCTCTTCTAATGTTTCAAAAGCTTTTTCGAAACTCCGGGTCATAATACGCGATTCAATTTCTGTTAAATTTTCAATTTTATTTAACCCTGACCCTCTTCCTCCTAATATTCGGTCTAACATTGCATAGGCAAGACTAGGGTTTACTTCATAAAGTAATCTTCCTTCTAATGGTTCAACGGAGAATATGTTTAAAACTGTCCGCTGAGGCATAGAGCGAATAAACTCTTCATAGGGTACTTGATCTACAGAAGCTAATGAAATATTTACATAAGATCTTAATTGACTTGCAAAGAAAGATGTAAGTAACCTTGCAAAATTCTCATGTATACGTGTTAAACCACGAATCTGGTCTTTAGAAAATCGTAAAGCACGTTTAAAATCATAGTCTCTTATTTTTCGCTCTGGCTCGTCTTGTTCTTTAAGTTCTTCTGCATCCATTTCGCCACTTGAAATCGCCGAAAGTAACGCATCAATCTCTCCTTGCGAGAGTACATCTTCAGACAATGATCTCACCTCCTATCCATTTCATTTCTACTTATTGAACTGCTTTTTCAACAATATAAACATCCGTTACCATTCCTTGGTTTAAAATATCATTTAAACTGTCTTGTACTTGTTGTTTTACATACTCTAACTCATTACGAAAATCATCTTCCTGCATTACCGTCAACTCTTGAATAATACGGTCATTTAACTGAAAGAAATCACCTTGTTGTAACTCTTCGCTTGCATCATTGTTGTCTGTAACAATTCGAAATTGTATTCTTACAAAATTCCCATCAGCAAGGTCTGTCGTTATTTCTTCTGTAACAAATGAATTCTCAACCATATCTTCTACTGTACGTTCTCCTTCTTCCATATCACCCGAATCTACAAATAATAATATGACAATTGTAATGACCCCAATAATTGTTAAAGTAATTAGTGCAGTAAGCATGATTTTAATTGGTTTCGTCATTTTGTTCCACTACCTTTGCTTGCAGATCCATTAACCCAATCTGCTTATAATAATTTGTTACGAGATTAATTACTTGATCGACTGGTTCTTTTACAAAATACTTTTTTCCGTTAGAAAGGCTAATCGTTGTATCTGGTAATGCTTGAATCTTTTCTATGTACAAAGCGTTGATTACCATCACTTCATCATCTAATCTAGTCACTTCAATCATAATGAGGCGGGGCTAACCTAAGTCAGCCCCCTACCCTCCTATCGTTTTAAGTTTACTAACTCTTGCAAGATTTCATCTGAAGTTGTAATCACACGCGTGTTTGCCTGGAAACCACGTTGTGAAGTAATCATTTCTGTGAACTCTTCTGCTAAATCAACGTTAGACATTTCTAAGGCACCAGTGTATAATTCGCCACTTCCATCAGCACCTGGGGTAGTGTCTACAGCTTCCCCTGAGTTATTACTAGCTAAAAACATATTGCCGCCAGCTTTCTCAAGACCCTCAGGATTTGAGAATTGAGTGACAGTAACTTGACCTGCCTCTTGTACTGCCCCATCTTCATCAACATAGTTTACTATTCCAGTTGGGGAAATATCGAAACTTTGCGCGTCGTCAGGAATAGTTATATTCGCAACTCCGCCGTCCCCCATCAAATAATAACCAGAAGAGTTAACAATATCACCAGCTTCATCCAAGTAAAAATTACCCGCTCTAGTGTACTGAGGGTTACCTCCACCTTCTTCTGCTACTTTGAACATACCATCTCCTTCAATCGCTAAGTCTAATGGTCGGTTTGTTGTTTGTACGTTACCTTGAGTGTGGATGTTATCAATACTACCTACAGAAGTACCTAGCCCTGTTTGCATTGGATTACGTCCTCCTAATCCATTTGCAGGAGCAGCAGCACCTTGTGAAGTTTGACTCATTAAGTCAGAGAATGTAGTTCTCCCTTTTTTAAAACCAAACGTATTAACATTTGCAATATTATTAGATACCGTATCTAGTTTATTTTGAAACCCGCTCATTCCTGAAATTCCTGTATACATTGAACGTAACATAAATTTTTCATCCTTCCGGAAATTGTATTTTTACTGCTTCAATCGGTCAGCAGTATTTTGGCTTCCTCTCGGTCCAGCCAGTTTATTCTTGCATTAATATAGTTCCATTAATATTAGTAAGTAATTGATTACTAGCTTCTTCTCGATTCATTGCAGTAATAATAGTATTGTTTTTCGTACTAGCAACTAACACTGCATCATCTAAAATAATCGCAGAATCCGTTACACCTTTTTGCTTTGCTTCCATCATACGATCTTCAATCATATTCCATTTGTCTGCTGGGATTTCAATATTTCTCTCATCTAAACGTTTTTGAGCATGTTTACTAACTTTTAATTCCGTTGTCGCAGCATCTTGAAGGAATGATTGGAAGCTTTTAGTTGGTTCAGCTTGTTTCGGTTTTTGCACGGAATGCATAGGTAATGGTTGCTGGTGATGCAGTGGATTGATTTTATGATTCATCTTCTTCCACCTCTTGATCTAAGTTAACCTCACCAATCTGTATAACTTGCGATGCACTGATTTCTTTCCCATTACTTAAGGACACTAAGATATCGTCTCCTTCTTTTCTAACAGAGTCGACTCTGGCCGTACCTTCACCAATCATAGAACCTTGAGAATCTTGCTCCGCATAAGATACGCCTTGTCCAATTAAGTTCGAATATTGTAGGAAGTTAGAATAACTTTGTTGTTGCATGAAACCTTCAATATTAGAAGACATATTCATGGTTTGTTCTAACTGAGAAAAGGTTGCCATTTGTGCCACAAAATCCTTATCATCCATAGGGTCTAAGGGGTCTTGGTTCGTAAGCTGTGTCATAAGTATTTGTAGAAACGAATCACGGTCCAGCTCATTATTTCCTTCTCGTTTCTGAGTGTTATTAGCCAAAAATAAGGAATCATCAACTTTCATATAGCTTTACACCTCCTCTTGGAATAAGTAATCTTTAAAGTTTGTGCTTACCTCTTCCTGTTCATCATCCGCTAATGCTTGTTGCTCTCTGCTTTGCTCATCTTGTTTCTCTTCCTCTGCAGATTGTTGTTTTGTATAATCAGCATTTGACTGATCTACTTGTCTTTCAACTACTACCTGGTTTGGTTGAAACATATGTCTTAGTTGGTTTAAATTACTCTCTACCATTTCTTTTGCAGCATAAGACATAACACTGATCTTAACCATCGTTTGTCCATCCACCTGGGTAAACTGTAAAGACATATTACCTAGGTTAGCTGGTTTCAATTGAATGTTCAGTTGATTCGTACCATTCGTTTTTCCAAATTGAGAAGATTGAATAATTTTTTGTAACTGTTCAATCATCTGTTGCTGACTAGATTGGTTACTACTAGTTCCAACAGAAGGTCTATTGATGTGAATAGTAAACTGCTCTACTTTTGACATTTGATTAGACCATTCCCCTTGATCGGCTCTCACTTGTCCAAACGACATTTGTGAGTTTCGATCTTGTCCATTTACCTGATTCTCATTAAGAATAGAATGAATGGCTTGTCGAATTGTTTTACCATCGGTGCTTTGTCTTCCTTGTAACTGCGAAAGATTCATTTGTTCTTCTTTTACTGCACGAACTTGTTGTAATAACTGTTGCCATTTAGAATCAGCTTGTTGTTGATTTGATTGGCTTGTTTGCATCACTATAGATGCTAGCCTTGCTAAAACTGACTCTGTTTTCTGTTGCATTGAGCTATCTGTGTTTCCATTTGAATTACTTAATACATTTTGAGAAGACTGGCCTGGTAAAACAAACATTGCAATCTCTTCCGGGTTCATTTGATTACTACCTTCTGAACCCGTCTCGATCTGATTGATCAAAGATTCTGTTAGTGCTTTACCTAACACGTTTAATGTTTCATCAAGTCCTAATTCGTTTGACAAGCCCTCAAGTACACTTTCAAGCTTTTGATCATTTAGTTCAGAAAGCTCATTTAAGTTAGATATAAGTGAGTCCAACACGTCATCGGGTATAGCCTCTAACAATTCTTCCCCACTTAATTCGCTCAAAGGACCATCTGTTAATTCTTCAAGTTCACCTACTAATTCTGAAAAAATTTCTTCCAGGTTTTTCATTAATTCTTCTAATGAACCACCCTTATCAGAATCCATTAAAACGTGATTTTTCGATTCACTTGTGTTTGCAAGTAACTCTCCAAACATTGCCTTAGGACTAGTAGAACCTGGTGCAGAATTAGCTTTAGATGGTTGCATTACATTTGAACCTAACGACATAAGCATCATCGCGTTCATATTTTCACCCCCCTTCAATGAAGTAGACTTAATCTACTTCTGATCTTCGAATTAATGCGTTAGAGAAATTCGCAGCTACGCTAGATTCCATACCGCTTAAAATTTCACCACGTTGCTCGTCATTCATTTGTTCTAAGATGTCCAATGCTAATGGTTGCTCCATCTCGACAATAATAGCAGATGCTCTCTCGGCTTCCATTTCCGCATATGACCTAGCTAATCTATCTGTTGCTTCTGACCTACTAAGCCTTCCTTCTTCGTCAGCTTCGAGCTGTTGTTCTAGTACGTTTACTTGTTCAATTAATTCATCAATTTCTTGATCTTTAGAGGTTAGTTGAGACTCTAAATTATCTATGGTTGTCTGTTGATCTTGGACAGTAGCCTCATATTCAGCTACTTCCTGTTCGTTTTGCTCCTCTTCAGGATCAGTAATAAATGATGATATGACTGGCACGTTACTTCCAAAGTCCTGGGCCGCTTTGATTGGGTTTACACCCATAATCGTTGCAACTACCATCATCAATGTAATGGCAAACACAACAGGTATTACAATTACGAACAAAAACCATTGAAGCTTATTCGATTGTTTGTTTGATTTTTCATTAGCCATGTCATCACCCTTGGTTGCTACGAGCATATTGTTGAACTGAGATTTCATCTAGAAAATTAGTTTCCTTATGTAATTCCGCATCTTTCATTTCTTTCTTACGATGTTCTATCAATTTTTCATACTTCTTCACTTCTGTATGAGCAGCTTTAAGTTGTTCTTGTTTCTTTTGCATATTGGTTCGAGCTTGGTGTACTTTAAGTTGCACTTTTTCTTCTTTTGATATTAATGTAGCTTCATAATTATGAAACTGTCTTAGCATTTCAACTTGTAGCCCTTTTTTCATCTTATCTTGCTGGGAAGCAAACAACTCTTCTTTTTCTTTTAATAAATCATAAAGGTCTGTTGCTACGGACTCAAAAAAATCTTGCGCTCGATTATAAGCAACTTGATATTCTTCCATTTCATTTTTCTTTATTTGAAGTAACTTATTTAATGTTTCATACCCATTCATTTTATGAGTCACCACCATTTATTAGATTTTCTAAAGATTCAATGGATTGATTATTTGGTACTGATTCATCCATATTTTGAGAAAGAAATTGCATAATCCTTGGTTGAAATTGAATCGCTTCATCGATTTGTGGTGATGTTCCTTTTTTATATGCACCTATTTGAATTAATTCTTTATTTTCTTCATATGTACTCAGAATCGAACGTAGTCTTCCATTCGCTTGTAAGTGTTCTTTGGTAGATATTTTCTGCATTAGTCGGCTGACTGATTTTAAGATATTTATTGCAGGGTATTGTCCTTGTTCAGCTAGTTCTCTATCTAAAACAAAGTGTCCATCCAATAGTCCTCTTACAGCATCTGCTACAGGTTCATCCATATCATCCCCATCAACTAACACAGTATAAAAAGCTGTAATTGTACCTGAGACACCTGTTCCCGTTCTTTCTAATAATTGAGGTAGTAAAGCAAAAACACTTGGCGTATACCCTTTGGTAGTAGGTGGCTCCCCACTAGCCAACCCTAATTCCCTTTGAGCCATCGCTATTCTTGTTAAAGAGTCCATCATAAGATTTACATGATATCCTAAGTCTCTAAAATATTCACAAATGGCTGTAGCCGTGTAGGCCCCTTTAATTCGCTGTAAAGCAGGTTGGTCAGAAGTTGCAACAATTACGATTGACCTTTTTAACCCTTCTTCACCAAGTTCATGTTCAATAAATTCTCTTACTTCACGGCCACGTTCTCCAAGCAGGGCAACTACATTAAGATCTGCATCACTGTTTTTAGCTAACATGCCTAACAAAGTACTTTTTCCTACACCACTTCCAGCGAAAATCCCCACACGTTGACCCTTTCCAACTGTTAAACAGGTGTCAATCGCCTTGACTCCAGTCGACAATTGTTCGTGAATTGGCTCACGTTCCATCGGGTTAGGTGGCTTTCTCATCGTAGCGTAACTAGCCAACCCAGAAGGCAACTCGCTTTCATCCAGTGGCCGACCAAGACCATTTAAGACAGAACCGATTAACGATTCACTAATCTGTACTGATAAGGGTTTGTTCGTTGACTCTACTAAGCTTCCAGGGCCGATTTGGGTTGTTTGTTCGTAGGGCATTAATAATACATGTTCATTTTGAAAACCTACGACTTCTGCCTGAATGACTGTATTTCTCTTCGCTTGAGGATAAATGTAACAGACATCTCCTAAAGTTACTTCCGGTCCGTTTGATTCAATTAATAGCCCTACGTTTCTATAAACTTTACCGTATTGCTTTATTAAATCAGCTTGTTCAAGCCACTCTAGCACTTCGGTTTGTTCCATGGAAACTACCCCTTTATTAGTTGAAAAAGATGATCTTTAAGTTGTTCAATTCTCGTATCGATTCCAGTGTCGATGCGCCCAAACGTTGAATCAATAAAGCAATCATATTCTTTTAAGTCTTTTTTTGTATAAACAGAAACTGTAGCATGTTCACTCACTATTTCATTTAAAGTCTGTTTGTGTTTGGAAACCATTTCATATGTATGTGGGTGAACATAAATGCTAATTTCAGGCTGATCACTCACTTCTTCAACTGCTTCTTTGATAACATTAACAAAGAGTTCCTTATCGTTAGTTAAGTTTGAATGTATAATTTTTTCAGCTGACTTTATCGCTATTTGTAAAATTTCTTCTTCTGCTTCAACGATCTTTTCTTTAAAACTAATCTCTGTTTTTCTTACAAGTTGATTCATTTGATCAATAACCTGATCATAAGATGCTTCTCCAGCTTTTTCTCCCTTTTTAAAGCCTTCATGAAAGCCTTGCTCAATGGCTACTTGTTTCTTCTCTTTAATTTCTTCTTCAGCTTCTGAGAGTAACTTATGCTTTTCTTGTTGTGCTTCTTTTATAATATCTGTGGCTTTCGTTTGTGCTTGTTTAATTTCATCATTTAAATGAGCAAGTTTCTCTGAAGCTTGGTCGTGTTTATCCTTATCTGTACTTGAAGTGGCAGCTTGCTCTTTTTCAGCATCACTACTTTCTAAAGTCCTCACTTGAATAAATTTGTTCCCAGAAATTTTATTTCTTGAATGAAATAAATTAGACAATGATGTCGTCACCTCCACCACGTGCAATTACAATTTCGCCCATTTCTTCTAAGCGACGTATTGTACCAACAATTCTTGATTGAGCTTCCTCCACATCTTTAAGTCTTACTGGTCCCATAAACTCAATCTCATCTTGAATCGTTTCAGCCATGCGCTGGGACATGTTATTATATAAAACTTCTTTCACTTCATCACTTGCTACCTTGATAGAAAGCATGAGGTCTTCGTTTTCTGTATCACGTATAATTCTTTGAATAGCACGGTTATCAAGGGTCACGATATCTTCAAATACAAACATACGCTTCTTAATGTCTTCTGCCAATTCAGGGTCTTGAATTTCTAAATCGTCTAAAATGGTGCGTTCAGTTGAACGATCTACACTATTCAATATAGCAACAATAGATTCAATGCCACCTGTTTCGTTATAGTCTTGTGTTACTGTTGCAGATAACTTTTTCTCTAGTAAATGCTCAACTTCATTGACAACGTCTGGGGAAGCTGAATCCATAACTGCAATTCTTCTAGCAATATCAGACTGTGTATCCTCTGGTAGTTCGGACAAAATTTGTGATGCCTGTTCTGATTCTAAATAAGAAAGTACAAGCGCAATAGTTTGTGGATGCTCATTTTGTATAAAGTTATATATTTGACCCGCATCTGCTTTCCTTGCAAAATCAAAAGGTCTAACTTGCAAGGAGGTAGTTAACCGGTCGATGATTTTACTTGCCTGTCCTTCACCTAAAGCCTTTTCCAAGACTGTCTTTGCGTAGTTAATACCTCCTTGGGAAATATAGTCTTGCGCTAACGCAATTTGATGAAATTCATCCATGATGTCTTCTTTTTGTACGGAATCAACTTTTTTCACACTTGATATTTCTAATGTGAGATTTTCTATTTCTTCTTCTGTAAGATGTTTATAAACTTCAGCTGACACATCTGGTCCTAATGAGATTAGGAGGGCCGCAGCTTTCTGTTTCCCATTTAATGTGTCTCTTTTTTGTGCAGGCATTTCCTAAACCTCCCTTACTCTTCAGAAATCCATGTACGTAATAACTTTGCGAACTCTTCTGGCTTATCTTTAGCCATTTGTTCAAGCTGTTTACGTCTCACAACAGATTCTGATTGTACTTCTTCCATACTGTAATCTTCTTCATACGTTTCTACTTGTCTCACTGGTTCATCTAAACTTTCTTCATTTCTTTTTCTAAGTACAAAGAAAACGATTAGGACAATAGCGAGTACGAGTAAAGCTAACACAACATATACCCATGTAGAGATTCCACCTGATGGGGAATCGAATTCAGGTGCACCTGAAAACTCTTGGAAAACAATAGAAACATTTTCAGCCTGTTCAGCTGGCTCTGTTTCCCCAGTAACAGACGTTTGAATAATAGAAGTCAAAATAGAATCAATGTCTTCTTCGACGGCAAGTTGTTCTGCATCCGTTAAAGCAATAACTTCTCCATTTTCTTCTACAGTGTTATCAACAGCTACTTGAATTCCTACATCTCTAACTTCATAAGGGCTTTCTACAATATCTCTACGTATCCGGTTAAATTCATTATTAATCGTTTCTCGAACCATTTCATAATCAGATACTTCTTCTCCGTCCAACTCTCCCGGAAGGTCTGCAATATCAGCCTCACCATCAACCAAATTACCGCCATCAGTTCCAGTGTAAGTTTCCGTTATTCGATCAACACTTACTGGTAAACCTTCCATCGTATCCATATCTACTGGTTCAACTAACTCTTCAATTCTATTTTCTTGGGCAAAATCAATGTCAGTTGTTACCGATACAACCACTTTATTTTGACCCATCATCGTACCTAACATTTGCTGAACTCTTCTTTGAATATCTCTTTCGACGTCTTTTCTAATTTCCTGATGTTGCGCATATGTATTACTAGAACTTCCACCTGAGTTTTCCATATCATAATACTGAAAATGTTGATTCATAATCACTATGTTTTCGTTTGGTAAATTAGGTACTGCTTTAGAAACTAGGTGATACAAACTTTGGATTTGACCTTGATCAAAGTTATAACCATAATCTGTATTTAACACTATTGAAGCTGAGGATTCTTCTACCTCATCACCGACGAACACCGTTTCACTAGCTCTATTGATTAAAACATCGGCATCGGCAATCCCTTCAATATTCTGGATTAAAGTAGACAATTCAGTTTGAAGTGCACTTAGCTCAATAATCTGCCTTTCTTCATCCGTCATACCCCATGAAACATTCTCACTGAAAAATGTGTAGTCAATGTTTCCACTGTTTGGAATACCTTGAGCTGCAAAATCAACTAATAAATCATCCGACCTTGCCTCTGGAACTAGAATCGTAGTTCCCCCATCTTCAATTTCGTAGGAAACCCCTTGTGCTTGTAACTCTTCACGAAGTTGACCTGCTTCTTCATGAGAGAGATTACTATATAAAGGAACCATATTTGGTGATAATGCAATTGATGTAATTACAATTATTAATGTGATAACACCTAGGGTTCCTCCTGCTAACATTGATTTTTGGGGGTTTGTGCGGCTAGTCCAAAATTCTGTTATTCGATTTCGATATTGCTGCATTGTTTCATTCATTGTAGTCCCCCGACCTCTAACTTAAATAATCCATATAATAGAAAATACTAGATTTGCATACGCATAACTTCTCTGTATGCCTCAATTGCTTTATTCTGAATCTCAGAAGCAGTTTGAAGTGTCACACTAGCTTTTTGAGAAGTGATCATTACATCGTGCAGATCTGTTGCTTCCCCGCGAATTAATTCCTCTGTTTTCATCGAAGAATCAGCCTGTGTTTGATTCACTTCATTAATAGCATTCTTCAATTCGTTAGCGAAACTAGATTGAGCCTCACTTGCAGTTACATCTTGACTAGGTTGAACCTGATTATGTACTCCTGTTTGAAAAAAGTTTGGATTAATCGTATTCATTTATTCCCCTCCTATCGGCCAATTTCAAGTGACTTCATCAACATGCCTTTTGAAGCATTCAACGCAGTAACATTTGCTTCATACGCACGAGTAGTTGACATCATTTCAATCATCTCTTGTAATGGATCAACATTTGGCATTTGAACATAACCATCATCATTCGCATCCGGATGAGTGGGATTGTAAACTTCTTCAAAAGGTGTTTGATCTTCCACAACCTCTCGTACTCTTACACCTTCACCTGGCGCATGCGAGCGATTCATTGCTTTGTTTAAAAAGGAATTAAATGGAGCATCCTTTGACTCTTGGGATACTAACTTCCTTCTATATGGTTCCCATTCACCATCTTCATTCATCTGAGCTCTTGTAGTGTCAGCATTTGCTATGTTTGAAGAAACGACATCCATTTTAAAACGATTTGCTGTGAGTGCACTACCATTTGTATTCATTCCGTGAAAAATCGTCATATTATCTACCTCCACCTAAAGCAGTTTGTATCGAATTAAATTTGCCATTTACTCGTTCTGTTAATGCTTCATAATAAAGCTGGTTTTTTGCTAACTCATTCATCTGTTTATCCAAATCTACACTGTTACCGTTGTTGTTATATGTAATATCTCTTAATGAACTAATCGCTTTTGAACTTTGGTGATCGGAAAAAGGAATATGTTTAGGATTAGTCCTTGTTGCTTCTATATTTGCTTGAGCTTCATTAAAGAAGTCATTAAAAGAAACTGACTTTGCTTTATAACCAGGAGTATCTACATTGGCAATGTTTTGACCAATAGTTTGATTTTTTGTTGATGCGTAATCCATACCTCTTTGTAGGTTCTGAATTGTATCATCAAATAGCTTCATTACTTCACCTCCACAAATGTTAGTTCTTTTGATACAGGTTATATTACTGAAAAGTTACAAGGATTTTATTATATTATTACATAATTCTTTATTGAATGACATGTTTACTACTAAACTTTTCAGAAAAATTGTCGAATTAAATAGAATGACCTATTTTTTTATAATAAAATTGCAATAGGAAGGAAATTTAAGACTTAATTATTGAAAATATAGATTAAAATTACAATAAATTTATGGAAATAACTGAAATAGAGTTTGTTGCAAAAATAAAAATGAACTAGCATTTGCTAGTTCATTTTTTATTAACAATCCGTAATTGATATTACTTAATGTTTAGTTTCTCTAACTCCAATAAGAATTTATCATTTAGCACTTTAATGTACGTACCTTTCATTCCTAAAGAACGAGATTCGATTACTCCGGCGCTTTCAAGTTTACGTAAAGCATTTACAATAACAGAACGTGTAATTCCAACTCGATCTGCGACTTTACTAGCGACTAAAAGACCTTCTTTTCCGTCTAGTTCATTAAAAATGTGTTCAATTGCTTCTAATTCGCTATAAGATAACGAGTTAATTGCCATTTGTACAACAGCTTTACTTCTTGCTTCTTCCTCAATCTGCTCTGTTTTTTGGTGTAATATCTCCATACCAACAACAGTTGATCCGTATTCAGCTAACAATAGATCATCTTCATCAAAAGACTCTTCTATGCGACTTAATATTAACGTTCCTAATCTTTCCCCTCCACCTATAATTGGTGTTAAAGTAGTTAAACCGTCTTTAAATAGATCTTTATTCTCTACCGGGAAAGCAGTATAATCACTGTTAATATCATGATTGGCTGACGTTTCAGTAATTTTAAACAAGTTATTGGTATATTCATCTGGAAAACGTCTATCTTCTAACATTGTTTTCATTCGGTCATTTTCGATTTCTTGTTTAATAGCGAATCCTAATACCTTACCTTTACGACTTAACACAAAGATGTTTGCACCAATTACATCTCTCAAAGTTGCGGACATGTCATTAAAGTTAACTGCCTTTCCTTGTGTTTTTTGAAGCATTGCATTAATTTCTCTTGTTTTGTCTAATAAACTCATTATTCATCCTCCTAATTTTTTATAAAATATATTCTGATAAATCTTTGTTTTGTGCAATAGAAGCTAATTTATCATCTACATAAGTTTTAGTAATTTCAATGGATTCCATCGTAATGTCAGGAGCTTCAAACGAAAGCTCTTCTAATAGTTTTTCCATGATGGTATGAAGCCTTCTTGCACCAATATTATCAGTATCTTGATTGACGTTGTAAGCAATCTCAGCAATTCTTTCGATTGCCTCCGTTGTAAATGTTAGCTTTATACCTTCTGTTTCTAATAATGCTGTATACTGTTTTAAGATAGCATTTGAAGGTTCTTTAAGAATATTAATAAAGTCTTTGATTTCTAGTTTGTTGAGCTCAACTCTAATTGGGAATCTACCTTGCAACTCTGGAATTAAATCAGAAGGCTTTGCCGTGTGAAAGGCACCTGCAGCAATGAACAACATATAATCTGTTTTTACAGAACCATATTTAGTGACAACTGTAGAACCTTCGACAATTGGTAGAATGTCTCTTTGGACACCTTCTCTAGAAACATTAGCTTGTTGTTGATCTTTTCCACAAACTTTATCAATTTCATCTACGAAAATAATGCCTGACTGTTCAGCTCTTTCAACAGCTTGCTGATGGACTTCATCTTTATCTATCAATTTCTCTGCCTCTATTTGGGTTAATACTTCCCTTGCCTCTTTAACAGGCAATCGTCTTTTCTTCTTGTTCTTTGGCATAAATTGATTAAATGCGTCTTGCATATTCATTCCCATTTGTTCCATACCTGAACCTTGAAGCATATCGAACATAGAAGAAGATTGTTCCTCCACTTCAATAGATACTTTCTGTTCTTCTAACTCACCTAATTCAAGCTTTCGCTTCATTTCAGCTTTTTTATTTTGATGCTGCGTTTCTTCTTCTTTTTCATCTGATTGCTCTGTTGTGTTTTGCTGCTGATTAAACAACATTTCTAGAGGATTTTTTATCTGCTGATTTGATTTCGATTTTTTTCCAGGAACTAATAAATCAACTAAGCGATTATTTGCTTGTTTTCTTGCCTCCTCTTGAACAAGTTCAACTTTTTCCTCGCGAACCATTCTTACACTAGTTTCCACTAAATCCCTCACCATGGATTCTACATCTCTACCTACATACCCTACTTCAGTGAATTTAGTAGCTTCTACTTTTGAAAATGGGGCTCCGACAAGTTTAGCTAACCTTCTAGCTAATTCTGTTTTACCCACACCTGTTGGTCCGATCATTAAAATATTCTTTGGAACAATCTCATCTCTAATTGTCTCAGGAATTTGCATCCTTCTATATCTATTTCTTAATGCGATTGAAAGGGCTCTTTTAGCTTCTGTTTGCCCAATCACATAAGAATTAAGTTGATCAACAATTTGTTTTGGTGTTGCTTTCATACTCATTAACAGCTATCTCCTTTATTACTCTAAAGTTTCTAATACAATTTGATCATTCGTGTATACACAAATTTCACTAGCAACTTCAAGAGCAGCTTTAGCAATCATTTCAGCCGATTGTTCGCTACTATACCTTTTTAAAGCGCGTCCGGCACTAAGTGCGTAATGACCTCCAGATCCAATTGCAAGTATATCATCATCTGGTTCAATTACTTCCCCTGTACCTGAAATTAAAAGCATTTGCTCATGATCCACTACTATTAACATCGCTTCTAGTTGCCTGAGTACTTTATCACTGCGCCACTCTTTAGCTAGTTCTACAGCAGACCTGCTTAAATTACCATTATATTTTTCTAAATTTGCTTCGAATTTTTCAAATAGAGTAAAAGCATCAGCAACAGACCCAGCAAAACCTGCTAGTACATTACCATTAAAAAGCCTTCTCACTTTTTTTGCTTTATGCTTCATAACAACTGCATTACCAAGCGTAACTTGGCCATCTCCACTCATAGCAGCCTCTCCATTGTGCCTAACTGCAAAAATTGTTGTTGCGTGAAACGATTGAGTCAATTATATCACTCTTTCTCTATTAAGCTCTTGGGTGAGCATTTTTATATATATTTTGTAGATAATCTTTGGAGACGTGGGTATATATTTGCGTGGCTGATAAATTTTCATGTCCCAGTAATTCTTGAACAGAGCGTAAATCAGCACCTGCATTTAGTAAATGTGTAGCAAATGTATGCCTTAATTTGTGTGGATGAATAGATGTAGTTATGGCAGCCCGTTTTACCATATCATTTAAGACATAGCGAATCCCCCGATCCGTTATAGGACTTCCACGATTATTTAAAAATAAGTGGTCATGATTTTCCGGGGTTTTACTTAATAGATCTTCTCTACCTTCTTGTCTGTACAAGTTGATGGCTTCGCCTGCAAAAGAACCAAATGGAACAAATCTTTGTTTATTACCTTTTCCGGTAACTAAAATCGTCCCCAAACTATCATCAATATCTTGAACCTTTAATTCCACTAGTTCAGAAACTCTTATACCTGTAGCATAAAGTAGTTCAAGTATCGCTCTATTTCTTTGTCCCAACGAAGTAGATAAACTCGCAGCTTCAAATAGCTTCGTCATTTCTTCTTCGTAAAAGAATTGTGGAATTTTACGATCTTTTTTCGGCATTGACACTTGAGCGATTGGGTTTGAATTAACTTCCTTTTCCTTTTCAAGATAATTAAAAAAACCTCTTAAGCTAGATAACTTTCTAGAAACTGAAACTCTAGACAGTCCTTTATCATATAATGTTGTTAAATATACGCGCATCACTGCATAATTAACATCTTTAAAGCTATCTATACCTTCATTGGTTAAGAATTGAGAAAATTCTTCGATGTCATTCGTGTAATGATAAATCGTGTGTTTGGAAGCGTTACGTTCCACTTGTAGAAACTGTTTAAATGAATTTATAGTCAATATATCAGTCAACAGCACGGCCTCCTAACAAACGATTAAATCTTATCAAACTTTTCAAAATAATTCAACAATTTTAACAAATTCGTCATAATATAAGTGATGACATAAATATGTCAAGGTGTTTTCCTTACCACTCGATAATTTTATAGCAATTAAAATTGTGTGTCAATTTAAATAACTTCACTAATCACATTATTCACAAAACCTTAACAGTTCAAACAATAAAATGTAGAATCTTTTGCCTAGTATCAAATTAAAAAGACGAGTGTAAATTCACTCGCCTTCACAATTATTGTTGAGTTGTTTCTTGGTATTCACATGACGTGCATTTTACTTGTGTCCCTTTTTTCTGCTTTTTCTCTACTAATAAGGAAGAGCATTTTGGACACGGTCGTTCCATTGGTTTATCCCATGAGATAAACTCACACTCTGGATATCGATCACAGCCATAAAACACACGACGTTTTTTACTTTTACGTTCTACAACGTTACCCTCTTTACAAGTAGGGCATTTGACGCCGATTTCTTTAAGAATCGGTTTCGTATTGCGGCAATCTGGAAAATTGGAACAAGCCATGAACTTGCCGTAGCGTCCCATCTTGATAACCATCTCACTACCACACTTATCACAATCTTCTCCAGCTGGCTCATCTCTTACTTCAATCTTTTCTATTTCTGCTTCTGCTTTATCAAGTCTTTTCTCAAAATCTTGATAAAACGTATGAATAACTTTTCTCCACTCTTTTTCCCCGTCTTCTACTAAATCTAAATTATTCTCCATATCAACTGTGAATTTAACATCAATAATTTCAGGAAAATATTCTTCTAATAGATCGAGAACAATCGTACCGAGCTCTGTTGGGATAAAACGTTTATTATCTAATGCTACATAGCCTCTTCGCTGTATCGTATCTAAAGTTGGGGCATACGTAGAAGGACGCCCGATTCCTTTTTCTTCTAATGTACGAACTAACCTGGCTTCCGTATAACGTGGTGGCGGCTGGGTAAAGTGTTGGTTAGGAGTTAATCCTTCCGCTTTTACTTCATCGCCTTCTGCCATTGGAGGAAGTAATTTATGTTCCTCTTTTTTATTCTCATCGTTACCTTCCACGTAAAGTTCCATAAACCCTTTGAATTTAATTTGTGAACCATTCGCTCTAAATTCTACACCATTGTTATCTAAGTGGGCTGTAACAACGTCAAGAACAGCAGGAGCCATTTGACTTGCAACAAAGCGATCCCATATTAACTTATATAGTTTATATTGATCGTTGGAGAGCTTTTGTTTTATTGTTTTAGGATCTTTGTGAACACCCGTTGGACGAATTGCTTCGTGCGCGTCTTGAGAGCGCTCTCCTTGTTTTGATTTTGCCTGTGTTCCTAAATGGTTTTTTCCATAGCGACCTTCAATTAGTTCTGCAGCCTCATTCTTTGCAGTATCTGAAACACGAGTTGAATCGGTACGCATATATGTGATTAAACCAGTAGTCCCATCTTTTCCACCTAAATCAATACCTTCATATAATTGTTGAGCGATCATCATTGTCTTTTTAGCACGGAAGTTAATCTTTCTAAAAGCTTCCTGTTGTAAAGATGACGTAGTAAATGGTAAGGATGGGTTTCTTTTTCTCTCTCTTTTATTCACTTTCGTTACTTTGAATTTGTCTCCAGAAATTCGATTTAAGATTTTGTTCACATCATCTTCTGTAGATAATTCCTGCTTTTTATCATCAACCCCGTAAAATTTAGCTTCAAATTTTTTCTTTTTATGAGTGAATTCACTCGTAATAGACCAGTATTCTTCTGGTTCAAAGTTTCTGATTTCGTTTTCTCGGTCAATTACTAACTTTACAGCAACGGACTGAACTCTTCCTGCGCTTAAGCCTTTTTTAATTTTCTTCCATAGAAGAGGGCTAATATTATAACCTACTAATCGATCTAACACTCTTCTAGCTTGTTGAGCTTGTACTAAACTCATATTAATGGTTCTAGGTTCTTTAAAGGATTCTTTCACTGCATCTTTCGTTATTTCGTTAAATACTACTCTACACGCAGCATCCTCTTCAATATTTAATGTATGAGCTAAATGCCATGCAATTGCTTCCCCTTCACGGTCAGGGTCGGCTGCGAGATAAACTTTTTTTGCTTTTTTTGCAGCTTTCTTTAGGTCATTTAGAACCGGACCTTTTCCGCGTATAGTTATATAACGTGGTTCATAATCATTATCTACGTCTACACCCATTTGACTTTTTGGTAGATCGATCACATGACCCATAGATGCTTTTACTTTATATTTCTTACCTAAATATCTTTCTATCGTCTTAGCTTTAGCTGGTGATTCCACAATTACTAAATAGTCTGACATGCGTCCATTCCTCCTACGAGGTTTAATTTCATTTAAATACTACACATTATAAACATTGTTTTTATCAGTTATTACAAGTAAACATTTTTAATTACATTTCAATTGAACCATTTCTAATAAAAAATTCGCATGAATCTCATTCATTATTAAATACTTCGATACAGTTTGTCAAACACCTTTCTGCCAGGCTTATGAAAATAATCCTATTTTATGTTCATCAGAAGGTAAAAATTAATTCAATTAATTCACCTTTGAGTCGTTTAACTTAGCAGTTGAATCTAACTATTATAAAAGGCTCCTCCACCAATTACCCATATCTTCTGGTGTTGTTATAGGAATGGCGCCGTCGTTCAATAACTTTAAGCATCCTTTAGCTTGTGTTAAAAATATAGAATCTGGTATCACAAATACATCTTTTCCTTGTTCAAGAGCTTGATCGGCAGTAATCATTGTTCCGCTTTTCTCCGTTGCCTCAATGATTAGTGTCGCTTTTGATAGTCCACTAATAATTCGATTTCTTTCTGGAAATTGCCATCTATTTGGAGGGGTTTCAGGTGGGTATTCTGATAATAATAAATGTTTGTTGGCGATGGTGTTGGCATCGTGTATATGACTTTTAGGATAGATGTGGTTCAATCCAGAGCCTAAAACAGCAACAGTGGGGCTCGTATGAGATAGTGCTAATTTATGTGCCATGATATCAATCCCATAGGCTAAACCACTAATAATTGTAACTCTTTCTTCTATTAAAGGTTGAAGGATATAGTTCATTTTTTTAAATGCATGTTCAGATGGCTTTCTAGAACCAATTACGCTAATAGACGGATTTGAAAGTAAGGAAAGATCACCTTGATAGTATAAAATTAAAGGGGGATCAGGTATTAGTTTAAGTTGCGGAGGATAGTTTTTGTGGAACCATGTAACTATGGAATCTTGATTGAAATTGTCATATAAGCTCATTAACTTTCTTCGGTCATGGAGAGATTTATACAAGGTTGAGGCTATATTACTTTTTAATAGAAACAAAGATTGAAGATCGTTAGGAGAGTAGTTCAAGAGGTTTTCAAAAAGTGGGTCAGTTTGAAGATATTTGTGTATTTTTCTTCTCGTAATTCTATGAACATGTAATAAAATATATATTTTAAATGCAGCTTGCTCATTCAAATGAATCTTCACCCCGTTTTAGATAAAATGAAGCTTAGAGATCTAAGAAGACCTCTAAGCTTATTACTGTTATTTATTAATGTGTTTTACATTTGTCGAACAAATCATTATTTTTTAGTACATTAATCATTGTTTCGCCCATTAATGCTGGAGTATCTGCAACTTCAATACCACATTCATTCATAACGCGGATCTTTTCATCTGCAGTTCCTTTACCACCTGAAATAATTGCACCAGCGTGACCCATACGTTTTCCTGGAGGTGCTGTTGCACCACCGATGAATCCTACTACTGGCTTCTTCATATTAGCTTTAACCCATTCTGCTGCTTCTTCTTCAGCAGTACCACCGATTTCACCAATCATCATAACTGCTTCCGTCTCCGGGTCATCGTTAAATGCGTTTAATGCATCAATGAAGTTTGTCCCATTTACTGGGTCTCCACCAATACCAACAGCAGTTGATTGTCCGAATCCTTCTTCAGACAACTGATGAACAGCCTCATAAGTTAAGGTACCAGAACGAGATACTACACCAATATGTCCTTTTTTGTGGATATAACCAGGCATAATTCCAATCTTACATTCGTCTGGAGTAATAACACCAGGGCAGTTTGGTCCAACTAAACGTGTTTTCTTGCCTTCCATATAACGCTTAACTTTAACCATATCTGCAACTGGAATATGCTCTGTAATACAAATTGCAAGATCAAGATTTGCATCTACTGCTTCCATAATTGCATCAGCAGCAAATGGAGCTGGTACATAAATTACGGATGCAGTTGCACCAGTTTCGATTACAGCATCTTGAACTGTATTGAAAACAGGTACACCAGCAATTTCTGTTCCGCCTTTTTTAGGTGTTACACCAGCTACAATTTTTGTTCCATATTCAAGCATTTGTTCTGTGTGGAATTTTGCCGTTCCACCAGTAATACCTTGAACGAGTACTTTTGTGTCTTTGTTAATAAAAACGCTCATTTTCGTCCGTCCTTTCTTATTGTACTAGAGAAACAATTTTTTCTGCGCCGTCTGCCATAGAATCAGCAGCAGTAATATTTAAACCGGATTCGTCTAAAATCTTCTTACCTTGCTCTACATTTGTACCTTCTAAACGAACCACTAGCGGAATTTCAAGACCCATTTGCTTGGTTGCTTCTACAACACCTTCAGCAATTACATCACACTTCATAATTCCTCCGAAGATATTAACTAGAATACCTTTTACATGGTCGTCGGACAAAATGATTTTGAAAGCTTCTGTAACTTTTTCAGCAGTTGCACCGCCCCCAACGTCAAGGAAGTTAGCGGGTTCGCCGCCGTGATGTTTAATAATGTCCATTGTAGACATTGCTAAACCAGCGCCATTAACCATACAACCAATATTACCGTCTAAGGCAATATAGCTTAGATCATGCTTAGAAGCTTCAATTTCTTTTTCATCTTCTTCTTCTAAATCACGTAATTCTACGATGTCTTTTTGACGGAATAGTGCATTATCGTCAAAGTTTAATTTCGCATCCAATGCTAGTACAGAACCGTCACCAGTAGTAACTAACGGATTAATTTCAACGATTGAACAATCTTTTTCCATAAATACATTGTATAAACTCATCATAAATTTAACTGCATTTCCTAGAAGTTCATGTGGAATGTTAATATTAAAAGCAATTCTTCTAGCTTGGAAAGCGGTTAAACCTGATACAGGATCGATCACTTCTTTGAAGATTTTCTCAGGAGTTTCCTCAGCAACTTCTTCAATTTCAGTTCCACCTTCTTCAGATGCCATTAGTACGACACGAGAAGTGGCACGGTCCATTACTAGACCTACGTAGTATTCTTTTTGAATGTCACAGCCTTCTTCTATTAAAAGACGGTTAACAACTTTACCTTCTGGGCCAGTTTGGTGTGTGACAAGTGTTTTACCTAAGATTTCATCAGCGTACTGACGAACTTCGTCTAAATTCTTAGCGATTTTAACGCCACCTGCATTACCACGTCCACCAGCGTGAATCTGTGCTTTCACAACAGTAACGTTAGAACCTAATTCTTTTGCAGCTTCCACTGCTTCATCTACTGAAAAAGCAACTTTGCTATTAGGAACTGCCACGTTGTATTGGCGGAATATTTCTTTCGCTTGATACTCATGAATGTTCATGATCCATCCTCCCATCAAAATGTTATTGCATTAAAAAGTTCATATAAATGTTAAAACCACACGAAGTATATTATACATGAAAATTGTCGGTTTCAAAAGGTAGTACTCGATAAATATCAAAATTTACTTATATTTTTTATCAAGCTGATAAATAAACGCAAACACTTCTGCTACCCCTTGATACAAATCTTCTGGAATTGTTTCATTAATATTCAACTCTCTCATTAAATCTACTAGTGTTTCATCTTCATAGATTGGTATTTCATGGTCGCCTGCTTGGTTCAATATTTCATCAGCAATTAAACCTTGTCCTCTTGCGACAACTTTAGGGGCATCTTCGCTTGCTTCATCAAACCTTAATGCAATTGCCTCTTTTCTATTTGGAGTAAACTTTTTCATGCTCGATAATCAACCCCTTTTGATGTTGGAACAGAAGGATTTTGAAAGGCTGCAGGATTCACCGAATGATTTTTTTGTTCATGAAGTGACTTCACATCAAAGGAAACTAAGTCGTAGTCTTTTGCTTCCAAATTACTTTTCAATGTACCTTCTAATTGGTTACTGATTTGGGCTACTAATTTTGGATTTTCATGATAGATACTTAAACTAACTTCCCCGCGATTGACTTGCATATCTACTACCGTTTCTTGTAATTGAGGCAAATCTAAATAAAACATGACACGGCAGTGCTTTGGATTTATTGTCCCGTCTTTCATTTTCTCCCCTTCGAAATCCATAAACAGGTCTTCGTTTAATCCGAACATCTCTTTTGGCATTTGTGCACTGAACTGCATCCATTCTCGAGCACTGTCTTGTGTGGATAAGTGTGTTGCTTGAAATATTTGATTCATTTGCTGAATAGCATCTTGTAAAGTTGAAGAATTCGATTGACTACTCACTGCTTGTAATAACGTTTGAATATTGGGATAATCCGGCATCTGATTTCTTACCAAATTCGATTCTAAGGCATCAAATTGACTCATATTCATAAACCCTTGCATTTGCTGGACTAACGATTGAACTTGGGAAGCACTACCTGGATTCATTTGTGAAAAGAGCTGGGACCAAAACTGCATTGCCCGTTGATCTTGTCCGCCAGTTTGATTTTGCAAAACTTGACTTAATGCTTGCTGCAATTGCCTACCACTGTCACTGTTCAATAAAGTTGTAACGTCACTCCACTGGCCATTTTGCATAGTGCTAGCTACTCTACTCATCGTTTGTTGATCTCCACTGGAAAGTGTTTGCACCAATTGCTGAAAAGCTGCAGTTTGGGTAGTGTTTTGCATGAAATTTGCTTTATGATTTGTCGGATTCGCAGATTGTTGGCTTGTCTGATTAAGTTGATTCACAAATGACTGTAAGACATTCAACTGTCTATTGTTAACATTTAATTGTTGAGCTTGTAGCTGAGAAATTCCAGTCTGAAGTTGACTTGTTGATATATTAAACGGCAAATTACTTGGAGATGATTGATTATTTCCAGGGGTGAATTGTACCTGATTATTTCTAGCCCAATTGGTCCATTCATTTGACCATTGTTGAAAAGAAACATTTTGATTAACTACTCCAGCACGTTGCAATAACTGGAAAGTTGTTTGTGTTCCTTTTCCTATTTCTTGGAGCACTTGAAAACTGAAATGATGCATAGCTTGTCGCTCCGAATTTCCGCTTGCTGTTAACGTACTTAAGTATTGTGATAGCTGAATCTGTTCAGGAGTTGGTCGCTGAATAGCACTTAATTGCTGACTAATTTGTTGTAAAGATTGTTGAAATTGTTGTGGTCGTTCTAGTCTTTGATGAAGCGCATCATACACCGATTGATTTAATGGTAAATTTCTAGCTAACATTTCTCCTAGTATCGATTGTTGTTGGGTATTTGGATTCCCTCGGGCTAACTGAAGTACATTACTTACGTTTTCTTTGCTGACTGGCAATTGTTCTTTCATAAGATTCGCCAAAACATTTTGTTCCGCTCTACTTGCCTGAAGTTGTGTTACCTTTAGCAATGCTTGTGCAGCATCATTAGGCGTCTGAATCGCTTCATTACTAACCACTTGTAACTGTATGTATGGTGTTGTTTGATTTACTTGCATTAAATAATTTTGATTTGCTTGTAAATTGGTTGTTAACTGCGCAACTAATTGTTGTCCTCCCACTCTTACAGCTGCTTTCTGATCCGGAAAGAACTTCATAACACGGCCAGTTACAACTTGTCCATCTCTAAGCGACAAAGGTGCTTTGCCTATATCATTAATTCGAATTGATTGGAAGGTTTGATTAATTTCCGTTGCGCTCATAAACGTTCCTCCGTTAAAGTTTCATAAATTGTGGTACAGGATTAAAAGATACACGATGATAAGGGGTAACTCCATGACTTTTTAAGCCGTTTAAATGGTTTTTCGTCCCGTACCCCATATTCTTTTTAAAGTCGTAATTTGGATAGGCAGCATCTAATTCTTTCATCATCCGGTCTCTAGTTACTTTCGCTACCACACTCGCAGCAGCGATAGAAACACTTTTCTGATCGCCTTTTATAATTGCTGCTTGAGGGGTATCAAAAACTTCTAATTCCATAGCATCAATTAACAGTAAGTCAGGAGTAACATTTAGATTACGAACAGCTTGTTCCATAGCTAACTTACTAGCTTGGTAAATGTTCACCTGATCAATTTTTTATTATCTACTATACCTACACCAACCGATTTTGCCTGGCTCATTATTTGGGAATAATACGATTCTCGTTTTTGTTCATTTAATTGCTTAGAGTCATTTATACCAATTAACTCAATGTCATTTCCTAATATAACAGCTGCTGCGACAACTGGGCCTGCAAGTGGTCCTCTTCCAACTTCATCTACACCGGCAATAAAACGGTAGCCTTTTCCTTCTGCTTTTGTTTCATAAGACAACATGCGTTGATAATTAAGCTTAGCTTCTTCTAGTTTTGCCATTCTTTGGTCATATTGTTTCAACAACTTTTGAACCCCAGAGCGTTCGTCTTCTCTTAGTGCTTTTAACCATTCTGGATCAACATCTCTACGACTTAGAGTTTCTTTTACTTGAGTAATCGTTTCTCTTTTCACCTGAAAAATCCTCCACTATACTTTATATCGTATTTATTTCATTTTTCTACATAGTTATTTAATCAAAAGTAACTTTCCCTAAATAACCATTACGCAAATCTTGTATAATTAAATCTGCCACTTTTTCATAGTCTACTTCGCCGCCAGCAATTAAACATCCTCGTTTTTTTCCGATATGATCAAACCACCGAACGACATCCTCTTCCTCCATTTTTAAATCATATCGATCAATGAGGTGAGAAGGATATGAGTTTTTGAAGAAATTTAAAACATAAATAGCAATATCATCAAGGTGAAGGATTTGGTCTTTAATAGTACCGATTGCTGCAAGCTTGTATCCTACTTCTTGATCTTCAAATTTTGGCCAAAGTATTCCTGGAGTATCCAGTAAATCAAAAAAGTTAGTCACTTTAATCCATTGTTGTTTCTTTGTTACTCCTGGTTTATCTCCAGTTTCTGCTGTTTTCTTTTTTGCTAAACGATTAATTAAAGTTGATTTACCCACATTCGGAATACCTATTACCATTGCTCTTATCGAACGAGGGTTAACCCCTTTTTCTTCTCGCTTTTCATTTACTTTAACTGATAACTGTTTAGTAAGCTGAATAAATGATTGAATATCATTTTTCTTATTTACATCAATTGCAATCGCTTGATGACCTTGTCCTTCAAAAAAAGAAATCCATTTCTGTGTTTTCTTTTCATCAGCGAGATCTCTTTTCATTAATACGAAAATCCTTCTTTTATCACCAATTACTTCTTGTAACATTGGGTTTTGGCTAGATTCCGGTGCACGCGCGTCTACTAATTCTATGACTACATCAACTTTTTTCAGTTGCTCCTGTACTTCTCTCTTAGCCTTAGCCATATGTCCTGGGTACCATTGTATTGCCATTTATTTCACTCCATCATGTTCTCATATTCTATATCTTACTATTATAATCCATTTGGAACGGTTATTAAAACGACGAGCTAATTCTTTTCCTTCTTGTATATTTCACTAATATGAAAAGCTTCGTAGTTATGTCGTCACTATTGTGCTTCATTATTTAAATGCCATAAAAAAAGCTTGGCATAAATGCCAAGCTTTTTGTTTGAATCTTATTTTCGTTTTTCAGGAATACGTGCTGCTTTTCCACGTAGATGACGTAGATAATAAAGTCTAGCTTGACGTACTTTACCGCGACGACTAACTTCAATCTTATCTACTCTTGGCGAATGTACTGGGAAAGTACGCTCTACACCTACACCGTAAGAAATCTTACGTACTGTAAACGTTTCGCTAATTCCGCCACCACGTCGCTTAATGACAACACCTTCATAAACCTGAATACGTTCACGGTTACCTTCAACAACCTTCACGTGTACCTTAACTGTATCACCAGCACGGAACTCAGGTAAGTCTGTTCTTAATTGATCTTGTGCGACTTGTTCAAGAATTTTTTGCATCTTGCTCACTCCTTCCAAACTAATGTTCTTACTCCAAATACCGAATAGCGGAACATCGTTATCATACTTAAGTCTGTACTTAAGCACTAGATTAATATATCATATTGAAACATTGCACGCAAGGACTTATTCAGATTTGATATCCTCTAGCATTTTCAAATCTTTCTCGGTTAAATACTCAGGATCCAACAAATCAGGCCTTCTTTCAAAGGTTCTTTTTAATGACTGGTATCGTCGCCACTCTTCAATATGTTGGTGGTTCCCAGAGCGGAGGACATCTGGCACTTTAAGGCCTTTGTATTCTTGCGGGCGAGTATAGTGTGGATGTTCTAATAAATGTGTAGAAAAGGAATCTTCACGTGCTGATGATTCATTTCCTAACACTTCAGGGAGTAACCTAACCACACTATCCACAACCACCATTGCTCCTAATTCTCCACCAGTTAAGACATAGTCTCCAATTGAAATTTCATCCGTAACAAGCGATTCTCGAATGCGTTCATCGTACCCCTCGTAATGTCCACAAATAAAGATTAGATGCTCTTCCGTAGCAAGTTCTTCTGCTTTCTTTTGCGTATACGGTTCGCCTTGAGGACACATTAAAATAACTCTAGGTGTTGAGTTTGTAGTACATTTCGCATCTTCTACCGCATCAAAAATAGGTTGTGGTGTAAGTACCATACCTGCACCACCTCCGTAAGGGTAATCATCTACTTTATTATGCTTATTTTCCGTGTATTCTCTAAAATCAATATAATTCACTTGAAAAGCTTCTCGTTCTTGGGCTTTTTTTAAAATCGATGTATTAAAGACACCATGGAACATTTCAGGGAACAATGTTAAAATATCTAACTTCATTAGGAAAGCAACCCTTCCATTTCTTCTATCCAAATTCTTTTTTGATCAATATTAATTTCTTTCACAACGTCTTCTATATATGGAATTAATACCTCTTTAGAATGTCCACGATCAACTACCCATACATCGTTTGCTCCAGGTGCTAGTATTTCTTTAATCACACCAATATATTGACCGCTTTCAAGGTAAACCTCGCATCCTATAATTTCATAATAATAGTAAGCATGTTCTTCTAATTCATGTAACTGCGATTGGTCGACTTGTAATATACTGTTCTTAAAAACTTCGACCTGATTCAAATCTTCATAGCCTTCAAAAGTTAATAAATCAAATTGCTTATGTTTTCTATGGCTACTAACAATTACCTTAACGGGCTCTGTGTTTTCCTTAGAGGTTATAAAAAGAACACTACCTGGTTCAAATCTTTCTTCAAAATCTGTGGAGGAAATGACTCTTACTTCCCCTTTAATACCATGCGTATTAACGATTTTTCCAACATTTAAAAATTGCGGCTCCATATTTTTCACCCACTTATTCGAATGATTTTTCCATCTTCAACAACTATTTCTCTAGCTTGGTCCATGAGTGACCAATCATCTCCGATCGAAATCTCGATTAGTTCTTCTACTTCGTCAATTTTTATTTCGCTACCAATTGGTAAAAGTTCCAATTGTTCCATTTGTGTTTCATACCAACTAACTTGCGTTTTAAATTTATCTTCTTGCTTAACGAACTTTGATTCTACTAACTTAGGGTCAAAATCATGTTGTTTAATTAGTTTCCTTTTTTCAAAAGCCAATTGGTCAATTGAATTAATTGCTTGGTCTTTTTTCTTCTTAAAAGTATCAGCAATATCTGTTTTACTCGTTTCAGTAATCACTTGTTTTACTGCTGTTTTTCTTAAAAGCTTCATGGCAGAACCTCACCTTATCTTTGCATTTACAAAGAATAAATTTAAGTACAAAAAAGGGAAAGGTATCCCCTCTCCCCTTTTACTTACATAATATCCACATAAACCTTTTTATCTGTATTCGAATGCGCAGCATGTACAACTGTACGAACTGCTTTTGCAATTCGGCCATTTTTACCGATTACTTTTCCAACATCGTTTTCATTTACCGTTATATGATAACGAATTTTAGCATCCGTTTCTTCCACTTCTACATGAAGATCTGCTGGGTAATCAATTAATGGCGTAACAATAGTTTCAATTAAGGCTTTCATGCTATCACAAATCCTTATTAGTTATTTTTTGACTCGTGAAATTTCGTCATGATGCCTTCTTTTGAGAAAAGGTTACGTACTGTGTCGCTAGGCTTCGCACCTTTAGTCATCCAGTCTAACGCTTTATCTTCGTTAATAGAAACCTCAGGATTCTCAGATACTGGATTATATGTGCCGATTTGCTCGATAATACGTCCATCACGAGGTGAACGTGAATCTGCTACTACTACACGATAAAATGGATTTCTCTTAGATCCCATTCTTTTTAAACGGATTTTTACTGCCATGTCTTACACCTCCATCAAAATTGCTTATCACAAGTATAGATTGTATCAGAGAGTTTTATGTGTGTAAAGGTTTTTTACATTACATAAAAGGAAAATTCATTCCGCCCTTTTTCCCCTTCTTCTGATTGGTCATTTGTTTCATCATTTTTTTCATTTCTTCAAACTGTTTTAGTAGTCGATTCACCTGCGCTACAGATGTTCCAGAGCCTTGTGCAATTCGCTTTTTTCTACTCGCATTAATCACACTTGGTTCTACTCGTTCTTTCTTTGTCATCGATTGAATAATCGCTTCTACGTGAGATAACTGCTTATCATCAACTTGCATGTTTTTCATGCCTTTCATTTTTCCAGAGCCGGGCATCATGTTCATTAATTCATCAATTGGTCCCATATTTTTAACTTGGTCCATTTGTTCTAGGAAGTCCTCAAATGTAAATGACATCGACTTCATTTTATTTTGCATTTCTTTGGCTTTTTCTTCATCTACTTCTGCTTCAGCTTTTTCGATCAGACTAAATACATCGCCCATTCCTAAAATCCTTGAAGCCATACGGTCAGGATGGAATGCTTCTAATTGGTCTAGTTTTTCACCCATACCAGCGAATTTAATTGGTTTACCAGTTACAGCTCTAATGGATAAAGCTGCACCACCACGTGTATCACCATCTAATTTGGTAAGTACAACGCCAGAGATATCTAACTGTTCATCGAAACTTTCAGCCACATTGACTGCGTCTTGACCCGTCATGGAGTCTACTACTAATAAGATTTCACTAGGGTTCACATCAGATTTAATCTGTTGGAGTTCTCCCATCAAGTTCTCATCAACATGTAATCTACCTGCCGTGTCAATAATTACATAATCTTGGTGGTCTTCTTTTGCCTGTTTAATTGCTTCATTAGCAATGTCAACAGGATTCGCTTCTGTGCCTTTAGAGAATACTGGTAAATCTAATTGTTTTCCTAATGTTTGTAACTGATCAATCGCTGCAGGTCTATAAACATCTGCTGCAACTAACAAAGGTTTACGATTGTGTTGCTTTCTTAAATGATTCGCAAGTTTACCTGTAGTTGTTGTTTTACCTGCACCTTGTAAACCAACCATCATAATAACAGTTGGTGGCTTGTTATTAACTTCAATCTTACTCTGTTCTCCGCCCATTAATTCAGTTAGTTCTTCTTTAACTACCTTAATTACTTGTTGCCCGGGAGTTAAGCTATCCATTACTTCTTGGCCAACAGCTCTTTCTTTAATTCGTTTTATTAAGTCTTTAACTACTTTAAAATTAACGTCTGCTTCTAATAGTGCAAGACGTACCTCTCTGGTCATTTCTTTTACATCTGCTTCTGTCACTTTTCCTTTACCGGTTATTTTTTTTATCGTGCCTTGTAACCGATCGGCTAATCCTTCAAATGCCATTATTGGGACATCCCCCTTACTCTAGGTTTTCCAGTTGATCAATAAGTTGCTTAACTTGATCTATATCATTCGTTTCAATTGCCGCTTTCATCTTTTTAATCATTTGGTTTCGCTCTTGGAAACGTGCATATAAACCTAATTGTTTTTCGTATTCTTCTAACATTGCTTCTGTACGTTTAATATTATCATAAACAGCTTGCCTACTGACATCATATGTTTCTGAAATTTCACCTAAGGAATAATCTTCTAGGTAATACAGATCCATATAATTACGTTGCTTATTCGTTAATAACTGTTGATAGAAATCGAACAGATAATTAACTCGAGTTGTTTTTTCTAACATTCTTGAGGCACTCCTCACTATACAATCAATTATGAATCATCTTCGTTATGCTCAACCATTAAATCACCAAATAACCCATACACAAATTGGTGTGCATTAAATTGTTGAAGATCATTCACTTGTTCACCAAGACCTACATACTTCACTGGTATACCAAGCTCATTTCGGATGGCAAGTACAATCCCGCCACGAGCAGTCCCGTCTAATTTAGTTAAGACTATTCCGGAAACATCGGTAGCTTCCTTGAAAATTTTCGCCTGACTCATTGCATTTTGACCAGTAGTAGCATCTAGCACTAGTAACGTTTCATGTGGTGCATCTGGTACTTCGCGTTCAATAACTTTTTTGACCTTAGAAAGCTCTTTCATGAGGTTCACCTTGTTTTGGAGTCTTCCGGCTGTATCACATAATAATACATCAGCACCTCGTGATTTTGCAGCTTTAATACCATCATATATAACTGCAGCTGGATCACTACCTTCTGAGTGCTTAATGACATCAACGCCAGCTCTTTCGCCCCAAACGCTCAATTGATCAATTGCTCCAGCTCGGAATGTATCCCCCGCAGCAAGCATAACTTTCTTGCCGTCTTGCTTTAATTGATGCGCAAGCTTACCAATTGACGTGGTTTTACCAACACCATTTACACCTACAACTAAAATAATTGATAAATCATTTTCAACTAGGTTTAATTCTTCAATCGATTCTTCGTCTTCATTATAGTAGATGTCTACAAGTTTTTCAGAAATTACTTCTTTCACTTTTTCTGTATCTTTGATATTTTGACGCTTTACTTCCATCTCAAGCTCTTCAATCAAATCCATTACAGTCTGCACACCAACATCAGCACTTATCAAAATTTCTTCCAGTTCCTCAAAAAACTCTTCATCTACTGTACGATATTGTGCCACTAGATCGTTCATTTTCGTTGTGAAGGAGTCACGTGTTTTAGTCAATCCATCTTTGAATTTCTCAGATGCTTGATCAGTTTGTGTGTTTATTTTATCTTTTAACTTTTTAAAGAAGCTCAACGTTCATCTTCCTTTCTTCATTTAAGCAAACTACGTGTGAACCATTTCATCTGTTTCTTCTAGTTTAACAGAGACCATCTTAGAAACCCCTGACTCTTGCATCGTCACACCATACAAGACATCGGCATACTCCATCGTGCCTTTACGGTGAGTTATCACAATGAATTGGGTATTCTTTGAAAACTCTTTTAAATACTGTGCAAACCGCATAACATTTGCTTCGTCTAAAGCTGCTTCTACTTCATCTAGTACACAAAACGGCACAGGACGAACGCGTAAAATTGCAAATAATAATGCAATTGCAGTTAACGCACGTTCTCCTCCTGAAAGCAACCCTAAGTGCTGGAGCTTTTTACCTGGAGGTTGGGCGATAATGTCTACACCTGTTTCTAACAGATCATCTGGGTTTGTCAATTTCAACTCTGCATTGCCCCCACCAAATAATGCTTTAAAAACTGTAACAAATTCTGCTTGTATTTGCGAAAATGTCGAAGTGAATTTCCGAATCATTTCTTCATCCATCTCAGATATCACATCATTTAACGTTTGTTTAGCTTCTAATAGATCCGTTTGCTGTTCGGTTAAAAAGGAGTATCTCTCTTGAATTCTTTCATATTCGTCAATAGACCCAATATTAACTGTTCCTAGTTGATCTATCAAAGTCTTTAGCGTATTTACCTGTTTTTTTGTTGACTCTAAATCTTCTGTTTTACCGAAATCTTGCAATGCTTTTTCATAGGTGATTAAGTATTCATCACTTAACTGTTGCAATCGATTTTCAAGTGCAACATCTAGACGGTTTGCTTGAACTTCATATTTTTGTAATGTTTGTTTCTTTTGCTCCTGCTGCTTTAATTTTTCTTTGTTTTCTCGTTTTAGATCTTCTATTTCTTGTACTAACTCATCTCTACTTTGCTGTGTTTGCTCCATCTCATTGTTTACCTCAGTAAATTTTTCTCGATTAAAATGAAGTTCGTCAGTAAGTTCTTCCATTTTTTCAGCATTAGCTTGTGTCTCTAATAATTGCTCATGTTCTTCTTTTGCTTGCTGGTGCAACTGCTTTTCTTCTTTTAACTTGTCTCTTACTTCATTACGCTTTTCTTTCGTATTTCTCACTTCATTTTCCTGTTCGGTCAATCTTATTTGATAATTATGAAGTTCGGAACGATTTCCTTCTAGTTCTTCTTTATACTTCGATTGATTTTCAGTTAAATCTGATATGTTTCTTTGCAACTCATTTGCTTTATCGTGTTGTTCTTTCAGCACTTTATCAAGTTTCTCATTCTTTGTTTCTAAGTCTTTTAGATCTTCATCAAACTGACTATTTTCTTGGTCATACATTTTTAACTGCTCATTTTTATGATCCAGTTGAACATCTATTCTTTCCATTTCTTGTTCTAGTCTTTGTTTCATACTTTTAGCTTCTTGCAATTGTTCTTCTTTTGAATAGATTTCATCTTCAATGGTTTTACAATCCATTTGCTCTTGTCGAACATTTTCATTGAATTGTATGGTTCGTTCTTCGTAACTTAAAAGCTTTTCTTTCACATCTTCTAGTTCTTTTTCTCTTGTAAATAAAGAGGCTTGGTTCGTTTTTTTCTTAGCCCCTCCACTCATAGATCCACCTGGATTCACCACATCACCATCTACTGTAACGATTCGAAAGCGGTGATTGCTAATCTTAGCCAAATGGTTGGCGCCTTTTAAAGACGTGGCAATTATTACATTACCTAGTAAGTATTTAACAATTGGTTGTAACTTAGCTTCACTTGAAACTAAATCAGAAGCAACTCCAACAAACGATTCTTCTGATTGTAACTTCTCATAAACATCTCGAGAAATGAATTTTTCTTTCACGCTTGTAAGTGGTAGGAAAGTTGCACGGCCGTTATTGGTATCCTTAAGCCATTTAATCGCTTGTCTTGCTGCTTGATCATTTTCAACAATTAAATGCTGAGATTGACCTCCTAAAGCCGTCTCCATTGCTGAGATATACTGTTCCTCTATGGAGATCGATTCTGCCACTGCACCAATTATTCCATCGATTTGATTTTTTTTATTAGCTTGGAGCACTGCTTTTACTCCATAATAATAACCACTATAGGAATCCTTCATATCTTCTAACATATCTTTTTTCTGTTTCAATTGTTCTATAATTCTATATGCTTCTTGAAGTTTATCTTGATTTGACTTTAGTGTGCTACTTTTAGTTTCTAGATCTACTTTTAATTTGTCTACTTCGGTTTGGATCATGTGAAATTGGTTTTCGTCTTTAGAAAGCTCTGATCGTTTTTCCTCTTGTGCTTGTTCCAATTCTTCGCGGTCTTTAACTAACCCTTGAAAACGAAGGTCTAATCGTTCTTTTCGGTGGCTAATTTGTTCGATTTGTTGATTCGTTGACTGTTTTTCATTTTTCTTTGCAGCTTGCTCATTTAGCAAATCTATATATTCTGCTTTAAGTTCCTCAAGCTTTGTCTCAAGTTGATCACCAGAAGCGTCTACTCTCTTTTCAAGTGATTCTATATATTGCTTTGTTTCGTCTCTGTTACCTATATAAAATTGCAATTTAGATTCATAGTCATCTAGGTCAAATTCCAACTGGTCAATCTGGTCCTGATGTGATTGTATTGCGTTTAATAATTTATCCTTGCTTTCATCATAATGTTTCAATCGTTCGGTAAGTACATTTTTCTTACCTTCTGTTTGTTCAATATCTTTCGTCAGTTGCAGTTTATTATCTTGTAGTCGATTCAAGTTTTCATCAATGTGTTGAAGCTGTTTTTGCTGTTCATACACTTGATGTTCTTCTTTTTCTAAATTTGCATCGAGTTCAGTAATTTCTTCTTCTACTTCTTTTGAAGCCTTTAAAGATTCATCCCATTCTAAATGCAAGCTTTCAATTTCAGTCACTAATAAGGCCACTTCATAATGCTTTAATTCTTCTCGCATTTTCAAGTAGCTTTTAGCAGTCTCAGCTTGTTCTTTTAAAGGTGTTAATTGACCTTCAATCTCATGAATAATATCTTCCACTCTATTTAAGTTCTCTTCTGTATCTGTCAATTTCTTTTGGGCATTTACTTTTCTTTGTTTATATTTTAATACTCCCGCAGCTTCTTCAAATATACTTCTACGTTCTTCAGACTTTGAACTAAGGATTTCCTCTACTTTTCCTTGACTAATAATCGAAAATGCTTCTTTTCCAAGTCCAGAGTCCATAAACAATTCGGTAATATCTTTTAGTCTGCATGTTTGCTGATTTATTAAGTATTCACTATCACCTGAACGATATACTCGTCTTGTGATTGCTACTTCTTCATATTCTATCGGGAGTCTTCGATCTTCATTATCCAATACTAAAGTAACATCAGCTACGTTTAATGCTTTTCTAGTATCACTTCCCGCAAAAATGATATCTTCCATTTTTGAACCGCGTAGTGACTTCGCTGATTGTTCTCCTAATACCCAACGGATTGCATCAGTAATATTTGACTTCCCACTACCATTTGGACCTACTACTGCCGTTACGCCTGGCACAAAGTCTACAGCTATCCGTTCAGCAAAGGATTTAAACCCAACTGACTCTAATTTCTTTAAAAACATGTTCACACCTACTTTAATTGTGGAAAGTTACTTAACATTTCAACCTTTTTATTTTATCATAAATTATGAGGACAAAGAAGAATCCATCAAATTAGGAGTGTTGAAATGAACCTTGATCAAGCAACAAACGAAAATTTAGAATATATCATCGATGAACTTGCAAAAGAATTACAAATGCTGAATGCAGCAATTTTGAAGCCTGAAGACTACAGTTTAGACAGTTATCATGATATTAAAGACATTTATGATATGGTCAAAACGAAAGACCAAGTGTCCGTGGCTGAAATGAATGCGATTATCGATGAATTAAAAAGTTACCGCAAAACTTCATAAGTATATGTAGTAAAAAGGCTGGAACAATCAAAGTGGTAGCATGTAAATCCGAACTAAGCTTATGAAAAGCGGATGAAATAGACGAAGACTCCTGCGGGATATAGAGCTCAGGTGAGACCCCGGAATGCGTAGCATGAGGAGGCTCAACGGCTCCCCGCGGAAAGCGTAGTCTATTTCAGGAGCGAGTTAGTCGCACCACATTTCATTGTTCGGGTTATAAGTACATACAGACACTTTTGTTCCAGCCTCTTTTTTTCTATTATTATTAGGTTAACTCTTGAATTGCCTTATTTGCAGCTTCTTGCTCCGCTTCTTTCTTAGATCTTCCTTTGCCTTCACCTAATTTCTGATTGCCTAAATGAACAGAGGCAATAAATGTACGATTATGTGCAGGCCCCACTTCGTCCACTATTTCATAACTGACTGACTTCCCATCTTTTTGCACAAGCTCTTGTAGCTGACTCTTATAATCCATCACATGCGAAAAAGCACCCGGTTCAACATCAGGGAATATGTGGCGTTGAAGAAATTCCAATGCTACATCAAATCCTTGATCTAAGTATAAGGCACCTATAAATGCTTCAAAGACGTCTGCTAATAATGCAGAACGATCTCTTCCTCCTGAAGCTGCCTCTCCTTTTCCTAACAACATATAGGACCTGAAATTTAATTTCTTTGCAAACCGCTCCAAGGATGGTTCACAGACAATATTGGCTCTGAATTTCGTTAATTCCCCTTCACTCATTTCTTTATAATTTCTAAATAAATGTTGAGAAACAGCCAATTCTAATACGGCATCTCCTAAAAATTCAAGCCTTTCGTTGTCTTCTAAATCTTGTTGCGGATGCTCATTCACATATGATGTATGCATAAATGCTTGTTTTAGAAGATGGTCTTGCTCAAAGTTAAATTGTAGTTCCTTTTTTAATTGTTCTGTATTCATATTTTCGCACCTTCTTTATTTAACAATCACAAATAGAAGAAGGATGACAACCAATGTCATCCTCATGTTCTATTACTGGGTGCTGTTTATGTAAGAAACAGCATCACCAACTGTATTAATTTTTTCAGCTTCTTCATCTGAAATTTCCATATCAAATTCATCTTCTAATTCCATAACTAGTTCAACGACATCTAAAGAATCTGCCTCTAAATCATCCTTAAATGAAGCACCTTCTGTTACTTTTGATTCGTCTACATCTAATCGTTCTACGATAATTTCTTTAACGCGATCAAATACGTCTGCCATGTCGCTCACCTCCCTTCAAGAATTGCATTCATTATTATATTACATTACCATTCCACCGTCCACATGAATAGTTTGTCCAGTCACATAATTTGCATCATCAGTAGCTAAAAATCTTACCACCTTTGCAACATCTTCTGGTTCCCCTAATCGGTTCAATGGAATCATATCATACATTTGGTCTTTAGCTTCTTCCGAAAGCCCTTCTGTCATATCTGTTGAAATAAAACCCGGTGCTACAGCATTAACATTAATATTTCTAGCTGCTAATTCTTTTGCAACAGACTTAGTCATACCTATGACACCAGCTTTTGCGGCTACATAATTTACTTGTCCAGGGTTTCCTGTCACACCGACAACGGAGGCTAAGTTAATTATTTTCCCACTTCTTTGTTTCATCATTTGACGAGTAACACCCTTGATACAGTTAAACACGCCTTTTAAGTTGGTATCAATAACTTCATCAAATTCTTCTTCTTTCATACGCATTAATAAATTATCACGTGTAATTCCAGCATTGTTAACTAAAATGTCAACCGAACCGAAAGTATCAACCGTTGTTTTTATTAAATCTTTAACTTCCGTCGAGTCAGCAACATTCGCTTGAATGGAAATAGCGTTATCTCCATTCCCCATAGCTTTAATTTCTTCTACTACTGCATCTGCTTTATCTTTACTACCCGAATAGTTAACAACTACATTTGCCCCTTGTTTACCAAGCTCCATTGCTATCGCTCTACCAATTCCTCTAGAAGCTCCTGTCACAAGGGCGGTTTTACCATTTAACATGAAGAGTCCTCCTTACGTGATTCTAAAAATGTATGATATTGTTCAACATCTTGCAAAGCGTTCACTTGCGCTCTTCTATTAACCTTTTTCACTAACCCTGAAAGCACTTTACCATTTCCAACTTCTAAAAATTGATCAATAGATTGAGCGTTCATATTTTCAAGGGTTTGAGTAAATTGAACAGGTGAGTACAATTGCCTTAATAATAATTCTCTAATTTCTTGTTTATCTTGAACTGGTTTAGCCGTGACATTAGCATACACTGGAACTTTTGCATCTGCTAGTTGTAATTGGTCTAATACACCTTTGAATGCCTCGCTTGCAGGTTCCATTAAACGCGAATGGAATGGTCCACTAACATTTAGTGGTAAGACACGTTTCGCTCCTGCTTCCTTTAATTTAGAAGAAGCTACTTCCACACCGGTTGCAGAACCAGATATGACAATTTGACCTGGACAATTGTAGTTAGCAACATCCACGACATGTCCTGTTTGATTAACTTCTTTTAACGTATTTTCAATCAAATCATCTGAAGCCCCAAGCACCGCTGCCATAGAACCTTCACCAGTAGGCACAGCTTCTTCCATAAGTTTTCCTCGCTTATGAACAGTTGCTAAGGCATCTTCAAAAGAAATTGCTTCTGCAGCGTATAAAGCACTATATTCTCCTAAGCTATGACCAGCAACTACACTCGGGTTAATTCCATCTTGTTTTAATAAATCAACGATTACAGCACTAGTTAAGAATAAAGCAGGTTGAGCATTCTCCGTTTTAGTTAAAGCTTCTTCAGGTCCATTGAATATAATGTCACTTAAAGAATAACCAAGAACTTCATCGGCTTGTTCAAACATACGAGGGACCTGGCTATAGTTATCGTAAAATGACTTTCCCATTCCAACTACTTGAGACCCTTGTCCAGGGAATAAAAATGCTAATTTACTCATTTATGAACCCTGCCTTTCATTTAACTGTTCTACTTCAGCCTCTATTAATTTGACAACATCTTTTTCAACCAAGTGATACGTTTGCTTAATTGCACTAAAGACTGCTTGTGCGTTTGAAGAACCGTGAGCTTTAATAACAGGAGAACGAAGTCCAAATAACCCCGCTCCACCATACTCGGAATAATCCAATTGGTCTTTAATCCCTTTAAGGTCTGATTTCACCATAGCAGCTGCTAGCTTTGTTTTGGTGTTTTTTGTAAATGCACTTTTAAGCATAGAGAACATCGTTAAAGCAGTACCTTCAATAGATTTTAATGCGATGTTACCGCTAAATCCATCTGTTACAACAACATCAGCTACACCGTCTAATAAATCTCTTGCTTCTACATTTCCAATGAAATTGATTGGTGCTTGCTCCATTAGTTCAAATGCTTGTTTTGTAAGTTCTGAACCTTTTTGACTTTCTGTTCCCACATTAAGTAGGCCTACACGAGGGTTACGTATTTCACGTACATTTTCTACGTAAATCGAACCCATAATAGCATATTGTAGTAAGTGCTGTGGTTTAGCATCAACATTAGCCCCTACATCTAAAAGTAAAAAGCCTTTTCCGTCTATAGTAGGTAAAGTCGGACTTAGAGCAGGTCGGTCAATACCACTAATTCTACCCACTTTAAAAAGGCCCGCACTCATCAATGCCCCTGTATTACCTGCAGAGATACAAGCATCTGCCTTTTCTGTTTTAACTGCTTCTGCCATTAACACCATCGAAGCATTTTTCTTTTTGCGAACCACTCTTACTGGTTCGTCTTCATTCTCAATTTTTTCGGTTGTATGGTGAATATTTAATTTTGCAGAATTATTATTCAAAAATGGCTTAATTTTCTCTTCATCACCATATAGGGTAATTTCTAAATCTTTATAATGATCGAGAGCCAATAATGCACCTTTAACGATGGCTTCTGGAGCATGATCTCCTCCCATTGCATCAATTGCGATTTTCATTGCTGGAATCTCCCCTCTCTTCATCTGTAGAACGATACATATAAAAAGTACCTGAAAATACAATTTCTTGTTGGACAGAACTTTCAACGGTGACCACGGTTCGATGGTTTTCCTCTGTACTTATTACCTTCGCCTTTGCAATGACCCGTTCACCTAATTTGACTGGTCTATTGAAACTAATCTCTGAATTTGCCGTTAAAGCCAATTGATCATTTATTACTGCCACCGCTAAAGAATTCGCCTGAGCAAATAAGTGATGTCCTCTTGCTATTTGATTACGTGAGAAAACATGTTCCGTACCGATTTCTAAAAGTGAAATTGCTGATAGATCTAGTTGTAAATCAACTATATCCCCAATCACTTCATCAATAGGTAAAGCTTTAACTGTTTCATCCCATTGTTGTTTTGCAACATATTTAATCCGTTCACGAAGCTCTGGAATAGCTAACTCTAGGCGGTCCAATCGAATGGTTTGAATACTTACTTTAAACCGCTTAGATAATTCTTCGTCTGTTATAAACGGCTCTTCTTCAATCATCTTTTTTAAATTTTCCTGACGTTCTGACTTTTTCAGTTTCATTGCTTACACCATCCGTTTTATGACTAGGTCCTAATAGTAATATATAATACGTTTGTAGAAGATGCAATTATTAATCAAAAATTCGTTCTTGTAAATACGGATCATTTTCAAGCATTTCCTTTATCAGAACATAATTTTTGTCTTTGTTTAATAAGTCTTTTTTCATAATCTCAACTGCATCTTTTCTCGCAACTTCAAGAGCACGATAATCTTCTACCAAATCGGCAACCTTAAACTCCGGTAATCCACTCTGTTTTTTTCCAAAGAAATCACCGGGTCCTCTAATTTTTAAGTCATGCTCAGACAATTCAAACCCATCGTTCGTTTCTGTCATGACTTGCATGCGTTCTTTCCCGTTTTCCGATTTTGGATCAGCTAACAAAATACAATAGCTTTGAGTGTGTCCTCTTCCAACTCGTCCGCGAAGTTGATGTAATTGGGCTAATCCAAACCTTTCTGCATCATAAATAACCATAAGTGAAGCATTTGGTACGTTTACACCAACTTCTATAACAGTTGTAGAAACCAATACTTGAATTTCGTTATTTGCAAATGCGCGCATCATATCGTCTTTCTCATCGGACTTTAATCGTCCATGCATTAGCCCTACTTTAATATGACCTGGCATCCTCTCTCCTAAATCATTATATACATCTACTGCATTTTGAATGTCTAATTGATCAGATTCCTCAATTAATGGACAAATAATATACGATTGATGGCCTTTTTCTGCCTCTTTAACAATAAATTGATGAACACGTTCAAGCATGTTTTCTTTCACCCAATATGTTTCAACTGGCAAACGACCTTTAGGCATTTCATCAATCACTGATACATCCATATCGCCAAATGATGTAATGGATAATGTCCTCGGTATAGGCGTTGCTGTCATAAATAAAACATCAGGTGTTAGTCCTTTATCTCGTAATTGTTTTCTCTGAGCAACGCCAAAACGATGCTGTTCATCCACAATCACAATACCTAATTGATGAAAGTGAGTATCAGGTTGAATTAAAGCATGAGTACCTACTAGTAAATCAATTTCACCGGCCACCAAACGCTCTAAAATAGCCTGTCGCTTTTTCCCTTTTATAGAACCTGTAAGTAATTCTATGTTTAACTGTACTCCAAATATTTCGCTTAGTGATTCTACGTGTTGTTCAGCTAATATTTCTGTCGGCACCATTAGTGCACCTTGTTGACCAGATAATTTTGTTGCGTAAATACCTAAAGCAGCAACAACCGTTTTGCCTGAACCAACATCTCCTTGTAATAGACGATTCATTCGCTGTTCACTGGAGAGGTCTGATAGAATTTCATCATTTACACGTTTTTGGCTTGGGGTTAAATCAAAAGGTAAGGATTTGATAAAGCCAGATACCAACTCATTTGTGAAAACCTTTTTTGAACCCTCCGTTTTTTCTTTTTCAACCTGTCTAATCCATTGCATTTTTAGTTGGAAAAGTAGTAATTCCTCGTAAATAAACCGCCTTTTTGCATGTTTTAAGGCATATTTATTTTCCGGGCGATGCATTGTGTGAATGGCTTCCTGACGCCCAGGTAGTTTGTAATTATGTAAATAATCCGGGGGTAACATTTCTTTTACTTCAGGCAATGCTGCTTTTAAAGAATAAGCAATCATTTTTTTGATCATCGGGTTAGTTAACGAACCCTTCGTTGAATAAACTGGTTCAATGTATTCCGCTTCATCAAATGTTTCCCGGTGAAACTTATGCACCGTTAATTGTAACCTGTGCATATCCCATTTTCCTGTTAAAGTCACTGTTTTACCCATCGTTAATTGATCTTTTAAAAATGCTTGATTGAAAAAAACGGCTTTTACTGCAACTAACCCGACTTGAATCGTACACGTTAATCTATTTTTCTTCTTACCAAAATAGCTAACATGAGGTTCTGTTGCGACTTCACCTTCAATCGATGCGACTTCGTCATGTGCAATTTCTTGTAAGGATTTCAATTCTAAAAAGTCATAACGAAAAGGAAAGTGGAAGAGTAAATCCTCCACTTTCCTAATGTTTAATAATTCAAGTTGTTCTTTCGTTTTCTCACCTACGCTTGGAATTTCACTTACTGATTGTTCTAACACATCGATCACTCACTTCCTAAAGCCGGCCCGAATACTTTTTTAGCTAGTTCTCTACCTGTTGGTGTTGCTGCAAGTCCACCCTCACCAGTTTCCTTTAGAGCAGGAGACATGCTTTGACCGATTTTAAACATCGCTCCAATTACTTCATCACAAGGTATTCTGCTCGTTACCCCAGCTAATGACATATCAGCTGAAACAATCGCTTGCGAGGAGCCCATCGCATTTCTTTTTACACATGGAACTTCCACCAAGCCTGCTACTGGGTCACAAACAAGTCCAAGCATGTTTTTAAGTGTAATTGCCATTGCTTCTGCCGATTGTTGCGGTGTGCCACCAGCTAGTTCTACTGCAGCAGCACTCGCCATTCCTGCTGCTGAACCAACTTCTGCTTGGCAGCCACCAGCCGCGCCTGATATAGAGGCATTGTTTGCTATAACTTGACCAAAAGCACCTGATGTGAATAAGAATCTAATCATCTGATCGCGTGTTGGATTGAGTCTTGGTTTCAATCCGAATAATACGCCAGGAACACAACCTGCACTTCCAGCAGTTGGCGTCGCGCAAATTGTTCCCATCGCAGCATTTACTTCATTTGTTGCAACCGCTTTACTAATAACATCTAATATTAGGTTTCCTGACAGGCTTTCATGTTCCTCCATATATTTACGAAGTAATACCGCGTCTCCACCAGTTAAACCAGAACGAGATTCTACACCTTCCAGTCCTTCTTCTACTGCTTTTTCCATTACATCTAAATTTCTTCCCATTTCTGCAAAAATTTCTTCACGAGGTTTATCCGTTTCCTTTACCTCTTGACGAATCATTACTTCAGAAATAGGGATTCCTTCTGTTTCAGCAAGCTCTATTAATTCACTAACATTTTTAAACATACAAATCACCCCTCTATTGACCTATTCTGAAATCGTAACGACCTGTAATATATGCTCACAATCCTTTAATTCTTCCATAGCTACTTCAGGTATTCTACCGTCTGTTTCAATTACCATCATGGCTTCTTGACCTGCTTCTTTACGTGCAACTTCCATATGACCGATATTGATTTCATATTGCGCTAACACCTTAGTTACAGCTGCAATTGCGCCATAGCGGTCGTTGTGCATAACTAATATTGCAGGGGACTCTCCAGTTAATCGAAGTTCAAAGCCATTCAACTCGGTGATCTCTGCTTTTCCTCCACCAATAGATATACCTACTAATTCAAACTCGCCCGTTTCATCGCCAAGCTTAATTCTTGCTGTGTTTGGATGATCGGAGGACCCTTCCTCTTCAATAAAATCTACTTCCATACCTGCTTCCTTAGCGTAATCAAAAGCTTCTTTTATTCGCTCGTCATACGTATCAAAATTTAATAAGCCACCAACGATTGCCACATCTGTTCCATGACCTTGATATGTTTTAGCGAAAGAACCATACAAATGAACTTTAGCCCATTGTGGAGGTCTTCCGTATAATTGTCTTGCCATTTTACCAATTCTTGCTGCACCAGCAGTATGAGAACTTGATGGACCAATCATTACCGGCCCTATTATGTCAAATACGGATCTGAATTTCATAACAAGCACCACCTTCATCATTCTACTTCCATTTTATCGTGAAATCACTAAAATTCCAACAACTATCGCTTGAAGAACAAACATATTTGATATCAAGTAACGAAATAGCTATAATATTGCATGGGTTTCATACCTGGGAGGGCGAGGGCTATTTTGTAAAGAAGGAGTTTCATGTTAGATAAAAAGCAAAAATGGTCAAACGAAATTATTGCAGGAATCATTGGCTATTTAACCACCGTATACATCGTTGTGGTAAATAGCACCATCTTGAGTGATGCAGGTATTGACCGAGAAGATGCAATGATCGCTACGATCCTTGCAAGCACAGTTGGGTGTTTGTTAATGGGATTCTGGGCAAGAGTTCCAATCATCGTTATTCCTGGAATGGGAGTCAACGCTTTATTTGCCTACTCTATTGTGCAGCAATATGACTTCACCTATTCTCAAGGTTTAGGAGTCGTTATTGTAGCAGGATCGATCTTTTTAATCACAGCTATTACCCCATTGGGTGAAATATTTAAAAAAGCGATTCCCGATGCATTGAAGCATGGAATCACCATTGGGTTAGGCCTTTTTCTAGTATTAATTGGACTTGAAAATGGTAACGTCATTGTAAGTGGAGAGTATTCCATTATCGAATTAGGTGACTTTTCATCACCTGCTGTTATTGTGAGTTTGTTATCGTTATTAGTTGGAATCATTTTATTTATGAAGAATGTACCAGCCAACTTTTTGATTACGATGGTAATTGGAACAGGAATCGCTTATGTGTTCGGTGTCCTTGATACAGAACCAACTTCCATTACAGTTGATGGTGTAAGTGACTTGTTTGTTCTTCCAACCTTTGATCATATGTGGCAAATTACATTCTGGATAGCAGTTTTACCGCTTGCGATTGTTTTAATCTTTGAAAGTATGGGGTTATTACATGGACAGCTAGAAATGCTAGACCAACATGAAAAGTTCAACAAAGCTAATAAAAGTACTGCTATGTCATCTCTGCTTAGTGGGTTTTTCGGTACATCGCCGACAATACCAGCTGCAGAAACAGCGGCAGTGATCACAGCAAAAGCCAAAACAGGTCTGACAAGTGTGGTTATAGGGATTTTATTCTTAGCTACATTCTTTATCATCCCATATATATCGTTAGTGCCAGCAAGCGCTATCAGTCCAATATTAATTATTGTTGGTGTTTTGATGATGCAAAGCATTAAGCACATACAAGTAGATGACCTTACAGAAGCATTCCCTACATTTTTAATTATGTTTATGATTCCATTCACCTATTCTATCGCAGATGGTATGGCGTTTGGCTTTATAGCCTATCCAATTGTTAAAATCTTTGCAAATAGAAAGAGTGAAGTTACTCCGTTGCTATTATTTATCTCTTTCTTGTTCCTATTAGAATTTATTTTTAAAGCAATCATGTAAACGAATTAAAAAACACGCAATTCTTATCCTTGTCTTTACTATTTATAAAGACAAAGACAAGAATTTGCGTGTTTTTTTGGTGGTATTAACAAAAATAATTCGGCCTGGATCAACATCAGGCCGATCAGTTATTATTCAACAGAGAAAATAAAGGAATAAATTGGTTGATTACCTTGATGAACTTCTACTTCTATTTCATCAAAATTCTTTTCAATAAATACTTCTATTTGTTCAACTTCATCTTCTGAGGACTCTTCCCCTTGAAGGATAGTAATAATCTCATCTTCAGAGTCGTCGATTAGATTCTCTAATAACTCATAGATCGCTTTCATTTTATCGGGGTTAACTGCTTTAATCGCCCCATCTAGAATACCCATGAAATTACCTTCTTCAATTTCGCGACCATCAATCTGCGTATTTCTAATTGCATAAGTCACTTGACCAGTTTTAACATCGTCCATAGCTGCCGTCATTGCCTCGTGGTTTGTATGCAAATCAGTGTCAAAGTTAAGTGCTAACATTGCGCTCATTCCTTGAGGCACTGTTTTCGTTGGAACAACTTTTACTTCGCATTCCACTAGGTCTTGTGCTTGTTCAGCAGCCATCACAATGTTTTTGTTGTTTGGTAAAACAAGTACGTTTTCAGCGTGTGCTTCATTAATTGCTTCTACAATATCTTGAGTACTTGGATTCATCGTTTGTCCACCTTCAATAACTATTGCTGCTCCAAGGCTTTCAAACATCTCCTTAATTCCGCTTCCCATTCCAACAGTTACAACTGCAAGTTTCTGTTTCACTTCAGTTTTTTGATTAGGTTGATTTGATTCACGATTTTCACCTATAAGTGAAGTGTGTTGCTCTCGCATATTTTCGATTTTCATATTAATTAAACTACCGTACTTCTGACCAATCGTCATTACTTCTCCTGGGTATTCTGCGTGTATATGTACCTTAACCACATCTTCATCAGATACTACTAATAAAGAATCTCCATGGTTACTTAATTCTTGACGATAAGCTTCTTCATCAAAAGGGTTATCCTTTAATTTATCATTTTCAAATTTAACCATAAACTCCGTGCAGTAGCCAAATTCAATGTCTTCTGTGTCCATAAAGTCTTGATGCATTTTGTGATGTTCCGTGCTAACTAAATCCTCTAGATTAGGTGTTTTCTTTTCAGGGAGTTCTTCGCCTTTTAAAGCACTTAAAAATCCTTCATAAACAGTTACAAGACCTTGTCCACCACTATCAACCACTCCAACTTCTTTTAAAACTGGGAGTAGGTCAGGCGTTCTTTCTAGCGATTCTTTTGCTTCATTTAGGACTTTCTCCATGAAAGGAATCAACTCATCTGTTGTTTTAGCTGCTTCCACACCAAAATTAGCCGCATCTTTTGCTACGGTTAAAATAGTCCCTTCAACTGGTTTCATCACAGCTTTATAAGCCGTTTCCACACCTGCTTGCAATGCATTTGCAAACTCTGTTGTGTTCACTTTTTCGTATTCTTTCACGTGCTTAGAAAATCCGCGGAAAAGTTGAGAAAGAATGACTCCTGAATTACCTCTTGCACCCATTAATAACCCTTTTGCTAGTGCTCCGGAAACCTCTCCAATGTGGTCTTCAGTTAATTTCTCAACTTCCGTAGCACCAGATGTCATCGTTAGGTTCATATTTGTCCCTGTATCTCCATCAGGAACCGGAAATACGTTTAAGCTATCAATCATATCTGATTGGCTTGATAAATGATTTGCTCCTAATAAAACCATCTCAGCAAACCGCTTACCATTTAATTCATGTTTTGACACGTTGCCTTCCTCCTCTAAACTACAAGTCATTATTAATTTGTTACTCGTACCCCGTGAATATATATATTAACGGACACCACATCTAGCCCTACCATCTTCTTCAGAGCATATTTAACTTGATTTTGAACATTATGAGCTACTTCTGAAACTTTTGTGCCATAGCTTACGATGATATACATATCAATCATTAGATCATCGTCTTCTTGCCTTACAACCACACCTTTAGTGAAATTCTCCTTACCTAATATTTCCGATAAGCCATCTTTTATTTGTTTTCTAGAAGCCATTCCTACAATTCCATAGCATTCCATTGCAGCTCCGCCAGCAATAGTTGATACTACTTCTTTGGTTATCGACACGTTTCCATATTGATTATGAAATTCAATCGTCATAATGATCCTCCTCGTAACTAGCTATAACTATGGATATTTTACTACAACCATTCACATTTTAAAAGGTTATCGGTAGAAGTTCTGGCTGTCAAGATAAAATTCTTGATAGAAATGCACTTGTTAGGATTGAAATGCTATTTACCATATGATAAAGTATAAAAGTATCTAAATTAAGAGATTAAGATTAAGCAGGAGGGATTACTAATGGCTCGTAAATGCCAAGTTACTGGACGTAAAACATCTACTGGTAACCATCGTTCTCACGCAATGAACGCTAATAAACGTAAATGGAAATCTAACGTACAAAAAGTGCGTATTATGGTAGACGGTAAACCAAAGCGTGTTTATGTTTCTACACGTGCTCTAAAATCTGGTAAAGTAGAACGCGTATAATTAGTTTTCTGTTACACATGCACGTATAAAAAGCTGTCTCGTAAGTTAAATAACTTACGAGACAGCTTTTTAATTTTGTGCTATTTACTAAACATCCCCATAAAAGCACGAACCATTCCACCCAGAAACTTTGGAAGCTTGATCGTATAGAATTTCATCTTCCCCCTCCTAGAAAAAACCTATCAGTATTCAAATGAGTCTAAATTAATTTATTGCTCAATCTCGACTCTTTATAACTAATAGTATGCCACTAGAAAATGAATAAGTACCATTTTTTCCTGTCCACTCATTTGAGATGGTTAAAGATGACCCAAAAACGATATCTTTAGAAGACAAATCATACTTCAAGTCTTTCACTGTAAAATTAGCAACAAGTTCTGTCATGGAAAGGAATGATATATACGAAAAACGTGGGTCAAACTTAATTATGTGCGTTCCCGGATGTTTAAGTGTAAGTTCGTTATCCTTGTTACAAATCCAAGATTCTATACTATTTTGATCGAATTGATGAGTAAGTTGCATATTCATCCAAGCATGGTCCAACCTTCCGCCAGTTGCACCAAAAATATATACAAGTGAAGGCTCTAAATCTATAACATAAGAAATAGCTAATTCTAGGTCTGTCTGATCCTTTTCAACAGCAACTTTTTTTACAACATCTGTTTGTCTTTTAATCCGATTAAATTCAGCTTGAGTTACTGAATCAAAGTCCCCGATTGCGACCTCAAGCGATTGGTCAGAATCTAAAATATATAAGCAACCCTCATCCACTCCAACCCAAGTAGTAACCGTCTTATAAGCATTTAAATCCGGTAATTCTTCTTTAGGTCCTCCGGCAACAATTCCGATTGTAGTCATTTTCTTACTCCGACTGAGAGCTTTCACGAATCTGTTCAATAGCCTTTATACGATCTTCCTTATTAAAAATAGCACTTCCTGCTACAAGCACATCAGCTCCTGCCTCGACACATAAAGCAGCTGTCGATTCATTCACGCCTCCATCAATTTCAATCTCAAAATCAAATCCAAATTCATCTCTTATTTCTGCCAATTTCTCAATCTTCGAAATAGCGGAATGGATGAACGACTGACCACCAAATCCAGGGTTAACTGTCATAATTAATACAAGATCTATATCTTGCAATATCGGTTCAATGGATTCTACCGGAGTTGCAGGATTAATTACTACACCCGGCTTCGCTCCCTCGTTTCTAATCAATTGAATGACACGATGTAAATGTGGACAAGCTTCTTGGTGCACAGTAATTATATCTGCGCCAGCTTTAACAAAAGCAGGTATATAGTTCTCAGGGTTTTCTATCATTAAATGTACATCTAACGGCAAGTCAGTTACTGGCCGTATCGCATCTACAATTAATGGACCAATTGTTATATTTGGAACAAAATGACCATCCATCACATCTACATGGATATAATCAACGTTACTTTCGACTGCTTTAATTTCTTCACCTAATTTAGAAAAATCAGCTGATAAGATCGAAGGTGCTATTTTAACCATTATTAATACCTCGGCTTTCTATTTTTTATTTCTTCGTGAAACAATTGATAATGTTTATACCGAAAAGATTCTATTTCCCCTGTTTCTAATGCATCTTTTACAGCACATTTTGGTTCATTAATATGGAAACAACCTCTAAATTTACAATGTTCAGAGATTCTCTCAAATTCGATGAATGTTTCTCTTAACTCCTCGAGAGTTAGTTCTGCAAAATCTAACGAACTAAAACCAGGGGTATCTACAATAAAGCCACCTAGTAATTGATATAGTTCCACATGTCTAGTGGTATGCTTTCCTCTACCTAAACTTTTAGAAATATCCGCCGTTTCAATATTTAGGTCTGGTTCGATCCGGTTTAAAAGGGTAGATTTTCCTACCCCTGATTGTCCAGCAATTACACAAACTCTGTTTTTTACAATAGACTCCAGTGATTGTACTAACAAATCAGGTTCGGTTGAAGTTTCAATAACTTGATATCCAATCTTTTCATATGCATCTTTATAATAGTTTGCATGCTCGGAAATTTTAGAAGATGCCAGGTCTTTTTTCGTAAACAATATTACCGGCTCAATTCTTTTCGATTCTGCTAAAACGAGAAAACGATCAAGTAAAATAGGGTTTAATTCAGGCTCTGTAATTGACTGTACAATTAGAGCATGATCTATGTTTGCAACAGGAGGTCTAACTAATTCATTCGTTCGCTCTAGAACATGCTGAATCATCCCTGTAGAAGCTTGGGGGCTATCTAAATCTAGTTCTACAATATCTCCTACAAGTGGTGTAACTTGCTTCTTGCGGAAAAGACCCCTTCCTTTACAGCGAATAATTCGGTCATCTAGTTGTACATCATAAAAACCGCTTAGAGCACGAATGATTTTTCCTTTTAACATGCATGCAACCCCTTCATTAATCGTAATCAATCGTTTCTTGTTGGTACACTTCCCCATCTCTTAATACGCGATAGGAAGCAGATTCTTCTGGTTCAATTGTTACTTCAAAAGTATACGTTGTATCTTCAAAGATCGTATCTTCGAAGGCAGGCTCGTTCATGTCATTTTCCATATCATCAATAAAGATTTGAACTTCTTGGCCCTGTGGTTCGCTTTCTTCGGATTCTTCTTCAGATTCTTCCTCGGAGTCTTCATCTGATTCTTCATCCTCTGCGGTATCTTCGTCTAAGTCATCGTTGTATTCAACTGTTAAAGAGATTTCACGTGTTTGTGGTTGAAGGTCGGGGCCTTCCGACACATAAATAGTTACATTCTCGCCTTCTTGTAACTCCGTATTAGGACTAGGGTTTTGTCTAATGATTCTGCCTTCAGGTACTTCATCTGAATTCTCCTCATTTATGGACAAAGTTAGATTATTATCTCTAATATACTCTTGTACCGCTTCTAAAGACCAACCTGCAAAAGAGGATAAACTAACCGTTGGTGGTCCTAAACTAACATCAAAAATAACTCTTGTTTCTTCAGGAATGATTTCCTCACCCGGGTCCGGTTGAACTTGTCCGATGATTTCTCCTTCAGGTCGGTCAGATTCTCTTCCATAGGAAATAACTTCTCTATATCCGTTTGATTCTAAATAACGACGTGTTTCTTCAAAATCACTTCCAATATAATCTGGAAATTCAATTTTCTCTTGACCCAAACTAGTGACAAGAGTAACTAATGACCCTTCCTTTACTGAAGAATTAGCTCTAGGACTAGATCTTAGAACATATCCTTCTTCCATTTCGTCAGAGAATACAGAATCCCTTTCCACTTCAAGGCCTAGGTTAGATAGCTCCGTCACAGCTTCTTCATATGTATACCCTTCCATATCAGGAACTGTTACATCGTTAGGCATAAATAACCCCGGCAATACAAATAACGCTATCACAATCGAAGCGATTGCAAGTATAATACCTGAAGTAACAAAAGCAATCCACTTCTTAGACTTCTTAGGTGGACGGTCTTCTTTATTATGTTTATTCATTAGCAGCGTTTCCTCTTTATTCGTAGAGGTGAATTGTGCTTGATCTTTAATTGCAGGGATTGCCTTGGTTTCTTCCCCTACTTCCACAGGAGGTACGTATCTTGCCTCATCACTGCGATCAGCGTGTAAAACCGTTTGTAAATCCGCTTCTAACTCATCTATCGTCTGATAACGATGTAAAGGGTTCTTCACCGTTGATTTTAAAACCACGTTTTCTACACTTTGAGGAATACTTTCATCAAAACTTCTGACAAAAGGTGTGTCTGTTTGCATATGCTTTAAAGCAACCGAAACAGCAGATTCACCAGAAAAAGGCATTCTTCCAGTAAGCAATTCATAAAAAACTATACCTAAGGAGTATATATCTGACTTCTTAGTAGCTACTCCTCCACGGGCTTGTTCAGGCGATAGGTAATGAACACTCCCCATTACATCATTCGTTTTCGTAAATGAAGTGGAGCTTAAAGCTCTAGCAATTCCAAAATCGGTAATCTTAACTGCTCCGGTTTGGTTCATTAAGATATTTTGTGGTTTGATATCTCGGTGAATGATTCCGTTATCATGGGCATGGTTAATCGCATCCGTAAGTTGAAGCATTATTGCAACTGCTTCTTGAGTCGAAACAGATCCTTTATGATGGATATATTCCTTCAGTGTCATCCCGTCAATATATTCCATCACCATGTAATAGGTTTCATCTTCTTTTCCAACGTCAAATATATTTACTATATGGTCATTGGACAAACTAATTGCTGATTCAGCTTCTCTTCTGAACCTTTCAATAAACTCTGCATTATTAGAGTACTCTGGTTTCAGAACTTTCAAGGCAACCTCTCGATTTAAAATTAAATCTTCCCCAAGGTAAACATTGGCCATTCCTCCGCCACCTATGTAACGAATGATCTTATAACGTTCATTTAGCACAGTACCTAAAATCATAAGGTGTCACCTTCATTTTCCTCAGAAGCAAAATTAACTAAAGCGACCGTTATATTATCTTCTCCTCCACGATGGTTTGCCTGGTAAAGAAGGTTTTGGACTTTTTCTTCATCCGTTTCGAAGTTTTGATACGTCGAAAGCAGATCAGAATCTGATAATTTATTCGTCAATCCATCTGTACAAAGCACACATACTGCTCCTGTTTGCCATACAAAGGTTGTAGTATCTACCTTTATAGTTTGGTCGGTACCAATTGCTCTAGTTAATATATTTTTCCTTGGATGCTCTTCTGCTTCTTCCTTGGTAATTTGTCCTTGTAAAACAAGTTCATTAACAAAGGAATGATCTTCTGTAATTTGTTCGATCGTTTCATCCGTAATATAATACAGCCGACTGTCGCCGATATGTGAAACAACAACAAAACGGTCAATAACAATCATAGCAAGTAGTGTCGTGCCCATTCCTGAACACTCTTGATTATTTTTAGAGTATGTTAAAATCGTCTCATTAACTTTTGCAAATGCATTTTCCAGCCATTCCTTAGCTAAGATTACATCTGTAAAAGAAGTTGAATTTTCCCACATTTGCTGTAGACCTTCTACCGCTAATTTACTAGCTACATCCCCTGAGTTATGTCCTCCCATTCCATCTGCAACTACAGCTAATAATTGATTCGATTGATTATGAAACACACCACCATAATCTTCATTAGCCTTGCGAACCTTTCCTTGATCCGTTCGAAAAACTGCATGCATGAAACGTTGCACCTCACTTTAGGTAATTATTATTTATCTTACTTCTTCTTTTGCAATCTTGTAATAAAAAATCCATCTGCATCAAAATCTTGCGGGAAGATTTGTATTCCATATTCCGAAATCCCAATTAATTCCTTACACACACTAGGTAACTCTTCAAAAAAGGATGGGTCCACTTCTACTTGTTCTTCATTTACAAGCTGCTTAATCTGTTCTTCATTTTCTTGTTTATTAACCGTACATGTGCTATAAACTATTTTACCATGTTGTTTCATTAATGGAAGTACAGCTTGTAATAAATCTTGTTGTACAATTGCTAAGCCGTCTAAATCCGATTTATGCTTATTGTATTTTATATCAGGTTTACTTCTCAATACTCCTAAGCCAGAACAAGGCGCGTCTAATAAGATCCGGTCGAAAGTTTCCTTATCATACGTTTCATGAAGTTTTCTTGCGTCAAGTGCACTTGCTTGGATGGATGATAACCCTAGTTCATCAGCCTTTTCAGAAACTAGTTTGATTTTTTTAGCGTGCAAGTCATGGGCATGTATGGTTCCTTTATCGTTCATCTTTTCTGCTATATGAGTAGTTTTACCACCGGGGGCACTGCATGAATCTAATACCGTATCAGTTTCTTCTAATCCCATCATTTCTGTAACTAGCATGGATGTTTCATCTTGAATCGAGAAATGATTTGGAAAATAGGAGCTGTATATCACATTTCCTTTTGTTACAATGAGCCCTTGATCAGATAAATTAGACTGTTTTGTTTCAATACCTTCTTCAAGAAGTAACTCTTGCATCGTTTCTCTTGACTGCTTTAATATATTTACTCGGATGGATACATTTTTGTGCCTAATATTCGAATGGCACATTTCCTCCGTCAAGTCAAAACCGTATTGCTCCGACCACATTCGTACTAACCAAAAAGGATGACTAGTAGCGATCGATAGTTTTTCTAATTGGTTATCAATGTTATCTAGAGATGGAACTCCTTTTCGTTGCATACTTCTTAATACGCCATTTACGAAACCACTAATACCTTTATGCCCTTTTCGTTTAGATATAGTGACAGCTTCGTTTATTACAGCGTGATCAGGAACGCGATCCAAATACTCCATCTGATAAACAGACATCCTTAATAACCAGCGAACCCAACGGTCTAGCTTTTTATTTGTTATAAATGGTTCCAAATAAAAATCAAGAGTGTATTGGTGCTGCAGTGTTCCATAAACTAACTCAGTAAGAAGCCCTTTGTCATTTTGCTTCAAATCATTTTTAATCACAGCTTGGTTTAGAATAATATGACTAAAGCCACCCTGTTCTCCAACTTGAACTAATATTTTTAATGTTATTTCCCTTACAGTCGCTTGACTCATACTCTCACCCTAACTGTTCCCCAATTTGAAAATACTCCTTGGAACCTCTTAAGAAATCTTTTGCTAACATTCTTTTTTTGCCAGAGGGTTGGATTTCAATTAATTTTATTAATTTTTGATCTCCCGTAGCAACTAAGATCCCGTCTTCTTCAATCGACACAATCGTTCCCCCTTTTTCCGAGGTAGTCGCTGAAGTCTTTTCCACCCACCATAGTTTTAAAGTTTGGTCTTGATACGTCGTATATGCAACTGGCCATGGATGAAGCCCTCTGACATGGTTGTAAATATGTTGTTGTGAATCATTCCAGTTTACCATTTCCTGTTCACGTGTAATATTTTTTGCGTACGTAACGAAAGATTCATTTTGTTGAACTGGCGAAATTTCTTTAGAGAATAGTTTAGGTAATACTTTCAACAATAAATCAGAACCAGCCTGAGATAATTTATCATGTACGGATCCGACGTGATCCTTCTCTTCTATAGGAACGGTTACTTGTTCAATAACATCACCTGCATCGAGTGCCTTAACCATATACATAATAGATACACCTGTTTTATCTTTTCCATCTATTATAGCGTAATGAATAGGAGCTCCTCCCCTATATTCTGGTAGTAAGGAAGCGTGCACATTAATACAACCATATGGTGGATGCGTCAAGATTGCCTCAGGTAAAATTTGGCCATAGGCAGCTGTAATGATAAGGTCTGGTTCGTAAGATAATATTGCTTCATAATCCTCCCTGATTTTTTCAGGCTGAAGCACTGGTAGGTCATAATCTAAAGCGCATGACTTTACAGGGGAAGGTGTGAGTTTTCTTTTTCTTCCCTTAGGTCGATCTGGCTGGGTAACTACTGCCACTACGTGAAAGTCTGAGTCTATTAAATTCTTTAAAATAGGGACACTAAAGTCTGGTGTTCCCATAAAAACGATACGTTTACTCATATATTTACTTCCTTTACATAAAATAATTAGGTTCAAAATCAATTGTAATTTGAATTTCATTTTGATTGATTTGTTTCTGAAAATGTTTTAATACTTCTCGGAGTGCTAAATCAACTTCTCGTTTTTCTTTATATTTAATCATACATTGGTACCTGTAGCGATTTTTAATTCGTAGCATTGGTGACGGAGAAGGCCCTAATAAAATAGCTTCTTTGGACAAATTACCACCTAAAATATTGGCAATTTGTTGAGAAACCTCAACCACTTTCACGTGATTTTCATGATTTATATTCACAAGCACCATAAAATAATATGGCGGATATCCAAACCGTTTTCTAAGTTGCATTTCTTTATGAAAAAAAGCTTCGTAATCATAGTCTTTTGCAAGCGTGACAGAATAGTGTTCTGGTGTATACGTTTGTATAACTACTTCCCCTGGTAATTCATGTCTCCCAGCGCGCCCACTTACTTGAGTTAATAATTGAAAAGAATTTTCCGATGCTCTAAAATCCGGAAGATGGAGCATAGAGTCCGCTGCAATTACCCCTACTAGAGTAACATTCTCAAAATCTAACCCTTTTGCAATCATCTGTGTACCTAATAGTATATCCGCTTCTTTATTCGCAAATCGATCAAGCAGTTTTTCATGGGACCCTTTCCTACTTGTAGTATCAACATCCATTCGAATGACTCTTGCTTGTTCAAATTGTACTTTTAAAGCTTCTTCTACTTTCTGTGTCCCTGTTCCGAAGAAGCGAATGGCATCACTTTGACAAGATGGGCATTGTTTCGGCATAGGGCGTTCTGCTGCACAGTAATGACATTTTAATAAATTTTTTGTTTGATGATAGGTCATGGATATATCACAATTTTCACATTGAATTGTTTCTCCACATTCTCTACACATCACAAATGTAGAATATCCTCGTCGATTAAGCATCAATACTACTTGCTCATTTCGCTCTAAACGTTTATTAATCTGCTCGGTTAAGCTTTCAGAGAATATAGAGCGATTTCCAGCCTCTAACTCTTTACGCATATCTACGATTTCCATGTCAGGTAATGCTCTATTATTCACTCTGTTAGAAAGAGAAAGAAGTTGATAAACCCCTTTAAGAGAGCGAGCGTAAGTTTCTAAAGTGGGTGTAGCACTGCCGAGTACAACTGGGCAATTATGGTATTCACCACGGTATTTTGCAACTTCTCTAGCATGATATTTTGGATAGTCTTCTTGTTTATAAGTGTTTTCATGTTCTTCATCAATAATTATAATTCCAAGTTTTTTAAAAGGAGCAAAAACTGCTGAACGTGCACCAACCACCACTTTTACTTCTTGCCGATGAATTTTTCTCCATTCATCGTATTTTTCTCCCACAGATAAGCCACTATGCAATACTGCAACGTCATCACCAAACCTGGACTTAAATCGATTGACCATTTGAGGTGTGAGAGAAATTTCTGGCACTAATACGATCGCTTCTTCCTCTTTATTTAAAACGCGCTGAATAGACTGTAGGTATACTTCAGTCTTACCACTCCCTGTAACACCATGCAATAAGAACATTTGGTGTTTTTCATCTTCAATGGACTGATGAATAGGCTGAATAACTTCTTGTTGTTGCTTCGTTAATGATAATGGAGTAGTTTTCTCAAACTTTTTTTGGAATGGGTCTCTATATACTTCTTTCTCTTCCTTACGTACAATTCCTTTTTTTAAAAGGGAGTTAACGGTTGCGCGAGTTGTATTCATCTTATTTAATAAAGTATTTAGCTTTACAGGTGCATCTTGGTCTATTAAATATTCCAATATTTGCGTCTGTTTCTTAGCGCGTTTCCCCATATCCTCTATGGTTTCTAAAGCAGCTTGTTCTGTGATATTCAGGTCGATATATGTATTCGTCTTAACTTTTTCTTTCCCTTTGACTACATACTTTACCTCTACCATCTGTTGATCAATCATTTGTTTAACTTCTTTTACAGGTATAGTACTTTGTTCAAGGTCTTCAAAAGGAAAGACTTCTCTACCTTGAGCTACTTGTTGCCATGCTTCTGGGTATTCATCGATCTCATCTAAAAGCCATAATTCCTTTTCATAAGAAGCTTTAAAGGCAGCAGGTAACATCGCTTGCAGTGCTGAAACTCGAAAACATAAAGTTTCTTCTTGTAACCACTTTGAAAGGGAGATTAATTCTTTCGTTAAAAGTGGCGTAACATCCATTACTGATTCAATAGGTTTTAGTTTGTTGTGATCGCTATTGCTTGAGAGCCCCACAACAAAACCCATTACCTTACGAGGTCCAAATGGAATGATGACACGCACTCCAGGTTTCACAATTGTCGATAACTCTTCTGGTATTTCGTAGTCAAAAATGGAATCAATTGCGCTTGATGCAACGTCTACAACGATATTGGCTATTTTCACAAACGTTCACCTTTCAGTTGTTCAGAAATAAAAAGTAAAATTTCTTCAGATATTTGTTTCTTCGAAGCAGTTGGAATAACTTTTTCTTTCCCGTCATTGGTTATAAGGTGAACAGCATTTTCATCCGATTTAAATCCGCTTGTTGGTTCACTAATATCATTAATTGCAATTAAGTCTAAGTTTTTCTTAACTAATTTTTCTTTACCATAATGTACTAAATCACTTGTCTCTGCTGCGAATCCTACTAAATACTGAGATGTCTTACTTTCACCTAATGTTTTCAAAATATCTTGGGTTCTCTCCATTTCAATTGAGAGATCCCCCTCTTTCTTTTTCAACTTATCCTTTAAACTTTCTTTAGGACGATAATCTGCAACAGCCGCCGCTTTGATAATAATATCTTGGAAAGAATAATGGTCCATTACTGCTTGGTACATTTCTTCAGCAGATGTAGTATAGATTGTCTCAACACCTGATACTTGTTTTAATTCTACAGGACCACTTATTAAAGTAACTTCTGCACCAAGTTCCTTTGATACTTCTGCAAGCGCATATCCCATTTTGCCGGAGGAACGATTAGTAAAATATCTGACTGCATCAACACTTTCAATTGTTGGCCCCGCAGTTATTAAAATTTTCTTACCTTTTAATGGTTGCTGTTTAAAAAAATCCTTCTCAATCACGCGTATAATATTCTCGGGTTCTTCTAATCTGCCTTTTCCTACATATCCGCAGGCCAAATAACCATCCCCAGGCTCAATAAAACGATAACCATACTGTTCAAGTGTTTGCAGGTTTTCTTTCACTGCAGGATGGTCATACATATGAACATTCATAGCAGGTGCAACATAAACTGGAGCTGTAGTTGCAAGAAGTGTGGTTGACAACATATCATCTGCTAAACCATTTGCAACCTTCCCGAGTAAGTTGGCTGTCGCAGGTGCAAGAATAACTAAGTCTGCCCAATCAGCTAAATCGATATGTGCTACCTTTTGAGGATTTTTTTCATCAAAAGCATCTGTATAGACTGGATTTCTTGATAAAGCTTGAAAAGTTAAAGGTTGTACAAATGCGGTAGATCCCTCTGTCATCACTACTTTCACTTCTGCCCCTTGTTGAACAAGTTTACTTGTTAGTGCACAAGCCTTATAAGCCGCAATTCCACCGGATACACCTAGTAATATCTTTTTATTAGTCAACATGATTACGCCTCCGATTAATCATTTCACGCCTCTTGTTTTGGGTTTGTCATTATAATAGCATTCTTTTTCCTTGTAGAAAAAAACAACCCGTCACCAGGTTGTTTTTTCTCACATGCTCATTAGTCTAATTGTTCGACGTTCTCAAGACCTGCTACATTTAATTTGTCATCAATAATTTCCTCTAACGCAATACCTACGTTTTTACTTGACTTATATTTCTCAAGTAAGTAGTTTTCTTCTTCATGAATTTCTCTTGCACGCTTGGCAGCAGTAATAACTATAGCGTATTTTGAATCGATTTTTGTCAAGAGATTGTCTACTGATGGTTCAAGAATCATATCAAATCACTCCCTAGTGCTATTTTATATTGTTTGGAAATTCTTTCTCTTTTACAATGTTCACTCGTAACAATTGCTTGAATACGATCTACTGCTAACTGCACTTGATCATTAACCACTACATAATCATATGCATCCATCATATCAATTTCTTTTTTAGCTTCTAATAATCGATTTCGAACTAAATCTTCTGATTCAGTTCCTCTATTAATAATTCTGTTTTTTAATTCTTCTAAACTTGGAGGGAATAAAAATATAAATACACCCTCTGGGAAGTTATCTTTTACTTGTAAAGCCCCTTGAACTTCAATCTCTAAAAAGACATCTTTTCCTTGATTTAAAGTTTCTTGGACATACGCTTTAGGTGTTCCATAATAATTCCCTACATATTCAGCATACTCGATAAATTCATCTTGTTCAATCATTGTACTTACTTCCTCTTTAGATTTAAAGAAGTAATCTACACCATTAACTTCCCCTTCTCGAGGATTTCTAGTTGTTACTGAAATGGAGTATTGCAGTTCTGGGTCTTGTTCGAATAAAGTTTTTCTTACAGTTCCTTTGCCGACCCCGGAAGGACCTGAGAGTATAAATAAAATTCCTTTTTCGCCTTTCACTACAGTTCCTCCTAGTTATCGATGTTCATATCTTCATTTACCACTCGCTGTCCAACCGTTTCTGGCTGTACTGCTGATAAAATAACGTGGTCGCTATCTGTTACAATGACAGCTCTTGTTCGTCTTCCATATGTAGCGTCTACTAACTTATTTTTATCACGGGCGACCGTAATAATTCGTTTAATCGGGGCTGATTCGGGTGACACAATCGAGATAATTCTATTGGCTGATACAACATTACCAAACCCGATATTAATTAATTTCAAGTTCATTTATTATTCCCCTAACTATTGATTATTAATATTCTATACAAATGATAAAAACTTCCCATTGCATAGCAATAAGTCTATTATAGTCTAAATACCTTCATTAACTCAAATATTATTCTATATTTTGCACTTGTTCTTTTACTTTCTCTATTTCACTCTTTAATGCTACCGTAATCTCACTAATTTGTTCATGAAAAGATTTAGACCCAATTGTGTTGGTCTCTCTTAATAGTTCTTGCGTAAGAAAGTCTAGTCGTCTACCTATTGCTGACTCTGTTTCAAGCAGATTCTCCATTTGTTTCAGATGAGACTCAAGACGTATGATTTCTTCACTAATATCCCCTTTATCAACAAGATGGGCAACTTCTTGTGCAAGTCTATTCTCATCTACACCATCAGAACCTGCAAGCTCCTTGACTCTTTCAGATAGTTTTTCATGATACAGATTTTTTAATTGAGGTTGTTGATCGGTAAGTTTCTTTACATAAGAATACATGAAACTTAAACGATTTAAAACATCTGTATATAATGATTCCCCTTCATCTTTACGCATTTTTAAGGCACGCTGAAGCGTTTCACGCAAAGTCTTTACAATGAGATCTTTTAAATGAGGGTCAATGGATTTTTCCGTCTCGGTTATCCATATTCCTTCCATTGTAATTAATTGATTTATATTTAAATCCCCGGTGACAGTAGTGTTCGCTTTAATTGATTCCACGTGCTCCAAATATTGATTTAACAAACTCCAATTAACTTTTACTTCTTCACCATGCATTGCTTCCCCAACTAATTTAATGTCTATTTCTATACGACCACGATAAAAGAACTCTTTAATACAAGACTTTATTTCGTCTTCAAATGCATATAATTGCCTTGGAATTCTAAATAAATAGTCTAGGTAACGATGATTAACCGTCCGAACTTCAACTTCGACTGTTGTTTCCTTATATGTATTTGTAGATTGACCATATCCTGTCATGCTATTAACCATATAACCACTACCCTTACCAATAGATAATCCTTATATTCTTTTTCTATTGTCGCACTATAAGTAACTTGATTTCAATACATAGCCTTACAACCTATCATCATTTAAATGCTTCATGCTATACTATCAATGAATGAGGTGATGAACATGCCATTTGATGGAATAGTAACTCGGGCAGTAACAGAAGAACTTAATACACTACTTACTGGTGGTAGAATACAGAAGATTTATCAACCAACAGACAGTGAGATTATTATTACAGTAAGAAATAAAGGAAAAAATCATTCTTTATTGATATCTAACCACGCAACTTATGCAAGGACCCATTTAACCAGCCAAAAATTCACAAACCCTAAAGAGCCTCCGATGTATTGTATGGTTTTACGTAAATACTTAGCATCTGGTTATGTAGAAAAGGTAGAACAAGTAGAAATGGAGCGAATCATTCACTTGTCTGTTAGAAGTAAAGATGAAATTGGCGATGAAAATAACAAGAAGCTAATTATTGAAATCATGGGTAAACACAGTAATGCAATATTAGTCGACCCAGAACGTAACGTGATTTTAGACAGCTTAAAACATATCAGCCCTGCTCAAAATAGACACCGCTCAATTTTACCTGGGCAAACATATGTCGCACCACCTGAACAAGGCAAATTCAATCCGGTTGAACTTGAACCCTCTACCTTTATAAAAAAATTGGATTTTAATCAAGGGAAAATGGGCAAGCAAATGTTGAATCTATTAATGGGTTGTTCTCCTATTGTGACGAATAATCTAGCTGAACAAGCATATCTTGGATCCGAATCGACATATAAAGAGGTTTTCGAAAAGTTTCAATCACAACTAATAAACCATGACTATCAACCTTCGATTATAAAAGGTGATAAAGAAGATTTTCACGTAATTCCATTTTCAAATTCACAAGACGCAAAGCATTTTGACACCGTAAATGAAATGTTAGACACTTTTTACTATGGCAAGGCTGAAAGAGATCGCATTAAGAATCAAACGTATGATTTAATGCGCATGCTTAAAAATGAACGAGACAAGAATGAACGTAAAATAAAAAAGCAATTAACGACACTTAAAAAAGCCGAAAAAGCTGATGAATACCAGAAAAAAGGTGAGCTTTTAACAGCCCATATGCATTTAGTAAACCATGGAGATTCCAAAGTGGAAGTGATGGATTATTATGATCCCAATCAAAATAACTTAAGCATCGATCTCAATCCGAATAAAACACCCAGCGAAAATGCACAAAGCTATTTCAAACAATATCAAAAACTTAAGAAATCTAAACAAGTAGTAGAAGTAGAAATTGAAAAAGCCAAAAAAGAAATCGAATATTTAGAACGCATCATACAACAATTAGAACAGGCAAGAGAAGTTGATGTAGCAGATATTCGCGAAGAGTTAGAAGAAGAAGGGTATGTCAAACAAAAACAGAAGGGATCGAAAAAGAAGAAGAAAAAGATGCTCTCTCCTGATTATTATACGTCAACAGATGGTACAGAAATTATTGTTGGTAGAAATAATAAACAAAATGAGTTTGTCACCACAAGATTAGCTAATAAAGAAGACTATTGGCTTCACGCAAAAGATATACCTGGTTCTCATGTGCTGATTCGGTCAAATAAACCTTCTGAAGAAACGATTTTAGAAGCAGCTATGATTGGGGCTTACTATAGCAAAGCAAAATTATCTGCTTCTGTGCCAGTAGATTACACATTAGTGAAACATGTGAAGAAGCCAAACGGAGCAAAGCCTGGTTATGTTATTTATGAGCAACAACAAACGGTATTCGTCACGCCAGACGGAGATAAAATTGAAGCACTTCACAAAAAGGATACGACACAATAAACAGCATAGAATAATTGAGGCTGGGACAATTTCTTTTGTCCCAGCCTCTTTCTATATTGAAATGATTATAATTACAACTCATCTCTCCACTTAACTAACGTTTTTACTTGTTCACTGGATAAATGATTAGATCCCTGCATTTCTTTTAAAATATCATCAAAGCTAAGAAGTGTATGTAACGGAATTTGTGCTTCTTTGAAATTATATTTACTTTTTCGTAAACCGTAAGTGAAAATAGCCAGTATTCCTACTGCCTCTCCACCTTCATCTTCAACAGCATGCGCTGCTTGCAAAGAACTACCACCTGTAGAGATCAAATCCTCGATGACGAGTACCTTCTGACCTTCTTTTAGCAAGCCTTCTATCAAATTCTTTTTCCCGTGTGATTTCGGCTTGGAACGAACATAAATCATTGGAACGTCTAACGCTTCTGCAAGCCAAGCTGCATGTGGGATTCCTGCAGTTGCACATCCAGCGATGACATCTACTTCTATTTCTTCTTCCTTTATTTTTTGGATAAACATTTTCAAGACTATTTTTCTGACTTCCGGATATGAAATAATTAGTCGGTTATCACAGTAAACAGGTGATTGTATCCCGGAGGCCCATGTGAATGGAAAATCGTCCTTAATTTGTAATGCTTCCATCTTAAGTAACAAGTTAGCGAGTGTTGATTCTGTCATCTATTCCCACTCCTTTAGAATTTGTTGATAAGCTTCAGCTGGATTACTAGCTTTAGTTACAGCTCTTCCTACGACTATATAATCAGTACCTTTTGTCTTCGCTAAGGAGGGGGTGGCAATTCTTTCTTGATCATCAGAAGCATCGTTTTGCAACCTGATTCCAGGAGTGATCGTTTCAAAAAATATTCCATTTATTTCTTTCACTAACGGAACTTCTTGAACGGCACAGACAACCCCATCGGCTCCTGCAGCTGCACTTGATTTTGCATAATGAGCTACCACTTGTTCCATCTCCCTTTCAATCAATAACTCATTTCTCAGCATAGAATTACTTGTAGAAGTTAATTGTGTGACCGTATACAGTTTGGTTGTATTAGCTCCCCCCTGTAATAACCCTTCTTTAGCACCTGCGATCATGTGCTTACCACCTGCAGCATGCACATTAATTATATCTACATGAAAAGATGCGAGTTGTTTCATGGCTTGTTGAACAGTAGTAGGGATATCGTGCAACTTCAAATCTAAAAAGATCGGATGGTTATTTTCTTTTAAGTAATTAATCACTTGAGTTCCACCAGCATAAAAGAGCTCCATTCCAACTTTTACTGGTATACCATGCATTTTGTAACTTTCAATAAAGGCTTTTGTTTTCTCAAAACTTGGAAAATCTAGTGCGACATAGGCTAATTTAGACATCGTGAGTTTCGAACCTCCTTTATGGATTGGAATCCGTATTTCATTAAGGTTTGAGGCAGCTCATCAATGATTTCTTTACAGATCATTGGATTTTGAAAGTTTGCCGTTCCTACTGCTACTGCATCTGCGCCAGCTAAAAGCATTTCAAGTACATCCTCACTACTTGCTACCCCTCCCATTCCTATAATAGGTAGGTTAACCCGGTTTCTAACTTCATTTATCATGCGGATTGCAATTGGTTTAATTGCGGGTCCTGATAGTCCGCCCGTACGATTAGAAATAATCGGCTGTTTTGTATGCAAATCTATACGCATACCAGTTAATGTATTAATCATAGATATACCATCAGCCCCTGCTTGTTCGACCGCTTCTGCAATTTCACCGATATCAGAAACATTTGGCGATAATTTAACAAATATAGGTTTATTCGTAGCTTGTTTAACTAAGCTTGTTAAATCAGCTGCTTGACGAGGGTCCGTACCAAATTGAACGCCACCCTCTTTTACATTTGGACATGAAATATTTAGTTCCAACGCATCCACCCGGTCTACTTCATTCAAAAGCTTTGCTACGTGAACATATTCTTCTGGTAGGCTTCCTGCAACATTCGCGATTACTGGACTATCTATTCCTTGTAAAAACGGAAGTTCTTTTTCAATGATTCCTTCTACTCCTGGGTTTTGTAAGCCAATCGCATTGAGCATACCGCCAGAAGTCTCTGCTACACGCGGGGTAGGATTTCCAAATCTTTGTTCTCCTGTAGCCGCTTTGATTACGATCGCACCAAGTTCATTTAAATTATAAAACTGACTGAATTCTTTTCCGAATCCAAAGCAACCGGAGGCAGGCATAATTGGATTTTTTAACAATAATCCATTTAAATCAACATTCAGATTCATAAAATAACCTCCCTTGCTTTAAGAACCGGACCATCTTGGCAAATCTTCACGTACCCTTGTTGGTTTGTGGATTCACATACACAAGCGAAACAAGCCCCAATACCACAACCCATTCTTTCTTCAAAAGATAAATAGCCTGAAACCCCATCTAATTTGTTTTGAATAGCTTTCAACATAGGAGTTGGTCCACAAGCATAATAAGGATGATTCGTTAGTTGTTGCGATTCAAGAATGTCTGTGACAAAACCTTTTTCCCCATATGACCCATCGTTTGTTGCAATATACACTTCTGAAAATTTACTAAATGCTTCTTCATAAAAAACGGATGATTGATCTTGAAAACCCAGTATAGCTGTAACTTTATTATTTTTTGCGAGTTGTTTAGTTAAGTAATATAACGGTGGAACCCCAACTCCACCGCCTATGACAATCAAATGTTCTTGCGAGTATTGATTGACATTGAATCCATTACCTTGGGGGCCTAATACGTTAATCAGATCTTCTGGCTTTCTAGACCTTAGCCACGCTGTACCTTCTCCCAATTGCTTATAGACAATTGTAACTACATTTCTAATCAGATCAACATCTGCAATAGATATTGGTCTTCTCAACATATGTTCATAACCTTCCCCAATCCTTAAGTGTAAGAATTGCCCTGGCATGGTATATTGAGCAACGGCTGGACCATATAGTTTCATTTCGTACGTGTTAAATGCAATCTCGTCATTACTCATTACTCTTAAATCTGAAATCATTATATCGTAACACCTACATTCGATTTAGGCATCGCGTTAGCCGTAAACGTCATAGATTCAATTACACGTAACATTGCAGTCGCTGTATCTAATGAGGTTAAACAAGCTATTCCATGTTCCACAGCTTCTCTTCTAATTCTAAATCCATCTGTATGCGTTTGTTTACCTCTTGATAAAGTGTTTATAACGAACTGGACACTACCTGACTCGATTAGTTGTAATAGATCATCTTCTTCGTCCCCAATTTTGTTAGCTTGTGCTACAGGTAATCCAATAGATTCGATAACTTCTTTTGAACCTCGCGTGGCATAAAGTTGAAAGCCTAAAGCATGGAAACGGCTCGCAATTTCTTTCATTTCTTCTTTATCCGGGTCAGCTACAGTTAACAATACAGCACCTTCCGTAGGTACTTTTAATCCAGATGCTGTTATTCCTTTATATAATGCTTTTTCTAGTTGGTGATCTCTACCTATTACTTCTCCTGTGGATTTCATTTCGGGTCCTAAGGTAATGTCTACACTTCTTAGTTTCTCAAAAGAAAATACTGGTACTTTAACGGAAATGACTTCTGCTTCTGGTAACAAACCATTTGTATAACCCAAATCGTTTAATTTTTCCCCAAGCATGACTCTTGTTGCGATATTAGCCATGGTAACTCCTGTTACTTTACTTAAAAATGGTACCGTTCTACTTGCACGTGGGTTTACTTCTAATACGAAGAGCTGGTCGTCATGATATACGTATTGGATATTAATTAACCCACGTATATTCAATTCTTTTGCCAAGTCTTGCGTTAGATCAATACAAGATTGTTTAATCTTCTCACTAATTCTTTGTGGAGGATAAACAGCGATAGAATCACCTGAGTGTACACCTGCACGTTCTATATGTTCCATCATTCCTGGAATTACTACCGTTTCCCCATCACAGATCGCATCAACCTCAAGTTCTATTCCAGTTAAATAACGATCAATTAACACAGGGCGCTTCGGATTAACTTTTACTGCTTCTTTCATATATCGATGAAGATCTGATTCTTCATAGACAATCTCCATTGCTCTACCACCAAGAACATAGGATGGTCTAACGAGGACTGGATACCCTACGATTGCGGCTTTTTCTAGCGCATCTTGTTCACTTGTAGCGATTTCAGCTTTTGGTCTCGCAATATTCAACTTTTCTAAAATAGCTTCAAACTTGTCCCGGTCCTCAGCACAATCAATCGCCTGTTTTGAAGTTCCCAAAATCGGTACTCCTCTTTCATCTAACCCTTCTGCTAAGGATATTGCAGTCTGCCCTCCAAACTGTACAATGACACCATCAGGTTGTTCTAAGTCAATGACATGCATCACATCTTCGATTGTGAGAGGCTCAAAATATAATTTGTCAGAAACCTGAAAGTCAGTGGAAACAGTTTCAGGGTTGTTATTGATGATAATCGCTTCATATCCTTGTTCTTTTAATGCTAAAACCGAGTGAACAGTAGCATAGTCAAATTCTATCCCTTGTCCGATCCGAATAGGACCAGACCCTAAAACAACCACTTTTTTGCGAGAGGAAGGAACGGATTCATTTTCAAATTCATAGCTGCTATAATAGTAAGGTGTTGCAGACTCAAATTCTGCTGCACATGTGTCTACCATTTTATATACTGGCTTTATCATGTGGTCATTCCGGAAACTTTCTACATTTTTCACCTCTACGTTCCATAACCTTGCGAGCGTAACATCTGATATTCCCATTCGTTTTGCTTCCATTAATATTTCATGATTCCAAGGTGATGACTGAATTTCATTTTCAAATTTAATGAGGTCATTTAACTTGTTTAGGAACCATCGATCAATTTTTGTTAAGTGAAATAATTCTTCTACACTCATTCCTCTTCGCAATCCTTCTGAAAGATAAAACAAACGTTCGTCCGTAGCATTTTTGATTTGGAACTGTACTTCTTCCTCATCAACTTGTGAAAGTTTGCTCATATATAATTCAGTAGTATCTATTTCTAAAGACCGAATCGCTTTTAAGAGAGATTCTTCGAAATTTCTACCAATTGCCATTACCTCTCCAGTAGCTTTCATTTGAGTACCTAATGTTCGATTACCAGCATGGAATTTATCAAATGGCCATCTAGGAATTTTTGATATGACATAATCCAATGCAGGTTCAAAGTGTGCATATGTCGTACCTGTGACAGGATTTCTTATTTCATCAAGCGTTAATCCAACAGCTATTTTTGCTGCCATCTTCGCAATTGGATACCCAGTCGCTTTCGATGCTAATGCAGATGATCTACTCACCCGTGGGTTAACTTCGATTATATAATATTGAAAGCTATCTGGATCTAATGCTAGTTGAACATTACAACCACCTTCAATTCCTAGTGCACGGATTATTTTTAATGACACGTCGCGTAGCATTTGATATTCTCGATCACTAAGTGTTTGTGACGGGGCAACAACGATGGAATCACCAGTATGTATCCCTACTGGATCAAAATTCTCCATATTACATACGACAATCGCTTGATCTTTTCGATCTCGCATGACTTCATATTCAATCTCCTTGAACCCTGCAATATTCTTCTCGACCAAACACTGACTTGCTGGAGAAATTGCAATACCGTTGTGAACAATTTCTTTCAGTTTCTCTGGTGTATTACACATGCCTCCTCCAGTACCACCTAATGTGTAGGCAGGACGAACGATGACTGGGTAACCAATGCGATCAGCAAATAATAAAGCATCTTCCACCGTACTTACTATTTCACTATCAGGCACAGGTTCGTTTATTTCATGCATTAAGGATCGAAATAATTCTCTATCTTCTGCTTTTTCTATAGCAGGCAATTCTGTACCTAAAAGTTCCACATTATATGCATCTAAGATCCCTCTTTTATCCAGTTCAATTGCTAGATTCAAGCCTGTTTGTCCACCGAGCGTTGGAAGTAGTGCATCTGGTTGTTCTTTTCTAATTATTTTTGCTAGAAATTCTGGAGTAAGTGGCTCCATATAAACGACATCTGCAACAGTATCATCCGTCATGATTGTTGCTGGGTTACTATTAGCTAGTATTACTTCATACCCTTCATCTTTTAAAGCTTGGCAAGCTTGTGTTCCTGCATAGTCAAATTCAGCTGCTTGTCCAATAATAATTGGTCCAGAACCGATCACTAAGATCCGATGTATGTCTGTTCGTTTCGGCATGCTTTTATTCCTCCTTGTTGGTTTTCATTCAGTTCTCCTAAAAACTCTTCAAAAAGTCGATTCGCATCTGTTGGACCAGGAGAACTTTCTGGATGAAATTGAACAGAATATATTTTATGTTGTACATGTTTCAACCCTTCAATAGATTGGTCATTAAGCGCTACATGTGTAATTGTTAACGGGATATTCTTAATAGATTCTAAAGAAACTGTATATCCATGATTTTGGGAGGTCATATAGACTTCATCCGTTAATAAGTCCCTGACTGGGTGATTGACACCTCTATGTCCGAATTTAAGTGGCTCCGTATTAGCTCCACACGCAAGCGCAATTAATTGATGTCCTAAACAGATTCCAAAGATTGGTAGTCTGCCAATTAAGTCTTTTACTAATTGAACTCCTTCTGGCACATCTTTTGGATTACCAGGTCCATTTGATAACAACACTCCATCTGGTCGATGCTGCAACACTTCCTCTGCAGTAGTGTTATGTGGAACTACCGTGACATGACAGCCTCTCTCTGTCAGTTCTCTTAAGATGCCATGTTTCATTCCATAATCTACAAGCACAATTCTCTCTTTTCGACCAGGAACAACATACGGTTTGATTGTTGAGACGGAGGATACTTGATTTGTTGGCAATTCAATTTCATTTAAATGTTTTATTTCTAAATCATGATCAACTTCTGTATCTATCATTTTTCCTTTTAACGTACCTGAAATCCGAATTTTCTTAACTAATTGTCTCGTATCAATGCCTTCCAAACCTGGAATCCCTTCTTGTCTCAAGAAATCTGATAAACTGTGCTCGTTTCGGAAATTGGAGGGATATTTCACACATTCTTTCACGATGAGAGCTTGTAATTTTGGGTTCACCGTCTCAAAATCATCGTGGTTTATTCCATAGTTTCCAATTAAAGGATAGGTCATTACAATGATTTGACCTTTATAAGAAGGGTCAGATAATGTTTCTTGGTAGCCAGTCATCCCTGTTTGGAAGACTACCTCCCCGTGTACATCAGCGACTGATGCACCAAATGCCTTCCCCTTGAAAATTGTTCCGTCTTCTAAGATTAAATACCGATTAGACATATAAATCCTCCTTTTTATAAACGAGAGTGCCATTTACAAATGTTGCAGTGGGAATTCCACTCACTTGTTTTCCGTGAAATGGTGTATTGGTCCCTTTTGAGTAGAAGGAATTAACATTAATCGACTCAGTCCGTTCTGTGTCAATTAATACTAAATCTGCTGGCTTTCCGATTTCGATTGTACCCGCATCAATATTAAAGATTTCAGCTGGCTTACTTGTTAGCCAATGTGTTAAGTCCTCAATCGACCACTTATTAGTTTTTACAAAATGTGTATATAGTAAAGAGAAGGCTGTTTCTAAACCAACGATTCCAAACGGGGATTGTTCGAAACCTGATTGCTTTTCTTCTAATGTATGAGGAGCGTGATCAGTAGCTATACAATCGATCGTTCCATCCATTAACCCTTCGATTAATGCTAGACGATCTTCATGACTTCTTAATGGAGGGTTCATTTTATAATTAGCATCATTCGCGGGAATGTCTTCATCAATTAATAGTAGGTGGTGTGGAGTTACTTCTGCAGTAACTCGAATACCAGCTTTCTTTGCATCTCTAATAACGCGAACAGATTCTTTCGTACTGACGTGACAAACATGATAATGGCAATTTGCCGCTTCAGCTAATAGAACATCACGAGCTATTTGTACCGACTCACAAATAGACGGTATTCCTGGTAAATTCAATTGATTGCTTTTTTCTCCTGGATGCATGACTCCTTGATAGATTAATGAGTTATCTTCGCAATGCGCTACAATTGGCAGGTCAATAGCTGAAGCTTTCAACATTGCTTCGTACATAACACTCGCCTGCTGAACTCCTACACCATCATCTGTAAACGCAATCGCTCCATTTTGCTTTAGTTCTTGAAAAGGTACTAAATTTTCTCCAAGCTGACGTTCTGTAATTGATGCATATGGTAAAACATGAACAACAGCATCTTGGTTAATTTTGTTCATTAACTGCTGAAAATTCTCTTTAGAATCAGGAACTGGTCGAGTATTAGGCATGTTGCAAATAGTAGTGAATCCACCTCTTGCAGCTGCACGTGTTCCAGAATAAATTGTTTCTTTTGCTTCCCCACCTGGCTCTCTTAAGTGAACATGCAAATCAACAAATCCCGGTAATAAATATTGTCCTTTTCCTTCGATCACTTCATCTGCTGTAGTTTCGATCTTCGGTTCCATTTTTGTCACATGATTTCTTTCGATTAACACATCGAATACTTCTGACTCTCCAAGCATACGAACTTGTTTAATTAATGTTCTCATTGCGTAACTCCTCCTTATGTAGACAATAGTTAATAATTGCTTTTCGCATTTTTACACCATTTTTCATTTGTTTAAATATTCTAGAGCGTTTTATTTCCACTAAATCAGAATCTATTTCTATTCCCCGATTAATAGGGGCTGGGTGCATTATAATACTCGTATCCTTCATCATTTTTTCTCTAGTTTTTGTTAAACCAAATTGTTCTAGATAACTATCGATATTTGTTTCCTTTTGCTGTACATGTCTTTCATGTTGAACTCTTAGTAACATAAGTACATCCGCATTCTCACAAGCTTCATCCATCGTGATATAAGGAAATGATAAGGTTTGATCTTGCCAATTCATTGGACTAACAAAACTAACCTCCGCACCTAGCCTTTCTAAAGTTTTTGCATTCGACTTAGCTACTCTGGAGTGTTTTATGTCACCTGCAATCGCTACTTTTAATCCTTCAAAGTTATCGAACTCTTGCTTGATCGTTAATAAATCTAATAAACATTGTGACGGGTGTTCACCAGATCCATCCCCAGCATTGATAACTGGAATCGATATTTGTTCTAATTCTTTATAATAATTTTCCTTTGGATGTCGAATAACGATAAAGTCCGCTCCAATGGATTCTATTGTTTTCACTGTGTCATATAAACTTTCACCTTTAGAAACACTAGACATATTCTCTTGAAAATCCAGTTGATGAACGCCTAACTGATGACAAGCCATATCAAAACTTAGTTTCGTTCGAGTTGAGGGTTCATAGAATAACAAGGCAGCTGTTAGTTGATTTTGTGTTTCTATCTGTTCAGATTGTTCAGCATGTGAGAGTAACCAATTAATATCTTCTAATCGTAAATCATCCATTGATAGCAAATTCATTCTCATTCACTCCCTAATTTTAAAACGTTTTATTCAAACATTTTACCGTTTCCATGTGCTTCTTCTTGGCCCGGCAAAATGATATTTAATAGGGTTCCTATGATTGCCGCTAGTGCCATACCAGCGATTTGAACTTCATCAGAAATTTCTATAAACGCTCCTCCTACACCTATTACCAAGATTACGGAAGCGATGATCAGGTTTCGTTTCTTACCTAAATCTACTTGGTTATCAATCAACATTCTCAAACCACTCGAGGCAATAATTCCAAATAGGAGAACGGACACGCCACCCATAACTGGAGTTGGAATAGATTCAATGACATGGGCGATGATATCTATAAATCCAAAGAAAATTGCTAATACTGCTGCTCCACCTATTACAAATACGCTGAAGACTCTAGTAATTGCCAAGACACCAATGTTTTCTCCATACGTGGTATTAGGTGGGCCACCTAAAGAGGAGGCAATTATTGTTGCAAAACCATCTCCGAATAAGGAACGGTTCAACCCTGGGTCTTTAATAAAGTTTCGTCCAGTTACTTTAGAAAGTACCATCTGATCTCCAATGTGCTCTGTGATTGTCACCAGTGCAACTGGAACCATGATCGCTATAATTGTGAAGCTTAAAACATCCAATGGTTGATAGTGAACAAATGGAATTAAGAAGTCTGGTTGCACGAAAATCGCTTGAAGCAATTCACTTACTGATCCACTAGAAGTAATTTCACTCCAATTTCCCTTAATAGCTGAAGTATCAACAATTCCTGAAAACAGTGCGGTCAAATAACCTCCAACAATTCCTAATAAAATCGGTATTACATTCCAAAACCCTTTAAAGAAAATCGATGCGATAATAGTGATTGCTAATGTTACAGCCGCAATACTTATGTATGTACCGTTATATGCCCCTTCGGAATCATTCATGGCCATATCAATTGCAGTTGGAGCTAGACCTAACCCAATAACCATAATTACTGGTCCAACCACGACTGGTGGAAGTAAACGTAATAACCAATTCACACCACTGACTTGAATGATTAATGCAACAAGTCCATAGACAATCCCAGCAAAAAAGGCACCTACCATTGCGCCTGCCAACCCATCCGCTACACTTGCTGCAATGATCGGTGCAATAAATGCAAAGCTTGAACCAAGATAAGCTGGAATTCTTCCTCTTGTAATAACAATATAGGCAAGTGTTCCTAATCCACTCGTTACTAAAGCAACATTCGGAGGCATCTCTGTTAAAAATGGAACCAATATTGTAGCACCAAACATAGCAAACAGATGCTGTAAACTTAACAGAAGCCATTTATTCCATTTTGGGACCTCTTGTATATCTAAAACTTTTTCTTCTTGTGTCATCTAACTCATCCTTCCATCAATAAAAACTTATTTTTTGAAGTATAACTAATTCATGCATAAAAAAACTCTTTGCGAAAGCTCGCAAAGAGTTACACGTACTTCACGACAATGAGGTACGTATCTTTACGACCTTTCTAGCCTCTCGGGACTATTTTTAAAGGTCTGTATTATTCAAATATACTTACTTGCTCTTTTTGGTCAATTTCTTCTAGTTGAACTTTAATGTTTTCATCCAAGCTTGTTGGGATGTTCTTCCCTACGTAATCCGCTCTGATCGGTAATTCCCTGTGACCACGATCGATCAATACGGCTAACTGAATATAATTGGGTCTACCTAGATCAACAAGAGCATCCATTGCTGCACGAACGGTTCTTCCTGTGAATAAAACATCATCTACCAATATCACTTTTTTACCTAATAAATCCGCTTGTATAGAAGGGTTTTTGACTGTTGGTTCAACGGAGGCATCTCTATTAGTTAGATCATCACGATACAAAGAAATATCTAACGCTTCTGTCAAAACTTTAGTTCCTTCTATTTTTTCGATCGCATGTTGAATTCGTTTTGCTAACGGAAGTCCTCTAGTCTTAATTCCAATCAAGATCAAATCCTCAGTTCCTTTATTTCTTTCGATTATTTCATGTGCAATTCGTTTAATTGCTCGCGAAATAGCTGCTTCATCTAAAAGTTTTGTTTTTTCTTGCATTTGATCGCCTCCAGTAACGCATTTAAGTCCATATAAAAAGCCTCTTTTGCTACACAAGGTAACAAAAGAGGCTAGATTACAAACTAATCTACTCTTATATTCGTCCGTTACCTTGTTAGCCTCTCTGGACTAATCTTAAAGGTCTATTTTGTTATTACTTTCATTTTACCGCTTCTGTAAGTAAAGTCAACCCATTTTTTTAATGGTTTCTAACGTTTGATAAAATATTTCCGGTGGCTCTGCCTCAAACGTCATATATTCTTTAGTTACTGGGTGCTTTAATGAAAGTCGTCGTGCATGAAGTGCTTGTCCATTTGAATCAAGCGTCTTTCTTCTCCCGTATTTCGGATCACCTACTAAGGGGTGATTAATATATTTAAAATGTACTCTAATTTGATGGGTTCTTCCTGTTTCCAGTTCACACATGACATGTGTATAATCCTGAATAGCATCAATTACCGTGAAATGCGTAACTGCCTCTTTACCGTCATCAACTATAGCCATCTTTTGTCGATCATTGGGATCTCTTCCGATTGGTGCATCAATTGTACCTTTTTCGTGAGAAATCACTCCATGAACGATCGCCTCGTAAATTCTACTTACATCTTTATTTACCATCATATTCGTTAACTCTTCATGTGCTTTATCATGTTTTGCAACTACCAATAGCCCACTAGTATCTTTATCAATTCGATGGACAATACCTGGTCGATTTATACCGTTAATACCAGATAGATCGTCACAATGATAAAGTAAGGCATGAACCAAGGTTCCAGTTTCATTTCCTACTGCAGGGTGTACAACCATTCCTTTGGCTTTATTTACGACCACAATGTGTTCATCTTCATATTTAATATCTAATGGAATGTTTTCTGGTTCCAAATTCATTGGCTCTGGCTCAGGAACTTGCCAGGTTACTTCATCATTTAATTGTAATTTATAATTAGATTTTACTTTTAATTGATTTACTAGCACATAACCGTCTTTTATCCAACCTTGAATTTGGCTTCTAGACGTATCTGGGATTGTCTCCGTTAACACTTTATCTATTCTTTGAAATTTATTTGTGTGATCTACATTAATCTTTTGTTGTTCCGTCATTTTCACTCTTACCTTTCGTGATCCATTCTTCAAAAAGAATTATTATAATAACAATAATTACGCCTACCGTTAAAGCCATATCTGCAATATTAAAAATCGGGAAATTATAATTGATGATTTGGAAATCAAAAAAATCTACGACTTCTTGAATTCTAACTCTATCAATAAAGTTACCTATTGCACCACCTAGTATAAAAGCAAGACCTAATTTTAATAAATGAAAACCTTCTTTATATGACTGCATCAAATAAACAATGACTCCAACTACAATTACCGTTACCACATAGAATAAAAGCATTTGGTCTTCTAGCATTCCCCAAGCTGCTCCGCTATTTCTATGAGAAGTTAGGTGGAAAAAGTTAGGGACAATCTCAATGCGTTCTCGTAACTCCATCCACTCGACAACCATCCATTTTGTAAGTTGGTCAAGTAGTATAATGATGAATGCTATAATATAATATTTCAACTTCGATCCTCCGTCCTAATCGCTACTATTGCATTTTACCACAACTCAGCTATAATCATCCAGCTCGAATAGATTGGTTGATTACACACAAAAAAGCTGGGACAAAAGTGTCTGTAGTCATGAATATTCCGAACAATGAAATGTGGTGCGACTAACTCGCTCCTGAAATAGACTGCGCTTTCCGCGGGGAGCTGGTGAGCCTCCTCATGCTGCGCATTCCGGGGTCTCACCTGAGCTCTATTTCCCGCAGGAGTCTCCGTCTATTTCATCCGCTTTTCTTCTGCTTAGTTCGGATTTTCATGCTAGCACTTTGATTTGTCCCAGCCATTTATTCCATTTAACTTATTTTAATACCTCAGCACAACGTGTACATAGATCTGGATACGTTTGATCTTCCCCTACAGTATGTGAAGATACCCAACAACGTTGACAACGTTCTCCGTCGTGTTCCACTACAGCGACTGATACGGCATCAAATGACTTTGCCGCTTCAAAGCTTTGCGTTAACTCAACTTCAGAAACAATAAAGTATTGTTCAAGATGATTGATGGACTCCAAAACTTCTAGTGTCTGTTCATCTTTAGGAACGATAACGATCTTAGCTTCTAAAGATTTCCCAATTACTTTATCTGCTCGAGCTTCTTCTAATGCTTTTAACACATCTTCTCGAACTGTTAATAAGCGTTCCCATTTTTGTTTTAATTCTGTTTTACCAGCAACGTCTTTTGCTTCTGGCATATCAGTTAATTGAACATTATCTGCTTCTGTACCTGGGATGAACTTCCAAAGTTCATCTGCAGTATGTGACAGAATAGGAGATAGTAATTTCGTTAAGCTTACTAATGTTTCATAGTAAACGGTTTGAATGCTTCTTCTTCTTGGAGAGTCAGCTTCTTCGATATATAAAATATCTTTTGCAAAATCTAAATAGAAAGAGCTTAAATCCGTTGTACAGAAGTTATTTATAGTTTGATAAATCACCGAATAATCATAGGAATCATACGCATTTCGCACTTTATTAATTGTTTCTTGTAAGCGAATATACATATAGCGATCTACTTCTTCAAGATTTTCTACAGCAACAGAATCTGTACTCGGATCGAAATCATGCAAGTTCCCTAAAATGAACCGCATCGTATTTCGTATTTTACGATAAACTTCTGCTACTTGTTTCATAATCTCATCAGATACACGAACGTCTGCTGCATAATCTGCACTTGAAACCCATAAACGCAATATATCAGCGCCTAATTGTTTCATAACCTTAGAAGGAAGCATAACATTTCCTAATGATTTACTCATTTTTCTTCCATCCCCATCTAAAGTGAATCCATGACTTAAGATTCCTTTATAAGGGGCTTTCCCCGTCACTGCTACTGATGTAGTTAGAGAGGAGTTAAACCAACCACGATACTGATCTGACCCTTCGAGATACAAGTCAGCTGGACGCTGATGATCTTCACGCTCTTCTAATACACTTTGGTGAGTTGATCCTGAATCAAACCAAACATCCATGATATCCGTTTCTTTAGTGAACTCTCCATTAGGACTCCCAGGATGAGTGAAACCTTCTGGTAATAATTCTTTAGCTTCTTTCTCAAACCAAATATTAGAACCTTTTTCCCTAAATAATTGTGACACGTGACTGATTGTCTCATCTGTGATGATAGGTTCATTATTTTCCGCGTAAAATACCGGAATTGGTACTCCCCACACACGCTGACGTGAAATACACCAATCTTCTCTGTCTTTCACCATGTTGTGCATACGTGTTTGACCCCACTCCGGGTGCCAGTTAACATCTTTAACAGCCTGAAGTAAATCTTCACGAAAGTCTTTTACCGATGCAAACCACTGTGAAGTCGCTCGGAAAATAGTCGGCTTCTTCGTACGCCAGTCATGAGGATAGGAGTGTGTCATAAACTCAAGTTTCAATAGCGCATTATTTTCATTTAATTGATCTGTAATTTCTTTATTAGCCTTATCATAAAATTGACCTTCAAACCCTGGAGCCTCTGATGTAAATACACCTTTTTCATCTACTGGGCATAAAACGTCTAAATCATATTGGCGACCAATCCAGAAATCGTCTTCCCCGTGACCTGGAGCGGTGTGAACACAACCAGTACCAGCATCCGTAGTCACATGATCTCCTAAAATCACTAAGGAATCACGGTCGTAAATAGGGTGTTTTGTTACAACCCTCTCTAATTCTTCGCCTTTAAATGTGTTTACAACGGTCGGTTCCGTCCATTCAGCCTTCTCAGAAACTTCGTCTAATAACTCTTCAGCAATTACATAGCGGTTTCCTTTTTCCTCAACTAGTACATAACTTAAGTCTCTGTGAAGTGCTATAGCTAGATTCGCTGGAATCGTCCAAGGTGTAGTCGTCCATATAACAAATTTATCACCTGAGTCCAATACACCTTTTCCATCTGTAACATCAAATGACACATAAATGGATGGCGACCTTTTATCTTGATATTCAATTTCCGCTTCTGCCAATGCTGACTCCGAAGATGGTGACCAGTAAACTGGCTTCTTGCCTTTATAAATATATCCACGTTTAGCCATTTCACCAAATACATTGATTTGCTGTGCTTCAAACGCTGGGTCAAGAGTGATGTATGGATTATCCCATTCCCCTCGAACACCTAATTGTTTAAATTGCACACGTTGATTGTCTACTTGTTGTAAAGCATATTCTTTACATAACTCACGAAACTCAGCAGCACTCATTTTTTTACGGTCAATTTTCTTCTTCTTTGTTAAAGCTACTTCAATTGGTAACCCGTGTGTATCCCACCCAGGAACATACGGCGCATGGTAACCTGTCATCGATTTATAACGAACAATAAAGTCCTTTAATACTTTATTTAATGCATGACCCATGTGGAGATCTCCATTGGCATATGGAGGGCCGTCATGCAATATAAATAGAGGTCGGTCCTTCGTTCGCTCTTGAACCCTTTGGTAAATATTCATTTCTTCCCATTCATTTTGCATTTCAGGTTCACGATTTGGTAAATTTCCACGCATCGGAAATTCAGTTTGAGGCATTAAAAGTGTATCCTTATAACTCATTTTTTGTTCCTCCTATTTTTACATTTAACTTTCGACTTTATGTCACTACTATAAAATATATTTATTCCAATTAAAAAAAGCCTTCTCTAATCCCCTGGTAAAGGGACGAGAAGACTCGCGGTACCACCCTAATTGAGTGCAAAAAGAACACTCCACTTTAACATCCTTAACGCGAATGAACGTCCTTATCTACTATTAGTTCGAAAGGAAACTCCAGGATGATCTTCTTTTAAAGAATGTTATTAGGCTCACACCATCCCTAACTCGCTTCTAACATGGTCTTTAAAATACTATTCCCATCAAAGTCGTTCTTATTTTAATCATTGAAATTATAATGAATAATTGTTATGAAGTCAAGAATTACAATTAATAATTATTGTTTGATCCACTATAGGAGTGGTCAATATGGTTTTGTTCCTCTTCTGTATCGATCTCAAATAAATCTTGCCAGTCATCATTATCAATTATATCAAGTTGGGCTTCTACTAACATTTTTAAACGCGTACGGAATACTTTCGCTTGTTTTTTAAGCTCTTCAATTTCTATGGATACGCTTCGAGACTTAGCTAATGCATCATTTACGATCCGGTCTGCATTCTTTTCTGCCTCTTTTACAATAAGCTTAGCTTCTTTATTCGCATTATTTTTCACTTCATCAGCAGTTTCTTGAGCTACAAGAATCGAGCGGTTAAGTGTTTCTTCTATATTACTGAAATGACTTAACTTATCCTCTGATTGGTTCATTTTTTCTTCTAGTGACTTCTTTTCTCTTACTACTTTCTCAAAGTCTTTAATAATTTGGTCTAAAAATTCATTAACCTCATCTTCATCATAGCCTCTGAAACCTCTTGAAAATTCTTTATTATGAATGTCTAATGGAGTTAAACCCATTCTATGACCCCCTTATATTCTTTTTACTGTCAGTTTACGTACATATTCGACAAAAGCACTTGAGTTCCTTCTTAAAGTGTCAAATTTATTTCAATTTGGCAGTTTTAATTTTAAGTTTTTGTTTTTTCGTTTCACCTAATATTTCAATAACTTTTCCTCGACCAAAACTTCTTACCGAAATAAGATCCCCAGCTTTCAGATTAAAAGAAGCCTCTTTTACCATCCGGTGGTTTACTTTTACGATTTCCTTCTCAATTAATGTTTGGGATTTTTGCCTAGATAAGTTATAGATTTGTTTCATCAAAACATCTAGCCTAGTTGAAGAAACGGTACCTTCTTTCTCTACCCACTTTGAATCTGTTTGTAACAATCGCGACCTTGGAGTTTCGATTAATTTTACAGATGTATTTTTTATTTTTGTAAGCTGAAGTTGGATATACATAGCTAAATGTTGGTCACAAATAATTTGAAAAGTACCATCTTTCACAATTAAATCCCCAACTTTCTTTCGCTGTATGCCAAGGGACATTAAAGTTCCTAACAGGTCCCCATGAGAGAGATTAACAAATTTAGTAGGATAGGTCCCTTCTAAGATGATAATGTTGAAATCCGATTCTTCACAGCTTTGATAATATGGTACTAATCTTGCCCTTTTTCTTTCCGCTTCTTCATATGCACCATCGAAAACAAGACTCATATTTTCATCATTACCAACGAGAGTTGTAAGAATGTGTTGTTCCCTCGGATCTAAAAAATCACTTAAAATGTTTTGATGCTGAATATCTACTTCGTCTTTCCAGCTAATCACCTGATCAATAAATGGTTGTTCATCTACTCTAAAGTGTTGATATACTTCCATAATCGACCTCTTCTTTCTCAATTATGAGTAACTAATTAATGCTTAAATAAGCATATTTCTTAGTACAATTAGTCCAGACTGTGCAAGGTGTAGAGAAATAATTGCTACTATTGGTGAAATATCAATCATCCCTAATGGTGGAATGATTTTTCTGAACGGTTCCAAATATGGTTCACATAATTTAGTTAATATCTGCCCAATCTGTGAATCACGAGCTCCGGGAAACCAAGACATAAGAATATAACCAATCAACATGAATGAATAAATATTTAATGCTAGAAATAAAAGTGAAAATATTTGTGAGATCATATTAAATTACCTGCCTTTATTAAATTGTTGCTCAGTTTCATCAAACAATTCAGAAATGCTTCCTGAAATATTAACATGTTCTGGCGTTGCTAAAAACGTTTGCTGACCAAGCTTCTGTATATTTCCGTTTAATGCATAGACTGTACCACTTAAAAAGTCTATAATTCGTTTACTTGTATAATGATCCAACTGTTGTAAATTGATGACCACGGACTTTTTCTTCTTAATATGATCTGCTATGTCTTGTGCCTCTTCATACTCTTTCGGTTCGCATAAAACCATCTTCGTGTCATTTTGTATACTTGTTAGACTAACGACATTATCTTTCTCCTTGTATTTCGCAGAAACCATATCATTAGTAGTGACCTCTATACCTTCTTGATCTTCCGTTTTCGGCTCATCCATTTCAAAAAAAGATTTAAATCGGTCCTTAAAGCTCATCCTATTCACCTCTAGTCATTTTCATTTCCTACCAAGCTTGTACCAACTCTAATATGAGTTGCCCCTTCTTCGATAGCTATATCATAGTCGTTACTCATCCCCATAGATAAAAAATGACAAGGAGCATGTGGTAGATTGAGTTGTTTAATTTCATCTCTTAAGGAATGTAACTTTTGAAAGCACTCTCTAATTACATCGCGATCATCTGTAAATGGAGCCATTGTCATAAGACCGTCTACTCTGATTTTTTCATAAGGTTCAAGATCCTTTATAAATCCGATGACTTCATTTATAGATAAGCCATGTTTTGATGACTCTTCACTTGTATTCACCTGTATAAGACAAGGTTGGATCTCTTCTGTACGTTTATTAATTTCTTTTGCTAACGACAATCGATCGAGAGAATGGATTAAATCTATGTTTTCTATGATCTCTTTTACTTTTCTTGACTGCAGTGTTCCAATAAAATGCCAGTTAACATTTTTATTGATTGCTTCTCTTTTATTTAAAAAGCCTTCTAATCGATTTTCACCAATATCTTCAATTCCAGCTTCTATTGCTTCTACAGCTCGAGCAACAGAAACATATTTGGTTACAGCAATAACTTTGATTTCGTTTGGACTTCGATTCGCTTTTGCACAGGCTTCATTTATTTTAGATTGCAATACTTTTAAATTAGCTTCCACTTCCACCGATATCCACCTACATTTATGATTGATAGTTAATTGTACACTTTAATTACTTGTATTTTTCATTTATTATTCCCCACTAAGGGTTAAATAGGCTAGCATTCGACCTGTCTTCCCTTGATCCCTTCGGTGAGAGAAAAATAAGTTTTCTTCCTCATAAGTACAATAAGGATTTGTGTAAATATAATCTTCACTAATTCCCGCTTCAATCAAATAAGCTTGATTTAGTGCTTTCAAATCCAGTAAATACTTATTGTTCGTCAAACTGGTAATCACCTTTTGATGAAATCTTGTGGGAATTTGATCTTTAACAACGTCATCAACTTCATAATTACTTTTTGAAATACAAGGACCAATTGCCACTTGGATTTCCTCTATAGGAATATTTTCGTTAGTTAATGCTGAAACCATCTCTTTTGCAATTCCATTAACCGTTCCTTTCCAACCAGCATGAGCGAGCCCAATCCATTTACTATTTGGAGCTATAAAGTAAAGGGGCACACAATCTGCATAGTAGGTAATTAACACATCCTCAGGGTTATTCGTTATTAATCCATCGGCATTCACTTGAGGTGATTGATGGTCGAGATCACTTTCATCTAGTTCAGGAACTTTTAAAACTGTTGTACTATGTACTTGATTCATACATCTCCACGATGAAAGGGGCTTTCCAATAATATTCGCAAATCGTTCTCTATTTTCTAGCACATCTTCTGTCCGATCATTAACATGGATACCTACATTCATTTCTTCAAAAGGTGGCTTACTCACGCCGCCACTTCTTATAGAAAAACCTGCTCGAAGTGAAAACTGATCCCAATGTGTCATGTGTAAATGTGTATCTGTTAGCTTCCAATTATTGTTCACACGCTTCACTCCTTATCGTTACTCATATTTTATCATAATTTAAACTATTTTTCTTTGCTATAAATAGAAAGAAAGTATATTGATTTGTAATTTTTAAAGTTTTACTAAAATAAAGCTTGTTTTGTGTAACTAACTCTAACCTTTACTTCAAAGAAACTAAAATAACATCTGAGCCTATTTTTTTAATTTGTGACCAATATATAATCCTCTCCTCATCTTCACCAAATAAACCAAACCATTTAGATTTAATGGATATAACCAAAGCAATAATCAGTCCTTCTGCGACATCTATCTCTAAATCACTTATAAAACCTATTTTTTCACCATTTTCAACCTCGATAAGATCTTTTGTTTGAAGTTCAGATAGAAGCATATTATCACCTCTTTATCTTCATTATATGAAAATCACCCCTCTGAATGAACAGAGAGGTGATAAAATTAAAACAAACTTTTATGAATCTAAAACACTTTTATTCATTTCTTTCATTGCAGACTTCTCCAGCCGTGAGACTTGAGCTTGTGAAATTCCAATTTCATCTGCCACTTCCATTTGTGTCTTCCCTTCAAAAAAACGCTGATTAATAATTAATCTTTCTCGGTCATTAAGCAATTTCAGACCTTCTTGAATCGCTAAGTCATTCACCCAGGAAGTGTCTTTTTCTTTATCATCTTTTATTTGATCCATGACAAAAATAGGATCAGATCCATCATTATAAATCGGTTCAAACAATGAAACTGGATCCTGGATAGCATCTAAAGCAAAGACTATTTCTTCATAAGTAGCTTCCATTTCATTTGCGATCTCTTTCATTGTTGGTTCAACTGACTTCCTACTCATTAGCTCTTCTCTTACTTGCAAAGCTTTATAAGCGATGTCCCTCAAAGATCTGGATACTCTAATCGGGTTATTATCTCTTAAGTACCTTCTTATTTCACCAATGATCATTGGCACTGCATACGTAGAAAATCTAACATTTTGACTCAAATCGAAATTATCAATTGACTTCATTAACCCGATACAACCTACTTGAAACAAATCATCAACATTTTCTCCACGATGATTAAATCTTTTTATTACGCTTAAAACTAATCGCAAATTCCCATTTACAAGTTCCTCACGTGCTAAGTCATTGCCAGCCTGGTATTGTTTAAATAACAGCTTCATTTCTTCATTTTTTAAGACTGGTAATTTTGATGTATCTACTCCGCATATTTCTACTTTATTTCGTGTCATGTTTGGCCCTCCCACATGGAGTTAATGTCTATCTCAGTTTCTCCAATGTGGAAGTTTTTATTCGATTATTTGACGAAGTTTATAATATTATAAGGTTTATACCATTTTCTTAAATTCTCTTTTTAACCGTTTAATTATCTTTTTTTCTAGTCTAGAAATGTATGATTGCGATATGCCTAAAAGGTCAGCAACATCCTTCTGAGTGTGTTCTTCATCACCAGTCAATCCAAAACGCATCTCCATAATTTGCTTCTCTCTTCCGTTTAACGAACTTAATGCAGAACGAAGCAGATTCTTATCTACATTTTCTTCAATACCTTTTGTTATTAAATCATTTTCAGTACCCAATACATCGGATAATAATAGTTCGTTTCCATCCCAATCTACGTTTAGTGGTTCATCAAAAGATACCTCTGTTTTTCTTTTGTTATTCCTTCTTAAGTACATAAGAATTTCATTTTCGATACACCTAGAAGCGTAAGTAGCTAGTTTGATTTTCTTTTCAGGGTTGAATGTATTTACTGCTTTAATTAACCCAATGGAACCAATACTAATAAGGTCCTCAATATGAATTCCTGTATTCTCAAATTTTTTGGCAATGTATACTACTAGGCGCAAGTTATGTTCTATTAAGATTGATTTAGCAGCTTGATCTCCCTTTGCTACTCGTTCAAGCACATCCCGTTCATCATCCTTAGACAGAGGTGCAGGTAAAGCTTCACTCCCACCAATATAATAAATTTCGTCATGTTTTAAACCTAATACATTTTTAATCTTGTAAAGAATCCGTTGAACCCAATTTAAGATAACACTCACGACTTCTCCCCCTTTATTGATTCTTGTACAGAAAGTTTTGTGGATTGAATAAGATGTGGATGTAACAGACAATCATAGCTAGAAGTTGTAGAAAACTTCCCATCATGTAAGCCCACATAAATCTTCTTAGTTTCTAAGTCATGTGTATGATGCAGAATAACCTTGTCCAGTAAGAGAACAGTAAGTTTGTTTTCCCTACCGCCAGCATGTTGAAAAGGAACGATTTGAAAGCTGTGATCTCTTATCGAATTTAGATCTTGGTAGTCTTTAATTTGTTCAAATTGATTTGTTAACTTCTCTCCAAACCATAATTGAAAAGTTTTTCGGTTCATAAGAATCACTGGCCGTTTATTCAGTGGATGCCTCAGTTCATTTCCCGTGTCCATATAACCTTTTACTTTAGCTGTGATTCCTTTATAAAATAAACTAACGAAAATGACCTGATCCATTTTTGTTTGCTGAATAGTTAACTTATTTAAATGGGACTTAGTAAGAAAATAGATCATAGGAAAAAGGATTAATACAGTTGCCCAGCTAAAAGGATTACCAAAACGATTATCATGTGTTAAAAACATTAAATGATCAGAGTATAGAAAAGATAGTGCGAATATCCCTCCCCCAATAGTAAAGTTAATAAAATAAAAGCATACGTACTGAAAACATAATTGCTTGACTGAATGAAACGAAAAGGCGATTAAAATAATAAATACAGAATATACCAACTTAAATAAAAATGACTCAATAAATGCAAAAGATACATACAAGCTTAATGGCACGTAAATAGATGCAAAAAGTGCTGCTAACACTATTCGCTTTTTAGAAAATGGAACTCTTAGGGCCCAACCAACTAAAAGTAAAATCATCCAATCAAATAGGAAATTTAGTAACCACACTAGATCTGTATATACATGCATGTAACAAATCCCTTTGTAAAATTAATTTTTTGCTTATATTTAGTATAAAAAAAGAAGCCTAAGAAACATGTCAGTTTCTTGGCTTCTTAGACTTCTATTTTTGTGAAAATTTGTCCGATTCTACTTGTTAAAATTATTGGTTTCGATTTCTGTTACGTAAAAATGTTGGAATATCTAATGCGTCTTCTTCAAAGTTTGAACGCTTTTCTTGTTGTGGTTGTTCTTGTTGTTTTGGCTGACTAGCAGAGCTATTCGTCATTGGGCGTTGTGGCTGTGCTTGTTGTTGAGGGCTGCTTTGAGAACTAGATGCCTCATCAAACCCTGTAGCAATAACAGTCACGACTATTTCTTCATTTAAACTTTCATTAATTACTGAACCAAAAATTACGTTTACTTCTTGATCAGCTGCCGAAGTAACAATTTCAGCTGCCTCTTGAACTTCATAAAGACTTAAGTTTTGGCCACCAGAAATATTCATAAGTACTCCATGAGCACCATCGATTGATGTTTCAAGTAATGGTGAAGAGATTGCTTTTTTAGCTGCTTCTGCCGCTCTACTTTCTCCAGTAGCAATACCGATTCCCATTAGAGCAGAGCCCTTGTCTGACATTATTGTTTTTACGTCAGCAAAGTCCACGTTGATTAAACCTGGAACTGCGATTAAATCAGAAATACCTTGTACACCCTGTCGTAAAACATTATCTGCTTCACGGAATGCTTCTAACATTGGGGTATTTTTATCCACAAGCTCTAGTAAACGATCGTTTGGTATAACGATTAATGTATCAACACTTTCTTTTAATGAATCCACACCTGATGTTGCCTGTGTAGAACGCTTTCTTCCTTCAAATAGGAATGGTCTTGTTACTACACCTACTGTAAGTGCACCAACATCTTTTGCAACCTGGGCAATGACAGGGGCTGCACCAGTACCAGTACCTCCACCCATTCCTGCAGTTACAAACACCATATCCGCGCCATGTAAGGCTTCTTCGATTATTTCTTTACTTTCCTCAGCAGCTTTTTTCCCTACTTCAGGATTAGCACCGGCTCCAAGTCCTCGAGTCAGTTTTTCACCTATTTGAAGTTTCGTATCTGCTTTGGATAAGTTTAGTGCTTGGGCATCAGTATTTACTGCAATAAATTCAACGCCTTGCACACCATGTTCGATCATACGATTAACGGCGTTAGAACCACCGCCACCACAGCCAATTACTTTAATTGTTGCTAGTTGATCTGTATTTGCTTCAAAATCTAACATATTCGTTCCTCCTAATTCTTTATTCCTTTACGAGTCACCTCTGGAAGGAAACGTGCGAAATTAATCAAAGAAATAATTTTGTATTTTTTTCATGAAGTTCTCTTCATTCTCTGGTTTTTCTCTTTTTTTGCGTTGTTCTTTCTCTTTTTTAGGCTCTTGTTCTTTCGTTACATTTTTCGTTTTTGTTTTCGTTTTTGTGGCTTGACCCACATGGTGAGATTGAACTCCACCAGTATAAGCTTTCCCTTGTATTTTCGCATTTCGATATGCGAATTGCAAGATACCTAAGCCAACAGAAAAATTTGGTTCTCTCACACCGATATGAGTTGGAACAGAAATCCGCACATTCGATTGGAAAACTTCTTTAGCAAGATCATTCGCACCTGGAGTGTTCATAACTCCACCTGTAAGTACATACCCACCTGGCAAGACTGGATAACCCATTTTCCTAAACTCTTGAAGCGCAAAATGATAAATTTCATCTAATCTTGCTTCCATCACTTCTGCAAGTTGTACTTGGTTAAAGACTTGCTTTTCATTAGTACCGATCGTTGTAACTTCAAACGTATGGTCTTCAATAGCAGCGTTTAAATAGGTGTGTCCGAAATCACATTTAACTTTTTCTGCTTCTTCTGTCGTCGTTTTTAATCCAATGGAAAGGTCTTTTGTGATATTATCCCCACCAAGTGGCAGAACTGCAGTGGATGCTAAATGGCCATCCGCAAATACAGAAATCGTTGTGCTTCCAGCTCCTATATTCACTAAACCAACGCCTAAATTCTTCTCATCTTTTGACAAAGCTACTTCACCCGCTGCTAACGGTTGAAGACAAATGTCCTCTACTTCTATTCCGGCACGTTCTACACACTTTAAGATGTTATGTAAATTCGTTTTCCCACAAGTAACTAAAGTTCCTTGCATTTCTAAACGAACACCAATCATCCCACGTGGATCAGATATTTCGTCCTGTCCATCAACAATAAATTGTTGAGGGATTACATCTACGATTTCTCTTTCAGGAGGGATAGACATAACTTGAGATGCCTCAATCACTCGATTTATATCTTCATCACCAATTTCTCTCGTATCACTTGAAACGGCAACCACGCCATGACAATTCTGTAATTGTACATGGTCTCCATTTATTCCTACAATTACGCGCTTAATCTCTGTATCCACCATTCGCTCCGCCTGATCAATTGCACTTTGAATCGCATGCACTGTTTGATCAATATCAACGATGGCTCCTTTTTTCATACCTTTCGATTCTGCACTACCAACACCAATAACATTTAAGGTGTCATTTGAAACTTCTCCGATAATTACTTTTACTTTAGATGTTCCGATGTCTAAACTTACTAGAATTTCACTTCGGTTCATTTTTGCACCTCCGCAAGAGCTGTAATTCATTTACTATATTTATTATAAGATTAATAGTTTGTTATCATTCTTTAATTACTTCCATACGATGAAGGTAAATACCTGCTTTTTAGCTAATATTTCTCCAAATTTCTACAAATTTTATTCAGAATCTTCTTCGAGTTCTAGCTCGGTTGCTTCATTTTCAACTTCTTCCCCATTTTCAAAAGGGACGAAGTATGCACCTACATCAATGTAAATAACTCCATCTTGAGAGGTATCAAGCTGAGACACAATGGAAGGATACACTTCCATTTTTGATGCAAAATTATGGATTGTTGCAACAACTTCTTGACCATCAATTGTATAGATCCTTATACGATCAGAGTTTACCTCATCTGGTGTCCAGTAAACTTCAGAAATCAAGTAATGGACAGATTCAGGTAAAAGAGATAATTGCTCCGCCAATGAAGTTAAGTGCTGCTCCTCAGTGAATTCGTGAATTAATGGTGCATCACTTCGGGGTCGATTCAATTCAACGTTTTGCAACCGTTCTCCGTTTTGAAGTATTGGATAATATACCTCATCAACTTGTTGGTAAGCCACTCGTTTATATTCAGATACTTCAATAGCAATCGTATTATACCATTGTCTACTTACATTAACCATTTCTAATTCAGGGTGTTCTTCGACTTTTGCTTCTATGTCACTAGTGCTGATTTCAAAAATAGATTCGTCAAATTGTAGTTCCGTTAATTCAACTATTTGATCTTCGGAAACAACTTCATTCCCATCCACTTGTACGGATTGTATATGGGCAAGAGAAGACTGCATATATACAATAACAATGATGAAAAGGACAATAATTGTTAAGTAAACAAAAAAGCGCCGATTTTTCTTCTTCTTTCTTGCTTGCTTTAACTTGGGAATTCTGTTTTCAATGGAAACTATTTTTTCATCTGCCATTCCTTTCGTTACTCCTTATAACAAGCACTTCATATCCTTATATCAACTAAAATTTAATTATTGATTGAAAAAATGTGATTATTCCATCATTATATCATATTTAAAGCGTGAAATAATAAGGTATTTTGTTCTAATTTCAAGGTTATAAAGAATCTTGCATCATTTGATTTTTGTTTCTATAAATTTTTAACTTTAATTAATCTTCAGATAAAGCTTAACTTACTTTATTATTTTCGCATAACGACTAATATTTAACAATATTCCTAAGGAAACTAATGTGATTGTTAAGGAGGACCCTCCATAACTAATAAGGGGAAGTGTAATGCCCGTTACTGGAATCAACCCGATTACCACGCTAATATTAATCATTACTTGAATTGCGATCATGCCGGTAATACCTAAAGCCAATAAAGATGCTGATAGTTCTGGAGAATGAACGCTTATGATAAACCCCCGCCATACTACTACTAAGAATAAAAAGAGAATAAAAGCTCCGCCGATCAATCCTAATTCTTCAGCAATAATAGAAAAGATAAAATCAGTTTGTGGTTCGGGTAGATAGAAATATTTCTGCATACTATTCCCATAACCAAGCCCTAACAAACCCCCAGGCCCAATTGCATACAAAGACTGTATAATTTGAAATCCATCACCAAGTGGATCTTCCCAAGGATTCAAGAAAGCATAGATTCTATTAATTCTATAAGGTGCGGAAATAATTAAATATGTAAACCCTAAAACACCCAGTGCACCTAAAAAGAGAAAGTGACTTAACTTTGCACCAGCTACAAATAGCATTAACATACCAGTGCCAACTAAAACTACACCCGTCCCTAAATCCGGTTGCAGCATTATAATTGCGAAGGGGATAACAATTAAAGTAAGTACCCTTCCAAAGCCTTTATAAAACATATGTAGTTCAGATTGAATTTTTGGTAAAAAGGATGCAAGGAATATAATCATTCCAATTTTCATAAATTCACTGGGCTGTATACTAAAGGCGCCAACTCCGATCCAGCTTCTAGCACCACCTCTTACCATACCCACTCCAGGAATTAATACGGCAATTAAAATGATAAGGCATAGCACATAAATCCAAATACTTTGCTTTTGCCATTTATAATATGGAATCTTACTAGTAACGTATAATGCAACTATTCCAACAGTTAGAAATATCGCTTGACGCTTCAGGTAAAATGTTTCGTCTGCAAACTTATACTCTGACCAAATGGATGAAGCACTATAAACCATTACAAGGCCAATAAACAAAAGGGATAGAATTGCAGTTAATAATATATAATCCATTCTAAACTTATTATTTTCCATAAAAAAAGACCCCTCACTTCGATTGGAAGTTTAGGGCTATGTAAGACAAGCCCCTACTAGAGCTTATGCACAAGGTTAATAAACATGTCACCTCGTGCTTCAAAAGTAGGAAACTGATCCCAGCTCGCACATGCCGGGGATAGTAATATAATATCTTCAGAAGCACTAATCTGATATGCGCGCTCCGTTGCTTCTTGTAAATTTGTAAATGAGGAGACATTTGTAAAGTTAGCTCGCTTTGCTGCCTCAATAAGTTTAGGGGCCGATTCACCATAGACTACTAATGCTTTTAAATGTTCAGCGTTTTTAAATAAATCATCGAAATCGTTCCCACGATCTAATCCACCTGCAATTAAGATTGTTGATTCATTAAAAGACGCAATTGCTTTAGAAGTCGCTAAGATATTGGTTGCCTTTGAATCATTATAAAACTTTCTTCCATGCTTTTCACAAACAAACTGTAAACGATGTTCCACCCCATAAAAAGTTTTTAGAACTTTTTTTATTACTCGGTTTTCCACATTTAATTGTTTGGCAGCTCCTATACTAGCCAGTATATTTTCCAAATTATGATCACCTGGCAAAGCTATTTCACTACGGTTGATCAACAACTCTTGTTTGTAATACACTTTATCATCTTTACAATAGGCTCCATTTTCCAACTCATTTATAGTCGAAAAAGGAAGTTGAGTTACCGTTTCATTTACAGGAATCGAACGCACGGTAGCATCCTCGTTATTGTAGATTAATAGATCTCCTGCCTGTTGATTTTGTACGATTTTATATTTTGACTCAACGTAATCAGATTTCGTCTTATGATAATCTAAATGAGCTTCTGTGATATTTAAAACAATTGAGATGGCCGGTTTTAATCGACTAATCGATTTTAATTGGAAAGAAGATAATTCCATCACAACTGGTTGTCCCGGTTTTTGTTTACGACACACTGTAGAAGCAACTTCCCCGATGTTTCCTGCAATAATTGGAGCCTGTCCTGCTTCTTTTAATAATTCAAAAATAAGTTTCGTAGTAGTAGTTTTACCGTTTGTACCGGTAATAGCAATAACCGGCCCTTCGATAAGGTAAGAGGCCAACTCAATTTCAGTAATTATAGGAATATCCCTTTTCATTGCTTCTTCTATAATTACATTGTCATAAGGGATCCCTGGATTTTTAATTACTAAGTCTACACCATCTAGAACTGATAATGGATGAGACCCAGTAACAACATCAATTCCCTTTTCGCTAAAATGCTGAGCGATTTCATTTTCTTCTAATGGAGTCTGATCATTAATTAAAAATGAAAGGTTACTATCATTTAATAAATTTGCTGCGCTTTCTCCACTTTTAGCTAAACCTAGCACTAACGAATGCTTATATGGGAAATTTGTTAATGTTTTCACTACATCCACACCTCAATATAAATACCTAGGCCCGCACAAATTATACCAACTAACCAAAAAGTAATAACTACTCGCCATTCTGACCATCCAATTAGTTCATAATGGTGATGAAGTGGGCTCATCTTAAATACTCTTTTTCCTGTCGTTTTATAAGAAATCACTTGAATCATTACTGATAATGTCTCAATAACGAAAACTCCACCGATAATTACTAATAATATTTCTAATTTCATTAGAATAGCTATGGTAGCTAAAGCAGCTCCTAACGCTAGTGATCCGGTGTCGCCCATGAATATTCGTGCTGGATTCTTATTAAATACTAAAAAGCCAAGTAAAGCACCAACGACTGCAAAGGTAAATACTAAAACAGATGTAGGTAACTCTAACGTAGTACCAATAATACCGAATGCAGCAAACGCAACAGAAGCAGTACCGGCAACTAAACCATCTAATCCATCAGTTAAATTGACCGCATTAGAAGCCCCAACTAACATTACCAATATAAATAACGCGTAGAACCAACCAAATTCTAGATCGAGGTTTGTTCCAGGAATACCTACTGCAGTATTAAACCCTTGGCTTTGTAAGATGAAATAAACAATAACAGCAATAACTAACTGTCCAAGCATTTTTTGTTTAGATGTAAGACCTAGATTTCTCTTTTTTACAATTTTGATGAAGTCGTCTAAAAAGCCGATTAGGCCATATCCGAACAGTACAAATAATAAAACAAATGCTTCTCGGTTAAATGAATCGATCCCATAACCAAATAAAGTAACAATCGTTGTAATAATAACTGCTACTATAATCATTACTCCGCCCATCGTAGGCGTACCCGATTTTGCTTGGTGAGATTCAGGACCTTCTTTTCTTATGCTTTGACCGAATTTCAGACGTTGTAATAACGGAATAGATATTGGTGCGATAATTAAGGTTATAGCAAATGCAATTGCTATTGTTAATAGGATTGCTAATAAAGACAAAATCAATTCTTCCTCTCTTCACTAAGATGTTTGCACTTTTTCTAATAATTGTTCGAATTTCATTCCTCTTGATGCTTTAAGTAAAATAACTGTGCCTTCATCTAAATAGCCAGTTAAGGCATCCATTAAATCATCTAATGTTGAAAAATACCTATGGTCACCTGTGAAATGGCTACCTAATGCATCATGAATATATTTAGCATCCTTTCCGTGAGTTAACACGACATCAATAGAATCATCTATTACATGTGCAACCTTCTCGTGCTCCTGTTTAGAAAATGAGCCTAATTCAAAGATGTCACCCAGAATTAATACTTTTCTCTTCGCCTTCATTTGTTTTACCACCTCAATGGAAGCCTTCATTGAAGTTGCAGAAGCATTATAAGCATCATTAATCACTAATGCACCACTGTCTGTCTTTATCTGTTCGAAGCGCATGGATGGTAATTGTAGTGCAGACAAAGCAGTTTGTATTTCTTTAGGGTTTATGGACAATTCCTTCCCAACAGCAAATACAAAAGCTGCATTTTTAGCTTGATGCGTACCTAATAACGGAATGAAAAATGGCTCTCCATTGATCAAAAAAGAGGTTTGTTTATCTGAGATTTTTACTTGGTCAACTGTATAATCATTTGAAGCTTCCATTCCGCATGTAACAGTTCTCAATAAATGCTGTTGTTGTAATAAAGGTTCGTCGCCATCAATTATTAATAGTCCGTCTTTTAACAATCCACTTGTAATTTCTAACTTAGCTTTTGCAATACCTTTTCTACTACCTAAATATTCTATGTGCGATTCTCCAATGTTAGTAATAATTGCAATATTAGGTTGTGCAATCTTAGACAGAGTTTCAATCTCACCAAAATTACTCATACCCATTTCAAGTACAAGAATTTCTGTATCTTCATCCATCGCCATAATGGATAAAGGTAGCCCGATATGATTGTTTAAATTACCTTCTGTTTTTTCAACTTTCATAAAATTGCTTAATGTAGAAGCTACCATTTCTTTCGTGGTAGTCTTACCATTCGAACCTGTTATCCCAATTACATAAGGATTTACTTCTTGTCTATATGCTAAAGCTAGCTCTTGTAATGCCTTAATAGTATCTTCAACGATATATAAGGTGAATGAGTCAGGTAAGTCTTCTGGTATTGGCTCATCTTGATCCCACAAGCTTGCTACTGCTCCATTTTCGTATGCCTGTAGAATGAAATCGTGTGCATTAAATCGCTCTCCCTTAATAGGTACGAACAAACCATTTTTCAATGACTCGCGGCTGTCTGTATAAACCCTTTCAATAGACAGGTTATTATTAAAATTTCCTTTTACATTTGGGAATTGTTTCTTTAAGAAAGAGGTCGAGATTTTCATATTGTTACTCCTTTAAATTACTATTTATTGCTTCTAATGCAGTTTCACGGTCATCAAAATGGTGTTTAATCCCATTTATCTCTTGATAGGTTTCATGACCTTTACCGGCAATTAAAATGATATCTCCTTCATCTGCCTCACCAATCACTGCATTAATTGCATCTTTCCTATTCTCTATTACTTCATAATGAGTTTGAGTTAACCCATCTGTCATATCTTCTAAAATAGTAGCTGGTTCTTCTGACCTCGGATTATCCGAAGTAAACACCACATAGTCACTATATTCCATCGCTATGTTTGCCATTTTAGGTCGTTTGGAACGGTCACGATCCCCTCCACAGCCTACAATAGTAATAACGCGGTTTTCCTTTAACTCTTCAATCGAAAGAAGTACGTTTTCCAATGAATCCGGAGTGTGAGCATAGTCAACAATAACCGTATATGGTGCTTCTGATTTTACTGCTTCAAATCTACCTGGAACACCCTTTACTGCTTCTAATGCTTCTTGAATAGTAGAAGTCGATACATTATCACTAACTGCAACTCCTACTGCTGCAAGCATATTATAAACATTGAATTTACCTGTCAGATTCGTTTCCACGGAAAAGTTCCCGTTGGAAGTATTTATATCAAATACTAACCCACGAGGTGATAAATGAATATTTGTAGCACTTACTAACGCATTAGAATCGATCCCATAACTGATCACAGGGTGTGAAGTAGCCCTTTCCATCATTCGACTATAAGGGGAATCAGCGTTAACAATCGCGGATTTTTCATCTGAAAATTTATTTCCTAACTGAGCAAATAATAATGATTTAGCGTATGCATATTCATCCATATCTTTATGATAATCTAAATGATCTTGAGATAAATTTGTAAAACAAACACGATTAAAGTCAACGCCATACACACGACCAAGACTTAATGCGTGTGAAGACACTTCCATGATTACGGTATCAACGTTTTGATTCACCATTTTCCGTAGGTTTTTATGCAAGAATAAAGCATCTGGAGTAGTATTTGCTACAGGATAAGTGTCATCACCAATCTTCATTTCTATCGTTCCAATTACTGCTGTCTTCTTACCTGCTTTAGTGTATATTTCATCTAGAAGATAGGTTAGAGTTGTTTTTCCATTGGTACCTGTAACACCTATAATGTTTAGTTCGTTGCTAGGAGAATCGTAAAAAGCATCAGCTAAAATAGCTAACGCTTTAATTGTGTCTGCAACTTGAATAACAGGGACAGAAGCGGAAATTGGCTTTTGAGAAACAATTGCTACAGCACCATTGTTTATAGCATCTTCAACAAATTCATGTCCATCCACAGTAAAACCTTCTAAACACACAAATAAAGCTCCATTTTCTACTTCCCTTGAGTTCATTTCAATGGACTCTATTGTTATACCATCTATGCTACCTTGCATATGGTAATGTTTAATTTTCTTTGATAAATCAGTTAGTAACATAAATAATCGATCCTTCCACATCCACGTTGATCGTGGTATGACAAAATAATGACTTTATCGTTTTCTTGTTATATTAAATTACTCTGATGAAAAACTTGTTTCCTTTAAAACTATAAATGTGACACATAATTATTTTTAATAAAACTATCTATATTATAGCAAACATACTAAGAGAAAACGAAATTAAAATAAAAATTTATCACTCGTCACCCATATACACTCTAACTGTTGACCCTGTTTCAACCTTCACACCAGGGGCTGGCGTTTGGGAGATTACCTGTTCTCCTTCACCTTCTACATCAATTTGAATATTAGTTAAGTACTGTTGAAGCTGAGAAGGTGTTTCTCCTATTAAATCAGGAACATCAACTTCTGGCAGTTCGGGCCATTGGTATTCTTTATCTAAACCGTCTTCTCGTAACGGTACGTCTAGATACCGTAAACTATCCCCAATTATTCTACCGCCAATTGGACTAGCCACTACACCACCAAACTGAATGGTGTTTTGTGGATTATCAATAGCGACATACACTAATAACTCAGGGTCATCCGCTGGGGCAAACCCAATAAATGAAACGATATGTTCATTTTCGGAATACCCACCACTCGGGCCAACTTTTTGAGCTGTACCTGTTTTTCCTCCAACTCGATATCCATTTACATAAGCACCTCTACCAGTTCCCTGAGCCACCACATTTTCAAGTGCTCCTCTTACAAGTTCTGAGGTTTGATTAGAAATTACTTGACGCTTAAATTTTGAGTGATCACTTCTGGAACTTGTTTCCTTAGAACTATTTTCTTCACCTTTTACAACAGATGGCTCATATAAATATCCACCGTTTATTGCTGCAGCTACTGCACTTACTTGTTGAATTGGAGTAACCGACACCCCTTGACCAAATGCGGTGGTCGCTAATTCTACCGGACCAATTTGTTCATCTGAAAACATAATACCAGTACTTTCTCCTTGTAAATCAATACCTGTTTTTTCCCCAAACCCATACGTTTCTATATATTCAAATAAGCGGTCCTTACCAAGCATTTGACCCAGATTCACAAAACCTGGGTTACATGAATGCTGAACCACCTCAAGATAAGTTTGTTGACCATGTCCACCTTTATGCCAACATCTTAACCTAGACCCTCCAACACGAACATACCCTTTGTCGTAGTATGTATCTTCTTCTAAATCAATAAGGTTTTCTTCCAATGCAGCAGATAGTGTAATGATTTTAAAGGTGGACCCCGGCTCAAAGGTACTAAATACAGGTAAGTTTCGGTTATAAACCTCCGGCGATTCTAATTGGTAGTTAGCAGGGTCAAAAGTTGGCCTACTTGACATAGCAAGTACTTCTCCATTATTAGGATCCATGACAATGGCGAGTGCCTGATCAGGATTGTAAGTAGCCATCGCTTGATCAAGTTCCCTCTCAACAATTGCTTGTATACTTGCGTCAATCGTCAATTGAAGGTCCTCTCCATCTTCTGGCGGATTATAAATATTAGACATCTCAGTTAACCTTCTACCTTTAGCATCTGAATAAAAAGATAACGCCCCTGAATCTCCGGCTAGTACATCTTCATACTGAGCTTCTAATCCCATCAAGCCCTGATTATCGATACCTGTAAAACCCAATACATGAGCTAAATTCTCTCCATAGGGATATTCCCTTTCGGAGTCATGAGCGAGGTATAATCCTGGCAGGTTTAACTCTCTAATTTGATTAGCTTGTTCTCTTGATAGTTTCCTTCCCTCAGGATGAATCATTTCAACAGACGCTTCATTGGTTAAATGATTTACCAATTTTTCTCTATCAACATCTAAAATGTTTAATAACGCGTCTGTTGTATCTTCAACATTTACGATTTGCCTGGGAACAATAGCTAAACTTGGAGCGACTTGATTATCAACTAATACTTCCCCGTTCCGATCGACAATTTTTCCTCGGTCCGGTTGAAAAGGTATATCTCTGCTCCAAAGGTTTTCAGCCCTTGCTGTTATATCACTACCCGTAATTAATTGAACATAACCTAACTTAAAGAACATAATTAAAAAATAAATCGAAATCAAAAAGAAAACAGCGATCATTCGCTTTCGCACTGTAACATTCGTTATACGTTTCATAACATCTCTCCTTAACTAGTTATGCTCGTATTAACCGTATGAAATAGCGATAACAAATAGACCACTGTCCTCTATTTAATTCATTTCATTATCTATATTTTCTTCCTCTTCTTCTACATCCTGACCTTCATCTGATTCCTCATCTTCAGATTCTTTAGCGTCTCTGATTTCTTCTTTTGTTTTCAATTCAACTACTAGCACTTGGTCATCGTTAATGGTAACTCCTGGTTGAATGCTTTGTTCTGTGACAAATCCACTACCGACATAATCAATGGATAAATTGGTCAATTGACCTAATGCCAACACTTCCCGTAACGTCCAATCAGACACATCTGGCATGGATGTTTCTCCATCAGTTAATAGTAAGATCCTCTGATTCGTAAGCACTCCAGAACCAGATGGAGGGTTTGTCGCTTTTACTTCATCCCCATTACCTAGTACTTCTACGTCAAACCCAAGTTCTTGTAATTGTTGCTCAGCTTGCTCAGTAGAAGCACCTATAAGGTCCGGTATTTCTGCTTGATTTACATGGCGTTCTCCTTCTTGATCTGGATTCACATCTAAATAATGCAAGCTGTTTTCCATCACTGTGCGATAAATGTAAGAGGTAGATATTGAACCTTCTGAATAATGGTCAATATCCGGTTGTTTAACTGCCACGTATAACATAAGCTCAGGGTCATCTTCAGGAGCCATTCCTAAGAAGGAAAATACGTAATTCTCTGAACCAGTCATATACCCACCAGATTCCGGGTCTGGAATTTGAGCCGTTCCAGTTTTTCCGAATGTAGAGAAATTCTCTAATTCAAATCGATTAGCCGTTCCTTCATCTTCCGTCACAGAAGATGCTAATAATCGTTTTACTTCTTCTGCTGTTTCTGGACTAATTGGTTCTCCAACACTTTCTGGTTGATTGTTCTCAAGCACATTTCCAGATTCAGAATCTACTACACTAGAAATAACATAAGGTTTTACCATTTCGCCATCATTGGCAATGGAAGTTGCTGCTTTCATTAATTGAATTGGAGAAACGGTTGTCCCTTGGCCGAATGAAGTTGTTATTTGCTCCATTGCATATTGATATTGAATACTTCCTCGTCTTTCTCCAGATAAGTCTATCCCGGTACGACGATCAAAATGAAAATCTTCTAAATAATCATGAAAACGCTCTGGACCTAATTGCTCCCATAAGATTTTGGCAAAACCAACATTAGAGGAACGTTGAACACCTTCATCATACGTTATTTCACCCCAACCACTAGTTTCGTAGTCATGTATATAACGGTAGTTTTCATTTATTCTAAAACGTCCAGATGTAAAAGTGTCTTGCCCATTATAAACACCCTCTTCAATTGCAGCAGCTAAAGTGAAAATTTTCATTGTAGAACCCGGTTCAAATGGATAGGAAATCACATCATTGTACCAGTTCTCTATATTTTCTCTTGTATTAGGGTTAAAGTTCGGACGATTACTCATCGCTAAGATTTCACCAGTTTTAGGATCCATGACTGCTGCCATGATTCTCTCAGGTTCGTACATTTCATCTACAGAAGTTAATGCATCTTCTAAAAATGTCTGGATCTTTTGATCAATAGTTAAATATACATTATCTCCGTCACTAGGTGGTTGTACTACTTCTTCTGCATTTAACAATTTATACCCATACTTATCTCTTTGATAGCTAATATGTCCAGGAATACCTGTTAATGCTTCATCAAATTCCAATTCAACTCCAAATGAGCCTTGGGGTTGGTCTTCACCATCTTCCGTAAACCCTATAACTTGTGAGGCGTACATTCCATTTGGATAATAGCGCTGTGTACTTTCCTCAAAATTAATTCCGCTCAATTCAAGATCTTGGATTTCCCCTACTGTTTCTTCATTCAATTCACTTCCGCTATTTCCAAACTCTACTTGAAATCGATCATTGTCTATTCCACTTCTAATCGTTTCTTCGATTTCAGAAACTTCCATGTCTAGAATAGGTGCAATAGCAGAAGCGACTTCAGACGGGTCTTCGACATGAAGCGCTCGAGGTGAATTCTCCGAGTATTCTTCGTCAAGAATTGCATACATCGTATAAACAGGACGATTATCGGCTAGAACCATTCCGGATCGGTCAAAAATTTTACCTCGTTCAGCTTCCAATGTTCCGTTAGCTTCACGATAAGTTTCTGCATAACTAACTAAGTCGACCGATTGTACTTCACCTGTTACATGGATGTACATAAATCGACCGACGATAATAGCAAAAATTAATGAGAATATGGAAACTACAAATAATAGCATTAAACCTTGTTTATTAAATCTTTTCATGTAACTCCCGCCTTATGGAGTGTTATTTGCTTGCTTCACTTGTGCGTGACGAATATTCAAACCATTTTCCTCCGCTATAGTTAATATTCTATTTGGATTACTTAATTCCTGCACTTCCGCTTGTAAAGTTACATTTTTGGACTGAACCTCTTGAACTTCAGCATTTAAGTTTTGCATATCTCGATTTAACGAATCTACAGAAGAAGAATAACTTACTACAAATGTAGCTACAATAGCCATAATAGATACACCTGCTGTATAAAGTACTTTTTCCCCTTTCGTAAACCACGTAGATTTCTTTGGTGTTGGTTGGATCGTAGGTTCTTCTTGTCTTCTTGGTATGTGATGAGGATTTTCAGTTTGATGAGCTCTGATTCTTTCAATAGCCATTATTAGTGACCCCTTTCAGTTAATCCATATTTTTCGTCCCATTCTGTAACCTTTTCTACTACTCTTAACTTAGCTGACCTTGAACGGCGATTTTCATCTAATTCTGCTTCTGAAGCAATCAAAGGCTTCTTAGTTATCATTTTAAATGGCGGCTGTACTTCATCCGGCATTAATGGAATTTCTTTAGGTACCTCAGGTGGTGTGCTCCACTTCTTCATCGATTGTTTACAAATTCGATCTTCTAAAGAATGAAAAGTAATGACCGCTAACCTACCTCCAACGTTTAATTCTCTTGCAGATTGCTGTAAAGCTTTTTCAAAAACAGTAAGCTCGTCGTTCACTGCGATCCGAATTGCTTGAAAAATTCTTTTAGCAGGATGGCCTCCTTTACGTCTAGCGAAAGCAGGTATGGCCTCCTTGATTATATCTACAAGCTCGAAGGTTGTTTGAATCGGCTTTTCTTCGCGTTTCTTTTCTATCCCTCTTGCAACTTGTTTTGAGAATTTTTCTTCCCCATATCGGAAAAAAATTCGAACTAGATCTTCATACGCCCATTCATTCACTACATGAAAGGCACTAACTTCTGCGGTTTGATCCATTCGCATATCTAATGGAGCATCTTGGTGAAAGCTAAAACCTCTTTCCCCTTCGTCTAATTGAGGGGATGACACTCCTAAATCAAAGACAATCCCATCTACACCATCTATTTGTAATCGATTTAGTTCGTTTTCTAATTCAACAAAATTATTGTGTACAAATATCACTCTATTTTCATATTCTTTAAGAACTTCTTTTGCATATTCGATTGCTGTCTGGTCCTGATCAAAGGCAATTAGACGTCCCTGGTCATTTAGTTGTTTTACGACATTTTTCGCATGACCACCACCGCCAAGTGTACAATCCACATAGGTGCCGTTTTCTTTAATGTTTAATCCTTTAATTACTTCTTCATTTAAAACACTATAATGATCAAACATTTCAGCACCTCACTGTTCTATATATCAAAATCCATCATGTTTTCAGCAATTTCAGCAAAAGAGTCTTCAGATTCTTCCACATAAGCATCCCATTGTTCTTTATCCCATAATTCCACTCGATTGGATACGCCAATAACGACACACTCTTTATCTAATGTCGCATAGTTGCGTAAAGGGGACGGGACATTAATTCTTCCTTGCTTGTCTATTTCACATTCAATAGCCCCTGAAAAGAAGAACCTTGTAAATGCCCTAGCATCCTTCTTTGTTAACGGTAGCTTTTTAAGTTTTTCTTCTAAAATTTTCCACTCGTCCAAAGGATAAGCAAATAAACATTTATCTAAACCTCTTGTTAAGACAAATGTTTGACCTAACCCTTCCCGAAACTTAGATGGGACGATCAGGCGCCCTTTAGTGTCTATATTGTGTTGAAATTCTCCCATGAACATAGACGTCGCCTACCTTTTCATTCAGTTTACCACATCCCTCCACTTCCTACCACTCAATATTTAGAAAAAATAAAAAAAATGCATTTAGCCCTATAGCTAAATGCATTATAAACCTTGATATATCAACATATTTGTTAAATATATTTTTTGTGGGGAATAGTGGGGACAAAGTGGTTACAAGATGATGATTTGATGATCTTGCTCCCACTTTGGTGGAATCTTTGTGAGATCTGACGGTAAACTTAGCCCATAATCATTTAACCAATAAAGAATATTCCACACTCGTTCTTGTAATCCATCTTTAGGATGATACCTTACATTTAATTGTTCGAATCGATCAATCACTTCTTTATTTTTTCTTTTTAATTCCGTATTCATTCGCTTTTCTAAGAAATCAACTTCTTGCTCTATGCGTTTCAAATTAGTAGATGCTAAAGCAGACATATCAGAGGAAATATCTTCCGCAGCTTCTTGCACCGGTTTATGTGATTGGTTGATACTCTTTTTAAATTGATTCAGTAATTCTTCTAATGGTGGCGCAGTTTGTCTCTTTAACCAATTCAACTGAAAAGGGTAACTGCCATTATTAATTAATTCTTCAAAGGATAACCCGTATCGCTTCAAATACAATTCATCTGATTTACTCATCAACGTAAAAGATAAACGTGGGGTCACTATTGGCAGTTCTAAAGATAAACTAGAAAATGCTGATTTGAACGTTGACCAATAAGATATCTCACCAGGTCCACCGACAAAAGCAAGAACAGGAAATAAAAACTCTTGCATAATTGGTCTAGAAACTACATTATTACTTAACAAATAAGGTTGATTTTCTGAAATCTCTATTAATTCTTGTTTCGTAAACTTAAATTCTAAATCCTTTGTTTGAAAGTTACCTTCTTCATTCACTTCCAGTATCAGACGATTGCCTTCCTTGTCATGATAAAATAAATGTGCATCATTACTAGATACATCTAAGGCTACTTGATAACCTTTGTTTTCAAGTTCATTTAAATCATTTACTACTCCTGTAGCAATTTCATGTTGATTTTGTATTATTTCATTGAAATAAGATGATTCGATTTCCCTTACTTCCTTCGCGTTAGCATCGAAGAGCAGTAAACCTTCTTCTTCAAACATTTTATTTATTATAATTCCAAAGAAATCTACATACGTCTCACTCTGTTTTGCAGCATCGAAAAATAATTCTTGTAAGTGATGAGTATTTTCTGTTTCCTGCAAACTAACTAAAATTTCATTTAACCACTGGTTTATGTCTTCTGGCAATTTACGATCGGAAATAGAACGCTTATCACTCATTAAGTCTTCATCATTTATTGAAAACTTCTCTAGATCATCATCTGTTGATTTGTAGATATGGTTAATTTCAGAGAAATCATGATCTTCACTTGCAATCCAAAAAACAGGTATAACCGGTTTGTTTAAGTACGACTCTTGTTCTTTTGCAAGTTTAATGATCGAAACAATTTTATGAATAGTATAAGCAGGACCTGTGAGTAGGCCGGCTTGTTGACCAGCAATTATCACTGTGGACTCGTCTTGAAGAAGTTTATTCAAACTTACATCTGTCGCATCAGAGGAACCGAACCTCTCTTGCTGTAATTTAATGATGTCTACAAGTTTTTCTCGCTGATAATTATTCTTCATCAACGATTGATGTCTCACATGAAAACTTTTTATTTGAAAGGGATCGTAATCAAAATGGGAATAAATTAGTTCCTCCCTATTACGATAATCGTGCATTAATTTTGTTTGGTTATTTAAAGTAGCTGCATGTCCTATCATCCGGCGACCTTCCTTTTCTCTATCTAAAGACTATGAAATTTATGTTTTATAAAATAGAAATATATTAGAACATTCTTATTGTATCGAAAATGAAACAGACTTTCACTTTATCTGTTTATGTAAGTTCTAAATAGATTGCTAGAGTCATTAATACTAGATACCCTAAAGAGAGCAATATAAAGCTTCCTCGCCAAACAATTCTAAATGCCCTAAACAAGTAGATTTCCTCTTCATTTCTCCATTGAATAGTAAGTACTATGGCTATGGAAACCATATATGCCAATACTGATTCCCATAAAATAGAATAATCAAATAACATAAAAACCAAACCATTTACCGAAATTAAAAATAAAACACATGTCCAATCGGCAGCGATTTTTGTGGATCGAGTTGCTTTATTGGTTATTTTTTTAACAACTATAAATAATAAAAAGAATGTTAAAAAAGGTATAGTTGCTAAATAAGCAATCACAGTAGTAATCATGACAACATGTATTCTCCTTTTAATTTTTCTTTTGCATGAACCATCTTGACTACCCATTCATGACTAGGTAAAAGTACATGATCAGGATTATGATCAATAAGATATCCATTCATATGATCTATTTCTGTTGGATTTCCGTTCATTATATCGCTTAACATGGATGATATATTTTCAGATGTGTTTCTACATACTCTTAAAACCTCATCCCACATTTCATCAAGATTCATATGTAACACCATACATGCTTCTTCTGTTAACTTATATGCAATTCCCTTCATTTCAGGTACTAGTATAGCACCATTCTTAACATGAAAAATTGCCGTTAATGGGTTCACCACACAGTTCACAACCAACTTGCGATACAAAATCCGCTCTAGATTTGGTTCATGAGAAATGGGAAATTGTTCTGAGTTTAGTCGGCTTAATACGTTATCTTTTTCCTCTAAAGCATTTACACCACCGACTGAAAAATTAATTTCTCCTTGTCCATGATGGAGGATCGTATAATCAGATTTTCTCTCTACACCGTGATCGCATGTACCGATATACACTTGGCTTGGTATTTTTTTCACTTTCTCAATATGGCCCATTCCATTTTGTACAAATAATATCGTCTTATTTGATAGTAAGCACAACTGTTCAATCACTTCGTCTATATTATGTTGTTTTGTTGCTACAATAATTAAATCATGTGATGTGATATTTGGGAACATGGCCGCTTTAACTTTTACTGAAGTTCCATTATAAATTATTCCATAATCGTTGATTAATTTATATTGAGATTCTCGTTTCACATAGCATGTAACTTCATGTCCTTGCTGTGAAAACTTTGCAGCTATTAGCATGCCGACTGCTCCTGCTCCAATTACCCCAATGTTCATTATAAAATCCCCCTCACGATCACATGTCTATTTAAATCTTTAAACCCACCCTTTATTCTATTAAATCATAACAAGATAATCCACCATTCGTTTTATTCTAAGTAAGTTCATTTGCAGTTCCGGTTTTTTATACTATAATTATGGACAGACGTATGAAGGAGGAAGAGAAATGGCTGTAAAAGTAGAACCTTTACTAATTAACTTCAAAACATTAGAAGAATTTAAAAAGTTTAAAGAGTACGGCATCCAGGAGCTTTCTATGCTTGAAGAATTAGAAAATAATATGATCGAAAATAATAGTGAATCCCCATTTTATGGAATCTATTTTGGAGATGAATTAGTTGCTAGAATGAGTCTATATCGTGTTGGACAAAAGTATGATCACTATTTCGAACCACCTCAAGACTTTCTCCAATTATGGAAATTAGAAGTTCTTGAAAGTTATCGTGAGAACGGCTACGGTGAACTACTTGTTTCTTTTGCTAAGGAATTTAACTTACCGATCAAAACAAATGCACGCGTGAATTCTCATGGCTTTTGGGAAAAGATGGGCTTCCAACCAGCTACGTATGAAATGGAACGTGACTTCGGAGAAAATCCATTTATATGGCTACCTCAAGGCGCGAGAGAAAAAACAGAAGATTAATCAGATGTTCATCCGAACGATTCATATAGAATCTGTTCGGATTTTTTATTTCTTAAAGAAGTTTTTGACTGCCACCTTATGTTCTTCACTTACCCATAACTTACTGCACGCTCTTACCTCTTCATTCATTTGATCTTTCAATTCATTAAGATTTAAAGACCTTAACCATTGTGACTTCCAATGCCTTAGTTGTTGATTACTCCTTTGAGTAAAAGGTCGAAGTAAAATGTTTGTAACATCTATTTCAGCGTCCTCCATTATCTCTTGGGCAAAGCCAGCTGAGTGTAACTCTTCTGCACTTTTAATCCCTGCTTCGATCAACCAATAAAATGCTATTTGGGCTTCGATTCTTTTATATAATAAAGTTCCCCCTCCCCAACCAGTCGCAATACCTAATTGACCTTGGGTGAAGCCATAACTTGAGTCAGGTCTCACAAATCGAAAATCACAAGCTGAAGCAATTTCCATACCACCACCACGCGCACTGCCATTCATCCAAGCAATGGTTGGAATTGGTAAGGTGAATAACTTCCACAAAACATGCTGCATGGAAGAAAGCAGTGTATAAGCCTCTTCTTCAGACATATCCCCATGAAATTCATTTAAATCACCACCTGCACAAAAAGCCTGATTACCGCTACCATTTATGATTAATAATCTTGTGGATGGACTAGCAATTATTTCATCTAAACATCTGTCTAACAATGCAATCACATCGGAGGAAATAGCATTCCTTTTCTCAGGTCTATTTATAGTAAGTACGGAATATTTTTCATAATGTCTTAAGACTACTTTATTACTCAAAAAATTACCTTCTTCCATTAAAGTTATATAACCAGATGCCTGGTTTAGTATGTATGATTTTAATTAGACATGCTTCATTCTATGTATAAAAAAAGATGCCTCCAATAGAGACATCCATTTCAAAATTACTGTTCAACAACTTCTTTCCCGTTGTAATGCCCACATGATTTACAGACGTGGTGTTGTTTTACGTGATCCCCACAATTTTTACATTCTACCAAACCTGGTAACGAAAGCTTTTTGTGCGTACGACGCTGGCGCTTAACTTTTTTAGAAGTTTTTCTCTTTGGTACTGCCATGTGTTACACCTCCCTTAAATTAAAAACAATCCTCTTCCACTAGGGAATCAAACTTATCATTCGTTATTATTAAAATAATCCTTTAATGACGAAAGTCGAGGATCCACTTTTTCTTTTGATTCTTCTTCAAATTTTTCATGTTGAATTGCTTCCTGCTCTAGATAAGTATCTTCTTCCAAAACAGTAAACCCTTCTTGTTCAGGTACAACATCTTCAATTTGAGTATCATTACTGAATACACGAAGTGGTACTTCCAATAGAATATTTTCCTTGATATAAGGCATTAAGTCAAGGACTTCTCGGTCAACAAAATGAATTTCTTCTTCTTCTGATGCTTTATAGCTCGCAGTAGTAAATTGTTCATAGACTTCAACTTCAAATGGATAGGGCACATCCACTAATGTTCGAGCACACGGCAAGACCATCGTCCCCTTTATTCGAATGCGGAAATGGTATAGATCTTTGTCTACATTTGCATCTCCATTTACATTCACTTCTCCAATATGGCGGATATCATTATCCATCTGTTCAAGCTCTGACACGTCCACTGTTTCCGAGAAAGAATAAGGCTCATTTACCTTTATTCGTTGTAATGCAATTTTCATTATAATCACCTCAAGGCAACAAGAGTTATTTTAAAAGGAAAAACTACTTTTGTCAACATTTTTTCTTAACAGCAAGATAGCATGAAACTCTATTATATAATAGTTCGAGTCTAACGTCTAAAATTATTATTCATTTTACAAAAAAAGCAACGTACATGATACACTTATTTTACTAATAATTTATTATAGGATGTGATAAAGTGCGTGCATGCGGTGTAGTAGTTGAATATAACCCATTTCATAATGGACATCTCTACCATGTAACTCAGTCCAAAGAAGAAACCAACGCTGACATTACAGTCGCAGTTATGAGCGGTAATTTTCTTCAACGTGGCGAGCCTGCAATTATTGACAAGTTCTCCCGCACAAGAGCGGCTCTTAAAAATGGTGTCGACCTCGTAATTGAACTTCCTTATTTATATGCTGTCCAATCTGCTGATTTATTTGCACATGGATCTATTGCAGTACTTCAAGCACTAAATGTTGATACAGTTTGTTTTGGAAGTGAATCCGGTAAAATCGACCCATTTATGAAGGGGTACTTGCATTTTAAAGAACATGAAAACAAATTTCAATCGATTTTACATAGATATTTAGACGAAGGGTTTTCATTTCCTAAAGCAAGCACTTATGCTTATGAGTCCATTGGGTTAACAGAAGGAGAATTGGACTTAAGTCAACCGAATAATATTCTCGGTTTTAGTTATGTAAAAGCAGCTAAAGAATTAAACGCTTCCATGGACATCCATACTATAAAGAGAACAGAAAACCACTATCATGACCAACACATTGATACAAGCATCGCAAGTGCGACTAGCATTAGAAAAGAAATCATTCAAGAAAATATGATCACTTCAAAAGCAAATGCAGCACTACCTCCAGCAACTATTGAGGTTTTAGAGAATTATTTAACTCAAAACGGGAAATGGCATGCATTTGAAACCTACTTTGATTTCTTACAATATTTAGTACAAATAAAATCAGTTCAAGAGTTACGTTTATATCACGGAATGATTGAAGGTCTAGAGTATCGATTAAAAGAAACTTCTAAGACTGCAACTACTTTTGAGCATTGGATGCAGTTATTAAAAACCAAACGATACACATGGACGAGACTTCAAAGAATGTTTATTCACCTATTAACTCACACAACGAAGGAAGATATGGATACCTATATTGGTGAACTGCTTCCTTATGTGAGAATTCTAGGCATGAATAACCAAGGGCGTTCATTTATAAATCAACAAAAAAGAAATTAGATATTCCTCTAATTTCAAACATTCAAGAAATAAAGCACCCCCTCATGGATATAGAAGAGCGTGCTTCCAATGCATATTATGCTTGTCTAAAGCCTGTTGTACGAAAAAAGTTAATGAAACAAGAACTTACTGGACCTATTTTAATGAAGGAATAAGAAAAATCAATTGAATGCTGGGATAAAAGTAAACTATTAGGAAAATGACCGTACAAGGAACATCTCTATTTCAAAATGGCGTTTTACATGCTCTAGTTGATACGTTCGACATTTTCCCTACCTGATCACTTTTATCTCAGTTTTATTTTAATTAATTCACAATTCTAGTTTGCTTCTGGAAGCTGTTCTAAATAATCTATTGCATCTTGAAATGTGTCTACAGGTACCACTTCTAAGTTAGCATCAATCTCTTCTGCTTGTCTTTTAGCTTCTTCATAATTAGATCCTTCTCTTCCGCCTTCATTAGCTGCAAAAAACACGCTTGCATTTTCTCTTTCAGCTGAAACAACCTTCTTATCCACTCCACCTATTCTGTGAATATTACCTTCATAATCAATTTCACCGCTACCTACAATTGTAAGACCTTTTGTGATGTCTTCTTCGGTTAGTCGATTATAAACTTCCAAAGCAAACATCAATCCAGCACTTGGCCCGCCAATCTGTCCACTATCATATCTCACTTCAGGATTAACTTCTACATCTCTATCAGTTACGATAGATATTCCCATACCAGGTCTTTCCGGATCGTCTGGGAAACCTTCTAATTCAAACGTCACTGTGATTTCCTGATCATCTCTAAGTACCGTCACTTCAATTGGATCGCCAACATTTAATTCTTGAGTGTACTCTACAATTTGCTCCGCTGATTCAACTGGGATGTCGTCCACCTCTAAAATTTCGTCTCCCATTTCTAAATTTCCATCAGCAGGCATATCATCTACCACTAAAGCAACGTAAGCACCTTGATAATTTATGGTTAGATCTCCACCTGCAGCTTCAAAGGCTACAACCGTCGCGGCTTCTTGTGAGTTCTCCATATAGTGCAATTGTGTTTCCATGTATTCTTCCTGAGTAATTCCTTCAGGTCTTACTGTCTCTAAGTCGACAATGTCATAATGGGGACGGATTTGAGCCCATATGTAATAGATCGGAGTTGCTTGACCTCCCCTTACCGTTACTAAATGTAAATCTCCCTCACTTTCATAACTCCCATCTATATCAACTACTGAAGATAAGGAGGTTGTATCACCTGGCTGATAGATATAGTAGTCCATTCGGTAATAGGAGAGAAATATTGCTAACGCGATAACTACAATAAAAAATATAAACTGCTTTTTGCTTTTTAATAGCATAGATTATTCCTTCCAATCTTTTATCTTTTGCTGAATTTGTTTTACATACTGCTTTGCTTCAAACTCCCCTGCTGCAATTATTTCACTTGTATTGGTGTAATCTCTTGAGCTATATTTAAACACTTCAGGTCTTAAAACGAAATCAGCATCCATCATCCTATGACTTGTGATTTCATCTTGCATAATATCAATACTCTGCATAATAATATCATAAATTGAATAAATGTCTTTGTTTTCTTCAAACTTGGAACAATCCACAGCAATAATAATATCCGCTCCCATTTCCCTCACTTCTGCAATAGGAACACGATCAATTACCCCGCCATCAATTAACAAACGACCATCTACTTTTTCAGGTACAAATATACCTGGAATAGAAATGCTAGCTCGAACTGCAGTAGAAGCATCCCCTTCTTTAAATACAACTTTTGAACCGTCATAGACATCTGTAGCAATAACGTGAACTGGAATATTAAATTCTTCTAATTTCTTTTCATACGTGAACATCCGAATATAAGACTTTATTCGTTCTCCGTGAAGTAATCCCATTTTAGGTACAGTAATATCCATAAAATATTTTTTCTTAAAAGTTAAAGCTAAGTTATAAATATTTTCTATTCGTTGACCCGCCCCATAAAATGATCCAACCAACGCCCCCATGCTACTACCAGCAATTAAATCTATTGGAATATCATGATCTAGAAGTGTTTTTATGACACCTATATGAGAAAAGCCTCTAGCACCACCGGAACCAAGTGCTAAACCTATTTTTGGTCGAGTCACACTTTTCACTCCTTCTAAAGTGTTTCGTACAACATATAATTTAAAAGCTGAACCATACACTCATGTAATCGTATTTTACTACTTGCACATATATTCGTACAGCTATACATTCTTCAGGGGGACAAGCGATGATTGAAAAGCTTAAAACCGTCATTTACACGTGTATGACCGTATTCTTAGCAGTTGCTATACTCTTAGAACCAGAAGAAACTTTTGAAGCATCCATTAGAGGGATTAATCTATGGTTAGAAATCGTTTTTCCATCCTTGCTTCCTTTTTTCATAGTAACAGAATTGCTCCTGGCATTTGGAATAGTTAAGTTCATTGGTGTACTTTTAGAACCTTTCATGCGTCCACTATTTAACGTGCCTGGAGCTGGAGGAGTCGTTTTAGGGATGGGGTTGTCCAGTGGCTACCCTTCTGGAGCTAAGATGGCCACTCGTTTAAGAGAAGAACAACTTTTATCAAGAATTGAAGCAGAACGACTAATAGCATTTACAAATGCATCCAACCCGTTATTTATTTTTGGGGCGATTGCAGTCGGGTTTTTTCACGATCCACAAGCAGGCGTGTTAATCGCCACATGCCACTATGTAGCGTGTATCTTAACTGGTATTTGTATGAGGTTTTATATGTATAATAATGAAGAGCGAGGTTTGGTAAGACATGAGTCCAACAAAATAAGAAAAGCTATTCGTATTTTGCACCAAAGTCGATTAGCACAAAAACAACCGCTTGGAAAAATATTAGGTGAAGCTGTTATGTCTTCCATCACGACCTTGTGTATGATTGGTGGATTTATTGTATTATTTTCAGTTATTAATAAGCTTTTATTTATTTTAGGAATAACAGACTTTATTAGTCATTTTATTAACTACGGGCTGCGTTCGATTAATTTATCAGAAAATATATCTTATCCATTGATTAGTGGAATATTTGAAATTACTTTAGGAACGCAAATGATCGCTCAGGCGGATGATGTAAGTTTACTTGTGCAATTTTTATTCGTAGGTATAGTCTTAGCTTTTAATGGGTTTTCCATTCAAGCACAGGTTGCGAGCATCATATCTACTTCAGATATTCGTTTTTTTCCTTATTTATTAGGAAGGTTTATTCATATATTTTTCGCTATCCTGTTAACTCTCTTATTATTCCAGCCACTATATGCAAATAAAAAGGCATCTATCAGTCCACACCTGCCTGTTTCAACAGATCTAGACTCCACTAATATCTGGGCACTGACATATGAATGGTTAACCATGTATGGCCCGCTTATAACTCTATTTTCTATATCAGCCGCTATACTTTTGATCATTACTACAACTTATTTGCGGAACTAGAAGATAAAAAAACTACCCTTTGAGAAGGCTCTGTAATCCTCCAAAGGGTAGTGCATAAAAAGAAATTCGATTTAAATATTTTGTATTGAATATGTATTACGCGAACTTCTTTATTAAAGCTTTGTTAACTTCCAATGGGACTAAGTCTGATACATCAGAATGATAACGAGCTGCTTCTTTTACAATACTTGAACTTAAGAATGAATACTGATTATTGGTCATCATGAAAAAGGTTTCTATATTTTCGTTCAATTTTCGGTTCATAGAAGTGATCTGCATTTCATATTCAAAGTCACTTACAGCCCTTAAACCACGTAAAATCGCGTCTGCATTTTTCTCTTTTGCATAGTCTACTAATAAACCTCTACTTACATCAACAGAAACATTTGGAATGTCCGCTGTTGCTTCCCTTATCAATTCTAAGCGTTCTTCTACATCAAATAATGGAGCTTTGGATTGATTATTAAACACTGCGACAATAACATGGTCAAACACTTTTGCACCTCTTTGGATAATATCTAAGTGTCCGTTTGTAATTGGATCAAAACTTCCTGGGCATATAGCAGTTTTATTCATTATGTTACCTCCTAGAATTATAACGATAGATCGTATTAGCAATTACATTACTATGGTTAATTTGTTTAATGATCTTAAATGTCTCTGTAGATTTAGGAAGTTCATCACCTTGAGCATGTTCGCAGATGATAGTCGCCCCTTCACTTAACAGGTTTTGAGACTTCAAGGTTTCCATTAAATTATAATAAGAAATTTTTTCATAAGGTGGATCAAGAAATACATAATCAAACTTCTTCTCTCTTTTAGCTGCGGCCTTTAGTGCACGATAGGCATCGTTTTTGTATACTTCTGTCTGTAATTCTAATTGTAGAGCTTTAATATTCGCTTTAATCGTCTGTACAGATTGATAATCATGATCAACAAATACAACATGATCCAATCCTCTACTTAAAGCTTCAAGACCTAGATTACCACTTCCAGCGAACAAATCAAGACCTTTACCTTCATTAAAAAAAGGGCCTATAGAATGAAATAATGATTCCTTCACCTTATCAGCAGTAGGCCTTGTCTTATTATGTGGCACCGCTTTCAAACGATGACCTTTATATTTTCCAGAGACAATACGCATGAGAATCACAATCTTTCAAGTTTTTTTGAATAAAAAGCATATTTTATGTTCATAATGATTGTAGGAACGGTTTAAGAGGAATTCCGTTCTTTCGGAGAGGTCTTATCTTTCCCCATAAGATCTTCTTCCGGTTTCTCCTCTCCCTTTTTGAACTTCTTGCTCACACAAGAAGTTGGGCTCTTTTCATTTTTGAAAAGAGCCTTTTTTTTATTGAATTGTTACCTTTTCACTCGAAGTAGTAATTTCAAACGGAAAAATATTACTAAAACTTTCTGATTCTATAAATATTTGTTCATTTAGATTAACCAACATATTATTCTGTAGACCATGACGTTCTTCATCAATTAAATACATATCTCTATTAGGGTAAAACCTATATCTTTTTCCTTCAAACTCAATAAATAATTCGTTTCCTGCATTTAATGCGACGAGATTCATATCAAAGTCATCTACAACCTCTGCTAATGGAAGGTAGCTATTATCTCTATAAATTACTTGATTCCATTCTGACCGCTTGTTTTCTTCGCCAATTTCAACTTCTCTTTGGTCTAATCCATAAAGAGGTACGGAACTTTTAGAGTTATTGTTGATAGAGAAAAACGACGTCTGATATCCTTTTAATACACTGAGAATCTCATCCATTGATTCAACCATATTGGGATTAGAATAATCATAGGTGTACAGTAATTCAATTAGCTGACCTTTTTCATGCTCTTCTAAACCATCAAGCAAGTGGTTTTTAACTGCATTTACTTGTTCATTATTTACTTGTTCAGTTAAGAAAATTACATCTGATAATATATCGAGCATCCACCTATTTGACTCTTCAAATTGATGTTCCGATATAATATGACTTTGAAGCAAATGAGAAGCTATCTTTCTTTTCTCCATTGTATTTAATAAGGAGAAATTCTCCTGAACTGTTTCTGATTTATCTGGATCAATAACAAATAAATGGTTTTGACTTTCTAAAAAAGGACTCTTACTATCTTCAAACAACTGTTGATCAATAGGAATCGTTGAGTATATATTAAGGCCGTCAATATGATTGTAATGTGCATATAGTTCTTCTATTTGCAATAAAACAAGAGGTTCAAATGATTCAAAGGTCCATTCAAAATAGTTAATATTTTCTCTTTCAGACTCAAGAATAGGTGGATTAAAAGAAGCCCAAGTGTTTGAAAAGTTTTTTTCACTCGCCATAGATACTCTAAAGTTTCTCTCCAATGTTCCTTCTTCAGACTGTAATTCAACACCTAGTCTATCAATATAGAACAACGCTTCGTTATCTTCTTTTTTAGGATATAGATATGTAAACTCTAAGTTCCCTCTCTCTTCCATTTCTACTTTGCCATCCGTCACTTTACAGGGTTCATCATTAAGATAGCAATTCCTTTGTTCCGCTTCTTCCGGAAAATTGACTTCATATGTACTTGTTGGAATATCATACATGGAATGGGTAACAGATAGAGATGTCTCATGTTCCATTACTCGAATGCGATCATCTTGTGTCTGGTTAGCTTCACTTGTAGTTTCATCTAGTGCAGACCAATGGTAGAAAGCTAATAAAACACTAATTGATGACATAATAATTATGATCCCAAATATCTTTTGCATATATTAACCGCCCTTGAACCCCACATTTAATTCTTATGTATTTCGCTATTATTTTACCAAATTACTGATTTTTATTCTATGTTTTATTTTCAAAATGCTAAACTAATGCTACAGTTAATTCAAATCTTTTATAGGAGACGATATGAGATGTCACAGCATTTTATTAAACTTGGTCATGGTTATGGGGATGTTTATGAACTCTTTACTTTAATTGAGGCTATGCCTACTAGAGTTAACTACCTCCTTGCTTTTCATACTTATAAAGCAGAACCAGAACTCACATCAATTGCAGCTTTATTTAAATCAACAACTTTAGGAAATTTCCAACCAATTTATATTTGTTTAGAAGGTATTCCAAAGCCCCAAACAGGCATTAAAAATAGTAGATTCGATCAATTTCAAAGCTTAAGTAAATCATATAACTTACCTCTTATACAGATGGATGTCCCAAAAGTAGATGCTTTTCATGAAGAAGAATTGTACTTTCGACAATTAACTTCTGTATTACGATTGAACCATCTATTGCCTCCACTATAATTCAAACTAAACACTACGATCTAAAATAAAATAATAAAAATTCAGGGTGAACTATTCACCCTGAATGATATAAGTGTTCTACATCAGCTTTTTCTTTGGCTTTAGGATCCTTTTCATACACAAGGTCCACATCTGGCTTATAAGAACGCTCAACTTTCTTGACAAAATGAAGGTTTTGTATCATTTCTATCTTATCCTCTACTTCATCTCTGTTCATGTAAATGATAGCGTACTTCAAACGTTTCGAAGCAAAGATGACATGTCCGTATCTTCTTAATTTTCTTAAATGTTTCATATGTTTAAACCAAACTACAATCCCTTGTCTTTCTACAAACATGCATATTCCCTCCGTTCACTATATGCTAGGAAGCACAACCACATTGTCCACCGCTACCACAACCACAACCATCTCCTGAATCCTTAAGAGCTAACCCATCTCTAGGTGCCTTAATGTTATGGCTAATAGCGTGAGCAACTAACTCTGAAACATCATCTAATAATGATTGAAAGCTCGTTTCTGATTGTTTAAATGTTGCAACCGTGTCATGCATATCTAGATCACGCTTCACTTGTCTAATCTCTTTCATAATTTTACTATAGTCAGGGTGGTATCTACCAAAACGCTGGACATCATCATAGTCTTCTTTCATTTGGTGAAACTGATTGATTAGCTTATTCGCTGTATCATCAGCATATAATTCATCTTGGTCTTGCTTATATATATGATAGTCCTCTGACTGTTTGATTTTCTTACCTAGCATCTCTGCATGTTCTAAAACATCAATAATTTCCTCATTAACATACATCTCGACACCTCCATATATCAATATTAACAAATTCCTTAAATAATTACCATATTATAAAGAAGTCCGCTATAAAACATTCACTTACACTAAAAACCACGTGGCCTTCTAAATGAAGATTGTTTATTTCCTTTATACTGATGTGTTAGTTCTTGTATGTGGGAAATCGTTTTTGTTAGTTGTGCTATATTTTTTTCCACTTTATCTAAATCCAAAGAACTTAACTTATCCATCATCTCTCTCCAAGCAAATTGATCTTGAGTATTATTATTTGTACCCTGATGAGACAAATGGTATTCCCCATCACGCCTCCATTGCTCAAACATCCTTTGCCAATCTGTGTGTTGTGCTTGCACGTCTTTCATTACTTGAGGATGATCTAATACATAATTCTTAAACTCTTCTATTTCGGCAGGTAATTTACTCTCAGACAAAACAATTCCTCCTATGAACAATATTTATGATATTTTACGTTTACACCCTTGTTGGTGTTACGAGTTAAAAATTAATTATCGAAAACTTTGTTACATATGTGATGAAATGCACATAAATAATTGATTAATTATTCAATTCATAATATGATTAATTTAACTTAGAAGAAATTTAAAGAGGTGACCAATATGAAGATTGAAAAATATTCAATAGAAGGTTTCGTACTACCATATGACGCGTTAACGTATGTAATGGAGAAGAATGGTTTTGTCCTTGCGGGTCAATGGGATTATGAACGAGTAACTTACGACTACAAAATGAATTCTCCTGAAAAAAATGTAACGTATTTCTTACGCATTAACGGGCTTGCAACAGAAGGTAATGTAGATAGTGGTACTGCTGTTATTAAATTGTACACACCTCTACTTGGAAAGCACTATTACCCACACGGTGTAGAATACGGTGAAGGTGAAGAATTCCCATCGACTGTGATGGATAAAGTAGAGCGTGTGTTAAAGAAAGTTGAAGCAGATCTAAAAGCATTTCAAGAAGAAGCAATTCAATAAATTTATTTGTTAATCTAACATTATTTAAAATAAGTGATCTTAGTAATATACTAAGGTCACTTTTTAAAACTCGAACCAAACTTTCCGCTTCACATAGTTTATATATTTTAGTGAGCGGAGATACTCCTAAAGTAATTTATGTAAATTCGAAAGGAGACTTCCGTTGAATTGCTGAAAAACATAACGAAACGACAGTGGACAATACTATTTACTCTTATTGCTCTACTCGTTGTAGGATACTTTATACTACCAATTTCCATACCATTAATTTTAGCTTTTTTCACAGCGTTATTCTTTAATCCACTTATTCGATTACTAATGAGAAGATTTAGATTTAAGAGAACATTAGCTGTTACAATTATTTTTCTTATATTCTTATTAATTTTAGGTACAATTGGCACATACACTACCACGAAAGCAATCGGTCAAGTTGTAAAATTAACTGAGAACGCACCAACCTATATCAGTAATGTAGAAACAGTACTTCTGAATTTACAAAGTGATATTGAAGCTTTTACAGAAGATTGGCCGGAAACATTTGTGCAAGAAGTTGAGACCACTATTACAGACAACCTACAATCATTAGAAGTTCAGATAATGGAATATATCCAAATTGATAATATTGCTCAAATGATCTTAAAAGTTCCAGACTTTTTAATAAGCTTCATTGTTTATTTGATCGCACTATTCTTATTCATGTTAGATTTACCTAATCTAAGGAATAAAATGTATGGCATGATGACCGAACAAACACAAGAAAAATTCAAATTTATGAATGCCAGACTAGCTTATGTTTTAATAGGGTTTTTAAAGGCACAGTTTTTAGTAAGTCTCATCATTTTTATTGTTACCTTTATTACTTTACTCATTATAACTCCAGAGATCGCACTGATTATGTCGATTATTATTTGGTTGGTCGACTTAATCCCGATTATAGGGTCAATAATTATTCTAGCACCATGGTCCCTTTATATGTTTTTAACAGGAGATCTACTGATGGGTACTCAGCTTGGGATTTTAGCCATCGTGCTACTCACAATTAGAAGAACTATTGAACCGAAAATTATGGGCCACCACATTGGACTGAAGCCACTCCCAACTTTAATTGCCATGTATATTGGTTTGCAGTTAATAGGTATTCTCGGTTTCTTCCTTGGACCGATTGTAGTAATCATATTCAATTCAGCAAGAGAAGCTGGGATTATCAAATGGAATTTAAAATTTTAAATAAAAAAAGAATGGAGATATTAATCTCCATTCTTTTTTATTATATTATCCGCCAAAAATTGCTCGGAATACATTTGTACTATGACCACCATCGTATATTACGTAAAGCAACAAATATACGATTACTCCTGTAATTGCTGTGAAAAACCAAATAATACTAGTTACTGGACCGATCTTACGGTGTTTACTAATTTTTCGTTTAAAAGCAAGATACAAGGTGACTAGACCAAATACACCACCTGTAGTTGCTAAGAATATGTGAAAGATCATAAATGTTGTATAAAATGTCTGCATCTCTTCTGGTCCACCAAAGCTTGTATTACCTAATATGGCAGTTCTAGATACGTATAATATAAAGAATGTCAATGCTGCAATTGCAGCTGCTGTCATTGTTCTTTTATGTGCTTTATATTTTTGTTTGGCAATAAACACCCAGCCAATTGCTACGAGTACCGCACTTAACACGATAAAGAAGGTACTGATTGTTGGTAAAAATGGCATAACTACTTCAACCTCTTTCTATATTTGCGTTCATCGATTGTTGAGATGGTAATGGATCAATTCCTCTACTTGATTCGCTATGGTACCAGCCATAGAATACCCTTGCTAAAATTACACCATATATAAACTCTTGCCCTACCTTCATAATAATCCCTGCTGCTGCCTGGTCATATAAAAGTGGCATGTTTAGAAAGACTTGCGGTCCTCCTAAATTCATTCCAGATAACACACTGGTAGGAACACAAAGTGCCATTGCCGTCATAAACGCATCTGGTTCAGAATAAGTGGCATATAATGGTTCATTGGCAAATATGATTAAAGCACATGCTGGGGTGATTAACATTCCACTACCAAATATATATAATACTTTGTATAAAGGCTTCATTAATACCTTTTCTTTGAAAGGTGTTAAGAGTGGCCACCAGAATAAAAATGCTGCAAACAAAATAATAAGCATTAATGGCCAATGATACCAGTTACTAGTCTTTGAGAAATCTAATATCGTCGGAATGTGATAAATAGAAAACAATCCATTGAAAGTCAGTGTTGCAATTAATGGTTTTGTCATCAAATTAAGTACATGCTTTAAACCTGATACATTAAAGATTTTTCTCCACCAAATTTCTGGTAGACCTTTAATAATCAATACAGGAATAACTAAATAGAAAATAGCCATTTGCCCCATATGTGCCATTAAGACAATATGAGATAACAAATACATAGGTGATCCCTTAATAATATAAAATAATATTAAAGCTGAGTACACTTGAATTTGTTGAACTTTAGTAGGTCCTTCACTAAGGCCTGCTTTATGTTTAAGTGGTCCAGTAAATAAGAAGTAAAGCAACGCTAATACGACTGTAATTATAATAATCTCCGGACTCCATAGCGCACGAAAACCGAATATTTGTATTTTATCCCACATTTCATTCACCTCATATAGGGTCTCTAGTCAACTCATAGTATACAACAATATCCATAATTACTCGACCCTATTTGAAATCGTTAATAAAATTGTTGAAAATAAAAAAAAGCTTAGAAAAGTGAACGTGCCCAATGAAGCAGGGCATATCACTCTTCTAAGCTAAATATCTAATTTTTCATTTTAGGGTCAAGTGCGTCTCGCAACCCATCCCCTATTAAATTAAATCCTAATACCACTAACATAATCGATACCCCTGGGAAGATCAACGTCCACGGAGCTAGTTGAATGAAATCTCTTGAATCCGCCAGCATTTTCCCCCATTCAGGAGTTGGTGGTTGAGCACCTAAACCTAAAAAGCCAAGTGCTGCTGCTTCTAAGATTGCAGTACCAAACCCTAACGTCCCTTGAACTATAATCGGTGCCAAGCTATTAGGGAGAATATGGTGCCGCAATATCCGTCCGCTTTTCATTCCTTGTGCTTTGGCGGCTAAAATAAATTCCTCTTCCCTTAAGCTTATTACTTTAGACCGCACTAGACGTCCGAATATAGGTATATTGATAATTGCAATTGCAATCAGCGCATTCTGTAAAGAAGCACCTAATATTGCTACAACCGCAATTGCTAAGAGAATACTTGGAAATGCTAATAGTATATCAAATATTCTTGAGATTAGCATATCAATCCAGCGACCATAGTACCCCGCTATGATTCCAAATAATGTGCCAAAGAGCAGTGCCCCTGTGACCGCGAAGAATCCTACCATTAAGGAAATTCTTGCTCCATGTGCGATTCTTGTGAATATATCACGACCAAGGTGATCAGTACCTAACCAGTGGTCCATATTAGGACTCTGTAACCTGTTTACTGGGTCTTGCTCTGAAAATGTATATGGCGTTAAAAATGGTGCAACTAATCCAACCACAATAAAAAATGCAATGATAATAAAACCAGCTATTGCTAATCTATTTTTTCGTAGTTGTTTTAAGGTATCCTTCCAAGGTGAAATAACTTCCATCTCTTCAGCTTCCACCTGTTGCTGTTTCAATTTTGCGGGGTTAGATACTAATTGCTCTGAATGTTGTTTGTCATCTTTTGTATTCATATTTTATCCCCCTAATACTTAATTCTTGGATCAATGAAAGCATATAAAAGATCCACAATTAAATTTATTATGACGAAAAGAAAAGCAACAACAAGTATTCCTGACTGAATGACTGGATAATCTCGGTAGTTGATTCCTTCGTATACATACCTACCAATACCAGGCCAACTAAAGATTGTTTCTGTAAGAATCGCTCCACCTAAAAGCACACCAGTTTGTAAGCCAATAACTGTAAGAACAGGTATAAGTGCATTACGTAACGCATGTTTATAAATTACGATAAACTGCCCTGAACCTTTTGCTCGTACAGTTCTTACATAATCAGACTTCATTACCTCAAGCATACTTGAACGTGTCATACGAGCGATAATTGCCATAGGTATAGTACCTAATGCAATGGCTGGTAATACTAAGTGTCTAAGAACGGTGACTAGTCGATCAAATTCCATATGAAGGATAGAGTCTATGACAAAGAAATAAGTAATTGGTTCAATCGGATCAACACTACTTTGCCTTCCATAAGCCGGTAGCCAACCTAATTCTTGAGCAAATAACCACTGTTCCATTAATGCCAGCCAGAAAATAGGCATAGAAACTCCGACTAGAGCAAAAAACATTGCAAGGAAATCAAACCAAGAGTTTTGTCTCCAAGCACTAATAATTCCGGCATTAATTCCTACAAAAACAGCCCATAGCATCGCGAAAAATGTTAACTCAAATGTTGCAGCAATACGTGGTCCAATTTCATTAGTTATACTACCTCTAGTTCTAAGTGATTGGCCTAAGTCACCTTGAAATACATCAGCTAGATACACCCCGTATTGAACAAGATACGGTTCTGTCAAACCCATTTGTCTTTCTAAGTCATCGATTGCAGATTGTGTTGCTGTTTCTCCTAAAATAACCTGTGCTGGATTACCTGGTATTAAATGGACGATTGAAAATGTAATTAAAGTCATACCTAATAAAACTGGGATTAACATAAGCAAGCGTCGCATTGTATAGGCTAACATCTTTTCACCTCAGTTCTTTTGTATGTATCTCGGTGTAAAAATTAAAAGAGGATAGTAGAGGAATCTCTACTACCCTCCCACTTTAAGTTTATTGATTTAATTCTACTTCTTTTAGTGATTCACTTGTTGATGGGTGTGGTACATAGTTTTCAACAACACTCGATGAAGCTAAAACAGGTTCTGAGTGTACAAGAGGAACCATTGGAGAATCCTCATAGATTAGCGCCTGTGCTTCTTGATAAAGTTCTGCACGCTCATCTTGATCTACAGCTCTCTTCGCCTGATCTAACAACTCATCAACTTCGTCATTTTGGTAGAAAGTACGGTTACTTTCGCCTACGTTACTTCCGTGTAATAAAGGTCCAAGGAAGTAGTCAGGGTCACCGTTTGTTCCAGACCAACCTAACATAAACATTTCATGGTCACCAGCTGAAGTTCTTTCAAGGTATGGTGCCCATTCCTCTCGTACGATTTCAGCTTCTACACCAACTTCTGATAAGTTGTTCTGAATGATTTCAGCAACTGTTTCAGGGTCTGGCATATAAGGACGAGCAACTGGCATTGTCCATAGTTCAATTTCCATGCCATCTTCATAGCCTGCATCAGCTAACATTTCTTGAGCTAACTCAGGATCATATTCATAACTTTCTAATTCATCGTTATATCCTAAATAACCTGGTGGTACTGGCGTAACTGCTGGGATCGCATATCCAGCATACAACGCATCTGCAATTGCTTGACGATCGATTGCATGGTTGATTGCTCTACGCACATCAGCATCATCAATCTTTTCATTATTAAATCCTACATAACCAACATTGTTCGCTTCACGAGTATATAATTCTAAGTTTTCATCAGAATCTACTCCTGCAGCGTCATCTGGATTTAAACCGTCCATAATATGAACTTCTCCAGAGTTAAGTGCAATTAATCTTGCAGCATTATCAGGAATTACTTGGAATATAACTTCATCCAATACAGGTAATCCCTCTTCACGGTAATCATCGAATTTAGATAATACGATTTGATCATCACGTGACCAATTTTCAAATTGGAAAGGTCCAGTACCTACTGGATTTTCACTAATTTCAGGACCATACTCTTCAAGTGCTTGAGGAGAAGTGATCGCAAAATAACTCATAGCCATGTTTTGTAAGAAGAAACCAAGTGGCTCACTTAATACAAACTCAATTTCGTGGTCACTTACAACATTGATTTCATCAATAACGTGACCATCATCTCCTTGGAATCCACCAAACATTGTTCCATACATGGAGTAAACATATCCATCATCTTCAAATGCGAATTCATGTTCAGGATCTGCCCAACGCTCAAAGTTTGTCTTTACTGCTTCTGCATTAAAGTCTGACCCATCATGGAATGTAACCCCTTCTTCTAAATGGAAGGTGTAAACTGTACCATCATCGTTGACATCCCAGTCATGAGCTAATCCTGCTTTAATCTCAAAAGAATCTTCTTCAAAATCTAATAAACTTTCATAAATCTGTTTCGTTACACGAGAAGATTCACCATCAGTTGTACTAGCGTAGTCTAAACTCTCAGAGTCTCCACCACGTGCATATACTAATGTTCCACCTTCACCGTCGCCACCTTCTGCAGCGTCATCACCTTCTGATTCAGAATCAGTGTCATCCTCAGAATCTGTATCTTCTTGCTCTGTGTCTTCTGTACCGCTATCTTGGTCTTCAGATTCAGAATCATCATCATCCCCGCCACATGCTGCTAATACTAAAACAAAAGCAATCATGATCGCGAGTAAAAAAGAAAACTTGAACTTCATAACTTTACCCCCTAAAAATTAATTTATAGAAAACATTAGTCGCATGTAACTTATTCATACAAATGACAGGCAACATAATGTTGTTCTTCATCTTCTTGAAACACTGGCTTTACTTCTTTACAAATATCCATAACTTTTGGACACCTCGTATGAAATGGACAACCAGATGGTGGGTTAGAAGGACTTGGTACGTCTCCTTCAAGAATTACCCGGTCAATTTGAGCATCTGGATCCGCGACAGGCACCGCAGATAATAGTGCTTGCGTATATGGGTGTTTCGGATTTTCATAAATTTCATCTTTATCAGCAAGTTCAACCATTTTTCCTAAGTACATCACGCCAACTCGATCACTAATGTGTTTTACAACACTTAAATCGTGGGCAATAAATACATAAGTTAAATTAAACTCTTGTCTCAAATCTTCCATAAGATTCAGTATCTGAGATTGGACAGAAACATCTAAAGCTGAAACAGGTTCATCACAGATAATTAATTTAGGATTATTAGCAAGAGCTCTCGCAATTCCAATTCTCTGTCTTTGACCACCACTAAATTGGTGTGGATATTTTGAAGCATGAAAAGCTCTTAATCCTACAACTTCTAACAGTTCTTGTACACGATCTTTTCTTTCCTTAGCAGAAGTCATACCATGTACTAATAGTGGTTCACCTACTATTTTCTCAACAGTATGTCTAGGATTTAAAGAAGCATATGGATCTTGGAAGATAATTTGCATATGACGCCTAAGTTTCCTCATTTCTTCCGGACCTAACTTAGTGATATCTTGATCCTCAAATTTCACTTCACCTTCTGTTGGTTCCAGCAGACGTAAAATAGCTTTTCCTGTTGTAGATTTACCACAACCAGATTCTCCGACTATCCCTAAAATCTCACCTTCATTTACTGTAAATGAAACATCATCCACTGCTTTCACTTCAGCTACCGTTTTACCAAAGACGCCACCTTTAATTTCAAAATACTTTTTAAGGTTATTAACCTCTAGGATCGGCTTCGTCATATTGTGGCCCCCCTTCAGTTACCTTCTCTTTCTCATCGTATAAGAAACAACGAGCTTTTCTCTCTGCTCCTAGTTCATACAGGTCTGGGTTTTCCTCAACACATCGATCCCATGCAAACTCACATCTAGGTGCAAACCTACACCCAACATGATCCATAGATGGTTTAGGCACTGTACCTGGGATAGAATACAACTTTTGTTCCTTTTCATATAACTTTGGTAGGGAGCGTATCAACCCTTTAGTATATGGGTGTTTTGGATCTTTTAGAATCTCTCTCACTGTTCCTTCTTCCACAACTTGCCCAGAATACATAACTACAACACGGTCACACATTTCAGCTACTACACCTAAATCGTGTGTGATTAAAAGAATTGCCGTATCTTGTTCCTTATTAAGGTTTCTCATTAAATCTAATATCTGAGCTTGGATCGTAACATCTAATGCTGTTGTTGGCTCGTCAGCAATTAAAACCTCAGGATCGCATGACATAGCCATTGCAATCATTACACGTTGTCTCATTCCACCAGAAAGTTGATGAGGAAATTCATCAACAACTTCTGAAGGTCGAGGGATACCAACAATTTCTAACATCTCAATTGCTTTATTACGTGCTTCTTTTTTGGAAACTTTTTTATGCATGCGAACTGCTTCTATTAACTGATTTCCTATTGAATACACAGGATTAAGAGAAGTCATTGGTTCTTGGAAAATCATAGCTATTTCATTTCCACGAATTTCTTTCATTCTTTTTTCTCTTGCCACTGCTATATTTTCACCTTTGAAGTTTACCTCACCACTTACTATTCTTCCAGGAGGGTTAGGAACTAATTGCATCACAGATAGGGAAGTTACACTCTTTCCGCACCCTGATTCTCCAACCACTCCTACTACCTCACCTTTATGCAATTTAAAACTCACGCCGTCTACAGCGGGGACTTCTCCACTATCCGTAAAGAAATGGGTATGTAGTTCATTTAATTCTAGAATGACATCTGACACTGTTGCTCCCCCTTTTGAAGATCTCTAGAAGTTACATTTGAATTTCAAGACTATTACTATAGTTTACAATTTTCTAATTTCTTTATGATTACAAATATAATGCAATGTAAATAATTTATCAAGTTTTATTTGTAAAATTGTTCTGAAATAGTGCAATATTGTTTTATTATGCAACAAATCATCTATTTATACAGCGTCATTATCACAATATTTCATAAACCGAAATACTAGAGATGCTATATAAATATATAATTATTTACCTATGAGTACTGTTGAACTTCTCTGTAACATTTCTGTATAAGTATAAAAAAAAGAAGGAGCTATTTTAGCTCCTTCTTTTTAATAACCTTACCACCATACGATGGTTGCTAATGCTAACACAGTTAGTGCAGCTGCAAATATACCTGAGTAAATCATCGCTGCAGGCCATTCATGACCAGCTGTGTTCATATGCATAAAATAGTACAGTTGGAATAAAACTTGCACACCTGCTAATACAAGAATGATTGGTATTGTAAACATTGCATCTACTTCAGCCAAAACTAAACCAAATGCAACTAGAGTGAACGCAATCATCATTACAAAGGTGTAAACTTGCATTTTCATTTCTTGTTTATTTCTTGATTTATAAAATTCACGTTTTTCGTCATTTATATTTGAATGATTTGCCATCGCTTATTACACCATCCCCATCAAGTATACAACAGTGAAAATGAATACCCATACAACATCAATGAAGTGCCAGTATAAACTTGCGATATAGAACTTCGGTGCATTGTATAAGTTCAATCCTCGTTTGTTGTTTCGGATCATCAATGTAATGAACCAAAGTAAACCAAATGCAACGTGCGCTCCGTGGAAACCAACCAATGTATAGAAGGCCGAGCCAAATGCAGACGTTCTAAATCCGAATTCATAGTCATGTACATAATGCACAAACTCATAAATTTCAAATCCTAAGAAGGCTAGACCTAAGGCAACTGTTACACCGAGCCAAAGTTGCATCTTCTTAAAGCTATGATTACGCATGTGGTACATTGCATAAACACTTGTTAAGGAACTTGTCAAAAGAATAATGGTCATAATGAAAACTAATCCAAGACCAAATACATCTTCCCTTGCAGGACCTTCTGCATTTGAGTTTCTTAAAGCTAAGAACGTTCCGAATAAACTTGCGAATAAAACGGTCTCTCCACCAAGGAAGAACCAAAAGCCCATAAACTTGTTGCTACCTTCAAGGGTGGCTCTTTCTGGATGTTCTGGCAGATTACCGGATTTTAACATATCATCAGCCATTAGAACCATCCCCCTCTTCTTTATCAAAGTCTTCTTTATGAATGTGATATCCTAAGTCGTCTTTTATAGAGCGGTACAACAATGAACCAGCAGTAATTGCAAACCCAATACCGGCTAGAATCCACATTCCACCTTGGTACATTACTCCAAAACCAGCAATGAATAAACCAAGAGACATTACAAATGGAACGAAAGAATTGTTAGGCATATGCACATCACCTAATGGTTCAGCTGGCTGCATACGGCCATTATTCTCCATTTTTTCGATCCAAAGAGGATCTAGTCCACGTACAAGTGGAAGTTGTTTAAAGTTATAGAACGGAGGTGGAGAAGCAATTGCCCACTCTAGAGTACGAGCATCCCATGGATCCGGTCCAACTTTAACATTTTTCATCTGTGTAACAACTACATTGTATAAGAAAACAATAGTACCAATAGCCATAAAGAAAGCACCTATTGTACTGATCAAGTTAAATAGATCCAACCCTTGATCTGGTAAGAACTTCCAATAACGTCTTGGCATACCCATTAAGCCTAAGAAGTGTTGGAAGAAGAAAGTTAAATGGAAACCAAAGAAAAACAACCAGAAGAACCAGTGATTTAATTTCTCATTTAACATCGTTCCGAACATTTTCGGCCACCAGTATATTAAACCAGCGAATATTCCAAGAACTACTCCACCTACTATGACGTAGTGGAAGTGTGCAACTACGAAATAAGAATCGTGGTACTGATAGTCTGCTGCAGAAGATGCAAGCATAACACCAGTCATACCACCAATTGTAAATGTAGGAATAAATCCTAATGCGAAGACCATTGGTGATGTCATTCGTATACTTCCACCCCATAAGGTGAATAGCCAGTTAAAGATTTTTATACCAGTTGGAACTGCAATCGCCATTGTCGCAACTGCGAAAATGGAGTTAGCAATTGGCCCTAAACCAACTGTAAACATGTGGTGAGCCCACACCATGAAACCTAAAAATGCGATTAAAACAGTTGCAAATACCATGGATGAGTAACCAAACAGTCGCTTCTTAGCAAACGTTGGAATTACTTCACTGAACACACCAAAAGCAGGCAAAATAAGAATATATACTTCAGGGTGTCCAAAGATCCAGAATAAATGCTCCCATATTATTACGTTACCGCCCATATCTGGGTTAAAGAAATGCGCTCCGAACAATCGGTCAAACGTTAGTAAAAACAGACCTACCGTCAAAGCAGGAAATGCGAATAGTATAAGTACACTTGCAATAAACGCTGTCCATGTGAATAATGGCATACGCATGTATGTCATACCTGGTGCACGCATATTAACTACTGTAACAATAAAGTTAATACCACCAATTAATGTACCAATACCTGAAATCTGTAAACCTATAGCATAATAATCTACACCATGTCCCTCAGAAAATAGTGAGAGGGGTGCATATGCCGTCCAACCTACATCTGGAGCTCCTCCAGTAAACCATGAGACGTTTAGGAATATTCCTCCAAAGAAGAATAACCAAAAACCTAAAGCATTAATAAATGGAAAAGCTACATCTCGTGCACCAATTTGTAAAGGTAACACGGCGTTCATTAATGCAAATAATAATGGCATGGCAGCTAAGAAAATCATGGTGGTACCATGCATTGTTAACACTTCATTATAAAATTGAGCTGAGATAAATTCATTATCTGGTGAAATAAGCTGTATACGAATTAACATCGCCTGCAGTCCACCCAGGATGAAGAAAAACATACCAGCGACCAAGTAAAGAATAGCTATCTTTTTATGGTCGACGGTAGTTAAATAATCCCAAAGAGCAGACCCAAAACCAGCTTTATTATTAGCTGTCGTGCTCACGCTTTTAACCTCCCTTTATTCCTCAGTCGTTATTTCTTACTCATCTGAATTTTCTTCTGAATCTTCTTCAGAATCTTCTTCACTTTCTTGCTCTTCTTCATCACCGTTATCTTCTGAATCACCGTCTTCTTCCTCTTCGCTATCTTCCCCCTCTTCTTCCTCTTCAGGGAATAGACCACTTAAGTCAGAGTCTTGGTAGACACCGTTTTCTGCACTATCCGGGTTAATTTCACCTGGACTTAGTGTCATTAAGTATTCGATGATGTTATTAATTTCTTCTTCATTAAGATCGTAAGGTGCATCCACCATTAAGTTACCTGGCTTCATATCTTCCCCTTTAGTATCGATCCATTCAAATAAATTCTCTTCATTCATTTCAAAAACACCTGCCAGATTCACACGATCTGCAAAACTAGTTAAGTTAGGTCCTACTTTGTTAGGCGAAGAACCTACCGCGTGACAGGCAAGGCAGTTATCTGCAAAGAGTTCTTGTCCATCTTGAGCTGTTTCGCTCTCTGGAACATCCTCTTCAGATACTTCTTGCATCTCTTCTACCCATTGTTCAAATTCACCAGGACTTACAGCAATTACTTTAAAGTCCATTAAAGAGTGAGATGGGCCACATAATTCGGCACATTTACCCCAGTACACACCTTCTTCTTGAGCATGTAGGTGCATTTCATTTCTATTTCCTGTCGGGTTAACATCCATTTTACCTTGTATGGAAGGAACCCAGAAGGAATGAATAACATCATCTGAAATCATGGATAGGTAAACTTTACGATCAGTAGGAATATAGATCTCTTGACTTGTAGAAACTTCTAGATCTTGATATTCAAAATGCCACCAATATTGTTTTCCGGTTACATCAATCCAAATTTGATCTAATTCGTCACCTTCCGCTGTAGTTTCTGGAGATACGTCAGCGAATTCAAATGAATACTGGACAGTTGGTACTGCTAAGATTAGTAGTAAAATAATCGGAATAACAGTCCATAATGTCTCTAAGGCATGATTACCCTCTGTTTGTTTTGGAATGAAGTCTTCTTGACCTTTTTTCCTGCGGAACTTAATGACCACAAAAACATAAATAATCATTACCACAACAAATACAAATAACATGATGACTACACTTAGTACCATTAACTGAAATATTTGTTCTGCACCGTCACCTCTTGGCTGTAGGGCACTTAAGAATGGTTCACCACAACCCGATAGGATCAGGGCTAATACAGCTAATGCAAAAACTGCTTTAAATCGACTCATCCAGCCTTTCATCCTTGATACCTCTCTTTCTCTTTTAATCATTGTTGTCCTGCAAAAATAGTGCAAAATTTAATATAAAATTAAGAAAAGTTCTTAATTAAATCACATAAAAGATGGAATTGTTGCTACAACAAAACCAATAAACAATAACGTCAAGTAATTCAGTGAATAAATAAACATCCATTTCGCCCATTTATCATCATCTTTCATCATGAAACCGTAAAAGGCAAGTAGAATCCAACCTAAATTAAGTAGTGTTGCAAAGATGATAAAAGCCATTCCTAGAGAAAAGAAATAGAATGGTAATGGTAATAGACATACTGTATAAACTACAATTTGTCTCTTGGTAATAGCGTTACCATAAATTACAGGTAACATTGGAATGTTAGCTTGACGATAATCTTCTTTCTTACGAATCGCTAATGCTAAGAAATGGGGTGTTTGCCAGATAAACATAATTAAAAATAATACAAATGCAGCAGGGTGTATCGTCGCTTCTACTGCAGTCCAACCAATTAAAGGAGGTACCGCACCCGAGAAACTCCCAACAACTGTATTAATAGTATATCTTCGCTTAGACCACATCGTATATAAGACCACATAAACAAACCATCCAATAAAACCAAACAATGCAGCAAGTGGTGTCGTCAAATATAATAATATAAAACCAAGCACTGAAAAGGCAATACCCATCGATAAAATAATTGATAACGGAATTGTTCCAGTAATGGTAGCTCGATTCACAGTGCGTGCCATTTTTTGATCGATATCTCGATCATAATAGTTATTGATCACACACCCGCCAGCTATGACAAATGCTGTTCCTAGCATGACTAATATAAAAGCCTGCCAATGGTTAAAAAATGATTGGTTTGTGTAAAATAGCGCTAACCAAAAACCAGCAAATGCTGTCATTAAATTAGAATTAATAATTCCAATTTTAATTAGCCCTAGAAAGTCAGCCCATAACGTCTTCACATTAGTACCGGAATTACTAACCATTTTAGATGGGGTAGTCCCGATTGAACGTGGTTCGCTCATACCTTTCGACCTTCCTCTCAACCTTTTAAACTAAAAGGAAACAAACCTTAAAATTTTACTATATTCGTATACAAAACTTACGTACATTGTACCATGTAATTTCCTTCACTTCTATTTAATCATACAAAAACATTTTAAGTGTGATAAATATGTGAAAAAAATGTGAGAAATCTACATATTTTATTTTTTTAAGAATCCCCTAATGTCTAGTAAGTTTACCTTACAACGTAGGTTATATCAAAGGATTATGTAGTTTAGTGAATAGATTTGCGTTTGATTGTTATAATTTTGTAACGTTTTGGCTTTCTATTGGTGTATCATGTATATTAAAATGATGAGTGAAGCTTCAAGCCTAAAGCGAGGTGTGCAATTACAATCATGAAAAAATGGATCCACCCCAAATTAACAGCAGTGATCTCCGTGATCGCAATGCTATTTGTATTAGTTGGTGGTGCTTTAGTTACTAAAACTGGCTCAGGTATGGGATGTGGTCGAAGTTGGCCATTATGTCATGGAGAGCTTATTCCTTCTAATATAACGTTTGAATTAGTTATAGAGTATAGTCACCGGCTCGTTTCCGGTTTATCAATCTTTATTGTTGGACTGCTCATCTTTCAAGCTTGGAAGTATTTTAAGCACGTCAAAGAAACGAAAGCACTTATTATTATTACAGTAACATTCTTCATCATTCAGTCACTACTTGGAGCAGGAGCAGTGATGTTTGAACAGTCAGATACATTTAAAGCTTTACACTTTGGTATATCGTTAATCTCCTTTGCTTCTGTCTTTTTACTAGCAGCTGTAATATTTGATACCGACAAGAAATTCAAAACACACTTGTTAAAATTTCCGAAAGTTTTACGAGTGAACTATTACAGTTTGTTTGTTTACACGTTAATCGTCGTTTATACCGGGGCATTAGTTCGACATAAACAATCTAGCATGGTCTGCAGAGACTGGCCATTTTGCTTTAATGACCAACCTTTAAATATTACTAGCTATTCTTTAGAGCAATGGATTCAAATGGGCCACAGGTTGTTAGCCGGCCTACTATTCATTTGGGTTATTTCATTGATGGTATATATTTGGAAAAGACAACGTAGTCAACCTGTGATTTTTTATGGTTGGATCATTGCTACTTTTTTCATTATCAGCCAAGTGACGTTAGGTGCACTTATTATTTTCACCAAATTAAATAATAGTGTTGTAGCACTAATGCACGCGGTCGTAATTTCTTTGTTCTTTGCATTGTTAGCTTATTTTATTATGCTAATCCTCAGACCAAGAAAATAAGAGAGAAAACGTTCTTAACTGAACGCTTTCTCTCTTTTTTATTTAGCCAATCTCGATTAATAAATCACCTGTCTCTAATGATTCCCCATCTTTCACTTGTATACTCTTCACAGTTCCTTCAAAAGGGGCTTGTATGGTTGTTTCCATCTTCATTGATTCCGTAATCATTAGATGATCGTTCTTCTTTACTTGCTCCCCTGCTTTTACTAGTACATTCACTACCGTACCAGGCATGGATGCACCAATGTGATTCGGGTTTGTAGAGTCGGCTTTCACTCTTGCTTCTGTTACGTCTTGAATATTTTCATCTCTTACAATAACTTCTCGTGGTTGTCCATTTAATTCGAAATATACTACTCTCGTTCCGTCTCTTTGAGGTTCACCGATAGATACCAGTTTAACCATTAATGTTTTACCTGTTTCAATTTCTACAGCTATTTCCTCACCTAACCTTAAACCATATAAGAACGCTGGAGTATCTAATACAGACACATCACCAAATTGTTCGACAAACTTCTGGTACCCTTCAAAAACTTTAGGGTATAGGGCATAAGCAATTATTTCATATGGAGTCACTTGACGGTTTAACTTTTCGTAAAGTTGTTCTTTTAGAGCTTCAAAATTAACAGGCTTTAACGATTCCCCTGGTCGTGATTGGATTGCCGTTCTTCCTTTCAAAATAATACGTTGCAATTCTTTCGGGAAACCTTGATATGGTTGCCCAATATACCCTTGGAAAAATTCGACAACAGAATCTGGAAAATCTAATGACTCTCCCTTGTCATAAATATCATCAACGGAAAGGTCATTTTGAACCATAAATAATGCCATATCGCCTACTATTTTAGAAGATGGTGTAACTTTTACAACATCTCCAAACATGTCATTTACAGTACGGTACATATACTTTATTTCGTCCCACTTTTCCCATAGTCCAACTGCTTTTGCCTGCTGTTGCAGATTACTATATTGGCCCCCTGGCATTTCATGGAAATAGACCTCCGTATGCGGGGCTTTCATGCCGCTTTCGAAATGATTGTAATACTCACGTACATCCTCCCAATACCTTGCTAGTTCGTTATACGCAACAATGTCTAAATTCGGTTGGCGTTCCTGGTGTTCTAGTGCATAATACAGGCTATTTGCACTTGGCTGTGACGTATTTCCAGCCATAGAACTAACTGCAACATCAACAGCATCGACACCTGCCTCTACAGCTTTAGCATACATTATGATTCCATTACCACTCGTATCGTGTGTATGAAGGTGAATAGGTATTGTGATAGTTTCTTTTAGCGCTTTAATCAATTGGTATGCAGCTTCTGGCTTCAATAAGCCTGCCATATCCTTAATTCCTAAGATATGAGCACCAGCACCCTCTAATTCTTTAGCCAAATTAACATAGTAGTCTAAATCATACTTGGTGCGTTCTGGATCTAGTATATCTCCTGTATAACAGATCGATGCTTCAGCTACTTTATTTACTTTTCGAACAGCTTCAATAGCTGGCTTCATTCCTTCCACCCAGTTTAGACTATCGAATATTCGAAATACATCAATGCCAGCTTCTGCACTATGGCTTACGAACTCATCAATGACATTGTCCGGATAATTTTTATACCCTACAGCATTGCTAGCTCTTAGAAGCATTTGAAATAATACATTTGGCATTTTCTCACGCAATTTATGAAGTCGTTCCCACGGATTCTCTCTTAAGAAGCGATAAGAGACATCAAACGTTGCCCCTCCCCACATCTCAACGGAAAATAAATTAGGCAGTAATTTAGCAGTTGGTTCTGCAATTTGTTCTAAATCCTTTGTTCTTACTCTAGTAGCTAATAAAGATTGATGTGCATCTCTAAAAGTAGTATCTGTTAATAGAACTTCCTTTTGCTCTTTTAACCAAGTAGCTAAAGCTTCTGGGCCTTGTTGATCTAGGATTTGCTTCGTTCCATCTGGTGTCGCTTCTGCTTTATCTACAATCGGTATTCGCGGTTCAGAAAAAAGTGGTTTCTTTTCTACTTGCATGTTAGAAGAACTGTTTACTGTTGTATAGCCAAGGTAGGAAAGTAGTTTTGTACCTCGGTCCTTCCTTTTTGAAAAAACAAATAATTCAGGTGATGAATCTATAAAGGTAGTATCATATTCTCCGTTTAAGAATTTTTGATGTAAAATTACATTCTCTAAAAATGGGATGTTCGTTTTAATCCCTCTTATTCTAAATTCCCTTAAGTTACGTACCATTTTATTTGCAGCTTGTGGAAATGTTAGAGCCCAAGTGGACACTTTAACTAACAAGGAATCATAATGTGGAGATATTACTGCGCCTTGAAAACCATTCCCTGCATCTAGTCTGACACCAAATCCTCCACCTGTTCGATAAGCCATTATCTTCCCAGTATCGGGCATGAAATTGTTTAGCGGATCTTCAGTTGTTACTCTAGATTGAATTGCATAACCATGAGTCTTAATTAAACCTTGCTCTGGAATACCAACTTTGTCACTATGCAACTCTTCGCCCATAGCAATGTGTAGTTGTGTTTGAACAATGTCAAAACCAGTAATCATTTCCGTAATGGTGTGCTCTACTTGAACTCTCGGATTAACTTCGATAAAGAAAAATTCATCTTTTGTTACCAAGAATTCGACAGTACCCGCATTTATATAATCCACACTCTTCATTAATTTTACAGCAGCATCACAAATTTCTTCTCTTTGTTGGTCGCTAAGAGAAATACTAGGTGCAATTTCAACAACTTTCTGATGCCTTCTTTGAACGGAACAGTCACGTTCGTACAGATGGACAATGTTTCCAGCTCGGTCACCAATTATTTGAACTTCAATATGTTTGGGTTCTTCTACTAACTTCTCTACATAAACTTGGTCATTACCAAAGGCGGCTTTTGCCTCTGATTTAGCACGGTCGTAAGCTTCCCTTAATGAATCCTGGGTCCTAACAATACGCATGCCACGACCGCCACCACCAAGGGCAGCTTTGATCATTACTGGAAAACCGTGTTCCCTGGTAAATGCTTCTACTTCTTCAACAGAAGATACCGGGCCATCAGTTCCAGGTATAACGGGGATTTCAGCTTCAATTGCCTGCTGTCTAGCTTTAACTTTATCACCAAAAGTATCAAGCATCCCACTTGTCGGACCAACAAAAATTAATCCTTCTTCCTCACATCGTTTTGCAAAATCGATATTCTCAGATAAAAATCCATAACCAGGGTGGATCGCATCTACCCCAACTTCTTTGGCAATTTCAATGATTCCCTCAATATCTAAATAGGCATCTATAGGTTTTTTACCTTGTCCTACCAAATAGGATTCATCAGCTTTGTATCTATGATAAGATCCTGTATCTTCTTCTGAATAAACTGCAACTGTACGGATTCCTAGTTCTGTACAAGCTCGAAATACGCGAATTGCTATTTCTCCTCTGTTAGCTACTAATACTTTGTTGATTGTTTTCTGGTCTGTCATTCGTTACCCTCCATATCAGCTATTAATTCTCTGACCCTTACTAATTTCTACAAATCATCTGAAAATCCTGCAAAATGAACGAATATTCATTCTATTATTATAATTCAATTATAAAAAAACTCAAACTAATTTCGTAAATTAGTTTGAGTTTAATTAATTCATTTTAGAAGCTTGAGCCGCATCATGTAATGCACTTAACTCTCGCTCCAAATTCTCCATTATTTCTTTCCCGGTTGAATCATTAATTAATTGCAGTCTAACTGCAAAGTTGATCTCACGGGATAGTCCAAACATTTGTGTATCTAAAACCTCTTCATATAAAGGACACTGAGGCATAGTTAAATTTTCCATTTGAACTTTTATCAGTTGTAATATTTTATCTGCGTCAGCCTTTAGGAGGGCAAGTGCTTGTTGATTTTCTTCAAGCGCTGAATCTGTTGCCACGAGAATTTCCCCCTCACCTATTATTCCTATCTACTTTATTATAGTATCGTTTCACCTATTAAAATGCAAGAATTAGCTGGTGATTAAGCGTTAATCCTTTAAAAAATGGACCATCGTTTTTCTTGAGCAAGTTTTTGGAGAAACTGCATTCCAACTACACTATTCCCTCTTTCATCAAGAGATGGACCAAATACAGCTAAGCCACCGCCGCCCTTAATAATACTCATAATTGCTCCAGATACTCCACTCTTCGCAGGAATACCTACCTCGATTGCAAAGGTTCCAGAGGCATTGTACATTCCGCATGTCACCATAAACGTTTTACAAATTCTCGCAACATGAGAGGGAATAAGCGGATTATTTGTGTCAGGGTCCCTCCCGTCATTAGCAAATACTGCGCCAATTCGCGCGAGTTGTTTCACATTTAAGGAAATAGCACATTGTTTTGTATATACATCAATTAACTCTTCAACGCTACCTGTTATAATTCCATTTTGTTTCATAAAATAGGCAAGCGATCTATTTAAAAAAGCTGTTTCAAATTCTGACTTTGCAACTTCTTCGTCATAATAAACTTCTTCATCATTTGTTAATAATCGTACGAGTTGCAAAACTTCTTCAACCATTTCTTCAGAGTTTCTGCCTCTAATCATGTTGGTAACAGCTAAAGCTCCTGCATTAATCATCGGATTAAACGGTTTTCCAGGAGATTCTACCTCTAGTTTTGCAATGGAGTAAAATGGATCACTACTAGGTTCTTTACCAACACGATTAAACACGGCATTTTCACCATGTTGAACTAACGCTAATGCCAAAGTGATTACCTTAGAAATACTTTGAATGGTAAACGAATACTCACTCTGTCCTGCGTGTATTACATCTCCTTCTAATGGAAAGTATGCTACAGCGTTTATTTCCGGTTGTTGATTAGCAAGAGCTGGAATGTAATCTGCTACTTTTCCATTATTCGCATAAATCCTTACGTGCTCTAACCAATGGTGTAAGTCTTTTTCTAAGATTTCTGTCATCTTCATCACTCCTTCGTGCATTGATTGTCCATATCCGTTATAATCTTAATGTAGACGTACATTAAATTAAAGTAATAAGCTTTAACTACGTTTTAAATAAGTAAAAATGAGGTGTAGCTAATGATCGTGCAAGTACAAGGAAATGTTAAATTCCCCATTACATTAGATCCAACTGTATGGATCTTTGATGACCGTAAAATTGAATGGAAAGATGCCTTTCAATCCGAAGAAAATGGTGACCATGAATCTGATCAACAAGATATTTGGAGTCAAAATGAATATCAACAGAAAATTCAACCACCTGTAAATAAAAGTTTAACCAGATATGACAGAAAAAAAGTTCTTGAAAATACGTATGTGATGCCAGTTCACCATTTCTTGAAAAACGCAGAGACAAACATTTCTGCTGGGAAAGCTCGTTTGCATGGTGAAGGACAGGAACAAGAAATTTCTATAGACCAATTAGAGAATGCTTATTTATTATTTGCTGTAGAAGGTAAGCCTCTTAAAGAAACTGGACCAGTTCACGTTTTATTTCAAGATGGTTCAAATAAGGAAAACCCGATAACTCATGTATCTAAAATTACAATCGTTTAATTCCTATAATTGTTAGTTATAATTCTCCTTTTTATTCAAACAATAGAGTAAAAAGGAGTTTTCTTATGATACATTCAAAATATAAATGGTTGTTCATTTTGATACTAACGATTTTCTTATTCGCTTGTAACCAAGGTCAGCATTCCATTGAAACAGAAGAAAATTTGTTACAAGTAAATGATTCGGAAATAACCCAATCAAATGATCATACAAACCAAGAAGCTGCAGAACGCCTATCAGAAATCGCAAATAAAGTTCCTAATGTAAATGATGCTACAGCGCTTGTATTTGGAGATTATACAATAGTTGGTATCGACGTAGATGAAAGTTTAGATCGATCGCGTGTTGGAACTATAAAGTTTTCTGTTGCAGAAGCATTAAAAGATGACCCAGTTGGACATTATGCATTTGTAATAGCAGATGGAGACATTCGAGCAAGAATCCATGAGATAAATAACAGTATCCAAAATGGACGTCCACAAGACCAAATCATTGACGAAATATCAAATTTGGTCGGGAGATATATACCAGAAACTCCTCCCAAAAGTTAATTTCTTTTCAGGACAAAAAAGAACTCCCATATTGGGAGTTCTTTTTTAATTATGTTGTTCGCTCTCCATCTTCGGATTTAACCTCATTGTAATACTGAACTCCGAATTGAGAACCTTCAGAAACCATATCGGCATTTTCTAATTGATCAATTTCTGGCTTTCCTGCTTGATCAATAGGCAAATCCTTTTCACCAGTTAATTTTTGTTTTGCTTTAATTAGATTGTTTTTTGTTTCACTTCTTCTGTTTTCATCAACCATTAGGTACGCTACTAGCCCTGTTACGGCAGCTACTACAGAAGAGACTATATATTTCTTAGCCATGCAAAATCCCTCCAAATTCAAAGTTGCTTATACTCTTTTTTTCCCTACTATAAATTTTTAAAACATGAAAGTAGGCGATTTTAAAATGATTTTCATTTGCGTTACATGATATAATTGTTACTAACACATATTTAGAGGTGATAAATATGCGCGCTCAGTGTATTCTTTGCGACGAAATAAACAAGCTTGATCCATTCTCATTACTAGCAAAACAACTTCGCAAAAAACGTAAACTGACGTATATTTGTGATAATTGTAATGACCGTATATCAAAAAAGACTTATGAACGTAGGCAAAATGATAACTTCAAACTATATCGTGAAGAAGTTGAAGACGATTTACTAAATTAGATTTGAACTCAGGCTTTTAAGAAAAACCTGAATGTAATTAAGTTGTACGTTATAGAAGGTACACTCCTTAATTAACATTCAGGTTTTCTTATTATTTATCGGTTTTTCTTTCTCTGGCTAAACGAAAGCGGTAAGTTCCAAGAATAAAGGCAACAACTATTAGCACTTCAACAATAGGTAGTGATAAGATCGCAAATACTATTAATATGAAACAACCAAGCACTAATACTATGTAAACTAATAATGATTTCAATAAAGGTAATTCTTTTGCGAAACCTAATTTATACGTAATAATTGCTAATACAGCAATGGTTAAAAATAGTAACCAAAAACCCAAGTCTCCTCCAATATCTACTAAAAAGTACCCTTCAATCGGAGAATAACGAAAATGTTGTTCTGCTTCATTGATTCCACTCTCCACGCTAATCGACCTCCTCCAAGTTCCTATTTTATCTTACTAAAATCTAACTGCCCTGACTAGTTTAAAATTAATGTTTTCAAAAATTGTCACATCATGTACACTAAAACTATTGAGGTGAAAGATATGAGTCATCATGCAAAAATGTTATTAATATCTATTGGAGTCGTATTATGTTTCATTCTTACAGCGATCGTCATAAGTTATCGTAATTACTTGCTTGTAGCCTTATTCTTCTTAGCTGGATTTGCGTTAATGGGATATGGTTTCAAGTTAAAGAAAGCTTATAGAGAACAATCGACTAACGAAATAGATGGTTAACTCGTAACTGAGTTAACCATTTTATTTTTCCTTGATAAAGGTAAGAAGGGATTGGTGTATCGCTTTATTGGAGCATAAGACGGGATTGCCGTTTAGCATATCAATTTCACTACCATCGACTTTCGTAGTTATTCCTCCAACTTCTTCGACAAGTATTTTACCTGCTGCAATGTCCCAGGGCGCTAAACGCATCGTGATATAAGCATCAATAATCCCCTCAGCAATAAAAGCAAATTCCAATGCTGCAGAGCCGTACGATCGTGTTCCTTTAACTTTCCTTACTAATTCATGGATTTTAGTTTCATCTAATCTTTTATTTGGAATCGCCCAAAAGTTATTAATTCCAATTAAGGCGTCTTCAAGCGTACGCTCTTGATTAATGGCGGCTAATCTTTCTCCGTTTTTATAAGCACCTTTTCCTTTGATTCCTATATATAAAGAATCCTCCATGACGTCATATATTAATCCATAGAGTCCTTCTCCATCTACATATATACCAATTGAAATAGCAAAGAAACGTCGTTGATGGACAAAGTTCAAGGTCCCATCGATCGGGTCAATTATCCAAACGGTTCCGTCTAAACTAGTAACCTCTTCGCCGACACCTTCTTCTCCCATAACTTGATGATGAGGGAAATGTTCTTTAATTTTATGAATAAAAAATTCCTCTGTATTTTTATCTATTTCTGTTACTAAGTCTGTATGGTCTTTTTTTGTATTTATTTCAAACGGTTGATTCATTTGTTCTCTGATTTGAGCGCCAGCTTCTTGTATCCACTTTTTAGCATGTTCAAATGCATTATTAACTTCTGACATTATATAATCATTACTCCTTTAAGTTAGATTCAATAAAATTCGTCTTACAAAGTTAATTGTAAGTATAACATGAATTACTGTGCTAGAATGGAATGGACTATTGAAATGAGGTGAGGACATGACAAACTTTCAAGGGTTTGATCAAAAAGATTTCGACGTATTTCACATTGATGGATTGGACGAAAGAATGGATGCGCTACGTAGTCGTGTTTCTCCAAAACTTGAAGCAATTGCAAACGCAGTTGAACCTAACATTTCTGCTCTAGCTGGAGATGAAATGTACGTACACGTAGCAAAACATGCTCGTAGAACAAAGAATCCACCAGATGACACATGGGCTGCTTTAGCAAGTAGCAAAAGAGGATATAAAAAGTTACCCCATTTTCAAATCGGAATGTGGGAGTCTCATGTATTTGTTTGGTTTGCTATTATTTATGAAAGTCCAATTAAAACTGACTTTGCAAAAGAATTAAAAGAAAATAAAAATGAAATTCTAACTAAAATACCCGATCATTATGAATGGTCAAAGGATCATACTATTCCAGAAACTTTTTCACATGAGGAAATGAAAAATGGAAAGTTTGATGAATTAGTTGATCGTCTTGAAAATGTAAAAAAGGCGGAAATTCTTTGCGGTCAAACATTTAATAGAGATTCAGAACTTTTAAAAGATGGAGATGCTTTTGTAGAAGAGTGCCAGAAGACGTATCAAAAGTTAATGGAACTTTATAACCTAACCAAGCAAGTCTCTGTTAACTAAAACAAATCTAAAATAGAGCATATTTTTATGACTTAAAACCAAAAGGTTATTTCATGTCATAAAATATGCTCTTTTTCTACTACATATGAAACACAGAATTGTCTGGTTCTGCTTTGGCTTCTTTTACTACTTTATAAGGAACATATCCTGTCTGTTTTTCAAATGATTTAAACATTTGCTTCTCTTCGTCTTTTGCCGGGATCACTGTTTTGAACTGATTATAAGCTTGAATTACTTCACTTGAAGAAACTTTATCCTCATACGCCGCTTCTATTTTATTAAAAAACTCTATTACAATTAATACTTGTTCTGTTGTCCAATCTGGATCGATTGGGTAATGATAATCCACAGAAACCCTCCTTACATATTGCTCCATTTTTTCTGAACCATTTTCATTTCCCTTTTTATTTTTTCAAACAAATCTTGCACAGAAGGTACTTCGTTTATTCTCAAAGATACTTGCCCTGCCCATCCAAAACCAGTGTCGGTTGAACCTTCATAAATATAATCTTTATTTGCATTTCCACTAATTAATTCTTTTAAACCTTCATAACCTACTTCTTCCTGCTCTAATTTTAATATTCGTTCCGTCCATGTATTTTTTAGAGCTCTTGCCGGTTGTCCTATGCTCCTTTTAATAATCACAGTCGATTGCTCATCTGCCTGAAGCAAATCTTGTTTATAAAGTTCGTGGGCATGGACGCATTCTTTAGTGGCAATAAAACGTGTTCCCATTTCGATTCCTTCTGCCCCCAAGGCTAATGCAGCCATGAGTCCCTTACCGTCACTAATACCCCCTGAAGCAATTACAGGGACGTCCACTGCATTTGCCACCTCTGGGGTAAGAACAAAGGTTCCAATGTCATCTTTCCCTATATGGCCCCCACCTTCTTGCCCAACGACCATAATAGCATCTGCTCCCAATTCAGCTGCCTTTATTGCTTGTCTTTTTGCTGCGACTAAAACAAGCACTTTAATACCAGTCCCCTTTACCATATCCATAACGGGCTTTGGATTACCCCCTGTTATTGAAATGACAGGTACTTTTTCATCTATTGCAACTTGCACCATATCTTCAAAAGGGCGGCGCTGTTGGCCGATCGCATAATTGACTCCGAAAGGCCGATCTGTCACTTCTCTAACTTTATGTATCTCAGCTCTAAGCTCATCAGGATTATTCAAACTCATAGCAGTAATTTGACCGAGTCCACCAGCCTTCGAAACTGCAGATGCCAGTTCAGCGTAAGCTAAATACGCTAGCCCACCCTGGATAATTGGAACTTCAATATTTAATAATTTCGTAATTTTAGTATGGGTCACTATTAATTACCTCCTTTTATAAAAATCATACAGATATTTTAACATGATTCAATTTAAATGCAGAAAGCTTAATTAGCTAATTTGTTGTGTAGGTTGACGAAAGTGCCATACTATTAAAAAGAAAAACAACCTAATATGATTTCATTAGGTTGTTTTTCGTATTACTATTTTTTAGGTTTTTCGCAAGAACAATGTGTACTATATAATACCGTAACCTTTTCTACATCAAATACATCAATGACCTTTTGACAGGTAGAACAAAGAATTGTACCCATTTACAAATCCCCTTTGCATTAGTTTTAGTATGTTATAAACATTATAATATGACATACTAATTAATACAATAGGTGAACGTAAAATTATTAATAATTATCTAACACTAAAAAAAGAAGATGAAGTATATCTTCACCTTCTTCTACTTATTTTTGTATTAAGTTTGGATCTAGAATCTCATATCCCTGTTCTCGTAACCCCTCAACAATTCCTTCTAACGCAGCATTTGTCCAAGGGCGATCGTGCATTAATAGATTTGCACCATTCGTTAATAGTTCGGTATTAACCATTATATCTTCTAGTGCTTCTTCTTCCATATAGCCTTCCATAAAGTCATAGCCATAGGACCAGTTCATTAATAGCATGCCTTCTTCTTCTACTACTTCCTTAGCATAGTCCGTGTTAGCTCCATGAGGTGCTCTAAAATATTCAGGTTTCTCTCCTATCACTTCTTCAATCAATTCATTTAAGCTAATTATTTCTTCACGTTGCTCTTCTTCAGATACTTCTTGTAAATTTTGATGGTTATACGTGTGGTTTCCAATGTGGAAGCCCATGTCATGGATTTGTTTAACAATCTCACGAGATTCGTCTGATTGCATAAAAATACCATTAACAAAGAAAATTGCAGAAGCATCCATATCTTTAAGTTTTTCTGCCATTTCTAGAAAATCACCGTCAGGACCATCATCGATTGTTAAAAGAACGACATTTGGATCTGCATCTTCGATTGGACGAAATGACCAGTGATCTGTCATTTCATATTGAGGCTCTATATCTTCCTCTTCCACTTCACTATCAGAAGTGTCTGTGGCCTCGCTGCTGTCTGTATCTTCATCTGAATCTTCTTCTGAAGATTCCTCCCTATGCTCTTCTTCATTCTCGTCTGTTTCATTATCCCCGGAATCTGTTTCTTCTTCCGTACTTTCTGTGTCTTCTACTTCTCCTGTGTCTGTTTCTTCTTGCTCATTTTCTTCCTCTTGTGCATCTTCATCACTACAAGCAACAAATAACACCAAAATGAAAATAAGCATGGTGACTAAAAGCTTCTTCATTTAATGACTCCCCTCAATATGTATTGTTTACATTATATAACACTTAATTCTTATGTGAATAGTCCGTTCTACACGATTTTACAAAAAAAATTTAATTATTAAATTCGTGTCAGATAATTCTATATTATAGAAATTTAATAGTTCTATTTAATTCATTGCAAAATGAGGTGTGTTTTTATATTCTAGGGGATGTGCTTTTTTTGAAATAGCATATTGAATAGAAGATTATATTTATTAACATCCTATTCAAGACCTCTGAGTTAAATAGAAAGGATTGAATTTATTATGAAGCAATCAGTAACAAGAGTATTTTATATCTCTTTAGTTATTGCACTGCTATTTATTATTTGGGGAGTGCTTCCTGAAAGTCTCTTACCAAATGGAAACTTAAATAACGTTACAGAAAATATTCAAGGAATACTTGTTTCAAATTTTGGTTGGTTTTACCTTTTAAGTGCAACAGCCTTTTTAATATTTGCTATATTTTTAGTTGTATCTAAATATGGAAATATTGTGCTAGGAAAAGACGGCGATCAACCAGAGTATAACTATATCACCTGGTTCGGAATGCTATTCAGTGCAGGAATGGGGATAGGTCTTGTTTTCTGGGGAGCTGCAGAACCATTGTCTCACTATAATTCCCCTCCATTTAGTGTAGGGGATGATGATGAAGCTGCTCGCGTCGCTATGAGATATAGCTTTTTCCATTGGGGGCTGCACCCTTGGGGAATTTATGCGATTTTAGCTTTAGCTTTGGCTTACTTTCAATTTAGAAAGGATGCACCAGGGTTAATTAGCAGTACATTAACACCATTGTTTGGTGAACGAATGAATGGTGGCTATGGCACAATAGTAAATGTAATTGCAGTGTTTGCAACAATTTTCGGTGTCGCAACTTCTCTAGGTTTAGGTGCACAACAAATAAGCAGCGGTCTAGGATTTGTTTCAGATAACTTAGAGAACACGATTACCCAACAGTTAATCATCATTGGTATTGTAACAGTATTATTTATGTTATCAGCATTAACCGGTTTAAATAGAGGGATTAAGTATTTAAGCACTACAAATATTATCCTAATGTTTGTTATTTTACTTTTCCTGTTATTTGCTGGTCCAACGAATTTCATCATGAACTTTTTTACAACTTCTCTTGGTAGTTATATTCAAAACTTACCCTCTATGAGTTTTCGTACCACACCATTTAGTGCAGAGGATACGGATTGGTTAGAGGGTTGGACAATCTTTTACTGGGCTTGGTGGATTGCGTGGGCTCCGTTTGTAGGCATGTTTATAGCAAGAGTATCACGTGGTAGAACAGTAAGGGAATTTGTAATTGGGGTATTACTAGTACCTACCGTATTCGGTGCTTTATGGTTCTCAGTATTTGGTGGATCTGCGATTTCTCTTGAATACCATCAGAACATGGATGTCTACTCTGTGATTGGAGAGATCGGTGAAGAAGGCGCTTTATTTACAGTATTAGAAAGTTATCCATTTTCTTTAATTACAACTTTACTTGCGATCTTATTAATTAGTACGTTCTTTATTACATCTGCCGATTCTGCTACGTTTGTATTAGGAATGCAAACGACTGGTGGAAGTCTTAATCCTCAACTAAGAGTTAAGATGGCATGGGGAATCGTACAGTCTGCTACTGCCTCTGTGCTTTTATGGCAAGGAGGACTAGGCGCGCTACAGACCGCGTCAATCATTGCAGCTTTCCCGTTTGTCTTTATCCTGCTGATGATTATCTTCTCATTAGTCAAAGCGTTTAAAGAAGAAGCTAGAAACTATCCTTTAAAAAGGCGAAAAAGAGACGAATTATAAAAAGGAGAGCTTAGGATTTAAATCCTAAGCTCTCTTTTATTTTATAATTAATATAGTTTTGAGGTATGCATATAAGGAATAGAATACCAAGCCCAATGATTTATATGCGTTTCTAATCAGGGTGACGACTTTGCTATTTTTATGAGAACGACGATTATACCAAGAACATATAACATAAATCAGGGGCACCCCTAAAGGAGCACCCCTACATTTGATTTAGAATCAATTTTATTAAGTTGTGTGAATTGGCATACCAATTGCAACGTCAGCTGCTTCCATCACTGTTTCACCTAATGTTGGGTGAGCGTGAATAGTAAGTGCTAAGTCTTCAGCTGTCATTCCAGCTTCAATTGCTAAACCTAATTCAGCAATTAGATCACTTGCATTTGGTCCAGCAACTTGTGCTCCGATTACAAGACCATCAGATTTGCGCGTAATCATTTTCACGAAACCTTCTGAGTCATTAAGAGAAAGTGCACGGCCGTTTGCTCCGAATGGGAACTTAGAAGCTTTTACATCATATCCTGCTTCTTTTGCATCAGCTTCTGTATAACCTACACTTGCTAATTCAGGATCTGAGAATACTACTAAAGGCATTGCAAGATAATCAATTTCACTTTTCTCTCCACTAATTGCTTCAGCTGCTACTTTACCTTCGTAAGAAGCTTTGTGAGCTAGTGGTGGTCCTTCCACAATGTCTCCAATTGCATAGATATTATCTACACTTGACTTACACTGTTTGTCGATTTTGATTAGTCCGTTGTCATCTAATTCAACACCAATTTCATCTAAACCAATTTCATCTGTATTCGGGCGACGTCCAACAGTAACTAGTAAATAATCAGCATCAACTGTTTTCTCTTCCCCTTTTTCTTCATACGTTACTTTTACACCATCATCCGTTTCTTCCACGCCTTGAGCCATTGCTTCTGTTACAACAGAAACTCCCTTTTTCTTCAAGCGTTTTTTAACAAGTTGAGTCATTTGTTTTTCAAATCCACCTAGAATATCTTTTGTTCCTTCCAAGATGGTCACTTCTGTTCCAAAGCTAGCATAAGCGCTACCTAGCTCCGTACCAATATAACCGCCACCGATTACAACCATTTTCTCAGGAATTTCATCAAGTTCTAATGCACCTGTGGAATCAATTACACGGTCAGAATAAGGAAACGGCTTTAATTCAACTGGACGAGAACCAGTAGCAATGATCGAATTATTAAACTTATACGTCTGTGAATTCTTCTCATCCATAACTTTTACTGTATTTTTATCTACAAAGTATACTTCACCTTTTACAATATCAACTTTGTTTGCTTTTAGTAAGCCTTCTACTCCGCCAGTTAGTTTTTCAACTACTGAACCTTTCCATTCTTGAACTTTAGAGAAATCTACAGAAACATTCTCTGCTGTAATCCCCATATCATCTGATCCTGTCGCATGTTCATAACGGTGACCAGCAGCGATTAGTGCTTTAGATGGAACACACCCAACGTTAAGACAAACGCCACCTAAGTTTCCTTTATCTACAATTGTTACTTTTTGTCCCATTTGAGCGGCACGAATAGCGGCTACATAACCACCTGGTCCTGCTCCAACGACAAGAGTATCTACTTCTTCTGGAAAATCTCCTACTACCATAATCTACGCCTCCATCATAATTAATTGTGGATCATTCAATAAACGTTTTACATGATTCATTGCGTGCTGAGCTGTTGCACCATCGATAATACGGTGATCAAAGCTCAAGGATAGTGCTAATACTGGAGCTACAACAACTTCTCCGTCACGAACAACAGCTTCTTCACTAATACGGCCTATGCCTAGAATAGCTACTTCAGGGTGGTTGATCACCGGAGTGAACCATTTACCTCCTGCAGAACCGATATTCGTAATAGAGCTTGATGCTCCTTTCATTTCCTCTGAAGATAGTTTACCATCACGTGCCTTGGTTGCCAACTCGTTGATTTCCGATGAAATTTCAAAGATTGATTTACGATCGGAATCTTTAACAACTGGAACCATTAGACCCTTGTCGGTGTCCGCTGCAATTCCAATATTATAATAATGTTTTTGAATTAATTCTTCTGTATCATCATCAAAAGATGTATTAAGAACTGGATACTTCTTAAGCGTTGATACAAGTGCTTTAACCACATAAGGCAAGAATGTCAGTTTAACGTCTTGCTCTGCTGCAATTTCTTTGAATTTCTTACGATGCGAAACTAACTCACTTACATCAACTTCATCCATAAGCGTAACGTGAGGAGCTGTCTGTTTCGAATTAACCATCGCTTTAGCAATTGCTTTTCGAACTCCACTAATTTTCTCTCGAGTTTCAGGATATTGACCTTCTGTAGGTTGCTTCTTCTCTTGTTTATCTTCTGACTGCTCTTTACTTTCCTCAGTAGAAGATTTAGATTCTTCCTGATCTCCACTTAGGTATTGATCAATATCATCTTTTAGTACACGATTATTTTTGCCACTTCCAGAAACCTTTTGAATATTCACTTCTTGTTCACGTGCATATTTACGTACAGAAGGCATCGCAATTACTCGACTACCATCATCTTCTTCTGAGGAGTCTTCTGAAGATTGCTTCTTCTGATCTTCTTCTGAGTCTTTCTTATCAGACTCTTTTTCTTCTTTTTTCTCTTCAGATTCATCATCTGAGTCTTCTTTTGTTTGATCTGAAGAAGATTCTTCCTCTTCACTCGAATCGTCATCGTCGTCCTCGTAGCCTTCAGCATCAATTTTGACGATTACGTCTCCAACTATAGCAGTTTCACCTTCATCTACTAATACATCCGTTACTGTTCCATCTACGGGTGATGGAATCTCAACAACTGCTTTGTCATTTTGAACTTCACAAAGCACATCATCTTCTTTAATTTCATCACCTTTTTTAATAAACCATTTTGCTATTTCACCTTCATGGATACCTTCACCAATATCAGGGAGTTTAAATTCAAATGCCACAATCTTTCCCTCCTATTCTTCTTAAATAGTTTGATTAAAAGTTTATTGATTCCTTAGCTTTTTCTACAATATCTTTATGATTAGGTAACCAAATCTCTTCTGCTTCTGAGAATGGATATACTGTGTCTGGAGCTGTCACACGTAAGACAGGAGCCTCTAAGTGTAAAATAGCACGTTCTTGAATTTCAGAAACGATACTAGCTGCAATTCCTGCTTTTCGCTGCGCCTCTTGAATAACAACTGCACGACTTGTCTTCTTAACTGACTCTATAATTGTATCTACATCAATTGGTGCAATAGTTCGTAAATCAATTACTTCAGCCTGGATATTCTCTTCTTCTAATTCTTCTGCAGCTTTTAATGCAGCGTGAACCATTGCGCCATAAGCAATTAATGTAATATCTTTACCTTCGCGCTTTGTTTCTGCTTTTCCTAATTCAAGTGTATATTCCTCTTCAGGAACCTCTTCACGGAACGAACGGTATAACTTCATATGTTCTAGGAAAATGACAGGATCATTATCACGAATCGATTGAATTAATAATCCCTTCGCATCATATGGGCCTGATGGAATAACAACTTTTAAACCTGGTTGCTGGGCAAATAATCCTTCTAAGCTATCCGCGTGTAACTCTGGTGTGTGTACACCTCCACCAAAAGGAGAACGAATCGTAATTGGAGCGTGCCACCTTCCACCTGAACGGTAGCGAAAACGCGCTGCTTGTCCACTCACTGCATCCATTGCTTCAAAAACGAAGCCGAAGAATTGTATCTCAGGTACAGGACGAACCCCTTGTGTAGACATACCAACTGCCATACCAATGATGCCTGACTCAGCTAATGGTGTATCAAATACTCGTTCTTCTCCAAACTCTTCTTGTAAACCTTCTGTAGCACGGAATACACCGCCATTTTGGCCAACATCTTCACCAAAAACAAGAACATCTTCATCATTTTTAAGCTCTGTTTGCAATGCATTCGTTATTGCTTGAATCATCGTCATCTGTGCCATGTTCTACTTCGACTCCTTTTCTTTGTACTCTTCCATTTGCTCTTGTAAGTTAGCAGGAAGTTCTTCATACATATTTTCCATCAAATCTGTAACTTTCATCTTATCGTACTTATCTGCTTTTTTAACTGCAGCTTTAATTTCTTCTTTAGCCTTTTCAACTACTGCATTTTCTTGATCCTCAGACCATAAATCTTTCTCTTCTAAATACTTACGGAAGCGAACGATTGGATCCTTTTTCTCCCAATCATCATCCATATCGTCTGTACGATAACGAGTTGGATCATCACCAGCCATAGTGTGAGGACCATATCTGTACGTCATTGTTTCAATTAACGTAGGGCCGTCTCCGTTTATAGCACGCTCACGGGCTTCTTTCGTTACTTGGTAAACAGCTAAAACATCCATACCATCTACTAAGAATCCTGGTATTCCTGCTGCGGCAGCCTTTTGAGAAATTGTGTTAGCTGCAGACTGTTTATCAACTGGAACAGAAATTGCAAACTGATTATTTTGCACAACAAAAATAGCAGGAGCTTGATAAGCACCAGCAAAGTTGATTCCTTCATAGAAATCACCCTGTGAAGCACCGCCGTCACCTGTGTACGTGATTGCTACATTTTCCTTACCTTTTTTCTTCATTCCAACTGCTACACCTGCAGCTTGTGTAATCTGTGCACCAATAATAATCTGTGGGCTTAAGGCATTTACATCGTCGGGCATTTGGTTACCATGAAAGTGTCCGCGTGAAAATAAGAACGCTTGGTATAATGGTAGTCCATGCCAAATTAACTGAGGCACATCACGATATGCTGGTAAAATGAAATCATCTTTCTCTAAAGCATAGTGACTTCCAAGTTGAGAAGCCTCTTGTCCTGCTGTAGGTGCATAGAAACCTAGACGACCTTGACGATTTAAGGCTATCGAACGTTGGTCTAAAACTCTTGTGTAAACCATTCTCTTCATTAATTCTACTAAGTCATCATCAGAAAGATCGGGAACATTATCCTCATCTACAATCTTCCCATTTTCATCTAAAATCTGAATCATTTCAAATTTGTCTTCAATCTTTTCAAGTGGATTTTTAAAACTCACTTAACGTCACCTATCCTCTCTTCTTAAAGTCAATTCAATTATTCCTTACGTACATACCTACCTTATATGTACCCAATAATGTAGCATATTAATCATAGTAACTGTTACATAAGAAATAACCAATTTGATTAGTACAACAATTCCATATCATCAGTTTATCTTATTTATAATTAACTAGTCAAACAGATAATTCAATTGCTTAATGAATAATGTTAGATAAATTAAAATACTTACTGTTTTCTCTATCTGTATTAGTTAATCACACGATCTGTATTATAACAGTTCAAACTTCAAATGATTGTTCTATTTAAAAAAGTGCATTGGCCCAATAGGTCCAATGCACTTTATTTTACTGCTCTGAGAAAGAAACTTCTAATTCTGCAGCTTCATAAAATTCTCTTTTTAAGTCATTAAATTCATTTGTATACTCATTGAATGTTTCTTGTGCTTCTGTGATTTCATCATAACTACTATTCACTTGCTCTACTTGTTGATCAAGTGACTCCCCGTCTAAATCTTCATCGGTTAACATATTATACAATTCCTGATCGTAATCTATAGAATTCATATAAGCGTCAAACAAACCTTGAAAAGCTTCATAACGTTCGTCCATTTTTGCAATCATATCTTCTGCAGCAGGTTGAGCTTCTTCTTCTAAATCCTCTACATAAGATTCAACTTGATCGAACTCTTCTTTAGCTTCATCAATACTATTTTTTTCATCTTCCATTAACTGCTTACGTTCTTCAGATAACTCCAAGGCTTCATTTGCAATACCTTCAACCTCTTCTAGCTCTTCAGAATTCACTTCAATCATTTGATTATAAAGTTCATTCTCTTCTTGCTCTATTCCTACAAGTTCTTCTTGCGCTTCATGGAACCCGCTTTCAATTTCTACAGAGTTCTCTAAATGTTCATACATGTTCTCAGCAGCTTGACCGTCATCAGAACATGCCACTAAAAGAACTGTAATAAACCCAATAACTCCTAATAAAAACAACCTTTTCATCCAGTAACCCCTCTTCCTATGTCTAGATCGTTCCTTTTAATCTAAAAGTTATTATAACACAATATAATAATCAAAAGTATGGATCATTTACGAAGAAAATAAAAAATATGATAAACTGTAAAAATAGAAAATATTATGGATGAACGGTTAGATAGAAAGGATGTCAAAAGACGTGATTACATTGGATCAGATTGTTCGTGAAGGTGCAGATATTTTAAGAGAGAAAGCTGTGGAAGTCTCCATTCCTCCAACAGATGAAGATAAAGAAAACCTTGAAAAAATGATTATGTATTTAAAAAACAGTCAAGATGAAGAGCTCGCAGATAAATATAATTTAAGAGCAGGGGTCGGACTTGCTGCCCCACAAGTGGGTATTTCTAAACGAATGATCGCCGTCCATTTTACGGATGATCGCGATAGAGAATATAGTTATGGATTATTCAACCCTAAAATCGTTAGTCATTCGGTTGAAAAAACATACTTACCTAATGGGGAAGGTTGTCTCTCCGTTGACAGAGATGTACCTGGTATTGTTCCAAGGTATGCGCGGATCACAGTAAAAGCTACTTTGTTAGATGGTAGCGAAAAAAAGTTACGACTAAAGGGATACGCAGCAATTGTCTTTCAACATGAGATTGATCATTTAAATGGGGTTATGTTCTATGATTATATAGATGAAGAAAACCCAATGAACCCTCCAACTGACGCAACACCACTAGAAGACCTTTAAAAGTCCATCACAACAGCACTTTTTTAAGTGGAATTAGTTTAATTGTCTCTTGTAAAAGTATATAATAAATATGTAAAGTAAAAAATAATTAGACGATCACACCTAACCTTAATAAACTTGCATTCATACGATTTCCTAATATATCTTATGGAAGGAGATGTATGATATAATGTTGAAGCGTATTAAAGAGAAAATTAAGAAGCGTTTAAGGAAGCTACTTAAATCCAGAGAAGGAATAAAAACTTGATTTTGTTTATAATGCACATTTGCATTAAATATAGCTATACGGATAGGGACGAGACGTAGAAATTAATTTAACAAGGAGAGAAAAAAATGGTTTTTAAAGTATTATATCAAGAACATGGTGAAGAAGCACCAGTTCGAGAAGAAACAAGAGCAATGTATGTAGATGCAGAAAGTAAACGTGAAGTCCGTGCAAAACTAAAAGACCGCAATATTAACATTGAAAGTGTTCAGGAGCTAAGTGACGCACACTTAGCTTATGAGAAAAAATCTGAAGACTTTAAGATTGAGAGCGTGTAACCTAATGAAGTTTGTAAAAAATGATCAAGTAGCAATCTTTGCATTGGGTGGTCTTGGAGAAATCGGAAAAAATATGTACGGTGTCCAATTCCAAGATGAAATTATTCTTATTGATGCAGGGATCAAGTTCCCAGAAGATGAATTACTAGGAATTGATTATGTTATTCCTGATTACACGTACTTAATTCAAAACCAAGAAAAAATTAAAGGTCTTTTCATTACCCACGGACATGAAGACCACATTGGTGGAATTCCATTTTTATTAAAAGAAATTAATGTACCAATTTATGCTGGTAAATTAGCTCTCGGTTTATTACGTAACAAGCTAGATGAGCACAAATTGCTGCGTTCCACTGAACTTCATGACATTAATGAAGATGATGTGTTTAAGTTTAGAAAGACTTCCGTTTCTTTCTTCCGTACAACACACAGCATTCCAGATTCATTTGGTATTGTAGTGAAGACTCCTCCAGGAAATATCGTACAGACAGGTGATTTCAAGTTTGATTTCACTCCTGTAGGAGAACCTGCTAATTTAACTAAAATGGCTGAAATAGGTGCAGAAGGTGTTTTGTGTCTATTATCTGACAGCACAAACAGTGAAATTCCAGGCTTTACGCTATCAGAGAGAAAAGTCGGAGAAAGCATTCGTGAAATCTTTGATAAAGTAACAGGCAGAATTATTTTTGCTACCTTTGCATCTAACATCTATCGATTACAACAAGTAGTTGAATCTGCAGTTGAAGATGGTCGTAAAATAGCTGTATTTGGAAGAAGTATGGAAAACGCAATACGAATTGGTCAAGAACTTGATTATATTCGTGCACCTAAAGAAACATTCATTGAACCTAATCAAATTAACAAATATCCGAGTGATGAAATTGTTATATTATGTACAGGTTCTCAAGGGGAACCACTTGCTGCATTATCAAGAATAGCAAATGGAACACACCGACAAATTCAAATTCAACCAGATGATACCGTAGTATTCAGCTCGTCACCTATTCCAGGTAATACAATTAGTATTAATCAAAATATTAATAAATTGTATCGTGCTGGTGCAAACGTCATTCACGGATCTCTAAACGATATCCATACATCTGGACACGGTGGACAGGAAGAACAGAAGTTAATGCTTCGTCTTATGAATCCACAGTATTTCATGCCAATTCACGGGGAATACCGTATGCTTGCTGAGCACACGAAGCTCGCCGCACAATGTGGCGTACCGCAAAAGAACAGCTTTGTCATGGATAACGGGGATGTACTCGCTATTGGTAAAAACAAAGTTGGAATTGCAGGGAAGATACCTTCTGGTTCCGTCTATGTTGACGGTAGCGGTATTGGTGATATTGGAAATATTGTTTTACGAGATCGTAGAATTTTATCGGAAGAAGGTCTTGTAATTGTTGTAGTAAGTATTAACATGAAAGAATTCAAAATCGCTTCCGGTCCAGATATCATCTCTAGAGGATTCGTTTATATGAGAGAATCTGGGGACTTAATCAAGGACGCACAGAAGTTGGTTTCAGAACATCTTGATAAAGTGATGGAACGAAGAACAACCCAATGGTCTGAAATTAAAAATGAAATTACAGATACCATTCAACCGTTCTTATATGATAAGACAAAACGTCGTCCAATGATTTTACCTATTATAATGGAAGTATAAAACGTCAAACCTATCCTATATAGCACAAAAAAGTCCAAGCTGGTTAACCAGTTTGGACTTTTTTATATTGCGATATAAGTAAAACTCTATTAGTCTTCAATCACTAATTCTTTCTCGAATCGGTGGATATCCTTATCCGAACCAATAACAATTAATATATCCTCACGATCAATTTCATCATGTGCCATCGGGGAAACATTAATGTCTCTCCCCCGTTTAATAGCTACGACGTTACACCCAAATTTTGCTCTAATATCTAATTCTATCAGAGTTTTCGCGTGCATTTTATCTCCAGCTTTTACCTCTACTACACTATGCTCATCTGAAAGCTCTAAATAATCTAAGATGTTGCTTGATATAATACTATGTGCAATCCGCTTCCCCATGTCACGTTCCGGGTGAACTACTTCGTCTGCACCGATTTTATAAAGAATCTTTTCATGATAATCACTTTGCGCTTTTACAGTAATCTGTTTAATTCCTAACTCTTTTAATATTAACGTAGTTAACATGCTAGCTTGAATATTATCACCAATTGCTACAATGACGTGATTAATATTTCTAAACCCTAAATCTTTCAATGCATTTTCATCCGTTGAATCAGCAATTACTGCGTGTGAAGCAATCTCTTTATACTCATTAACCTTTTCTTCACTTACATCCACAGCCAACACTTCCATACCTTCTTTTCCTAATTCCTTACAAATGCTGCCTCCGAATCGTCCTAGACCAATTACTGCGTATGTGTTCTTTTCCATCTTCTACCTCCTAAAAGTGCCAATTACTAATTCAATCCATATTTTATCACAGTCTATCGAAAAAGTCGGTAACAATATAAAGAGCTAGACTCATTATGGAGGCTAGCTCTTATATAACTCTATACCTGAGGCTGTCTTTTATTATGCATTCTCTTGAAACTGGGATTTTACCAATTCGTAATATTCCCCTTTTTGTTTCATTAATTCATCATGATTCCCTTGTTCTAGAATGTTTCCTTGTTCGAGCACAATGATGTTATCTGAATCACGAATAGTTGAAAGTCGGTGAGCAATAATAATGGACGTTCTTCCTTTTAGCAATCGTTTTAACGCCTTTTGAATTTTAACTTCTGTTTCCGTATCAATACTAGCTGTAGCTTCATCCAAAATAATTATTCTTGGATTAGCTAGTAAAGCACGTGCAAAAGATAATAACTGACGTTCACCAGCAGAAAGGATGTTCCCACGTTCCTCTACTTCTGTTTCATAACTTTCAGCTAGACGTTGAATGAATTCATCTGCTCCAACTACTTTAGCCGCTTCTATTACCTCTTCATCTGAAGCATCAGGACGGCCAAAACGAATATTTTCCATAATGGTACCTGAGAAGATGAAAGTATCTTGTAAAACAACACTGATTCGTTGTCTTAAGTCATCTAAACGAACATCTCTTAGATCATAACCATCTACTTTCACAGAACCTTTTGTAGGATCGTAGAATCGGTTGATTAAGTTAGCGATAGTTGTTTTACCAGAGCCAGTATGACCAACCATGGCTACAGATTGCCCTGGCTTCATTTCAAGTGAAATCTCATGAAGCGCTTTACGTTTTTCGTCGTACGCAAATTCTACTTGATCAAATACGATATGACCTTCAATATCTTTAAGTTCAATTGCATTTTCTTTTTCTTTTACATTCGGTTCTTCATCTAGGAATTCAAAAATACGTTCCGATGCTGACATCGCCATAAGTAATTGATTGTACATTTGACCAAGTCTAGAGATTGGTTCCCAGAACATACCTATAAATAATGCAAAGGTTACAAACGTTGCAACGGTAACTGTTCCATTAATAATTAATAACGCACCAACACCAAGTAAAATAGCCGTTCCGAAAGCGTTGCTCATTTCAACAAACGGTCGAAACATTGCGCTTTTACGAGTTGCAGTTTTCCAGCTATCATAATTGTCGGTATTTACACCATTAAAGTACTCCGTGTTTTCCGTTTCCTGTGCAAACGATTGAGTGATACGAATGCCTTGCATACTTTCATTTAAGTGAGAATTCAAGCGTGATTGCTGAATTCGTACATCTTGCCACGACCGGCGTATGTTCTTACGAAGTTTCGTTGAAATATAGAACATAATCGGAATAATGATCATCACTGCAAGAGCGAGTGGTGGGCTTAAATATAGTAATATTCCAATAATACTCACTAACATTACTACGTCCATCAAGAGATTAATAATTCCATTCGTAAAAATCTCCTGAAGAGAATTAATATCATTCATAATTCTGACAATAATACTACCCGCCGAACGTTTATCAAAAAATCGGTTCGATAAACGCTGAACGTGAGCAAATAATTTTTTCCTTAAATCATAAATTACATTTTGCCCTAGTAAATTGACATACTTAATCCGCACTACGTTACCAATGTAACTTAAAATGTACAAGATAATGATACCCACAATAAGTTGTATCAACCAATTGATATCTTCACTTGGTATTACACTTCCAATTGCATACGTACCAACTAAAACTGGTACAATTAAACGAACTGCCGTTGAAATAAGCATTGCGATTACTGCAATTGGTAATAAGGTTTTCGCATATGGTTTAACAAATGTCATTAACCTGACCATTTGCTTCCAATTAAATGGCTTATCAACTGCTACATCCTGGGTGTAATGAAACCTCTTTAAATGAGGACTCTTCTTTTTTGCTTCGGTAGCCATATATTTCCCTCCCTTACACGTGTTGTTTCACTTCTTTACCTAATATTGCTTCTCGGTCTTGATACTGAATATCATAAATTCGTTTATAGGTGCCTTCATTATTTATTAATTCTTCGTGCTTACCGCGTTCTACTACTTCCCCTTCATCTAACACGATAATTTCATCTGCGTGTTTTAAAGAGGAGATACGGTGAGCGATAATAAATGTAGTTTTCTGATCCATCACTTCTTTTAATGCTTCTTGAATTCTAAACTCTGTCTGCATATCAACAGCAGAAGTCGCATCATCCAAAATAAGAACATTCGGGTTTATGAGTAGTGCTCGAGCAATAGAGATTCTTTGCTTTTGACCACCAGATAGTCCCATTCCTCTTTCACCAAGAACCGTATCATATCCTTCAGGCATTTCTAAAATAAACTCGTGAGCCTGTGCATACTTTGCAGCTTGAACAATTTCCTCTTGTGTAGCTTCCGGATTACCATATGAAATATTTTCTTTGATCGTAGTTGAAAATAAAAATGGCTCTTGTAATACAAAACCGATATCTTTACGTAAATCTTTTAATGAGAAATCACTCACAGATCTACCATCAATTAGTACTTCTCCCGCTTCAGGTTCATAAAAGCGAGTCATCAGCTGAGTAATACTTGTTTTCCCTGAACCTGTTGCTCCAATTAAGCCAATAATTTTACCTGGTGGCGCATCAAATGAAACGTTTTTCAATGCTTCATCATCATCTTCTACATATGTTAATGTTACATCCTTAAATGTAATATGACCTTTAATTTCTTCCCCTTCAGGACGTTTGGAATCTTCAATTTCCAAATCAGACTCCAAAATTTCCAATAAACGTTCTCCAGATGCTTTTGCTTGAGAGAACATATTCACTACGAAACCGAAGTTCATAAGTGGTCCGACGATATACCAAACCAATATAAAGGAAGCGGATAGTTCCCCAACTGTCAATTGGCCTTGCATAACAAGGTAACCACCAAAAGCTAATAAGGCTACAACACAGAAATTACCGACTGCTTCCATGAAAGGAAAATATTTTGCCCAAATTCCAGCAGTCTTTAAGTAATGATCTCTGTAGTTTTCCCCTTTATCTTCATAACGGCTTATTTCAAAATCCTCACGAGATAAAGATTTGACCGTGCTCATCCCAGAGATATTTTCCTGAACGCGAGTGTTCATACGTCCAAATGATTTACGAATACCACGGAATGCCGGGTGCACTCTTTTATCAAACATATATACCGAAACTGCAAGAAAAGGCATTGCAGACATTGTTACTAAGCCCATTGGGATGGACCAATAAAACATTACACCCAAACTTACAATCACAAGGGATAAGATTCTTAACAATTCGGCACAACCAAAAGATAAGAAGAACCTAAACCCTTCCACATCAGCTGTTAGCCTTGACATTAAGTCACCCGTTTTCGCATTATCATAGTATTTAAATGATAAACGCTGTAACTTTTTATACAAATCATCTCTTACTAAATAAACAGAAGAGATCCCGAATAGATCTCCAAGGTATTGCTGGTAATAGATTGCAACTGATTTAATGATCATTAATAGGATAAAACCTATAATGATATATGGTAATAAAGTGAAATCAGCCGGTGTCATTACATTATCTATTGTTTGTTGTATAGCAATTGGGTAAACAACTGTTACAAGTGTCACAATAAACATACCTATCAATGATAAGATAAAATATCTTTTATAAGGCCAATAATATTGCTGCAGCTTTTTAAATACGTCCATAGCAATCCCTCTCTTTCTTTTATGTATTGAAATATCTGCTTATCTAAATATATCGGGTTACGAAATAAAATTCTACCCCTTTGCTCAAATTTTCTAAATAAAATCTTAAAATTTTTACCAATGTAAAAAAATTACGCTTCCGTTTATAAACAGAAGCGTACGCTTACACAGTTTTACTTATTACCTAATACACGATTTACTCTTTTTTCTAACATCTTCATTCCACTTCCACCTGCTTGGAAATGTCGTAGTGTCCCCTCTTCATCAAACACATAGTAAGCTGGAACATATTGATTTTCAAAAACATCTGTTAGTTGATGATCATTATCAATGTAAATAGGTTGAGAAATATGATGTTCCTTCGCCACTTCTTCAATTTGATCCAAATCTAGATCTTTTTCAGAACGAGGCATATGAACTGCAATTACATTCAATTCATCAGCATATTGGTCTCTAAATTCATTAATTTGTGGCATTGCTTCTTTACACATACCGCAACTTACTGACCAAAAATGAATGAGTGTAGGCTTACTACCAATTAGTTCTTCTCTTGATACTTCCCCATTTAACCATTTTGTAGCCTGTGGTAATTCTGGCATTGGTGTTCTTAGTTTCATCATCAAAGCTCCTTCTTTTAACCTTAAATAGTAAGGAAAGAAGATCTAACCAACATTAGATCTTCTCTCAAATAAATCACAAATTTTCATTACAATGTTATATTATAAAGTTTCTTGACCTGGCTTCCAGTTTGCTGGGCAAAGTCCACCAGTTTGAAGTGCTTGAAGTACACGTAGTGTTTCATCAACGTCACGACCAATGTTGTTATGGAACACTGTTTGATATTGTAGTTCTCCTTCTGGACTTATAATATAAAGTCCGCGAAGCGCAATTCCCTCATCTTCTATAAACACACCGTATTCTTTTGAAACGCGGTGATTTGTGTCAGCTGCTAATGGATAAGCTAAATCACCTAACCCATTATCTTCTCTATTTGTATTAATCCATGCTAAGTGTGTGTGAATGGTATCTGTAGACACACCAATAACCTCTGCATCTAGGTCTTCAAATTCGTCATAACGATCAGACATTGCAGTGATCTCTGTTGGACATACAAATGTGAAATCCATTGGATAGAAGAATAATACTGTCCACTTATCTTCTTTCATATTTTGCTCTAATGTAACTTTACTAAATTCTTTATTAGGCATAACAGCATCCATATCGAATCTTGGAGCTTGTTTACCTACCATACGTTCTGCCATGAAAATCCCTCCGAATAGTTTATCTATTGTATTTTTACAAAACCAATAAAAATTATAACAAACTTCCGCGAAGCTTCAAACAATTTTCTACAAAGTTTTATAAAACCTTTATAAACATTGTTGGATTGTTTACAAAAGTTTATACTGTAATATATAAAAAGAGAAAGGAGCGATCGAATGATGTTCGATTTTGCTGTAAATTGGGAAGGGTTATTCAATTCCCTCATTGCTATTGGTGCACAATTATTATTACTTTTAATTGTATTTATTATTATTGCTCCAATTGGGAAAAAAGCAATTAAGTCTGGGATGGGGCAAGTTGCCAAGCGTCAAAAATTAAGTGAAGGCAGAAGCAAAACATTAGAAAACTTAATTATCAACGTCTACACTTATGTCCTTTTATTTGTTTTCTTAGTCATGTTCTTGGGAATACTTGGAATTCCTATCGCGCCAGTCATTGCTGGTGCAGGTATTGTAGGACTTGCTGTTGGTTTCGGTGCACAAGGGTTAGTGAGTGATGTAGTTACTGGTTTCTTCATCCTTATTGAAAAGCAGATTGATATTGATGATTATATAACCGCTGCAGGTCAAGATGGAATAGTGGAAGAATTAGGTCTAAGAACTACTCAAGTTAGAGGTTTTGATGGGACACTCCACTTCATTCCAAATCGTAATATTGATGTAGTAAATAACCATACTCGCGGAAATATGAGAGCCTTGGTTGACCTCAGAATTTCCTATGATGATAATATCGATGAAGCAATCACTGTGATGCAAAGTGTTTGTGATGAAGTGGCAGCTTCTAATGAAAATGTAATTGAAGGTCCGGATGTAGTCGGAGTTCAAGGTTTAGGTGACTCTGATGTAGTCCTTCGTGTTATAGCTCAAACGAAGAAAATGGAACAGTGGGGTGTGGAAAGACAACTTCGCAAACGTCTCAAAGAGGCTTTAGATGATGCAGGAATAGAAATTCCTTTCCCTCACCAAGTTAATATTGATAAAAAGCCTGAATAAACTTTTAAGCTTACGTTGATTACTATATCAATGTAAGCTTTTGTTTTGGGTAGAGAACGAAAGGGTAAGGTTTGGTTGAATGTAATTCTTTGATAATTTTCATTTTAGGTTTATTACCTGCGAACTAATTTCAGCTTTCATTATATAAATCAGAAAGGTAGTGACTGTGATATGCGTTATGTCATTATTGGTGGCGATGCAGCAGGAATGAGTGCTGCTATGCAAATTACTCGAAACAAATCAGAGAATGATGAAGTAATTACGCTTGAAAGAGGAAACATATACTCCTATGGACAATGCGGCCTACCCTATGTAGTGAGTGGAACTGTTGAATCGACAGAAGCTGTAATTGCAAGATCTATTGATTTTTTTAGAGAAAAAGCTGGGATCGATGCCCGTGTTTTTCATGAGGTAACTAACGTAGATGTGCAAAACCAAATTGTTTCTGGGACCATCTTAGATAATGGTGAATCATTCCAGGTTCACTATGACCGCTTACTTATAGCAACTGGTGTAAAACCAAAGAAACCTGAGTGGGAAGGTAACGAATTAGACGGTATATTTACATTGAAAACCATTCCTGACACAGAAAATATAATGCATTATTTAAGAACGACAGAAGCTTCTCAAGCTACTATTATTGGTGGCGGGTTTATTGGATTAGAATTAGCTGAAAATTTAATAGAACGTGGCTTACATGTAAGAATTATTCAAAGGGGTTCTCAACTAATGAACCCATTAGACGAGGATATGGCTAATTTACTCCTTGAAGAAGCAAAAAACCACAACATTGAAGTTATATTCGATGAATCAGTTGAAGCTTTTGAAGGAGAAGGAGCAGTTAGTGCCGTTAGGACGGATCAAGGAACGTACCAAACCGATATAGCTTTTGTTAATGTTGGCATTACACCTAATACAGGTTTTCTCCCTTCTTCTTTACATAAAGGGGATCGTCACGAGATCATTACTAATTCTTATATGGAAACTAATATTGCTAATATCTATGCCGCAGGAGACTGTGCGACACAGTACCATTTAATAAAACAGAAGAATGATCTAGTCCCTTTAGGAACACATGCAAATAAACAAGGCATGGTAGCTGGGTTGAATATGAGTGGAACGAGGATGCCTTTCCCTGGAATAGTTGGAGCCTCCATTCTTAAGTTTTGTGGACTTGATATTGGTCGAACAGGAATATCTGAAAAAGAAGCTCGTGAACTAGGGTTTGACTGTACCTCTGTAACAAAAACTTCAAATCCAGTAGCAAATTATTATGATGAAACAAATTGGATTAAGATTAAATTAATTTATGAAAACTCTACTAAAAGACTTTTAGGGGGCCAAGTTATAGGTACAAAAGGAGTGGATAAACGACTTGATGTCATTTCAACTTGCTTATACCAAGGATTATTGACAACTGATTTATTACTTCTAGACCTTTCTTACGCCCCTCCCTTTAATAGTGTGTGGGACCCTCTTCAGCAGACTGCTAAAAAAACACTATAATACGATCAAACCATTGATTAAGTTCCCAAATTTAATCAATGGTTTTTTGTTTGTTATAAATTAGTTCATAATCCATTGCATCCCCTTCATATGAATAAATAGGAAAGGTGGTTCTTTAAAATGGAGCTAAATGTTAGAGCTGGTGAATCCTTTTGGTATTACAGTAATTTATTTGGTATCCCACTTCCTTTAATAATTGATTCTAATCCTAATTATTCCTACAACACCCTTCAAATTGGAGCACCAATTAACATCCCCGGTTATGAAATACAAAAACATCTTATTAACTCAGGTGACAGTTTCTTTAGCATTTCCAATCAGTATCAAATTAATATGGATGTGCTAATGAGAATGAATCCTGAAATCAATCCAAACAATCTACCCATTGGCCAAACACTAAACATTCCTCAATTTCTTATTAGTCCTGTTGTTCAAGTTAATACCCCTTACACTAGTCAAAATTTGCAAGCAGATCTCAATAAATTAATTCAATTGTATCCCTTTATAAAAAGAAATATAATTGGTCAATCTGTGATGGGAAAAGAGTTAACCGAGCTAAGAATTGGAACTGGAGACAGGGTTGTTCATATGAATGGATCTTTTCACGCAAATGAATGGATTACTTCCCCAATTCTCATGCAGACAATTAACGAATACTTAATCGCCTTAACGAGTAATGGTGATATCAGAGGCTTATCTATGTTTCCATTTTATAACACCACTACTTTATCGATCGTGCCAATGGTGAATCCAGACGGAGTTGATTTAGTTATAAATGGTTTACCTGAAGAGGAACCATTTCGAAGTGACGCACTTTCCATAAATAATAATAGCTATGATTTTAGTGGGTGGAAAGCGAATATTAGAGGGGTAGATTTAAACAATCAATATCCAGCTTTATGGGAGGAAGAAGCAGCAATTAAACCTAAGGAACCAGCTCCAAGAAATTTTCCTGGTTACGCTCCTTTAACAGAACCAGAATCAATCGCTATAGCTGAATTAACTTCGCAAAATAATTTTAATATGGCTCTTGCATACCATACACAAGGTAAAGTGATTTTTTGGGGGTTTCAAGGACTAGAACCTCCTGAATCAGAGATTATTGTAAACGAATTCGCGCGGGTAAGCGGTTATCAACCTATTCAATATGTACCTAGCTATGCAGGTTACAAAGATTGGTTTATCCAAGACTTTCGTCGACCGGGATTCACAGTCGAGCTTGGACGTGGGGTGAACCCATTACCGTTAAGTCAATTCGACGAGATTTATCAAGAAAATTTGGGAATATTTTTAGCGAGTCTCTATATGTAACAAAGGGGTGCCAGGAAGATTCGAAAACTGATAGACAGTTCCGTTTTGGGGGGGAGAGCGGTCCCCCCTAAAGCGGAATTATTTTTATTTTGAGCGGAGCTACATATCCAGAAAAGTAGTGTTATATCCAGAAAACGAATCTCATATCCACGAGGAATTTTGGATATCCAGAAATGTCGCTACAATATCAAGAAAAAACACCATTTTATCCAGAAATTTAAGACTTTATAAAGAAATCTTCAATTTTATCCAGAAATCTCAAATCTTCCTCCCTACTATTAAATGATCACAGAGCTTAAGGAGAATTAAGACTTGATCATTCGTTTGACTGCTTCTACCCCAATTTCAAGTGCTCTTTCGTCTGGATTAAGTTTGCTTTGATGTAGTCCATAGTCTGCACCAACTCCAAGCCAAAACATAAAACCAGGGTACTCTTTTAAGAAATAACCGAAATCTTCTCCAGTCATAGCAGCATTTGCTTTTCGATAAGTAATAGAGGAATTTTGTAAAGCGGCTTCAAATTTTTCAGTATAAACTTCGGTATTATTTACCATGTAATAATTTGAACCGTAATCAAGTTCTGTTTCACATTCATAACGAATTTCGATTCCCTCAAGCATTTTTTCTATCGCATTTTGAATCGTTTGCATCGTTTGAGGTTGAGAGGTTCTAATCGTTCCCTCCACTCGCGCTTTTTCTGGAATAATATTTTGAACGGTTCCAGCTTCCATTTTCCCAAGTGTTACCACTGCGTCTTCTAAGGGGTTTGTTGCTCGCGATACAATCTGTTGAACTTGTAAATTAAAAGCACTTGCTGCCATCATCATGTCTTTCGTTTCATGAGGATATGCAGCATGACCACCTGTACCATTAAAGTCAATAAACAATTCACTCGTGTTTGCAAATAACAAGCCTGGTTTACTGGAAACGGATCCAACTTCTTGTCTAGGATCAATATGAAGGGCAAAGATGTAATCCACCTGATATTGTGCAAGAATACCCTCTTGAATGATTGGTAGTGCGCCACCTGGTCCTTCCTCTGCGGGTTGAAAGATGAATAATACATTATTTTCTGGAGGTGATTCAGCCAACTCAGTAATAACTCCAAGTGCAATGGTCATATGAAAGTCATGTCCACAAGCGTGCATCTTCCCGTTATGTTCGGAAGCAAAGTCATACCCTGTTTGTTCAGTAATTGGCAAGCCATCCATGTCTGTTCGATAGGCAATCGTTTCATTTCCGGTTGTACCTTTAAAATAAACAAACACACCGGTTCTCCAAGTGTCTATTTGAATAAAATCTTTATTTAAGGACTTTAAAAATTCCAATATATAAGCTTGCGTTTTATATTCTTCAAAACCTAGCTCAGGTATTTGATGTAATTCCCGCCTAATCTTAATTAATTGTTCTAAATTCATACTATAACCCTTTCTTAATTGAATTAAATGGTGCTTGAATAAAGAAAAAAGCGGAAGTTCTCACCTCCGCCCTCATCATATTAATTATCGAGTTTACGCAATTCTTGTTTGATTTCTGTTTTAGAACGTGTTTGTTCGTCCATTTCTTTAATTACTTTTGCAGGGGTTCCAGCAACAACCGTATTCGGCGCTACGTCTGCTGTAACGATTGACCCTGCAGCTACAACAGCACCCTGACCTACTGTTACACCTTCAAGGATCACTGCATTTGCTCCAACCACTGCATCGTCTTCTACTATGACTGGTTTGGCACTAGGTGGTTCGATGACACCTGCTAATACCGATCCAGCACCAATATGACAATTCTTACCTACAGTTGCTCTTCCGCCTAATACAACGTTCATGTCGATCATTGTACCTTCACCGACTACTGAACCGATGTTAATGGAAGCGCCCATCATAATAACCGCTCCATCTCCAATTTCTACTTGGTCACGAATAATTGCGCCTGGTTCAATTCGTGCATTAATTCCTTTTAGATCTAATAATGGGATCGCTGAATTTCTGCGATCATTTTCGATTACATAATCATCAATTTTTGAAGCGTGCTTTTCTAAATCCGCTTCTACAACTTTCCACTCTCCAAAGAGAACCCCAGCTTTACCATCTACAAAAGCTTGAATTTCATTAGAAAACTGTATGTCATTTAATTGCTCACCCTTAACATAAACTTTTACAGGTGTTGATTTTTTAGCATTTGAAATAAAATTAATTATTTCGTTCCCATCCATCATTTCCATTAATCTTCCTCCTCAATCTAAATTCATATGCCCTTCTATTTTCTTATAAAAGGTATAACTATGTCCATAAAAAACATTAAATTTTATATGTTTTTTCCTTGGTCAAGATAATACTTATTTCTAAATTGCTTTAATAATTGTCTCCGAGTAATTATTCCCATTAATTCCTCTTCGTCATTTACCACACATACAAAGTTATAATCTATTAATGTATGTAAAGCCTTTTCCATAATATCATCATATTGCAAGGTAGGTACTTTCTTGTTCATCACATCTTCTACCAGATGGTTCTGCAACCTTTCAACTTCTATCTGCTCTAATCCAAACATCGCTTCTACAATATTTGATTTACTTATTATTCCTTCAAATTTACCTTCAAAGTTCGATACAGGAACAGCATTATACCCTGTTTTAGTTAAAACAAGTAATGCATGTTCTAATGGATTACTTAATTGAACCTGTGCAACCTTATCTGCATCAATCATCATTTCTTTCACAAGTGTCGTTTCTAAGTGGAAAGACTCTGTGTCTAACATGGTTTTCCTCCTAACCCGATTCAAAACAAACCATCTAGGGTTACTATTCATATTATCTTTTTGTTCCCTTGAACATTTTAACATAAATGATATGACATTTATAATATTTCGAAGAGGCTATTATTGAGATATAATGATTTATAGAAAAGAGGTTTTATAAACATGCCATACCAATACTCAAACAAAGAAGAACTTGTAAATGCAATAACTCACGGCATTGGTGCCTTACTAAGTATCGCGGGATTAGTTATACTAATTGTCTTTGCATCCATAAATGAAAATCCATGGCAGATTGTTTCTGTTTCAATTTATGGAACCACCATGCTGATCATGTATTTGTCTTCTACCATTGTACATAGTTTGCCTAACGGAAATGCAAAAGATTGGTTTTTATTTATCGACCATTCTTCGATCTACCTCTTTATAGCTGGTACCTATACACCTATTCTGTTAATTCTTCTTCGAGGACCAATCGGGTGGACTTTATTAGGGGTGATTTGGGGCGTTGCAATCTTAGGGATTATATTTAAAATCTTTTTTGTGAAAAAGTTTATGTTTGTTTCAACGATGATTTATATTTTCCTTGGTTGGTTTATCGTATTCGTATGGAGGCCGCTAGCAGCTGAAATGGAGTTAACCGGACTAATTTACTTAATCATTGGAGGAGTCTTATACTCTGTAGGAAGTATTTTTTATATGTGGCGTGCTTTCCCTTATCACCATGCAGTATGGCACCTTTTTGTAATCGGTGGAAGCGCTTTTCACTTTTTTGCTATATTGTTATATATCGTGTTACCTTCTTAGTAATCAAAAAACCACTCGCAAATGAATAGCGAGTGATTTTTTATATTCATTTATTGTGACGGACTTTGCCGGCATACAGAAGGACGATTCAGGTGTACATACACGAATGCCAGCATAAAACATGTCTATTCGGGTGCACAGGATTAAATGCCGGCATAACTCGTCGCCAATCGGGTAACTGGGTCCGGATGCCGGCATACAAGGTGCATGAATTTTAAAATGGATATTGATTTAAATGTTGTCCCCCATCAAGCGTAACAACTTCCCCATTCATATACTTTGCTTTATCTGACAAAATAAAGAAGGCTAATTCGGCAATTTCTTCTGGCTCGCCTAATCGCTCTAAAGGCACAGACTTAATCGTTCTCTTTGCAGCCTCTTCTGACTCCCATAGCTTATCTGAGCCACCTGTACGATCAATCGGGCCAGGTGCAATGGCATTGGCACGAATACCGTACCTTCTACCCCACTCGACAGCCAAAGTTCTAGTCATCGTTAAAACGCCTGACTTAGCAGCCGCTGAATGGATTACTCCAGGTCCTGCATCCCATGCATACGTAGCCACCATGTTAAGAATATTTCCTTTTATCCCTTTTTCAATCCAATAATTTCCTACTGTATGACTGCAGTAAAACGTACCATTAAGCACAATATCAATCACTGCATTCCATCCATTTATAGATAATTGCTCAGCTGGGGCAATAAAATTACCAGCGGCATTATTAACCAAATGATCAATTCTTCCAAAGGTCTGATCTGCTTCTTGAACCATTCTTTCTACATCTTCAGGTTTACGAACGTCCATTATACAACTTACTACTTTTCCCGTTGCTTCTGCCTGTATTTCGCTAACAGCAGCTTCAAGCTTATCTTCATTTCTACCTGTAATCATGACATTCGCTCCTTCTTGAGCAAATTTTTTCGCCATATATTTCCCCATTCCGCTTGAACCACCTGTAACTATTACTACTTCATTATTCATTATAATAAACACCTCCTTCCTACTAGTTCCACACTAGAAGACTATAATCCTTCCAAAAATGAATACTAATTCACTTTTTTTGTCACATTTCGAAAGTGGCTTCATGCTATAATTTAAAAACAACTTTAAAAGTAAATTAAATGACTCCAAGCTAAGGATGTAGATTATGACAGAAAAAATATCAAGAAGGTCCTTTTTAAAGAAAGCTACAGTAGGAACATTAGGTGCTGTTGGGCTTACTTATGGTGGTTATTATTATGCAAATGAAATAGAGCCACACTGGATTAAACTTACTCATACGAATATTGAATCACATAGAATTCCAGAATCTTTTGACCAATTTAAAATCATCCAAATTACAGACACACATATTGGGTTTCAATACCAGACGGAAGAATTACAACAGTTACGTCATATGATCGAAAAAGAAGAACCCGATTTAATCGTATTTACTGGAGATTTAACGGATGATCCATCGACGGTATCGGATGGTAAATATCAGCGTATTATCAATGAATTATCTCAACTGGACGCACCAGAAGGAAAGTTTTGGATTTATGGTAACCACGATCATGGCGGGTACGGAACAGAAGTAATTAGAGATGTAATGGCCACCTCTGGATTTGAACTTCTTCAGAATGAAACAGTAACGATTTCTAGAAATGAAGAATCTATTAATATTGCAGGATTGGATGACATATTACTAGGAAGCCCAAATGTTAATAATTTAATCACTGATCAGCAACAAGACATGTTTAATATATTGCTTTGTCATGAACCTGATTATGCTGATAGTGTGATCGACTATCCTTTTGATATTCAATTATCTGGCCATAGTCACGGCGGACAAGTACAAATTCCATTCTATGGATACGTTGTGACTCCAGCTTTAGGGGAAAAATATGTAGAAGGTAAACATGTAATTGGAAATAGACCTTTACAGTTGTTTGTTTCTAGAGGAGTTGGTACCACAAGACTCCCCTTTCGTTTCTCTTGCCGACCAGAACTAAATAGTTATACATTGAACATGACTTAAAGTTCCTTTGTCATAGAATTGTTAAATAAAGCCATGATCAATCACAACTCTCTGATTCCTATCATGTTAAAATGAATTGGAATAAACAATGGAGATGATTTAATTGAATACTAAATATAAAGGATTAACCATTTTATTTTTATTACTACTTATGAGTGCGTGTGGTAGTAGTGAGGCGACGGAGCCTGAGATAGATTTCGAAGTGGAACCGTTTGAATATATGAATCAAGATGAAGACTATCTATCCTTAGAAGACCTTGAAGGAGATTATTGGGTCGCCAATTTTATTTTCACAAATTGTGATACGGTTTGTCCTCCGATGACAGCAAATATGTCTAGAGTTCAAGAAGCTGCTAATGAAAAAGATTTAGATGTAAGGTTTGTATCGTTTTCCGTAGATCCGCAAGAAGATGACCCAGATACATTAAAGGACTTTGCTAATAATTTTAATGCTGATTATTCTAATTGGGACTTCTTAACAGGGTATGAACAAAACGAAATTGAAAGTTTCGCAGCTAATTCCTTTAAATTATTAGTTTCAAAAGTAGATGGACATGAGCAAGTGAGTCACGGAACTTCTTTTTATATTGTGTCTCCTGATGGTGTAGCAATAAATAGTTATTCAGGAACAAGCGTGGAAGAAATGGACGAAATCGTATCAGACTTAGAAGGATATCTTAAATAAAAAAGCAGGTAGAGGGTCTTCCCCCCTACCTGCTAAAATCATTTCTAATAACTAAATAGACAATCAAGCCTATAACTGGGAAAAATAATGTTGCTAATAAAATAAGCAAGGCATATTCTTTACTATTACCTTTTGCGATCGCATCTCGATAAGCCCATATGCTTGTAAATATATTTAGAACAAACAAAACAATTAAAATAAGAAATATAATTGCAAAGCCAGAATCCATCATCATCATACGATTTCCCCCTTTATTGCACCTTATTTTACCAAACCTTTCCTCTTTTTTCGAATTATGCTTTCACTTTTCTTTTCTTTAGTTTCTCAATTATGACTTTTATAAATAATATAAACATTAAAGAGATACCAAATAAAATAAATATTTCAATACTGCTTTTTGTTAATAGAAGCAAGTTGCCTGCATTAAATTCAGTGGGTTCAACGATTATAAATCCACTAAATAATATGAAAAATACAAATAGACAGGTTACCCAATAGATTAATGGTTGGTGATATTTGTTATTTATCAAATATTTAACAACTTGCTTAACTAAATAGTACGAAAAAATCACAAGTATTATGAGAAAAATATAAGTGGTATTTAACACCATAGACATAAAAGGGATCTTTCTCCTTTCCACCTAGACACTTTTCTATTAAAATGACTATTAACAGATTAGACTGTCTAACAGCAATTTATACCTAGTCGCATAGAAATGAGGTCTCCAAATGGAACACTTAATCAATAATCATGTAAAAGATATTGAAATATCAGGTATACGCAAGTTTTTTAATTTAGTTAATAATTATGAAGACGTGGTGTCACTTACAATTGGGCAGCCAGACTTTCACACACCCAATCATGTAAAGAATGCTGCAATACAGGCATTAGAATCAAACCATACTACATATACCCCTAATGCTGGATTACCTCAATTACGAACAGCAATTCACCATTATACGAAAGAAAAATATAATCTAAACTATGAACCAGATACCGAAATAATAGTTACTGTAGGTGCATCCCAAGCAATTGATATTACGCTTCGAACAATTATTACTCCTGGAGATGAGGTGATTTTACCTGCACCAGTTTATCCGGGTTATGAACCACTTATCCGTCTGGCTGGAGGGATTCCAGTCCACATCGATACAACTGAAACGGACTTTAAATTAACTGCTCATCAGTTAAAGCGCCACATTACCGAGCAAACGAAATGTGTCATCCTTCCCTATCCGTCAAACCCTACTGGGGTTTCATTGACGCAAGAGGAACTGAGTGATTTAGCCGATATTGTTCACGAGCATAAACTATTTGTTTTAGCTGATGAAATTTATAGTGAATTAACATATGAAAACAAACATAGCTCTATCGGGTTATTTGAAAAAATAAAAGCACAGACTTTAATCATTCAAGGTGTTTCAAAGTCCCATTCTATGACTGGTTTTCGAATAGGATATGTGCTAGGAGACATCTCAATTATCAAACATATGTTAAAGGTTCATCAGTATAATGTTTCTTGCGCTACTTCAATAAGTCAGTATGCAGCACTTGAAGCATTAACCGTTGGAAAAAATGATAGCCAAAAAATGCGCGATGCTTATTTAGAACGACGGAATTACGTGATCAATAGATTAAATGCTATGGGTGTCGATGTGGTTAAACCAGATGGGGCATTCTATGTATTTCCGAAATTATCCTTAGACGGGGTATCATCTTTTCAATTAGGGCTTAAACTTGTGAAGGATGCAGGGTTAGCTCTAGTTCCAGGGGATGCATTTTCAACATATGGAGAGGGTTACATGCGACTATCTTATGCATACTCTATAGAAATCTTAGAAAAAGGGCTGGACCGCTTAGAAAGCTTTTTACAAAATAATAAACAAAGTACAAACGTATAACATGCCCTTTTAGCCAAGGGTAAAAAAATAAGGACTTTCCCATGGTGGAAGGTCCTTTAAGTTATCTCTTCTTTAGTGTCAAATATTCGTTTAGTAATCTGTCAAGCTCTTGGGAAATGCGCACAGCTTCTTGACTAGTATAGCCTTTTTCTGAGGCAATGCAGATCATTTCATTTCTTTTTTCTTCAATTCTTTTTTCAAGTAATTTTATTTCTTCATTCACTTGCAACATTGCTCCTCCTAAATACACATACCAACTTCTCAAAATTAGATGTCACAATATATTATTATTACAAATCTTGTATGTCAAGTAAACTAAAAATTAAATTTTGTTTCGCTATCCATTTTAATACCGTCAAATTGTGAGTGAATGTTGCACAATTTCATCAAGATGTAATAACTCATTCATACTTTTCAAATAAAAATATGGTACGATAGAAACAAGCTAAACTAGAAGGGAAGATCCCAGTTGAAGAAAGAGATATGGGAATGGACAAAGGCAATTGTCATTGCTTTAGTCATTGCTTTTTTATTACGGACGTATATTTTCGCAACTTCCGTTGTAGAAGGTGCAAGTATGGACCCAACACTTGAAAATGGCGAACGAGTCATTTTTAATAAAGCGATTTATTTATTAGATACACCTGATCGCGGTGATATTGTAATTATCCAACACCCAAATAAAAACTATGTTAAACGAGTAATTGGGCTACCAAATGAAACCATAGAAGTGAAAGAAAACAAATTATATGTAAATGGTGATCCTCGTGAAGAATCCTATTTAACCAGTTCTGAATTAGATGGTACAGGCAGTTTTGGTCCAATAGAAATTCCGGAAGGCCAATACTTTGTTATGGGAGATAATCGTTCTATAAGTAAAGATAGTAGAAACGGTCTTGGAATGATTGAAGAAGATGAAATAATCGGTCGGTCTGAGATTGTGATTTACCCATTTGGTAATATTTCTATGACTAGATAAACGTGATAAATATATTTTAACGGAATACAAAAATATAACAAAGCCATCCATTCGATCGTATTATACGATTGGACGGATGGCTTTGTTTTCTTTTTTTACAGCTTTATTGTAAATATTTTGGAATGGTTATGATTGATTGATGTACTTCCTCAAGTTTGTTTTCAATTCTGTGTAACAAATAAAATGTTACAAGAATAGGAAATCCTACTTCAGGTAACCAGCTCATCCATGTTTCCAATTTCATCCCTCCTATATAGAAAGAGGCTGGGACAAGCAGTCATGAAAACTCCGAACAATGAAATGCGGTGCGACTAACTCGCTCCTGAAATAGACTGCGCTTTCCGTGGGGAGCTGGTGAGCCTCCTCATGCTACGCATTCCGGGGTCTCACCTGAGCTCTATTTCCCACAGGAGTCTCCGTCTATTTCATCCGCTTTTCATCTGCTCTGTTCGGATTTTCATGCTAGCACTTTGATTTGTCCCAGCCTCCTACTATACCTTAGTCTTCTAAAAGTACGTCTTCTACTGTTCGATCTACAACTTGAGCATGCGAAATCTCAGTAATGGATAAATTATTAGGTAAAAATACATTTTGAGTAATGATTTCATCCATAGCAAGCTTGACTGCTGCAGGATCAACTGGATATTTAGGATTATCTACACTAATTGTAGTAAGTCTTCCCTCTTCATTATGAAATTTAAGTTCTAAACGCTTTGTCATTTTCTAATTCCTCCTTTATTCTGCTAATAAAATGGATTGATCATTACGAAAAGCTTCTGTTAAATGGTCATCACGAAGTTCGGATAACACAAGTGCTACTGCATGAACACTAGCAGCTTCTGACTCAGGGTTTACGTTATTATAATTTTTTCTCGCAAACACTTCTGTTCCCTCACTATTAAGACCTGTTTGAAACACTAACTGTAGTTGACTGGAAATTTTCTTTTCCATACTCATGAACGTCAACCTCCTTTCATAGTTATAATCGATGTAACATAAAAAAAGTGTGGAATGTTTTGAAACATTCCACACTTCTCTTCGTCTAATATGAACAGATAACGTTACCATTAAAAGCTTTAAAATTAATTGCGCGCATTGTCAAACACACAGAAACCTATCAAGGCTACTAATACTAGTAGCGAAACAATACCTAATACCGGTTGCATAATATCCATGCTGGAGCACCTCCAAATTTCCTTGTACATCTTCTAGTTTAAGCTAATTTTATCAAAAAATATAGCACTTGAGTATCATTATCACATTTTTTTAATATTTAAAGATGTCTAAAGCGTATTTTCTCGACAAATTATGTTAAAATTTACATACATACAGAAAGGTTATACGATAGGTGATGGCTATGACATATTGCCCTAAATGCGGCGCAAAAACAGAAGAGAACGAAGCGTACTGTGTTCTTTGTGGCGCCCAACTACCAAAGAATATTAAACATCGTACCGAACACCAAAGCGGCTTTAGCAAATGGTGGTTAACACCTATTTTTACGATTATAACGATGCTTGTAATTGGGATTGGCCTTCACTTTTTCTTGGAGCATTCAAATAACCAAGCGGAACAACTATATGAGCAAGGAGTCGAAAATGCTTTAGATGGTCAATATAATCGCGCGCACCAATATTTCAATGAAGCTTTAGATTACAAGGAAAACTATGAAGCTGCTCGGACCAATGCTGAGTTTATGGAAATAGCACTTGGAATTAACAATCAACTGCAAACTGTTGATACCCTAATTGAACGGGAAGCATTCCAGCAGGCTCTTAAAATTACCCAGGAAGCTGAAAATGAATTAAGTTCTTATAATGGAGAAATCATAAATCACCTGTTAGAAGCAATAAGTGAAAAACGAAATCATGTGAGAATAAGTCAAGTAGAAACACAGTTATCTAATGAACCATCAATTGAAGAATTAAAAATGTTACTGTGGCAAGTCGACTCGATTAATCATTCAGATTCGGATGAACTTGTATCAATGATGCGAGAAAGAATTGTTAATCATACAATATCCGAAGCAAATGAATTCTTGCAAGAAAACCAATTCAATCAAGCTTTATCAGTTGTAAAGGATGGCCTTCGTTTTGATGAAGAGAATGAAAGATTAACAAGCCTACAAACTACAATTGAAAGACAGAAAATTTCTTTTGAATCTGAACAACAAGAACGGATCGAACAGGCTTTAACCCAATATGAATTAGAACAAGAGCAAAATCAAGAGAACGCAATTGAACTTGTATCTGTTGAAACAGAAATAAATGAGTTTGGAGATATATTAGTTAAAGGACAACTTAAAAGTGTTGCAACTATACCAATCCATTCTATCTCTGTTGAGTATAGTCTTCTAGATGAAGATGAAAATGTAGTGGAAGAGAATGAAACCTTTCTTTTTCCAGAAACGCTTTATCCTGATGAAACAGGCGATTTTGAACATACGCATTATGACATACCAGAAGATTGTACGGTTAACATAGATAAAATCTCCTGGTACTTGGAAGGAGAATAAAGGTGAGGCAATTACTTTATAACACGAAACGCGCACTCCCAATTACACTGTCCTTAATTGTAGTTGTGGCAGCAATCTTCACTTTATCAAGCTATTATTCAAACTGGCAGGAATCATCCATCAGTTCTTCTGATGGAATTGTCGAGCTGGTATCCAATGAAGCAGCTCCACAACAAGATCTACAAACATTAATACATGAGGCTCAAAAGAATGTAGTCCAAATTGAAGCTTCTGGTCAGGCCGGTAGCAGTCAGGGTTCAGGATTTATCTATAACGATCAAGGTGATATTGTGACAAATGCACACGTAGTTCGTAATGCAGATTCTGTCATGGTAAAAACATCTGAAGCTCAAACATATCCAGGTGCTGTCATAGGGATTGGCGAAAGTGATGATGTGGCAGTAATTAGAGTGCCACAATTAGCCAATCAAAATTCATTAGAAGTAGACCCCTCTTATGAACCAAATGTCGGTGATGATATTATTGCAGTCGGTAGCCCCCACGGGTTTCAAAACACGGTAACTCTTGGAATAATCTCCGGTAAAAACCGTGGCTTTACAGTAGATAATTATACCTATGAAAACTTGTACCAAATTTCTGCTGATATCTCACAAGGCAACAGTGGTGGTCCCCTCATTCATCAAGACACAGGTAAAATTGTTGCAATAAATAGTGCTAGTACGAGGGAAGGTAACACAGGTTTTAGTATTCCATTAGGTCAAGTTTTTGACCGAATTCTTATGTGGTCTGACACAGCGAATGAAGAAGAATTAGATTACGATGGTGACCCTTCCACCAATCAAAGTGTAAGTGCAGAATCATTAGAAGAAGATGCAGAATATCTGATTAATTACTTTTACGAAACGATTAACTTAAGGGATTACTTCACAGCTTATTCTTTATTAGGAAGCGAGGAACAGATTAAGCATTCCTATCAAGAGTTTAGAGAGCTTGTTGTTCACTCCATTGATATAGAAGTGACCAATGAACATTTTAATGTTTTAGAAGAAGAAGAGAAAATTGAAGTATTGATCAATTCTGATCATAATGTACGAGTAGAAGAGGAAAAACGTGAAACGCATCATTATCAAACGGAATATGTGATTGGATATGAAAATGATCAACTTAAACTTCTTTCCATTGAAAGAGAACTGTTATCCAAAACGGAACACAGTAATAACAATTCTAATGATTCCTAAAAAATTTGAATCTTAATAATTTGAATCCGAACCCAATCTAAATCTATTTCAGATTTGGAGATGGGTTCGGTTTTTTAATGTTCACTTGAATTTATATGCAATAGAATTTCATAAATCTAACCTATTCTAGGTATATAACTATACTAAATTGGACTTTCTTTCATATAGATAGGTGAAAGTAATAAAGCAGATAAAAGGAGGAATAGTAAATATGTATTCTGGCGGCGGCTATTGTGGCGGAAATAACTTTGCGCTAATCGTTGTACTATTTATTTTACTAGTAATTGTTGGTGCAGCTTTTTACTGTTAAATGTTAAGAGCCCTTCACTAATTAGTGAGGGGCTCTATTTATTAGTATTTTATAACATACTTTAGGAAACAAAAAAATCTTTTACCAAGTTAGAAGGAACTGGTTTACTGAAATAAAACCCTTGGACTTCATCACAAGCTTCAGAAAGTAAAAATTCTAAATCTAATTCTTGTTCGACTCCTTCAGCAATCACTTTTAAATTAAGTGCGTGGGATAAATGGATAATTGATTTTACTATAGCATTATTTTGCACCGTTTGATTTTGAATGAAGTGTCGATCAATTTTAATTTTACTTAAAGGAAACTGACTCAAATATTGTAAAGAGGAATACCCTGTTCCAAAATCATCTAATGCAACATTGACTCCTAATTTTTTAAACTGGTTCAACGTTTCAATGATATATTTTTCATTGGACATCGCAATACTTTCCGTTATTTCCAACTCAAGAAACTTAGGTTCTAACTTTTGCTCCTTCAAAATTTCGTCAACTTTATTTACTAAATCACCCTGCAAAAATTGCTTAACAGATAAGTTGACGCACACTTTAACTGGGGGTAACCCTTCCTCATGCCACTGTTTATTCAATTTACAAGCCTCTCGAAGAACCCATTCTCCTAATTCAAGAATTAAACCTGTCTTTTCAGCAAGAGGAATAAACTGGTCTGGCGGGATCTGGCCCAACTCAGAATGGTTCCATCTACAAAGCGCTTCAAATCCAATAATTTCATGTGAATGTATATCATATTGCGGTTGAAAATGGAGTTCAAAATCCTTGCGTTCAATCGCCTTATGTAATTCCGTTTCCAATTTCAATAATTCTTTGAAACCATTCTTCAAATCTGGATGATACATTTTGTAATTGTTTCTAGATTCCTTTTTAATAACATTCATTGCAGAATCGGCATGTTCTATTAGCTCTAATGAATCCTTTGAATTATCAGGATACACACTAATTCCGACACTTGCACTGCAATAAATTTCGAACCCATTAATATTTTGTGGTGATCGGAACAATTCTAATAGCTTTTCAGCAAAACGTTCAGCCTCTTCGGAGGAAGTTACATTTCGCTGTAGTATGATAAAAGAATCACTATCCATTCGAGCTAAGAAAATATCATCCACTAATAAAAGTTTCAATCTTTTAGCACATGAATTTAGCAGTTGATCTCCGAATTCATACCCAAGCGTGTCATTTATATGCTTAAAGTAGTCTAAGTCTATCGAATGTACGGCTAACTTCTTATTACACTCTTTGTTAGGATCCTTGTTAAGTTCATCTTCAAGAACCTTTTGAAAATAATTTCGATTTGGGAGATCTGTTAATTCATCAAAATAAGCCATAAACTCAATTTGTTTTTCATTCTCCACTCGCTCTGTAATATTACGAACTATTGCCACTCTCAAATTTTTTTCACTTTCATGAACTGGCTCGGGTAATATTTCAGCGTAAATAACAGTACCGTCCTTCTTAAATCCTCTTAACGGATAAGGAGACTCATGCTTATCGATGTTTAAGTTTTTATATAAATAGTTATGGTCATCCTCATGGACAAGTTTGAAAATCGAAGTTCCAATCAATTCTTCTCTCGTGTAGCCCATCATGGTAGAAAAGGCGTAATCACAATCAAGAATGTTTCCCTTGTCATGCATTATAATTCCTTCGTATGGACCATTTCTCACATGATTCAAAGTATAAAGAAGGGAATCTTTCTTTTCCTTCAGACCACCTTCTCTAAGAACGATACACATATACTCCTCAATTTGTTTACCCATCATAATTACTAATTTTTCTGGAGTGTGCTTTGTTCGAACGAGAACTTCTGTATTAGAATGCTTGGTTAATACTTTTAGATCAAGGTAATCATTCGCATCTATACTAGATGTTGTTTGGTTAAAATTTAGTAATTGAGAAGCCGCTTGATTAGCTGAAATAATTTGACTTTCGGCATCAACAAATATGATTGCATCCGATGCATTTTGATATAGCCATTCATTCACTGGGATATCTAGTTCATCAATTGTTTTAAGCACGGTTTCTCCTCCTAATTCTATTTTAACTCATTACCCGATATTTATTTTTTCTTTAGGATATCGGTAATTATGAGTTTTCATTCCTCGATTAAACGAGAACAAAAACGTTAAGATGCCAATACGCCCAATTAGCATTAGGGCTATCAATAACAGTTGACTAAAAGTGGATAATTCGTTGGTAATACCCATAGACAGTCCTGTTGTACCAAAGGCTGAACTCACTTCAAAAATAATACTCGTTAATGTTAAATGACTATCGATCGCTGTTATCATAATCACTACACTGAAGAACATCAACATCGCTAACAATGTAACTACTACTGCTTTAAATAAATCATTTTCTTCGATTTCTCTTCCAAAGATACTTACTCTACTTCTTCCACTTGCATAAGTAAGAATGAAAATGATTACTAATGCAAATGTAGTAGTTCGGATCCCGCCACCCACACTACTTGGAGAGGCACCTATGAACATCATAGCTGAAATAAACAAATTTGTTTGTTCCGTAAACTCGTTTACGTCCATCGTTGATAACCCACCACTTCTAGCTGTAGTTGATTGGAACAAACTATAGAAGAAGGTTTCATGCCAGGACTTATCTGCAAAGAAGTGGTTAAATTCTAAGATAATAATCACTACAAATGAAAAAGCTAATAATACAAAATAAGTTAGAGTAGTCAGTTTTGTAAATAAGGAAAAACGCTTTAGATTACGTTCCTCTTCTGTTGTTTGAAGATATTCCTTCACCTCAATTAATACGGGAAAACCAATGGCACCTGAAATAATTAAAAGCATGTGTACAAACTGAATAAAATAGTCATGCTGAAAGGATTGTAATGAGTTACCAGTTATATCAAAACCACCGTTTGTTGTAGCACTTACAGCAGAAAAGAAACCATGGTAATATGCTTCTAGAATGGAGTCATAGTAATTAAGATAATAAGTACCTAATATAAGAAACCCTATTAACTCAATTGCAACTACAACTAAAAACATTTCTTTTACTAGACGAACAATCCCAGAGATCGACTTTGTATTTTGATCTGTCATAATCAGACGACGTTCTTTAAATCCGATTTTTTTTCCTAGTACAATCCAAATTAATGTACCTAAAGCCATAACACCTAGGCCACCTATTTGAAGCGCGATTGCAATCATAAATATCCCAAACACACTAAACGTGTCCGCAGTAGTTACCACAGTTAATCCTGTAACACTAACAGCACTTACTGCCGTAAAGAAGACTTCCATGAAATTTAATTCCACACCATTTTTTTGTGAAATTGGCAATGCAAGTAAAATGGTGGCTATTGTAGCCGCAATTAAATAATACAAAGAAATCAGTTGCACTGGAGTAAGTTTGTCGATAATTGATTCATTCATTTTTAAGTTTTTAATTGGGTTCATAACGCGTTTCTCCTTCAAACAGATCGTACCTATGTACAGTTCCTATCAAAATTTACTTCCTAGAGAAACACGAAAAAGTGTTTAAAATGTAAGAATGTAAAAGACATCCATACTTTTATTATCGGCTAACGAAAGTATGGATGAATAGTTTGATAGGAATTTTATAAAAATGTCGATTAAAATAAACTTTCTTGATTCTTTTCTCTGAACTTCTGGAGTAGTGATTCTCCTTGATAACCCGCTTCGATCAAATCTTGAAGTGTTTGTTCGACTTGTTCTCTTTCACGATTTACCATATCACCTACTAGGACTACGTTCATATCGTCTTCTATCTCATGAACACCTTTAATATGAACTAATATAGTTGCCTTAGGGTTTGAATCTTTTGTAATTCTAACTTGAACAACAAATTCTTGGTTCTTTTCTTTCTTTTGCGTGAAATAATCATAATACTCTTTAGGCATGTAAGCTTCAATTAGCCATCTACCTTTTTCTATTTCGCGGTCTATAATTAATCCATCGAACATATTAATGGTTTTGTTGTTTAGGTCTTCTCCAGATCTTTCTAGAACTTCTAATGATACTAATTTAAACGTCTTCATCCAATCTTCCCTTCCTTCAAGAAGTGTTAGACTTTCAATACTATATATTATATAGGAAATACTAGGAAGACTAAAGGATATTTAAAAATCTTCTTCTTTTTTAAGAAGGTTCCAAAGGGCGTCTGGATTTTTCTAATTGCTGATCAATTTTTGATAATCGTCGATCAGCTTCTTGTTTACTCATCTTATGATTGTGGTGCTCTCCTCCAGGTAACTCATCCATTTCATCTGCTTCGAAGACCACTCTTTGTAATGGGGTCCTTAACTCTTCAGCTTTGAATGGTAGATAAGAATCCGTATGCAATAGAATGGCTATTGATATTTCTTTAGCAACCACTCTGTTCTCTCCTATGCGAATTAATAATTTATGAGCTCTTTCTGCTCCTTTTATTGCATGAATATCATGCTTTCGATACTCTTTGTAATCCCACTTCCCATCACGGTACCATTCATAATGGCCGATATCATGAAGTAAAGCAGCTTTTGTAGCTAATTCTGCATTCACTCTTCTCTCTTTTGCAATTTGAAACGCATTCTCTGTAACAGAAACTGCGTGGTGCACTCCAGAACGCCTCAAATATTTTTGAGTGATTGGATGATTAAATATATCAATTAGACGAACCTCTGTCATTTCTGCTCACCACCTCAGTAAATTTTATTGAATAATATAACATATTGTGTCTCATTCGTATAAAAAATTTATAAAATAAAAAAACATTAACTTAAATTGCGTTTAAGTTAATGTTTCCCCAATTATTTATATACCAAACGAAAGCTACCTAAAGCTATAAATATTATTACCATAAAAACTAAAAAGATATTACTATACACAGCACTCGTACCATTTATTGCAATTAAATTAGCAGCTTGATGTGGTTGAAAGATATCTAAAATCACTCCTACAACTGCAGCACTTAACGCACCAGAAACAAAGTTCATTAGATTAAATACTCCCATACCTACGCCTGTTTCATTGGATGGAAGTAAGTTAGCTAAAAGATCCGCACCTGAAGCCTGAACTAATGGGAAACACATCATCGGAAAGATCAACGTTAAACTCAGAGCAACAGGGTGTAGTCCAACAGTAGAAGATACTACGAGGAAACCACTACCAAGTAAAAGCAATGCTAGCATATAAATCTTCCGAGCACCTTTCTGATCAACAAGTCTTCCTCCCTTTCGACCAATAAGAGCTGCACTAATGGCTCCTGGAAACATAACCATACCAATTTGCATGGTCGATAACGCATAAACTTCACGTAGTAATATAGGTACAGTAAACATTAATCCGAATAAGCACGCGACTGCTAAGAAACTTGTAAATAAAGCAATTACGTAATTTCGTTTTTTAAACAAGTGTTTGGGTATAAATGGATTTTTTGCTGTAAACATGCGAACAATCACCAAAATAAAAAATACAAAAGATAGAAGCAATGTTTCCAAGTAGCCTAATGTAATTCCCATTATTAAGGAGATGATTGTAACTGCTACAAGAGCAGCCCCAAGATAATCTAGTTTAACATTAGTTGATTCTTCATCTGGTAGATTTTTTCTAAGGAATGGTAACGTAATGATAATAAATCCTGAAGTCAAAAACAGGTATTCCCAAGATAAATACCCCGCGATAATTCCCCCTAGGATTGGTCCAATACCAGAAGCAAATGCCATCACCGAAGCAATAATACCTAAAATTTTCCCTCTTTCTTTAGGGAAATATCTTAAAGGTGCGATAAATGCCAAAGCTGGAATCATAGACCCACCAATTGCTTGTACAACTCTTGCAGCTAACACAAAAAAGTAATTAGGTGCTAGAAAACCAATAAATGAACCAATTGCAAAAACGGTTAAACCAAACGTTATTAATGTCTTAAAGGCAATAGTATCTGCCAATTTCCCATAAATTAAAGCTCCAACAGCATAAATCATGATATACCCAGTCATGACCCAACTTACTTCGGAAGCTGATAGTTGAAAAGCTTCTGCAATATCAGGAATTGCAATATTAAACATTGTTCCATTCATGACCGAAAACATTAAAACAAAGCAAAGCGAGAACAATAACATTTTAGGATTAGCAATCTTTGATTGTTCTTCATTATGTACCATAGATTCACCTCTTTTATAACCTAATATATATTACCTGTAATATTAGCTGTAAACAACCATTCTGCTTATTAGAAAAATCAAATAATTGTATTCAGTTTACCAGACCAAAATGTTATAGTAGTAAATATATGGATGAGGAGGGTTTACATTGAACCATTATGAAACTATTGAAAAGGATCGTTTGAGTAAGAAAAATAGACTAATGTTTTGGTTTTTAGTTGCGATGACATTGATTAGTACTGCTGCAAATTACATACAAGGATTAGATACATCTGTACTTGCAACTGTCTTTTTTGGAGGTTTATTTTTTGTATCAATTATTGGGTTGCTACTATTTTTAAATAAAGGAGACCGCGTCATTCCCTACATAGCAATCTTAGGTTTAGCTAGTGTTCTTGCACTTGTGGTTTTAGAAGTAAGTGTTTCTACACATAATTTTGGCTTACTATTATTTTTAATTGTAGCTGCTGGGCTTTATATGAGTATTCCTTTACTTCTTACAGGTTTAATAACATCTCTGGTGATATTCCACGCATTTATTTATTTACATGGAGACGTTTTAGACCTAAATTATACAACGGCGCTCGCAAACATATTATTCGTTGCAATCCTTCTCTATGGATTACAATTAATCACAAAGGACAGTGATCAAAAAACTTTTAGAATTACAAACGTTAAACGAAGAGAGCTTAGAAAAAGAGGCCATCCAGAAAAAACATATCGAAAAACAAGTACATATTATAAAAGACAGTATGATGGCTATTGAATCACAGTCTTTTAGCAATCAAGAAGCACTTGATGAAATGAACAAAGCTATACAAGAAGTTGCCTCTAGTACGGAAACGCAAACTGCCGAAGTATTTAAAGTAACAGATGCTGCTACAGAGACAAGTTTGCAAGTAGATGCTATGATGGCTGAATTAGAAAATGTAAAACAAGAAACGGTTACATCAGCAAAACAAGCAAACATCGGCAAGGAAAATGCTAGTATACTTGAAAATAAAATAAAAATGTTCGAATCACAAATGAATGATATGCTAAAGACATACGACCAGTTACATGAAAACGTAGATCGTTCCGTAACTTTTATTGACTCTATTAAAAATATTACAGAGCAAACTGGCCTACTTGCACTGAACGCTTCCATTGAAGCAGCACGTGCCGGCGAACACGGAAAAGGGTTTGCTGTTGTAGCCGAGGAGATAAAAAAATTAGCAGACCATACCGAACAGACTGCCTCACAAATATCCAGTAACTTAACTACCATGCAGGTAACAAATCAGAATACAAATAAACAACTGGAAGGTTTGCTATTAGAGTTAAAAGAGAATATTGAGTTAACACATGATAATGAGAATAAGTTTGTTAACTTAGAAAACCACACGAACCAACTTCAGAAGCTTTTAGAGGACTTCTCAACATCTGCTGAACGCGTACGTAGTTTTACAAGCACAATCAACCAAGCTATGGATCAAATTAGTGGCAATATCGAACAGTCTACCGCTTCTGTTGAAGAGATATCCGCAACGGTTCATGATCAATCAACACAGAACAAACAATTACACCAAGAGATTGCTGCCACAACAAACGCTGTGCAACAACTCACCAAGGAGGAAGTCAATTGAATACCACCATCGAACAAATTTTAAATCATCGTTCCATTCGACAATTTAAAGATAAAAAACTAAGCTCAGAACAAATTGAAACAATTATATCTGCAGGACAAGCAGCATCTACTTCTAGTTATTATCAGGCGTATTCTATTATTGGTATTACTGATCCCGAAAAAAAACAAGCTTTAAAAGAGGTTAGTGGACAGCAATACGTTGAAAATAATGGTCATCTCTTTGTATTTTGCGCAGATTTACAACGAATCTATCAATCTCAACCAGATGAGATTCAAAGTGCCATGAGAACCAACTTACAAAGCACAGAGTTCTTTATGATGTCAGTAATTGACGCCACCTTAGCTGCTCAAAATTGTGCCCTTGCAAGTGAATCAATGGGCTTAGGCATCTGCTATTTAGGAAGTTTAAGAAATGACATACAACAAGTTAATGACCTGTTAGAACTCCCTTATTATGTTACACCACTCTTCGGATTAGCTGTAGGAGTTCCAAAAGAAGATACTGACAAAAAACCAAGATTACCATTTCAATCCATCTACCATGAAAATGTTTATGTAAACAACCAAGAGGCAGTTGAAGCATTCGATGAAACAACAAAAGAATATTATCAGTTGCGAGGAAGCAATACACGTGAAGATACATGGTCAAGTCAGATAGGAAGAAAATTAAAAACTCCTATGCGAATGGATGTAGCAAGTTTCATTCAGTCTAAAAATTTAAATAAACATTAATAAAAAGCAGTAACACTCCTAAATTGGAGCGTTACTGCTTTTGCATTATCTTGGTTGTAATATTAACTCAGAACCTTCATATTCATCCATACTTGTTTGATGATAATTTCCTTCTACCCAGTCAATGATTTGATCATCATACCATTCACTTCGATAATGACCTGATTGACCTGGACCTACAATATGAGATGCAGATTTTAAATCTTGTAAATCCGTCACAAACCTCCAGCTTGCCCCGTGGTCGACTATACCATCTTCTCTAAAAGAGGCAGCCATTACAGTTACATTACTTCCACCAACAGGCACTGGGTCCTGTTTATTGAAAAAACGATCCAGGATGAATGTACTCGATAGCGGGTGTTCAAAATACACTTGGTGATATTCACCCCACTCCCATTCATTCACATTCGAACCTTGCATATCATTAATTTCTTCGATTGTATTGGTGTAAGCATCTGTTATGACTGCTTCTAATCCACCATTTTTATCCATCCATATCACTTCTTCATCAGCATAAGCTGCTCGGATCATTTCATCCGTATTTTGACCGCTACCTTTAAACATAGACAATAACTCTTCAGGGATCTCATCTTCATATAAAATCTTTTCTATATTCGCCAATAGTCTATGGAATACTAAAGGTGCAGCTTCGTTCTTATTATCTTCATACTCCCACTCCAACAATTCATCTAAAGCTTCCTCTTCCATCTCAGTCAGCGATTGTTCTTCTAGAATAGTAAGAAAAATTGGAACGAACTCTCTTGCTTGTAAATTCATTTGATCCATTTGCAAATCTTGCATATCTTCTTTCGTTAAATTATTACGTGCATCTAAAAATTCATGTATTCTCGTATAACGATAAGGTTGTGCCCATACATGACTAATATGATAAGGGTATACATCTGATATAATTTTATTATTTGCTGTAGCTACAAATCCTTTTTCTGGGTTAACGACTGTTGGTAATTCATCAAAAGGGATGTAATCATTTAATGCATAAGATGAATCCCAACCAGGCATTGGCAATAAGGCATCTTCTGGCTGATCATAAATCGGTATTTTCCCATTTGCTTTGTAAGCTATGGTTCCATCATCTCCAGCAAAAACAAAGTTTTGAGCTGGAGCGTGAAAATCCTCTAAACTTGTTTCAAATTCCTCCCAGTTTGAAGATTTATTCATTTGTAACACTGCTGCCAATTCTTTCGTTGCATCTAGTGCTGTCCATTTCACAGATAATGCCGTATTAGATTCTAGGTTTTTTTCTTGATTTGCAAATTCTGAAATAATCGGACCATTAATCGTTTCAAGCACCTCATATTCCAATGGTTCTTCTCCATCGATCTCAATTGTTTCTGTTATTACATCAGCATCCACCCATTCCCCGTCGTACTCAAATTGATGGGGATCTGATTCATTTCTTCTTTCTAGGTATAACTGTTGTACATCCGGGCCGACATTTGTTACACCCCAAGCAACATGTTCGTTATGGCCCAGAATAACGCCAGGAATCCCTGCAAATATGACCCCGGATACATTATAATTATCTGACTTCAAATGAACTTGATACCAAATGGAAGGAGTCGCTAATCCCAAATGAGGGTCATCTGCTAAGAGCGGAGCACCAGATTCAGTCTTATCCCCACTCACTACCCAGTTATTACTTCCGTTAAATGGATGTGGCATTGGTGCTTTTGCTAGACTTGAAGTTATATCCACATACTCTTCATCTTGAATATTTGTTAATGCCCCTTCTGGATATGTAGGGAACAACTCATACGCTTCTTCTTCTTCAAACTGGTTCAAAGCATAATAATTAAAAGCTTGTCTTTCCCAGTGTCCTCCTAAGTCAAAAGCCATAAATTTCCCAATGGTTAAGGAGTCAAGAGGAGTCCATTCACTCATCTCACCAATTCCAATCAATGTAAACTCAATAGGATAGCTATTATTATCTTCTGCATGAGTAATAAACGCATTAACACCTTCTGCATATGCTTCTAAAGCTTGCATAGACTCTTCATCATATTCTTCCAAGGATTTCTCTGCAGCTCTTCTAAGACCAAGTGTACGGAAATATTTATCCGTTTCTAATGCCATCTCTCCAACAACTGCGCTAAGCTCACCAGAAGCTTGCCTACGAGCCATTTCCATTTGGAATAACCTATCTTGTGCAGTTACAAAGCCTTGAGCATAAAACAAGTCCTCATCACTATTAGCCTCTATATGCGGAACACCATGTTCATCACGAATGACTTCAACAGCTTCATCAATCCCGTCTAGAGTAATTTCCCCTTCCGTTTCAGCAATGGAACGATCAATGTAAGCGTTTGCATATAAAAGTGCAGAAACAACCCCTATCGCTAAGATCGTTACTAGAATTAAACTCCATTTCACCCATTTATTCATTCTTGATTTATTTTTGCTACCTTTCATCGCATTCTCCTCCTTATTATTATAATAATATAAATTTTCAATAACTTTAACAATTTCTTGTACTTTATTAAATTTTATTTACTTATAAGTATAGTTAAACTTATAATACGAAGGGATAGTATTGTGAATGTTTAAATTGAGGTGAACCCATTGAACACAAAAAAGAAAGCATTGATCGCTGGGTTAATCATCGTTGTTGTTTTATTAGGAATCGTTTTCTACCTTTCGTACTTGGGTCTGAGGGAAAATCCTGAAGAGGCATCTAAAGTTAAAGAGGAAGCTGAAGTCTATTTAAATGAAACGTATGATCAACCAATGGAAATAGTTGATACATTATTAGATAATACTGGCGTATATGATATATTTCGTTACGCTGCAATTGTGAATGTTCCTGATCACGATAATTATCGTGTTTTAGTATATAAACACAACCAAACGGGGGAATATACGGATAGTTATATTGCTGAAATGTTTGAATATGAACTAGAAGGACTACTACTTCCTGAATTAGAATCACATTTTGGTGAAGATGTAATCGATGATCTTTGGATTACTTATCCAAAAGATATAGGAGATCAACTTAACCTTAAGCCCGATGACCAACCTTCATTAATAGGCAAAGACGCCCACCCTGTCGTTAGAATTACGTTAAACAGAGGACATGAAAATTCGGATGAAGAAGATTTAGATTCTATAATAAAAACCATGCAAGAAGATTTTGAAATCCCATCAGGTAACGTAACCTTAACTTTCCAAGATAGTTCATTTATTTTCAAAGACAAAAATTTACGGGAAAGTTTTGATTAGCCTAGTTGCAACATAACTTTAAGATAAATTGAAGCTGGGGAAAAAAGTGTCTGTAGTCATGATTAATCCGAACAAAGCTCATAAAAAGCGGATGAAATAGACGGAGACTCCTGGTCGGCTACATTCGGTCACGTCCTGTAACCAACGCCGACACTTGAGCGTCCAGCTCTTCGCGGGAAATAGATATCTTAAAAAAGAATTAGAGGGTAATGTCACGTGTGGATGACATTACCCTCTAATCTTATTATGTTGCTTTAAACAGATACTACTTCTATACTTACGTATTAAATTTTTTCATTTCATTTTGTAAATTGCCTGACACTGTCTCTAAGTCTTCGGCTAATTGGTTCAACTGTTCCATCGAGGAACTCATCTCTTCTATAGATGCAGTTACTTCCTCTGTCCCAGCAGCTGTCTGCTCTGTAACGGAGCTGATTTCTTCCATACTATGACTCAATTCATCTTTCTTTGTAACCATTGATCGCATCGAATGAATTATTTCTTCAATCGCAGCATTGTTTTCATTTACTGTTTCATAGGTCTGCTTAAACGCTCCTTCAGTAGAATCTACTACATCACTTTGTTCAGTAACGATAGTATCTGTCTTCGTTACTAGAACAGCTATTGTATCCGTTTGTTCTTGCATACTATCTACCATTGTAGAAACATTTTCTAAAGACTGCTCTGTCTGCTCAGCTAGTTTCCTAACTTCATCAGCAACTACAGCAAATCCTTTTCCAGACTCTCCAGCCCTTGCAGCTTCAATTGCAGCGTTTAACGCAAGGAGATTAGTTTGACCAGCAATATCAGAAATGGTGTTTACAACCTGATGTATATTACTAGATCTTTCTTGCAGAGAATCGATCGCTACACGCATTTCAGATGCCATCTGGTTTGTTTCCTTAGAGTGATTTCTAAGCTTCTCAACTGCCTCCATTGCATTTTTAGACCTTTCAATTAGCTGATTTGAATTTGTTTGAATCGTTTCACTTTGGGAGACAACATCGTTAATCTGATTGTTCAACTCACCCATATGATTATGATTACCTTCTACCAATTCAGCTTGATTACTGGCACCTGCAGCAATTTGTTGAACTGTATGTGATACTTCTTGAGCTGCTGCACTATTTTCTTCAGCGTTCGCAACAACATTTTGCGCTGAATCACTTACTGATTCTGAGGATTTATTTATATTTTCTATTAAAGAACGAACATTATTGAGCATTGTTTGAAAAGAAACGCTTAACTTTCCTATCTCATCTTCTCGATCAAGTGCCGGGTTGACAGTAAGATCTCCTTCGCCTGCTTTACCCATATTTTCTTGTAGGTTTTGAATAGGTTTTGTAAGTCTTCTAGTAACAACTAATGCAATTAAAAATGCAACTATAATCACACCACCAAGTACGATTACGATTGGCAGTACGATTTGAATGCCTTGACTTCTTAATTCCTGTACCGGCATGGAACCAACCAGCTTCCATCCAGCTTCTTCATTGGTTACAAAAGTAATCATCTGTTCTTCCCCGTTCACATCTTCATTAATGGAGCCAGAATCTTGGCCCATTAGAGAGGAAAAATAAGAGCTATTTTCAGCTGACTCAAAATGGAGTTCCTCATTTGGGTGGGTTAAATAGTTACCTTCAGGGCTTACTACTGTTACATATCCTGACTCACCAATTGTTATCTCGTTAGCCAAGTCTAATAACATGTCTACGGTCAAATCAATTGCGAAAACTCCCTCAATTTGGCTGCCATTTGTACTCGCACGGCCCGCAGTAACAACCACTTCACCAGTAGCTGCGTCTACATAAGGTTCCGTCCAAATAGTTTCTCCTTCATTTTCTACTGCGGCTTCATACCAAGCACGATCACGCGGATCATAGTCATCGGGTAAACTAGTACGTGGATATAAAAGCATGTCTCCATTTTCTGATCCAAAGAAAACATTTAAGTAATAAGGGCTACTAAACTGCAATTCTCGAAATCTGCTATGTACTTCATCTTCCATGAATTCGTAGTTATTAAATAATGAACTTTCAGATACGCGATAAATATTATGTTCTACATTCGAAAATACCGCATCAAATGAACCGTCTAATGCCTGCATCTGGCTTGCAACATTTTCACTACTATTATCATAATTTTGATTCATCGCAATCCAGTAACTAGTTCCAGTTATAACCGCTCCTGTTAAAACAATTAAAGCAATCATTGGTATAAGGAATTGACGCTGGATACTTTTTGTGAAAAACCGTCTTACTTTCTTCAATTGAACACCCCTTTTGACTAAATAGTTTAATATTTCGATATATATTACTTATCGGATAGATCGTCTAGGATTTTAGTAGGATTATTCTAAAATTAAATACTTATAAAAAAATATCCCTCCTCTAGCTGGGTAGAGGAGGGATATTTTAAATTTCTTTAAATAACAGTTTTGGTCTTGTAATTAAGATAATAATGAGAATCACTGCTGACAATATAAACCCTGGAACTAAGTATGTTGAATTGTAAATTAGGGAATACATCCAAACAGATTGCCCCTCGGGAGCTAAATATCCAAAGAAGATGATTCCTCCTGTAAAGTGAGAAGCAAATCTTAGAGCAGTTCCTAAGAAGACACCCGCGATCACATAAGAGATAATTTTTTCGCGGTTTGCTTTACGAACTGCATCCCATAGTGGCGCAGAAAAGATTCCTGCAAGCCCTAATACCGCAAAGGCTAGGATGTAGTCTAGAAATGCTTGGAACCAATCGACAATATACCCACCAAAAAGCATATTCATGAACCCAAACAATAAACCACTAATTATTCCAGCTTTCATTCCCCATCTAAATGCGATAATAAAAATAGGAATCATCGCAAATGATACAGAGCCACCTTGAGGCCAAATAGTAAATTGTAGTCCTGGTATAGTATCAAGTAAAAATGCCAGTGTTGCGAAGACAGCTATTTCTACGATCATTAAAGTTCTTTTGTGCATGCTGTATTCCTCCCCTTTTTGTTTTAAAACACAAAAAAAGCAATACACGGGAGGCTCTATCATGGAATCCCAGCATTGCACCATCGATAAAGCCACATCCCTACGCTAGTACTAACTAACAGGTTCGAAGGGTTAAGAACAATTGTTCAATCTCAGCCTTTTGGCTCCCCTTGTGGACTTTTGTATTATACTTTTCTTGTAGTTATATATTAACAAACTTGTCGCCTATTGCAAAGCTCACTTCTAAGCAATATATTTTCAACTCTTGCATTATCATATATACTTTACTTATAAAAGGAGTGATCGTATGAGCATAAAGTCTAGCATTTACCGATTCCTTAGGATATGGAATGACGTTGATGCGGTCAAAAAAGGCAGAGTAGGAAAGCGTGTAGGAAGACGTGTCGCAGGAAGAGCCACTGGCAAAGCTCTCAGGAAACTTTTTAAATAAAATTGTTTATTAGTCTGCAATAATTATAACCGTACTAAATAAAAACTTCGAACTCATTCCAAGTATGTTTTGGAATAGCTCGAAGTTTTCTTGTATAGCACCTGATTACAACTCTAACTCTATGGTTTCATTAGTCATCATATTCTACATCCAGGACTTCACCTGTGTGCGCATCTAATTTAACTTCAACCTCTAAATCATTACCTTCTATCTCCACTTCGTATTCATACCGACCTTCGTCTCGATCCAGTTCCACATCATCAATGATTCCATCCCCATATTGTTTAGCGGTTTCTATTGCTTCGTCTTTTGAGATAATGCTATGTGGATCGGTACTTTCTTTTTGTTTCGTATTTTTATTTTTTTCATCTTCATTTTCTGAAGAAGATTGCTCTGACTTTTTTTCTACCTTAAATTCGGTTTTATTGTCAGTATCATCGTTGGTAGTTGTAGATGATTGATCTTCATTTTTTTTAGTGAAATTCAATACTTTTCCTGAGTATGCGTCTACATAGATTTCATGTTTCACTGAACCATCCTTAACTTCCACTTCGAAATATACGATACCATCCTCCTCATCCAACTCTATTTCATCAATCGATCCTTGAACTTGACCGTGAACGATCTCTTGTAATTCATCAAACCCTAACATTTTATTTGTATCCATTGTCACTTTTTTATCCATCTCTGTATCTAGATCTTTTGCGAAAACAGCATTTTTATTTTGGGGGTTTGTTTGTTGGTCACTGCTCATTGCAGAAGCGCCAATTGTCCCGCCTATTGCAACGGTGCTTGCCAGTGTGCCTAACATTATAGATTTCTTCATAGGAAATTCTCCTTTATTAAAATAATTGTTAACTACAATTTATCCTTTCCAGATGAGAAATCAACTAACATCAGATTAGAATTCGATGAGAAAAAGAAAAGATCTACAAGCATCAGCTTATAAATCTTCTCAGACTTCTATTAATCATCCCAAAGAATTGACTCGACTTCCCCAGTATAAGCGTTTATTTGGATATCTGCTTCCAGGTCTTGTTCATCGTTGTCAATTTCGATAATGTAAAACAATGTTCCATTTATTTCTTCCAATTCAACATCTTCCACTTCTCCATAAAATTCTTCCAAAGCAAGTTCTATAGCATATTCGCGAGTAATCATTGTATCAGTTAATACCTCTTGTCGATTCTCAGAAATCACATCTCCTGTTTCTGCATGAAGGACAAGAAACACATTTTCAGCCTCTTTTTCTATCTCTACTTCGTAAATGGGATTATCTCCCTCCGTAAATTCGATTGAAGTAATGTCTCCATCATAACGATCTACAATTAACTCTCTTACTTCCTCTTCTGTTAAAACCTCAACCTCTTCATTTTCATCTTCCATCTCGTTGCTTTCTGATGAAGAATCGTTACTTTCTTGTTCCTGTTCATCCTGGTTAGAATCAGTATCTTCCGCTTCATCTATTTGTTCTTCCGTTACCTCGTCAGATTCTACTTCTTCTTCTTCTGTTTCGTTCTGTTCCACTTGATGGATGGACCTTACTTTTCGATTCATTTTATCTACTTCTACTAAATATAGTCCCGAGCTAGTTTGCAGCTCAACAAAATACATTCTATCTTCCTCATTCATCTCCAATACATCACCCTCATATTGGCTCAAAACAAACTCTTCCGCCTCTTGCTCTGTAAGCGGCTCTGCACTTGAATTGCCAAACACGAACTGCTGGATAATGAAAAAGGCTACCACTGATAACAATGCTCCACCTAGCATCCATATAAGTCTTTCCTTTTTCACATGATCACCTAACTTTTCTGGGTATTTTCTTCAGTATAAGTTATAGAGATTAAAATTTACTGAGAAAAATTCATTATTCTCCAATTTCAAAAGTCAATGTCACCTTCGTGCCAATTCCTTCTTGACTATCGATTTTAATTTCTACATGAAGTGCCTCCGCTATTTCTTGTGCTAGAGATAATCCTAAACCAACTCCACCACTTTCTCTATTCCTCGCTTCATCTACACGATAAAACCGGTCAAAGATTTTCTTTTGTGCGTCTTCTGGAATTCCAATCCCATAATCAATAATAGTTAATTGGGGTTGGTTAACACTATTAAGGTAAACATCAATTTCTTTTTCGCTGTATTTACACGCATTGTCAAAAAAGATATAAAGTAATTGTTTTAATTTCTTTTCGTCACTTACTACTTCTACATTTTCTTCATAAGCTACATTTATCTTTCTATTATAAGCATTTTCAATATTTTTACTTATTTCTTGAACCACCATTGTTAAAGAGATATTCTCTATTTGTAAATTCCAATCTTGATCTCGCTTAGCTAATAATAGAAGTTGTTCTGTGAGGTCTTTCATTCTTAAGGACTCTGAATGTATTGCTTCTACAGCCTCTTCGATTACCTCAGGTCGTTCTAACCCTCTTCTTTTTATTAAGTTTGCATAGCTTTCAATGATTGTAATAGGTGTACGGAGTTCGTGTGAAGCATTTGAAACAAAAGCTTCTTGTTTATCATAGTTATCTTTTAATAAGTCCATCAGTTCGTTATACGTTTTTCCTAATGTGTACATTTCATCATTTGATTTCTTTTGAAGTGGAATATGTTTAAAGGTATTCTGTTGTCTACTTTCTTCCATAGTCTGAATAAATGATTTGATAGGTCTTACAATAAGATCTGATAATATTTTACCTGATATAATAATTGGAATTAATGAGATGAATACTACGATAAATAGAACGAGTTGAAGTGTATTTAGATTATCATCCACTGCTTGTAAATTCTCTACAACTTGAACTTGTACGACAGAACCATCAACCCATATAACCGGTCGTTGTATAACAGCAAGCTCTATACCTTGTTGAGATAATTGTACAGATTGACCTGTTTCAAAAGTAGGAATACCAATCTCTCTTAATTGTGATTGCTCACCAGCAGCTACTGTACGAATCGTTTCGCCGTTTTCATCTATAATACGAACCATTCCGCTAGAAGGAACTACCGCTCGTAATAGTTGATCAACAGAGGTGGAATCATTTGCTTCAATGATCGTTTCCATAATACTCTCCGCTTCAGACTCTAAACGATCTACCTCGCGATCATAAGTAATTTGTGAAAACGTAATATAGATGATGATTGCTAATAAACTAATAACCGTAATAAATAAAAGTGTGGAATAAGCAAAGATTTTATTTCTTAGCTTCATTTGATTCTTTCATTACATAACCAACGCCACGAACCGTATGAATAAGAACAGGTTCATTTTCTTGGTCAACTTTCTTTCTTAAATATCTTATATATACATCCACCACATTTGTATCCCCGACGTAATCAAAGCCCCACACCGTGTCTAAGATTTGTTCCCGGGTTAATACTTGACGATTATTGATCATTAAATAAACTAACAAATCAAATTCCCTTGGGGTTAGTTCTATAAAACGTTCCCCTCGACACACTTCTCTAGTGGACTCATTTAAGGTCAGCTCATTAAAAGAAAGAACGTCTGTCAATTCTTCTTCCTGATCAGATCGTTGTCTTAAAGCTGCTCGAATCCTAGCTAATAATTCTTCTATTTCAAAAGGTTTTGTTATATAATCATTCGCACCTAAATCAAGTCCAGTAACCTTATCTTCTATTTCATCTTTTGCTGTTAACATAAGGACAGGAGTTGCTTGATCATCCTTACGAAGTCTTCTAAGCAATTCAACCCCGCTCATTTCAGGAAGCATGATATCTAATAAAATTAAATCCCATTTTTTCATTCGGAATTGTTCTAATGCATCATAACCAGTCAAGGCTTTAGTTACCTCATAACCTTCATATGTTAATTCTAGTTCCAGTACACGGGCTATTTTCTTTTCATCTTCTACAACTAAAATGGAATGACTCATTTACTATGCACCCCTTTCACGCGAGTATAACGACAATTTATAGATAAATTATTACCTCTTATGATAGCATATAGTTAGAAGGAACAAAGGATGTGAGACTGATGTTTGTTTGTGAAAATTGCAATTATACATTTAGTTATAAAGAATCACTACCGTTCAGTTGGAAAACTCGAATAGGGTATCCGTGTCCTAATTGCAAAGAAACGCATTATTATACAGCTGATAGCAGAAGAAAATCAATGTACATCACACTTGGCGCAGTGGTTTTAATTATATTTTTGAATGCGATTGATTTACCTTTTGTTACTATTTTTGCAATTGGAGCTATTATGATTGCTTTTTTAATCTTACTATCGCCTTTTACAATGAAGATCACGCGTAAAGAAGAACGACTCTGGTAGAGGAGGTGTTTGAAATGAGGAAAATAATTCTATTTGATGGGGTCTGTAATTTATGTAACGGGATTGTCCAATTTTTAATCCGCAAAGATATGAATGATGAATTACGTTTTGCTCCTTTACAAAGTCATTTTAGTCAAAGGTTGCAAGAGAAAGTCGGAATTTCAACTAAGGAAGATTCGATTGTGGTCATTGATAATAATAAATGGTACACAAAATCTAGTGCAGCTTTGATTATTTGCAAATACCTCCCCAAACCGTGGAGTTATTTAAAGTTTCTCTTTATTATTCCAAAGCCTATTAGAGATCGTATGTATGAATATGTCGCCTACAAGCGTACCGACTGGTTTGGAAAACAAGATGCATGTATGCTTCCAACTCCTGAAACGGAGAAAAAATTCTTGGTAAAAGAATAATAATTGAAAGAGAGCTAACCATTTTCAATAAATGATTAGCTCTTTTTGTCTATCTTGCAATAAACATTTGCGTCCAATACGGGTTCATACTTCCGCTATCTTCATACCCTACTCCGATATGAGTCATATTCCCATTTAGAATATTAGCTCTATGACCTTCACTGTTCATCCAATTTCGAACCACTGATTCCGCTGATTGTTGTCCTGCAGCGATATTTTCAGCCGCTGTTGTATATGAAACATCGTACTGCTCCAACATATCAAATGGAGAACCATACGTTGGCGAAGTATGACTAAAATAATTGTTGTCTGCCATATCAACAGACTTACGTTGAGCGACACTTGATAATTTCGGGTCAAGTTGTAACTCAGATAACCCATTATTTTGACGTTCCTCGTTTGTCAATCGTACGACTTCTTCAATTACACTCTGATCTCCTTGCATTGCAGGATCATTAGTTCCAGGTGTCTCTTGTTCAGATTCATCTTCAGATTCCTCATTGTCATTATTACTTTGTCGCTCATCACGTTCTAAGATATTAGGAACTTGGTTTTGGCGATCTCGGTTACCTTCACTATAATCATCAAATAAGCCAGAACCATCTCTTTCAGAAAAGTATCCTTCACTTGATCCCTCTTCATTCTGTTCCACGTCACGTGGTTCTCCACCAAAGCCGATTCTTTCCACATTTGGATCCGTATCACCACTACCTTCAGGATCCATTTGACAAGCTGATAAAACAAATAAACAAATAAGCATTGCTATCATCCATTTACTTTTACTCATATAATACCTCCATCCTTTTCACCTAATAGGATGGCTGTAAAAAATCAAAATATAATCAGTAAAAAATGGTAAGGCAATAATTCAAATTTTATGCTTTTTGATATATTTCTTCAGGTAAGCTTTTGAATGCTTGATCCAAGTCTTCAATGAGATCATCAACATCTTCAATACCAGCTGAATACCTCACTAGTCCTTCAGGTATTCCCATTGCTGCACGTTCTTCTGGTGTACATTCCACGTGACTTGTTGTTCCAGGTGGCCCTATGATTGTTTGCACACAACCAAGACTAGCAGCTCTTTTTGCTAATTTCATTTGAGGAAGCAAATAATGAAGTGTTTCCAATCCACCTTTTACAGCAAAACTTAAAACTCCACCGAACCCCCTCATCTGTCTTTTCGCAATATCATGCCCTGGATGGTCTTCAAGGCCAGGGTAATAAACATCTTCGACTAAATCTAATGTCTTCAAATATTGTGCTACTCGCATAGCATTTTCATTTTGACGCTCTATACGTAAGTGTAAAGTCTTCATGCCCCGTAGTAACAAATAGGCTCCCATTGGATTTAAAGTAGCTCCATTGATTTCACGATAATGATAAACCTGCTCGATTAATTCTTTATCTCCACAAACAACCCCTCCTAATGCATCGGAATGGCCACCTAAAAACTTCGTTGCACTGTGAAGTACTAAATCGACCCCTAAATCTAAAGGAGTTTGATTTACTGGTGAGGCAAATGTTCCATCAATAATAACTAATGCATCGACTTTTCTCGCAGCTTTAACCATTCTTTCAATGTCTATAATTTTAAGTGTTGGGTTAGTCGGGGTTTCAATGTAAACAACTTGACAACCTTTTAGCACTTCCTTCTCTAACTCATCATGGTCTTCGGTTTCACAAAACACTACGTCTACGTTAATTCTTGGAAGAAACTCAGTAAATATTTTATTTGTTCCACCATACGTGTCCTTTATGCTAACCACTTTATCTCCTGGTTTTAAAAACGTATAAAGTGTATTGGATATTGCCGCCATCCCTGAAGAAAAACTGGTCGCAGCTTCTGCACCTTCTAATGCTGCCACCTTGTCTTCAAAAGCTTGAGTAGTTGGGTTCGTATTTCTGCCATAAATATGACCTTCTTTTTGCCCGGTAGCTACTTGATACCATTCTTCTAAATCATCATAATTATATGAAACACTGTGAACTACAGGGACTTGTGTAGCTCCATACCTGAGTTGCTCTGCTTCTCCGGCCCATAATGCTTTAGTACCTAGTTTGTGATCTGACATGATCATAACCTCCTCTATCAAATTCATTATTTTATCGATAGGAAGACTTGGCGTATGCCAAGTCTTCTGAACATATCTAACTTATAATTCCCTTCGATTGATCAGGCAGTTGGTAAGGGCTTTGAACAATCAATTCTCTAGATAAGTTTGTAAAAGATTTTGCCCCTGTTTTTGTTACATAAAATGATTCACTTGTTTCTATTCCGTCGTGATCAAACCATAATCCTGGAATAAAATGAAATGTCATGTTTTCTTCTAGTACTGTATGATCACCTTTTCTGATGCTTGCTGAATGCTCTCCCCAGTCAGGAGGATAATTTAACCCTATCGAATAACCAAGTCGCGATTCCTTTTCGATCCCATACTTACTTGTGGATTCTCTCCATTTCGCTTCTAGATCTTCTAAATAAGCACCCGGTTTCACTACTTCCATTACTTCTTCTATACCTTCCTTCACGATCTCTGATAAGCGATCGAGACGTTGGCTAGGTTGCCCAATAGACACTGTTCTTGCCAGTGGCACATGGTATCTTCGGTAACACCCCGCTAATTCGATAATTACTGCATTGCCATCTTTGAAATTACTATCTGACCATGTTAAGTGCGGTGCGTTCGTTTTTTCGCCTGTTGGTAACATAGGAACGATAGAAGGATAATCTCCGCCGAATTCTTCTGTCCCATGAATTAGTTCATAATATATTGCAGCTGCAGCATCACATTCACGTGAAGCAGTGTGAATAGCATTTACACCAGCGTGCATCGCATTTTCAGCAATAATTCCCGCCCGTTTCATAAACTCAATTTCCTGATCCGACTTAATTATCCTGATCCAATTAACTAAAGAGGTAGCATCAATGAAACTTGCGAAAGGTAACTTTTTTTGAAGTGTTAAAAATGCTTTTGCTGAGAAATAATATTGATCCATTTCTACACCTATACTTCTTCTACCTTGCCCAATTTCGTTCAAGATTTCTGCCATAAACTCCATTGGATGGAATTCTGTTGAGTGAACATAGTAATCAGAGTAAGAAATGATATTTTCATCATACATCCATGTTGTAGCTTTTGCACCACTAGCGTCCATTAAACGACCGATCCATATCGGTTGGGCTTCATCAATAATTACTATTAATGCTTGGTGTACATAAAAAGACCAAGCATCATAGCCAGATAAATAGTTAATGTTAGCTGGGTCGGTGATAAATAAAACATCAATTCCTTTGTTAGCCATGCTTTTCTTGGTCGCTTCTAAACGTTTCTGATACTCTTCAATATCGAACATAAACACAAAACAACCCCCTCTCAGATAAAACAGAATAATTATATATCTGTTCATACTATTATATTTGGAAACGCTTACAGGTGTAATGTACAAAGTGTATGAATATTCAAACTATTACACTGTACAATTTTTAAACCATTTCCTATCATTCGAGAAGGTTCTAGTTATTATGTTATTATTCGATACGCTGAAGTTTATACAGACGGACACTTAATTCTAATAAAAAGGAGTCATCCGCATTCACTAATGTTAAATTGGTAAGATTTTCGATATTTCTGAGCCGATAAAGTAATGATTGCCTATGCAAGTTTAAGGCCCTTGCCGTTTGACTGACATTTCCTTTAAATTGTTGATATGTCATAAAGGTTTCCATAAGATTTGTTTGTCGTTTAAAATCGTAATTCACTAATGGAGTGACAGTTTCTGATACCAATTCATTGATCTCTTCATGCTGATTAAGTTGCATGAGCAATCGATTGATTCGAGTTGCTTCAAAAAATGTTCTTGCACCAAAACCGTGTTGCTCCGTTTTAATATTTAATGCTGTTCTCGCTTGGTGATAACTATCGTAAAAGCTATTAAACCCTTGTTTTGCAAAGCCAATTCCCCAAGCAAAATCAAAAGTGGATAATTGAGCATGAATTCTTCTTTCCACCATATCCAAAAAATGATTAACTGTGTCACGGTAACTTCCTTCATCTACTTCTAAAAAGACTATAATTTCACCGCCATCAAAGCTTGATAATGTCTTTCTATTTAGATGGTGACTTGCATTAGTAATTTCCTTTTGTACATAGTAATTTAAACTGTGAAGGGAAGATTGATTCGACTGATCTTCTGTCCTTTCGAATTCGTCACGTCCTCCACCTTTCTGAAAATCTCCTACAATACATACATAGGCTAAGGATAAGTCATATCCCAAAAGTTCTCCTTTAGATAACCACTTTCCATCTAAGTTGGTAACGTCTTTTGCAAGAGATAAAACAAAATTATCTTTTAATCTTATTTCTGTTAATTCCACAGCATTTTCTGTTAAGAAAAATAGTGCAAAGGCCGTTAGTCCATGTTCTAATGCGTGCATTGTAAACCAGTCTAGTAACCCAGTCTCTGAAGGCATAAAGAGTAGGTATCCTTGTTTTTTTCCGTTTGAATAAATGACTAACTCATAGCATGTTGAATTATTAATTTTATATTTATTCACATGGTGATAAAGTGGATGGTCTGAAACGATTAATGATTTATCAGTTATTTTTTCAATTTCTAAATCGTTAAACCCATTTAATGCATCAATAATGGTGTCATCAAAATCATAGTTCGCCCTTACTTGTTGCCTGGAATCGCTAATTGCAATTGGGATTTTTATTGCATCATATAAAATCTTTACAAGCTCTTGTAGTGAGCCGCCGTTTAGTACTTCGTTCGTGAGGTGTTGTCGCAATGCCTCTGATTGAGCTCTTTTCTCATCATTAAATTGATTTACCTTCGCTAATATGTCATGAATAATATGAGAAAAACGAATGTTACCAGAAATTTCTAATATGATAAATTGCTGATCACGCGCCATTTCCTTTACTTGGTCGGAAATATTCAATATATATTGACCCGTAGCAACTACTAATGCAGAAGCTCCAGAGTCAATAATATCTTGAACAAAGCCTTCAAATGATTTACTTTGTTGGTGACAACCAGCACCAGTCGTTAATATAATTTCATGCTTCCGGTAAAAGTTTTCTACTGGTGCTTCCATGACAGAAGCCCATTCCACATCGCTTTCATGTACTTGATCCTCCCCAGCATGGACTATCGCCCCTTCAAGCGTTGGAAGTGACAAGATATCTTGAACATTTACCCCCATTAACAACACCTACTTTTTACTTATTCTTCTATATGTTTTATTATAAAGAACCCCATTAATGACAGTCAATTTTGAAAATTCAAACGTGATTTTGTTCATTGTTACAGTTACATAACAAATATCAAACTGTATTTACATTTACATCCTTTCTATAAGATAATAATTTATGAACAATGGCCAAATTAAAGGGGAATACATACATAATGAAGCGTTTTTTTAGAGAAGGAGCGATCTACGCCCTACTTTTCCTCATAGTTTTCGTTTTTCTATTTGCTGAATTCATCAACTTAGATGAACGGTTAACTATTTCATCTCGCGTTCTCGATTTTAATACGATTTTCTTAAGTATTTTTTTAGAAGCTATACCTTTTGTTTTACTTGGGGTATTTGTGTCGTCCATCATTCAAGTATTCGTTTCAGATGAAACAATTAAGAAGTACATACCTAAAAACCCAATTGGAGCCTTGCTTCCTGCAGTAATTGCTGGAGCTATCTTTCCTATTTGTGAATGTGCGATTGTACCAATCGTGAGAAGATTGATTCAAAAAGGAATGAAGCTTCATGTCGCAATGGTAATTTTGGTTTCAGCACCGATTTTGAATCCAATAGTCTTCCTGTCGACTTTTTATGCTTTTCAAACCAATATGGTTATTGTTTGGGGAAGAATGGGACTCGCTTTTCTCATTGCTATGTTGGTCGGCTTAGTAATTTACATGCTTTTCCGTAATCGATTGAATCCACTTCGATCTGAGTTCGGAGCAATAACTTCAGAATCTAGCAAAGACTTGCCTATGAAGCAAAAAATAAAAGATATCTTCTACCATGCAAGTGATGAATTTTTCACGATGGGAAAGTTTCTTTTAATCGGTGCAATGTTTGCAAGTTTCATCCAAACATTTCTTCCACGAGAATTGCTCGTAGGTTTTGGAATGGACCCTATTTTGGGACCAGCAGTTATGATGGTACTAGCTTATTTTCTATCGTTATGCTCAGAGGCTGATGCATTTGTAGCTGCTTCATTGAATCAAATCTTTTCCCCATCAGCGATTCTCGCATTTTTAGTTTACGGACCAATGATGGATTTAAAGAACACATTATTAATGTTAGCCTATTTTAAGACTAAGTTTGTACTAACTCTAATTGCTGTTGTAACAGCGATTGTTTTCCCGACAATATTACTGTTTCAAGCATTTTGGTATTAAGGAGGAGTTCATTTGAGTAAATCAGCACATATATTTTTAAGAGCAGTAATTCTACTTGGCTTTACCTTATTGTTATTTAAATTAATTGTAACTGGTGATATTAGTAGATTTATTGCTCCCCGTATGATGCCATATTTCTATTTTGCACTTGTCGTAATGGCAGTCTTAGGAACTATCCAGCTCTTTAGAATAGACAATGAAAAAGCTCATGACCACGATCACCATGAAGCGTGTAATTGTGCACATGACCATGACTTTAAAGGGTCTAAGAAGAAGTTCACCTTTGTTTATGGACTATTTGTCATACCTATATTCTCAGGTCTATTATTTTCAAACCATGCATTAGGTAGTTCTCAAGCAGAGATTATGGGTTTCAAGCATGAATTGCGTCAGGCGTCTGAAAGTGGAATCTATGCTCAAGAGGTAGTACCAGAAGATGAGGAAGAAATCGAGAGTGATACAAAGATTTCTGATAGCGAAATCTCAGATGGAGATATGGTAGAAGCCCATTCGGATGATGAGTTTGACGAATATCAATCAGAAGATGTGCATGGCTCCGGTGAAGAGGTTGGATATGAAGATGCAAACCTAAGCACTAACCAAACGAACCAAGAAGATCAAGATGACGTTTATGAAGAGACTGGCCTTCAATATTTGACTCCAAGCGTCATGTACCCTGAACTCGACCAGAGATTGCGAGAAGCCGAACATATTGAAATTACTGACGAAAACTATATAGGTGTGATTTCTCTATTAGAAGAAGATCCTTCCGCTTTTGAAGGTAAAACAGTATCTTATATTGGATTTGTGTTTCGTGAAGGGGATTTTAAAGAAAATCAAGTAGTAGCAGGCAGATTCGGAATCACTTGTTGTACAGCAGACGCTGGAATTTTTGGATTGATTGCTACTGATGAAAGATTTCAAGATATAACGAATGACACATGGGTAAGAATTACTGGAACCCTTGGAACAGAAGAATATCGTGGATGGCAATTAACGACAGTAGAGCCAGAATCAATTGATGTAGTTGAGGAACCAGATAACCCATATGTTTATGAACAATTCGACTATGAAGAGTTTTTTGAATAAGCAATACTGTTTTCACAGAGTAGAAAAAACGGTTGGCAATCCCACGCCAACCGTTTTTTAATTTAATTATGAATTAAACTAACTTCTTTAGGTGAGAAACGAGCATTGAAAAATCGTAAAGTCGGTGGCTCATAATCCATTTGTAGCCCTTTAATCTTTTCTCTTTTTTCATAAAGTGCTATTACGGAATCAGCTACCACATCCATATGATTATTTGTATACACTCTCCTTGGAATAGTTAAACGAATCATTTCTAACTTTGGTTGGTTATGCTCACCAGTATCTTTATTTCTTCCAGCAGAAACAATCCCTCGTTCCATTGCTCGTACTCCAGAATCTAAGTATAATGCTGCCGCTAGTGACTGTGCAGGGAATTCTAATTGGTCTAAATGGCTTAAAAAGGCTTTAGCATCTAAGAATATAGCATGCCCACCTATTGGACGCACCATTGGCACACCTGCCTCTTGCAATTGGTCCCCTAAATACCTTACTTGATGAATTCTATGTTCAATATAATGATCATCAACTGACTCATAGATCCCTTGCGCCATAGCTTCCATGTCTCTTCCAGCCATGCCACCATAAGTAGGCATACCTTCATATACAACTACAAGCTCCCTTGAACGAGTGTACAAATCTTCATCGTTCATCGCTAAAAATCCACCTATATTTACTAGAGCATCTTTTTTCCCACTCATCGTACATCCATCAGAGTATGAAAACATCTCTTTCAGAATAATTTTAATGGATTTTTCTGAATAACCACTTTCCCTTTCTTTAATAAAATATGCATTTTCCACACAACGTGTTGCATCATACATAACATCAATTCCATGATGCTGACAAAGTTCATAAACGTCTTTCATATTTTTCATGCTTACAGGTTGGCCGCCTGCCATATTCACTGTCACAGCTAAGCAAACATACGGAATATTATGTGCGCCAACTTCTTCAATTAAACTTTTTAATTTATTTAGATCAACATTCCCCTTAAAATCGACTTCTATTTGAGGGTCATGGGCTTCATCTATGATGACATCAACAAATGTTCCACCATTCATTTCTTGATGGGCACGAGTTGTAGTAAAGTACATATTTCCTGGTACGTAATCTCCTGGTTTTACTTTTAGCTGTGATAAAATATTTTCTGCACCTCTACCTTGGTGTGTTGGAAGTACATATTTATAACCATACACTTCACGAACAGCTTCTTCTAAGCGATACCAACTTTTACTTCCTGCATACGCTTCATCTCCTACCATTAGAGACCCCCACTGCTTATCGCTCATCGCGCTGGTGCCGCTGTCGGTTAACAAATCAATGTATACATCTTTGCTATCTAATAAAAATGTATTATACCCGGCACTTTTCAATGCTTCCTCTCTTTCTTGATAACTTAACATCGACAAAGGTTCAACTGCTTTAATTTTATAAGGCTCTGCTATTCGTCTTCTCATGTCATCCACCCCTTTTATTTTCTTAATTTTCAGTTTAGTTTAGGTGTAAAATTATAACAAGTACTTGAGTAAAACAATTAACGTGTTAAATTACTAAAGAGATAATCTATTCTAACGATTATAATACTTTTAGCACGCTTTCTATATTTATGATATTCTCTTAATGACTAAGCAAGGTAAAAGGAGATTCCTTTATGGATAATTATCAAGCTAAAAATCTTAAAACTGCATTAACGGAAATCAGAAATTCTATGGATGAGGGGGACCAATCTAAGCTTGATTTAGATTTATATGAAAAAGTCATAGATAAGGTGGCTTCCTATGCTGTTGAATGTGATGAATGTAAAGAATACTTAATAGAAATGGAAGTACATATAGCACAAATTCAAAAAGAGATCACATCGAAAAATGAAATTAATTTTAAACTTCATAAACAAAAAGTTAATGAGTTTACTTCTCATTTAACAAATCAGCACAACTTAGTTACAGAAGGTTATTACTTAAGTATTTATATGGCTATCGGTACTGGGATTGGATTACCGTTTGGACTACTTTTGTTCGATAATATAGCACTAGGTCTACCAATCGGAATAGGAATTGGGGTTGCAATAGGAGCTGGGTTAGATGCCGATGCTAAGGAAAAAGGGAAAGTAATCTAACTTCATACAAAAAAGGTACGTAATTTCACTTGAAATTACGTACCTTTCTAATATTACAACAAATATAGTCTTATTAATTTTTTAGTAAGTAAAAATAGTTAACCAGTGTTTGCATTCCCTGGTCAAAATTTTCTAGATGAAAATGCTCATTTGGAGCATGCAAATTCTCATCTGGTAATCCAAAGCCCATTAATACTACTGGGATGTTTAAAATCTCATCTAATTCAGCTACGATTGGAATCGATCCTCCACCTCTAATATAAGCCGTTTCACTCTTATAAACCGCTTCATATGCTTCCGCTGCTTTTTGAATGACTGGATGATCAAACGGGGTAACATATGGTTTCCCTTTATCGAATGGAGTAACTTCCACCGTAACACCCTTAGGAGTTTGAGCATGTACGTGATCAGTTAGTGCTTGTACAATCTTTTCTGGGTCTTGGTCAGGTACCAAACGACATGTAATTTTTGCTGTTGCTTCATTTGGTAGAACTGTCTTAATTCCTTCACCTTGAAAGCCACCAAACATTCCATTTACCTCTAAAGTTGGACGAGCAGAAGTACGTTCCGTATACGTGTACCCTTTCTCTCCATTAAAGCTAGGTACTTCTAGACTGTTTTTCAACTTTTCTTCATCGAATGGAACCGCAGCTAGAGCTTCTCGCTCTTCTTCAGAAAGTTCTGGAATATCATCATAAAATCCATCAACTAAAACTTTTTGTTCTTTGTCCTTGAAAGAAGAAACGATCTCAACTAAAGCATGGATCGGATTCATGACGCCTCCACCGTATTCTCCAGAGTGAAGGTCGCTATTTGCACCTTTCACATCAATTTGAATTCCAGCTAAGCCACGCAAACCATATGTTATAGTAGGTTTTCCTTTCTCCACCAACGCAGAATCCGATACTACTGCTAAATCTGCTTTTAGTAGATCAGCATGGTTTTGAGCAAAAGCAGGAAGATTAGGACTACCGACTTCTTCCTCTCCTTCGATTAATACTTTAAAATTAACAGGAGAAGTTTTTTCCATACTCAAAATTGCTTCCATTACTTTCAGGTGCATAAATACTTGCCCTTTATCATCGGTTGCACCACGAGCAAAAATTTTATTATCACGAATTTCTGGAGCAAATGGTTCTGACTCCCACAAATGTAGAGGGTCCACTGGCTGTACATCATAATGACCATAAATTAATACGGTTGGAGCCTCCGGGTTCTGTATGTATTCTCCATACACAACTGGTAAGCCTTCCGTTTCCATGATACGAGCTTGTTCAAAACCTATTTGGTGTAACTCTTGTTCTACCCATTTTGCAGCATTCAGAACGTCTTCTTTATGTTCGGATAGAGAACTAATACTTGGGATTTTCAAAAACTCTTCTAATTGTTTTAAATGTTTATCTCGGTTATCATGTAAAAATTGAATCACTTGATCTTTCATTGTTGGCCTCCTCTTTCATATAAGAATTGTTTCTATTATAAGCGAAAAATCTTATTTTTGCATAAAATGAATTGCATTTATTACAGATTAGCGTTATAAATAAGCTTTATAGAGGGTATCGATAAACATTGATAGAAATAGATGAGGAATATAAGGATGGTTCAGATGCACCTAGAAAGAAAAAAACATAGTGAATTTAGACGCTTTCTTACACTCTTTTTAGCAATTGGTGTACCTATTATTATTGCATGGGTATTTTATTTTGAACCCCAGCCTTCGGTTGAGCAACATGAATTTTTCGAACATGAAAATGAAGGACCACTTGTCATTTCACATCGAGCTGGAGATTTAATAGCACCAGGGAATACAATGACAGCGATTCAAATGTCTCATGATTTAGGGGTAGATATAGTAGAAGTAGATATCCACATTACTGCAGATGGTGAGCTCGTGCTATTACATGACCCTACAGTGGATCGCACAACAGATGGTGAAGGTGCAATAATAGATTTTACGTTAGAAGAATTTTTAAATCTTGATGCTGGATATACATTTGAAGACCAAGAGGGCGAGTTTTCTTTTCGTAATATTGGTATATATAAACCAACAGTTCGAGAAATGTTTGAAGAATTTCCTGATATGAAATATATGCTAGAAGTGAAAGATACAAATCCTGAAATGTATTATGAAGAAATTGTTGATCGACTTTGGGAATTAATTGTTGAATATGACATGATTGATAATGTCATGATGAGTTCATTTGACCAAAATTTAATTCGTATGTTTAATGAAAGAGCCGAGGGGCAAATAGCACTTGGTTCAGGACGGGAAACTGCCTTCAACTTTGTTATGACTCATAAATTCTTTGCAAGAAACTTCTTTGAACCTACTGGACAAGTGATGCAGTTGCCTAAAGAGAATCGGTACTTTAACTTTTTTGAAGACCGAATTATTAATGGAGCTCATAGACGAGGTATGGGCATACATTACTGGACAATCAATGATGAGCAAACGATGAGGGAAATGATCGATGCAGATGTGGATGGGATCATCACTGATCGACCAGATTTACTCATAGAAATATTACAAGAAAAAGGAATGCGATAGTCGAAATAAGTTTTCTTAATAGTAAAAAGTGCCTGAATTACTCCATAAACGGAATAATTCAGGCACTCTTTTTCAATACTTTTTATAGTTTATGATTCAATAGCAAATTCAAATGCAGCATTGATTTTAACTTCTTTACCTACTAGTACCCCACCAGTTTCTAATTGGGCATTCCAAGTAAGGCCATAATCTTCACGGTTTACCTTACCTTCTACGTCGAACCCAGCAACCATGTTACCACTCATTGGATCTTTAGCAACACCATTTGCTTCAACTAAAAACGTCTCTTCATTCGTTTTTCCACTAATTGTTAAATCACCAGTTACTTCATATTCAGATTCGCTTACCTTTTTAATAGACTTACTATCAAAAGTAATCGTTGGATATTGTTCAGCGTTAAAGAAGTCCTCTGACTTTAAATGTCCATTACGATCTTCATTATTTGTTTCAATCGAATCGACTTGAATAACTGCTTTTACACTCGCATTTTCAAGGTTCTTAGGGTCACCTTCAAAGTTTATATCAAAATCTTGAAATTCACCCTTCGCTTTTGAAACCATCATGTGCTTTACCTGGAAATTAACCCCGCTGTGTACTTTGTCTAAATTTACTTGTGTCATAATAAAATTCCTCCTCTTTTTTTATATACTTACTTTATGTAAGTAACTATATAATAGTAATTAAATAATGTCAAGTAAGTAAATATCTTTTCATACTTTAACTTTTTCGTTATACTATATGAAAGAGGTGAATGCTTATGACAGATCATTCTATTTGCCCAAAATTTGAAAAAGCTTTATCCATTATAAATAAGCGTTGGTCCGCTCTGATTATTTTTCAATTATTAGAAGGTTCCCAGCGCTTCTGTGAAATAGAATCGAATATAGGAATTAGTGGTAGGTTGTTGTCTGAAAGATTAAAGGACTTAGAAAAAGAAAAAATCGTAAAAAGAAAAGTCTATGATGAAACTCCTGTAAGAATAGAATATTCTTTAACCGAAAAAGGATATACTCTTCAACCTGCTTTAGCAGCTATTCAACATTGGGCAGAAAAAGAAATAGAGATTTAAACCCTTCCTTACATTTCTTCGTAAGGAAGTTTTTTTATGTTTTACAACTTATAGGATAAATGAACTCCTCCAAAAGTTTAATAAATTTATGTTTTATATCGTCGAATAATGAAATCGAACCGGCTCCTACCTTTACATATCAAGATTACTAACGTTTATACTTTTTTTTCTGAAAATTGGTACTTTTATCTCAAGGGATAACTACTTCTTATACCGAAATATAAGGGTAGTACATGTATTTTTAAATAGTGAACAAAAAGGGGGAAAGCTGTACGTTATTAAAAACATAATTGGAGGGAATTTATTTTGAAAAAGAAATTTACTAAGTTCGGATTAATTTTATTAGCGGTAATGCTCACCTTTACAACAATGGGCTTCTCGCAACAATCAAGCGGTGATCTTCAACGTTTAGCAACAATTGAAGGGGAATACAACTATGATTCTAGCGAAATCGTTTCAGTGATTGTTGAATTAGAGTCCCCTTCCTTAGTTGAAGCTAAACATACTGGACAAAGCCAATCACAAGGAGATCTTCAATCGAAGCGAGAACAGATTATGAATGAAGTAGAAACGAAGGCTCCTAGTAGTGATTTTCAATTTGAATACGATTATGTTTTTAGTGGGTTTTCTGTCGAAGTAAGACAAGATGAATTAAGAGGACTTGCTGCTGTTTCAGGAGTAAAAGCAATTTATCCTGATAAAGAGTACACTGCAACTGAAATGGAGTCTATCTTTGTTGATGATAATGAAGTATCACCAAACATGATGGATAGTGCACCATATATTGGTGCTCAACAAGTTTGGGAAGACTTAGGCGTAACTGGAGAAGGTGTTACAGTAGCAGTTATTGATACTGGTGTAGACTACACTCATCCAGACTTAGAACACGCTTTTGGAGATTATAAAGGTTATGATTTTGTAGATTTTGATGAAGATCCTCAAGAGACACCTGAAGGAGATCCAAGAGGCGATTCAACCACTCACGGATCACATGTTGCTGGAACAATCGCTGCAAATGGACTAATTAAAGGGGTTGCACCAAATGCTGACTTATTAGCATACCGTGTGTTAGGGCCTGGTGGAAGTGGTTCAACCAACGCAGTTCTAGCAGGGATTGAGCAAGCTGTTCTTGATGGAGCAGATGTAATGAACTTGTCGTTAGGTAATACTTCTAATGATCCTGATTTCGCAACATCCATTGCGCTTGACTGGGCTACAGCAGAAGGGGTAGTTGCTGTTGGAGCAAATGGTAACGCTGGTCCAGATGAGTGGACAATCGGAGCTCCAGGTACTAGCCGTGATGCCATTTCAGTCGGTGCAACACAATTACCTCACTTTGTATTTGACGGTAACCTAACACTTAGTAATGGAGAAACGTATAGTGGCGTAAATGTAATGGGCTTCCCATCTGAAGAAGCTCTAAATGCACTAAATGGTCAAACATATGAATATGAACATGTTGGCTTAGGCAGTGCAGAAGACTTTGCAAATGTTGATGTAGATGGCAAGGTTGCTTTAATTCAAAGAGGAGAATATCCATTTGTTGAAAAAGCAGAGAATGCTCAAGCTGCAGGTGCAGTCGGGGCAATTATTTATAACAATGTAGAAGGTACTCAACCTGACGTACCAGGTATGGCCGTTCCAACATTTAAGATGTCTCTAGCGCAAGGACAAGAGTTGGTAAGTGCATTAGAAAATGGAGAGAACGAAATCACTTTCTCTTTAAATGAACCAACTTTAGTAGAAGAAACAATTGCTGATTTCTCTTCAAGAGGACCAGTTACTGAAACGTGGATGATTAAACCAGACGTATCTGCGCCAGGTGTAGCAATTGTTAGTACGATTCCGAATCATGCAACAGGTGGACATGCTTATGCTTCTTTACAAGGAACTAGCATGGCAGCACCACATGTAGCAGGAGCTGCAGCATTATTACTAGAACAAAACCCTGACTGGGAACCACAGCGCGTTAAATCAGCACTTATGAATACTGCAGAATCCATTTCAGATCGTGATGGAAATACGTACCCATTCAACGCTCAAGGGGCAGGTAGCATTCGTGTAGTTGATGCCTTAACAACAGAAACTTTAGTAAATCCAGGATCTTATTCATTCGGAACTTTTGAAAAAGAGAATGGTAAGCAAGTGGAACGTCAACACTTTGAAATTGAAAACTTATCAAATGAACGTAAACGATTTAATATGGATGTTGAATTCTTTGACGGTGAAAATCACATTAAAGTGAATACAAGTAAAAACTTAAATGTAAAAGGAAACGGATCTCAAAAAGTTAATATGAACGTTCAAGTAGATGCTGGAAAACTCGAGCCTGGTTACTACGAAGGGCTTATTACATTAACTCATGGAGACGAAGTAATTGAAGTTCCAACTATCTTGTTTGTTCAAGACCCATATGAGGTTTTTGATATCGAAGATCTATTGGATTCAGGAAGCTTTACACTCACTGAAGATGGTGTATTTCAAGTGGAGTTAAATTTAAATAAAGATGTTGACTACGTAGATCTTGTAGTTTACACAGCTGACTTAGCTCCTGTTGCTGTACTTGAGTTATTCGATAACCTCCCTGAGGGACAAAATAACTTAGAGGTAGATGGAAAATGGTTACTCGACCAACTCCCAGCTGGTGATTACGCTCTTGTATCATGGGTTGGTAAAGAAGGATATGAAGAAGAAGGTTGGGTTTTAGGAGAATTTACACTTGAATAAAGGTACAAAAAAAACAGTTGATGGATATTCCATCAACTGTTTTTTCTTATTTATCCTTTTTGTCTTTCCTAATTACTTGATCATCTTGCCACCATTCTACATTTTTCAACCAAGGTAAGCTAGATGCTTTGAATGTTGGGTCAACACCCTGCTTCTTCTGCTTCACATAGTCTTTCAGTAGAGCGAATGCAATATTACCTAGTAACAAGATAGCAATTAAGTTGACGGTTGCCATCATTGCCATAAATAGATCAGCCATGTTCCATACAATATCAATGGAAGCAATGGAACCAAACATTACCATTCCTAATACAACGAAACGGAAAATGTTCTTTAATACAACTGAATTGTTCATAAACGCAATATTAGATTCACCATAGTAATAGTTACCAATAATCGAACTAAACGCGAATAAGAATATCGTAATCGCTAAGAAGATCGATGCCCATTCACCAATGTGAGAACTCAATGCAACCTGGGTTAATTGAATTCCATCTTCCGTCATATCCATGTAGTTATCAAACAGCATAATTGTAAATGCTGTAAAGCTACAAATAATTATAGTATCAACAAATACTGCTAGTGACTGGACAAGTCCTTGTTTTGCCGGGTGACTTACACCAGCTGTTGCTGCGGCATTGGGAGCAGAACCCATACCCGCTTCGTTAGAGAACAGACCTCGTTTAATACCTTGCATTAACGCAGCACCAATTCCCCCACCAACAACTTGTTCTAACCCAAAGGCATGTTGAATGATTAACATAAATATACCTGGCACTTCGCCAATGTTTGTCACTACAACATATAAAGAGATTAAAATATAAATTGCAGCCATAATTGGAACGATTGTACCTGAAACTACTGCAATTCTTTTGATTCCACCGAAGATTACAATTCCTGCAAGCACGACTAATGCTAAACCTGACCAAACACGATCAATGGCAAATGCCTCTTCAACAGCCATTGTAATTGTGTTAGCTTGTACCGCATTAAATATTAGACCAAACGTAATTGTGATTAAAATAGAAAATAAAATTGCCATCCAACGTTGACCTAAAGCACGTTCAATATAATAAGCAGGTCCTCCACGGAACCCATCTTTATCAGGAACTTTGTATAACTGAGCTAACGTACTTTCTATAAAGGCAGTTGCCATACCAATTAAAGCAATAACCCACATCCAAAATACTGCCCCTGGGCCACCAATTGCTACAGCTAAAGCAACACCTGCTAAGTTTCCAGTACCAACTCGAGAAGCAATACTAATACTAAAAGCCTGAAAAGCATTAGTACCTCTTCTTCCGCTTTGCTCTACTGCTTCTTCTCCAATAACTTTAAACATTTCCGGAAATAGCTTAAACTGAATAAATTTCGTTCTAAAAGTGAAGTAAATCCCAGTGAAAATAAGTAAGTAAACTAATAAATAATCCCAGAAAATTGTATTACCTAACCCTACTATTTCAGATAAAAAACTTTCAACTGCTCCCACATCTTACTCCCCTTTCATTTTCTAAGTTATTCTAAGTATGTGTGTACGAATTGACTTGAAAGTTGTATTAAAGATTCTTTTTCTCCTTTTGCAAACTTTTTAATTTCAACCTCTCTTTTCATTGCTTCGGATTTGGTTTCAAATATTTCCACGTAAACAAGTTCCACCGGAAGCTTGGCACGTGTATATTTAGAGGCTTTCCCCAATTGATGTTTATTAAAACGCGATTTTACATCATTTGTATATCCTGTATACAAGGAGTTATCTTTACAACGTAATATGTAAATATAAAACAAAATCCTTCTCCTACCTTTCCATTCTTTTCAAAAAAATATATTTCGACAAACTAAATTCTTTTCTTTACTTCTAATATTTGGTGGTATAAGATAATAGGAAAATTAAAAATATTAAGATTATTTAGGGAGAGCATGTATGTTTCGTACTCTATTGAGCCATGAATTCAAACTAACCTTTTTTAGTAAAAAAAATAATATATTTATTGGATTTCTTCTACTATTACTTTCTTTGTACATATTCATTTTACTACCAAACCAAGACCATGAGGAGTCCTTTTCTGTTGAGGAAGTAACTCAAGAGTTAGAAGACATTGAAGCATTACAGGATTATCGCCGTGACCAAGGATATACAGGAACTGGTGTGATGAGTGGTCCTCACTATGCGAGCCAAGAGTTTTACCTAGACATACATAATAGACAAATAACAGCTTATCAAAAAGATAATATTAGAAGGTATCTTCACCACCGGCTCTATTATTTAGATCAATTTGGAGAAGAAGAGTATATTCAAAGTGACTTATTCGCAGGAGAACCATTTCCAGGAAAAGATCGACTTCACTTATATAATCAAACATTATTACGCTTTCAAAGCTACCTAGACCAAGATCACACGATTACGATGGAAATGGTAGAGCAGAAAAGTACAATTCAACAAATGCAACAATTGATCAGTCAGTTAACGATCTACCTCTTATTCTTTAGTGTCATTTATTTTAACAATGACACACTTACGCGTGACAAAGAACACAAAACCCTTTTACAAGGGCTTCCACTCACGTGGTATTCGACTCTTAATATAAAGAGTCTAGTTGGTTTGCTCTATACTCTATGTATTCTTGGGGGTAGCTTCCTTTTCTTTATTGTAATAAATTCTCTGTTGAACGGATTTGGGCACTTAGAGTTGCTCCTACCTTTTAAAGAGCCCCTTGAACAAGTTAACATTGCTCATTACGATTATCTGTCTTTATTCCATGTTCTCTTGAAGGGCTTATCTTTAATTCCAATCATCGCATATATTTTTATTCGATTGAATATTATCTTAAGTTTAATTTTCAAAAATCCATGGGCTGTACTAATGGTAAATACTACTTTATTAATGTCAGGAACCTTTATATACTCTCGTGATCGCGAAACTTTATTCGGGTTTGATATTAGTTCTTTCCCTCAAATTTATTTTGAAGTAGGAAAAATAGCTTCAAGTGAAATGAACTATTTATTAAATATAGACGGCGTTACTTATTCAAAAGCCCTTGTGGTACTATGTATTACTATTTTAGCAGTTGAGCTCATTCTTTGGGTGACATCCAAACTAGTACCTAAACAAAGATTCTACTAGAAAGGAGAAGGAACTGCTATGTTTAGACGTTTTATTTCATTTGAGCTAAAACTAATAGTAAAAAATAAAAAACACCTAATGATTATGTTTTTAATGATATTAATTTTTCCATTATTTTATATTCAACAATTAAATGAAACAGAGCAAACTCTAGCAGAACAAAAAGAAATGGAAGCAGCATCCCTAAACGCCCAATTAGACAGAATGGCAAATTTGGAAGAAACGTTAACAGAGCAAGAAGAAGCTGTACAAGATAGTCTTCTAAATCAACTTTCACATGTGAATATGCAAGCGTATTACCTTAATAATGATCGTGAACTCTATATCGAAGAAGGACTTGCTTTAGTTGAAGAGCAGCGTCATGTACAAGAGCTTAACCATGCTGGGATGAGTGAACGATTTATTATGAAAGAAGATCAAATAAAATCTGAAGAAGAACGCCTTTTGTATATTCAAGAACATTCCTTACCCCTTACACAAGACAGTTCTACAGCAAGTAATTTCTTAGTAAATGCACTAAAAACTCTAAGCGGGTTGTTATTCACAATTATCATATTATTTAGTGGCAGTGAAATTATTTCTTATGAAAATAGACATAAAACCGTAATGAACGGTATTCCCGTTTCTACTTTCACAAAGATTCTTTCAAAACTTACAACTCATTCGATCTATTTAACGTTATCCCTTATAGTGGGTGTTTTCATCGGGGGAATCGTTTCTACTTGGTACAGCGGGATTGGTCACCTTAATTATCCAGTTATTATTTATCGTAATGGTACTTATACAGCTATATCTACCATCGAATACATCTTATTCGTGATAGGATTGTTGTTTCTAGTAACTATTTTCATCTTACTATTGTCGGTTCTACTAAATATGATATTTGACCATGCATTTATTAACCTCGTTGTTGGTACAGGAGTATTTTTATTACCCGCTCTTTTATCAAATATTTTTGGTGAAGTTTCGTTTTTGCAACCTCTACTTTTTGTAGATGTCACCTCCGTCTTATCTGGTGAGTTTGCAAATCAATTATCTAACCCTTCAGTAGATTATTATTACGCAATCTTATGGCTTATTGGGTTATGCATAATCACTTTCCTATGCATTTATATGAACAAGCTATTAAAAACTAGTAAGGGATTCAAAATGAACAAGCGACAAAATTCAGTCCATATGTAGAAAAGGAGTATGAATATGCTTGAAATAAAAGATATAAGTGTTGCATTCAATAAAAACAAAGTTCTTGACCGCGTTTCCTTCACAGCTGAACAAGGGAAAATAATTGGTTTAGCAGCTCCCAATGGAACAGGTAAAACAACTTTATTTAACGTGATTGCAAATTATACAAAACCGAATAGTGGCGATATCATTGTAGATGAAAACTATACCTACAGCTCGGAGAAAGCTCAGTTGAAAATACATCAACAGCTCACTACTTTTCCTGACCAAAGTGATTTGTTTGAAGAATTAAACGGTGTTGACCATATAAAACTATATAAACAGATGTGGAAAGGTTCAAAAAAACCGAATAAGATCATTCAATCATTAAAAATGGAAAGCTATGCAAAAAACAAGGTAAAAACCTATTCTTTAGGTATGCGGCAACGTTTGTGCTTCGCAATGATGGTTGCAGCAGACTCGAAAATTTTATTAATGGATGAAGTAATGAACGGTCTAGATGTTTCGAATGTTTCATTAATATCTACTATCCTGAATGAATTAAAATCAGAAAATAAGCTAATCTTTGTCGCGTCCCACCTACTTGAAAATTTAGACCTTTATGCAGACCGCGTCATCTTTTTGAAAGATGGGGGCATTATTGATGAGCTTCATCCCAATAATTCAGAGATGACTTATTTGAAAGTACCAATAACCACCCAAGATTATGAACAAATACAGGATTATTACAATCTTCCTAGTGAGCACGAGTTTATATCTAGTTATTTACTTTGTATCCCGCTCCATCAGATGAGCATTTCAGATCAACTTACATGGATTGAACGAATGCTAGCCTTTCAAAGTAAACAAATGACAATTGGTTCAATTGGAACGTTAGAATATTACGAAAAACACTATGAGATCTAAATCTAAGGAGTTTTCATTTTGAAATATTTTTACTTCTTCATCTTACCTTTAGGCCTTCTATTACTAAGTAGTTGCTCAGAAAATACTGACGCAAAAGTGTTATACCAACAAAACTTTGAAATCATTGGCGATGAAAAAGCTAGTCAACTCCAACACTTGAGTGATCATTTATATGAACCTAGTTATTCCGCTAACGAAACTACGGACGAAGCTCATTCTTCAATAGGGGGTGTATTCGACGAACTTTCTGTCTCCCAAGGACGTTATACGATTACCGGACAAGGATCTGGAAATGTGTTAATAACAGACGAAGAAAATGATGTTATTGTAGATGAAGTCGTAGGGAGCGCATACGGAGTGAATTCATTAACAGTCGATCTCGCTTCAGACCATACAGTGCGAGTGGATGGTTTTGATCAAGTATCCATTCTTCCTGCTGCCGCTGAACCCGAAGTAGAAAATGTTCTAACAGCAGGAGTGTGGGAAGTGGGAGTTCATATTGAGCCTGGCAACTATCAATTTAGTACATCAGCAAGCCAGATTGGTTATGTGAAAATTCTTGATAAAAACGACTCTGATTTTTTGTTCGAAGTCCTTGGTGGGGAATATAGCTCTTCTTCTAGTGAAATTGAATTACTAGAAGGTCAAAAAATAGTTGTAAGTGGCATTTCTCTCACGGAGTGGCAACAACTACCTGAGGAGTAAATATTGCTTGTATGGAGCCGCACCGCTTAATGATGAAATATAAAAATGCCCTATTGCAAAATAGGGCATTTCTCATATTCGTAGTTGCACATTCTAATATTATTTTCTTTCTTCTTTCAAAATCAATAACGTACGCTTGCCATAAATAAAAGCCAAATATCCGCTGACTCCAACGAATGCGATTCCAAATACTAACCATAAATATGTTAAATATGCTGGGAACACTAATGCAACAGCAACAATTAACAGCAATCCAATCAATAAATAAGATAATACTTTTGCTAACATCGCTCAACCTCCGAACTAAAAATAGATTGACATTTTAAGTATAAGCCATTATATTATTATTTGTCGATAATTTAAATTGAATTCTCATATGACTCCGTAGCTCAGCGGGAGAGCACTTGCTTGACAGGCAAGGGGTCGTTGGTTCAAATCCAATCGGAGTCACTGGGTGCCAAACCCCACTAGACCGCCTCGGCCATTTGGTCCCGGCGGTCTTTTTATAAAATAATATTTTTGCAATATTCTGATAAAAGAGATATAATAATGGCAACAACTAATGAATAAGGCTTATTCTTTCCATTTTTAATGTAACAATACGTCATTTTATTGGAGGGATTTGCATTGGAAAATAATGAAAAGGAACATGTAAACAAGAATAGTTCAACCGGTCTAACGGAGAATGTTGCTGGGGCATTAACTTATTTACTAGGATTTATTACTGGCATCATTTTTCTAGTTATCGAAAAAGAAAATCACTTTGTTAGATTTCATGCTTTTCAGTCGATTTTTATATCAGCGGTATTGCTGATCATTAGCGTCGTATTAAGTATGATTCCATTAATAGGCTGGTTATTATCTCTACTTCTATCTCCGCTATCATTTATTTTGTGGATTCTACTAATGTATTGGGCTTATCAAGGTAAGCGAACCAAACTCCCTTTTGTTGGGGATATTGCTGATCAGCAAGTTAATAAATAATTATTATTAAATAGGACCCAGGTTAAATAATAACCTGGGTACTTTATTGTATAAGGGGATTATACTCTTTAATAAATGCTCCGTTTTCTAGAACCAATTTAATGGCTCTGGACGAAGGTTCTGAAAAACATGTTTCGTTTCTTGATATTCTTCAATACCTAACTTCCCTAATTCTCTTCCTATACCAGACTGTTTGAAACCGCCCCATGGTGCATGTGGGAAATATAAGTTAAATTCATTGATCCAAACTGTACCCATACGCATCTTAGCTACACAACGTTCTGCTTTTGCGATGTCCTGAGTCCAAACGCCGCCAGCTAGTCCATAAATAGAATCATTTGCAAGTCTAATTGCTTCTTCTTCAGTTGAAAATTTTTCAACTGTTATAACTGGTCCGAAACCTTCTTCCTGCACAACCGTCATATCACTTGTACAACCAGTTAGAATAGTTGGTTCATAAAAGAAGCCGTTTTGAAGTTCTGGTGCATCCGGTCGTTTTGCTCCTACTTCTACCTTTGCACCTTCCTTTATACCTTGGTCTACATATGCAACAATTTTATCTAAGTGATCTTGAGAAATTACTGGTCCCATTTGTGTAGAGTCATCAAAACCGTCACCCATTTTAATGTTTTTCACACGTCCAACTAACTTCTCAACAAATTCATCATGAATACTTTCTTCAATGATTAAACGCGTACCAGCTGAACAGATTTGTCCTGCATGGAAAAATACGGCGTTCATTGCTTGATCTACAGCTGTTTCAAAGTCAGCGTCAGCAAAAACCACATTCGGATTCTTGCCACCCAATTCTAAGGCTAGTTTTTTAACGTTGACACTTGCAGCTTGCATAATCTTTTTGCCCGTTTCAATTCCACCTGTAAATGAAATTAAATCGACATCGGTATTACTAGAAAGTTCTGCACCGACAGTAGCTCCTGCGCCAAGCACTAGATTAGCAACACCTGCTGGCACTCCTGCTTCTTCCATTAATTCAAAGACTTTCACATGAGTAAGTGGTGTAATTTCACTTGGTTTAATAATTAGAGTATTACCTGTAACTAAAGCGGGAGCTAATTTCCAAGAAGCTTGTAATAGTGGATAGTTCCAAGGTGTTATTTGCCCACACACACCCACAGGTTCATGAACAACTTTGCTTATTGAATTTGGAATTGGAGAATCAATCAGCTCTCCCCCATTTTTATCAGCCATTTCCGCAAAATAACGAAAGACACTAGCAATATCGTCCATGTCTCCACGACTTTCTTCTACTGTTTTACCTGTATCTAATGACTCAAGTTGAGCTAGTTCTTCTCTATCTCTTTCAATATAATCTGCGACTTTATGAACGATTTGACCACGCTCAGTTGCTGGTGTGGTTGACCAGTCGCCTTGATCAAATGCTTTCCTTGCTGCATTAATCGCGGCTTGAGCATCTTTTTCATTTCCTTCTGCAGCAATTGCGATTACTTCTTGATTAAAAGGATTAATAATCTCTCTAGTTTCATTAGAGAAGGAATTCACCCATTTCCCATCAATATATTGCTTTTGCTTTTTTATATCCAAACTAAATCCCTCCGCTTCTTATTAATTTTGTTAAGAAAAAATTTAACGTTTTGAATAAATCTAATGTATCACTCAGAAAAAATTTTGTCAAAGTTAAATCTATCATTTGTTATTACTTCATTATATAGTATTTATATAACTTTTTATAATTGGATTTAGATTTGACAAATAAATTTGAAACGTTAACATTAAGTTTGTAAAGAAAAAATTTAACGTTTTAAATTCTCAGAAAGAAGGGTGGCAATGAACAAGGACAATCAAGCTTTAGAAAGAATGGAAAAAGCGAAAGATCAGGTGATTGGAGCTATTTCTGAAACAATGGATTTATACGGGGTGACGCCGAGTGCCGGTAACCTTTACGCAACTATGTATTTTGAAGGTGAAATGACCTTAGATGAAATGCGTGAAATACTTGGCATGAGTAAGCCAAGTATGAGTACTAGTATTCGTAAACTTCAAGAGATCGAGATGGTCAAAAAAACGTATAAACGTGGTTCACGTAAGCATACGTACATGGCTGAAAAGGATTTTTTCCATTCCTTCATGGCATTTTACTGCCAAATGTGGGACCGCGAAGTGAAAATGAACTTAGAAGCAATTAAACAATCTGAAAAAGAATTGAAAGCAATCATTTCAGATGATGCTGTTTCAGAATCTATTCGTAAGGAAGCACAAGAGCATTATGACATGCTCGAAAACTCTAAAACGTACTATCACTGGTTGGAGGATTTGGTTAAAAGTATTCGAAGTGAAGAGATTTTTGAATTCTTACCTAAGCCCCCAACAAAATAAAAAAACTTCAAAAGGGGTATTTCATGAATTTAAAAAAGTCAGCATTATTTCTCATTGGACTTGCGCTTATTCTAGTGCTAGTTGCATGCGGAGATGATAACGGAGAATCTACAGAAGAAAATGATGATAGCGAAACAGGTGAAGAAACGGAAGAAACAGAAGCAACAGATTCAGATGAAGTGAAAGAAATTGAAATTGGTCAGATTAATTGGGCGGAAAATATCGCAGTAACGAACATGTGGAAAATCATCTTAGAAGAACGCGGTTTTGATGTCACTTTAACACTATTAGACATGGGACCTACTATGGCTGCAGTTGCGAATGATGAGTTAGATGCAAGCCTTGAAGTATGGTTACCAGTTCAAGATGCGAACTACTTAGAAGAGTATGAAGACGATATTAATTTCTCTGATGAAACATGGTATGACAATGCAAAAGTTGGTTTAGTCGTTCCAGAATATATGGAAGATGTTAATAGCATTGAAGACTTGAATGAACACGCGGATAAATTTGATGGACAAATTACTGGGTTTGATTCTGGTGCAGGTACTATGGAAGTAGCTGAAGACATGATCGAAGAGTATGAACTGGAATTAGAATTAGTTCCAAGTTCTGAACCTGCAATGATTTCAGCAATTAATCAAGCAGTTGCCAATGAAGAGCCAATTGTAGCTCCTCTTTGGAACCCACACAGCATCTTTGCTGAACATGACTTGAAATACTTGGATGATCCTAAAGAATCGTTTGGTGGAGTGGAAAAAATTCACCATGCAACACGGCAAGGGTTTGAAGATGATTTCCCTGAACTGGATCAATGGTTGAAGAACTGGAAGATGGATGATGAACAGATCGGGGAACTAATGGCTGCTGTTGAAGACACAGAAGAGCCTATTGACGGTGCACGTGAATGGGTAGAAGAGAATGAAGACTTAATTAATGAATGGTTAGAAGAATAATTTTAATGTAATTCATGTAAATCACCGGTAACCTTTTACAATAAAAAAGGTTACCGGTTTCTTTTTGTGGGTTTCTTTAAAACTCCCAATAGTAGTTTCTATCCACAAATCACATCGTTTGTAATTCAAGGTGACCTTTTCTAAACTTAAAAAGTAGATTCATATAAAAGGAGATGAAATCATGGCTCAATCTTTAAAAGGTAAAATAGCTTATATAACTGGTGCAAGCCAAGGAATTGGAAAAGCAACAGCAATGGAACTTGCAAAAGAAGGTGCACATGTAGGGTTAATCGCTAGAACCGAAGAAAAATTAAAGAAAGTCGCAGAAGAAATAAAATCATTAGGGGTGCAAGTAAGTTACGCATCGGTTGATGTTTCCGACCTTCAATCTGTTGAAAATGGTATAGCCAATTTAAAATCAAATTTAGGACCTGCTGATATACTAATAAATAATGCTGGCGTAGGATCAAAAGGAAATTTAGTTGACGCAGATCCTGAAGAATGGAAAAAAACCTTCGATGTCAACGTGTTTGGAATGTTTCACGTAACGCGCACCGTATTACCTGATATGATTAAGAAAGACAAAGGGGATATTATTAACATTTCATCTAGTAACGGACTAAAAGCTACTGCAGGTGCTTCTTCCTATAGTGCATCTAAATTTGCTGTACAAGGCATGTCAGAGGCACTCATGCAAGAAGTTAGACCTTATAACATCCGAGTGTTCACGATGAATCCAAGCCTGGTTGCTACAGAACTAGCTTTCGGTGATCAATTAGAAGAAAAAAACGCTGATAAATTTATGCAGGCGGAAGATTTAGCTGAATATATGGTGGCCCAACTAAAATTAAACCAACGTATTTTCATTAAACAATCATTACAGTGGGCGACAAATCCATTTTAGTTTCTATAGCATAGGTAAAGATCGTTTAAAAATAGCGTCGCCTCAAATGTGAGCGAAGCTATTAGTCATACTTTACTTTTAATCACAATACAAAATTAATCATCACAGCACTTACAAAAAAGGAAGCAAAAAATACAAGATAGGCACCTGATGGTATTTTTCGAGTAGGAAAACGACTTATTCTAAGTATAAATTCTCTTATGAAATAAACACTGCCCCCTATAATTATGAAGGAAAGAATACCAGAAACCATATTATTAAACCCAATCACTTGTATCGTTAAGCTTATAATAAAGGCAAGTGCAATCCCGCTCATGATTAAAATAGCGACACTTGATGTACTCCTCATTCGAATCCCCTCCGAATTTAAAACCAATTTAAAATAAAGTCATTTTTACATTCCTATGGTTAAAGAGTTCAGAACATGCCTAATTTTAAGATTAAAATTTTCGTTTATCTTCTATTTTATTGTTTGTGCAAATAGGCCAAAACTTCTTCATACTCTCTATCAAGTCGGTAGAATAGCATGATCAAAATTTGAACCACCGCTAAACCGATTGGTACATAAATATTTAAAACTAAGATCATATCAAGGGCAAGGGTTGGCTGTGTATCTGCACTTCCAACATACCCTCCAAGGGCTAATAACCATCCGATTAAGGCCATGCCAATTCCTGTACCTACTTTCATTCCAAAGCTCGTTCCACTATTAATTATTCCAGGTGTTCTTACCCCCGTTTTATATTGTCCGTATTCAATTGTTTCATTTGTTAAAGCAAAGACAAATGCAATGGTAGGCATGTATCCAATTCCAACAAAAGCGGTTCCAATTAGAAAGATTGTTAAGTCATTTGTATCGATTAACCGAACAAATTGGCCTAAAATTAAAATGACGGAACCAGTTATAATAATATTTCTTTTTCCAAATCGTTTTACTAATGGTGCTAGAAAAAACAACCCTAAAATCATTGGTAAAATTAACGCTGCCCCAATGAATGAAAATACCGAAGAGTCACCAATAATCCAACTTGCATAATAAATCCCGGCACCTTGAATTAAAGCCATAATTGCATAAGATACAACACAAAACAATGTAATCATCAACCAGTATTTGTTTTTCAGTAATGCTTTAAAACCAACACTTGCAGGAACTTTATTCTCTCCATGAAAAGAAGATTGAGCTGCCCTTTCTTTTACTTTGGTAAATGTTATAAATAAAGCTATGATAACTATAACTCCATAAATGCAAGCCACAAACGTCCACCCTATGATTTGAGCAAGAGGCTCTGTTAATACCATAGTTAATAGCGTTCCAGTCAATATAAGAATTTGTGCGTAAATGTTCGTAACTGATCGACTATGTTGATCTTGTGTCATTAACCCCATGAGTGTTTTATGAGGAATAGTTACAGATGTATAAATTAAAATAAATAATATGTAGGTTACATACGCATAGGCTAGCTTACTCGAATCACCAAGATCAGGTACTGAAAATAACAACACGGTTGCTAATCCAAGCGGAATACTCATCCATAGTAGCCAAGGTCTTGCACTGCCATACTTTGATTTTGTTTTATCAACAAAAGAACCCATCCCAAGGTCTGTAATGCCATCTAATAACCTTGCAACTAACATTAAAGTCCCAACTGCTCCAGCTGCTAGTCCAACGACATCTGTATAATAATATGTAAGAAATGAGCCTATCAGCGTCCATATTGTAAATGTTCCAAAGCTTCCCATTCCCCAAGCCCACATCTCTTTTTTAGGTGGAGCTAATAAAGGGTCTCCATGTTGGTTCATCTCCTTTTCATTCATTCTCTTATCCTCCTTTTAAATTTTTAGAAAATTCTAACCTTTTTATAGTTTACCATAAGTTACTCATTACTATGTTTGAATTTATATAAAAAACGCTGGAAAACTCCTATAACTTATTGGAGTTTTTCAGCGTTCATTTATCATTTTTATTTAATAAAGGTTTTTATACTGACAGCAATCATATGGGACTCATCTACTTCTATTTCCTGATACCCTTCTTGGTACCCTTCATAGAGTTCAATAACATCATCAACATACCAATTAGCACGATTATATGCATATACAGCACTTTGAATATGTCCACGCCCCGCGCCATTCTGTTCTAAATAATTCGCAGCACTAAACACTGCATCTTCTATATCATAGGGATCAGCTATTCCGTCACCATTAGCATCAATTCCATAACCACCGTAGCGGGATATCGCGTCTGGACTTATTTTCGTTTCTTCCTCAATACTACCATCTCCTAATCCACTACAGCTTGGATGACTCCAGCCTGTCCATGTACAGGGCATGAATTGTAAATGCCCTTCTGCTCCAACCGGGCTAACTAATGTATCCATCGTTGAAAATTTTGTCTCTTTCTTATGAATAGCGGCTAATAATTTCCAATCCACCTCAAACTCTTCTTCAGCTGCTTTATATATTGGAATAAACTCAGCTGGAATTTGATCATCAGCAATGGAGAATGAATTGTTTTTATATATACTTGACCCTAACCCGCCAAAGGAAACCGTAATGTACGTAATTACAGTAAATGCAGCGAGCAAAACAAGCACAATTAAGAGAGCACTGTCATTCTTTCTTTTCTTTTTCGCCATAGTGTGCTCCTCCTAACTGTTTCTTTTCTTTAGTATACCAAAAATCCATTCATCACATCATAATCTACTTTTACAAATTTATGTATAAGAAAAACCCCAGCTAGATTATACTATCTTAGCCGGGGTTCCCTAGTTCTTATTAAATTTTTATTCAATTTATAATTGAATTAATCTAAGATTGTAATTTGTACGTCACGTACGCCCCAGCTGAATGCTTCTTCTGTAGTTGGTACGTGTAAATCAATCTTGTTACCTTTAATTGCTCCACCAGTATCTGCAGCGATTGCTTCGCCATAACCTTCAACGTAAACTTTCGTGCCCAATGGAATAACATTTGGATCAACTGCAATTACTTTTGCGTTGCGGTCATTTCTTAAGTCAGTTCCATTAGCTGTGATTCCTGAACAACCTTCACATTCTGCAGTGTAAGCAGTTGCTGTTACAGTGAATGTTTCCCCTGCTGGTTCTTCAGAATTTGAAGTTTCGTTGCTTGCTTGCTGTGTGCTTTCGTTAGACTCGTTTGATTGTTCGCTAGATTCAGATTGACTAGCTTGTTCGTTCGATTGTTCGCTAGATTCTGATTGGCTAGCTTGTTCACTTGACTCTGATTGATTACTAGAGTTTGATTCGCTAGCTTGGTTTTGTTCTGTAGCTTGCTCATTTGATGATTGAGCTGGTTGCTCTGCGTTAGCAGCATTAACTGCTAATTCTTGTCCGACGATAATTAGGTCAGAATTTAAGCTATTCCATCCCATTAATTCATCTACAGAAACACCGTATTCATTTGCGATCGCCCATAAAGTATCTCCTGATTTAACTTCATGAACTTCTTTTGCTTCATCTATTGTTAGAACTTGTCCTGGTAAAATTAAGTTTGAGTCTAGTTCGTTCTTTTCCTTCAGTTCACTTACTGAAGTACTGAACTCTTCAGAGATGCCCCACAGCGTGTCTCCTGATTGTACTTGATAATCCTCTGCTGCTGCAGTCTGGTAAGTTGCACCTGCGCCGGCTATTAGAACGCCTGCTACAAGTGATGTGATTGATTTTTTCATCCGGCATTCCCTCCTTTTTATTTATGCCAAGCATAGCGTAACACAGAAAGAAGGGGGTTGTGGTTACAGTGAATTTAAGCGTGTTTTACAAAGGTTACAAATAAGCACTTATTTATTACAACTGTCACACAATTACTATAAGTAAGTAACTTATCAATCATTAATTTTACTGATACAGGGCCATTTCAGCTAGTTTTAATCCTAAATACGGGCCACTAGTCATTCCTGAAGAACCTAAACCATTACCAATAATAATATTTGGATTTGATGGTAGAACTTGCAGTACTGGTTCATTTAAACTAGAAGAAGGTCGAAATCCGACGCGTGTGTCTATCCACTTTGCTTCTTTTAAACCTGGGGCAAACTTAAATATAATTTTTAATAAATCTAATACACTTCCAGCTGATAGTTGTGGCTCAAAGTCATTATTAGGTAAATGCTCCGCACCGATTGCAATCCTTCCATTATCAAATCCGACAATATATTTATTATTAGGTAGCATAATAACTGGCCATTCACCTGAGAGGTGGTCTTTTCCTTGCAAATAAACGATTTGAGTTTTTGTAGAAGTGATTTCAAAAGGAAGAACATCTTTTTTTATTAACTGATGAATCCATGCCCCATTTGTAACAATGAGTTTATGGTATTCCACGGGAGCTCCATTAACATAGAGTTGATGTTCTCCATTCAGAATTGCCTCTCCTTGTCTTACGGTTGCACCATTCATTTTAGCTGCTCTAATAAGACTGTCTTTCAATGTCTCACCATGAACACGCCCTCCTCCTTCCACTTGTACTGCGCCCATTCGATCGCTCATAAAAGGAATTGTTTCTTGTACATCCTTTCCAGTTAAGACATTCACCTCACCAATTTCAGGAGCTTCTTCTCTCCGCCCTTTAACATCTGTAATCATTTTAGATAACTTACTTTCATCTTTATGTAAGTGTATGGAACTAACTTTTCTATATCCAATGTCGTTTATTCCTATTTGATGTAACTCTTGTTGTAAATCTTCATAGTAAGCTGCTCCTTTTTGAAGAATCGAATACACTTCTGGGTTATTTTTTTGAGATAACCAAGGACTAATAATCCCAGCTGCAGCACGAGTCGCTTCTCCAAAGTGAAACTGATCTATTAATGTTACATCGACACCTTTTTTACTTAATTGATAAGCTGTAGAGGCCCCTAGAACCCCTGCCCCAATGACAACGTATTGACTCATAAAGATCCTCCTTTCATGATAAATTCAACAGAAGATCATGTTCGTTTTATTAATATAAGGTAATATAATGACAAAGAGGTGAAAGTAATGCAATCAACTCAAAAATTAGCTATTTTCAATGTATTTGCTTTACTTATTGTATTATTTATTAACTATTTATCAAACTCCTTACCTTTAAACGGGCAGACTGCAGGAGATATTTCTGATCGATTAAATGTCTTATTCACTCCAGCTGGATATGTGTTTTCCATATGGGGCATTATTTACTTTTTATTAATTGTATGGATGATAGGACAATTTGTAAGTATAAATGCGAGTAACGTCATTCAAACGGTAGGACCATGGTTCATCATTAGCTGTCTATTCAATGTTAGCTGGCTTTTTGCATTTCATTTTGAATATTTTTCAACTTCTTTGCTGGTAATGATTTTATTATTATTTAGTTTAATCGTGATCTATCGTAAATTACAAAAACAAACCACTCCAAGAGCGTGGCAAATACCTTTTTCTGTTTACTTAGGATGGGTTTCTGTTGCTACAATTGTAAATGTAGGTGTTGTATTTGCATCTTATGGGCTTGAATTTTTCGGGACATCATCTATCATAACGACGATTATTTTGATATTCCTAGCAACAAGTCTAGCTGTCTGGTTCACTATTTCCAAAAAAGACATTATCTATCCCCTCGTATTTATTTGGGCGTTTATCGGTATTGCTGTTGAAAGAGTAGATTATACTTCCATTTTCTATACTGCCTGGGCAATGGTTATTGTGTTAAGCGCATTCGTATTAACTCAATTTGCAAGATGGATAAAATAGATTCTTATACTTTTACTACTATAAAAAGGCGCTTCTACATAATTGCAGAAGCGCCTTCTCTGTTACCTATATTGAGTTAAATCTTTTGTACTTCTTACTGTGTCGATTGCACGAACCTTCTTCTCAATTTGTTCTCTTTGTTCTTCAAGGAATGGTGGTAAAGAAAGACTTTCTCCAAGTGTTTCATACGGCTCATCTCCCATAAATCCTGGGCCGTCTGTGGCTAATTCAAACAAAATTCCTGCTCCAACTCTAGCATATAAAGATTGAAAGAAAAATCGATCTACAACTCCTGAGTTAGGAAGTCCAATTTGTTCATAGCGATTTAACCAGTTCTTTAATTGTTGTTCATCTGATACGCGAAATGCAGCGTGGTGAACGGTACCATACCCTTGTGAGCCGCTAGGTAATAATTTATTGTGTTCTACAATAATTTGAGCACCATTTCCACCTTCTCCAACTTCAAAAAGATGATTTGAATCCTTATGATCTATTTCAGTAAATACGTAAACTTTCTCTAAAACTTGTTTAAAATTATCAAAGTCTGCAATGCGAATATGCAGAGGACCTAGCCCCACAATTGCAAATTCTTCTGGGACAGGGCCTCCCTGCCATGGCTTACCCGCCTTCACACCAATATTGTTTTCGTCTGAAATCAATTGATATTGTTGTTCATCAAAATCAACAAAATTGATTACTTTCTTGCCAAACTGCTCCTCCACCCCAAAATGTTTTACTTCCATGCGCTCAAACCGGTCTTCCCAGTATGTTAACGCTTCATCGGATGGTACTCGAAATGCCGTTCGGTAAATTTCATTTGTTCCATGTTGTCCTTTAGGAATACCAGGGAAATCAAAGAATGTCATATCTGTGCCTGGGTTCCCTTCGTCATCTGCAAAAAATAAGTGATAAGTTTGAATATCATCTTGATTCACTGTTTTTTTAACTAGACGCATACCTAATACATAAGTGAAAAATTCATAGTTTTTTTCAGCACTACTTGTAATTGCTGTTACGTGGTGAATACCTTTTAAACCTTCCATATAAATACCTCCATTTCTCTATTTCATATTTTATCAATAATGAGGGGTATAAATGAAGTAAGACCTCTCTACTAATTTTATATGTAGTTTTTTTAGACGGTTTGTCCTTTTATATTTCTATTTAAGTCTAACTCTTGTAGAATGAAAGGAAAGTGTGGATGAAGAGGTGGAATATTTGAAAAATCAAGGTGAACAATATTATGTAGGTATTGGAGCTTCTGCCGGGGGGCTTGAGTCTTTAGAAGCATTCTTTAAATCAATGTCTGAAGAGTCAGGGCTTACTTTCATTATCGTTCAACATTTGTCCCCAGATTTCAAAAGTCATATGGATGAACTTTTAAGTCGGGATACAAATATGCAGATTCATGTAGCAGAAGACGGAATGGAAACTGCTCCGAATACGATTTATTTAATTCCCCCTCGTAAGAATCTGGAATTAAAAAATCATAAGTTATATTTATCTGAACAAGACGAACAAAAACATTTAAACCTTCCGATCGATTTATTTTTTCGTTCATTGGCGAAGGATCAAGAAAAAAATTCTATCGGAATCGTACTATCCGGCACTGGAAGCGATGGGACGCTCGGAGTACGTGCTATAAAAGAAGCAGGCGGCATGGTGATGTCAGAGGATGAATCTACTGCAAAATTTGACGGAATGCCAAAAAGCGCTATTGCAACAGGTTTGGTAGATTATATTCTTCCTCCACAACAAATGGGAGAAGAACTTTTAAATTTCATCAAACACCCTATTAAACCAGAACAACAACAAGATTTAGACAATGAAGATAGTATGGATGTGCTAACAAGAATAAGTATCATCATGAAAAATTACTGTGATATAGACTTTCAAAATTACAAAGAAACAACTCTCATGCGAAGGGTTCATCGTAGAGTTAAAATTAATCACCTTCAGAGTGTGAACGAATATGTAGAATACTTATCTAATTCTAATAAGGAAAAAGATATTCTAAAGCGAGAGTTATTTATTGGCGTAACTAGCTTTTTTAGAGATCAAGAAGCATATGAAAGTCTAGAAAAAAACGTCCTACCGAATATAGATTATACTAAGGATCAAATTCGAGTTTGGTCTGCTGGTTGTTCAACAGGAGAAGAAGTGTATTCCTTAGCTATTATGTTTCGTGAATATATGGAAAAAAACGGTATAAAAGCCGATATTAAACTTTTTGCTACAGATGTAGATGACCGTGCGTTAGCTGTTGCGGGCCAAGGGTTTTATCCAGAAAGTGTGATTTCAGATATAGAACCCCATCTCATAAGCAAATATTTTGTAAAAAAAGAAGATGGATATCAAGTTTCGAGTTCTATTAGAAAAATGGTCGTGTTTGCTAAACATAACATTTTAAATGACCCTCCTTTTTCAAGACTTGACTTGTTGACCTGTCGTAATCTATTCATCTATTTAAAGAATGATTACCAGCGTACGGTCCTCTCAAAGTTTTATTATTCATTAAATCCAAGCGGCTTTCTCTTTTTAGGTAGCAGTGAGTCCCTAGGTGAAATGTCTGAAGCATACGAGGTAGTAGATCAAAAGTGGAAAATATATAAATATAAAGAAGGTTTCCAACCTAAAATAAGTACACCAAATTTAATTGGAGATAAAAAGAGTATTGATAAAAAAGAAGAGCCACAGTTAGATGAACAATCTGTTAAATTGGAGAAATTATTATCTGAAGCTGTTTCAGAACTCCTCCCACCTTCTTTACTAATCGATAAAAATGATCAAATTATTCATGTGATTAATAACATGTCTCCTTATCTAGCTACTCAACCAGGCCAGTTTTCAAATAATTTCAACACAAACATGACTCGTGAACTAACTTTATTTGTTAATAACGTACTAAGACGATTAAAACAAGAAAAAGATGAGGTGAAGATAAGTAATGCTGCACCTCACAATAAAGCCGGTAAGTCTTTAACCCTCAAAGGAAATATAATTAATGTGTATAAACAGGATTACTATCTAGTAAGTTTTGAAGAAGAAGATGCTGCTGAATTTTCCAATGATTCCGATGAAGTGGATATGTCTGAAGAAATGAGAGAACGTGTAAAATATCTAGAATCTGAACTTCAGTCAGCTAGAGAAGGTTTGCAAGCTACTGTAGAAGAGCTAGAGACTTCTAATGAAGAGTTACAATCTTCTAATGAGGAATTAACTGCTTCAAATGAAGAACTTCAAAGTACGAATCAAGAATTACAATCTGTCAATGAAGAGTTATATACAGTAAACAGCGAATATCAAGATAAAATAGATGAATTAACAAAAGCCAACAATGATTTATACAATTTACTGAAAAATACGGAAGTTGGCGCCCTTTATTTAGATAGTAAATTGAAGATCCGAAAAATCACTCCTGTAATTACCGAAATCACAAATGTAATGGATTCAGATATGGGAAGGCCTATTTCTCACATTACTGTAATGAAGCGATACCCTGATCTATCTCAGGATATTCACAAGGTCCTGGAAGAGCTTGTAGAAGTGGAAAAAGAAATACGTAGTACCGATGACAGGTTCTGGTTAGTAAGGATCCGTCCTTATCGAACCGAGTATTATTCCGTAGAAGGAGTAATCGTTACATTTGTTGATATCTCTTCCTTAAAAGATGAACGTGAAAAAGCAAAAGAAGGAAAAGATAAATTATCTCAAGCAATGAGGATTAATCAGATGGTTTGGTGGGAATACAATATTCAAGAAGATCAACTTGAATTCTCTGTTAATCATGCAGAAGTGCTCGGCTTAAAGAAAAATCAACCACTTGGCATCGATGAAATTAAAGAAATCATTCATCCAGAAGATGTCGATCAGTTTACTACTTCTTTTAATCAATGTATTAAAGGAGAAGCAACTATGATTGATATCAACTACCGCCTTCAGCATGAAGATGGTCATTTCGTTTGGTATAGCAACCAAGGAGAGGCAATTGATCTAGACAAAAATCAGCGACCTACGAGGTTAGTAGGTACAGTAATGAATATTAATGATTATAAAGATTAATTTAACATCACGTTTAAGGGAGAGGGACAGATGGATAATATTGATCAGGTTGTCGAGGAATTACTAAAAGAAGAAGAACAAAAAGATCATGAAAACAGTACGAAGAAAGAACTAATTGCGAAGCTTTCTACGTATCATGAAGAACTGAAAATGCAAAATGATGAGTTAAAGCAATATATCACGAACTTAATTTCTATGAAAGAAAGGTACGAAAATATTTTCTATGAATCACCAATTGCCTATTTAATTTTAGATAAAGACTTTAAAATCAAGGACCACAATCAAACTGCTGTAGACTTATTGGCCGCTGATGAAATTAACGGCAGACCCTTTAGCCACTTTGTAACAAAAGATAGTCAGGATGAGTTATATTTCCATAATCAACGTTTGATTAAAGGTGACCCATCAAATGATTGTGAAATAAAATTAAATTATGACGATCATGAAAAAGACGTGAAGATATTCGGTAAACAGTTATTTAACGAAAATGAAGCTGATTTCCAATACCAATTTGCTATTATTGATAAGGCGAAAGATTATTAAATAAAACAATGGAGTTTGCAGATCCCCCCTGCGAACTTTTTTATTTTATAATGTTTCTATCTTTACGTTTACTCTTACATATGGAAAGGTAACTTAATTAGTGACACATATTTTTAAGGTCTTCGTCTACTTAATGAATATTCGTTGCGGAGGAAATAAGACATGTCTAGAACCAAAATCATTTCCGACTGGTACAAACAGTATAACCATGATGTATATAATTTCTTAATATATTATACAGGGAGAAACGACCCAGAAGACCTTGTGCAAGAAGTATTTATCAAAGCACTTAAAGGGATAAAACGCTTTGATGGAAAATCAAGTCCAAAAACATGGCTATTTAGTATTGCCAGAAATGTGGCGATTGATGAAGCCAGAAAACGAAAACGTAAAGCAGCGGATCAAGCTGTACCGATAGATGACCATTATGAAATCGGACATATCGACACACCGGAATCAATTTTTCAAAAAGATGAAGAAAAACAAGAATTATATAATCTAATATGCACATTAAAGAAAAGTTACCAAGAAGTTATTATGTTACGTGCCATTCAAGATCTATCAGTAGATGAAACTGCAAGTGTATTAAACTGGTCGAATCAAAAAGTTCGTACAACTTATTCCAGAGCTCTGAAGGCATTAAAAGAAGCTCAAGGAGGAAAGCAAGATGAGTAACTATCATGAGGAAGATTTAGAAAATAAATTAAAAGAGTTCCCTAAGAAAGAAATGAATACTCAAAAGGCTCAAGAAATTCACCAGAATTTAATGCATACTGCAAACAAAATGGACAAAAGGGAACAAAAGGTTCGCAAGTTCAGACAAGTTGCAATCGGTTTATCTAGTGCTGCTGCTGTATTCTTAATTGGCTTCATTTTCTTTTTGAATATAGGAGATGATTATAACTTCGAAGAGTCTCATGATCAAAATATTACAACAGAAGAATCCCAAGAAGAGAGTTCTGACAGCCAGACGGAATCGAGTGATGGTGACTTTTCTGAAGACGCAGATGAAGAATCTGAGTCTAATGATCCCGCTAGAGAAGATGGCGCAGAAAGTTCAACGACGGATGACATGGGAGATCAAGACACACAAACAATTGTCCAAGAGCAGGCTAATGAGGTCATTCAAGCTCTTGCTGAAGAAGATTTCGAAGTATTAGCAGGTTTTGTCCATGAACAACAAGGACTACTCTTCTCCCCTTATGTAAACCTATCTGACGACGATTTAGTTTTCAGTGCTGAAGAAGTTCGAGATTTTAATGTAGATGACACGGTGTACGAATGGGGAGTTGAGGATGGGAGTGGCTTCCCAATTGAACTTACTCCAGCTGAGTTTATCCAAGAACACATTTATCAACGTGACTATCATAATGCCGATGAAATAACTTATAATGATTTTGAAAGTCGAGGTACAATGGAAAATAATCTAGAGGAATTTTTTACAGAACCAGAAGTAATTGAATTCTATGTGGCAGGTGAATCAGATTTTGAATGGAATAGCCTCTATGTTGTTTTTGAAGAATCCGAAGATGGTAGTTATCGTCTCGTTGCTTTAGTCAATGATGAATGGGCAACTTAAACACAAATAAAATACCAAAAGATCTGAGCGTGATATTGCTGCTCAGATCTTTTGGTATTTTAGAGCACATAATTTAAACGGATACTTATCATCCCATTTACATCCGTGGCAAATGCTTCGAAAGCCGAACCGTAATGTTATCGTTTAATTTTTCAAAATGTTAAAATGATTCTGAGATACATTATTAGGAGGATTGAATTTATGGAAAATTATTTGATTGTATTAAACAAAGATGAAGATACGATTTCTATTGTTGACTTAGCTCAAGAAAAAACAATTAAAACAATTGCAACATCTCATAATCCCCATGAAGTCATTGTTACGAAAGATAACAAAAAAGCGTATATTGCATGTTCATTAGGAAATAAGCTAGATGTATTAGATATTGAGACATTTGAAATTACTAACACAATCGAACACCCTGAATTTGAATTTCCTCATGGCGTGGATCTAACCAAAGATGGAAAGAAACTTTATCTTGCTTCTACTTTTAGTAGCAAAATTTTCATTATAAATACCGAAACGGATGAAATTGAAAAAATCATACCAACCCACCAGAATCATTCGCATATGATTGCTTTTTCTCCAAACGGAAAAACTGTTTACATCCCTAATATTGGTAGCCATAATGTGACTGAATTTGATGTGGAGAAAGAGAAAGTTGTCACTCACTTCCCTGTAGGAAGAGGCCCTGAAGGATTAGCTGTCCATCCAGATGGGAAGCATATTTATGTAGCAAACCAAGAAGATAATACACTCTATGTCATTGATCAAGAGAATTATGAAACTCTATTTAAAAGACGCATAGGTGACCTTCCTGTTCGATTAGTATTTTCTCCAGACGGGAAATATGCGCTCATAGCAAATCGTCACTCACATGACGTATCTGTCATCCAAACCGATCAATATGTAAATAACCAAACACGTCCTTGGGAGATTAAACGTATTCCTGTAGGTCGCTGGGCTGGTGGAATTGTATTTAATTCTAAAGGTACCCAAGCATATGTTGCTAATAACAAAACGAATGACATTTCAGTACTAGATATGTCTACTTTAAAAGAAGTTTCTAGGATCGAAGTTGGCATTCATCCAGATGGCATTGCTTATTTACAAAAATAAAGGGGTATGTCTATGTCTAAAAATATATGGATGGGAGTTCTAATTTTTTTCACTGCACTAATGGCAGTTGTCCATCGTTGGAACGGAAGTCTGCTTACGTTTATTATTGCGCTGTTTTTAGTAATCATTACGCTTGCAATAATTCTGGCGGACTCGTATAAAAGAAAAAATAATAAGAATTAACTAATTTATATTATTTAAAAAAGCGACATGCTCTCACATGTCGCTACTCTGGTCTTTCTACTTTCTGCTCGAAAGTGGTTTCCTCTATTCGATTGTCATTTCCTTCTATAAAGGACTCTTTAACTAGTCTAATCCCTGCTTCTTCTAAATGGAGTTCTACCTTTCCAGAAGATCCGAATCGGTCAGAATTATATTCAAATACTCCTAATCCTTCTTCTTCTATTCTTAAATCTCCAATTAAAGATTCAACTCGATCCCCTCTCGAATCAATTAAATCATATTGAACTTTATACTCGTTTTCATCAGTTGTAGATATTTCCATAATTTCATATGGCTCATTTTCATTCTTATAATTAGACCACCAACCGAAATATTGGTCCATGGCTTCGGATTCCTCATAATGGAAATCTGTTAACCCTTCTTCGAAAGTAACATCAGAAGAATCCCTTTCTTCCCCTTCATCTTGGCAACCCGCAAGTAATATGAATGCAAAAACAAAGATAAATAATAATTTACTCATGATAATTACCTTCAAATGCTCTTTGTTCTTCATCTAACAACTTATTTAGTTGTTGTTTCTGAGCCTGAATTTCTTGATACGATTGATAAATTTCTTCGCTTAATTTCTTTTCTGTTTCTAATACTTGAGCGTATAATTCTTTTTTAAGATTATTCCTTAATTGATCCGTTTCATAGATCGCATTTAAGATGGATTGTAACTGATCTTTTATTTCTGGTGAATCAACCATATAATTACTATAAAAACTCATAATTTGTTTATACTGTAGCTCTATTTCATAGCGATTATTAGCAGGTTGAAAAGAAAATTGCTCTTGTAAGTCCCATATAGTGCGATGTTTCTTTGTGAACCAACTCTTTGCTTCTTGATATAATACATCCCTGTAGCTAGGAAATAAAGATTGCTTTACATAACCAGTCTGATAATCGCGGTCTAACTGGGATTCAAGATCTTTAAATTTACCTTCTAAATCCTTTAGTAAATGAATTGTTTTTTCCACAAGTTCGTGTTGTCTATCGTAAATGCTTGACTTTTCTTCTTCGAAACGAAGCTGATAACTCGATTGTAACTGGATAAAAGACTCATTTAATTGCTCATTGAACCTATAAACATGATCCCTTAATTCTTGTTCTATTTGTATATATAAAGCTTCCATGGATTCAGATTGCTTTACTACTTTTGATAACGCATGTTGATTAGGATGTAACGCTTGGTCCGTTGATGGTTTTGATTTAAACGATTTTTTCATTTTTCCTACTGCTTTCTGGAAAAAACCTTTCCACTTATCACGAGTTTTATTACTAGTGTCCTCTACTTCATGAGGTTTCGTTTCTGTTTCTGATTCCGTCTCCTCTACTTCATTGTATTCTGGAACACCTTTTAACAATAACTGAGCAAGTTTCGAACCATGTTGGTCCTTCTCAAGCAACCACCTTTCCCCATTAACATAAACGGTTATGTCTTTGGAAAGATCTTGGTCTTTTACACTTACTTGATCGTACATGCGTTCAAGTATTTCTAAAGCAACAAGACGAATATCTTTGATTTCAAAGTAACCAATCCAATTTTCTAGCTGATCTATTTGTAAACTGTTATGATACTTATCACTTATATAGTTCATTAACATATCAACTTTTTCCACTTCTGATACAAAAGCGAATTCGATGGATTCAATATAATCTTTATCCATTTGATTAAGCTCATCTACGGTTCGCATAGGTTGTGTTGACTCAAACATATTAGCAGAGTCTGAAGAAGCGTTCGCTTTATTTTCGCGAATCCCTTCAAAGATCTGCGGATTCCATTTCAGTTCATAACTACTAGGAAGCAGTCTCTTTGCGTTTTTTCGATATCGCTTCACTCTCTGGTTTCGCCACATGAAATAACTTATGAAGACAATTACCCCAATTATTAATGCAACAATCCATTCCATTACTTTCACCCTCTTGCCAGTATTTCTGCTAAGTATATTCTAACATCTAAAACCAGTAATAGTGAGAATTTCTGAAAGATATTTGACGAAAAAGCTGTACACACGAAGTAATTCTATAAAAAGTGATACACTAGGAGTATCTTGTCCTTAGGAGGGTCGTCTGTGAAATTACTTAGGCAACTGCTTCAGTTAGAAAAAAAATCATTAATCTCTTTAACACTACTACATATATTGCTCGGAGCAACAATGGTTGTCCAAGCTTATTTTACGGTTTCTGTGATTTATCAAGTATTCCTCCAACAGGCACCTTTCGAAGCAATCGTACCTGATTTTTTGTATTTGCTTCTAGCGATTACTGTAAGATCTCTATCCTTATATGTAAGTGGCAGAATTGGTATAAGAATATCAACTAAAGCTAAAAAATCTGTCAGACATCGTTTGTTAAACCACTACATGAAACAACCTTTTATTCAATCTAATTCAGAACAAACCGGAAAAAAATTAGCCGTATACATGGATGTCGTTGACCGGTTGGATCCTTACTTTGTTCAATATATACCCAAATTGATTCAATTAATAACTGTTCCACTTGTTATTCTTGCAGTTGTATTTACTCAAAGTATATATTCCGGCCTTATATTATTGATTACAGCACCTTTTATTCCATTTTTTATGGCTATTATCGGAATGAAAACGAAGGAACAATCTGAGAAGCAATTAAATGAACTAGAAAAGTTCTCAGGACAGTTTGTGGAATCACTCCAAGGCTTAACTGATTTAAAATTATTAGGTAAAAGTAATTTAGAAGAAGATAAAATTGCAACTCATAGTAATCGTTTTCGCGATGCGACGATGCGTGTATTAGCGGTCGCATTTACTTCTGCCTTTATGATGGAATTTATCTCTATGTTGGGAATGGGATTAATCGCTTTAGAATTATCGCTTCGATTAATCATTTTTGGTGACGTCAGCTTTATGACTGCCTTTTTTGTACTATTATTAGCCCCTGAATTTTACGTATCATTGAAAGAGTTCAGCTCTGCCTTTCACTCTGGGAGGGAAAGTATAACCGGGGCGAAACGACTCGAACATGAATTACAAAATGACCAAAAACAAATTGAGTGGGGAACAAAACCTATTGAAAATAAACCTCTACAAATTAAAACAGAAAATTTATCTTTCCATTATGAGGATGAACGCTTTCAGTTAAATAATTTAAATATGGAAGTTAAAGCTCGAGAACACATAACCATTGTTGGAGCTAGTGGCTCAGGAAAAACAACTCTACTGCATTTGCTATCGGGCATGATTTCGCCTACTAGTGGAAAGGTTCTTATTAACAATATACAGTTGAACGACTACAAGGCTTCTGAATGGTTTTCAAATATCAGCTACATTTCCCAGCAAGCTTATATTTTCACAGGAACGATTAAAGAAAATATTTCTTTTGACCAAGCGCATAGTATCTCTGAAACTAAATTACAGGATTCCATCGACCAAGCTGGATTGAAAGATTTCATTGAAAGCCTTCCTGAAGGATTAAATACTGTCATTGGGGATGGAGGCCGTGGAATTTCTGGTGGTGAAAAACAGCGTATATTAATCGCAAGAGCTATTTTTAAACAAGCAAAACTAATCTTTTTTGATGAACCTACAGAAGGACTGGACGTTAAAACGGAAAAAACAATCCAAACATCTCTTAAACACTTTCAAGCAAACGCTACAATAATCTCTGTAGCGCACCGGAGACAAACAATATTAGAGGCAGATCGCATTATCATGTTAAAAGAAGGAAAAATCGTTGCTAATGGGAAACACGACTCTTTATTGAATGCTTCTCAGGAATATAAGGCTTTATTTGATCAGAATGAGGCAGGTGATCAATCATGAACGAACTAAGACAAGTTACTGCTTTACTATTAAAAGACAGGCGTGATGTTTTACTTTCTATTCTATTTGGATTTATTGCTGGAATAGCTGCCGTCGGACTATTTGCCGCAAGTGGCTATCTAATTTCACAAGCTGCTTTAAGTGTCCCTATATACACCTTGACGATCGTTATTGCACTCGTAAAATTATTAGGTTTTACTAGAGCTTTTTCACGTTATGGGGAAAGATACTTTTCCCACCGAGCAACATTTAATATGCTAAGCAGAATAAGAATTAATTATTTTAAAAAATTACAACAAAAATCACCTTCAGAGATCAATCACTTAAGAACAGGCGATGTAATGTCGAGAATGGTAAATGATGTAGAATCTTTACAAACTTATTTTCTTAGAGTATTTTATCCACCGATTGTACTTGTATTAATTTTCCTTTCCACAATTTTATTTACAAGTTATTTTTCTATATATATCGCGTTAGTTTTAGTTAGCGGTCTTCTCGTTACAAGTCTTCTATTACCATTAAGCTTGTATATTTTTAGAAAGAAGAACAATAGCTCCTCGCAACGAAAACGAAGTGATTTAAATGCTCAAGTTGGCGAAGTTTTGTTTGGATTACGTGACCTTCAAATCCATCAGCAGTTAAATGATCGTAAAGAAAAGATAAAGCATATTCGTAAAGATTACCATGCATTACAAGAAAAAGAACAATTAAGTAAGCTCGCTCATAACAGTATGCATGGATTTTTTAGTTTATTTACAGCTTGGACTGTTTTGTTAGTCGGCGGAGCATTAGTAAGTATGGATCAATTAAATCCCGTATTTTTAGCGATGTTTATGTTAATTACTTTAACAGTTTTCGAAAATACTACGGCCATGACAGACTTCTCAGACCATTTAAAAGAAAACAAAGAGTCAGCGAATAGAATCTTTGATGAACAAACTAATTACATGCCTCAGAGTAAAGTTAAGTTAGATCATCCAATTCAAACAATCCGCTTCGAACAGGTGAATTTTACTTACTCTAATGAAGACCGTGCAGTTTTAGAAGATATCTCATTTGAAATCAACCCCGGAACAAAAACTGCTATTGTAGGTGCAAGTGGCTCAGGTAAATCCACTATCCTTCAGTTATTACTACAGTTAGAGCACCCTGATAAAGGGGCTATTTATATAAATAACTTTAACGCGAAGGATATAGCTGAAGAGTCAATCTGGAATAATACCAATGTGTTACTTCAAGATCAATACTTCCAAACAGGTACAATTAAGGATAATTTACGTTTAGGAGATATGGAACAAGATAATGAGATGCAGGAAGTGTTAAATAAAGTTGGTCTAGAATACCTTACTTTAAATGATGAATTAGAGGAACGAGCGATGAATTTATCCGGGGGAGAACGCCAACGATTAGCTATTGCAAGGATATTACCTAAGAAAGCATCTCTATGGTTATTAGATGAACCAACCGTTTCTTTAGACGCTGAAAATGCTAATAATATTATGAAGTTATTTAAGAAACGTGCAGAAAATGCATCGATGATCATAATTAGCCATCAACTGACAGGGTTAGAAAGTATGGATCAGATTCTTGTAATGGAAGATGGAAAACTAATAGAGGTTGGAGATTATCAAACATTAATGCAAAATCGAGGATTATTTTATGAAATGAAACAAGTAGAATCAAATTTAATATAACCAAATCTTTTATATAGCAATACAGTGATCTATTTAGATAATAAAGGTGGCCTTGTTTTAAAGGCCACCTTTTAATTTACTTATCATCAACTTCGCTTTCTTTTAAAGCAACAAAGAATGCAAGTCCAATTGCACCAACTAAGACGATTAAAGGTGCATATAGAATAATGAAATCGGTCATAATCATCTCTCCTTACTTTCCTTTAATATAAGACTGGTTAAATAAGAACAGGCGCATGAGTAAATATAACGAAGGCAATAGCAAAGCCAATCCTGCTACAAAGACAATTATTAAAGCAATTGCCATTGCGTCGTTTGTTACCCCGTCAAATACAGTCAAATGTGGATATAATAGATATGGATATTTAGAAATTCCATATCCATAGAATGCAAAGGCAAACTGTCCAACCATTAGTAAGAAAGCAGTGCCATAGTTTCTCTTCTTCCATATGAACCACACACTACCAACAAATAAAATAAATGAAATGGCAAACATCCACCACAGATTTAATAAAGATTGATAGTGGTCAAAGTTGTGAGAGCGTAATTCATATATAATTCCACTGGCGGTAACAATCGTAGGTAGTGCCCAAATTAAAGCATACTTTCTTAATAGCTCAGTTGCTTCTAAATCGCCAGCACGATCTGCATACCATGTCAAAAATACGGAGGAAATATACATCACTGCAATCACACTTAGTATTACGATGCTCCAAGTTAATGGGCTGGTAAATAACGCCACGAAATCCAGCACTGGGCCAGAATCAGTAATCGAAACAAATCCACCTTCAGATATAGTTAAAACAACAGATAAGGAAGCAGGTAGCAACAATCCACTTGCTCCATACATAAACGCATATCCACGATGGCCTTTTGCCCCATATGTTTCAAAAGCATAATAGGACCCTCTAATAGCTAATAATATGATACTGATACTAACTGGAATTAAAAGTATACTTCCATAATAAAAAGCTGTTGACGGAAAGAAGCCCATTATTCCAACAAAGAAAAACACAAGAAATACATTAGTGACTTCCCACACCGGAGACAAATATCGCTGAATAATTTTTGTTAGAATGTGTTGCTTACCTGTTAGCAAACTATACGCATTAAAGAAACCTGCACCGAAGTCAATAGACGCAACGATGACGTACCCAAATAAAAATGTCCATAATACTGCCATTCCTATTATTTCGTAACTCATCGTTGATCACCATCCTGTTCGCCTAACTCAACAGATACGTCATTTCCTTTAAACATTTTTCGGAGTACAACTACGACACCAACACCTAAGATGAAATACAACCCTGCAAACAATACAAACATCAAGCCGACGTAGTCACTCTGGGTCGCTGCTTCATCCACAGTCATAATTCCTCTTAATATCCAAGGTTGTCTTCCGAACTCAGCCATCCACCAACCAGACTCAATTCCTAACATGGCTAGAGGACCACTAAACACGATTAACCATCTAAACCAATTCGCACGAACAAAACTCCAATTGAATCTCGTTCCAAACCAGTATAAGAAGGAGAAAGCCATCAACCCAGTTCCAATAGAAACCATGATGTCGAAGAAATAGTGTATAAATAAAGGTGGTCTCTCCTCTTCTGGAAATTCATTTAACCCTGTTACCTCTGCAAAGGGATCATTATGAGATAAGATACTTAGTGCATAAGGTATTTCTAATCCATAACTGACATTTTGATCATCATCTACGAACCCAAACAGAACAAGTGGTGCTTCCGCTTCTGTTTCAAAGTGCCACTCTGCTGCTGCTAGTTTTTCTGGTTGGTGCTCCGCTAAATATTTTCCAGAAAAATCACCGATTAATGCAGTAGCTACAGCAAAAACCAATCCGATTTTCATCGTTAAATGCAATGCTTTTCGGTGATACGCATGATTCGATCCGCGAATTAATTGGAATGCTGCTACTGCTGCTAAAATAAATGCTGAAGCCATGAACGCTGTAGAGATTACATGAGCTACTTTTGTAGGAGTAGCTACGTTAAACATAGCTGCTAAAGGATTCACACCGGACATTTGCCCGTTTACAATGTCAAATCCGCTAGGTGCATTCATAAATCCATTCACAGTAGTGATAAAGAATGCGGACATTGCCGCACCAATTGCAACTGGTACTAGTAGCAATAAATGCTTTCGTTGATTTTCAAATCGATCCCATGTATATAAATATATTCCTAAGAATATAGCTTCAAAAAAGAAAGCGAAAACTTCCATAAATAAAGGTAAAGCAATGACATGTCCTGCTAGTTCCATGAAATTCGGCCATAAAAGTGCTAATTGTAAACCAATTGCTGTACCTGTTACCACACCTACAGCAACCAAGACAACGAACCCTCTTGCCCAACGTCTTGCCATCATTATGTAATGCAAGTCGTCTTTTTTAATACCAACCCATTGAGCAATCATAATCATGAGCGGTATACCGACACCTAATGTAGCAAAAATGACGTGAAAGGATAGGGTTAATAAGGTTAACATTCTACTCCCAAATACCGGATCTTCAAATAACATGTTATTCCCCCTCCTTCAAAACTAATCAATCTCTCCTTATATTGTACCCCTTCTTAGCGTAGTTCAAGCATATCAAATATGAGCAAATTATTAATAGAAAGTGATTTTTTTGTGAATTAATTCACATACACTAGATAGGTGACAACTTCATACTTTTCTCGCTATAATACTAGATAGATAGGAGGTTATGTTGTGAATACTAGAAGTTTTGGTACTGCTATTAATTGTATGGATGGTCGCGCTCAAGAACCAGTTATTAATTTTGTAAAAGAAAAATTCGGGGTCACTTACGTAGATATGATCACCGAAGCTGGACCGAACAAGGCAATACTAGAAGGATCTTTAGAACTCGTAGAAAATATTAAATTCCGATTAAATGTTTCTCATCGTGGACACGGATCTAATGTTCTAGCAATTGCAGGTCATCATGACTGTGCCGGCAACCCAGTTGATCGAGAAGAAAAAATCAAACAAATCATCCAATCGATGGAACGTATGCGAACATGGGGATTTGATATGCAAGTGGTTGGCTTATACGTAAATGAAAATTGGGAAGTTGAACAAGTGACAGACGTACTACAATTAAGCAATTCTTAAAGTGTATATTTTCAGGATAAAAAAACACTGACTAGAAAGTAAGAATCTACTTTTTAGTCAGTGTTTTTTCTTCTATAAAGCTATCAAACCCTGCACTGCTTAACTTTTTGACCTGGTTCAAAGCATTTGATTGCTTATGATAAGCTCCACATATAACTCTATATAATCGTTCTGTACTTATTTCTTCATGAATTGGAATAGCACTTTTTCCTTCTTGGTCTGCAATCGCTTTAACAACTAATTCATACATTTTCTTTCGATAACTAGGATTCTTAAGTTTTGTTCTGTTTGGCCCATCTAAGAAATCATATTCTATAATTGTTACCTGACAGTTACCCGTTTCTCTGTGCATAAAATAATAATCTTGTTTCATATTAGTAGGCAATGATCTAGTGAAAACTCTACGAACAGGATACCCTTCCTTTTGAAATACCTTTAACAGATGATGTTCAAAACCTCCACTGGAATACATACTGTGAATAGCTTCAAAACCATTGCCTTTTCCAGCGTTAAAATGATGGGATATGCAGTGAGAATATCTTTTCACCATAGAAGTTCGTTCATTTCTCGGTAAGGTGATATCTTTTTTACGCGTAACCGCTGTCTCTATCCCTATTTCCCTTAATCTGTTATACACATATAAAGCCGCTTCTAACGTCCAATCCTTTTCCTGTACCCCGTCATAAACGGCCCCAGGATCCGCTCCACCATGCCCTGCATCTTGTATCCAAATCCCCATATAACCATCCCCCCTCCCTCCTATAATCGAAAAAGAAGGAAGAATGGGTTATGTGAGTCGTGTGTAAAAAGTTACTATTCGCTTCAATTGCTTTTCAATCAATTGCTTGGCGTGCAGCTGACTCTCTTCAAATGAGATCGGGCCCTGACAGATGGAAAAGACTCCATCAAAGTATTGATTTAAGTCTAACGAATCATCATCAATACTACCTGAAAGTAAAATTACTGGAATATTATATTTTTTTGCTAACTTCGCTACATAATAAGGGGCTTTTCCGAAAAGAGTTTGGTGATCACTCTTCCCTTCCCCTGTAATGACTAAATCTGCTTTCTTTAATTCTGCTTCTAGGTTACTTATTTTAGATATTGCAGAAGCTCCATTTTCAATATTTCCGTCAATCACTTGTAAAGCAAAGCCTAATCCACCAGCAGCTCCTGCCCCATCTTCGAGAGCGTAATCCTTACCTATACTCGTTTCTATTTTATTTGCAAATGCGCGAATAGCTTTGTCTATCGACTGCAGTTCCTTTTCTTGTAACCCTTTCTGTCTTCCAAATACAAAAGTAGCACCGGTTTCACCAGTTAAACGATTATCCACATCAGTTGCTACGGTAATATTAAGTTCGTTAATCTTTGAATTTAAAGTAGAAAAGTCAACTTCTTGTACATTTAATAAGTCTTTTGTTCTTAATACAGATTTTCCACTCAAGTGATTGGTTGAAAGCTTAAATTGAACTCCAAGTGCCTGAAGCATGCCTACTCCAGCGTCATTTGTTGCACTACCTCCAAGTCCTAACGTTACTCTCTTGACTCCAATATGGAGGATGTGGTTAAGCATTTCTCCCACTCCATACGTAGTCGATTGCAAAGGAGATCTTTCATTAATTGGAACCTGTTGTAACCCTACGATTTCAGCAATTTCTATAAAAGCTTCCTGACCGTCTTCACTGAGTCCGTAAAAAGCGTCTATTTGTTGACCATACGCTCCTGTTACCCTTATTTGATTCTTTTTTCCATTCACAGCATGTAAATAGGCTTCAAGCGAGCCTTCTCCTCCATCAGCCATAGGCATTTGCTTAATGGTAGATTCAGTTAAAACTGAATCACATGCTTTATACATTACTTCAGATACTTCTTTTGCTGTTAAACATTCTTTATAAGAATCTGGTGCAATTAAAATTCGCATTATTCATCGTCCTCATCTAACTCTTCAATAGAATATGCTTTACTTTGACCGGGATAAGACTCAGCGACAGCATCATGTTCTACACGAATGTAATCTCCAAATTTCAATCCCTCAAGCTGAGATATCCCGATTTCCGAAGCATCAAAGTAAATCGCATTCCCAGCTCTTTCAGCAAACCCTGATTCTAAATCCATATCATCCTTTTCATCCACTCGATTTTCGGTAACTAAGAATTCATTTTCCTTTACCTCATAAACATAACCATCAAAAAAGTTCGTTTCCTCATTAGGACCTGAACCAGATGTAGTACCACACCCTACTAACGTCGTGAGGAATAAAATTAGAAATAATGTTAACAATCGCTTATACATTATAATTTCCTCCTTTAAATAATAGACGTTTTAACACACGTAAAGTGTCAGAACTAATTACATCTTAATGGCGATCTTCCCGAACTGATCACTATCCTTAAAATAATTAATAGCATCCTGAAAATTACTTGCATCATAAGTACGATCCAATTCAGGCTTGATATTATGCGTCTCAATAAAAGAAATCATTTCTGCTAATTCTTCATTACTTCCCATTGTGGAACCTAGTAAATTGAATTGACCATAGAAGAATTTCCGAATATCTATTTCCACTATGTCTTCCGTAGTAGCTCCGAAAGTAACAATTGTTCCACCTTTACGAATGATTCCTAATGATTTGTTAAAAGTAGCCTTCCCAACACTTTCAATTAATAAATCTACGTTCTCGTTTTTCAATTCCTCGTTCCAATCTGACTCTGTAGCAATTGCTATATCTGCTCCAAGTTCTTTAGCCTGTTCTAATTTGTGTTGATGTCTAGAAGTAACAACAACTCTAGAACCTACTGATTTTGCGTACTTCAACATAAAAGTCAGGACGCCACTTCCTATGCCAGGAAGCATTACAGTGTCTTCGGCTTTTAAACTTCCGCGTGTAAATAATGCTCTGTAGGCAGTTAATCCAGCTAAAGCTAATACGGAAGCTTCCTCCAAAGAAAGATGCTTAGGTTTTTTAGATAAATCATTTTCATTTACAACCATATAATCTGAAAATGTACCGTGATCTGGGAAGCCTGTAATTTGAAAACCCTCTGGAGGAGCGTCACTGTTTTCATCCCAACCTGTTCCCGGATGAATAATAACCTCATCTCCAACATTCCACTTCTGCACTTTAGTTCCAACTTCTTGAATAACTCCTGAAGCATCAGATCCAATGATTAATGGGCCGTCCTTGGGATCATGTCTAGTTGTTACTGCAAGATCTCTACGATTTAACCCAACATACTTGATAGAAACTTTTACTTGATAATCTTCCATATTCGGTTCTTCGATCTCCCTATAATTCAGACCTTCTAAACCAGATTTTTTTTCATGTACAATCGCACGCATCATTTTCCTCCTATAAGATTATTTTTTTGCAAGTATTTATTAATTTTTCTTATCTTCTGATATTATTATATATGAAGTAAAGGAGGATGCTAAATGAAAGGAATTGATCCAAACCAATTAACAAAACAAGAGAACTACAAACTTTTAAGTGGAGTTGTCATCCCACGTCCTATAGCCCTAGTCACTTCTGTGAATGAAAATGGTGTAGTAAACGCAGCACCTTATAGTTTTTATAACGTGATTAGTGCAGAACCACCGCTCGTAGCCATTTCAGTAGGAAGAATTGATGGGGAAATGAAGAAACACACAGCATTAAATGCTATGAAACAAAAGTCTTTTGTAGTGCATATTGTAGATGAATCTATTCTAGAAAAAATGAATCAAACAGCTGCACCATACCGAGATGAAATTAGTGAAATAGAAAAAGCAAACCTTACACAGGTACCTAGTGATCTCGTAAAAGTACACGGAATCAAGGAATGTAAGGTACGTATGGAATGTGAGCTATATGATGCTATTCCTTTAGGAGAAAACGGAACTTATTCGAATGATTTACTTATAGGCAAAGTTTTAAAGTACCATATTGATGAAAAGATCGAAATTCCACCTTATAAAATTGACAGCACATCCTTAAAACCAGTAGCAAGATTATCTGGACCAAACTATGCCACTCTCTCCAATCCCATTTATTTAGAACGCCCGACTGATACAGAATAATGCTTTAGCAGATGAACATAATAAAAAGAGCGAGAGATCCGGGGCTACACCACAAAAGTTAGATGAACAACTAACTTTCAGGTCTCACTCCCTTACCTCACGCTCTTTTTCTCACTTATTACTGTATACCATTTTTCCGTTAATATAAGTCGCTTCCACATTACTTCTTAAATCAAATGGATCTTGGTCCCAAATAACAAAATCAGCATCTTTTCCAATCTCAATGCTTCCAAGACGATCCTCAAGCCCTATATGTGCAGCAGCTTTTGAAGTAAGAGCTTGCAATGCTTGATCTTCTGTCAAACCATGTTTTACACCCATTATTGCACTTGTCATCAAATGTTCTATTGGTACAACCGGATGGTCAGTGGTGATCGCGAATGGAATTTGATGCTTCGCATACACTGATAACGTTTCCCAACCTTTGTTTTTCAGTTCAACTTTTGACCTTGCGCTTAACGTAGGGCCTACCGCAACACTTACTTCGTGTTCTGCAATAAATTCTGGCATTAAATGCCCTTCCGTACCGTGCTCGATTGTTAATTCTATATCAAACTCTCTCTTAATACGTAAGACCGTGGCAATATCCTCTGCCCGGTGTGCATGGACACGAAGAGGGATTTCTTTTCTAATTACTTTAACGATGTTTTCAAGTTCTAAATTAAAATCAGTATCTCCATTTTCTTGTTTTTTCACATAAGACTTTGCTTCATATAACTTATCGCGAAGTATACCAGCTACTCCCATACGCGTTGTTGGTAACTTCCCTTGTCCACCATGGAATCGTTTTGGATTTTCACCAGTAGCTGCCTTTAAACCAGATGGCTCTTTAACAACCATTTCGTCTGCTACTTTACCAACTGTTTTTACAATGACCATTTCACCGCCAATAACATTCGCACTACCTGGCAATATTTGTGCTGTAGTAATACCAGCTTGTCTTGCATCTTCAAATCCAATATCAAATGGGTTAATCCCATCTAGGGCACGAACTTGTGGTGTGCTGGCGCTACTGGTTTCATTAAAGTCATGTCCGGCTGGTCCATTCCCTTCTTCAAATACCCCTAAGTGAGTATGAACATCAATTAACCCAGGAGTGATTACCTTCCCCTGTAAATCAATCGTATCCGCTTCATCTGACAAAATAACCTCCTTATTTACTTGTTTAAAATTCCCGTCCTGTATAACGATCGATTGATTTTCCATACGATTTCCTAACCCATCATGTCCACTTACATTTTTTAAAATTAACATGTTCATCCACCTTTATCTTTTAAGTTATTGATTCTCTTCCTCATAATACTCATCTTCCTGGAGGTCATATTCTGGTAAAAATAATACACAAATAAACGTTAATATAGCGAATAGGAGCCCTACTAAAAATAGCGCACTAATTCCACTTGATAGGGATAGTTGAATGGCATTTAACCATTCCTCATATAGAGCACTTGCCCCATCCCCCATCTCCAAAAATGATTGTTCCACACTTGCCTGTGCTTCACTTGTAATTAATTGTTGAGGTTCCATTTCTAAAATTTCACTTTGCGCTGAGTCACTCAACTCTTCAAATCCACTTGGTTGAACCTCTTGAAATTTGTTTATAAATCCAGCGTTCAATATTGCTCCAAATACTGGTGCGGCAATCACGCCAGCAAGTGAACGAGAGAATTGCAGGTTAGCATTAACTGCACCCATCTGTTTGTATGGAAAAGCATTTTGAACGGAAACATTCATAATAGGCATTAGAGAACCAATCCCTACTCCAAATATAGTCATATTAATCATCACCGTTACAAAGCTTGTATCAACACTCATTTGGTTAAATAAAAACAACCCAATTAACATAAAAGCAGCACCAATTAACGCAAGAATTTTGTATTTCCCTGTACGAGACATTAGCTGCCCTGCAACCGTTGCTCCTATTATAAAACTTAACATGAGTGGAGTCATTACCATTCCACTTTGTTGGACTGATAACCCAACTACACCCTGAATATATAGTGGCAAGAACATGATCGTCCCAAACATAGCCATAGTTACAAACAATGCTAGGATTACTGTAATAGAAAATATTCTATTTTTAAAAAATGACATTTCTATGATTGCATCTTTTTGAGATCTTTCGAATAAGACGAATATAGCTAAAACAAGTAGACCAGTAATGAACACGCTGACTACTCTAGTATCTGTAAAAGTAAATTCATCCCCAACCCAAGTCAGACCAACCATAATTGGTAACAAACCTGCTACAAGTAGTAATGACCCTTTCCAGTCCACCTTCACTTCTTCACCTGTTTTTACTTTAGGAAGGGTAAACCAAACACCAATGATTGCTAGTACAGCGAAAGGTAAATTAACAAAAAACACCCACTCCCAGCCAAACTGTTGCGTAATAAATCCACCAAGAGTTGGACCGATAATACTAGATACACCAAAAACAATACCTAGCACTCCCATCCACTTCCCTCGCTCTTTCGGATTAAAAATATCTCCAATAGTAGCGTTTGGCATAGTCATCATCGCTCCAGCGCCAATACCTTGTATTGCCCGGGCAATAATCAACATCATCATGGAATCAGCAAATCCAGCAATAATTGAACCTATTGCAAACACAATTAGACCAAATAAATAAAACGGTCTTCTACCATATACATCTGATAGTTTCCCGTAAATCGGAATACTAATGGCAGAAGTAATCATAAAAGCACTAAATAACCAAGCATAGTATTCAAAACCGCTCAAGTCACTAACGATAGTAGGTATAGCAGTAGACACAACAGTCTGGTTCATCGATGCAAAAAACATTGTCATCATTACAGTTGCAAGCGCCCACCATTTCCGTTTTCCAGTAATCTGATTCGTTGTCTGAACTGTTGCCATTTATGTAATCTCCCTTAATATTTCGTATTGCGAATTAATTTTCATTTTACCACAATACATGATTGTGTGAAATAGATACTCATGACAAGAAGCGTTTTGTCTCGCTAGCTTGGATTCTATAGTCCCGTTATTTGATTCTATAGGACCGTTTTTCGATTCTATAATCCCATTATTCGTTTCTATACTCCCATTTTCTGATTCTATACTCCCATTAACAAAACCTCCTTATTATTATAAGGAGGTTTTGAGATAATCCTAATATTGATAAAAGCCTTTTCCACTTTTACGGCCGTAATGACCTGCACGTACTAGTTTTTTCAATGATTGCGGGATACGGTACTTTGGGTCGCCAGTTTCATTTAACAATGTTCGTTGCACGTATAGTAATGTGTCTAGTCCAATCAAATCTGCCAATTTCAAAGGTCCGATAGGGTGATTGGCACCTAGCATCATACCTTGATCAATGTCTTCTTTACTTGCAATGCCTTCATCATAAACAAATATTGCTTCTGAGATCATTGGAACTAAGATTCGATTAACTACAAATAAAGGGGCATCACTAACGGAAATATGTGTTTTCTGGATTGATTGTGCCAACCCTTCGACTTTTTCTATAGTTTCTTTTGATGTTTGTTCCCCTTCTACCACTTCTACTAGTTTCATAACCGGTACAGGATTAAAGAAATGCATTCCACAAACTCTTTCAGGATAATCTAAATCTGAAGCAATTTCAGTTATTGATAAACTGGAAGTGTTTGTAGCTATTACCGTTTTTCTATCACATGTCGATTCTAGTTCTGCAAACACCTTCTTTTTAACCTCAATATTTTCAACAATAGCTTCCACTATTAAATCATTTTCTTTAAATGCAGATTGATTTGTAGAAAATGTAACGTTAGGAAGTATATCTTCACTTGTCTGGTCACTACCTTGTTTTTGTAGTATTTTTTCGATACTTTTTGTCATCGTTTCTTTTGCTCGTTGCAGAGCGGATTCATCGACATCAACAAGGGATACTTCATAACCATTCAATGCAAATACTTGAGCAATACCGTTGCCCATAATTCCAGAACCTAATACACCTATTTTCATGTCGATTCTCTCCAATCTTTATTTATTATTAAAAATCATCTGTCCCCTTCTGTTCCATTTGAAAAGAAATTTGGTAGATCTGAATGTTTTAGTGGGAATATTGGTGACCTTTTCTCTACAAATGATTCAATTCCTTCCTTCGCATCACGATTTCTACTTGCCCAGTATAAAAATTTCGACTCGATTAAATGAGAATTCTCTGGGTGATTTTCCTCGAGCATCCCCCAAAGAAGTTTCTTCGCAAAACTATTAGAAGTAGCAGCTGTATTTGTAACAATGTCTTCTGCAATTTCTTTCGATTTACCTAAAGGGTCTTCTTCTTCATATAATACTAGTCCAGATTCTAAAGCTTCTTTTGTTGGAATCATTCTTCCAGTTAACATCCACTCTAATGCCTTTCCCATTGAAACAATTCTCGGTAAGAACCAACCAGATGCTGCTTCAGGTCCAATACCACGTCTCGCAAAAACAAAGCCGATTTTCGTATCTTTTTTAACAATACGCAAATCCATCGGAAGTGTCATAGTCAATCCGATCCCGACTGCAGGTCCATTAATAGCTGCAATGATAGGCTTGGAACTTTCAAACAATTGAAGACTAACCTGTCCACCTATATCACGAAATTCGTCCTCATCTTCCGCTGTTTGAAATGTTTCTTCCCCACTCTCTAAATCCATTCCAGCACAAAATGCTCTTCCAGCTCCTGTAACTATAATTACGCGAACTTCATCATCGGTTTCTGCTTGTTTAAAAGCTGCCTTTAACTCTTCATTCATTTGATACGTATAGGTATTCATGGCTTCCGGCCTATTTAACGTAATTGTTAAAACATTTCTAGAAAGCTCATAGTCAATTGTTTCGAACAAGCTTCTCAGCCCCTTCACGGTACTCCAGTTTTAACTTTTCTAGAATCTCTTTTGTAGATTGTTTAAGGTGAACTGCAGTTACACCATGGCCTGCAGACCAAATATCTTTCCAAGCTTTTACATCGACCAAATGGGATAAATCCACTTCATTTTTCGACGTTAATGTATCTGGGTCGATGTTTTCTTTTAACAGACTAGGTATTAAAATGTTCGCGTGCACTCCACTAAAGGAATCTGTATAAAGAACATCTTCTATGGTAGAGTCTATTACCATTTGCTTATAATCATCTTGGGCACTACTTTCGTTTGAGGCAATAAACCTTGTTCCAATATAGGCATAATCTGCACCCATTGCCTTTGCAGCTAACACATCGTAACCAGTGGAAATACTCCCTGATAGTATAATCGTTCCATCATAAAATTCTTTTACCGCTGCTATGAATGCGAATGGATTAAGGGTCCCCCCATGCCCGCCAGCCCCAGCACATACTAATATTAATCCGTCTACTCCAGCAGAAGCTGCTTTTTTTGCGTGTTTCACAGTGGCTACATCAGAATATATTTTTCCACCGTACCCATGTACAACCTCAATCGCCTCTTTGGGACTTCCAAGGGAAGTGATCACGATTGGTGGTTGATATGTTTGTACCAAATTTAAATCTTCATCATACCGTATGTTTGATTTTTTATGGGCGATTAAATTCACTGCCCAATCCTGATTCGGCAAAGCTTCTGAGACTTCTTTTAACCAGTCTGCGCAAGTTTCTATTGGTCTTGCATTTAATAAAGGAAACGAACCAATCGCACCATTTTTGGATGCTTCTATAGTCATCGAAGGTGTTGAAACCAAAAACATCGGTGCAACAATGACAGGGAAATTAGACATTCTCTATCACCATCGCGATTCCTTGACCGCCACCGATACATAAGCTTACAACAGCATACTTACCTTCTCTTCTTTTTAATTCGTAAGAAGTACTTAATAAAATACGTGCGCCACTAGCCCCTACTGGGTGACCTAGTGCAATGGCACCCCCATTTACGTTCGTCTTCTCCCGATCTAATCCTAACTCCTTTTCTACTGCAAGGTACTGAGCCGCAAATGCTTCATTTACTTCCACAAGATCCATATCTTCTATTGTTAAATTTGCTTTGCTTAAAGCGTCTTTTATAGCAGGAACCGGACCAATTCCCATCACAGTTGGATCGACACCTTGGACACTCCAAGAATTAATTTTAACTAATGGCTGTAAACCTTTTTCATTTACAGCATTTTCCCCAGCCACTACAAGACTTGCCGCTCCATCATTAATACCTGATGAATTTGCAGCTGTCACAGAACCATCTGATTTAAATACAGGTTTTAATTTTGCTAAAATCGTACTCGTGGATTCTGCCTTCACATGTTCATCCAATTCTACTTGTGTGTTACCTTTACGAGTTTTCACTTCCACAGGCGTTATTTCTTCTTGAAAATACCCTTTTGCTATCGCTTCTGAAGCACGTTGGTGTGAGGATATAGCATAATCATCTTGTTCTTGACGAGTGATATGATGAATTTCAGCCAACTTCTCCGCCGTCATCCCCATCCCATTACCGGTATATTGATCGGTTAAGGTTGCTTGAAGCATATCAACAAAAGAAAGTTCGCCCATTTTTACACCCTTAAATCGATTTTTAAAGTTTGAAAATGGTGCTTGAGACATATTTTCTGCACCACCGGCTAAAATGATATCCGCTTCATTTAATAAAATATGTTGAGCTGCAGTTACAACGGACTGTAGACCTGAACCGCATAGTCGGTTTAGGGTTAATGCCGGAACTTCTTGAGGAACATCACTATATAAACCTATATGTCTTGCTAAGTAGGCAGCATTTTTTCCAGTATGAATTACATTTCCATAGATAACGTGATCAATGGCACTCGCAGGCACTTTAGCTCGGCTCAGAGCCTCTTTTGCCGTTGTAGTTCCTAGTTTTACAGCATCTGTTTCTGAAAGCGAACCCCCAAAGGCGGTAAATGCCGTTCTAGCCCCGTCTATTACATAAATATCTTGCATGAAACCTTCCTCCTTTTAACTTCACTATTATAATAATCTCTTTTGCTTGGCCAACTCAGCCATTTCTAGCAAATTATTCACTGATTTATTCATGTTTTTAAATCTTTCGTCTGGTAATTCACCAATCGAGTAACGATAATAGATTTGTTGAAGAATGCCCGCTAACTTATAAAAGCCAAATGCAACGTAGTAATCAACTTGTGATAGATCTCTTCCACTTTTATTTGCATAGGATTCAATAAATTCTCTTCTTGAGTAAAATCCAGGCTGATCTGTAATAATGTTTATACCTAAGTCAGGGTCATCTTTCCCACCCCAATAACATACAGAAGCGCCTACATCTGTCATTGGATCACCTATTGTTGATAACTCCCAATCTATCACTCCATTCACCTTTCCTACCTCATGTTCATCAAACAATATATTATTCAATTTAAAGTCATTATGCACGATTGTTGGATTTTGAGAAACTGGCATATGATCTACTAGCCACTTTTCCAACTCTTTCACTTCATTAATATCTTCTGTCTTGGAACGATTTAATCGCTTTATCCAGCCATTGACCTGTCTTTCTAGGTATCCTTCTGGTTTTCCTATTCCTTGCAGATCTGGTTGTTTCCCATTAACTGATTGCATATCCACCAGCGTTTGAATTACCTGATCGGATACAACTGGACCCACTTTTTCGGAAGTCCCATAAAATGCTGGTATAGATTGATCAAGGACAATCCCTGGCTTTTTTTCCATAATATAAAAATGCTTATCCATCATTTCTCCACCTTCAGAAAACAAATAAGGTTTCGGCGCAAGCGGAAAAGCACGATTAACTTTTTCTAATAAATGATGTTCTCTTTCCATATCATGTGCTTTAGGCGGGATCTCACCAAATGGAGGTCTTCTCAATACACCTTCCCAGTTACCTATAGCTAGCTGGTAAGTCATATTGGAATATCCCTCTGAGAATTTTTTTACGTAAATCTCCTCGTCAGGTATGTTGGATAGGTTTGTTCGTATAAATGTTCTAACTAACGTCCAATCAATATATTCTTCATCAACATAGTTCTCTATAGACACAATGCCCCTCCTTTACTCTCCTTTAAAATTAGCAGACCGCTTCTCATTAAATGCTTGGACTCCTTCTTTAAGATCATCACTTTCGGCAATATCTCCGAATAACTTCGTCTCTAGTCGTTGACCCTCTGCTAAAGATAAATCATAGCCACTATTTATTACTTGTTTTGATTTAGAAATGGCTAGTGGTGCTTTTTCTGATATTTTTAATGCAAGGGAATGAGATAGAGTATCTAAATCTTCACTAGACTGAGCAACATGTTCTACTAAGCCTATTTTCTCTGCATCCTCCGCACTCAAAGTGGAACCAGTGAATATCATTTCTTTCGCTTTTCCTAACCCAACATAACGTGGAAGTCGTTGTGTGCCTCCATAACCTGGAAACACTCCAAGCCCCGTTTCAGGTAAACCTAATTTACTCGAGCTACTAGCAATTCTAAGATCACATGCTAAAGCTAATTCTAAGCCACCGCCTAATGCTACCCCATCAATTACTGCAATTACTGGAACATCAAGCTGTTCAATTTTATTAAACACCTTTTTACCAGTATCGACCAGCTCCTGGCCAATTTCTCTATTAATTTCTGGAAAACTTGAAATATCTGCACCAGCAATGAAAGCTTTTTTAGATTTAGATTTCACCAGCAGAACTCTTATTTGTCTATCCCTTTGCACTTCATCAACTTTTCTACTAATTTCTTCTAAAAAATCTCCTGTAAGTACGTTCAGAGGTTGATGATTGAGAAAAATAGTTCCAATATAATTGTTCACTTCTAACTCTACAGAATTATTCATGTTGCCCACCTCCAGTCACTTTAAATAAATCTACTATTTCACCATTCTTATACCAAGGCAATACAGAAACGTTTTCAAAATGGTCGATTACATAATCAACCGTCTCTAGATAATTTAGTTGCTTCAAAAAGTGACGTGTGTCTACGTCATATAAGTCATGAAACCCTTGCTTTTCACTATCTAAAAATGCTTTTTGGGCAAGCTTTGCTGCATCTGTGCGAACAAAAGACTCCTTTTTTAATAACCGATCAATGATATGACCAGCTCCAATAAAGTCTTCTAACGAAAACCCTCCACCATTGCCGGAACAAATCAACACAATAGGTCCTTCGTTTACATGTTTTCTTAATTGTTCCGCAACTAAATGGCCATTTGTAATGGAGGAAATATATAAATGCTTTGCTTTTTTTGCTGCTTCGATTGCTCTTGTTCCATTCGTTGAACAAATAATAGCAGGTTTTGACTGTTGTACAGTTTCTATTAATCTTGGGTCCGGAAACAAAAAGCCCGGAATCTCATTACCATTGTTTTCACCTAAGAGCAAACTATCTATATCCATTTGACCAGCAATTGTTGAGGCATTAGGAGCGTTCTCCGTTGCAATTACTGGATGATAATTTTGATTTAATAAGAATGTAATAGTCGATGTTGCCAAAAAAACATCAATAACAACTACAGTAGCCTCTTTTAACCGATCAGGTTCTACTAATTCTTTTTGTGTGATGACATGAATTTTATTCATTTAAATTTACACCCTCTTTATTCCCCAATATCTTGTTCTTCTTCATCCTTGAATAACAGAGAAGCTTTTTCGACTTTTAGGTTTCTAATAATAATAAAGATGTTTTCTATAATCACCATTGCAAACGCAAGAGGTACTAAAAATAGAAGCGGATAGATAGGGTATAATGTACCGGCAGCAGGAAATGACATCCCTCTTTCTAAACCGTCTAGTGCGTATAAAATGGTGAAATAAAACATAATCCCTAAAACCAATATCTCCAACAAAACCATTCCATAAATCAACATTTTCTTAGAAGAGTTTGTTAGTTTAACCATAAGCAAGTCCATCTTCGGAAGAACTCCTGAGGCATAAACATAAGCAAGAGCAGGAAAAACTGTTAAAGTCATAAAATAATTTTGAACCATTTCAAACCCACCACTGAGTGACGCACTAAATACATTTCGTAAAATAACGTCCATTACAATGAACAGCATCATACCAAACAAGCTGATTCCGCTGATCCAAACACCTACTAATTTAACTTTTTCAAATGCTCCATATGCTTTGATTACTCCATTCATGTTATTCACCCTCTCTTCTATTATTTAATTCATCGAATTAGGCAAGAATGTTGCAATTTCTGGGAATAAAATCATTAATCCACAAACAACTACTAAAGCTGCTATTGCAAACACCATACATACTTTAAAGATTGCTTCAGATCTAATTTTACTGATCCCCGAAACTGCATACACACTCAAACCTACTGGGGGAGTGATTAGTCCGATTGTACAAATAATTCCGACAAAAACTCCAAACCATAATAAATCTACTTGAAGTTCTACCATAATAGGCATTAGTACTGGAATGGACATCAGAATAACTGCTGCGCCCTCAATAAACATAAACATTACGAATAACACAACTGAAATGATAATTAGAACAATCGCTGGATTTTCCATGATTGGTTCTAACAAATCAATCAATTTACGTGGCAATAAGGATAGAGAAACGAATCGGCCAAAGATCTGTGCGCCAATCATAATCAGCATTACCATTCCTGTTAGCTTAATTGTTTCTACTAAAGATACTTGTAAAAATTTAAAGTTTACCTTTCCTAATACTAATGCAGCCAAGAACCCAACAAACGCTCCAACCCCACCTGCTTCAGTAGGAGTAAATAGTCCTGAATAAATACCTCCAAAAATCACCAACATAATAGTTGTAGCCGCGATGCTAACAACAATTAATCGCGATACACTTAGAGTTTCAACAACACTTTCATCTTCGATCTCTTCTGTTACATCATTTTTTGCATTCTTGCGCTTTTCCATTTGGAAAAAGAATAGCATGACAGTTATAAATACGATTAACACTAAAATTCCTGGAATAATTGCTCCTATAAAAAGATCACCTACAGGAGTTTCTGTTGCAACTCCATATAAAATTAAAATAATACTCGGAGGGATAATGCCTGATAATGAGCCACCTGCTGCAGCAATTGCACCAGCTAATCTACCACTATACCCATGTTTTCTTAACTCTGGAATCGCTACTTGTCCTAGTGAAGCCGAAGTTGCCGTACCAGAACCTGAAACTGCACCTAAGACGCCACCAATGGACAAGGTCATAATACCAAGGAAACTATTTTTCCCTTTCGCTGCCTTATGCACCATATAAAATATGTCTTTGACAATGCCTGATTGCAATATAAATTGCGCCATAAGTACAAACAGAGGAATAGTTGTTAAAGTGTAACTTGCTACACGTCTAAATGGTTCATTACCAATTAATCCTGGTAAATAGTCGAAACCTTCTAGTAACAGTAATCCAATGAGTCCTGTTGCAAAAAGGACGGAATGTATATACAAACCTGAAATCAATAAGCCGATTACCATGATTAGAACAATTGCTATAATCACTGTATTATCCACGATTACCCCTCCCAATTCTATTTTTATTATGTAAATAGATGTGAGACGCGGGACAACTGTCAAAAAGTCCCGCGATTCACATGTATTTTAAATTTTCAAGTAACTATTTGACTCTATTCCAAATCCTTCAGAGCTTCTGGAACGTCTCCGCCTTCTTCGATAATTAAATCTCTCCATACTTTAATTAGCTCTGTACCAGGTAACCCTTGTTCTTCAAGCAATTCTGCATATTCTAACCATGTTTCTTCGATTCCTTCATTAAAATGATCTTGTACTTCTTGATCTAGCGAATCAAACTCCACAAATTCTCCGCCTTCACTTTCGTTATACTCTACCATCTCATCTGCACGATCCAACCATTCTTCCCCACCAGATATTAATACGTCTTCGTAAGCTTCTGTCATAGCTTCTTGAACATTTTCTGGGAGGTCTTCCCACGTATCCTGGTTCATTCCTATAAATGCATTAAAATGACCAAAGTTGATTCCTGTTAATGTGTATTCAAATAAATCTTGAAAGCCATAACCTGACCAGTCAGCAATACTGTAGTAACTTCCTTCAAAAGATCCACGGCTTAGAGCATCATACATTTCCACTGCTGGCATCGTTACACTATTAATTCCAGTTTTATCTGAATATAGCTCGTGAATTCTTGACGGTGTACGTAAAGAAGTTCCCTCTACGTCATCCACTGTTTCAAAAGCATGACCTGTTGTGGAAATAGAGTACTCTTGTGTTGTTGATGTTGGGAATAATTTAAAATCAGAAAACTGCATATCATAATATGTTTCCCCATCACCTAAATCGATATCTTCTGTTAATAGACGATCCCATGCTCTTGTAGCAACTAACGTATCAGAATCAGCTAATGGAAGCATGGTAACTTCCGCCATTGGATATTGATCAGGTTCATAAATAGGAAGAATTAAACCAACATCAATTGTGCCATCAAGCGTTGCCTCTGCTTCATCCGGCACATCTACAAGTTCACCACCAGTGAATGTTTCAAATTGAACTTGTCCATCCGTTAATTCTTCTACCTGTTCCATCCAAGGTACCATCGTTGCGTCCCACCAAGCATGTTGGGCACTCAAGCCAGTTGCAGCACGTAACTCAATTGTTTCTTCCTCACCACTATCACTATCTCCGCAGGCCACCATAACAACCGCTAGCATAGATACTGCAATAATTAAGAGACTAAACTTTCCTTTACTCATCTTATTTCCTCCTAAAGGATAATTATTTTAATAGATCGATCAACACTATCTTCCCTTAAATTTTGGGCTTCTTTTTTCTATAAATGCCTGAACACCTTCTTCATGATCTGTTGTTTGTAACAATAAGGCTTGTGTAACATTCTCTTTTTCTCTTACTTCTTCAAAGCTTTGCTCGTATAGAGAATTAATGATTTCCTTCACATAACGATTAGCTACAGAAGGTCCATGAATTATAAACGAAACAAACTGTTCCACACCTTCATCTAATTCATCTACAACCTTGTTAATAACACTATAATTTTGCGCATCCTTTGCTGAGATGATAGCACCTTTAGATACCCATTCTTTTAAAAGTGGCATGGATATTCTAGATGAAAGGCTTTTCATTAACCCTAAGTCTGGTATTAAACCAATGTTTGTAAAGCTAATTGCAAATTTCGCATCTCTATCAGCGACAATAAAGTCACATGCAAGAGCAAGACTAAATCCAGCACCAGCAGCATATCCATTAACCGCGGCAACAACATACTTTTTTATGGTGCGAATAGTCGTAGTAAGTTGGGAAACGGAATCAATCCATTTTGCTGCGTCAACTGTAGATTCTATTTGGCTCATTGATTCGATATCTCCACCAGCACAGAAGGATTTGCCACTGCCTTTTATCACAATAACTTTCACTTCTGGATTCTCCTCCGCAATAACCAATTGATCGTATAATTGATCAACGAGCTCTTTTGATAAAGCATTCAATTTATTTGGTCGTTGTAGAGTTACCCAAGCAATCTGATTTTTTACCTCTTGGTGCACAAGTTCTTCCATCGACATCCCCCCTCCTAGCTTTTTTATGGTTCAACTACTACCTTTCCCCAAGTTTTACGTGTTTGAAGTTGTTCTAACGCCTCTGGTACTTCTTCAAAATGAAAGGCATGATAAATTAATGGGTCAAGCAATTCCTGATCTAGCAATTGCATTAATTCTTGATGGGCCTTTCTAACTTCTTCTGGGAAAAGCTTTCGGTAGTAACCAAAATGCACACCTACTATAGAATAGTTTTTGATTAGTGCGTGATTCATCGGAGCTTCTTGCATATCTCCGCCTGCAAATCCTATGAGGAGAATCCTACCTGAGAAATTTATGCATTTTCGAGACTTATGGAACACATCTCCACCAACTGGATCAAAAATAACATCTGTGCCTTTATGATCTGTTAGCTCTTTTACAATCTTCTCAAAAGCTTGTTCACGATAGTTAATGACATAGTCAGCTCCTAAATCAGAACAAATTTTCGTCTTCTCCTCCCCACCAGCCGTTGCTATAACTTTTGCTCCCATCGCCTTAGCAATTTGAATTGCTGCAGAACCTACCCCACCAGAACCGGCATGGACTAAAATTGTTTCATTTGCCATTAACTGTGCTCTGTTTTTTAGCGCGTAATAGGCAGTGTGATAAGTAATAAACATAGCCGCCGCTTTTGAATAAGATAACTGTTTTGAAATTGGGAATACATCTTCTTCCTTCACTACGACGTGTTTCGAAAAACCTCCATTTGGAAGCTGAGGAGTAATTAGTACCCGATCTCCTACTTCAAAAGATGAGGAGGAGGTAACTTCTTCTACAATGCCCGCCGCTTCCGCTCCAGGAGTAAATGGAAGTTCAGGCTTTTCTTGATAGTTTCCTTGACACTGTAATATGTCAAAGAAATTTAATGAGAACGCTTTCACATTTACGAGTACCTCGCCAGGTTTAAGTGAGTCTATTTCTAAACTCTTCATTTCTAAAGCTTCACTTGGTTCTCCCAATTTAGTAACTTGCCATGTGTTCATTCTCTAACCCCCTTTCGTAAAATGCATTATCTTAATTGTTCACGTAATTCTAATCGAGCGACATCTCTTAAATGAACTTGGTCAGGTCCATCTAATATTCTTAACGTCCTAGCATTTGCCCAATGTTCTGCAAGTGGAAAGTCTTGAGATACTCCTCCCCCACCGTGAATTTGTATAGCACGATCAATTGCGTTTAGTGAAACTGTCGGTGCTACGACTTTTATCATTGCAATTTCTTTTCTGGCTTCTTTGGATCCCCCTTGATCCATCTTGTGAGCAGCGTGTAAAGTTAACAATCGTGCTTGTTCAATTTCAATTCTCGTCCTTGCAATATCCTCACGTACTGTGTCTTTTTGAGACATTTTAGAATGAAATACGGAGCGACTGTCTGCTCTTTGTACCATTAATTCCAAGGCACGTTCTGCTGCACCTATCGCCCTCATACAATGATGGATCCGGCCTGGCCCTAAACGTCCCTGCGCGATTTCGAAGCCTCTTCCTTCTCCTAATAAAATATTTTCTTTTGGAACACGGACGTTATTATAGTGAACTTCTGCATGTCCTTGTGGGGCATGATCATATCCAAACACTTTTAATGCTCGCTTCACTTCAACTCCAGGTGTATCAAAAGGAACGAGAATCATTGACTGTTGTAAATGCTTTTCAGCAGTCACATCAGATTTACCCATAACTATTGCAACTTCACACCTTGGATCAAGTGCTGCTGTTGACCACCACTTTTTCGCATTAATCACATACTCATCACCGTCACGGGTAATTTCGCCTTGAATATTTGTCGCGTCGGAAGAGGCAACATCTGGTTCAGTCATAGAAAATACCGAACGAATCTCCCCTTTCAACAGAGGATCTAACCATTTTTTCTTCTGCTCATCGGTTCCATATTTAATCAGTACCTCCATATTTCCAGTATCCGGAGCGTTACAGTTAAAAATTTCAGGTGCCATCAAAGAACGTCCCATTATTTCACATAAATGTGCGTATTCAAAGTTGGTCAGACCAGCACCATAACCATATTCTTTAGGAATAAACAAATTCCATAGACCACGATCCTTTGCCTTTTGTTTCAATTCTTCTATAATCGGAGGGATTTCCCACCTTGAATCTCCACTTTCTATTTGCTCTTCTAATACCGATTCATTCGGATAAATTTCTTCTTTCATAAACTTTAGTAAATCTTCTTTATACACTTCTGCTTTCGGTGTTAACTCTTCCAACATACTAATTTCCCCCTACTTGTTTTAATTGATTTTTGAGTATCTTCCCAGAAGCATTACGTGGAAGTTCGTCCACAAATTCTATAACCTCAGGGATTTTATATTTAGCTAAATGAGTTGCACAATATGTTTTTAGCGTAGCTTCTTCACCTGCTATATGAGGAGCAACTACAAAGGCTTTTACTTTTTCGCCAAAGACTGGGTCAGGTAAACCTACTACAGCAGCTTCGTGTACATCCTCGTGCCCTTTCAATACATCTTCTACTTCTATGGAGAAAATTTTCTCTCCACCACGACTAATCATGTCCTTCTTACGATCTTTCACATAAACAAAACCGTCCTCATCAACAATTCCTATGTCTCCAGACTTCCAATATCCATTCACAAAATTATTCGCATTTGCTTCTTCATTCCTCCAATACTCTTTAATTACCATTGGACCTTTGATTAATATCTCCCCTGATTCCATTATCTGGGCCCGTTTCCCGTTATCCTTTGCAATTTTAATATCAGCTACTGGTACAGCAGGCCCAACCGAACGGACTTTTTCTTTTCGGTAATTAACTGGCATAAGTGTAGCTGGAGAGGTCGTTTCGGTAGCTCCATAAGCATTGTGTAAATTGGCATTAGGAAATGCATCTTGTAACATACGAAAGGTTTGTTCATAAATTGGGGAGCCACCAAATGCCACCTTTTCTACAAAGTCGAAACTATTTTCTTTAAAAGACTGTTCCGTAGCCATCATGATAAAAATTGTCGGGACATTGAATAAGAAATTAATTTGTTCCTTTAATATATACTCAATGTATTTTTTGTTCTGGTAACGCTCCATACTGTACACCGTTCCCCCAATATATATGAGGTGATGAAGTTGACCTACAAGACCAGTAACATGAAACATCGGCACTGCGATCAAAGTTTTTAAATGAACGTCTGTTTCAAACACATACTGATAATTCATCACACTGTGAACAACATTTATATGTGTTAAAACTGCACCTTTAGGTCTACCTGTTGTACCTGATGTATATAAAATATAAGCCCCGTCAGTTTCCTCAACCTTTACAGGACTAAACGGAAGATTGTGATCTGTCAGATTATGAAAAGTGTTTTCACCATCCGTAATATAGTAATCATTGTGGTCGGGTAAAATTTCTGGCTGGGTTTGAAGGATTTCCTTTAACTCATTTTCAAATATTTGTTCAAGTACTACCGCCTTGACAGCTGAATGACCTAAGATATATGCCTTTTCTTCAACAGATAACTTTATGTTTACTGGAACCATAATGGCTCCCAATTTAGCACATGCATACACCATTAAAGGAAATTGATGTTTATTTCCAATCATGACCGCTATTCTATCTCCTAACTGAATACCATGGTTCACTTGAAAATATGCAGCTATTTTTTCTGCTTGATCATTCAACTCCTGATAAGTTAGTGACTCCTGTTCTGTAACGATAGCAGGTTGATCCGGCCTCATATTTACTTGCCTTTGAAGGAAATCATCAATGGTTTCAACTCTATTTTTATATACTTTCACATCCTCTCTTCCGAAAAGTGTAATTGTATCAGTGACCATCTAATCTACTCCTTTCCTCCCAATATCTTCATGATGTAATCAAAATAAAGATCTTTTAACTCTTGTTTTGTTAGTTGCCCTTCTGGACTGTACCACTGCTGTATCCAGTTCATTGCCCCTAAAATAAATAGCCTTGCGACCTTATAATCATCTGATTGAAAATCTCCCGCTTTAATGCCTTTCTCAATTGTTTGGTCAAAAATCGTTTCATAGGTTTTACGTAGCTTTAAAACAGGTTCTAATTGTTCTTGTTTAAAAAAGCGCTTTGGTTCCATAATTAAATTAAACGTTTCTTTTTGCTCTACGGCATAATCAATATGAAGGCAAACCATTTCATACAATGTTTGCCGCTGGTTCAGATTCTTGGCTAAGATTTCTTCATGATCCTTGATTGCCTGCGACAGGACAAAGTTATGACATTGATACATAAGATCACTTTTGTTTTTGAAGTAATAATAGAGTGATCCTTTTGTCATCAATAACTCAGATGAGATCAATTCCATTGTCGCACCACTATACCCATGTGATTTAATTATAGAAATCGCTGTTTGTAATATTTGCTCCCGCTTTCGCTGCATTTTTCTTTCTGTTAACCGCATTTTTCATCACCTATTCTATTGTTAAGTAAGTGTTTTCATTTTGTTATAAAAAAATTGAACACTGTTAAGTTATCTGAAAATTCTTTATTAACTAAAATATTAACAGCGTTCAAATAATTACGCAACCTTTTTTTGAACAAAGTTTAAAAATTAAATTAAGTTCAAAAATTCACAATGATAAACTGTAAATAAGATTGCTTTCTATACTCAAAAAAAAGAACCTTTCTAAAATGAAAGGTTCTTCTACTCTAAAATTCGTCTGGGTTTGGCCCTGTTCTACTATCACAATGTAAATTATTGATTGTTTCTACTTCTTCTTTGGTTAGTTGAAAATCAAAGATATCCGTGTTTTCCTTCATTCTTTTTTCATTTGTTGATTTTGGTATGGTAATTACTTCTTGTTCGATGTCCCACCTTAGAATGATCTGTGCCGGTGTTTTCTGATACTTCTCTGCTAAACTGACAATGACATCCTCTTCCAAAACTTGTCCTCTTTTTAAAGGGGACCAGGCTTCCAACTTTATGTCTTCCCTTTCGCAATATTGTTTCACTTCTCTTTGAATTAAATGGGGGTGAAATTCTACTTGATTCACTACGGGTTTCTCATTTGCTTTTACAAATAGTTTTTCTAAATGATGTTTATGAAAATTGCTCACACCTATTGATTTGATCATACCTTCACTATAGAGTCGCTCCATTGCTTTCCATGTATCTTCATACTTTCCTGTAACTGGCCAGTGGATTAAGTATAGGTCAAGGTAATCCATATTTAACTTTTGTAAACTTTGCTCAAATGCTCGAAGTGTTTCATCATAACCTTGTTCTTCATTCCATACTTTTGAAGTAATAAAGACATCTTCTCGATTGGCATCCGCTTCTTGGACGCCTTGGCCAACACCGACTTCATTATCGTAAAAAGAAGCTGTATCAATGAGACGATAACCTTGATTAATTGCTGTCCTTACAGTGTCAGCTGCTTCTTGATCTTCCCAGACTTTATAAACACCTAAGCCAATCCCCGGTATATTTATTCCATTATTTAATTGAATGCGATCTTGTAAACTATTTATCACAATGTTTCTCCCCTATCTCACTGAATTTTCAATTAATTCTCTTTAAAGGATTACACTTTTCATAAAGGATACTATAGACGATCCTCTTCATCTTTTAAATGAATTTCTTCTTCAGATAATCCATCCTCGACGTCTCTTTGACGATGGGCAATTCTGCTAGACGCGTTCGCAGCGATGCTACCAACAATATCATCTAAGAAAGTGTGACATTGTTTGCCGTCTTTCGTATCAAGCTTCTCAATTATACCAACTTTCACTTTATCGAGATGCCCAAAAGTGGTTACAGCTATGCTCCCATACCCTAAAGCAGCTCCTAATGCGATGGTTTCATCTACTCCAAATAACCCCTCATCTTGCTTCACAAGTGATTGAAGTGGCTCAGATAATTGTTCTTTTTCAGCTAATACATCCAGCTCTACACCAACTAAAATGGCATGTTGTATTTCACGTTTCATAAGCACCCTGTCTACACTCATTACACAATCATCTAAACTAAGTTCTTCATTATAAGGTTTTTGCATTTGATAAACGATATCTGCAATACTTTCTATAGATACACCGCGTTCTTCTAATTGTTTTCTCGCAGCGTTCTCAACTTCATTACTTGGTATATGTTTTCTCTCATCTGACATCATTGTGCCTCCTTTTATTCAGTATATCAGACCTTGCATAGCGCTTAAATCGAAATCTTCGCGAATTATTTATATTATGATAAAATATAAATGATGAAATTAACGTAAATGGAGGTTATACATTTTGGGCAGAGATGGAACAACAGTTGAACGTGAAATTCATAGCACATATCTCGACGAAACGTTCACAATCACAATTTACAGACCAGAAAACTATTCACCATTATATAAATACCATTTATGTATCGTTCAAGACGGTAACGACTATTATCAATTAGGTCGTCTAGGAAGAGTTAGTGATAAGCTTCATAAAGATGGCACGATTGAGAACACTATTTTCGCAGGTATCCACTACAAAGATCGCTACGACCGGTGGGATAAATATCATCCAGATAGTGAAAAGCAAGAAGACTATATGCGTTTTTTACGCTTTGAAGTCGTGCCAGTATTAGACAAAGAACTCCCTAGTTATCATGTAAAAAGCTGTCGTATTTTAATGGGGGATTCATTAGGAGGAACCGTTTCATTAATGACGGCACTTAAATACCCTAATACATTTGGAAAAGTGATTATGCAATCACCTTATGTAGACGAACGATTAAAACAAATGGTACAAGACACAGATGAAATTGATACGATGTCAATTTATCATACAATCGGAAATGCAGAGGAAAAAGTTGAAACCACTAATGGTGAAATTGATGACTTCTTAAACCCAAATTTGGAGTTACAAGAATTATTAAAAGATAAAGTTGCCGATTATGAATTCCATCAACTTGAGGGAGAACATACTTGGAAACAATGGCAAAAAGATTTGCCAAATGCCATACAAGCTATATTTGGTGTCGACAAATAATTTGCAATCGATTCTAAATTTTCTGTTATACTATGGAAGAGAAATCATACACAATGTGAGAGATTATACAATTGAAATTATGGAGGGATCATTTTATGCCAAAGAATTTAAGTTATGGAGTTGCAATATTCCCATCAAAAGATGTGCAAGATGAGGCTAATTCTTATCGTATGCGTTACGACCCAAATTATTCTAGAATTCCACCGCATATTACTTTAAAAGAAAGGTTCGAAGCATCACAAAGTGAGATTAATGAGATCGCTAATGAACTTTCTAAAATTGCGAAAGAAATGGAACCCTTTGATATTGAAATCAAAAAAGTGAGTTCATTTAGTCCAGCAACAAACACGGTTTATTTAAAAGTTGAACCGAATGACAATCTAACTCACCTAAATGATCGAATGCATGAAGGTAATCTACCAGATGATCGACAGTTTTCTTTTGTACCTCACATCACCATTAGCCAAGCGCTTTCAGATGATGAACACTCTGATGTTTTTGGGAGCTTAAAGATGGTCACTTTTGATATGAAGGACACTATTGATCGTTTTCAATTATTGTATCAGTTGGAAGATGGCACTTGGACTGTATACGAGACCTTTAAATTTGGTAAGGGGTAGATTTCTATGCTAACAGTAAGTATTGCCAAAACGAAAGAACAAATAGACGAAGCATACCGAATCCGTGAAACGGTTTTTGTTAAAGAACAAAATGTCCCAATCGAAGAAGAAATGGATGAGCACGATGACTTCTCCATTCACTTCCTTGGCCATAATGACATTGGACAACCCGTTGCCGCTAGTCGACTTCGTTTTGTTGCAGAGTTTGGAAAATTAGAGCGGATCTGTGTTCTTGAGGAAGAGCGAGGAAAATATCACGGTCAGAAGATCATTAAAACAATGGAAGATTATATTAGAGATGAAGGGTATTATAAAGCTAAACTAAACGCTCAAACGTATGCAATTAAATTTTACGAGCAATTAGGATATTCTGTGATCTCTGAGGAATTCATGGATGCTGGAATCCCGCATGTAACTATGGTAAAAAGCTTCTAATTTTTTATAAACCACAAAGCGAGCAAGTAACTTGTAAAAAGTTATTTGTTCGTTTTTTATTTTTGATACATGAAATCCAGATCCATCGCCCATACTATTGAATAAAAAAGGCGGTGTTGCAATGGACTTCATGAGAATAACCGTTGAAACTTTAGTAGGTTTCACTGCCTTGTTTACATTAACTAAGTTACTAGGGAAGTCACAAATCACACAGATTACTGCCTTTGACTTCATTGCTGCATTAGTGCTTGGAGAGCTAGTCGGTAATGCGCTTTTCGACCCCGAAGTAGGAATTAGCATGATCCTTTATGCAGTAGGGTTATGGGGTATCCTGATTTATTTTACCGAACTAGTTACACAAAAATTCAGAAGAACTCGAAAGCTCTTGGAAGGTGCTCCCTCTCTTATAATTAGAAGAGGAAAAATTCAAAGAGAAGTAATGAAAAAGTCAAAACTTGACATTAACCAACTGATGCATTTATTGAGAGATAAAGGGGTTTTTTCCCTACAAGAAGTTGAATTCGCAGTTTTTGAAACAAATGGCACCATCAATGTGGTAAAAAAATATCTTCACCAAACACCAACCAATGAGGTACTAAATCAAGCACCTAAAACAGTAGAATTACCCATCACTATTATTTCGGATGGGCAAATAATAGTTGAAAACTTAAAAGAAACTTCTTTAACAAAACAAAAAATCCTCAAAGAATTAAATCTTCAAGGATTAGATCTAAGTGAAATTATGTATGCAGAATGGAGTAAGGAAAATGGATTTTACATCCTACCTACTGCAGTTTCCCCAACTCAATCTGGTTAACTTACTCATTTAATTGATACATCCAGCGATAATTTTTAATAATAGATACAATTTCGCCAGTTTCAATTAATGACGTAATGTAAGCAGTTATTGCTGTTCGGTGAAGTAGAAATAAGGATAACTGATCAGCTTTGATATGATACTTTTCCATCATTTCAGCTACTATATTTTCATGGGTGATTCCACCCTGACTACATGCAACCATTGTTTTTACTTCTTCTAAAATATCTTGATGTACTTCAATATTTTTTTGAATAGTACTTTTAAAGTTTTCTTCATACGGTCCATGCCCTGGCACAGATCCAGAAAATTCTTTTTCGAGTAACATTTCTAAACTAGCTAACGTTTGATCTGCTGAAGTAATAAAGGGAATCTTATGTTTTAAAATTTCTTCTTTACCAAAATAACTATCTGCAGCGTATAAAATTCCATCAATACCGACAGCTAACTGATGATAACTATGACCTGGAGTAGCTATTAATTCAACTTCGAAATGGTTATCTAATTTTTGTATACCTGATTCGACCGTTATATCTACTTGAACAGGCGGACCTTCTAAAAACTTATTTCGAATTTCTGTTAAAGGAAAGTTTCCTTGTAACATATAAATAGGCTCTAGTATGGAATTTTCTAAAATTGCAGCTTCTAATGTAGGTGCAATTACTTTTAAATCAAGCTTCTTCTTTGCATAATTAGCGCCGCCATAATGGTCTGCATGGGCATGGGTAATAAATAAATGAGTAATAGGAAGATTCGCTTCATCTAATTCTCTAATTACTTTACGTATGCTCGATTGATCAATACCTGCATCAATTAACATTCCATAATTCCCTTTATGCACATAACCAATATTGACGGCGCTTTCAAATACATAACATGAATCATTTAGTTGCTTCATTTTAACAAACTCCTTCTAAAAATGTTTCTTTTAGATTGATTCGCTAAAATGCCTTCCTTTTCCTGTTTGTTTTCTTACTTTTTGATGTCTTGACTTAAAAGCATCAATCTCTTCAGGCGTATATAAATGCTGTTTTAATTCACTTTGTTTCTTGCTATTTTGATTGTTCTGATCAGTGTCATCACTGTCGTCTTGGACAGACTTATATTGTTTTCTTCTTTCGATTAATTGTTTGCGCTCATCCTCTAGCTCTTCACGGCGCTTTCTTAATCTACCTTCGAGTTCTGTTCGGAAAGTTCGGTCCAATGAGATGGTTGGTTTAGTTTCTCCAATCACTCTTCGATGGTACTGGCTATAGTGATTCTGATGAACCGGTGGAATATAACCCATACAACCTACCTCCTTCGTTACTTTTTCTATACCCTTATTTCTTATAAAGTATTCGTATTTCGTATTACTTTTCAAGGTATAATCTGTCTCACCTATTAGATTACCATTGGAAAAATGAAAAAGAGCTCGCAATTTAGCGAGCTCCATACATTATATCCAGAAAAATGGCGGTCGGCGTTCTTCATCATCTTCCTTATGGTCTACGGGCTCTTCGTGTGTGTGTTCCTCATGATGCGGAGGAACTTCAGCCTCTCTTGCACCAAACCAAGGATCTGATTTTCTTTCCACAGGTTCAAAGTGCACATTGTCTGCCTTTATGATTAAATCCTTTACATGAATCTCCTTCTTTTCATCTGACACATCTTTCACTCCCTTTTGTTTCTTGCGTTCTCTATTACTATATGCAAATGTCTAAAGTTAGACTAGGTAAGTGCCCTTATAAAAGACTGTTACTTTCCTTTAAAAATATACATTCGCCCACACAAATCAAATTAGGCGACATACATTATTAACGTAACAAAGGTCATATGACTAGAAAGGAGACGAATTATGTCTTGTCGTGAAAAGCACCAAACAGAAAATTGTGTTTGTGACATATTGCGTCAAATCGTTGATGCGCAAAGTGATATTGTGGAGGAGTGTGATATTGGGTGTGAGCAATCGATTCAAGATTTACTCGGAGATGTTAGTTCCCCTACCGGATTAGATACTGTACCTGTCCTCCTTTATTGTGAATGCAAAACATTTAAAGGGTATGGTGTACGAAATGATCAGCAAAAAACGGTCCTAGCAAGCTTCTATTTCCGAGTAAAGAAAGTAGATAAAGATTGTTGTGCCACACTGGAATTATTAAGAGATCCTTCCGATTCTCAGTCGAATTTCCAAGATCCAACGAAACAGAAAACAGCAAATTTAAGAGCGACTGGAATTTGTATTACCGTTGATTTAAAATGCTTCTGCCATGTCACATGTCTACCTGCAGTAAGAGCATTAGGATAAAAAAAGAAGAGCCATGGTAGGCTCTTCTTTTTCTTATCGTTTAATTACATAAAGGTAATTGTTATTTATAATAGTTCATATTAAAATCCGACTAACTTTATATCCATAATAGAATCCCGTTTAATTTTAATTTTCATACCATTTTCTATTATTTTTAACACAAGCATTCTTTCATCGATTAAATCTACTATCCCTGTGTATGCTTGCTCCTCGGTCACAACTTCACACTTCATTTTTGGCATAATGCTTGGTAACTCAGAAATGTAACGAAAACGGTCATCTAAGGACATCTGTTGAAACTTTTTACGACCTGTTTCATTAGATTCTTCCTGTTGTTTTTTTTCATCTTTGTCCTTTTTATGATTACTGTAATATTGAGATTGTGCTTGAACTTGAGGTGTCGTATGAATCTTGCTAGATACAAATAAAAGCGGTGGTCTCACTTGATGATCTGACATGGATAAACTCCTCTCAATTAGGCTTACAACCTAATTTATGCGAGTTGCTTGTCAGAAGTGAAATCACCGCTAATGTATATTTTACTTACCTAGAATGCTATACCCTGAATCAACATGGAGTATCTCACCGGTAATCCCTCTAGATAAATCACTCATTAAGAAGTAAGCGACATCTCCTACTTCCTCTTGTGTAACAGCTTTTCTTAGAGGAGCACGTTCTTCAATTTCTTTTAAAATAGAATTAAAGTCGCCTACACCTTTTGCAGATAGTGTACGGATTGGGCCAGCAGAAATTGCATTGACACGAATACCATACTTTCCTAAATCGTTCGCTGCATAACGCATCGTCATGTCTAAGCTAGCTTTTGCAACACCCATCACATTATAATTCTCTACAACACGTTCGCCACCTAGATAAGTAAGTGTCATGATACTTCCGCCCTCAGTCATGACATCCCGAGCAGCTCTAGATACTGCAGCGAGGGAGAAGGCACTAATATTCTGTGCTAATAAAAAGCCTTCCCGTGATGTATCAATAAATTCACCTTTTAACTCATCACGATTTGCAAACGCAATACAGTGCGCTAAACCATGGACTACACCGACATCATTTTTAATGTTAGTAAATGTTTCATTAATCGCCTCATCGTCTGTTACATCACACTCATAAAATAATGAATCGTCACGGTCCAAACTTTCTGCTAAGTCACGAACTGGTTTTTCAAAACGTTCTGTAGCATATGTGAAAATTAAGCGTGCGCCAGAATCATGCAACGCTTTTGCAATTCCCCACGCGATACTTCTCTTATTTGCTACACCCATCACGATATACGTACGACCTTCTAAAGAAAAATTCATTGGAATGCCTCCTGTTATTATAAAATTATTATTTGTTATTAGTACCTACTCCTATTTTATATAAAAAACAAGCAATACTCAATGTTTTTCTTTACTAGCCACTTTATATTAAATAATATTCTTCCTAAATATAATCTATAAATCGTGAGTATATAGTTAACAATTGTTGTAAGCTTAAACAAGTAAGTGCATAAATAAAGTCGCGGTTCCAAAGTAAATAATAACTGCAATAATATCGTTAATGGTTGTAATGAATGGTCCACTTGCAACTGCTGGGTCCACATTTAATTTGTGCATTAATATTGGCAAAAATGCTCCAGCAATAGTAGCAACAAATAAAGAAACTACAATCGATATACCTACAACTAAACCTAGATAAATTCCGCCTGGGGGCCAAACAACTACTACGAGAACGATAATAATGCCACAAGTCACGCCAGTTAGTACTCCTGTTAACGACTCCCTTTTCAATCTGGTTAAAAATCCTTCTTTAGAAATTTCACCTGTAGCAATGGAACGCACAGTTACAGCTAACGCTTGTGTACCAGTGTTACCAGCCATACCAGCGATCAATGGGATAAATACTGCTAAAATTGCTACCTGTTCTAACGTATCTTCAAATTGCCCAATCAAGCTTGCTGTGATCATACCGAGAAATAAAAGTATGATTAACCAAGGTAACCTCTTTTTCGCAGCTTCAATAGCACTTTGGTCTGTGCGATTCATGTCTGTCACACCAGCAAGTTTGGAATAGTCATCACTTGCCTCTTCATCCATAACATCTAAAATATCATCTACAGTAATAATACCTAATAAGTGATCTTTATAATCTACTACTGGAAGAGCTAAGAAATCGTAATCACGCATTAATTTAGCAATTGTTTCTTGGTCTTCTGTTACAGGAACATAAACCACACGTTCACTCATCATATCTTTTACTTGCCAATCATCTTCTGCAATGATTAAATCTCTTAAAGAAATAACTCCGACCAATTTTTTGTCATCATCTACTACAAAAATATAATAAATTGTTTCAGCATCAGGAGCTTCGCGACGAAGGTGATGCATCGCATCTTTAATGGACATATTCTGATTGACAACAATATATTCCGTTGTCATGATACTTCCCGCAGTTCTCTCTTCGTATTGCAGTAATCTCCTGATTTCGGAAGCTTCTTGCTTGTTCATTAATGCTAAATAACTAGTAACTTCAAATTTTTCTAAATAATTTAAAATATCTACCGCATCATCTGTCGACATATCATCAAGTATTTGTGCAACATATCGTGGATCCATTTCAGAAAATAATGGTCCGACATCTTCAAAGTCAACGTGTTGTAATATTTCTGCCATTTCCTCTGGAGACAAGTACGTATATACTAATTTTCGATCTGTGCTATCCAATTCCTGAAGTACTTGAGCTTGTTGGTATGGGTGAAGCTCTAAGAAGTGTGCACGAAAATGGTCTATTTGATCATTTTTAATTGCAAGATTAATTTTTTCCCATATTTGATCTTTATTTTCAAATTCTAACTTATCCATAAAAGCTCCCCCCCCTTATCTCCATCTAATTATATACCATTATTAATTAAACATTTTAGTGGATCTTGTGCAATAATTTTCTACATATATTTAAATCTATCACAAACTGTTTAAGAGTTCACGTTGACGAATGTTGACAAATGATTGAAAATAGAATAACGAATACTTTTTTGAGGAGTACATAAATGGATTATAGAAAAAATGAAATGAAAGTTGATACATTTCTCGTTACTGTTATATTCGCTCTGATTGCGATCAGTAGTTTTACTTTATATACGTTAATCGATCATCTGCCTGCTAATATTCGCGGCCAAAATTTTCATATAAGACAAGGAATTTGGTTTACGCTTGGTGCAATTGGTATTGCTATGATCATGATTCTTGATTTTGACCGTTATCGTAAGTTGGCATGGCCCTTATATATTTTAGGTGTCGGGATGCTCGCTGGACTATTTGTTTTACCATGGGGTTTTGAAGCAAACGGCGCGACCCGTTGGTATTTATTGCCTACCAATCAAACGATACAACCTTCAGAGTTCATGAAGGTATTTTTAGCAATCACGTTAGCTCATGTTATAGCTAGGCATAATGAAAAATGGCAAACAAAGAATTTAACCTATGACTTAGTATTATTAGGAAAAATAGTTGGACTTACATTACCACCACTAGTTTTAATTGCGATTCAGCCAGATGTAGGTTCATCACTAGTTATTCTATCCATAGCTGCATTTTTAATTTTAGTTTCTGGAATTCGCTGGCGCGTCATTTTAGTTATTATGGCAATAGCTGCGGGTATAGCAACAGTTATCACCGTTCTTTATTTAACCTTTACAGCTCAAGTAACTACATTTATTGAAAGTACACCATTCCGGCATATTATCTATCGTGTCCAAGCTTGGCAAGATCCACATTTGTATGAAGATGGTTCAGCCATGCAAGTAATTAAGTCGATGCAATCAATTGGGTCTGGACAGTTGTTTGGTAAAGGAATTGGAGTATATGATGTGTATATTCCAGAACGTCATACAGACATGATTTTCACAGCAATTGCAGAACAATTTGGGTTCATCGGTTCAAGTGTAGTAATTGTGCTTTATTTCTTAATGATTTATCGTATTATTCAAATTGCATTAGAATGTAAAGATCCATTTGGAACGTACCTTTGTGTAGGAATTGTAGGTATGTTTGCTTACCAAATATTCCAAAATATTGGCATGTCCATTCAATTGTTACCACTTACGGGTCTACCTCTTCCGTTCTTGAGTTATGGAGGTACCTCTTTATTAATCTACATGGCAGCAATTGGTTTAATTTTAAATGTTCATTCACGAAAACGTTCCTTTATGTTTGAAACGGAAGATAATTAATGGAGGTTCATGAGGTCTTCTGGTACATTGGCGAAACATGTAAGAAGCTTTGAAGTAACTGGGTGGATAAAAGACACTTCTCTACAATGTAGCGCCTGGCCATATAATCGTTTATTACTACCACCATATAAGTCATCACCTACTAGCGGGTGACCAATAGAAGCCATATGCACTCTAATTTGATGCGTTCTTCCCGTTTCTAATATTAATTCAACCAAAGAGTCATTCCCTATCACTCGAAGTAGTCGATAATGGGTAATGGCTCTTTTTCCATTAGGATCAATTTTTCTTTCAATAATAGATGGCAAATTCCTTGAAATTGGGTAATTCACGGTAGCACTTCTCTTACTCATCTCACCTTCAACTACAGCAATATATCGCTTATAGACATCACATTGCTGCATTAAGTGGTGCATATATCGGTGTTTTGCAATCATGACGACACCCGAAGTATAACGGTCTAGTCGATTCACAATGTGGATTGCCCCTTCCTTTTGGTTCCGCTCATAATAATCAAGGATAAAGGCAGCAAGATTCTTACCACTTGGATCATTAGGGTTCGGTAATACAGCCAATCCTCTTTTCTTATTCACAATAAGAATATGTTCATCTTCATAAATAAGATTTAATTCCCCGTTTACAGGTGTAATAGCTGGACTCACTTTTTCCACTGGCAGCTTAATCATTAACTCATCTTGATTTTTTAAAGTGGCCCTGACTGTCACTTCCTCCCCATTCAAAAGTATTTTTCCATTATTCTTTATCTTTTTAAGTAATTGATTAGAAAAAGCTCGCACATGAAATAAATACTCACGCACGAGCTGACCTTGTTCTTGTGATTTGATTCTAAACAACAATTTCATATTAATCGCCTTCTTTTTAAAACTCTGTTCGTTCGTTGGAAATAAAGGAGTCATGGACACGTTTCCAAAAAGGAAATGGACGGAACCTAGCAAAACGAACTCGTTCTTTTGCAACACGACATTGAATACTATGCACTTGATTAAATGTCATCGATAAATGATCGATTGTAATTAAAAAGCTCCTATTGTTTTTAGGTCTCATAACTGCTGTGTGATGCTTCGGTAAGATTAATGGAGAACCAACTGTTCGGAATACCCTATTATTAATAGAAGCCATTTCGGTGATTTGGAATGCTTCTAATGAGGGGTGAATAATCGCTCCTCCTAATGCTTTATTATAAGCAGTCGAACCAGAAGGAGTAGACAGGCATAACCCGTCTCCACGGAAAGTTTCAAAGTGTTCTCCTTTAATATCTACATCCAACACCACTGATCCCTCTGCAGTTTTCACTGAAGATTCATTTAAAGCTAAATAACGATGTTCCTCATCATATTCTTTCGGTCGAATAGTGATTTCCAATAGAGGATATTCGACGACTTGAAAAGGGGTACGTGCGATTTCAATGATCAACTTCTCCAGTTCGTCTGGAACCCAGTCGGCATAAAAACCAAGGTGGCCAGTATGCACACCTATGAATGCTGTTTCATTTAACCGATGCACATATCTATGAAAAGCCTCTAACAATGTTCCATCTCCACCTACAGAGATGACTAAGTCTGGTTCCTCTTCATTATATTCCATTTGAAATTCAGATAAATAACTTCGGAATTTGGATTTAATTTCTTTAGATGTTTGATCTCCTCTACACTGCACTGCAAACTTCAATGTTAGCCCACCTTTACCTGTAGATATTAATCTTGTTTTCGTCTGAACACTTGTTGAGCTTCTCTTATTTCTTGACGGATTTTAGACATTTCTTCATCTAAACGAAACGCAGCTTCTGCAGCATTTTTCAGTCGATTTCTCACATCTTCTGGCATTTGCTCAGAATATTTATAATTTAAAGAGTGTTCATTAATCGCCCAAAAGTTCATTGCTAATGTTCGTATTTGAATTTCAGCTAAAATTAACTTTTCCCCATGAATGGTTTCTACAGGGTACTTAATAACTAAATGGTACGAGCGATAACCGCTTTCTTTATTTTTCTCAATATAATCTTTTTCTTCCACTATTTCAAAGTCTTGACGGTCCCGAATCATGTCGACTACTTCGTAAATATCATCTACGAAGGGGCATACAACCCTTAATCCAGCAATGTCTTGTACTTCCTCTTCAATGTTACTAGATAGGATCTCTCGAGTTTTAGCTTTATCAATAATACTTGTAATTGGTTTCACTCGGCCGGTGACAAACTCTATGGGAGAGTGCCTTGATTCATAATCAAATTGTTTACGCATACCTTTTAACTTAATTTTTAGTTCATCTACTGCTTGACTGTATGGAGCCAAAAATATGTCCCATTTCAACAGTTTCTCCCTCACTTTCATGAAAAACCTTGTGACCTACGTATATTGTATCATAATTTACCAAAGGTCATAATTATTGATTACTTCCAAATAATCCTTCATAATAAGGTGTAGTTCTTGGAGGGATACACATGCAAGAAATAGAGATCGAATTTAAAAACATACTTACATATAATGAATATACGAATCTAGTTAACGATTTTTTTCAAAAAGAGGAACCAATTAGACAAGTAAATTATTATTTTGAAACAAGTGATTTTCAATTAAGGGACAACCTGGCTGCACTCAGAATTCGAAAAAAAGACGAAACATATGTAGCTACTTTAAAACAACCACACTCGAATGGCTTATTAGAAACTCACGATTCTGTTTCAGAAGATACACTTCAAAATTGGATGAAAAATGTTATTACACTACCACCCAATATTAAAGAACAATTGGACGAGTTCGGAATCCAGTCCTCTGATTTGCGTTATGCTGGCTCTTTACAAACCGAGCGATTAGAAAAGAAAAAAGAGCACACCATTTTAGTATTGGATCACAGTACGTATAACGACATGGAAGATTATGAGTTAGAACTAGAAGCGACGAATGCTAGTTTAGGAAAGCAAACCTTCAAGCAACTATTAAAAGAGTACAATATTGAAGAGCGCCCAACGAAAAATAAAATTGAACGCTTTTTCAATAGTGTTTCTTTCAATCAATGATGATAACCGTTTTATTTGATGTGAAATCAGACCGTTGCTACAATAATGAAGTGAATAAAAGAAAGGGATGAATTATGGCACATCAACAAGCTAATGTGTACGAAGCAATCGGCGGAGAACCGGCAGTAGATCGTTTAGTAGATGCGTTTTATGATCGCGTAGCAATGCATCCAGATCTCATACCTATCTTCCCTGAAAACTTAACGGAAACAGCTAGAAAACAAAAACAATTCTTAACACAATTCTTTGGTGGACCGGACTTATATAATCAAGAGCACGGACACCCGATGCTACGTGCAAGACATTCTCCTTTTCCCATCACACCGACGAGAAGAGATGCTTGGCTTGCATGTATGGCTGAAGCTTTAGATGAGGCTGGAATTGAAGAACCATATAATAGCTCGATTTTAGAACGACTTACAATGACAGCAAATCATATGATGAACACACCTGAATAGACAGAAGAAAGGGGAATCGTTGTGGTAGATAAGACAGCAGATGTCATGGTAAATTTAACAGCTAACGATAATTCCCAAGTTGACTTTTGTAATGTATTAAATAAACCAGTAGAAATCTATTTCTTTGTGGATCCACTTTGTCCGGAATGTTGGTCCTTTGAGCCATATATTAAAAAACTCGCAATAGAATATGGTTGTTACTTTAAATTGCGTCCGATCGTGACTGGGAAATCATCCAATCTTAATATATCTTCACTAAACGCATCGGAAAAATTACAAACGACATGGCGAAAAGTACCTTATAACAACGGAATGAATTGCGACGAAGACACTTGGTTAATGAATCCAGTGTCTTCTCCATGGCTGACGTCCTTAGCTATTAAAGCTGCAGAGTTACAAGGAATAAAGCCTGGAAGTAGATTTTTAAGAAAACTTCAGGAATATTTATTTTTAGATAAAAAGAATATTTCTGATGAATCCGTATTAATCGAAGTAGCAGAAAAAGTCAATTTGGATGTGGAAGAGTTTAAGAACGATTTACATTCAAACACTGCAAAACGTGCTTTACAGTGTGATTTACACGTCTCGCAAGAAATGGAAATTGAAAAAGTACCTACAATTGTCTTACTTAATCGTGAAGACCATCAAGATGGACTTAAAATTTCTGGTGTAAATGACTATAACACTTATGTGAATGCACTTTTTGAAATGATGAATCAATACTCTATACCTTCTAAAAAACCAAAATTAGAAGACTTTTTATCACATTTTGAATTTGTAGCATCGGAAGAAGTTTCCGTTGTCTATGACTGGTCAAAGGAAAAAGCGGAACGAGAACTTAAAAAGTTACAACTGGCTAGAAAAGTTGAAAGAATCCCTGTAAAGTACGGGACGTTCTGGAAATATCTCGCATAATAATTTAGAAAGCACCATATGATTAGTACCAGAAAGGAATGATGAACATGGTCATCTTCTTGTTCTGGCTTATATTACTCATAGGTGCTTTTTTATTTAATTTATTAGGAATGATGCAATTAGTGCCACGACTTATTAGTTTTCCCGTTCTTTTTTTAGTATTATTTTTGTTTATTTATAGTATATTCCAAAGACATTCGACCATTAGATATAGATAATACTTTCGGTCGCACAGTTAGGTAACATGTTGGGACAACTTATGGTCTATAATTTTTTTAAAAAAGAAGCTCGGGATCGAACTCCCAGAGCTTCTTCCATGTTTTTTTATTCGTTTAATAAACGCTCAAACTCAGATAGTTTCTCATCAAAAACGTCTAACGCCCCATAAATCGGTTCTTTCGTAGTCATGTCAACCCCAGCTTTTTTCAGGACATCAATTGGATCTTCACTGCTTCCAGCCTTTAAGAAGTCTTTAAATCTTTCCACTGCAGGATCACCTTCGTCTAAAATTTTAGCAGCTAAAGTTGTTGCAGCTGCATACCCTGTGGAATACTGGTACACATAATATCCCATATAGAAATGAGGGATACGTGCCCACTCCAAACCAATCCTTTCATCTACATGTACATTCTCACCGAAATATTTTTGGTTTAATTTGTAGTACATTTCCGTTAGTTGATCTGCTGTTAATGCTCCACCATTCTGTTCGTGTTGATGAATCGCATGTTCAAATTCTGCAAACATCGTTTGACGGAAGACTGTAGCACGAAATCCTTCTAAGAAATTGTTAAGTAAGTATAATCGTTTTTTCTTATCATCCAATCTCTTTAGTAAATAATCATTTAATAGCGCTTCATTTGCTGTAGAAGCTACTTCGGCTACGAATATTGAATAATCTCCATACCGAGGTGCTTGATACTTTCTCGTATAATAGCTATGCAACGAATGACCAAGCTCATGGGCAAGTGTGAATAAATTATCCACATTATCCTGCCAATTCATTAGAATATACGGATTTGTAAGATATGCACCAGATGAATAGGCACCACTTCGTTTACCTTTTGTTTCTTCCCAATCAAACCAACGTTCTTCATATCCTTTTTTAACTATATCCGTGTACTCTTTCCCTAAAGGCGCTAAACCTTCTACTACATATTCTTTAGCTTCTTCAATAGAAACTTCAATTTTTTCATCTACCAATGGAGCATAGATATCATACATATGAAGTTCATCAACATCTAGCATCTTTTTCTTCAGTTCCATATAACGATGTAAAGAACCCAGTCTGTCATTAATTGCATCTACTAAGTTATCATATACTGTTTCAGGAATGTGGTTGGCATCAAGTGCAGCTTCCCTAGCTGAAGAATAGTTACGAGCTTTCGCAAAGAAATTAGACTTTTTCACCTGGCCACTTAATGTTGCAGAAAATGTATTTCTAAATTGACCAAACGTATCATACATCGCTTCAAAAGCCTCTTTTCTTACATTACGGTCTTTCGAATCTAAAAAGTCTCTAAAACGACCGTGTGAAAGCTCGACTTCTTCTCCCTCTTCATTTTTAATTGTAGGGAACGTTAAGTCAGCATTATTCAGCATTCCAAAGGTGTTTCCAGCTGCTTGTGTAGCTTCTGATACTTGAGCTAGTAGTGCTTCTTCTTTTTCGCTTAACACGTGCGGACGTGATTCCATAATATCAATTAAAGTTTTATCATAATGTTTTAACTCATCATTTTCATAAATAAATTGCCTTATTTGTACATCTGACATAGCCAAGATTTCAGGTGTAACAAAACTAAACGCACTCATCATTTCTGAAACTAACATTTTTGCTCTAGCATCTTGATCTTGATACTTTCCATTGGTTGTATCTTGATCACTTTTCATATGGGAATAAACATATAACTTAGATAATCGATTTTTTAACTCATCTTCTAGTTTTAATACCGCTAATAATTGCTCAGAGGACTCCGCTATTTTACCTTTATATTCCGTGATAATTGGCAAATCTGATTTCAATTGCTTTAACTCTTCTTCCCATGCTTCGTCCGTTGGGAAAATAGCTTCTAAATCCCATGTTAAATCCGTACTTACTTGCTCTCTTGTTTTTAATCCAGTTGAACCTTCAGACATGTATGTAGCCCCCTAAAATTATTTTTTCCTACAATTCATTATTTTATAAAAAATTCGCACAAAAGTAAAAAGATAATAGTTAGAAACGCTAAATAAAATATATTTATTTCGTTAGCTACGTAATTTATTTAATAAATACATAAGATTTTGATCAAATAATAAAGCTTGGTCTAATGTTTTAGGAAACAAAACCTGCTTGCACTTCTTAAACGTTGAACGATTTGTGCTTTTGACATAGCACAATTCCTCAAGTAACAATAAGTAGCTGTAAAGTGGATGAATTGATGGAGAAGGATAAACTGTAGTTAATTTCTCTTGAAAGTATTTAGCCACTGACCTATACGCTTCCTGGTAAGTGAATGACTCTCCTACTGGAATCTTTGTATAATAATCTATTATGAAAGCGGATTGCCAAATATAATCTGGTTGTAAGTAATGCCAGCTATTTATGGATGGTAAACCTATGATAGAAGGTAAATTTTGAGGATGTAATTGCCGGAAGTATAAGTATTTCATGAAATTATATTCTAATTCTGTCATTGCGAATGGAGGCTTAGTTCGGAGTGACTTTTTCCAATTTAGCCAAGTGAAACTATAATTAACTGAATGATTATTCTCAAGAGAAAATAATTCGGGGAACGATAAATTCGTGATTGGTTTTTGAATAAAACCTCCAAAGGCAGTATGATTTAGTCGTGCTTTCGGATAAAATATTTGAAAGTCTTTCATTAAGGAGTTCAAAAAGAAAATTCTTGAAGATGCTACTTCTGGAAAGTGGATGATCGAAGTTTGAAGCAATGAAGTTAATCCAAGGTGTGAATTACGCTTTCTGTTTAAAAATTTCATTCCAAAAATCCAAATTGGAGTAATGCCGAGACTCATCATTCCTTCCGATCTTTCTCTCAGCTGTTCATAAGGGATTTTAGAACACTGATATTCTAATCCATAAAATTGATTATTCCATTTCACTAAAATATCTATTCTTTGTTGAATGGATGGAATAAAATACTCTAATCTAGCTGGGATCTCTTGTGCTTGTAACCACTTAAATAGTATCAACTTCCCTTCTAAGTGCTCAATAGATTCCTTGGAACCAAACTTACAAGTAGATTTTGCGAGGTGTGCAAAGTGCGGAATTTTAATTTTCCCAGCCTTTAACAAAACAGGTTGTCTACAGCTTGGGCAGGTCAAGTCTTCTTTTCTGATTTCGTCCAGTTCAGAACGACTTAAAAGCGGGGCTACAAATGATTTTTTATTTTGATTTAGAGCAGTCAACAAATAAGATCACATCCTATATAGTAATATTTCTCACGTCGCCAATCTTATAATAGTGGCGACATGAGACGGAATAATGATTCCATGACTCTGAGTGTTATAGGTCGTTTTTTGAAACGATCTGGCTCTAATTCTTCCGCTATTTCTATATCATGTTGGAAATCCTCGACAAGTTTAGCAGTGCTCTCTGTTCGAAATAAGAAAGCATTCACTTCAAAGTTCAAATGGAAGCTGCGCATATCCATATTTGATGTCCCAATAGACGCCAATTCCTCATCTACGATTACAATTTTACTGTGCATGAAACCTTCTTTATATTCATATATTCGGATTCCAGCATCCATCAATTCTGGGAAATAGGAGCGAGATGCGTGGAATACAATCCGTTTATCTGGTCTTGCAGGCGTAAGAATTTTAACGTCAACCCCACTTAAGCTTGCTACTTTTAAAGCAGTAAGAATGTCGTCATCGGGAATAACATAAGGAGAAGCAATAGAAATTGACTTTTTTGCAGATATAATCATCGAGAAATATAGCTTTTTTATTACTTCCCACTGACTATCTGGACCCCCAGCGATCATTTGCACGCCACCTAAGTCTTCATTGGTAAGCATTTCGGGTGACAAGTATTCTTGAGTTAATAGGGACTGATTCGTTTCATAGTGCCAATCTTGAATAAATATTAATTGTAACGAGCGAACCGATTCTCCTCTAACATATAAGTGGGTATCTCTCCACTTGCCAAAGTAGGAATCCTTCCCCATATATTCATCGCCGATGTTTAATCCACCTGTAAAGCCAATTTCCCCATCAATTACAATAATTTTGCGGTGGTTTCTGTAATTTAATTTATTTCCGATCACCGGAAACTTAACAGAGGCAAACGCCTGAATCTCAACACCTGCTTTTATGAGATCCTGCTTAAAATCACTTGATAACCTCCAACTACCTACCGCATCAAATAAAAACCTAACTTCGACTCCTTCTTTTGCCTTTTCCACTAAAATATCTTTAATTTCTCTTCCCAATTCGTCATCACGTACAATGTAGTATTCCATGTGAATGTGATGTTTTGCTTCCCTAAGAGCTTTTTTAATAGCCGGAAATGTTTCGTCACCATTTGTAAGGACTTTTGTTTCAGAACTAAATGAAATGGGGGATTTTCCAAGATGATGAGCCAAGCGAAAGAACATGCGTTGGTGATCACCCATTTGATTTAATTCATGCTCTACTAATTGTTTATTGCCTTCAATTTGGTCGAAAGCCTGTTCATCTAATATTTTCTTTTGCTCAAATCGCTTTGTTTTTGCATAGTTTCTTCCAAAAAGTAAATAGAAAAAGAATCCTAATACCGGAAATATGGCAAACACCAGTATCCAATTTAATGTTTGCGAAGGATCTCTATTTTCAATAAAAATGATGAAAACAATGAGAATCCCAGAAATAGTAAGAAAGATGGAGAATGCCGTAATCACTTGGCCTTCCCAAATATTATAAGATAAAAAACCTACTGCCACTACGATAGCGGTGAAAAACAACACCTGGAGCCATTTCATCATTATTAAATCCTCTTTTCCCTAACTTGCTTCGGTAATGTATGTAATTTAATATAAATAGACTAGTCAGTTGTAAAAGATGATTCCTATTTATACCATACTGAAATTATGTTTATCACGCAATATGTCAATTAATTACTAAAATTGTCGAATGCGCGATTATCTCTTTATTATATTCCTAATAACGCAAAATTAGTGCATAAATGGACTAAACAAATAAAAAAACATGTCGAAAAAAATCTCGAATAAGAGATCTTTACGACATGTTCAACTATACTTACGCAACTTTTTTTAGAAATGTTCACGTAATTGTTTGAGTGCTTGCTCATCAAATACTTGTTTTCCATATTCGTGTAAATAATGAACCGTAAAGGAAGACTCTTCACCATATTCTAAAAGCTGACTCACTTGGTTTTCTTGTTCATCTTCACTTAAGAAACCATTTGGAAACCCTATATGAAGGAAGTATTGATTATCATAAGCGTATAATTGATCTTCAAGAAAACGTGAATCTTGGAAAGAATGACTTAAGGAAATTACATCTTCTATATCGTCAAAATAAATAGTGATTGTTAAATCATCATCTAAACGTTTACGTTTCTTTTGATCTTTTTTAGGTTTGTTTCGTTTTGACGTTTTTCTTTCTTGTTTTGTCGGAAATGAATTTTCAATTAAGTTATCTATTTTCTCATTTACTTCTTCATTTTCATCCTCATCTTCCATATCTGGAAGTTCTAATTTATTACCATCTTTAGAAATTTGGGCTTTAGTTACCACAATTTCTAAACCTTTATCCATAGCTTGTACTTGAATCCACAGAGGGCCATCAACATTAAAATCTTCTTGGTCATTTACTTCATCCATCATTTCCCAGAATAATTGCTCCCCTTTTTCACGGTTATACCAAATATCCTCACGACTGAAGCCTCGTTCTTCAATATCATTATATGATATATAAAATTTTAACGTATTTTCATTAATTCTTTCTATTTCCATGTTGTTCCTCTCCCTTCTCTACCATCCGTATTTTATGGGAAGGATTCACCCGACTTTTACTTTACTATTTATATTACCCGATTTAATTTGCCTTCAATCATCTTACATAAAGTTCTTCCTCTACTCATATTGTATGATAGGTGAGCCTTATACGAAAATGATTTGTTTATGATTCATTTGAAATCCACTTCTGCCTACAAACTTCAACAAAAACTACATAAATTCCTGCTCAATGAAGTGTATTTAATGAATTATTCTAAAACAATTTAATCTATTTGTCACGTCTATTGGAGGGAATTTATTTGGAAATTTTATTAGATATTCAATGGGATTTAGTAAAAGCAATATTAATCATAATCGGGATCGATTTAATCCTTGGTGGTGACAATGCAATTGTAATTGCAATGGCCAGTAAAAACTTGCCTCGTAAACATCAAAGAAGAGCAATCATTATTGGGACAAGCCTTGCAATATCAATTAGATTTATATTGGCAACATTAGCTGTTTTTTTATTAACGCTTCCCTACATTCAATTAATTGGTGGGTTATTCTTACTCGTAATAGCTGTAAAATTATTAGTCGACCACCAACAAGAACAAGATATACATTCTTCTACGACATTATTTGGTGCAGTAAAGACAATTGTCATTGCAGATGTGGTGATGGGTTTTGATAATGTACTTGCTATCTCAGCCGCTGCAAACCAAAACATTTTCCTCATTCTATTTGGCTTAATTGTGTCAGTACCAATTATTATTTTTGGAAGCAGTTTGTTACTTAAATTAATGGACAAGTATTCATTCATTAGTTACTTGGGTGCATCATTATTAGCATATACAAGTGCTGAACTAATTATAAAAGAAGAGGTATTATCTTCGTTTGTACATAGTTATACAATACTTCATCTCTTATTACCAATTCTTTTTATCGTGTTTGTAATTACAATAGGCCTAATTAAAAAAAAAACCGAGCTATGTAATATAGCCCGGCAATATATTTTCTAATTTACAAGTCTTTGTGCTTCTTTTAACTGGAAAGAACGAACTTTACGAGGTAAGAAACGACGAATTTCATCTTCGTTGTACCCAACCTGCAAACGCTTTTCGTCTATGATGATCGGACGACGTAGCAATCCAGGATTTTCTTGAATTAAGTTAATTAAATCCTTTAAAGGCATCTGATCTAAACTGATATCTAATGTTTGAAACACTTTAGATCGTGTGGATATAATTTCATCGGTTCCGTCCTCTGTCATGCGCAAAATTTCTTTTATCTCATCTGCTGATAAGTGATCCGAGAAGATATTGCGTTCTACAAAAGGGATTTCATGTTCCTCTAACCAAGCTCTTGCCTTTCTACAAGATGTGCAACTTGGCGATGTAAATAATGTTACCATGCCATTCACTCTCCTTTAAAAACGGCTTAGGTGACTAGATAGATTTATGATAATATTTCTTACTTTAAAATTACTTTAATCTAGATGATTTACTTAAGTATACTATAAATCCTACAAAATTCATAGGGCATGTATGACTCTGTAAATAAATGTTCATATTCACAAACTATGTCCTATTTATGTTTTACCCTTTTAAACAATAAATAAACATGATATCCAAATTTTTTTGAAAAATTCTTCACAAACTATTTTCTACAATAAAGAGCTACTACAAAAATGTAGTAGCTCTTTATAAAATCGCTTATTCTAAACACCTTTTGGCTTTTTTAAGCCATCGAACAGATCTGTATTTCGATCCTTATCAATTTTAAGAACTTCTTCAACTGGTTGATACGATTCTCCATAAATTTCTTCATCTTTATACGTATGAATTTGTTCATACATACGCTTCATTTTATCAAATATGGCTTCCTCGGATTCCTTCTCAGGCGACCAATATAAAATTTCCATTGAGTTAATTTCATTAGTAGCTAGTGAACGGCGAGCATAACCGATTGATTGTGCATGTTCAAAGCCTTCTCGTTGATAAAATTTTAATCGCTTTTCTGAATCTGTATCTTCATAATCAACTGGCTCAACTTCTAAAATGATGGGTTTACCTTTTTCCTTTAATTGCTCAAGAAGCTTGTGTCCTAAGCCTTCTCCTCTTGACTCTGGAGATACATATACATAGTCAATAAAAATAAAGGTATCAAATTCAGCATACATAAGCACGTGGTGCTCTCCTTCATCTTTACGATAAACTTCGCTCTTATCTTTTAAAAGCTTTTCCATATGTTCCTTTGATTTCATCTCTTCAACTGGAAAGTATTGATTTAATTTTTTATACCAATTCATAGATCTACCCCTTCTCGTTGTCCTATTAATAAATCGAATGAAACATCCACTATTAATTATATCCAATGCTTGGGAATCTGTTAATTCGCAAATAAGTGCATAATGGATTGTTTATAACGATAAGGTCGCACCTCAAAAGTATTTGATATTATTCCCTTAAATATACATTCATAAACTCTAATTATCGCAAGTATGAGTTAAAGTTGAATAAATAAATGTGGTATCCTTCAAAAAATGTATCGAGCCATGAACACTACTTTATGCCGGCATACGAAATGGTTCACCTGTATATTGTAGTATTTGCCGGCATAAAGAACCCTTCACCCGCAAATCGATTTTTCCGCCGGCAAAAGCTTGCTAACCACCCGAAAAGACAATTCCTATGCCGGCAAAATTTTTCACAGTGAAAATATACTACTATTAATTCTCCAGATTAAACTTCACCAAAAAAAGTAGGTCGTTATTCAGAAAAGCCAACTCACATTCACAATTCTTACAGATATATTATCAAAAAAAGGGATTTCAGCTTCACACCGAAATCCCTCTCGTGGTTTATTGCGGGTCGTAATTTACGCCTTCTGTATAGCTATTTTGTGGTGCCCAAAGCAAGTATTCGTAAATTCCATTATCATATAATGCTTGAATTTGTGCTTCTACTTGTTCTGGTCCGTATACAAAAGCTTGGCCAGAAGAATATAACCAGTTAGCAGTAAAGTCTTGTAACCATGGTCTAGAAACTGGTTTTTCATCCAGTTGATCTAATAAGTCATTTTCAACTTGTGCGTATTCATCTACTAAGTTGTATGGTTCACGGTCAGGTTCTGGAATATCAAAGTATGGTGTCCAATGACTTGGGTAAATCATCGAAGATATCACATCTACGTTATCAGCGATTTGTGCGAAGTTTTGACCAATACCAGGTGCTTCCTCAATCGTTGCTGCATAACCAAAGATATCAACAGAAACATCTACATCGTATTCCGATAATTCTTCACGTGCATATGCTACAAACTCTGTAACAGCTCGTACACGTTCTTTAACATTATCTAAACTTGCATCGTCATAGTCCCCACGAGTATAATCAAGTTCTTCATCAAGGTTTTCAAACCCTTCTGGGAACCTAACATAATCGAACTGAATTTCCTTAAATCCTAATTCAGCCGCTTCCTTTGCAATTTCAATATTATAATCCCAAACATCTTGAACAAACGGATTTACAAACGCTTCATTTCTTCCGTTCACCCATACATCCCCGTCTCGTGTGAATGACCATTCTGGGCGGTCCATTGCTAAGTTAGTATCTTTAAATACTACAAGACGTGCGATAGGATAAATCTCTTCCTCTTCTAAACGTTCAAGCATTGCCCGTGGGTCACTTATAAAGTTGCGTGAGTATTCTGCGTGAGCAACGTCATCATCTACATCATAAGCAATTAACCCATCATCGTCTTTCACATCTATTACCATTGAATTTAAAGCAGTGTCATTTACATAATTAATCAGCGTGTCAAAACGCGATCCCCCAGCAGAGTGTGCAGTTACGTAAATTCCCCTTACTGCATCTGGATACTCAAAGTTTAAGCCTGAGTCATAAGCAAAACGTGGTAATGGATCAGGTATTACCTTTCCTTCCAGTGTTGTTTCATATGTTTGATGGAATTTAACTTCCATTCCACCTTCTGACTCTTCATCCCCGTGCACGGTGTTCGTATGTACAATTCCTTGTACTACAAAAATGGTAAATACGATTGTAACGACCCATTGCCATTTCTTCACTATGTCATACCTCCAAAGCAGATTCTTTATTTCTATCCCTATTATAATCTGATTTTGATAAATTTTGGGGAAAAATCGAGAAAAAAATTGTAAATTATTAAAAATAAATCAGAAGTAGGATATTCCTAAAAAATTCAAAATAAATTCACTTGCAATTATAGGGAAAGTAACTTATAATTTTTTTACAATATAATACGAAATAATGATGCATTGATTAGAATGTAGTAGATATTAGCCACTACTTAAAAGTGAACCTGGATAGTGAAAACAGGTAGTATGCTTTTATTGAATTTGGGTTCTATAAGCATAAAGGGAACTTTCCCTTTCGGTTTTATACCGTTATCCATTAATCGAGTGACCTTTTTACAGGTAACGAGGGTGGTACCGCGAATCTATTCGTCCCTTTTTTGGGATAGAGTGGATTTTTTTATTTTAAAGAGAACCTTTATTAAATAGGCTCTAATATATATGTTGGGGTTTGGATAAAATTCTGACAAGTTTGGGTGGAGGCATTCGAGGCATCGCTTACCGGCGGACGCTTTCCGCGGGCACGGCCTCAGCTAACTTTGGCAAGAAAAGCGTTTGCCAAAGTGGATCTTCGGCTCGCGCTGTTCCCGCAGGAGTCGCCGCCTCACGCGATGCCTCGAATGCTAGAAACGGCTAGTGGAAACCCTCATCAAAAGAAAAAAAGACAAAAAAAGCACGCAAGCTCCTGATTTGTTATCCTTGTTTTATACGACTAAAACAAACAAAAGGAGTTGCGTGTATATGCATCATAACATTACTTTACCAGGGTTGAAAAGT
>NZ_KE383978.1:437388-568519 GCF_000423105.1 Halalkalibacillus halophilus DSM 18494 | reverse complement strand
CTTGAAGGGGCAAAACGTTGTTTTTGCAGCAAGCGAAACTGTTCTTCATACCATTTGATGGTAGCTTTCTGCTGAGCGTTTTCTTCTTCAAGTCGCTTAACGTGTGCGGATACATCTTCTGTTTGTTGGTGTGATTTCGGATTCGTTTTCATACCTTTATTATACTATAAATCCGTTAATAAATGGGCGTTTAAACGACTTTTTTTGCTTCGATTTTGGGGTGGACTTTTCCTTCTTCAAGCGTTAGCCCTTCCAACAACCAGCGAAGCTGACGGATATCAATTTTCATTGTTTCCCCATCTTGTCCTTCCGGCCATTGAAAGCGCCCATTCTCCAGGCGACGATAGTAAAGCCAGAAACCGTTATGTTCCCAGTGAAGAATTTTCACTTTGTCTCGCCTATGGTTACAAAACAAAAATAAATCTGACGATAGGGGATCGAGCTGCAGATACTCTTGAACCAAAGCAGATAAACCATCAATCGATAATCGCATATCAGTACTCCCGTGGGCTATATGAATGCGTTGCTTCCCTTTGAGTTTAATATTCATGTTCGGATCACCTCTAATACCTCCCGAAGGAGGTCGTGATCAAATCCTTTTTCAATGGTCAACTGAACATCACGACACTCAATTGTAAAATAAGCTGCCGTGTCTATTTCTAAAGCCGACCAGCCCTCAACTGTATATTCTTTTTCCCGTGACGGGGTTGCATATTCTGGGCAATATTTTAATCGTGAACGAATGAATTGTGCATACGTGCAAACATTTTCCCGTTCACACCAGTCCTTTACACTGAGTCCGCTTTCGTGCCAAGCTTCAATCTGAACGATCCACCATTCCTTTGTAAAAGCTTCGTCTTCTGAAGAAGACGTGTTTCTAATAGATTCTTCCAATAAAACTACCTCCTTAAGTTAAGATAGCTTTATTATCCCTAAGAAGATCTTACGATTACAGGTGTCTTTTATTTTACGCTTACTATATATCCATAAAATGTTAAGTTTATCCAGAAATCTCTTCATATATCCAGAAATCTGTTTTCGCCAATAGTAACAAAAAAGGCGGAGCATCTAAGCTCCGCCTTCCCCACGTAAATGCTTATTTATTCAAATTATAAAACGCTGATTCTCCTGCATACGTAGCAGTTGTTTCTAAATAATCTTCTATACGTAAAAGCTGATTGTACTTAGCTACACGGTCTGTACGTGATGGCGCACCTGTTTTAATTTGCCCTGCATTGGTTGCTACTGCGATATCAGCAATGGTTGCATCCTCTGTTTCACCTGAACGGTGGGAGATAACCGCTGTGTATCCCGCGCGTTTAGCCATTTCAATCGCTTCAAATGTTTCCGTTAGTGTACCAATTTGATTCACCTTAATTAGAATAGAGTTGCCGATTCCTTCTTTGATTCCACGTTCTAGTTTCTTCGTGTTTGTTACAAACAAGTCGTCCCCAACTAGTTGTACACGATCGCCAATTCTTTCCGTAAGAAGTTTGAAACCTTTCCAGTCGTTTTCGTCTAGTCCGTCTTCAATAGAGACAATCGGGAATTTATTCACTAATGATTCGTACCAATCAACCATTTCTTCTGCTGTACGAGTGACACCTTCACCTTTAAGTTCATATTTTCCATCTACATAAATTTCGCTTGCAGCAACATCCATTGCTAGCTTAATGTCTTCCCCAATTTTATAACCAGCTTTTTCAACTGCTTCTACAATGGTTTCTAACGCTTCTTCATTTGACTTCAAGTTTGGAGCGAAGCCACCTTCGTCTCCAACTGCTGTGTTATACCCTTTTGAACCTAGTACCTTCTTTAATGCGTGAAAAATTTCCGCACCTTGGCGTACTGCTTCTTTAAATGTCGGAGCACCTACTGGCATAATCATAAACTCTTGAATGTCTACGTTATTATCCGCATGCTCTCCACCATTTAGAATGTTCATCATAGGTGTTGGTAAAGTATGAGCAGAGAATCCACCTAAATATTTATACAAAGGCTCACCTTGGAAGTCAGCTGCAGCATGTGCAACTGCCATGGAAACACCTAGAATTGCGTTAGCACCTAATTTAGCTTTATTTTCTGTACCGTCTAACTCGATTAACAACTGATCGATTAACAATTGTTCTGTCACGTCATAACCTAATAGTTCAGGTGCAATAATTTCGTTCACGTTTTCTACCGCTGTTTGTACCCCTTTACCTAAATAACGGCTAGAATCTCCATCACGAAGTTCGACAGCTTCATATTCCCCTGTCGAAGCACCACTAGGAACTAACGCAGTACCAAATGCTCCACCTTCTGTAGCTACTTCTACTTCAATCGTTGGGTTTCCTCTTGAATCTAATACTTCTCTTGCATACAAATCAATAATATATGGCATATGAACCGCTCCTTTATTTTTTAATCAACGATGTTCCTGTCATTTCTTTTGGTTGTTCTACATTTAATAGTTCAAGCAAGGTTGGTGCGAGATCACCAAGCACACCGCCTTCTCGCAGTGTGACACCTTCTTTTGTCAAAATGACTGGCACTGGATTAACTGTATGTGCCGTCATTGGTGAACCATCTTCATTCAATACTTCATCTGAATTCCCATGATCAGCAGTAATAATCGAGGTTCCACCAAGTTCATCGATTTTATCAACGATCTTGCCTAAACATTCATCCACTGCTTCTACAGCCTCGATTGTCGGTTGTAGTTTACCCGAATGTCCAACCATATCAGGATTGGCAAAGTTCAACACGATTAAATTAGGTGGAGAATCATTTAATTTTTCTAACAATGCATCCGTTACTTCGTAGGCACTCATTTCCGGCTGCAAGTCGTAAGTTGCAACTCTTGGAGAATCTATTAAGATACGTTCTTCGCCTTCAAAAACTGCCTCTAATCCACCGTTCATAAAATAAGTCACATGTGGATATTTCTCCGTTTCTGCAATGCGTAATTGTTTTAGCCCTTCGTTAGAAACAACCTCCCCTAGCGTCTTCTCGGGAGTATTTGGTGGAAAAGCAATATCCGCCTTTAGATCTTCACTATATTGTGTCATCGTTACCATGTAAAGGTCATGAAGAACGTGGTAATTATCCTCAAAGTCATCAAATTTATTGTTTGTGAAAATGTCTGTCAGCTGGTTTGCACGATCGGGTCTGAAGTTTGCAAAAATGACTGCGTCACCGTCACTTACTTGGCATACCGATTCCCCATTATCATCTGTTAGCACTAGAGGCTCTACGAACTCATCGACCACATCTTTAACATACGATTCTTCGACACCTTTAATTGCATCATCGACTAATTTCCCTTCACCTAATCGAATAGCACGATACGCTTTTTCCACACGGTCCCAACGTTTGTCACGGTCCATCGCATAATAGCGACCGGAAACTGTTGCGAGTTTTCCGATTCCGATTTCATCCATTTTCGCACGTAGATCTTTCAAATAGCCCACTGCCGTTTTCGGTCCAACATCTCGACCATCTAGAAAAGCATGCACATAAACTTCTGAAATCCCTTTTTGTTTAGCTGTATCTAATAAGGCATGGATATGCTCCTGATGACTATGCACGCCGCCATCGGATAATAAACCAAAGATATGCCAAGCAGAATCATGCTTTTCCGCGTGCTCTGCAGCATGTTCAAAAGCTTCGTTATCTTGAAAAGAACCATCTTTAATCGCTAAATTAATTCGCGTTAAATTTTGATATACAACTCGTCCCGCACCAATATTCAAATGGCCAACTTCGGAGTTCCCCATCTGCCCTTCTGGAAGGCCGACAGCTTCACCAGATGCCGTTAACGAAGAGGTAGGGAAAGAATCCCAATATCTATCAAAATTAGGGGTACGAGCTTGTTTAATCGCATTTCCAAAAGCCTCATCTCGTAAAGCATAACCATCCAAGATAATTAATGCTGCTAAATTTGAGTTAGGCATTTGCTCCAGCCTCCAATAATTTTAAGAAGCTGTCCTTTTCCAAGCTTGCACCACCAACTAATGCTCCATCAATATCAGATTTAGCTAATAACTCATCGATATTAGCAGGCTTGACGCTTCCACCATATTGAATTCGTACCGCTTCACTTACGGATTCATCATATAAGTCTTTTAACACATTTCGAATATGTGCACACATATCATTTGCATCGTCACTTGATGCCGTTTTACCAGTACCAATCGCCCAAATTGGTTCGTAAGCAACAACAGCTACTTTTGCTTGCTCCGCTGATACGCCATCAAATGCTGCTTTAACTTGTGATTCAACGAAATCATAAGCTTGGTTTTGAACGCGCTGTTCTAACGATTCTCCGACACATACAATTGGTGTCATCTGATGATCGAAAGCAGCTTTAAGCTTTTTATTAATTAACTCATCACTTTCCTGAAAATGTTCGCGGCGCTCGGAGTGACCAAGGATCACGTACTCGACTAATAGATCTTTCAACATTTCAGGACTTACTTCTCCTGTGAATGCTCCAGAGTCTTCAAAGTGCATATTTTGAGCACCAATATCCATAGGGTAATCACGTGCCGCTTCTACTACTAAAGGCAAGTGTGGATAAGGAGGACATACGACTACATCAACCTTGTCACCCATAGGTAAATGCGAACGAAAATCCAATACGAAACGAGCTCCGTCCGCTGCTAATTTATTCATTTTCCAATTCCCTGCAATAATAGGTTTACGCATATTTATTCCGCTCCTTTGTCATAATCATTTAATGCATCTACACCAGGAAGAACTTTTCCTTCCATGAATTCTAAGGATGCTCCTCCACCTGTAGAGATATGATCCATTTGCTCTGCATAACCGAATTTTTCAACAGCTGAAGCGGAATCACCGCCGCCGATAATGGTATACCCTTCTGTTGTTGCTAAAGCTTCCGCAACACCTTTTGTGCCATTCGCAAACGCTTCATATTCGAAGACACCCATTGGTCCGTTCCAAATAATTAATTTGGAATCATGAATAATTTTCGAGAAGTGTTCTACCGTCTTCGGTCCAATATCAAGGCCTTCCCAATCAGATGGGATCTCTTCGATCGAAACTACTTTTGTGTTTGCTTCACGGGAGAAATCATCTGCCACGGTTACATCAATCGGTAGATGTAAAGAAACGCCTCTTTCTTTCGCTTTTTCAATAAACTGTTTAGCAAGCTCAATCTTATCTTCTTCTAATAAGGAATTCCCTACCTCATACCCTAGTGCTTTTATGAAAGTATAAGAGAGTCCTCCCCCAATAAGTAAGTGATCTACTTTTTCTAATAAATAATCAATAACATCAATTTTATCTTTAACTTTTGCCCCTCCAATGATAGCTGTGAAAGGTCGATCTGGATTCTCTAAAGCTTTTCCTAGTACTTCAATTTCCTTTTCTAAAAGAAAACCAGATACTGCTGGGATATGACGAGCAATACCTTCTGTAGATGCATGCGCACGGTGAGCTGTGCCAAATGCATCGTTTACATATAAATCAGCTAAAGAAGCCCATTTTTTCGCAAGTGTTTCATCGTTTTTCTTCTCACCAGGTTCAAAACGAACATTTTCTAATAGCAAAACATCTCCATTAGATAGTTGTCCGACCGCATTATTTACATCGTCTCCATAAACATCGTCGGTCTTAAACACCGGTTGTTCTAATAAATTACTAAGGTATTGTGCAACTGCATCTAATCGTAGTTCTTCCTCTACTTTTCCATCAGGTCTGCCTAAATGAGTAGCTAGAATGATTTTTGCACCGTTTTGAATCATATACATAATCGTCGGTAATGCCGCTTGAATGCGTGTATCATCAGAAATTTCTCCATTTGACATAGGAACGTTGAAGTCAACACGACAAAATACATTCTTACCCTCTAATTCGACATCACGTAAATTCATTTTTCGATTCATTAAAATACCTCCGTTACAATATTTAAGGAGGAAGATGCATGATCTCCCTCCTTCTATTATAAATTAATTCCCATCAAAATCCATGATGAGTTTATTCGATTTATAAACCTTGCTCTGCCATATATACAGCTAAGTCGACACAACGGTAAGAATAACCTGACTCATTGTCATACCAAGATACAACTTTTACCATATTGTCTTCAATTACTAATGTAGATTGTCCATCTACTACAGAAGATAGTTGATTGCCGTTATAGTCACTAGATACTAATGGAAGGTCGCTGTAACCTAAGATTCCTTTTAATTCATTTTCAGAGGCATCTTTAAGTGCTTTATTTAACTCATCCACTGTTACGTTTTGTTCTAATTCAGCAGTTAAATCAACTAAAGATACATTTGGTGTTGGAACACGCATAGCCATACCTGTTAACTTGCCATCCACTTCTGGTAATACTTTTCCTACAACTTCAGCTGCACCAGTTGTTGTTGGAATAATATTCTCACCAGCTGCACGTGCACGACGATAGTCTTTATGAGGTAGGTCTAAGATTTGCTGGTCATTCGTATAAGAGTGAACAGTTGTCATAATTCCACGCTTCAAACCAAATCTGTCGCTTAACGCTTTTGCTAATGGAGCTAAACTGTTAGTGGTACAAGAAGCATTTGAAATAATATCGTGCTGCTCTTTGTCATAATCACCTTCGTTTACACCCATAACTACTGTTAAGTCTTCTTGCTTAGCTGGCGCAGAAATAATTACTTTCTTCGCTCCAGCATCAACGTGCTTTTGAGCATCTTCACGTTTAGTGAATAGTCCAGTTGATTCGATCACGATCTCAACACCTAAGTCACCCCAACCTAAATTAGCAGGGTCACGCTCAGACATTACTTTTACTTCTTTTCCATTAACAACTAGATTATCACCATTTGTTGTTACTTCCTCTTCTAGTACTCCGTGTACAGTGTCATACTTTAATAAATGAGCTAGCATCTCTGCATCTGTTAAGTCGTTAATAGCAACAACTTCAACCTCATCGTTTTGTAGTGCTGCACGAAATACTCTTCTTCCAATTCTTCCGAAACCATTAATTCCTAATTTTACTGTCATCATTTATTCCTCCTAAGTTTCTTACACTAATTATCATTCTTTATTTGAAAGTAAATGACGAGCAATCGCTTCATCAATTACTAGCACATCACTGTGTCCCCATTTAAAGTAAGCTGATATCGCTTCACTTTTAGAGGCACCTCCTGCAACAGTTATTACTTGTTGCATGGAATCAAGCTGTTCTTTTGTCATACCAATTGAATTGACTCTATGGACAGTTTTCCCGTTTTGATCAAAGTAATAACCAAAAGATTCTCCAACTGCCTTTTCTTTTGTAATTTGTTGTTTTGTACGGTCAGATGCTCGGCGGCGTTCAGCCATCGTCATCGCATCCCCTACACCATGTATCACAATATTTGCTTTTCCGATCCACTCTATTACTTCTGTAACCGTAGGCTCTTTTTGCATCTGTTCATGTAATGCTTCCCCCATAGAATCGGGAACATACAAGAGACGGTAGCTTCCGTTTGTTTTCTCAGCCATTTTTACACAAATAGAATTAGCTTGATATTCATGCTGATCACCTAAGCCACCCCGAGCTGGGACAAATAATGGCTTGCTATTTTCCTGTGGTTTTAACCGATTTGCAACGGCTGCCATTGTGGAACCACCAGTAACCGTTACTACATTTAAGCGTTGCATTTGTTCCATCAATAGATTTGCAGCTTCTTTTCCAAGCGAATGCTTTACGTCTTCCGATTCATCTGCATTACCAGGAACAATTTTTATTTGCTTTACTGGTAATATTTTTTGAAGTTCCGCTTCTAAAAATTCGACATCTGACACTGCCCGTATCATATGATGGTATTCGTCTACTAACTCTTTTCCCTCTGTAGAAACAAACATTCCTTTATTCGTTACTTGAATTAATCCATTTGCTTCTAAAAACTCTACTTCACTTCGAATGTGTCTTTCTGTTTTTCCAACATTTAATGCTAACGTTCTTCGCCCTAACGGCTCAAAACGGGAGATTGTTTTCAAGATGCTGTAACGTGACTCCATCTTCTCAAACAATTCAGGCACAAGCTTTTGTTGAAATTTAAATAATTGATGCACTTTAGCATCACCTTCTTTTTCCTATGAAAGGAAGAAATTATACTTGGTCAATAATTGACCTTGAGTGAGTCATTTAACGTCCCACTACTTGCAAAAAAAAGTCTAACTAAAGAATAGCAAACTCTTTAGTTATTGGCAACTAATTTAGATACATTACGTAAGCTGTTCACGAAGAAATTCATCAACGGTAGCAAACGAAAGTTTTTCTGCGGTTAACTCTTGATCATTCACACGAATAACAGGAATTGTGAGGAAGTATTGCTCTAAAAGTTTCTCATGATGGTAAATGTTTTGTTCCATAATATCGAAACCATAATCTCGCTGAAAAACTTCTAAAATTTGTTTTGCTTCTTCACAAAGCTTACAGTTATTTTTCGTGTAAAAATAAATAACTTTTTTACGCTTTGCGCTCATGTCACTCATACTCCTTCTACTAAATCTGTTGGGTACCATTTTCTTAAAATTAAATCATTCCCTTTAAATGAATAAATAACTTTATCCATAACTTGCTGCATTATTAAAATACCACGTCCACTTTCTAACTGTTCCTCAGCTGGGCGATCAAACTGATTATACATCGAACGAAAATGTTCTGGTACTTTAAATCCTTCTCCCTCATCACAAACACGAACAAGAAGCGATTTTCTCAAAAATTTGATCTCCACAATTATATTTTTGTGTTCTAACTTATGATGGCCATGTCTCCAAGCATTTGTTACTGCTTCATAGATTGCAAGATCAATCAACATTTGGTCGTTTGAAAAGCACTCTAACAATTTATCCTGCATACGCTCACGTATGTGGTGATACTGTTGAGGAGATTGAAGCACATATGTGTATTCTAGGTTTTCCAATTTTACCCCTACTTTACGTCGCATATTTCTCTAAAAGAAGCGATACCCTTTTTTACGAAAGTCTAATCATGGTTCATTATTCCATCGTGAAAATCTGATTCAAACGTGTTAGTTCAAAAATGTCACGAATAGACCCTTTTGTTCCTCTAATTACTAATTCCCCGTTCACCATTTTAATCCGTTTATGAATACCTACTAAGACTCCTAATCCAGTACTATCTATAAAATCCACACGAGTAAAATCGATGATAATATGATCTTTTCCATGATCAATAAGATCTAACATTTTCTCACGTAACACACCAGCTTCTTCAACCTTAATGTCTCCTGCTAGTTCTACAATTCTCCATTGCCCTTCAGACTTAATCTCTACAATCACTTACTCATTCACTCCTTGTTTCGAATGTTTTGGTTCTACTTGATTGATTTGAAAAATTGTCATTTCATCATTAAGTGTACTTGCCATTTCCGACATGCCTTCTGTTGCTTCAGATATATTTTGAATAGATAGAGACACATCTTTCGTAATCGATGCTACGTCCTCTACATCGCTTTCGGTGGCTTCAATAAATGTACCCACTTCATTTATTAATGCAATGATTCTATCACTAGTTGCGACTTCTTCATTAGTTATATCTCGAATCTCATTCATTTGCGCAATCGTATGGGATGCAGCTTGATCTATATCTTGAAGTGCCCTACCAGCTTCTTGTACTACCGAAACACCTTCGTCCACTCTTGAATCGTTGTAATCAATTGCTGAAACAACCTCATCTGTCGTCTGGGTAATCTTATCAACGATTTTCGTTACATTTTTCGTTTCTTTAGTAGACTGTTCAGCAAGGTCTCGCACTTCTTCTGCAACCACAGCAAAACCTTTCCCAGCTTCTCCAGCACGCGATGCCTCGATTGCTGCATTTAATGCTAATAAGTTAGTCCGATCTGCAATTTGAGAAATAGTTGTTGTCATTGCAGTAATTTGATTCGTAAAGGTTTTCAAATGAAGAACCTGTTCCTTAGCATCCGATGTTTGTTGTTTAATTGCCTGCATATGCTCAACTACAACATTTACTTTCTCATTACCAACTTTGGAAGCTTCTTGAGTAGATTTAGATGATTGAAACGAATCTTCTGCTTTGGATTTCGCCAACTGAATTAAAGAAGAAAGTTCCAATAACGCCTGCGAAACGTCAGTAACAGAGGTTCTTCCTTTTTTCGCTTGCTGAACCAACTGATCAGCTGAGTCTTCGACAGTAGATAACTGCGCATTTATTTCTTCTACAGAAGCTGCATTTTCTTCAGAAGTTGATGCAATGGATTCCGTCGATTCCCGAAATACATACATAATATCTCTCAATTTAAAAATTAAACCATTTAATGAGCTTGCAAGTTGTCCAAGTTCATCATTCGACTCAATTTGAATTTCTTGATTTAAATCAATCGTTTCTCCATACATTTCATCAACCGTATGCTGAACTTCTAATAGTGGGCGAACAACATATCGGCGAACACCCCAGATTAAAAAGGAGATTAAAATAATTAGATTTACAATTAACGTAAAATACGTTTGTACGATTGAGTATAGCGTGTCACCTAAAAAATCTAATAATCCCGACTGTAAGATCATGTTCTGTGCAAAAGCAATAGGTGCACCTAATATTACACTTAGGAATGTGGCTATAATAAGTATGATTGCTAACCGTTTGTTAATTGTCATGTCTAAGAACTGTTTTCCTTTTTTCGACGTCAAATAAACCACTCCACCCTAAATATAGTTCTTTTTTCTTAATACCATTTGATTATAACAACAATTGTCGAATCTTGATAGTTAATTAAACTAATATGTAGATAGGGAGTTTTTTCTAATAGGGTCATGAAAAAATCACTATATCTCACTTCATTAACTAATATTTGTTTATCAACAAGAGAAAAAGGGCAATTATGAATACACTTAAACAATTATTAGACTAAACAACGACAACTATAAAATATGAAAATTTCTGCAATTGTTAATAGGTCATAAGTCACTATATACAGAGGGGAGTTTTTACATGAAAAACACATTATATATCATTATCGGCACTATCTTATTCGCATTGGCTGTTACTCAATTAGCAATGCCTAATTCCTTTGCGGATGGCGGGATCGTTGGAATGTCCTTATTAATTTATTTCAGTTTAGGAATATCCCCAAGTATTTCGACACCCATCATCTTTTTACTTTTATTAAGTATAGGGATTCGGTTTCTACCGAAGCATATGGTTTATAAAACTATTTTTAATGTCTTTCTACTTTCATTTTTCATTTGGGTATTTGAGCAATTTCCAAGAGAACCAATGGAAGATTCATTATTGGCGGCAATTTTCACAGGAGTAATAACAGGCGTTGGGTTCGGTTTCATATTTCAAGCAGGAAGTTCTGTAGGCGGCTCATCGATTATTGCGCGAATGTTGAATCAACAATTAGGTTGGGATTTAACTGGAATGACCCTTTTAATTGACGCGATGATCGTACTTTCAGGTGTTTTTATCATTGGTCCAATCTATACAATGTACACTTTAGTCGCGCTATATGTTGGAAAAGTCGTAACTGATTTCGTCCTAGGAGGATTTGACTCGAAAAAAGCAATCAATGTTGTTTCTTCAAAATCCGAGGATATATCTAAACGTATTACTCATGAACTAGCAACCAGTGCCACTGTTTTCAATGGGAGAGGAGAATATATGAAAGAAGAACGTCCTGTTTTGTATATCGTCATTCACTCTCATCGACTACTACAATTAAAAAGAGTGATTAAAGAGGTAGACCCAGATGCCTTCATTGTCGTACACAATGTAAAAGACGTTTCCGGCGGTTTCATTCCTAAAGGCACGATTTAATAGCGCGCTTGAAGAGGTCATAAAGAGGGAAAGAGATTCGTATAGCTCTTTTGCACCTTATTTTTTGTCGAGGTTTGCAATAAAATAAAGAACACTACTGAATGAGTAGAGTCATGAACAATGCAGCTATTTACTAGGAGGAAACGAAAATGAAAGTAGGAATGATGCGTTACGGTAACAGACCTAATAAAATTGCCATGGCCACTGCTTTGGTATGCAGCCACTTAGAAATAGAATTCTTTTACTTTCACCCAGAAGATGTAAACATCGAGATGAAAGTGATTAAAGGAAAATTTCTTGAGAAAAATAAGTGGATAGAAAAAGAAACATCCTATCCTGATATTATCGATAATGCTCTTCCTAAAAAAGGGACTGAGTATATTTATGAGGAACTGAAACAATTTAGCTATTTAACAACCACTCGAATTGGTTCTAAAAATGAAGTATATGAATTAATGGAACAAGACCCTTATTTTAATGATGTGTTAATCCCGTATGTATATTTATCTACATTAGATGAATTAAGTGAATTCATTGAGAAATATCAGTCACTGATCATTAAACCGGCTCGTGGCAGTAAAGGTAATAAAATATCTAAACTTTCAAAGTCAGAGGATGGTTATTATCTCTCTACAAACCACTCAGAAGATTATTATAGTAAGGATGAACTTGCTAAATTTATAAAAGAGATGGCTAATGAGAAAAAATATATTGTGCAGCCCTATATTAATTCCATAACAAAAGAAGGACACCCTTTTGATTTGAGAATTCATCTTCGCCGAGGGGAAAATGGGGAATGGGACAATCTTGATCCTCTCCCAAGAATCGGGATTGGCAACTCTATTACTTCTAACCTTTCTCAAGGAGGAGCGATTAGTTCCTTAAAATCATTCCTTGAAGCACAGTACGGAGATAAAAGTAAAAAAATTAAAAAGCAATTAAATGAAATAACTACAACTTTTCCTGAACACTTTCAAAAGCTATACGATTTTGAAATTGATGCTGTTGGAATTGATATCGGCATTGATGAAAATGGAAAGTTATGGTTCTTTGAAGCAAACACCTCACCAGGGCCGCATTATTATGAAATAGATGTTGCCCAGTTAAGAGGCGGGTACTATGAATATTTGCGCGGAAAACTTAATGTTTGATAAATAGGAAGGGGCTGGAACAAATCAAAGTGCTAGCATGAAAAACCGGAACAAAGCAGATGATAAAGCGGATGAAATAGACGGAGACTCCTGTGGGAAATAGAGCTCAGGTGAGACCCCGGAATGCGTAGCATGAGGAGGCTCACCAGCTCCCCACGGAAAGCGCAGTCTATTTCAGGAGCGAGTTAGTCGCACCACATTTCATTGTTCGGTATGTTCATGAATACAGACACTTTTGTTCCAGCCTATTTCACATTAACATCGTTAAAACATTTTCCCTTTCCGTTGCAGCAATACGGCGACAATCACGATCATGCCTTTAAATGCGTCACTCAACAATGGGGGCACTCCGAATAAGTTAAGGAGATTATTTAAAACAGATATGATTAACACTCCATAAACCGTTCCAAGTATATACCCTCGACCACCCATCATGCTCGTACCGCCAACTACTGCTGCTGCGATGGCGTCCATTTCTAACCCTCGACCAGATCCTGCAATATCCATTGATCCAATTCGTGATACTTGAATAATCGCAGCTATGGAAACGAGTAAACCCATCAGTGCATAAACACGCAGTTTTACCTTATTCACATTGATGCCTGATAAACTAGCTGCACGTTCATTGGAACCAACAGCAATGATTTGCCTACCAAACGTCGTTCGTTTAGAGACATAATACATAATGGCGGCTATGATTAACCAGTAGATAATTGGCATCACCATTAAATTTCCTATTCGTAAACTGGCAATCTCTAAAAATTCTGTCGGGACTCTTGGATTATATCCTTGCATGGATTGTTGGGTCACACTTCTAAATACCATCATTGCCCCAAGTGTTGCTATAAATGGCGGCACCATCCCTTTCGTTACGGTGAGACCAATTAATGACCCCAGCAAATAACCAAAGAGAGGGACTAAAATTAAAGTCAAAATAATGGCGAGAGTTCCCGTTATACCCATTAGTCCCAAAAATCCTCTTTCTCCTACATCAAGAAGCATCATAGCAAATGCACCAGTTGCAACTAATGTAGCACCAACTGAAAGGTCAATTCCACCTGTCATAATAACAAATGTCATTCCGAGAGCGACAATCGCAATTCCAGCATTATTTCTTAATATATTAATCCAGTTATTAGACCATGATTGAAACCAGCTGCCAAACGAATCATAATCGAAGCCTAATACTAAGGTCTGCAAGATAATCATTAAAATCAATGCGGTAAATATGCTAAATAATGGATCGTTGGACCATTTATGTTTAAACCACTGAAAGAAATTTCTTTTTTCAACGACACCTTCGTTTCCCATTGTAGATTCTTCCCCCTTTCATTATGTTAATTCTCCGCCTGTTGCAAGGCTCATAATATGATGGTCTGTCATCTCTTTTTCTACTAATTCTCCTTGTATTCTTCCTTGGTACATGACTAGTGAACGATCACACACTCTAATAATTTCATGTGCTTCACTTGATAGCACGATAACAGCAATGTTTTCATCAGCTAGCTTTAAAATAATATCGTAAATATCTTCCTTCGCCCCTACGTCTACTCCTTGGGTAGGGTTGTCTAGGACTAAAATTTTTGGATCTGTTGCTAGCCACTTTGCTAAAACAACCTTTTGCTGATTACCACCTGATAATTTTGAAATGTTATCTGTTAAATCCACCATTTTTATCCTCAAAAGATCCCGCTGTTCTTGAAATACTTTTTTGTGATGCGCATAATTAATAATTCCTTTATTTGAAAACTTAGCCCAAGTAGTGATCGAGCTATTTTCTAAAATATCCATATCAGGAATGATCGCATTTTCTTTCCGGTTCCGGGGTAGATAGGCAATACCATTCTTTATTGCTTGAGTTGTACTATTGCTTGTCACTTTCTTTCCATGCACATAAATAGTTCCTGAAGATATATCATTTGCACCAAAAATGGACTGGAACAACTCACTACGTCCATCCCCCAATAAACCAGTAAAACCGACAACTTCCCCTTCTCTAATGGAAAAGTTAATATCCTTAAACACGTGATTATATGTAAGGCCTTCCACACGTAAGACTTCTTCTCCTAAATCTCTTTTTCTTGCTAATGGTTCTGTACGAACATCATAACCAACCATATAACGCGCTAAATCTGCGATCGTTACATTTTTTACATCACCTTCTGATACCAAATTTCCGTCACGTAAAACAGCGTACCGGTTACAAACTTGCATGACTTCACTCAATTTATGAGAAATAAAAATTAGCCCCACATTGTGTTCCTTAAGTGTCTGCATCATATCAAACACGCGCTCAATCTCCGTATCTGTTAGAGAAGTTGTCGGTTCATCCATAATAATAATCGATGCATTAGCCATCATCGCTCGGCAAATTTCAACGATTTGTTTATAGGAAGAATCTAGCTCATTGACTTCTTTTTTAGGGTCTAAATCAATATTCATTCGTTCAAATATTTCCTCTGTATCACGAATCATTTTTTCAAGATCTAACGAGCCACTTTTTGTTTTTGGTTCTCTTCCAAGAAACATGTTTTCGTATATAGGAAGATCATTGATAAGATTTAGCTCCTGATGTATAAATGCAATCCCAGCTTCTTGTGACTCAATTGGACTAGTAAACTTCACTTCTTTCCCGTCAACAGAAATACTGCCTTGATCAGGTTTGTAGATTCCACCTAAAATATTCATAAGTGTCGATTTCCCCGCGCCATTCTCACCTAAAAGGGCATAAATTTCCCCACCATTAATCGTTAGCGAGACATCTTTTAAGACATCGTTACTACCAAAGGATTTTCTTATATTGGTCATTTCAATTTTCATACAATCACTTCCTGACCGTTGATTTAAAGAGAGGCTACAGCTTTTGCTATAACCCCTCTCACATCAAATTTTAAAAAAGATTTTGTACTTAGTACGGGGAATCTTCATCAAGGAATTCTTCATAATTTTCTCTGTCTACAACAGTAGTAGGAATAATCGTATCTTCTTCCACTTCTTCCCCGTTTAATACGTCAAGTGCTACGTCAACAGCGTCCTCTACCATAGCAGGGCTATATAGAGCAGACTGGATCCAAATGTCCTCATTTTCCGGCATCATTTCGAAATACTCTTGCATTCCGCCTCCACCAGTAACTACTTGGATGTCTTCTCTACCAGCTTCGCTAATCGCTTGTAACACCCCGACAGAAGTTTCATCATCTAAAGAGTAGACAGCATCGATGTTGTCATTTGATGTTAAGATATCAGCAAAATCACTAAGACCAGCTTCTCTTGTGAATTCTGTTGAGTAAGTCATAATGTTTAAATCCGGAGCAATTTCTTCTACCGTATCCATAAAGCCTTGCGTTCTTAATTCTGAAACCGAACCTGCAGAAGGTACCTCTAACACTACTACGTCACCCTCTGTTCCGATTTTATCAACGATATAATGAGCACCTTGCACACCCATATCTTCATTATCACCCGCTACTCGGTATACACCATCTGCATCTATTTCGATATCGAAGTTAACTACTTCAATCCCATCATCAATTGCGGACTGAATTGGTACTTCCATACCTTCCCACTGTGGAAACGCAACGATGGCATCTGCTCCCCACGTTCTTAGATCGTCTAACTGAGAAGTCATTTCTTCTGCATCGCTACTTGTTTGAACTTGGTATTCAATTTCATCTGATAATTCTTGTGCACGCTCTTCCGCATGATAAGCTACAGCAGCTACCCAACCGTGTGTTACTTCTGGAGCTAGAATTCCGATCTTGTGCTTATCTCCACTATCGCCGTTACCATTGCTATCGCCTTCCCCATTCTCACCACTTGTATCGTCTTCTCCACATGCACTAAGAATCAAAACCATTGCCAACAAAAATAATGAAAGTAACGTTAATCCCTTTCTCATCTTAACCCTCCTAAGTAATCTTACTGTGCTCTCGGGTACCCCGAGGCGATCGACCTAAATAACTTTCCAGCCGATAACTTATCCCCCTTGCTACATTCCATTCAAAATAAATCTATTTAAATAATGTAAATAGTTTTATTCACATTATTAAATACAAACCTTTAATAAAGCGCTTTCATAGTAATTACGAGATTTCTATAACTTGCCCTGTTTCTAAAGATGACTTAATCGACTGTAGTAGCTTCATGACATAGCGAACATCACTTACCGGGATTATTTTATTTTCTGAGTTTTCTTCTAAACAACTCACAAAGTAAGCAAGTTCTTTTTGAAAAGGATCGGATAATGGAACATTCAAGCTTTGATTTGACTGATCTTTATAGAAATTTAAACTGCTATTATTTTCATCAATCCCTTCAATGTTTTCCCCTGCGCTAACCGCAAATTCTAACGTAGCATCTTTCGCTTGCGCTCTGAAATTCATCGTAAATGGATATCCATCAGGCATTTGATTAGATGCTTCTATAAATGCTTTCGTTTTGTTTTTAAAAACGAGTGTGGTCATGATTTGCGTCCAAGCCCCTTGTTCATTTTGGCTCCCAACTGCATAAACAGATTCCACTTCTCCTAATAAATAATAAGCAAAATCGATATCATGTATATGAAGGTCAAACAGGGCTCCGCCACTTTTTTCAGGGTACTTAAACCAGTCGCTCCAAGCAGGAAATTGACCAAGTCTCTTAGCATGAACGATATCAAGGCCATTCAGCTGATCCGTTTCCTTATACGATTTAATTAATTCGTATTCTGGCCAAAACCGTAATAGATGTCCTACAAATAATTCAACATCGTTCTCATTTGCAACCGAGATGATTCTCTCTGTAGATTCTTCCGTTAATGTTAATGGTTTTTCACAAATAATATGTTTTCCAGCTTCTGCTGCTTTGACAATGTATTCTTCATGTAAGTACGTTGGTAAACAAATATCGATTATATCGATTGATTCATTCTTAAGTAATTCATCAAAGTTCTGAATCAGCAACCCATGGAAGTTGTTAACAATCTCCGGGTCTGTCACTTCACTTCTAGTACATATAGCAGTAACCTCAGCATTCGGAATATGTTGATAAGCATTAAAATGTGCTTTTCCTATAAACCCTAAGCCAACAAGACCAACATTCTTCATAAAGGTCTCCTTTCGAACATTCTAATTAGATGAGTAGCACGGAAAGGTAATCGAATGATTTTTTAACTGCTTGATTTACTTCTTTAAGGTCTTTCGGTCCAGAAGGAGTAAATTCTATTTCTACACTAATAGGACCTTTATAATTTGCTTGCTCAAGTGTTTGGAATAACTTAGGGAAGTCCATCTCCCCCTCCCCAATCGCTGGGAAGTTCCATTCATTATACGCACCGAGTTTATCCTTTAAATGAACAAATTCAACATACTCAACCGAAGCTTCTAAATCTTCATATGGCAACTCATTCCCGTACATAATCACATTTCCTGGATCGTAATTAATCTTCACTCGATCATTTAGCGTTTGAGCTAATTTCATTAGTGATTTACCTGTTCCAAAGTTATTTCCATGTGTTTCAATCACTAGTATTTTATCTAGCTTTTCGCATTTCTCTAGTACAGGCTCCAACCTCTTAGCCAGTACAGATAGATCATCAATTACATCCGTATCTCCATGAGAATCACCAGTACCAGTAACAATATACTTACAATCAAAATCAACCGTTAAGTCTATATTTTCTAGTAAATGGTCAATCCCTTCTTCCGTCATTACATTCGTATGGCCGCTTATTCCAATACATGTCATGTCGTAGTTTGTTAACATTGTTTTTACTTTACTTAGTTCTTCCGCTGACATACGTGGAGATACATGAGAGGTATGATCTCTAACAGCAGCAATTTCTATCTTTGTAAATCCAGCCTCGCTTGCACCTTTTACGGCGTCCTCTAATGAATATCCATGGTATGTATTGGAGTTAATCGCAAGTTGATCAAACATATAATCCCCCCTTTCATTTACAAAATGTAGTATTTCATTAAAATGTAATGCATTACATCACATATAAAGTTAATGGAAGTAGTTCGTTATTATTCATGTTATGCCTGGTTTCAACTATTCATGAAACTTACCTACCTAATAATTTTTCGATGACTCGTAAGGAACTTATTGCATCTTCTCCTGTTACAATAGGTTTTTTATCATGGATAATTGCATCAACAAATGCATCAATCACACCTGTATTTGTTTGATTATCATTGGTTTGAATAGATTCTAGTTCATACTTAATAGTAGCTCCATCTTTTGTTTCTACAATAATTTGATTTTGTGGATCATGATAAATTTTAATGACACCTTTTTCACAATAAATGGTTGTCGAATTATCCTCTAACCCATAATAAGTCCAAGAAAATGAAGCCGTGCCCAATCTTCCTTTTTTCGTTTTTAATGCACAAACCACATTGTCATTTACTTCAATTGGTTCACCGTGTTCATCGACTTTATGAAGTGCGCCATGGAAACCATGTACACTGGCGATCTCATCATCTAATAAGTAATGAATCAGATCGATTTTATGAATTCCTAAGTCTCCTGCCACACCTGAATGGGAACGTTCTTTTTTAAAAAACCATGTCGCATTAGATTTCGTTGCACCCCATTTTTCTGGCCCTTGGTGACCGAATGTGGTTTTAAACGTCAGGACATCACCATATTCCTTACTTTCGATAATTTCCTTCGCCTTTTGATGAACCTTTGTCAATCGTTGGTTATGATCCACCATCAGCTTCTTCCCAGACTCACGCTGTGCAGCAAGTATTTTATTAGCATGTTCCACACTGATCGCTAATGGTTTCTCACACAAGACATGCTTCCCGCTTCTGAGCGCCTGTGACGAATGAATATGGTGTACCTCATTGGAGGAACAATCACTTATGGCGTCGATGGACGGATCATTTAATAAATCATCTACCGTATCTGCAACTCTCCCTTGATACTTTTCAGCAAGTTCCTCTGCCCTATGACGATTACGGTCAAAAAACACAATCTCTTTTACATGAGGATTCTCCCAATATTCTGGTGCGTGCCTGAATTTAGTAATGGACCCGCATCCAATAATTCCTACGGTTATTTGCAATTCGCATCCCCCCCAATAAAATTTAATTGATCGTCGATTCTCTCATTACTAATTCGTAATCCATGATCACACTTTCTACAGGCTGACCTTTGATACTATCAATCAACATCTCTGCTGCCTTATACCCCATGTTGTACATCGGCTGGGAAACAGTAGTTAGCGTTGGGTTAGTCATATTGGAAAAACTTATGTTATCAAAGCCAACAACTGCCATATCATCAGGTACGTTTAGCCCTCTCTCATTTGTTTCTTTCAAAGCGCCGATTGCTAACGTGTCAGATACTGCGAAGACGGCCGTTGGTTTTTCCTCTAATTGAAGAAACTTTCGCATTGCTTGAACACCATTATGAAACTCCAAACCTTGAGAGTTATAAATCCATTGATCCTGAATAGGTATATTGAATTCATTTAATGCTCTTTCATACCCTTTTCTTCGTTGTCTTGCATAAAGAATTCTTTCATCGAAATTAATAAAAGCAATCTTTTCGTGACCTAATTTAATCAAATGTTTGACAGCTTTATATGCTGCCGCCTCATTATCAATTGCAACATATGGGATCTCCATCGTTTCATAATAATCACTACATAGGATGATTGGATGTTTCTCAGCAAGTCCGGTTAACTTTTCTAAATCAACTGTAGGGTTCATCGAAATCATTCCATCAGCCAATTTATTTTTTACCATATTTAAGAATGTTGTTTCTCTAGAAGCATTAGAATCTGTTTCACAAAGTAAAATATTATATCCATTAGCAATAGAATAATCTTCAATACCATTAATAATTTCGGTGTAGTACGGGTTCGAGAAGGTATGAATTAATACTAATAATAAACGGCTTTCCGAATTTCTAAGATTTCTGCCCAACATACTTGGTGCATACTTTAATTCTTCAATTGCCTTCTCTACTTTAATACGGGTAGTAGAAGAAACTGCGGTTGTATTATTCAAAACTCTTGAAACCGTCGCACTGGAAACACCTGCTTTTCGCGCAACTTCTTGAATGTTTGCCATGATGCTTCCCTCTTTCAATCTTTATTCAATTTTCATGAAATCGTTTACAAATATAATTGTAAGATATTTGCGAATTATTTGTCAACTGTTTTTTTATAGTGGTAAGATAACGTATAATGTAACTATATTTTTCAAAATCTTTTGATATACTGTATGTAATGGATTACATAATAATGGAGGGATTACAATGAAATTAGGTGTGTTTTCTGTACTTTTTTCAGACAAAGGATTAAGCGAGATGCTAGACTATGTAGCATCCAAAGGAATCGAAGCAGTAGAATTAGGAACTGGAGGATTTCCTGGTGATGCACATTGTAAGGTTGATGAATTATTGGGAGATCAAGAGAAACAGCAAGCATTCTTAAATGAATTTTCTACTAGAGGGTTAATTATTAGCGCCTTAAGTTGCCATTCCAATCCGCTTCACCCACAGAAAAAAATAGCCGAAGAAGCTGATCAACTTTTTAATAAGACCGTTCAACTGGCAAGTGAACTGAATATTCCTGTCGTAAATACTTTCTCAGGGTGCCCAGGCGACCATGAAGATGCAAAACACCCAAACTGGCCAGTATCCCCATGGCCAGGCGAATTTCAAGAAATTTTGAAATGGCAGTGGGAAGAAAAAATCATTCCCTATTGGAAAGAAAAAGCTGCGTTTGCTGAGAAACATAATATAAAAATCGGATTAGAATTACATGGCGGATTCTCCGTCCATACACCTGCAAACCTATTATACTTACGGAAAGCATGCGGGTCTGCCATTGGAGCGAATTTAGATCCGAGTCATATGTGGTGGCAAGGAATCGACCCAGTAGAATCAATTAAAATTCTAGGAAGGGAAAATGCTATTCATCATTTTCATGCAAAAGATACGGTCATTGATCAACCGAATGTAAATCGAAATGGGTTAACCGACATGACCCCTTATTCCGACTTAAAAGACCGCGCGTGGTATTTTCGAACGGTTGGTTTCGGACACGGAAGCAAAGATTGGGCTGACATGGTAAGCGCATTACGACTTTATGATTATGATTATGTCGTTAGTATCGAACATGAAGACGGATTGATGTCCATTGACGAAGGTTTCACTAAAGCAGTTGATACTTTGAAGCCAGTGATGGTGAAGGAGTCTGTTGGGGAGATGTGGTGGGCTTAAGTAATTAAGAACACATAGTTAAACACCTCCGAATGAGTGCTTATTCGGAGGTGTTTTTAGATTTATTAAGGAGGTGTACTTTTTCTAGTCAACATCTCTACACTATTTAATGGTAATCAAATCTCTACGAGCAGTGATATAGTAAATGTGTCCTTTTGAATTTTTAACTTTTAGTTGAGGAGAACCATCCGTAGTGATGTGTGCGACAATAGTCCACCCTTCTCCTTTAACAAAATGGCCACTTGGATTATTCCAACGCGGGCTATCATAGAAATTAACAGCTTCCACGATTGCTTCTGCGCGTTTCCCAATAATATTAGAAGGATTATTGGTTACTTTTTTAACGTACCTACCTTCCACATTACTAACCCAGTTTCCGTTTCCGATATATACCCATCCATTTTGTTCTTTATAAACCGTAATTTCTGTACCTACTCGAAATTGAGTCACTGTTGGATAACTCATCCCCGGCCCTTTCCGAACATTAATCCAACTCACGTTTTGAATTTCCCCCCTCCAAAGCACCATTGATCCAGAAGGGTCTGTGCCTTCGTCATTACTTGGTCCTGTTAGATTGAGCCTTTGCCCTATTTGCAACTTTCTAGGATCATTGATTGAATTCCAGCGCATGAGGTCTTCCACTGTAAAACGCTCTTCCCCATGTGCAAGCCCCCATAAAGTATCTCCTTGTTGCACAACATACTCATCAGGCAACTCTGATTTGGGTGGGTTGTCTAAAAATTTAAATGCTTCATTGTAATCAAACACACAACATTGTTTCCATTCATATCCTGGCATTTCGTGATGTGACTTATCGTCGTCACCAATATTATCTTCTATCAAGGCTGCATGTAATTCAGCAATGGAGGCATTTGTAGGATCATCTAGATCATCTACACGATAATCACCTGCAACACAGATCCCAACAGCGCGATCATTGGATGAACCCACGTGAAATGTCATTAAATCAATGTCATTACAAAACTTAATCGCAGCTCTCTTACCATTAGGTGTGTCAACCACGTTTTGAGGTTCAATAACAAGCGCATACCCAACACTTGTCCCCCATAAAGATATATGATAGTTTGCAAACCCAATAGCATTCGACCCAGGTAAATCTTTACCTGTTAAACTATGGTGCCAAACTCTCGTCAAATCACTGATTTCAGTTTTCCGATTATTATAGTTCTGTTCTCTCGGAATTGTAGCCCTTATATCTTGAAGCTGCGGTAACTGTTCAAAACTATAACTCATGTAATCCCTCTCCTTTTTATTTGCTTAATCTTAATATTTTGCGAGGAATTTTTAGGCTGGGAGCATTATAGTTAGATTTCTGGATATCTATTAAGCTTCGTGGATAAACGATCTCTTTTATGGATATATCCAAGAGATTTATGGAAAACCACTCTACTATTCTGGATATTATTAAATTCTCATGGATAAATAGAAAGTATATACGTACCGCCTTTCTGGATATAATTCAGCCATCCCTTTCCTCCATGATCAATTCAACCAAATTGATTTTTTCATTCTATATATTTTACTTGAAATTCAATCCTCGACTTTGTCTTACTTGATATTCATATTCTAGAAAGTACTGTTTTGACTGGTCTGTTGGTTAGGTATGAAATTTTCGCAAAAGAAAAAACCTTCCCAAACCCTTTCTAAAAAGGACTAGAGAAAGTTTTCATGTTAGTTAAGAACGCCCTCGAAGGGAATCGAACCCCTATTTCAAGAACCGGAATCTTGCGTGCTATCCGTTGCACCACGAGGGCAAGTGATTCAAACGCATTGATAATTATACTTGTAGCAGGGAAACATTTCAAGCGTCTAATTGTTTATGCCCTAAGGAAGATGGGTAAATTGTTGTTAGGGTAAAATTAGAATTTTATTGTTTGACCTTTATTGACCAAAAGAGTATAGTAATAAGTGAATACATTGTAAAAAGGAGTGGCTCTTAATGAATTTAATACCTACAGTTATTGAACAAACAAACCGTGGAGAACGTGCATACGATATTTACTCTCGTCTACTTAAAGACCGCATTATTATGTTAGGTGGACCTGTTGATGATAACATCGCGAACTCTGTTATTGCACAGATGTTATTCTTAGCAGCGGAAGACCCAGATAAAGATATTTCAATTTATATCAACTCACCAGGTGGCTCGATCACTTCTGGTATGGCTATTTATGATACCATGCAATTTATCAAGCCAAATGTATCTACTATTTGTGTTGGAATGGCTGCTTCTATGGGAGCATTCTTACTAGCAGCTGGTGAACCTGGTAAGCGTTACGCGTTACCTAACAGTGAAGTTATGATTCACCAACCTCTAGGTGGTACACAAGGTCAGGCTTCTGATATTCAAATTCATGCGCAGCGTATCATTGAAATGCGTGAGAAATTAAACCAGATCCTATCAGAACGTACTGGTCAGCCAATTGAAGTCGTAGAGCGTGACACAGATCGTGATAACTTCATGTCAGCTGAAAAAGCAAAAGAGTATGGCTTAATTGATGAAGTAATGACGAAGAAGTAATTTCTTAATTTTAAATGCTACTGCCCTTCTTATGATTTTAACGTCATAAGAGGGGCATTTTAATATGATGGAGGTACGTTATTAATGAAATTATTGGAGCAGCTACCTAAACAAATTCAAACGCTCGTTGAACAAAATAAAAATACAAACACTACAAATTTTGATAATATGATTCGATCTAGCAATTATGTTCCTCATGATCTTGAATTATTTTCTGATATATTAGTTGCTCTCTCTCAAGGAAAGAACGTGTTACTTAAAGGGCCAACTGGTTCTGGAAAAACAAAACTTGCAGAAACGTTATCTTCTTTATTTAACCAACCGTTATTCAGTGTCAATTGTTCCGTTGACTTAGATGCAGAAAGTTTCCTTGGATTTAAAACAGTAGAATATGAAAATGACAAACAGACCATTGCATTTGTACCTGGACCACTCGTCCAATCAATGGAACATGGGCATTTTTTATATATCGATGAAATTAATATGGCTAAACCAGAAACGCTCCCTCTTATTAATGGAGCACTCGATTACAGAAGAACCGTTACAAATCCTTTAACCAACGAAACGATTCATGGTGCTAATGGATTTGGAGTAATTGCAGCGATTAATGAGGGTTATATCGGGACGACCCGTTTAAATGAGGCTTTGAAAAATAGATTTGTGATTTTTGATATCGATTATTTACAAGGTGAAGAACTAAAAAGTCTAATCAAAGATCAGTCCAGTCTACAGGATACTAAACAAATTGATGCTTTTGTTAAGTTATCAAGTGATTTAGTAAAAGCTGCGGACCAAGGTAAAATTGCAGAAGATGGAGCAAGTATTAGAGCCTTGCTTGACGCATGTGATTTAAGCAGTTTTATTCCACCAAAACGGGCGATTAAACGAGCAATCACATCTAAACTTGAAGATGAACGCGAGCAGGTAGTTGTCGCTAATTTAGCAGAAACATTATTTGAATAGGGTGAGAGTATGAAATTCAATGACTCCATTATTGATGCAGAGCGATTATCTGAACTAACAGATCTTGTTCATGTTTTTACAGGAAACAATAATATAGAATTTACGTATCATTTTGGTACGCATATTCAGTTGCATAAATCTTTAATTACAGCCAGTCACTTTTGGGATAATCAAAGAGAGGAAATCAAATCGATTGGCTATAAAACGGACATACTTTTGAGGGCATCTGGTTCATATAAGCACACTTCTATAGATAGTTTAAAATCATATCAGGAAAAAGCAGAAGCGTGGAATACGCCAAAGTTTAGTGAGCAACTTTTTAGTTTATTGGAAGATATAAGGTTAGAAGAATTAATAAGGAAGCAACGTCCGGGTGTAATTAGTTGGTTTGAAACCCGTAAGAATTCTTACAGAAGATATTATCAATCCCAACTACAAACCAACGCATCCAAAAATTTCGATACCGACGTGTTATTTAATATGATTTATTTAACACTCAACTCTTCTTCTCCATTTGAACGTTTTCCGTCTATAAAACAGAGTCAAGTGGCGTTGTTAGAGAAAATAAAACCGTTACTCAATCAGGTATTTGAAGCAAAATCTACTTCTGATATTTCGAACTTAGCCATACAAATTCAAACAACACTTCAACTAGAAAGAGATGCTGTTAATCATTATTTCATCTACCCAATCAAATGGCAGGAAAGTCCAGAATTCGATATTGCTGAAGAACAATTGGAACGTGTGGATCCGCTTCAAAATGACGATGAGGAAGAAGTTCCTGATGAGGAGGAAGTCATTCAAGAAACCTTCTCCACATGGCACCGAGAAAATGAAAATAATGATCGAGACCAAAGCTTTCTTCAGTTTGAATTGGAACAAGGTACGAAAACATCCATATTAGGCGATGGGGCTAGAGAAACGGAAGAAGGCGACCAAGCCATGGCTAGTGTGCAAGGCCATTCCGCTCAAACAGACCAAAGTGAATATACTAATCTAGAAGCATTAGAAGAAGAGAAAACAAAACAAGCGGAAGACCCAGCTAAATATGGCAAAGAACATTTGCAAGCCCAACAAATTGATAAAGGGGCAAAGCATGTTTCGGATACAGACTGGAATAAATATAACGATGTATTAACTGAGATTGATACAGAACGTAGGAAATTGACCAAAACAATCGAGAAGTCGCTCGAACAGAAATATAACTTAGCGAGAGAACGACTAAGTTCAGGAAGATTGGATCAAAAACAACTACTTCCACTAATAATTGAAAATAATCGTAGAATTTTTTATAAACACCAAGAGAATGATGACTTCGATGCTGTATTTACTTTGTTAATAGATTGTAGTGCCTCTATGTTTAATAAAATGGATGATGTTCAATATACAGCTATTTTATTTCATGAAGTTTTGAAAGGGCTAAATATTAATCACCAAGTTGTAGGCTTTTGGGAAGACGGCTTTGAAGTTAATGATCAGAAGCAACCCAATTACTTTCATCGAGTGATTCCATTTGAAAATTGTCTCGATCCTAAAGCAGGTCCAGAGATTCTTCAATTGGAAGCGGAAGAAGATAACCGAGATGGGTATGCCATCCGAGTCATGACAGAGGAACTGCTTCAACGGAGCGAGCAACAAAAATTCCTACTTGTCTTCTCTGATGGAGAACCTTCTGCCTTTAACTACAGTGAAAATGGCATTATCGACACCCACGAAGCAGTAAATGAATCTAGAAAACAACAAGTTGATGTTATCGGAATTTTTCTAGGGAATGACACTATAGAAGAACATGAAGAGTTGTTAATGCAGAATATTTACGGCAAACACCATCTGATGGTTCCTACGATTGTGGACCTTCCCTCTACCTTTGCTTACTTGTTAAAAAGATTGCTTCTTCGGACGATTTAGTTCTGTAGATCGAACTTGAGCTCACTTCTGAAGTAGTTAGAAGAGGGTTTCCACTGAGCGTTTCTGGCATTCGAGGCATCGCGTGAGGCGGCGACACCTGGTCAACTAAAAGCGGTCACGTCCTGTGACCAACGTTGACACTTGCACGTCGTGTTCTTCGCGGGAACAGCGCGAGCCGAAGATCCACTTTGGCAAATGCTTTTCTTGCCAAAGTTAGCTGAGGCCGTGCCCGCGGAAAGCGTCCGCCGGTAAGCGATGCCTCAAATGCCTCCACCCAAACTTGTCAGAATTTTATCCAAACCCCAACATATATATTAGAGCCAAAAAAGCCAAACCTCAACAGGAAAATTCCTGCTTTGGTTTGGCTTCTCTATTTACTCAGGTTGTAGGACGAAACTCGACAATGCTTCGACTGCTTGATCGTCATCGGGTCCTTCTGCGGAGATGACAATTGTTTCATTTGCACCAATTGCTAAACTCATCACGCCCATGATGCTCTTGGCGTTTACACGTTTTGTGTCTTTTTGAATAAATACATCGGCGGAATAACGATTAGCTTCTTGAACAAATTTTGCTGCGGGCCTTGCTTGTAAGCCGGTCTCTAGTTTTACTGTGACTTCTTTTTCACTCACAATTGCTTCTCCTCTCTACTACTTATATGCTAGATTTCTTTATTTCTTTTGAAAGCGGTTTATAATGTGTATCATTATAGCACACTTCATTTTAAAGGAAAATCACAACCTACTTCTCGAGTAAATCTCCATTTCGCAATTTTTCTGCATATTCATCGATTTTACGAAAGCGATGATTTAGTCCTGACTTACTTATAGAGCTGGAATCAGCTAATTCCACTAACTCTTTCAAAGAGACATCTTGGTGATTGTACCGAAGTTCTGCAGCTTCCCTAAGCTTATCAGGCAGTGACTCCAATCCAACTGTTTCTTTAATATAGCGTATGTTTTCTACTTGGCGAAATGCTGCCCCGATTGTTTTATTTAAATTTGCCGTTTCACAATTCACTATTCGATTAACGGAATTACGCATGTCGCGCATAATTCGTACATCCTCAAACTTCAATAATGCTTGATGTGCACCAATAATAATTAGAAATTCTGTAATGCGCTCTGCTTCTTTTAAATAAACGATGTAGCCATTTTTTCTTTCATGCGTTTTCGCGTGTAATCCGAAATCATTCATTAAATCAACTAACGCACTATTATGCTCTTCATAAAAATTAAATATCTCTAGATGATAAGAAGATGTCTCCGGATTATTTACGGAACCACCTGCTAGAAAAGCACCTCGTAAATAAGCTTTCTTACAGCAGTTTTTCTTTAAATATTTTTGAGATATATTTCTTACAAAGTTAAACGGCTCTTCCAAAATTCCTAGATCCGTAAGCATACTTTTCACACCATCAAACATCCGTACAATGTAAATATTATTCTTTTTTAAACGCATTTTCTTTCTTACCAATAACTCTACAGGCATATCATAGGCATGCTTGATCAACGTGTACATTCTCCGTGCAATCGCTGCATTCTCCGTTTGTACATCTAATACATATTGGCGATTAGAAAAAGACAGTGATCCATTCATCCGTATTAAAGCTGCTAATTCGGATTTTTGACAACAATCATCCGCTTGTATATTTGTTAATTCCTTTTTGGTTTCCGATGCAAATGACATAGCCATTCCCCTTTATTTTCTTGCTCTCTTTTAATTTAACTTTTATTTACTAATTCATACAATAACTTCGCAATTTTATGCTCTTCGTGTTTCAGTGTTCCATCTTCTTGTAAGCTTGCAATGTCTCCCTCGAGTACATCAACACCTAAAGCTTTAAGAATATGGTCATCACAGTGAACAGGTTCTGCACGCTCCTTTTTATACTCTTGCTTAATGGTACGTTCAATCCGTTCACTATGTACAACTACAGAGTCGACAAAAGATGATTCTACATGGTCATGTAATGCTCGGACATGATCAGATACAGCATAACCATTTGTTTCACCGTATTGAGTCATGATGTTACATATGTAGAGCTTTTTAGCTTTTGTATGACTTAATGCTTCTTTTATTTCCCGGGAAATTAAATTTGGTAAGATGCTAGTGTATAAACTTCCCGGAGCTACGACAATTAACTCAGCTCGTTTGATGGCCTCTACTGCTTCTGGCAAAGGCTGTACAATCGGTGGGTCATAATAAACACGTTTGATTTGTTTATTTACTAGAGGGATTTTTGATTCCCCTCGTACAATCGTTCCATCCTCAAATTCTGCTTTTAAATACATGTTTTCATTGGCAATAGGGTAGATTCTCCCTTTTACATTAAAAACTTTGGAGATTTCTTTAATTCCTTTATAAAAATCCCCAGTTACCGATGTCATTCCAGCTAATATCAAATTACCAAGCGCATGACCAGATAATCCATCACCATTTTCAAAGCGGTGCTCAAATAATTTCAATAAAGTTGGTTCTACATCAGACATAGATGCAATCACTTTTCGGATATCGCCTGGGGCTGGAATAGAATAGTCTTGTCGCAACCTGCCAGTACTTCCTCCATCATCAGAAACTGTTACAATTGCTGATAAATTTACAGGAAATTGTCTCAAACCACGTAGTAAGACAGGTAATCCTGTGCCGCCTCCAATGACAACTACTTTTGGTCCACGAACATTTGTCATACTTTTAGTTCCTTTCGCTTTTCAATATCTCGGTGATACGCATGTGTCGTATAATCTTTTTGAATAATATCTCTTAATTTTTCAGATAAAGCTACAGATCGGTGTTGGCCTCCTGTACAACCAATTGCAATGACTAATTGGCTTTTACCTTCTCGTTCATATTGAGGAAGCATGAAATCAAGTAAATCCGTTAACTTACGTAAAAATTTACGTGTCTCTTTCCATTTAAATACATAAGAAGAAACCTCTTGATTCATCCCAGTTAAATCTCGCATGGATTCCACATAATGAGGGTTAGGTAAAAAGCGCACATCAAAAACTAAGTCAGCATCAATTGGAAGTCCGTGTTTAAATCCAAATGAAACGATTTGAACGGAGAATATGTGTTGTTTCTTTTCTTTATATTGATAAATAATCTGCTCTCGTAATGCACGCGCTTGAAGTTCTGTCGTATCTATTATTGTTTGCGCACGACCTCTTAATTCATCAAGAATTTCGCGTTCCTGTTTGATTCCTTCAAGTGGCAATCCATTTGGTGCCAGTGGGTGAGATCTTCTACTCTCTTTATACCTTTTTACAAGTGCTTCTGTATCTGCATCTAAAAACAAAATACTTTCGCTAACATCTGAGTCACTCGTGAATTTATCTAACGTTTCATACAATGCATCAAAGAAGTCACGACCGCGTAAGTCCATGACGACTGCAATTCTTTTATTTTCTTCTTTGTTTTCCTTCATGAGTTCTAAGAATTTCGGTAGTAATGCAGGAGGTAAATTATCTACACAAAAGTAACCAAGGTCCTCAAAGCTTTGAACAGCAACTGTTTTACCAGCACCAGACATTCCAGTAATAATTACTAACTCCACATTTTGTTTCACGTAATCCCCACCCTATTCTTTTTGTACGTATATGTAATACTCTACTCTCATTATACATTCCTATTCTTGTTCTGACTAACAATAGACGTCTAAAAACAGAAAAACACAGGTAGAAGTTATCTACCTGTGCTAGCCTAAGCTATATATAGAATAAAGGGGGTCAATTATGTTTATATTGTACCCCAAAAGTATTGCATTCGTGTTACAGCTAAATTAAGAGAAAATTACGAATTTATTTCGCTGTTTCTAATTCTTCTAACAGGTTCTCAATATAGTGTTGTGCCGACTGTGCAGCTATACTTCCATCCCCTGTAGCTGTTACGATTTGACGCAATTCTTTTTCACGAATATCACCAGCAGCAAAGATTCCAGGAAGGTTTGTTGCCATGTTTTCATCCGTTGGTACATACCCTTCTTCATTCGTAATTCCTAGGTTTTTAAAGGAATCATTAAGAGGTAGCATACCAATATAAATAAACACGCCTTCAATCTCTTCTTCTCGTTCTTCACCTGTATCATTATTAAATAATACAGCACTACCAACTTTACCGTCTTTTTCTTTGATCTCTTTCAACTCTGTATTCCAGTAGAAGTTAATTTTCTCATTATCGAATGCACGTTGCTGAAGAATTTTTTGAGCACGTAACTCATCGCGACGGTGCACGACCGTAACTTTATTGGCAAAGCGTGTTAAAAACACACCTTCTTCAATCGCAGAGTCTCCTCCGCCAATCACGAATAATTCTTTCTCTTTGAAAAATGCACCATCACATACGGCACAATAAGATACACCGCGTCCGCCATATTCTTCTTCACCAGGTACCCCTATCTTTTTATACTGTGCACCTGTAGTAATAATTACCGCTCTAGCCTTGTATTCTTTGTTTCCAGCTATTACCGTTTTATATTCTTTTCCATCAATTATTTCTTTTATATCGCCATAAGCGTATTCCGCACCGAATTTTTGAGAGTGCTCAAACATTTTTGTCGATAGGTCCGGGCCTAAAATATGATCAAACCCTGGGAAGTTTTCTACGTCTTCTGTGTTTGCCATTTGGCCGCCTGGCATACCTCTTTCAAGCATTAGTGTATCTAAATCTGCACGAGAGGTATAAACAGCTGCAGTCATGCCAGCTGGTCCCGCACCAGCAATAATCACATCGTAAATTCGTTCTTCACTCATACCTATTCATCTCCTTTTAAAACCATATCATTTACTTATCTTAATGTTTAATCCTTTTATATCATATTAAAAGAAGATGCGCACGACAACTGTTCTGCTTATAAAATTAAAAATCATATTTTTGAATGATCATTTTTAATTTAGGATGACGTCTCATCCCCTCTTCCCATAAACGGCTTGCTTCCACTTCAATCCCTGTCTGTTTAAGAGCTACTCCATACCATACATAATAGCTTAAATAATCTGTAAGAGCGCTTTTCCTTAGTTGTTGAAATCTTATTAACGCTTCTTCATATGCTCCAATTTGTGCTAAAGTTACTGCAACTTTTAATCGTTTTTCTACAGATGTAGGATAGATATTCATTAGACTATTTTTCATATGATCAGGTGTTTCATCTGTTCGAGCTTGCTTATAAAATAATGCTAAGTTAAGTCTGCTATGTAGTGATAGTCGATCTTGTTCAAACCACTCTTCTTCAAGTGCTATAGCTTCTTCTTTGTTACCTGACTGGAAGAGAGCATAAGCATATTCATGTTTTGCCGGAAAGTATTCAGGAAACAGCGACATTAATTCATTCAATACTTCTAACGCCTCGTCCCACTCTTCTCGTTCCAAATGATAAAAAGCTGTTTCTTGATAAATCAAAAATTCATCTTCTTCATCAAATTCCAACTCATCTTCATCAAAATCATCTAACAAAACCTGATTGACCATCATCAATAAGTTTTGGGTTTCTTCCGCAAAGTCACCTTCTGGCTCTTGTTCTAAATAAAGATCAGAGTACTTTTTCGCTTCGTAAAACAACCCGAGATGTGCATAGTTATTTGCTAATAAATAATAACAATCCGCATATGTCTCATCTCCTATTTCCAAAACCTGTTGAAGAAGGTCATTTGCTTGATGGTATTGTTTAATCTCGGTATACAGAACGGATAACTGACACTTAAACAAGACATTAGCCGGTGCAAATTCTATTGCCTTATGGAACCATTGTTCTGCACGTTGGAATTTTTTCCGTTTAAACGCCTTCACACCATATGTAAAATAAAAATCCCCATCATGTCTGAAATCTGCAACATTATTCAACTGTGTTAGTTGGTTTGTTTGACTCATTGTTGTATGCATATGCGCCTCCTAAGTAAACGCTGGTCTTGATACAATATTATAACACAGTACGAGCAGTTTTCGAACATGCATGGGAATATTTTGTAATTTTGTTAGCCGAGATTAGATCCTTCTTTAGCCTCTTTGATTGTTTCTAGTAACTCTTGGCGAAAATGACTTACCTCCTCATTCGACCACTTGAAATATTTTTGCATGAATGTAAGAACATCTTCTATATTGTCCTCTACCCATGGGAGGTCGAAGAAGAGGGCGCCTGTTCTTCTAATAAAGAAGTCAACTGGACGATAAACCGATTCATATTCTAACGCATACATCAATTCACCATACAGTTCATTGGAAATTGACTCTTCTTCCCCTTTCTCTCGAATATAAGCAAGAATTTGTTTCGTATTTAACCCATAACGATTGATCCAACGTAGTAACTGTTTTTTGGAAACAGGAAGTTCTTCACTAATTTGAAGCATATCTTGAGTGAATTTTGCAAAACCAGAAGAACCTCCAACCTCTCCACCAGCTAAAGCCAAGTATTTCGTGTCAGACTTTACAACAGGATATCCTATAGTTTTTAATTCTTTCGCAACAAGGTCGACTACTTGTTGTGCCATTTTTCGGTACCCCGTTAACTTTCCACCAGCCATAGACATCAGCCCTGAATCGGAAATTAAAATCTCATCTTTACGTGAAATTTCTGAAGGATCCTTTCCTTCTTCATAAATAAGTGGTCTAACACCAGACCAAGTGGATTCTATATCTTCCTCTGTTATTTCTACTTTAGGGAACATAAAAGCAATAGCATCTATGATATACTGACGGTCTTCTTTCGTAATCGTCGGGCTTTTTAAATCATCAATGTAATGGGTATCCGTCGTTCCAACATACGTTTTTCCATCTCTTGGAATCGCGAAAATCATCCGTTTATCTGGAGAGTCAAAATAGACTGCCTGTCGTAGTGGAAATTTCTTACCATCAAATACGAGATGGACCCCTTTGGTATGGTAGAGTTCCTTTCCTTTTTTAGAACGATCCTTGTCCCTTAACTCATCGACCCACGGACCCGCAGCATTAATTACTGTTTGGCTATAGACATCATAACTTTCTCCAGTAATTTGATCTTCCGCTTTGACCCCCATCACCTTTCCATTATTATATAAAAATTGACTGACCTTCATATAGTTAAATGCGTCCGCCCCTTTTTCTACTGCTTTCTTTAACACTTCAATTGTTAATCTAGCATCATCTGTTTTATACTCCACGTAATAGCCGCTTCCTTTTAAGCCTTCTTCTTTAAGGAGTGGCTCCTGTTCGATAGTTTTTTCTTTGGAAAGCATGTAGCGACGTTCTTGCTTTTTGACACCTGCTAAAAAATCATAAACGCGCAGTCCGATACTTGTAGAGATTGGCCCAAAAGTCCCTGAATCATAAAATGGAAGCATCATCCATTCCGGCCTTGTAATATGAGGCCCATTTTCGTATACAATCGCTCGTTCTTTTCCAACTTCAGCAACCATTCTCACTTCAAAGTTTTTTAAATATCTTAATCCACCGTGAACAAGTTTTGTAGATCTACTTGACGTCCCAGCTGCGAAATCTTGCATATCTAACAGTAACGTTTGATAGCCCCGAGTAGCTGCATCAAGTGCTATTCCAGCTCCGGTAATCCCTCCACCAATAACGATTAAATCATAAGTTTGAGATAATTTATCTTTCTCTTGTTCTCTCTGTTTGTTTGAAAATGTTTGCATCATTAACCCCTTCTTCCTTTCCGTCACTACTTATGAGGTGAAAACTTGTGTCGCTTTTACCGCTTGTTTCCAACCTTTATATAATTTCTCGCGTTCGTTCCCTTCCATGTTAGGGTCAAACGAAGTTTCAACTTTCCATTGTTTGGCTATTTCTTCTTTACTATCCCAATAGCCTACAGCAAGTCCAGCTAGATAAGCTGCACCGAGTGCGGTCGTTTCATTAACTGTCGGTCTTTCCACTTCGACATCAAGCATGTCACTTTGAAACTGCATGAGGAAGTCGTTTTTTACAGCTCCCCCATCTACTCGCAATTTCTTCATTTCTAATTCAGCATCTTCGACCATCGCATGAACTACATCTTTTGTTTGGTAAGCAAGAGACTCCAACGTAGCCCGAACTATATGCTCTCTTCCAGATCCTCTTGTTAAACCGAAGATCGCTCCCCTTGCCTTACTATCCCAGTATGGAGTTCCTAGTCCAACAAATGCTGGAACAACATAGACACCATCTGTTGAGGACACTTGGTTCGCATACCATTCGCTATCTGGTGATTGATTAATCAATTTTAGACCATCTCGTAGCCATTGTATTGCCGATCCAGCTACGAATATACTTCCTTCGAGGGCGTAGTCCACTTTACCATCAACCCCCCAAGCAAGTGTAGTAAGTAATCCATGTTTAGAGCTAACCGCTTCATCTCCAGTATTCATCAACATAAAGCACCCTGTACCATATGTGTTTTTCGCCATGCCTTTATCAAAACAAGCTTGTCCGAATAGCGCAGCCTGTTGATCACCGCATGCACCTGCAATCGGTACCTTTTCCCCTTGAAAATGATAATCTACAGTATGGCCATAAACAGCCGAAGAATCCTTAACTTCCGGTAACATTTGTTTTGGAACATCAAGGATTTCAAGAAGCTCTTCATCCCATTTTAATTCGTGAATATTGTACATTAGTGTTCTTGAAGCATTTGAGTAATCGGTAACATGGACCTTTCCACCTGTCAGTTTATAAATAAGCCATGTATCAATAGTGCCAAAGAGTAATTCGCCATCTTCAGCTTGCTTCCTCGCACCTTCTACTGTATCTAAAATCCACTTCACTTTTGTGCCAGAGAAGTATGGATCAAGTAATAGGCCAGTTTTTTCTCTGAAAACAGGCTCATATTCCGCTTGCTTTAAATTATTACAAATATCTTCTGTTTGCCGTGATTGCCAAACGACAGCTTTATAAACAGGCCTGCCGGTGTGTTTATTCCAGACCACCGTTGTCTCGCGTTGATTTGTGATCCCGATCCCAGCGATTTGAGAAGCCTCTACATCAGCTCTTCTAAGAACATTTGTCATGCAAGATTGCATAGAAGTCCATATTTCATTCGCATCATGCTCTACCCAACCAGGCTTCTGGAAGTATTGCTCAAATTCTTGCTGTGCCGTTGCGACAATTTCCCCCTCTTTATTAAAAAGAATAGCGCGAGAACTCGTTGTTCCTTGATCTAAAGACATCATATATGTTTTTCCAGCCATCATCATTCCCCCATACGTATCCATTAAATTTGTACTCTTCTTACATGTTCTATACCCGTTTCTAACTTTAAACATGTGACTAATAATATGAAAAACCTACAAGTGCTTATCTTGTAGGTTTCTTAGCTGTCATTCATCTGATTTATGTTCGTGTATTCATTTCTTCTCTCGTATAGATGACTTGCATCGGGTTTCCGCCAACAAAAGCACCTGCTGGAACATCCGCATGTACAAGTGTTGCTGCTGAAACAATCGCTCCTTTGCCAATTGTTACACCAGGTAAAATTGTCGTATTTGCACCAATCATCACATCGTCTTCAATTATGACTTCACCAATTCGGTACTCATCTTTTAAGTATTCATGTGCAAGAATTGTTGTGTTGTACCCAATGATCGCATTATTACCAACAGTGATTTTTTCTGGAAACATCACATCCGGCATGACCATTAAGGCGAATGCCGCTTCTTTTCCAACATCCATCCGTAAAAATGTCATATAAATTCTATTCTTTATACCTAAAAAGGGCATATATCTCCCGATTTGAATAAAGATAAAGTTTTTCATCACCTTTAAAAACGGAACTGTTTTATAAATTTGCCACAGTGAGTTGGAATCCTTTACGTAATAGCGCTTCGTTTGGCGCATACGATCACTCCTCTACTAAATCAATCAAATCAGTAATATGTTTTAGTAGATAATCTGGTTGCAATGATTTCATAAAGTCGGCACCTTTTGCAGACCATTCTACACCTGCTGTTAATGTTCCTGCATTTTTACCAGCATCTATATCATGTGAATTATCCCCGATCATAATTGTCCCTTCTTTGGACACTCCAAGAGCTTCTAAGCCTTTCTCGATTGGTTCAGGATCTGGTTTGGCATGGGTCACATCATCTAGACCAATCACCACATCGAAGAACTGATTCAAATTCGTTAACTCCAAGCCTCTTATTGCTGTATTTCTCCGTTTCGTCGTGACAATGGCCATCGGGATTCCTTTTTGATGCAGATCTTGAATCGTTTCAAATACCCCGTCAAAAGCTTTGACAAAATGATCATGATTTTCTAAGTTGTGCTTTCTGTACGTTTGCATCATTTCATCCACTTGATCCGGGCGAATTTTTTCAAGGCTGTCTTGTAGCGGTGGACCGATAAACGTTTGAAGTTCTTCGTCTGTATAGTTTTTTTCTGTAAATTGCTCTAATGTGTGTCGGAAAGACTCGATGATTAATTGATTGGAATCGATCAATGTTCCGTCCAAATCAAATAAAATTGCTTTTATAGTCATGAATGCACATCCTTTTGTTCTACTTGTTTATTTTTCTCCACTTGTTTCCAAACATAAGCTACAAGCATCGTTAAGAGTATTGCTGTTACCAAGCGAATGGCGAGAAGTGGCCATACCGGAATGCCAAGCGGAATGAATATTAAAGTGTCTTCCACTACTGCGTGACAAGTAACTAGAAAGATTAAAACGAGATACATGTCTTTTTTCGACACACCATCTTCTTGCATAGCTTGAATCATTAGACCTGCCCCATATGCTAACCCGATCGTTAACCCAGCTACAAGTGTCATCGATGCATTCTTCTCTACACCAATAATCTTTGTCATTGGCGCTAATTTATCCGACAACCAGTCTAACCATTTTTGATCTCGCATCCACTGCATGACAATCATCAAAGGAATGACAATTGCAGCTAGCTGAACAATACTCATAAATGCCGTTTGAAAAGCAGTCAGTACAATTTCTGCCCATCCAGATGGATCAGTTTCATTAGAAATCAGCCCATATTGAGCTTGTTCACTTCCGCCTTGCCATACTAAATTAATCACAATCGCCGATATAGCTGCAAGTGACATACGTACTCCTGCAATAATCCAGAAGTTTACGCCAACTTTCGAAGCGACCGCTGATTCTATTATAATATTGTGTGAAAAAGAAAGCATTATTGCGAGAATAAACACTTCTTTTACTGTAAAATCAAAGCTGACTATTGCCCCAATACCTGCGTATAAATTAAGTAAGTTACCTAAAACAATTGGAACAGCTGCTTCCCCAGGTAGTCCAAACAAGCGCATTACCGGCTCTAACCAACCAATTACAATTGGAAAAAGTGGTGTGTACCGGAGCAACATCACAAGGACGGTAATTGGAAAAATAATTTTTCCTAACGCCCAAGTAACTGAAAGACCGCTTTGAAGTCCTTTTTTAAACGTTGCTCCCAATGGTCAAACTCCTTTATTTCTTTTTCTTATTTTTATTAGATGACTTTTTCTTATTATTTGGCTTCTTAAGCGATGTTCCATCATATAATTCTTCTGCTAATCCTTGCTTTTTACGATACCATATTAAGAAGATCGCACCAGCAATTAGCAATACCGAAATCAATTGAGCTACTCGTAAATCACCTACAATATAAAGGCTATCCGTTCGTAACCCTTCGATAAAGAATCGTCCAAAGGAATACCAAATGACATAACTTAAAAATAGAACTCCTCGCCTTGGATTCACTTTATAACGTAAGTACAATAAAACGGCGATTCCTATTAAATTCCATAGTGATTCATATAAGAAGGTCGGGTGGTGAAGCACACCATCCACACACATATTTTGCATAATCCAATTCGGTACAAATTGAAGAAAATTGTTATAAGCTGATTCTGAAATCGGTCCTCCATATGCTTCTTGGTTCATGAAGTTACCCCAGCGCCCAAGCATTTGACCAATAAGTAAACTCGGAGCAGCTATATCAGCAATTTTCCAGAAGGATACACCTTTGATCTTTCCATAAAAATAAGCAACAGTTACAGAAGCTATTAACGCCCCATGTATGGCCAGTCCACCTTCTCGAATGTCGATGATGTCAATTAACGAATCATACCTGTCCAATTCAAATAGAACATAATAGAGCCTCGCACCTACAATGGCTGCTGGAATTGCAAATACTAGTAAATCTATATAAAAATCCTTATGTAATCCTAGTCGTTTTCCCTCACGCGTAGCAACTACTAAGGCAATCAATGCGCCAAGCATAATTAAAAATCCATACCAATAAACCGGTAGTGGACCTAATTGAAGGAACACCCGATCATACGCTTCATACTCACAATACATACACTTTCCTCCTAATCGACATCATCTTGATTGACATCCATTACCTTATTTAATCGCTCTGAAAATTCCTCCGCTGTATTAATCCCCATTTTTTTCAATCGGAAATTCATTGCGGCAACCTCAATGATAACGGATAAGTTACGCCCTGGACGTACGGGAATGATAGCTTTCGGTAAGTTCACATCCATTATTTTCATCGTGTCCTCATCTAAACCTAAACGATCGTATTGTTTATCCGCCTCCCAAGTTTCTAAATGAGCAACTAAGGAAATCCGCTTAAAGTTTCTTACTGCTCCCGCTCCAAATAACGTCATGACATTGATGATTCCTAGCCCACGAATTTCAAGTAAATACTCAATTAAATTTGGAGGATTCCCAATTAACGTATCATAATCTTCTTGTTTAATTTCCACATTATCATCCGCTACAAGTCGGTGACCACGCTTTACAAGTTCAAGCGCCGTTTCACTTTTACCGATACCACTTGCGCCTGTAATCAGTACACCAATCCCATACACGTCCACTAACACACCATGAACGGCTGTGGTCGGTGCGAATTTTGATTCTAAGAAAGTAGTTAATCTACTGATGACGCGGGTTGTCTTGTACGGGGAGCGCATAACAGGTACGCCTGCTTCATTAGCAGCTTCGATTAAAGAAGGAGGTACTTCCATCCCTCTAGTAATCACAATACCAGGTGTTACATCTGTACATAAATTCGTCATCCGGTCCTTCACTTCTTCTTCTGTTAAATCATACAGAAATGAAAGTTCCGTGCGACCCATCAATTGTAGTCGCTCTTTTGGATAATGCGTAAAATAACCAGCCATCTCCATACCTGGTCGTGAGATATCACTCGTCACAATTTCATGATGAACTCCATCGACGCCGGCAACTAATTCCAAATCAAAACGCTTTATTAAATCTTGCGTACGGACTTTAACCATCCGCTCCCCTCCTATGTAAAACATTATATACAGCAACAACTATACCATAACTTTACCATAACCAACATCTGATACGAACTAGGAAAATCAATTCTATTTTACAACTTTATTAACATTTTATAAGTTGGTGGATTTGAAAATGAGGCTCGTTTGCCGGCATCCGACTATCTTTGCCGGCAAATTGGGTTGGATGCCGGCATGTAACTTTTCACACCTGATTAGGGAGTTCTTATGCCGGCATCCAACTGCCCCCCACCCGATTCCTACTTCCGTTCGCCGGCAACCGCGCCCTCCAGCTTCTCCTGAAACCACCTTCCATCAAATGAAAAAACGATCTCTGCACAGCAGAAATCGTTTCCTAATCTAATCTATTAGCTTACTACATTTTTAAATAAACTTTCTAGTAACGTATTTAGTATAGTTATAATAATCGCAGCTAAAATTGCCCAGCCGAAGCCGTCAATTACGAAGGAGCTTCCCATCATCCAAGCTGTTAGTAATAACGTAATCGCATTGACTACGAATAAAAATAACCCGAGCGTAATCATCGTAATCGGCAAGGTGAGTACTACTAATATCGGTCGAACAATGACATTTAATATTGATAAAATTAAACCTGCTAATAATGCCATCGCAAAGCCATCAATTTCAATGGCATTTAATAATACCGCTACCGCATAAAGAGCGATCGCATTAACTACTATCGATACAATCCAATTCTTAAGCATAATCTTTCTCCTTTACTTTATTAAATAGTATAAATTCGAATACTTCCTGTTTTTGTTGATAAATCAACATCAAAAGTTTCTTTCCCCTCTTCTTTGTAGTGGAATTGAACCAACTTTTTCATAAACTGATCATCCAGTTGAGTGACCGTTGCAAAGGGTAGGTCGACCTTCACATTACTTACGGTCGTATTCGCTGTTCCATTGATCGGTGTTTGGTTAGGAACATACAGTTGGATCGACCCAGTTGTTGCATGTAAGTCGGCATGTCTTGCATCCGCATTTCTAATATATGTGCGAATACTTCCTGTTGTCACATTCATGTTCAACTGCTCTACACTTCCATCAAAGAAAATAGACCCTGTAGAAGTATCTACCTTACTTTTCCCGATTACAGCATCCTCCAAACGAACCGACCCGTGTTTCGTATCCACATAAAGTGCGTCACCTTCATAACCAGAAATTGTAACACTTCCATTTACAGTCGCAACGCGTGCCTGGTTCATGTGTAGATCGTTCGTCTGAATGGATCCGTTAATTGTTTTAATATATGCATTCTCATATACTTTCTTTGGTAAATAAATCGTTAATTGTACGGAAACCTGCTTTCTGTCCTGCTCGATTTGAAGCGTGTTTTCATTCACACTGACGCGTACAGATTCATCAAAAACCTCTTCTGCTCGTTGCTGATCCGATTCTTTATAGACTTTCCCTTTGCATTGAACCTTAATCTCTTGTTCTGTTGTCGGAAGAAATGTAATCATACTGTTCGCGACGTCTATATTCAAATTTTCCACATTCCTACCGTCATAGGTAAAAGTTCGTTTCACGTGCATATGTGAAAAATTAAATTCAAATGGACCTTCCTTTACACGTTGAAAAGTATCATCAATAAAATGAAAGACACCTTCTGTGAAATTCTTTAGCTCCTTTGTAAAACTTGTCGAACTATCTTGTGAATCTTGTTCTGTTTCATAGTTCTTATTCGTTGATTCTGTTGATGAATCACTTTTCGTATGTTGTTGATCTAAAGCGTGTAGTAATTTATCTGCTTCCTCAGCAGTAATATGACCTTCTTCTAGCAAGCTTAATATTTTCATTCTTTCTTCACTCATCGCTTGATCCCTCCAGTTAATTAAACTCTCTAACACTAATTCCTATTATATTCTATTTTCAAACCTCTGTATTCCATCACCCGTCGGATAAATAAAAATAATCCCTCCGACTCAAGGCGGAGGGATCCTATAAAATATTTATTAGTAATGTACTCGGTCTACATCAATTCGATAGAAGCTTTCATATTGAAGGCGTTGCAAGGCACTATCATATTCTCCAACGAAATCAGAGCTCTCACGCATTTTACTGAGCATTCCTTCTGCTTGAGATCGGTGAGCTTTAATCGCTTCTAATTTCTTTTCAAAAACTTCTTCCGTATCAATAATCACATCTGGTTCTCCGAGTGTCTCTTGGCGATCATTCGTAATAGCTGTCGCCCATAATTCTGGTCGAATATCTGAATCTATCATTTTAACAGCTTCAAATGCGGCAGCTCCCATTGCGTTATGGTCTGGGTGGACCGCAAATGGAGGATAAAATGTTATAACTAGCGTTGCACCAAGATCTTCTATATAATCTTTCAATCTTTCTGCTACTAATTTACGTGATTCAAACTCTATTGTTTTATCACGATAACCTAACATTTCCACGTTCATATCCAAAACAGCACAAGCATCTAATAATTCCTGCTTTCTGATCTCTGGTAAGGATTCACGAGTAGCAAAAAACGGGCTACCCATATTTCTTCCCATTTCTCCTAACGTCCCGCATAAATAAGTCACAGGAACTCCAGCTTCCCGAAAACGAACGGTCGTCCCAGAAGCCCCAAAACTTTCATCATCTGGGTGTGGGTATATGATAACTACATGCTTATGATCTTTAAAATCCATCTTTTATTCCCCCTACATATCAAAAGGTTTTTCGCTAATTTCTAAGGCTACCATTAATCTACCCTCTGGATCGTGGCCAGCTAAAAGAAGTTGCCCTTCTTCTGTAATCTCATAATCGGTTAAGCCTTCAGCATAGATCCACCCACTAGTTTTCAAACCTACACGATATGCTTCATCGGTGGTTACAATTTTTCCACGTTCATATTTGATTTGTGCGTTTCTAATATATGCCCCCACATTATGAGCATTTTTATCAAAATGTTTCGCATACGCACCGTTTGTCGTTTCTAAATGAATGTAAACAAACTTGTCAGCATAGCGGTCAATATATTCTTGGACAATCCCTGGTTCAATTGTTTTCATCCTTTGCCTCCTCACCTATGAAGTAGTTTTCACAGTCATCGCTTCCATTCGCATTCGATCTCGTTCTAGTACAGGTTGTAAATATTGACCGGTGTAAGAACCACTCGTTTCTGCCACACGTTCGGGTGTACCAGTAGCAATAATTTCTCCGCCACCTTCTCCACCCTCAGGTCCTAAATCAATTAAATAATCTGCCGTTTTAATCACGTCCAAATTATGCTCGATAATTAATACCGTATCGCCATTTTCAACCAAACGTTGTAAGACTTTTAACAACCTCGCAATGTCATCTACATGAAGACCTGTAGTAGGTTCATCTAAAATATATAGTGATTTACCATTGGATCTTCTGTGCAGCTCACTTGCTAACTTTACTCTTTGTGCTTCGCCACCCGATAAAGTAGTAGCCGGTTGACCTAACCGGATATAGCCTAGACCAACATCTTGCATCGTTTGTAATTTACGGCTGATTTTCGGATGGTTTTCAAAGAAATCAAGGGCATCTTCAATTCGAAGTTCCAGAACCTCAGCAATATTTTTACCTTTATACTTCACTTCTAGCGTCTCTCGATTATACCGTTTTCCATGACAAACTTCACATGGTACGTATACATCTGGTAAAAAGTGCATCTCGATCTTAATAATTCCGTCCCCTCTACAAGCTTCACAACGGCCGCCCTTCACATTAAAACTAAAGCGTCCCTTTTTATAACCACGCATTTTTGCTTCACTTGTCTGGGCAAATACATCTCGAATATCATCAAATACACTTGTATAAGTCGCTGGATTCGACCGGGGGGTTCTACCAATAGGAGATTGGTCAATCTCAATAACTTTATCTAAGTGGTTGATCCCTTCAATTGACTTGTGCTTTCCAGGTTTCGTTTTCCCTCTGTGTAATTTCTGAGATAAGGACTTATATAAAATTTCATTGATTAATGTACTTTTTCCAGAACCTGAAACTCCTGTTACGACAGACATTAATCCAAGCGGAATCGAAACTTCTACATCTTTAAGATTATGCTCTTCTGCTTGTTTAATCTTCAGTTGACGCTTTTTATCCACTTTACGCCTTTTAGTAGGAAGTGGGATAAATTTATCCCCTTTAAGATACTGTCCTGTTAAAGATTTCTGCTCTTGCATTACCTCTTCAGGTGTACCACTAGCAACAATTTCTCCACCTTGGGCACCTGCTCCTGGACCGATGTCAACTAACCAATCAGCAGCAAGCATGGTGTCCTCATCATGCTCCACTACTATTAATGTATTATCTAAGTCCCTCATTCGTTTCAACGTCTGAATTAAACGGTCATTATCCCGCTGGTGTAATCCGATCGAAGGCTCATCTAGCACATATAAAACACCCGTCAAAGCAGAGCCAATTTGAGTTGCTAAACGTATACGTTGCGCCTCTCCACCTGATAAAGTACCTGCTGCACGAGATAATGTTAAATAATCCAAGCCGACATTCACAAGAAAAGTAAGTCGATCATCGATTTCTTTAATAATCATCTTGGCAATTTTCGCTTCTTTTTCATTTAAAGTTACTTCTTTAATCCAATCACGTGCATATGAAACAGAAAGCTCCGTTACTTTTCCAATATGCACATCATTTACTTTCACTGCAAGTGCTTCTTCCGTTAAACGATACCCTTCACAATCCACACACTGGGAATGTGCCATATACTTTTCCATTTGCTCTCGAATAAAGCTTGACGCAGTTTCATGATAGCGACGAGAAATATTATTTAATACACCTTCAAAGTAAATATAATTCTCTCGCTTCTTCTGTTCACGCTCATTCACATATTTAAATAAAATCTTTTCTTTGCCACTACCATGCAAAATTTTCTTCATTTTATCTTTTGGTATATCTTTTACAGGTTGGTCCATATCAATATCGTAATGTTTACATACACTTTGTAATAACTGTGGGTAATATTGAGATGAAATCGGTTGCCAAGGGACAATCGCATGTTCATTCAAAGAAAGATCCCAATCAGGAATAACTAGATCTTCATCGACTTTTAACTTTGAACCAAGTCCATCACAAGTTTTACACGCTCCAAATGGACTGTTAAAGGAAAACAAACGAGGCTCTAGTTCAGAGATCGTAAATCCACACTTCGGACAAGCGTGATTTTCGTTAAACAACATCTCTTCGCCATCAATGACATCAACCATCACTTGGCCACCACTTAATTTCAAGGCAGTTTCTAGAGAGTCGCTTAAACGCCCCTCTACTCCCTCTTTTACTACAATCCGGTCCACCACTACTTCAATGGAGTGTTTTTTATTTTTATGAAGTTCAATATCTTCAGAGATCTCACGCATTTCGCCATTCACACGCAGACGAACATAACCTTCTTTTTTCAAGTCTTCTAAAACTTTCAGGTGTTCTCCTTTACGGCCCGAAACGACGGGTGCTAGAACTTGAAGCTTGGTACGTTCTTCTAAGTCCAAAATTAAATCCACCATCTGTTCCACCGTTTGAGAAGCAATCTCCTCACCATGAATTGGACAAATGGGACGACCAACACGAGCAAATAACAGTCTTAAATAATCATAAATCTCCGTCACGGTTCCTACTGTTGATCGAGGGTTTTTACTTGTTGTTTTTTGATCGATTGAAATGGCAGGTGATAAACCTTCAATTGCATCGACATCTGGTTTATCCATTTGACCTAAAAATTGCCTTGCATATGCAGACAAGGATTCCACATAACGTCTTTGCCCTTCTGCATAGATCGTATCAAACGCTAAAGAAGATTTACCGGAACCAGATAATCCAGTCATTACTACTAATTTATTTTTAGGAATCGAAACATCGATATCCTTTAAATTATGCGCACGTGCGCCTTGTATTGTAATTGATTTCATGAACTACCTTCACCTTTCTGCCTTTAGCTCAAGCATTGCATCTCTTAATTCCATTGCTTTCTCGAAATCAAGATCTTTTGCAGCTTGCTTCATTTCAGTTTCTAATTGATCAATTAATTCTGCTTTTTGTTCACGAGTCAACTTCTCGTATCGTTTCTTCGGATCTTGCTCGTCATCCTCACTATCATACGTCGCTCGAATAACATCTCGAATTTCTTTCTTGATTGTTGTAGGGGTTATACCATGCTTTTCATTGTAAGCCATTTGCTTCTCTCGGCGACGATACGTTTCATCAATAGCTACTTCCATTGAATTCGTAATCTTATCTGCATACATAATGACGCGGCCCTTTTCATTACGAGCAGCTCGTCCAGTTGTTTGAATCAATGAACGTTCCGAACGTAGGAAACCTTCTTTATCCGCATCTAAAATCGCAACTAAGGAAACCTCTGGAAGATCTAAACCTTCACGCAATAAGTTAATACCGACTAAAACATCATACTTCCCTAAACGTAAGTCGCGAATAATCTCAATTCTCTCTAAAGTTTTAATTTCCGAGTGTAAATAGGCGACTTTAATGCCCATCTCTTGTAAATAATTCGTTAAATCCTCTGACATCTTAATTGTAAGTGTCGTTACTAATACACGTTCATCCAAATCAATACGCTTATTGATCTCGCCAATTAAATCATCAATCTGCCCTTTGATTGGGCGAACTTCGATTTCCGGATCCAACAAACCAGTCGGACGAATGATTTGTTCTGTCATTTTCGGTGTGTGTTCTAGCTCATAAGGACCTGGAGTGGCCGAAACAAACAAAATATTATCGATATGCTTTTCAAACTCATCGAATTTTAATGGACGGTTGTCTAGCGCTGATGGCAAACGAAATCCATGGTCAACTAATGTTTGTTTACGAGCTTGGTCTCCATTATACATACCACGAATTTGAGGTAATGTAACATGAGACTCATCGATGACAATCAAGGAATCGTCAGGAAAATAGTCTAATAACGTATAAGGTGTCGATCCAGGTTCACGCAAAGTTAAGTGTCTGGAGTAATTTTCAATACCTGAACAAAAGCCCATCTCATTCATCATTTCCAAGTCATAATTTGTACGTTGTTCTAAACGTTGTGCCTCTAGCAATTTATCTTCAGAGCGAAACTTCTCAAGCTGCTCTTGAAGTTCTTTTTCGATATTTTTTATTGCTTTTTTCATCTTTTGCTCACGTGTTACGAAGTGAGATGCAGGGAAAATTGCTACGTGTTCACGATCACCCAAGATTTCTCCAGTCAATGCATCCACTTCACGGATCCGATCAATTTCATCACCAAAAAACTCGATGCGTAAACAATGACCTTCACGTGAAGCAGGGATAATTTCAACAGAATCCCCACGAACACGGAAAGTACCACGCTGAAAATCAATATCGTTTCTCGCATACTGGATATCAACCAAATTACGCAATAGCTGATCACGATCTTTTTCCATTCCTGTACGAAGAGATAAGACCAACTCCCCGTACTCTTCAGGCGAACCTAAACCATAAATACAAGACACACTTGCTACGATTAATACATCATCCCGCTCAAATAAAGAAGAAGTCGCGGAGTGTCGTAATTTATCAATCTCATCATTAATACTGGCATCCTTTTCAATAAATGTATCAGAAGAAGGAACGTAGGCCTCTGGTTGATAATAATCATAGTAACTAACGAAGTACTCTACTGCATTGTTTGGAAAAAACTCTTTAAACTCACTATAAAGTTGTCCTGCGAGCGTTTTATTATGAGCTATGATCAATGTAGGGCGGTTAATTTCCTCTACTACATTAGATACAGTAAACGTTTTACCTGTACCCGTTGCCCCAAGTAACGTTTGATGTGTTTGATTATTCTTTATCCCATTCACCAGCTCTTTAATTGCTTTTGGCTGGTCTCCTTGTGGTTCATACTCTGAATGTAATTGAAATTTATGTCCTTGATCCAATTCATCATCCCCAAATATATATTCTAAATTTATTTTAACATAAAAACACGAACAAATATTCTATTCTGTGTTTTTTTACTATAAAATTTTAAAAAACACCTACTTATAAAGAATATTTTCTATTTAAGCAGAATGCAAAGGATAAGGGCCAGCTTTTCCTGTCAAACTAGTCCAACTTCTAAAAAAGAGTCAAACCAATTTTCAAGCACATGACTTATAAAAAAATTGAAAGAAGCATCCGCTTCTCCCAATTTATTGTTCACTTATATTTTGTTTTTCAGACTGCAACGTAAACCGAGGAGTTTCTTTCACGAAAATAATCCCCAACTCATGATGTTCATTTTCATATAATGCCCGCTGTACAAACCGGATTTCTCCACTTAAATCTCGAATCGACAACTTACAGTATGTTCGGTTTTCCGTCATCACATCATAAAATTCGTGTTCATTACTTACCGGAATCCCATGGACTTTCTCCACTTGTTCACCGACAATTAACCCCATGTCATCTGCTGGTGAGCCTGGCGTGACACCGACAATAATAATTCCTTTTGCTTGCGGAGCAAAAATCGGTCTTTTCTCTTTGTCGGCGGAACGTGTAAGAAAGTACACCACGAAACGTCCAATAACAACGAACCCGATGAAACCAATAACTAAAACAGGTTCAAAATATAACCCGACCCCTAATCCAGCTGTTAAAACAAAGAAAACAAGCAAGGAATGACCAAGCTTTTTCGTACCCAGGTCTGCATAAATTCCTTTGAAATACTGCGAAAAGCCGATCAGATATGGAAACAAGATAAAGCTAAAACTGCTTCCTTCAGGAGAAAAGATTGGCCACCAGGCAAAATAAGCCTCTAACGTTGCCGCACCACCTGAAATAGGAATAAAGATAGGAATAAACATTAAACGCTTCGCATAATGCAGGCCAATGAATTTCCCACGGTCCCCTTTATGCAAAGCAGGAAAGGTTTGATTACGTTTAGTTGTATATACTAAAGTAATTTCAGCTACCAATAATCCTACTAATAGGTAACTAGCAGCTAACAAAGAAACCTCTAGCAGAGAATCTGTAATTGCTTGATTGATGACAACCCAATTAAACCAGTCTGTCATCCATATAATTGCAATGGTTAAACCTAAGCTATAGGCAGGGGATAGTAATGACAAACGGTTGAAAAATGCCAGTATAATCGTTACAAGTGACCATAGCAATAAAAACTCAAGCGTGAACATTACCCCAACTATAATTAAACCTATGGATAGAAGGAGTCCGAACAACATACCCCATTTCCATGTCCCGTGCCATTCAGCATGGTATGGATAGACACGATGTCCAAATTCTCTCCGATCTGCTTTCACCCGCTTATAACTCGTCCAAAACGACAAGGCGACTGCTAAATAAAGTAGTGGTTGCGTAAACATCCATAAAACACCAAATCCTAATTCAATTAGCCAATCGATCCACATACTTTTAACCTCCGATATTATCTAGGTAAGAAATTATTTTCTGAATAGTCTACTGCGATTTCTGCATATTCTGTCAAAAGGAGTGGAAAAAATAGATGACCCTCCTTCGAGTCATCTATTTAATCATTGTTTATTCAAATAGAGCATCCAATGCAGCTTGAAGTTGTTCGTCATTTTCTGGGTCTTGGATAAATTCCAAGATTAATTCTTCTAGACGATTTTCTGTTTCCTCGTTCACTGTTCCTGTAACATCTAAGCCTTCATCTTGTTGAAAGCTTTCAACTGCCGCTTCCGTCGTTTCATCGAAATAGCCATCTGAACGATTTGTATCATATCCTAAGCCATCTAACATCAACTGTAGCTTCTCTACTTCGCTATTATTCATATCGAAGGCAAGTTCTTCATCCGATTGAATTAACGTTAAATAATAATATTCTGGTTGTCGTACTTCAATTGTTGGATCAACACCGACCTCATCAATTTGATTACCTTCTGGAGACAACCAATTTAGTATAGTCACTTTCAACATTCCATCACCTAATGGCAAAGTTTGTTGAACTGTTCCTTTTCCAAATGTTGTTTGACCAACAATATCATAGCCACGAACCTCTTTTAATGCAGCAGCTAAGATCTCTGATGCACTCGCGCTACCTTCATTTATTAGTACGGAAACTGGATAGTCTTTTGGTCCGTCCCCATCAACATAATATGGCTCTGGTTCAATGTCATGGCGAGCTGTTTGCACATAAGGCTCATCTCCATCCATAAAGTTTGATAAAATCTCCTCTACAGATGTGAATAACCCACCTGGATTACCTCTAACATCAATGACTAAGCCTTCAATGTTCTCTTCTTCCTCTAAACGTGTTAGTTCCTCTTCAAATTCTTGAGAAGTCCCTTCACCAAAGGAGCGAATTTCCATCACACCAACAGGGCGATCTCCTTGCATTTCCACTTCCGCATATACGGTTGTTAGAGGAATTGTATCACGAGTAATAACTACTTCAAACGGATCCTCTTCACCTGGTCGATCGATTAATAAAGTCACATCGGTACCCTTTTCCCCGCGAATTAGAGCAACAGCTTCATTGACGGTATACCCATCCAATGATTCGCCATCTACTTCTAATATTCGGTCATTCGGTCGAACACCCGAATCCTCTGCAGGTGAGTCTTTTAGTGGTGCAATAATTGTTACATGACCATCTCTTTGCGTGACTTCTGCACCAATACCTTCAAAAGAAGATTCTAACTGAGAATTGAATTGCTCTGTTGTTTCCGGGTCCATGTATTCACTGAATGGATCATCTAATGAGCTGACCATTCCTTCGATGGCACCTTCTAGTAATTCATCCTCCGAAACTTCAGAAATATAATTTTCTTCAATCAGCTGTAACGCGCGTTCAATACGTTCGTACTGCGCTGATTGGTCTTGGTCATCATTGGAGTCAGAGTCATTTGATTCTTCCTCTGTTTCCGATGATTCTTCGTCTTCTTCCTCAACTTCTTCTTCCTGTTGTTCCTCTTCAACTTGTTCATTTTGGACTTCGTCTTCAGAAGCCCAACTCATCACTGCAGCAGTTAGAACACCGCCAACAATAAATGCAGCTACCACCAATGCTATAAAAATATTTTTATTTAAATTCATTCCACTTCACCTCAGCAAACCTTCTTTATTTGTGTTCGCTTCCTCCTGTTTAACTTATGTAAACAAAGTCTCTCCCAAACCTTTATTCACTATGTTTTTAATTCTATTCCGATTATTGTGAAAGAGCATTACACATGGATGTGTAATGCTCTAATCGTACTATATTCTATACCTATCGTAAACTAAAACAGATACCTCTTAAGGTGCGCTAATGTAACCCATTGGATTTACAGGGTTACGATAACCACCAGGGTGAAGTTCAAAGTGCAAGTGCGGCCCACTGGAAGCACCCGTCGAACCAATCGTACCTATTTGTTGTCCTTGAGAAACAGACTGGCCTTGTGCTACATTTACAGATTGTAAGTGAGCATATACCGTGTCATACTGACGGCCATCAACAAAATGCGTTACGAATACAACATTACCGAAGCCACCGCCACAAGATTTATTACCTTCTGAACAGTTTGAAGTGACTCGATAGACTACACCTGAAGCTGAAGATTTAACACTTGTTCCTCTAGGTGCCGCAATATCTGTACCATTATGTGGTCTAACTACCCCATACACAGGATCCATACGATTTGGATTAAAGTGTGAAGATATGTAACCAGATGATGGTGTCAAGAATTTAGGTGGTGCAGGCGCTGGAGCTGGTGATGCTTGTTCCGACCCACCGCTATTGGATGATCCTCCGTTTGAGGAACTACCAGAGTTTCCGCTATTAGATGATCCTCCATTTGATGAATTACCAGCGTTTCCGCTATTGGAAGAACCACTATTTGATGAATTATTCGCTTCTCGTTCTTCACGTTCTCTTCTTTCTCTTTCTTCTTGCTCTCGCTGACGCTGTTCTTCAAGCTCAGCTTGTCTTTGTCTTTCTAATTCTTCTTGACGCTTACGCTCTTCTTCGATTGCTTGTTGTTTCGCTTGTTCTAATACACCTTCACGTTGACTTAATAATTCTTCTTCCTCTTCAAGTGAAAGTTGGATTTCATGAACTTCTTCTTCATCGCCTTCTAAACTTGCTAAGGCAACTTCTTCCTCTTCACGAGTTCCTTCTAAACTAGCAATCGCTGTTTCTAAATCTTCTTTTTGAGTAACTAAAGTAGAACGTTTGTCTTCTGTTTCTACCTTATTAGATTCTACTTGTGTTTTGTTTTGTGCAACTTGATCTTTATTATTTTCTACAGCTACTTTTGATTCTTCAACTTCTACTTTTGTTTCTTCGACTTCCACTTTCGTCTCTTCTAAGTACTGCATATCTGCAAAATGCTCATGAATTATGTTTTGGTCTTGATCCATAACTTTGCTAACCGCTGAAGCTCTTGTAATGAAATCACCGAAATCCTTTGAACCAACTATAACTTCTAAGTATTTAACGGACCCACCATTTTTTTGAAGGGTTCTTAAACGTTCTCTAAGTAAGTCTTCACGTTGTTCAATTCTATCTTCTGTAATTACTATTTCTTCTTCTAGTTCGACTATGCGATTTTCTAGTCTTTCAATCTCATTCTCTAGTTCTTTAATTTCTTCTTCTAGTTCGACAATCTCTGCTTCTAACTGTTTAATTTCCGTTTCTAGTTGTCTAATTTCATTTTCCGTTTTAGAAATTTCTAGTTGCTTTTGTTCTACTTCAATTTCATTTTCTTCAATCTCGTAGTTTAAACCGTCGATTTCTTCCTTTGTATCATTTTGCTGGGACTTAATACGATTTAATCTGTTTTCTAATTCACCTAGGTCAGAATTAATACTTTCTTTTTCTTTCTCTACTTCCTGCATTTCTCCATCAATTTCATCAATTGATTGGTTTGCCTCTACCCTATCATTTCCTGATAGAGTAAAAGCTCCAACCGCTACAATGAAAAATAGGAAAACAGGTATGAACTTTTTCAACATATCTAATTGTCCTCCTTATTCTATATCTATCCGTCTTACAAACGTTACCATTACACTTTTAAGAATTTACGTACACTCATAACACTTCCCCAAATGCCGATAAATGCGCCAATTCCTAGAAGCATAAGTGATAGTTGCCACGCAAATGGATCCCAAGGTAATAATTCAATGAATGGGAAGTCGATTCGGTCGTTCAAGTTGGTGTACAGATAATGATACCCACCTAATACTAATCCGATTGGGATAATCGTTCCTAATACACCCGTTAATGTTCCTTCTACAAAGAATGGCCAACGTATGAAGTTGTTTTTCGCACCAACTAACTTCATAATCGAAATCTCTGTACTACGTGCAGTGATCGTCATCTTAATAGTGTTTGAGATTAAGAATATAGCTGTAAATAGTAAAGCTGCTACAAACACCCCACCGATGATTCTGGCGTACTGGTTGAAATCTAATAGACGATCGACCACATCACTGCGATAACTTACATCCTCAATATTCTCAAAAGTCTCAATTCGCGAAGCAACTCCTGATAAATCTTCAGCTCGCTCCGTGTTTACTACATAAACATTATTTAAAGGGTTGTCCTGTTCAAATAACTCCCAGGCCTCGCCGTCTTCACCTAAGTCTTCAATTAACATTTCTAGTTCTTCTTCTTTTGATTGGAAATAAAAACTTTCTACATTATTCAGTCCTGCTATTTGATCTCCAAGCTCTTCTATTTCTTCTTCTTCAGCTTGTAAGTCAATATAAACTCTTACTTCAACATCATTTTCAATATTATCTACCACTTGATTTAAGTTTAAGATTAGAATTAGAAAAGCTGCAACTAATACTAGAGTAGTAGTAACTGCACCTACTGAAGCTACTGTCATCCAGCTATTCCTAACGATGTTTTTTGTACCTTCTCGTATATGCCTTCTAAATGTACTAAACTTCATAGCCATATTCCCCTCGATGCTCATCTCTCACAATTTTTCCATTTTCCATAGCGATTACTCGCTTACGCATTTTATTAACGATATCTTGGCTATGCGTTGCCATTACAAGGGTTGTTCCTGACGCACTAATTTCTTCAAATAATCGCATAATCTCCCAAGAAGTTTCAGGATCTAAGTTACCTGTAGGCTCATCAGCAATAACAATTTTAGGATTGTTTGCAATGGCTCTAGCTATTGCAACCCTTTGCTGTTCTCCACCTGATAACTGATCTGGTATAAACCTAGCTTTATGCTTTAATCCAACGCGATCTAACACTTCCATTACACGTTTGCGGATTTTTTTAGGGTTCTCTTCTATAACCTCTAAAGCAAAAGCTACATTTTCATAAACCGTTAACTTTGATAACAGTTTAAAGTCCTGAAAGATCACACCTACACTTCTTCTTAATAGAGGTACTTTTCTTTCTTTAATACTCGCTACATCCACGCTATTTATGTATACATTTCCCTTAGTTGGTGATTCTTCGCGGTACATCATTTTTATAAATGATGTCTTACCAGCCCCACTTGGCCCGACCACATAAACGAACTCTCCTGCATCTATAAATGTATCGACTCCGTTCAGAGCGGTCACACCGTTCTTGTAAACTTTATGTACATTTTTCATCTCGATCATATGCTACACCCGTTCCCCCAAATGTTCGTTTTATTTTTAGAATTTTCTATTTATTTTAATATATTATCATATCTACTAGTATTTTGTCTGCTTTAAAAGTTTTTTGATAAATTGCGATAAGCATATTATAACATCCTTCAACATATATTTCTTCCAAATTTATATTACATTTTCTTTTCAAATTGCAACCCCTCTTACCTATATCCCTACAACTATGTAACTAAAATATAGATTTACCTTCCTTTAAGATGTCGACTTTAGTCGAATATGCATGTTGCCACCTAAATTTTCCCAAACAAAAGAGTAGGTAGTTCGTTATCCAGAAAAGCCATGGCTTATCCACAAAAGTTATTTTATATCCAGAAATCTTTTGAGCCCAAAAAATTCCATAGAACCGTATTCTATGGTAGACCTTTTTTTCAACAAAAAAGCTCAGCAATTCTGCTGAGCTTTGAAGAATATACTTTATTCCTGAGTAAGTACCCATTCTGCTATTTCATTTGCTTCTTCCTCATTTACATCATCAATTGGAGCCATTGCGCCGGTTCCTTCTTGAATGATTTGTACGATCCCATCTTGCTCATATGTTGCACCTACATTTTCTAACGATGGTCCAGCAGCGCCTTCAAGGTCACCACCATGACATTGTGCACAGTTTTGTTGAAACAGCTCTTCACCTTGCGCAGTCTCGCCTGAATCACCATCACCAGAACCTTCATCATCCCCACCACATGCAGCTAATGCAACGATAAGGATTAATCCAATAATAGCTAGTAATAATTTTTTATTCATATACTTGCCTCCTGACATATTTTATATTTATGTTTTTTCCTAAACGTCCAAAATTTATCCATCCACTTTGGATCGTAAATAGGCATTAATGAATAAATCTAAGCTTCCATCCATGACAGCCTGTGTGTTCCCGTTTTCTACATTAGTACGATGATCTTTTACCATGTTATATGGATGGAAAACGTAAGACCGAATTTGACTACCCCAACCAATTTCACTTTGTTCACCACGGATCTCGTCTAACTCTTGCTGTTTTCTTTCAATTTCCCTCTGATACAACTTCGATTTCAACATTTTCATTGCTTGCTCGCGGTTTTTAATCTGCGATCGCTCAGATTGACAGGTAACAATTGTATTCGTTGGGGTATGTGTGATTCTAACAGCTGAATCAGTTGTATTAACATGCTGTCCACCTGCTCCACTGGCACGATACGTATCAATTTTTAAGTCTTCTGTTTTTACATCGATTTCTACATCATCTGTAAATTCGGGCATAACGTCTAAGGAAGCAAAAGAAGTGTGTCTTCTGCCAGAAGAATCAAATGGAGAAATTCTTACTAATCGATGTACTCCCTTCTCAGCTTTTAAATACCCATAAGCGTTATAACCTTGAATCAGTAAGGTGACACTCTTCACTCCAGCATCATCACCAGGTAAATAATCAAGCGTTTCTACTTTGAAACCTTTTTTATCTGCATAACGTTGATACATTCTAAGCAGCATTTCCGCCCAATCTTGGGATTCTGTACCACCTGCACCAGGGTGAATTTCAATAATTGCATTGTTCTTATCATAGGGTTCACTAAGTAAAATATTTAATTCAAAATCATTAATCGCTTTTTTTACTGTTAATAATTGTTCCTTCAAATCTTCGAGTAACTCTGAATCATTTTCTTCTTTTACTAATTCATAGGAAACCTCTAAGTTACCTAATTCTTCTTCATTATTCTCAAAGTGATTGACTAGCTGTTTTAACCCATTAGCCTCGTTGATTACCTTTTGAGCAGCTTCTGGATTGTTCCAAAATTCTGGCTCTGTCATTTCTACTTCAAGCTCACCAATCCGGCGTTTATAACCAGTGATGTCAAAGAGACCCCCTAAAGCTATTGAGTCGCTCCTGTAACTGATCGAGCTCGTTTCTGATATCTGATAAATCCAATATACTCACCTCAGCTATAATTATCTTTACCCATATTGTACCACTGTTCAAACAATTAAAAACGGATAATCTTATTTATTAATGAAAGTTTTGTGAGACAAAATGGTGTAAACGTGAAAATAAAACTCCCGACTGAAGTCGATCAGCCAGGAGCTCTTGTGATTTTTTTATTCAGCACTCCCGTGGCAATTCTTGTATTTCTTCCCACTACCACACGGACAAGGTTCATTTCTTCCTACTTCTTTTTTCTTTACATATGGTTGATTCTTTTTCTTCTCTTCTTTTTGCGACTGACCACCAGCAACAGCTTTCGTACCAGTTGCTACTTCGACACGCTGAAGGTTTTCTCGAATTTGAGCTTTCATTGCGTACTTCGCAACTTCTTGCTCGACGTTCGCAATCATTTCTTCAAACATCGTGAAACCTTCCATTTGATACTCTTGCAGTGGATCTGTTTGACCGTAAGCTCTTAAATGAATTCCTTGGCGTAGCTGATCCATTTGGTCAATATGATCCATCCACTTAGAGTCAACGGTACGTAATAAGATTACTTTTTCGAACTCACGCATTTGTTCTTCTGTAAGCTCTTGTTCCCGTTCGTCGTACTTACGCTTCACAATAGCCATAATATAATCGACCATTTCATCTGGTTCTTTACCTTCTAAATCACCATGAGAAATTTCATCTTGTTCTAAAATATTGGCATGCAGGAATTGGACGAGAGGTTCTAGATCCCACTTCTCTTCTTCCTCTTCCTGTGTATACGCTTCTACTTGCCTTTGAACAGTTGATTGAATCATGCCCTCGATGATTTCTCGTAAGTGATCGGAATCAAGTACTTGATAACGCTGAGCATATATAATATCACGCTGCTGACGAAGTACATCATCGTAAGAAAGAATTTGTTTACGAGCATCAAAGTTGTTTCCTTCTACTCGTTTCTGTGCAGATTCTACGGCACGTGAAACCATTTTACTTTCAATTGGTTGATCATCATCAAGACCAAAACGATCCATCATATTACGCATATTGTCTGAACCGAAGCGGCGCATTAACTCATCTTCCATGGAAAGGTAAAATTGCGACACACCAGGGTCACCTTGACGACCAGCACGACCACGTAACTGATTATCAATACGACGAGACTCGTGACGCTCTGTACCAATTACTGCAAGACCGCCAACTTCTTTGACACCATCGCCAAGTTTGATATCTGTACCACGACCTGCCATATTCGTCGCAATCGTAACAGCACCTTTTTGACCAGCGTTCAGAATGATCTCTGCTTCACTGAAGTGATTCTTTGCGTTTAGTACATTGTGCTTGACGCCAGCTTTCTTAAGTAACTGTGAAATAATTTCTGACGTTTCTACGGCAACGGTACCGACTAAAATAGGCTGCCCTTTTTCATTTCTATCTTTTATATCTTGAACCATAGATTTGAATTTACCCTCTACAGACTTATAAATTAAATCCGCACGGTCTTCTCGAATGACATCTTGGTTCGTAGGAATGGAAACAACATTCATATTATAGATATTACGGAATTCTTCTTCTTCTGTTTTCGCTGTACCAGTCATACCAGATAACTTATCGTACATACGGAAGAAGTTCTGGAATGTAATAGTAGCTAATGTCATGCTTTCTTTTTGAATCTGTAATCCTTCTTTTGCCTCAATTGCCTGATGAAGCCCATCACTATAGCGACGGCCTTTCATCAAACGACCAGTAAATTGGTCTACAATAACGACACCATCTTCTTCCACTACGTAATCCATATCACGTTGCATCACAACATGTGCTTTTAAAGCCTGATTCACATGGTGCGTTAACGAAACATTACCTAAGTCGTATAAGTTTTCAATATTAAAATAGTTCTCTGCTTTTGTAATACCCTGTTCTGTAAGCTGGACATTACGAGTTTTTTCATCGTACGTATAATCTTCTTCTAGTTGAAGACCTTCTACGAAGCCATTCGCTTGTACATAATTAGACTGTGATCTTTTTTGAGACCCGGAGATAATTAATGGTGTACGCGCTTCATCAATAAGAATCGAGTCGACCTCATCGACAATCGCAAAAGGTAATGGACGTTGAACCATTTTCTCTTTATAAAGCACCATATTATCGCGTAAATAATCAAAACCAAACTCGTTATTGGTACCATAAGTAATATCACACGCATATGCTTCTCGCTTCTCTTCTTTCGTAAGGTCGTTTGTATTAAGGCCAACCGTTAAACCAAGCCAATCATACAATTCACCCATCTCATCGGAGTCACGTTTTGCAAGATAATCGTTTACCGTAATAATGTGTACACCTTTACCAGATAATGCATTTAAATAAGCAGGCATCGTTGAAGCTAACGTTTTACCTTCACCTGTTTTCATCTCTGCAATATCGCCATTATGTAAAGCGATTGCACCTATCAGCTGTACGTAGAACGGACGCATGCCCAACACACGCTTCGCTGATTCACGTACGACTGCATATGCTTCTACTAACATGTCATCAAGTTTTTCGCCATCTTGATAACGTTTTTTAAATTGTTCTGTTTTCGCCTGAAGATCATAATCAGAAAGCAACTGGATCTCAGACTCTTTTTCTTCTATTTGGTCTGCAATTTTGCGTAGTTTCTTTAATTGTTTTTCATTTCCGTCTCCGAAAATTTTTGTTAACAACTTACTCATGAATTTGCACCTCATATCTTTATCATTACAATCGTCCATTTATAATCATAACACTACCAATTAAAGGATGACAACTATACGAAAAGTACAAAGATTGTCGAACATGTTAAAAAAAGAACCAGTCGCCTCTCTATGGAAAAGCAACTGGCCAAAAGCCAAGATCATCAAGGGAGTTAATCATTAACTCGACTTGAGGAAGTCATGGGATAGGATAAGGAAAAGTCGTGGGTTCGATGAGAAAGTTGTTGTTCCACTAAGGTAACCCGCTCATTTGTAGAAGCAACAATTCGCATTAACTGAGAAATCACTTCGCTTTGTCGTTTGATTTCCGTTTCTAAACGATTACAACTGAGGCATATTTCTTTTGATTCAATCATCTCGTATTCCCCCTTCATGACTTGGTTATATTAGTTATAGCATAGCTTTTAAACCATGGGAATCCCCCTTAAAAACAATGACTTTTCTGTTACTCTATGTACTTTACTTTTTTTGTTCCAATCAATCAAATTAGATATTTTAAATCGTAATAAACTACTATAAAATTTTTTATTTTTACATAAAAAACCTCCACTACATGTAGCGGAGGTTTCGTTCATTTATGCATTTGGTTCAATAAGTCCATATTTTCCATCTTTACGTTTATAAACGACATTGGTGTCACCAGATTCTGAATTCTCAAATACATAGAACTCGTGACCTAGCATATCCATTTGTAGAACTGCTTCTTCTTCATCCATTGGCTTCAAATCGAAACGTTTTTTCTTAACAATGTCGATACCTTCATCTTCTAACTGTTTTCCGTTAGCAGCTTCCTTTTCCATTTCAGCAAAAACATACTTTGGAGCTCCTTGTTGACGGAATTTGCGGTTAACTTTTGTTTTATGCTTGCGGATTTGTCGCTCTAATTTATTAAGAACCAAATCTGTCGCTGCATATAGATCGCTGTGACTCTCTTCAGCGCGGAGTAATAAGTTGGTCATAGGAATGGTCACTTCAATTTTTTGTTCCGCATTGTGGACACTTAAGTTGACATGTACCTCGGAAGAAGGGGGAGTATCAAAATAACGCTCCAACTTCCCTATTTTCTTCTCTACATATTCACGAATTGGATCAGTGACCTCGATGTTTTCTCCTCTAATGTTGTAAATCATATGCAATTCCTCCTTTCAGCTTATGCAACCTATATTCAACATTACCCTTCTCTATTCCTGCCTAAACCAATAAAAAAGTTAGAATATTTTGTCGAAATCATTCGCAGCTCGAAACAAGTGGCCCAAGGGATGAAGTATTTTCCTAGTATGGAGAATAATCCATCTTTTTTAAGGTTCTATATAAGCCTATGCAAGTGCATGAAAGTTTAGTTTGCACAGAGTATACTATTTTAACCACAAAATAAAAAACGCAGCCAAAAGCTACGTTTAATTTCGTTTATCAATAAAGCTACCATCTCGTCCATGTAAATTTTGGTATGGATTAATATACTTTTTATTTGATGTTTGTTTCTTTTTAAATGATTGAAAGTCTTGTTGGAATCCATTTAAATATTGATCGACTTGTTTTTGTAATTGAGCATCAATCGCTATAACCTCTTCAGTGAGTTCTTTTTCATCATCTGAAAGTGGACCTTCGATTTGCTTTAATAATTTCTCTCGTTTACTAACAAAATCTTCAAAGTCAGCAATTAACGTTTCTCGCTCCTCATTTTCCGTATTAGAGAAACGATTACGCATTTGTTTCGTCAGCGTAAATAGCGCCTTAACTTCAGACATGCTACTGCACTCCAGCTTTTTGCGACTGCACTCGATTTGCCTTCATGACTTCTTTCCATGTATCACGAAATTGTTCGACCATTTGTTGAGCTTCATTTAACATACTTACATCACTTTTGAAATTTGCTTGAGTTAAACGATGATTAATATACTCATACAAAGGCATTAATTGATGCGAAATATCATAATCCATATTCAGTGTTGCTCTTAACTCTGAAATAATGTTTTGTGCCTTTTGAATATTTATGTTTTTCTCTTCTATACTTTCATTTTCGATTGCACGTTTACTCAATTTAATGAATTTAATGCAACCATTATAAAGCTGTAATGTTAACTGCTCTGGTGAAGCAGTAGAAATCGAATTCTCTTGATACGCTTGATATGCTTGTCCATATGCCATTTCTAAAACACTCCTTTAAAGCTTATAGATCTAACCCATTTGACCGAGCTGTTGTTGCATTTGCATCGATTGATTATTCATTTCCTGAATCGCACGTTCCATTCGATTAAATTGATCCCAATAACGACTTTCTACTTGTTGCATACGACGTTCAAAGTTTTCCATTCGATCAGACATGCTAATTAACTCTCGCCCCATCGTATATTGATGCTCCGTACGAAGCTCATTACCTGCACGATCTGTAATTCGATCCATCGTGTTACTTAAAGCATCTTCTACGCGGTTAATGACACCACGTGATTCGCCTTCCACATTATTAGAAAATATTCGAAATACTCCTTCAGAATCGTCCTGAAGTGCCGTTCGTAACTTATCTTCATCCACTTCTAATTTTCCGCCATCACGCCAGTTAGAAGAAGTTGTGATTCCTACATCAATGACCGAACGGAAGTCACCAGCAGTATTATCTACTTGTTGATACCAAGAACTACGCATTGATGATAACCCATTATTAATGATCCCATCACGACGTAGCAGACCACTTTGCGACCGTTCTTCCCAAAGCTCAATTTCATTATCAGACATCGCATTACGTTGCTCCTGAGTTAATGGAGGATAATCACGAAAGCGTTCTTCGTTCGTTTTATCGTTTAAATGTTCAATTACTTCATTGTACTTCTCTACGAATTCCATAATTTTATCAACAGAATCATCCACATCATGTTGGACGGAAACAACAGCTGGAGAATCACCAGTCGTATTATTAAATTGGAAGTTCACACCGTCGATTTCATACTCATTAGAACGAGATTCCATTTGAATTCCGTTGTATGTAAATAAGGCATTATCTCCGCCAACCTCATTATCTTGATTTAGTTGGAATTGATTCGCAAAAATGGAGTCATCAGCAAACATAATCTCAGGTCCGTTTTCATTGAAGCTACCTGACTCCGTACGTTCAATAAATACTCGTCCGGAGTTCGCATCGTAAAATCCACTAACCGCGCCATTGGATTCCTCCGAAATACGGTCAAAGACATCATTTAATGATTCCCCACTGGCCACTTCAAATGAAACATCTTGTTGCTCGCCATTTTCATTGAAATAGGAAAATTCCACAGTCTGTCCTTCTAATTCTGCTGAAGCTTCATCAGCATTAAACTCCGCATCAAAAGCTCTGCCATCACTAGCATTTACAGCTTTGTTCGCAAGTTGCTCCACACCTACTGAGTAATATGATTCTTCCGCATTACTTGGCGCACTAGCAGATACAGCACCAGGATTCGTTGAATCGACAGAACTTGATTGATAAGAAGTAGACATACGCATATCTAAAAACATATTGTCTAGTTCTGACATCTTTGTATTTGCTTCACGGTAAGCATCACGCTTTAATTCCGTAAACCGCTGATCTTGTTCCATTTTCTCTAATGGTTGACGCTCTGCTCTCATTAAATCTTTTACAATCTGGTCAATCTCCATTCCGGAAGCAAAACCAGTCATTCTCATTTGGTTAGAAATCATATTCCTACACCACCTTCGTGTTTAAATCTTTTCATCTACTATAAAACCCATGTATTCAGCCATTGCTGCATGAACATCTAATAATTTTTCTGGAGGAATCTCTTTGACAATCTCCTCTGAATCACGATCGATAACAGAAATATAATATCTTTCCAGTTTTTCATGAAATTCAAATTTCACCGATGTATTGGCTGGTTCGAGTACTACATTTATCTCTTCCACCAAATTCATCGCTTGTTCTTTTGATAGTTCATTTGATTGGTTTATTTGTCCTGTCTCGTCTTGCACCGCCTGCAATTTCGGTTTCGTCTCGTCTTGCTTCGATGTAGTTACTTCAGATGATTCCGACCGCTGCAGGAGTTGAGAGTTTGATAATACACTAGTTATATTCATCAATTAAAACAACTCCTTCTATTCAGTTCTATCTATTATATCGGAAAACTCGCATATTCGTTTAGTAAAACAAAAATAAAAGATTGTTCATACAAAAAAGAGGCCTATATTCAGACCTCTAATCACTTATTTTATCTTTACATTAGTAATTTTTACTCGACTTTCCGGTAATGTTGGGATCTCATTCAATTTAAACGATAAATCTTGTTCAGGAAGTGTGTAGTCTATTTCACTAACCATGAAATCAGTAAATTCTTTTAGTATCTCAATGGTGATCCATTCACCTGCACAGCGATGACCTTTGTAGTAATCGCCACCACCTTGTGGAATGAAACTAAACGGACTCTCCTTCCAGTTTTCAAATCTGGTAGGGCTGAACCGGTCTGGATTTTCCCAATCGTCTGGGTGATGATTCGTCCCATAGAGGTCAAGTAACGTCAGCGTCCCTTCTTCAAACGTATATCCTTTCCATGTAAATGTTTGTCTCGTTACCGCAGCAGTAAAAGGAAAGAACGGATAATATCTTCTTACTTCTTGTATAAAAGACCTTAGGTTACTCTCGTCTCTTGACTTAAGCTTTTCGGCTTCTTCCGGATGTTCGTGTAATCCGAGCATAACAAATTGTGTCCAGATAGACACCGCTACCGTTGGGCGAATAAGATTTAACACTTCAACAGCTACTACATCTTCATCTAATAACTCATTATTTGAATCTCGGTGCCAAGTGAATTTATACAAAGGTTTATTAGAATCAACTTCAAATTCACCTTTGCGAATAGCTTTTACATATTCTATCACCCATTCTTCTAACTTAGAACGAGATCTCCACCCTCTAAAGTGCGTTAGGCCAATTTCAGCTGGTTTCTCAAATAAATCACTAATCATTTCCGTTTTATGATCCAAATCATTAGCATCTAAAGGGATACCAACCCAATCACAAGCAACTTGAGTAATCACCTTTTTGGTCTCATCATATAAAACTACTTCTTCATACTGACTCCATTCAGTAGCAGCTTGTTTTAGGTATTGATTCATTAAATTCCTTATGGTCTTGAGGTCCTCACGAGACATGACTTCCATAAATAGGGCTTTGCGATGTTTATGCTCAGCATCATCAAGCGCTTGCACACCACCTTCCCCAAATAACGTCTTTTCGACCGGCTTTGGCGCGGCTCCCTCTCGTTTAAACTTCGATTCATTATAAAATAATTCCGCCGCCTCACTACCAGTTAAACAATATGCTTTTCCACCTAATAAACGAGTCTCGAAAACATTCTCTTGGAAGCGATAACGACGATTCGTAATAAACTGATAACCTTCACTTAACAGTTTCAAACTATGGTCGATCCCACCTTCTTTAGGCATGACATTCTTAGAATCCATAGAAAACCTCCTCATAAAAAACTCACTTTCCAGGTAGTATTCCTGAAAAGTGATTATCTAAAACAAGGTATTAATGTTTTGTATGTGCATCGTAAATACTTTTAATTTCATCTCGCCAGTTTTCTAAGCTTGGACGTAAGGTTTGAGTAATAGTCGATTGAATGGTGTGGAGCTCCTCTGTTTCATAGGCAACTACTGTTGATTCCAGTGCTTTTTCAAGGTCTGCGGATGCTTCATTGACATTAGAAATGTCTACCTTACTTTTAACTGAATCTAACGACTTCTCTACCATTAAATAAGCTCGTACAATGTCTTCGTATAGAGGTAACGTTTTTTTGATGTTTTCTTCGGAGAGCAATTTTTCTATGTGTTCGACAGCCTCTATTGTCGTGTTAGCTAGATCTACAGATTGTGAAATGACTTCAGTTTGTTCTTTGTTCATATGAACACATCCTTGTATGTATTGTAATAACTATTATAAATGAAAAAGAGGCCCGAGAATACCCGGACCCCCATAAAAGTAATTATTAACCTAGTAACTGAAGTACTGATTGTGGCTGTTGGTTTGCTTGTGCAAGCATTGATTGTGAAGCCTGAGAAAGAATGTTCGCACGAGTCATTTCCATCATTTCCGCAGCCATGTCAGCATCACGGATACGAGACTCAGCAGCTGAAAGATTTTCAGAAGCGTTGTCTAGGTTAGAAATTGTGTGCTCTAGGCGATTTTGGACTGCACCTAGTTCAGAACGTTGAGATGAAACTGTTTCAATTGCATCGTTAATTGTTGTGATTGCTCCATCCGCAGCTTCTTGTGAAGAAACATCTATTCCAATAGATCCCGTAGTTTCATCTGCAAGTGTAGTTTCAGAAGCTAAAACTAATTCACCACCATCAAAGTAACCTGCCACAGTATGGTTGGCCGGATCAGCATCAGAAGTGTCTGCCGCCTGCCATGTGCCCACAACCGTGCTTCCATCTTCACCGACAAGAGTTCCATCGTCAACATCAGTTGTATCTGCTGTATAAGCAGTACCTACAGATAGAGCATCTGCTCTCATATCATCTATTGAAATTGAAATATTTTGACCTTCATTAGCACCGATATGGAACGTCGCATCAAAGTCTCCATCTAAAAGGTTCTGTGTATTAAACTCAGTATTATCAGCAATACGGGATAGTTCACCAGATAATTGATCCATTTCTTTTTGTAACTCTTGACGATCAACTTCTACGTTTGTATCGTTAGAAGATTGAACAGCTAACTCACGCATACGTTGAAGGATTGAGTGAGACTCGTCTAAAGCACCTTCAGCAGTCTGAATTAGTGATATACCATCTTGTGCGTTTCGGCTTGCTTGATCAAGACCATTGATCTGTGCACGCATTTTTTCAGAGATTGCTAGTCCTGCAGCATCATCTCCTGCACGGTTAATACGTAGGCCCGAAGATAATTTCTCCATAGAAGACTGCATGTCGTTCTGGTTTTGTCCCATTTGGCGATATGTATTCATCGCGGGGATATTGTTGTTGATAATCATAATAAAATTCCTCCTTGAATTTTGTTTGCCACGTCCTTGTGGCAGAATATTTTACATAACCTCAGAAATCTCTGAGGTTATAAATTAATTATCCTAATAACTGTAGTACGGATTGTGGTTGTTGATTTGCTTGAGCAAGCATAGACTGAGAAGCTTGTGATAGAATGTTTGCACGTGTCATTTCCATCATTTCTGAAGCCATATCAGCATCACGAATACGAGATTCTGCAGCTGAAAGGTTTTCAGAGGCGTTGTCTAAGTTAGAGATTGTATGCTCTAAACGGTTTTGGACAGCACCAAGTTCTGAACGTTGAGAAGAAACTGTTTCAATTGCATCATTTATTGTAGAAATTGCAGAGTCGGCAGTTTCTTGTGAAGAAATTGAAATACCAGTGCTATTTCCCTCTTCTAAAGCTTCATCAGCAGCTAAAAATAGATCATCACCAGTACCATCACCTACATAGTAACCTGCCTCTTTAGTCACATTCCCATCAACATCAGTTTCTTCAGTAACAAAAGTTGCAACTGTATTTCCAGCAGAATCAACTAATTCGTTACTATCATTAGCTTCAAGAGCAACTCCAAGTGCCTGAGCGCCCATGTCTTCAATTGAAATATCAATATTCTGACCTTCATTAGCACCGATATGGAACGTCGCATCAAACTCCCCATTTAGAAGGTCTTGCGTATTAAATTGAGTATTATCAGCAATACGGGAAAGTTCGCCAGATAATTGATCCATTTCTTTTTGTAACTCTTGGCGATCAACTTCTACGTTTGTATCGTTAGAAGATTGAACAGCTAACTCACGCATACGTTGAAGGATTGAGTGTGACTCGTCTAAAGCACCCTCAGCAGTTTGAATTAGTGAAATTCCGTCTTGAGCGTTACGGCTTGCTTGGTCAAGACCATTGATCTGCGCACGCATTTTTTCAGAGATTGCTAGTCCTGCAGCATCGTCTCCTGCACGGTTAATACGTAGGCCCGAAGATAGTTTCTCCATAGAAGACTGCATGTCGTTCTGGTTTTGTCCCATTTGGCGATATGTATTCATCGCAGGGATATTGTTGTTGATAATCATAATAAAATTCCTCCTTGAATTTTGTTTGCCACGTCCTTGTGGCAGGATTTTTAGTAACAGTCATTTCGCCGGCCGACTTTTGACTGATAACCTTACATGTATCATATCGGTTGATGATTCGAATGGTTTAGTCTTTTGGTGTATTTTTTAATAGATTTATTGTATTTTCTGTCAAAAGGCTTGCCTCTTTGTTTTCAGAGATGATTTGTTGATAGATTTCACTGCGGTGGATGTCTATATGTCGGGGAGCGTCGATTCCAAGCTTTACTTGATCACCGTCAACAGCAACGACTTTCAGTTCAATATCATCACCAATTTGAATGGATTCACCAACTTTTCTAGTCAGTACTAACATGTTGCTCCCCTCCTTTAATTGAATGTTTTGTATGATATTTTTCATTGTTTAATAGAATCTGTTTACCATGGTTATTATTTAAATTTATAACAACTGGTGCTTGCAGGTTTAATGTAGAACTTTCAAATGGTTCTTTTAGTGTTACAATTGTCCAAGCAAGAATATGTTCAGGCTTTTCTACATTCAATTGTTCAACAGTAGCTTCATCCAACTTAAACTCATAATCTGAATAAATGAGAAATGGATTGGTTACAACAAATGCTAGTTCCGTTGTCTGAGTCGACTGCAACACTTTAAAAGCAGGGTTATTTTCTAAATCTAATAAGACGAATTGTTTTTCTGCTTGAAAGCCTGGAAGTCCACTTTCAAATGTAATTATTTGTTCTTCTTCTATTTCCACTTCTCCAAAATAAATGGTGTTTATTTTCATAATGCAACACATCCTAGTTTAAATTTCACGATTCACATGATTTGGTAGATTAATAAAATCTATGTCTAATAAAGATTCTTGCTCCATATAGACATCTACGCCACCCGGTTGGTAATGCGTCTCAGGTTTTCTTGCTGTTGCTTCAATGATGGGATCATTTTTCTGATTTCGGATTTGCACATCACCTGGATCATAATTTATATCCACAGAGAAATAAGAAGGGATCCAACCCATTTGAAAATCGCGGTGAGGATTTGGTATATTGCGCTCTGCAATCCGTGCAATCGCCCCATCTCCGTTTTCGATCCTCATCATTTCATCGCCTTCACGCGCAGTTCGAGCGACACCTTGAGACCAGGTCTGCTCGGCTTCTTGTGCAGAAATTTTAGACGCCTTTAATGGTCCATAAATCCCCATATCTTCAAAAGCTTTTGACTGATCAATCGATAATCTTGGAGGTGTCGTTTGAATATTTACTTCTGCTTGTGGTTGTGAGATTTGTAGATCAGCTGGTTGAGACTGAATATCTAACTGTGCGTTCTGTGTTTGCATGCCGATTTGAGCGTTTTGTGACTGAATTCTAATTTGTGGTAACTGCATGGAAATCACCTCTTTTATGTAGAAAAAGCTATCTGCTTGTGACAGATAGCTAGATTTAATCGGACCATTATCTTAAGAAATCCATGAGAGATGGTTGAATAATACGCGCACCTGCTCCTAGTGCAGCTCGGTGTACATTTTCTTGCATCCGCAAATTCATGATCACTTCTTCCATATGTGCATCTTCATTATCAGACATCAACTTAGAAGTCGTCACTTCTTGTTGAGATAAACGTGTTTCGATTAGCTCTGCTCGGTTCATGCGAGCACCTAAGTCGGCACGTTCATTTACCATTTCTTGTTGAAAACCATCCAAAGAATCTATGAAGGGACTAAAATCTTGTCCATTATTGGGAGGGTCATCTTCTATTAATGATGCAACGATCTGATCCAATTCTTGAATTAGCTCAACTGGGAAGGCATTGTCCGCATTAGAATTCGCAGCTAGTTTTACCCCATCAGAAACTTCAATCAAAACGTCTTCATTATTTAACTCCGGAGCAGTGGGGTCATCCGCCGCTACCCAATTTCCGTCCGCATTTTGAACTTGTAATTCACCATCTTCACTAGTTTCAAAACGTTTTTCCAAAGTATTCGTCCCGTTGAAAATGTGTTTATTATTAACTTTTGTATTAGCTAGTTCCACAATATGGTTACGAATTTCTCTGATTTCACTTGCCATATTATCTCGTTGATTTTCTTCGTATGTATCATTACTTGCTTGTGTAACCAACTCACGCACACGGTGCATCGCTTGCCCTGCTTCATTCAATGCTTCATCAGATGAATCCATCCAGTTACGAAGTTCAGACATGTTGCGTTCAAATTGATTTACTTTAGATAGCTCCGAGCGGTAATTCACTCCTCGCATCGCAACAACCGGGTCATCGGATGGACGGTTAATCTTCTTACCAGTTGATAGCTGTTCCATGTACTTGTCCATTTGAGCATAATTGTTTCTCAAACTATTCATCACGTTATTACTTATCATGTTTTGTGTAATTCTCATAACCGATCACCTACCTTCCAACGATCCCCATTTGGTTTATGATACGATCTAACATTTCATCTACTACGGTCATATTCCTTGCTGCTGCATTATACGCGTGCTGGAATTTAATCATATTCGACATCTCTTCATCGAGCGATACGCCGCTAATTGACTCTCGGTTTTGATTCACCGAATGTCTCAAATCAGAAGTGTTTTTCGCCATACGGTTCGCTTCTTCCGCGACCACTCCAAGTCCGCCGATTACACCTTCATAAAATTTCTGAATCGATTGGTCCCCGATTGTATTGTCTTGGTTTCTTACCTCAGCTAGTGCAAGTCCATTTTGTCCATTACCTGGTGCATTGGGGTTGCTTGCTAATGCAATTAGATTTTCATTATTTAATATATTCTCTGAAACGGAAATGTTAGCTGCTGCGTTTTCTTCCCCAATGTCTGTGAAGAAGTTGCCACCTTCATTCCCTTCTAAATCATATCCTTCTTGGTGCTGGTCGTTAAATTCTTGCGTAAAGGCATAGGCTAGAGAATCTAAATCATTTAACATGCCTACATATTCGCCTTCCGCTTCTCCGTCACCATTTATGTAACCATTTGATTGCATCGTGCCAAGCAATGATCCTGGAGAATTAAAATCGGCGGCTGATATCGTATTTGCTGCCGCCACATCCCCTGTTTCTGGATCCATTTCGCCTACACTAATTCCTGAAACAAGCGCAGGATTGGCGTCATCAAATTGGAATTCCAGCCCTTGTATGTCGTTATCGGCGTTAACAAGTTGGGCATTATCAATAGGTTGTCCATTATCATTCGCAAGGTCAATCACTATTTTTCCTTCTGCATTGGCTTTTGCATTACCACCACTTGCTTCATAATCCACACTAATATTCACAAATTGAGATAATTCATCTACTAATACATCTCGTTGATCATATAAATCATTCGGTAAATAACCATTTGGTTCGATACGGCCGATTTGATCGTTAAGATCTTGGATTTGAGTGAGTAAAGTATTAACTTGATCAGCGTTCGTTTCCATCTGATTTTTCAGTTCACCTTGAACGTCAGTTAGTTTCTCGTTTAAGTGGCCAAACGTCTCAGTTACTGCTGTCGCTCGTTGTTGCATGACACGACGCGCCCCACCATCTTCTGGATTTGTTGCTACGTCTTGTACCGATTCCCAGAATTGATCCATTGCGCGGCCAAGTCCTGAATCACTCGGCTCATTCATGATATCTTCCATCCGACTAAGTGCGTCTGCTTTCGAATCCCAGTATCCCGCTTTATTATTTTCCGCACGGTACTGAAAATCTAAGAATGAATCACGTACGCGTTGAATTTCACCAGCCTTAACTCCAGTCCCCATTTGTCCAGCCATTTCTGGGCGGTTTCTTGCAGGCGATGGAAATGGGCTAGTTTGTTCAAAATTCACTCGCTGTCTGGAATACCCTTCCGTATTTGCATTTGATATATTATGACCTGTTGTATGTAACGCCGATTGTTGTGTAAACAATGCTCGGCGTGCTACTTCTAATCCATGAAATGTAGACGTCATCTATGTTTCCCCCTGAAAAGCCTTACGCTTTCGAATCAAACACCGAAGTGCTTGATGATTGTTGTTCTTTTCGTTTTGGCTTTTGGTAGTTTAAATCTTTCTGGTGGTTTGGTTGCATTAGATCAAGTGATAATTCCACCATTTGTAATGATTGCTCGATTAAATCTCTATTCAACTTCTCTTGTGATTTCAAATCAGCAAGTGTATAGATTAAGCTATCATATAGCTTTTCTAATTGGGCGTTTTGTTCCTTATCCTCAACCAGTTCAATCACTCGAGAAATAGTCTTATCTTCTGCCTTTGGAGCATGATCTTCAAACCAAGCTTCCGTCGCCTCAATTCGCTTGATTTCCACTTGCTCAATCGCTTGAATATGCTTTCTCTCTTTCATCAAGATCTCATTAAACGCATCGATATCATTTTCTTTTAACCGCTCTGTCTTCTCTTTGGACAGGTTTAATAAGCTGATGTTCAATTGATGAAGCTTATCAAGCCTTGCAATAATTTTTTCGGTAGACAATGAATGTCCTCCTCTTAGCCGCGACGGTTAGACCAAAAGTCTACCATCTTTTCAGCTGTCTGTTTCAAGTCCATGTCATAATCACCATGTTGGACTTGTTGTTTCAAGGCACTTACCTTCTCTTGGCGTGCTTGTTCAATCCCATTTCCTTGCTGCATTTCTTTTGCTTTACTTGAAATTTCTATTTTGTCGGAAACTCCCGCTTGCTTCTGCACGTTTTGTTGGTTCTGCACTTGTTTTTGATACGGATTTAAATGCGCTCCATTTGTAGGATTAATTTTCATGGTTTTCACCCCTTTAAAAGAACCTATTCTAGTTATTATATCGGAACTTCTATTTAGAAGTTTAGTTTCTCCATTTATTTTCTTGGTCCACATTAAAATAAACTTTAGCTTTTCGTTCTTCTTCCTGTTTTTCAGCAAAAGTTCTATCCTTTTCTGGGGCTTCACTAAGATCTTTTTGAAGCGATGTGGCACATGTGGAACACAGCTTCCCCTCATAAATCTGCTCGCCACAACGTTCGCAATCATATGTCAAATTCGGAAATGACGCCGCATGCAACCTTTTTTCTCGTAGCCACTTTTGAATCAATGGTTTATCCACTCCAGTAGCTTCTGACACTTCCCCCATTGTGGAGGCTCTATTTTTCTTGCGGCGAACGAATTCGTAAACGGATTCAAATTGTTCTTCTTCTTTTTGATAACACTCGCGGCAAATCGGTTGCGTACTCTTCACAAACAATTGGCCACAACTTGGACAATTCGCTAAATCACCCATTGTATTCCTCCTCGTCCTTCTATTCTTATATTATATCGGCTACAAGGATAGAAAACAAAGAGCAGTAATAAAATTAACTTCGAATAAGGGTAAAAGAATACACAGATTTTGCTCCAGATTTTTTTAACACGATAGCAGCTTGCCTTATTGTTGTGCCAGTTGTATATAAGTCATCAATCAACAAAATATTTTCTGGCACTGTTGCCGAAGTGTAGAAAGTTTGATTAGAATGGATCCGTTCGAACTTTGACCGTTTGGATTGTTTTTCTTCATGGAAGGATTCTTTTCGGTAAAGAAGGTTTGTTAGAGGAGTTTTTTCTAAATGAAGTGCAAGTGCTTCCGCTTGATTGAAGCCTCTTTCTTTCTGTCTGGAGTCGCTTAGCGGAATGGGGACGATGTTTAATTTAAGCTTTTTAAAGTGATGCTCGTAAGATTGTTGCATTTGATTTTGAAAAGCGTAGGAAACTTCATAATCCCCTCTGTATTTGAACTTGGCAATTATTTCTCTCATAAAATCATTGTATTGATAAAGAGAGATGTTTTTCACTAAAGGATCTTCTTCAAATAGGTTTTTCCACTGTACACAATCCCGACAAATCAGCTTTGAACGTGGAATTTCCTTGGCACATTTGGAACAATGATGAAAGGAAACTTTTTCTAATTGGTCCTCACAATAAGAACAAATTGTTTTGTGTGTGAATGTTAGGAAGGTTCCCCATGTAGTTGGTTCTTCGACCTTTTCAAGACAGCAATAGCAGATCATTCTAGCCACACCTTCGCTTCTTTATTTTTATTTTCCGTATAAGAAAGCGCACCAACCATCGCTTCTGTTTTTTGCTCATAGAAAAAGGAAACATTCCCATGGGGATCGTCCGCACTCCTTCCTGCCCGCCCTGCAATCTGGATTAAAGCCGCTTCATCAAATACATGATGATCCGCTTGTAATACTGCAACGTCTATAGAAGGGAAGGTGACACCCCGCTCAAGAATCGTCGTCGTTATTAACGCTCGAATTCTATTTCCTCGAAACCGTTCAATGAAATAGTCTCGATCAGGACTGGCTGCATGCACATGAGGCATTCCTTTTAACAATTTTGATAAATTTTCTGCAAGCTGGATCGTAGGCACAAATATTAAATACCTCCTTTGAAGCTGGTGACGATCTCGAATCCATTGTTTAAATTTTTCAGGAAGTTTGTTTGCAGTGAGTTTTTTCTCTAATTGGAAAACACTTTGAAAGATTGGTTCAGGAAGTGGGTATCCGTGGTATCTCATTGGAATGGAAACAACCGGTAGTTTCTTTAGAGCGATCTTCACTTTCATATCTAACCTGGGGGTAGCCGTTAAATAAATCCTCGCATGTTTTGTTTTTACTGCTCGATTTACAGCTTTCGGAAGTGTCTTGTCACGATGAAAAGGAAAAGCATCCACCTCATCAACAATCATGACATCAAAGGACTGTTGATATCGGAGTAGCTGGTGTGTAGTTGCTAGCACGAGGTGAGCATTATGATCTTGATCCTGCGTTCCACCATATAAGGCTGCTATTTGGAGAAGTGGAAAGTCCCTCCGGAAACGTGGAGCTAACTCTTTTACTACATCCGCCCTTGGAGTAGCAAGACACACTCTTTTTCCATGTGAGATTGCTTCAGCAATTCCTTGGTAAAGCATTTCCGTTTTGCCCGCTCCACATACTGCATAAATAACCACTTGATTATTCAGTTTGATCGTATTCGTTATAGATTCAGAAGCCTTTTGTTGAAGTGAAGTAAGCTCCCCTTTCCAGTGAAGAGGATTTTTGATTTGATCGTTGGTAACAGACGGACCGGACCACTTATAGAGAGGTTCATTTGTGCTGACACGTCCCATCTGAATACAATTTTTACAGTAGATTATGAAGTTCTTTTTGGAGGGGATTTTTCCGAATAAATGTGATTGGCGGTTCATACAGCGGTTGCATGTTGTAAAAAGGAGTTTTTCTGTAATTCCTGGAGTAATAGTGAGGTATTGATGCTGCAGTAAATAATCTAGAATCCGTCTCGAGATTTTCAGTTCGTGATAAGTTAGAAGTTTACCCGAATACTTAAAGGCATATTGCTGGAGAAGTGGGGGTAATTGCATGGTTATTTTCCTTTCTGGATTGGAGGTGAATTGGGGGAGGAATTATCTTATCATTCGTTATTAATTCTATCAGCCGTTAGGTCTTTCCTATCGCCCTTCACGTTGCTCTATCAACCGTTAAGTCTTTCCTATCAACCTTCACGTTGCTCTATCAACCGTTAAGTCTTTTCTATCAACCTTCACGTTGCTCTATCAACCGTTAGCTCTTTCCTATCGCCCGTTAAACGCAAATAGCCATTAATTGAGTTACGATTTTAATAGGTTTGTTACTAAATATACAAATTAAGAGAGTCATGTTTGGGGGACTCTTTGAAAAAAACTCTAGGCAAGCGCCCCCTAATGATTATTCCTAAGCCAAACTATTTAACCTTATACCATCCAAGGCCAATTCCACCTTCACCTAAGTGAGTGCCGATTACGGGACCGAAATAACTGATGATGAAATCAACATTGTCGAATTTTTGTTCTAATTGTTGTTTCCATTCTTTTGCGATTTCTTCTCGCTCGGCATGGATGATTACGGCCTTCATTTGTTCGTTTCCTTCTGCTGCTTTTGCAAGTTGTTCTTCCATACGTTTATATGCTTTTTTACTTGTTCGTATTTTTTCGAATGGTACGATTTGTTTATCTTCAAAAAATAGTAAAGGCTTAACTTGCAAGAGGCTACCAACCATTGCTTGTGCTCCTGTTAAGCGACCACCGCGTTTTAAATGGCTTAAGTCATCAACCATGAAATAGGCATCTGTGTCTGCTTTCATCTCATTTAAGCGTTCCATGATTTGAGCGGGGTGTGCTCCGTTATTCGCCATTTCAGCAGCTTCTAAAACATAAAAGCCTTGCACCATACAACTAATTTCAGAATCGAATGTATACACTTCGAGGTTGTCCACCATATCCCCTGCGCTTACTGCGGCATGGTATGTGCCACTTATTCCACTGGATAGATGAATAGAAATAACTGCATCATAGTCAGCTGCAATCTTTTCATATTTCGTAGTAAAATCACCTACAGAAGGCTGACTTGTTTTTGGAAGATCAGCTTCTTCTCTTACTTTTTCATAAAATTCACTAGTTGTGATATCGTATATTTCTCTATAAGATTCATTTGAAAATGTAACACTAAGCGGCACCATAAAAATATTCTTTTTATCTAACTCTTGTTGAGGTATGTATGCCGTACTATCAGTCAATACTGCTGTTTTCATATCTCCTACCTCCCTATGACATATTTTACATGAAACACCTCTATAATGCACCGTAATTTTCCGTTAAAAATAAAATTCTATTACTAATGATAAAAAGAGTGCGGAATTGATCCGCACTCTTTCCTTTTAGTCTAATAAAAAGTATTTTAATTCTTCATAGGTTACTGGTTTACTAAAATAATAGCCTTGGAATATATTGCACCCAAACTCACGGATAATTTCCAGGTGTTCAGATGTTTCTACTCCTTCTGCTACGACGTTCATCTTTAAATCTTTTGCTAATTGGATTACCGTTTTACAAATTTGTCGATCAACTGCATTTACCGTTATATCATTTACAAAGGTTCGGTCTAATTTGATAGATTCTACTGGTAAATACTTCAAGTAATTCAAGGAAGAATAACTTACTCCAAAATCATCAATAGAAAAACGAATTCCTAACTCTTTCAATTCAGTCATTACCTTTGCGACGTCCTTTAAGTTTTTCATTAGTGCAGATTCGGTAATTTCAATTGAAAGTAATTCAGGTGGGAATCCAGTATCTGATAGTACTGATTTGATGCGTTCAATAAATTTAGGATGCATGATGTTTAGTGCGGATACATTTACAGACACCCTAAAGGTCTGATTCACTTGTTCCATCATTCGTTTTAGATCGATACAAGCTTTTCGAAACACCATATCATCAATATGATGAATAAGTTTTTGCTCTTCTGCATCGGATATAAAACTACTTGGTTGTTTGATACCATCTTCCGGGTGCAGCCATCTTGCAAGAACTTCGACTCCGTACATTTCTTCTTCATCTTTACTAATAATTGGCTGATAATATGGAATGAACTGTCCTCGGTTTAACGCAATGCGAATTAAATTATCTACGGTATCTTCACGACTCTCCTCTTTTTCTTCCACATTTTTAGGTGTTTTTCGCTGAAGGGGAATCTTTACCGTGTTAAATTCAGTGGCAATATAATTATTTACCATTAAAGACAATAGTTCATGATAAGCTTCTACCCACATTACTTCTTCTTCCGTTGGCTCTTCTTGCTGTTCAGAAAAAACCGTAAAAGAGGCAACTACTTTATCACGATTTGGTGATAAAACAGGTATGGACCAGGAAGATTGTAAGCCTTGTTCACTAACTATCTCTTCATACCCTTGCCAACGCTCATCTTGAAGGATATTGGAACTGACCACCAATTCTCTTCGTATAACAGAAGGGCCAAACGAACCCATCTGGTGGTGAACAGGCTGAAAGTTTAGATTGTCAAAACGACTTTCTTCCATGGAATAGCTCAAGCAATCAATAAACTTATTTTCATCTTCATCTAAGATTAAAAGTGCACACGAAGCTTTGCCTAACTTTTTCTCAAAAAATTGAATGGTGTGCATTAAAACCTCTCTCAAGGACTTACCAGCCTGTAATGGGTAAGTGATTTCTTGGTAGCCTTCCGCAAATTCTTTAGGTGGTAGACGATATCGTGCATCTACGTTGTTTTCTTTCATTGCATGGCCCTCCCTACATTCGATTATGAATGATCCGTTCAAAATATCTAAATATTCCATCTATTTTCACATTGATATGTCTATTCTAACAAAATTTGTCGAAAAAACTAGATAAATTTGAAAAGAAAAGCTACCTTCATCACAAAAGGTAGCCTCGAGAGGTGAATGGATTATTAATGGAATGTAAGCTGGAGTAATTAATAGCATGATTTAATGTGTTAGATAGCGATAACACCAAACTAATCAAGGGAACCTAAGTCATTCTTATCTTTCTTGCCCATGATCTCTACATCAAAACTTGCTGTATGATCTTGAGCAATACTTCCACCGTAAAGGCTGAATGATACAAAAAGGACAGCTACAACCATTAATAATTTTTTCATTTGCCTGCTCCTTTCACCTTGTTATATACATCATAGCATGGATTAAAAACGCGTAAGATGTTGATGTAGAAGGATTTGAGCAGAATTATAGGTATTTAAGTTGCATTTTCTTTGATTTTCTCTGAAAATATAAACATAGGAATACTTTGAGATAAATTTTGTAAAAAAAGTGAGTGTGTTAACATGGAGAGAATTCAGGAGATTATTGGAACTAGGATTGTAGATCTTCGTAAACACTATAAATTAACACAAAAAGAGCTATGTGAAGGCATTTGTACGCAGGCTTATATTAGTAAAATTGAAAGTGGCTCTTCCATGATCGCAGCGGATATATTATTTCAAATCGCTGATCGACTAGAAGTAAATGTCAGTTATTTTTATGATGGAATCGAAAGTGACCGGACAGATTATTTGCAAGAGGTAGAACATCAGGCGAGAAAACTTGTATATAACAAGGACTACGTTCAATTAAGGAGTTTGTTGAAACGGGAAGAAAATTCACCGTTGAGAGAAAATCCTCGATTTGAACAATTTTATCTATGGCATTCCGCATTATGTAAAAGATATATAGAAGAGAATTACTCTGAAGCCTTAAATTTGTTAGAACAAGCTTTAAGAATTCGTAAAATCAAACGCAACTTTCTCTCGAAGCGCGAAATTAAAATTTTAACTAACAAAGCAAATATATTTATCGACCGTGATAATTTTTCAGAAGCTTTGAAGTTATATCACGAAGCTCTGAGATATTTACAGCTCCTTCCTGAACATGGAGATTACGAAATGGAGATTAACTTAAATTACAATATCGCAAGACTTTATCTCTTACAAAAAGACTTCAGCCATGCAATAGAATATGCAAACGAAGGTATGGCAGTATGTAAAGAACAAGATTCTATGTATGGATTAGGCTATCTTTTATTTATTATCGGCAGAGTGAACGAAGAAATGAATAATGCTCCAGCTGCCATTAAGTATTTAACTCAAGCAAAAACGATATTTAATTTATCAAAAAATGACCACTTAGTAGATCAAGTACAAGAGAAATTAGACGATTTTGATAGCCATTCATCTAATGAAGATAACTAAAAAGTGGCCCCAGTCTGTTCAACTGGAGCTTCCACCTATATTTAGTTTACTTCTACCCAACCATTTTTAATTGCGGTTACGACAGCCTGTGTTCGGTCATTTACATTCATTTTTTGCAAAATGTTTGAAACATGGTTTTTAACCGTTTTTTCACTAATAAATAGATCCTCTGAAATGCCTCTATTACTTCTTCCGTCTGTCATTAATTGTAGTACTTCACATTCTCTACGTGTTAGTAAATGTAACGGTTTCCGGTATTCCACATACGTAAAGCCTGCAGAAGAACCACCATTTCCTTCATTCGCAACACGACGATAATCTTTAACTAAATTATGAGTAACTTTCGGGTGTACATAAGACCCACCACTACTTACGATCTTAATAGCTTCCACTAACTCATCCGTATCCATTTCTTTTAACATATATCCAAGTGCACCTGATTTAAGGGCATGTGTTACGTATGCTTCATCATCATGAATAGAGAGTATGATTACACGAAGGTCTTCATATCGATCAATCAAACGCTTCGTTGCTTCTACCCCATTCACATCTGGCATATTAATATCCATGATTACAATATCAGGTCTATGCTCGTCTATTATTGATAAAGCCTCGGAGCCATCGCTACCTTCTGCAACTACTTGAAAATCTTCTTCGAATTCTAAAATACGCTTTATACCTTCACGAAATAATTTATGGTCGTCAACTAATACTATACTCGTAGCCATGTTTTTTCCTCCTTAAGAAACATTCATCTATATTCTTTGTCATTTTTTTAAAATTGAAAACAAATTCATTATACAATAAGACCATCTAAATACCTATTACAAACGTATTTCATTTGTATTTCATCAAAAAACAGCAGGCATAGATATAATCACTTTCGTCCCTTTATTTGGCTCAGAACTGATTTTAAAGTCGCCATTAAGCATTTCTACACGCTCACGCATTCCCATAAGTCCAAAGGAACCATCTTTCTTCACATCCGGATCGAATCCTTTTCCATTATCAACTATATGAACATTCAATTTACTTTGAGTTTGCTCTAACCTCACCGAAATCAAACTTCCTCCGGCATGCTTTAATGCATTTTGTACCCCTTCTTGCACTAAGCGAAACACAGCAGCTTCGAATTTTTGGCTGTAACGATATTCTTTTCCTTTTGATTGAAATTCTATTTTAATGGAATGGTATTCTTCCATTGTTGATAAATATTTACGTAATGTCGGGACTAAACCTAAATCATCCAGTGCCATTGGGCGTAAGTCGTATATAATTCTGCGTACCTCATAGAGAGAGCTTCGAACCATTTCTTTTACTTCTTTCATTTCGCGCATGGCTTCATCAACACCACGTTCACGTATGGTTTTCTTCACAATGTCTGAGCGAATGAGTACATTTGCTAACATTTGAGCCGGCCCATCATGAATTTCACGAGATAACTTCCTGCGTTCTTCTTCCTGGGCGTCAATAATTTGTAACCCAAAGTCGTATTTATCTTGTGCAGTAGTAATTGTTTCATTAACAGACTGAAAATCTTGCGTTAAATACGTTAAGACTACAGTAATCTTACTCATTACATTTTCGGTTCGTTCGATGCTTCCATCTAACGATTTAATCCTCGCTTCCAGTTCATCACGCCTTTTAATTAATCCTGTTTCTTGTTGGCGTTGAACTAATAGCTTCGTTTGTAATTCATGGGCATCATTATAGACTTTTCGCACTTCTTCTTCTGAAAATTCATCGAAATGACGACTGACCTCAGTTAAGCGTTGTCTAGAAAGTTTTAATTTTCGTTCTAGTTGATCATTTTCATCAATCATAACTTGCACTTTGCGCTTTATTTCTACAACTTCATTCGCCAGAGCCTCTTGTTGCTTTCTGGAATCTTCCCCAAGCTCAAAGATCTCTTGTTTGCTGTTCGAGACGACATTGACCATTTCTTCAATTATTTCATCTAAAGCACGATTATTGTCCTGGTTTTTACTCATATTATGATCCTCCATTACATCAAACGTTTCGAAACTAAGACTTTATTCATGGGGGTTTTCTATTATATAGTATCATGATTCCTTTTGAAAAGCAGATATAAACCTATTTAAAAATTGATATCACTTAAACTTTTTTATATACTTATATTTTAGGAGGAATTTGCCGAATGCTAGAACATTACCTAACTGTGAAAGAAGAAGGGTTTCATGAAATTCATATTCAAAAATCGAGATTCATTGGCTATGTGAAACGAACGGAAACGGAAGAAGAAGCACAAGCTTTCATACAAAGAATTAAAAAAGAACATAACCAAGCGAACCACAATTGCTCTGCTTATATGATCGGGGAACAAAACCTTATCCAAAAGGCAAATGATGACGGCGAACCAAGTGGAACGGCTGGTGTACCGATGCTTGAAGTTTTAAAACAAATGGACTTGAAAGATACAACCGTTGTCGTTACTAGATACTTTGGGGGAATAAAGTTAGGCAAAGGCGGATTAATTCGTGCTTATTCTACTTCTGTTTCAGAGGCACTTAGACAGATCGGCATTGTGGAATGTTCATTGATGCAAGAGATACATATCCATGTAACGTATGATTTAATAGGAAAACTTGAGAATGAATTACGTGGAAATGAACATTTAATCGACGATATCATTTATGCTGAGAATGTCACCTTCCATGTTTTAGTCCCTTTTTCCAATACGGAAGCTTTCCAATCTTGGGTAATGGATTTGACAAGTGGCAAAGCGGGTATAGAATGTAAAGATAATAAATATGTTGAAAAAGAGAGAGCAGACATTTAAAGGAGAAAAAGCATGTCTTTAAAATATAAAATATTGATAGGTGTTTTAGTTTTACTTATTTTCACCTTTGTTGGGTTAGGAGTATATGCTACCAACGTTTACAAAGAGGCCGATCAAGCTGTGACAGAGTCGTTCGAAGATTTAGAGCGAGGGAATGTTTCAGAGAAGCGAGATCAGGAAGTTGACCCTGAAGTTGATAATATCTCTGTATTATTCGTTGGTATTGATGATGCAACCTCTAGGACTGATGAAGCTAATCTAGCAGATGCACTCATTCTTGCAACTTTCAATAAGGACGACAATTCCATAAATATGGTAAGCATTCCACGTGACTCTTATGTTGACGTACCTTACCAACTTGAAAAAGATAAAATAAACCATACACACGCATATGATGGTCTCGATGGAACAGTGACTGCTGTTGAAGATTTACTAGATATACCAGTAGATTACTATGTTCGACTAGACTTCCAGGCTTTCGTCGAAGTAGTTGATGCAATCGATGGTATTCCTTTTGATGTCCCTTACGATCTAGAGGAAAGTAATAGTAATGATGAAAAAGGGGAAATCGTCTTAAGACAAGGAAAGCAAATTTTAAATGGGGAAGAAGCTTTAGCGATTGCAAGAACACGCAAAAATGATAATGATTTAAAACGCGGGGAAAGACAAATGGAAGTAGTGGAGACTATTCTGGATGAGACACTATCTTTCTCCTCTATCACCAAATATAATTCGATCATACAATCTGTTGGGTCGAACATGAATACAAACTTAGCTTTTAATCAATTAGTAGATATGCATAAATACGTTACTTCTAAAGACGGACTCAACATTGAACAGCACCAATTAAATGGTAGTGACTATATGAATAATGGTGTATATTATTACCAACTTGATGAAAACAGTGTAGTAGATATCAGTGATAAGCTTAAAACCCACTTAAATATTTCAAGTCAAATAGCTAATAAAGAAAAACCTGATGATCAGAGTTAATAAGATGCACAAAATAAAGCAGAATGTAGTAGATCCTACATTCTGCTTTGTTTTTTATTATTGATGCATGGTCTGTCACGAAATAGACAAAGTATAATTTTGACCAAAAAAAGACCACTCGCATAAACGAGTGGCAAAGAAAATAAGATAGCGTCAAATCAACCTTTATGATCGAGGTCCTCTTTATTTTAATATAGTTGTATAGCGTTTACAATAGGTTTGAGGTTGAAAAATTATCGATTAAATATCATTAAAATTTGGATTTTTTGCGAGTATTTTCGCAACTTTTTATAATTATTATAAATAAGAGGGGTATTTAGGAAATATATGGTGCTTTATAGGAAAGGTGTCGAGCCATGAATACTGCTTTATGCCGGCATACAAAACGGTTCACCTGTATATTGCATTCTTTTGCCGGCATAATAGAACCTTCACCCGCAAATCCATTTTCCCGCCCGCAAAAGCTTGCCGTTCACCCGAAAAGACAACTCTTATGCCGGCAATATATTTTCACACTTAAGATATACCACTATAAATTCTAGGGTATCATTAAAACTTCACTCAAGAAAGATAGGTCATTATCCAGAACAACCACATCATATCCAGCATTCTTCTCGTTTATCCACGAGATAAAAAAATTATATCCTAAAATCTTTTGTGGCCAATAGTAACTTATATAAAAAAGCTCAGGATCACATTTAGAGTGACCCTGAGCTTTTTGCTACTTATCGTCGCCTTCTTTTTTCAAATGAAACTTTTCTTTACCTAGAATCAAGTATGCTAACTCATCTCGTGTATATTTTCCTAATTCTTTACGTCTAATGATATAGAATATGAAACCTAGTACAACCCAAATAATTAAGGCTACAAGGGATTCTATACCAAGTACTGCAGGAGATCCTGGAATAAGAAGTAAAGCTAAGAATCCTAAGGAAGATACCATACCGAGCCCTGCAACTACTTTCTTCCATGCAGATGCAACATGAATATTCGGATCAAAGCTTGAATCATTTTCATTCCACTTCAGTAAGTTAAATGCTGTATAGGTGGTGTAGAAATATGCAATGGATACACCAACAGAAGACATATCTACCACCCAACCAAGTACGTTTCTTCCGAAGAATGGTGCAATGATTGCAACAACTGCCGCGAATAGAATCGCTAAGTAAGGCGTGTTGTGCTTAGAGTGTAATTTTGCAAATGCACTAGGAAGAACTTTTCCTCGGCCCATTGCAAATAACACACGGCTTGCTGAAATCAAGAAACCATTTAAACCAGTGAAGATCCCCATCGTTAAAGCTGTAGCAAGTATGATTAATCCACCTGTACCTATAACTTCTTCAACGACTGTACCAGTTCCCCACAAGTAGTTTGCTCCTGAAATCTCTTGCCAAGGTGCTGCTACACCTGTTGCAACAATCATTAAGGAATAAATACCAGCTGCGCAGAAAATCGCAAGCATGATTAATGTCAGTGCTTTTTTAGATGAAAACTTAAACTCTTCAGCTGCCTGAGGAACGTTGTCAAAACCAACATATGCGAATGGCGCAATAGCTACCATCGTCATGATTGCTGCCATAGCCCCAACTTCTGGAGCAAATGCTGGACTTAAGTTGCTAAACGAAGTATCTGGACTTGAAGTCATTAATACTGTAACTGTTATAACACCAAGTAATAAGATCGAAACAAAAATAAACTGTAAACGACCAGATAAACCGGACCCTTTAATATTTAAGAATGCAAAAACAAATATTAATATTGTTGCAATTATTATTTCTGTTAAAAATACTTCCCAACCTGCGACTTCATATATTTTCACTTGTTCAATAAAGCTTGGGAATATGAACTTCAACATTAAGGAAAAGGCTGTTGCATTCAACGCTACGATACATATGTAACCAAGCGTCAAGAACCACCCACTAATATAGGCGTGTATTCGACTTAATCCAATAAATGCATAGGCGAATTCTCCACCAGAGACGGGATAATTTTTAATTAATACACCGTAACTAATCGCGATTACTGCCATAAGGAATGCACCAATGGTTAAACCAAGAATTACTCCAAGTGGTCCTGCTTGTCCCATCCATGTAGCTGGCATAACAAATGATGCCCAACCAATGGAAGAACCTAGTGCAATCGCCCAAACCCAATGTGGTTTAAGGGTTTTACTTAATTTCTGTCTTTCTAATGACTTTCCGGGGTCACTCAATGTGAAAACTCCTTTAAAAAATTTTATTGTAGTAATACAAATGTTTACCCCAATTTCAAAAAAATAGACAATATTTTTGCTATATTAAGATATTTCGGATAACAAAGTATTACCTGTAACATTGTATCAGTTTTATCTTATTTTAAAAAATAAAGAATGCGGCCCTTATAGCGAGAAATCAGGAAAAAAAGGCATTATAAACAGTATTTTTGTGTAAATTATACGAATTATACGTATATACAGACTGCTACGTGGTAAGAATGGAAATAAAAAATGGAGGACTACACTTGAAGAAATTTTGCATCTTGTTACTTTCCATTGGATTAATCACCGCTTGCTATTATTACATACCAACTGATTTAGATTATGAAATGTATGAAGAAGAAGCAATAGTAACACAGCTCCCTTCTTCTAAACTTCCAGATAGAACTCCGAAAATGACCGTTTCTAAAGAGAACTTCGGCTCAAGTGAAACACAAAGTCATTCGGTGGAACATACAAATGGCTCCCCACAATTTCTTCCCAGTGAGGAAGACGAGCGCGCTGTCGAAAAGGTCAATGAAAGCTTTGTGTTTTTAGAGGAAGAGATTTTACGTGACTTAGAATTAATTAAGTCAAACTTTCAAGAAGAGTATGAGCCTGACATGAATATCTTATCCCAAGGGGCTTTATGGATGAAGTATGAGCGAGAATTTAAGGAATTAGAAGAAAACGCAGACGAAAAATTTAATCAAGTAATTTTAAACGATCTCACTAAAATTGAAGATCCCTATTTAAAAGAAAAACAGAAAGAAAAGATGAATCAACTATTTCAGGAAAAGAAAAAAGAGATCGAAAACTTAATTACAGAACAAGTAAATACATGGTTAGATGATGAAGAAGTTTGAAAATTCTATATTATATGACAAGATTATCACCTTTTATAGATCCTCCCCTCTATTTATGTAGATATTTTTGGACGAAAAGGGGCTTATCTAATCCCAAGTAAACCATTACAATAAAGATAATAAAACTTTCGGTGTAGAAAAAGGCTAAGTTTCTGAAAAGGAGCGGCGCAAAGTTATTGGTCTAAGGGGAAACCTATGATTGCAATACTGCCTCATCATGGGGAGGATTTAATGATTGTAATGGAAATTAAAAACCAAGAAAAGAAAGAATCATTAGACCGAGAGTGGATTAAATTAATGCAGTTTGCAAAATCATTAGGATTAACAAAAGAAGAAGTGAGAAGGTTTATTGAGAAATAAAAAACAAGAAGCGAGCAGTACTCGCTTCTTGTTTTACTGTTTGCTAGTAAGTGCAATAAATTGATCTCGGTCCCCATTTTTAAGTGCCAAGTCAATTAACCGATCATAGTTCACTTGCTCAAGTTCTGTCATTACTAAGTCCAACTCCACTTTAGTAACATTGCTCTTTTCCTCACCGAAAAACTCATCTGTAATCTCGTTTAATTGCTCTTCAAAAGAGTTAAACTTCATTAGTTCTTTTAAAGGAACTTTTATATAGCTAACTCCTTTTTGAAAAACAAACAAATCATGTTGATTCACAATTTGTCTATTTGTGCGATCCAGAATTATCTCCCTCGATTCAAGGGGAATAAAGTGATACACCTTATCTTCCATGATAATAGAAAAGTATTGAAAGGCTAAAATCACACGAACAAATCGATCATCTTTCTTCACGTAATATGGCTTTAACATCTTAACGGACCGCATCGACACCACCTCATTCATAGTTTGAATTTTCTGTTATTAACATTATGCAACATGTTACATGAAAATGAAAGTGAAAAAGACTGGAAATTTAAAATAGTTTTGACTTATAATATAGCTACTTTTCAGATATAATGATAACGAATACGAACGTTGGAAGATTAATCCTCTCTATTGACTAAAATAGCTGTAGCTGAAAGAAGGTGGACGTATGCCGAATGGGAAATGGTTTCGAATTGGATATGGACTTATTATTGTCTTGTTAATAATCTTTTTATCTACGAAAGTTCAATTTATTTTCGAACCGATCTTTGTACTATTTCAAACTTTATTTATCCCAATTATTTTCGCAGGAATTCTATACTACTTAACACGCCCATTAGTGGATTTCGCATCGAAAAAAATGCCTCGTCCACTCGCAGTGTTACTCGTATTTTTAACTGGAATTGGAATTATAACTGGATTAATTATGTTGATTGCGCCAGAGCTTCAAAAACAGTTCGAAAATCTAGTCAATAACATGCCAGAATTAGTAGACGACGCAAATCAAATGATCCTGAACATCCAGAACAGTGATTGGTTCTCCCGCTTCTCTCCAGAGGAAGATGCGATTACCGACTGGTTTGAAAACTTAGAGTCTCGACTAACAGAGATTATTTCAACCATTGCTTCACAAATCACTACCTATCTAGGAATTATTGCAAATATCCTTATTGCCATTATCGTTGTACCTTTTATCCTTTTCTACTTATTAAAAGATGGAGAGCGTTTACCACGCAGGGTGCTAGGATTCTTCCCTACTCGCTATCGTGATGAAGTAGATGAAATTTTAGAAGATATGGATGATGCCTTAAGCTCTTATATTCAAGGTCAAATCATTGTAAGCGTATGTGTAGGTGTTTTAGTTTATATTGGCTTCTTGATTATCGACTTACGATTTGCTTTAATCCTTGCATTCGTTGCACTATTTACCAACTTCATTCCGTTTATCGGACCATGGATTGGAACATTCCCAGCTGTAATCGTTGGGTTACTAGAATCTCCATTCCAAGCATTGCTTGTTGTGATTATTGTCATTGTCGTACAACAACTAGAAAGTAACTTAATTTCCCCTCAAGTAATGGGTAAAAAATTACAGATTCATCCAATTACGATTATATTCCTGCTACTATTTGCAGCACAGTTTGGTGGCATACTCGCCATGATTGTCGCTGTACCAACATTTGCCGTGTCAAAAGTGTTGGTAAGCCATATGTACAGAATCTATAAGCTTCGGAACAAAGATTCCTATCAATAATATAAAAAGCGATTGGGTAGCTGTAATAGCTCCCAATCGCTTTTTTTAATTCAATTGCTTTTTCCCTGAAATAAAAGTCTCAACTACTTGGATATTTTTAAGTTCAATTGGATCAATTTCAAATGGATGATCACTTAGGACAGCAAAATCTGCTGCTTTTCCTATTTTAATAGATCCATTCTCATCTTCTGTGTTATTAAGTTTCGCACCGTAAATAGTCATTGTTTTCAATGCTTCCTCCACTGAGATGCGCTCTTCTTCACCTAAAACATGTCCATCTTTTGTTCTTCGATTCACCGCTGCCCATATGGAAAATAAAGGAGAAATTGGAGTGATTGGATTGTCTGAATGTAATGTGTACAACAAACCTTTATCTTTCACACTTTGTAATGGATCTAATTTTTGAGCCCTCTCAGGTCCTAAGAAGATATTTCTATGGCGATCTCCCCAATAATACACATGATTAATGAAAAGCGAAGTAGCAATATCATATGCCTGCATTCGGTTTAAGTCCTCTTCACGCGCAGTTTGTAGATGCTCCACCCGGTGCAAATGATGGTTACGTGGTACTTCGTCTAATGCTTTTGTTAAAGATGAAATGATGGATTCAATTGCTAAGTCACCATTTCCATGACATGCAATACGAAACCCGCGTTTATGTGCTTTCAAGAACATCTGATCAAGATCAACCTGTTCATGGATCAAGGCCCCATTATGTTCAGGATCTAAATGGTACCCTCCTCGAAGAGCACCAGTATACCCTTGAATCGACCCGTCTTGAAAGAACTTTGCACTATCAAATCTTCCTTGTCCTTTTGATTGATCAATTATATAAGCATTTACTTCCTCTGCGGTCATATCTTTAAAAGGAGCGTCATTTAATACCGCGTCCATGACCATATAGCGCATTTTTAATGTGAAACGCCCATCTGTCACCGCATTCATATGTTCTTTAAATTCTTGATAACCTCCATCAAGACCAACAGCAGCATCTGTATTTGTCGTTATCCCTTCACGAATGTAATCTTCTGCTGCTTCTACCATTAAATCATTCAATTCATTCTTCTCAATCGGTTTAAAATGCTTCATAACCATTTCTAAAATAGGTAACTCATAGAGCACCCCGTCTAATTTCCCATCAGCTGTTCGACCAAAGTGCCCTCCAGATGGGTCTTGCACAGAATCCTCTATTCCACATTGATCCAAAGCCTTTGAATTAACAACAGCTAGATGCCCAGATATATGACGAATAAAAACAGGGTGGTCAGGTGCAACAGTGTCAATTTCATCTCTAATAATATGACGCTGTTCTTCTAACATCGTGTCATCATATCCCCAACCAATAATCCATTCACCTGGTTCTGTTTCATCCGCTTGGGTACGAATAGTTGTCAATAATTCTTCCACATTTTGGTGCGGAGGATTTCCGCAATAAATTTGTTTTTTCATTTTAGCGTACATCAAAATATGGTTATGGGTATCAATAAATCCAGGAATTAATGTTTGGCCATTTAAGTCATAGTGTTGGTCAGCATTTTCCTTATTTATATCAAACGAACTTGTCCACACTTGTGCAATCTTTCCATCATTCACAGCTACTGCTTTTGCAATTTTTTGTTCATCTATCGTTAGAATGGTCCCATTATGAATAATTAAATCGTATTTCATGTCATTCTCCTACCTTTAATTTCTTGTATTAAAGTTCTCATAATATACAGCTTTTATATTCTCATTCTTAGAGTGATCCGTAACTAAACTAACCATCACAAGTAAAAATAAGGAAGTACCGAAACCTATTAACGTTTCATCAATTGGCGTGTTTAAATACGGCCAGGTGATTGTAACGATTGCAGAAACAATCATGGAAACAAGTACACCTTTAGTCGTAACACCTCTCCAGAACATAATGGCTAAGAACGGTAAAACTAAAGTAACCGCAGATAACCTTAATGCCCACTGGTACAACGTAATAATATCTGTAACCATAAACGCTAATATGAGGCCAAGCCCCGCAATAATAACCACACTAATTCGCGATACAAACATCATTTTCTTATTGTCTGCGTGAGGGTTAATTAATCTTGCATATAAATCCTGGGTCAAATTCGAACTACCTTGTAAAATAAACGAATCCGCACCTGTCATTAGGGCAGATAATAAGCCGACTAAAACAAGTCCACCAATCATCGGTGGTAGTAGCTCCACCGTGACATAAGAAAATATCAAGTCCGGATCAATATCAGCCGGGACATAACGACGTGCCATGACCCCAATTGCATACGGCAAAATAGATATTGCTGTACCAATAGCAATCGCTGTGATCCCTGCTTTTTTAGCTACTTCTTCTGATTTAGAAGCGAAAATTCGCTGCCATGTAGATTGCCAAATTAAATAGAACGGACCAACTGATAAAGCGAAGACGAGTACGGCAAATGCACCCTCTTGTCCAAATGGTGTTAAGTAATCAACCGGAGTGTTTTCAAGTACTTCTGAAAAACCTCCACTGTAATTTAAACTAGCGATAAATAAGACAACAATTCCAACTGTTAAAATAATCGATTGAATCGCGTCCGTTATAATTGTTGCAGGTAATCCACCTAATATCGTAAAGCCTAAAATTAATGCAAACGAAACCAACAAGCCAGTTGTAGGGGAAAAACCGAAAGCAATATTAAATACCGTCGACATACCAACAATCTGTAAGGCTAGTGTTGGAACCGAATAAATAAATGCAGATAACACAGAAGGAAAGACACCTAACTTGCCTCCAAACCTTTCACTAAATAGATCAGCTAAAGTATACAGTTTCTGCCTTCTAAGCTGTTTTGCAAAGAAAACGACTAAAATTAATGTAAACACATACGCTGGTAGCGCAAATTGAAAAAATCCTGTCATCCCGACAGTGAATCCCATACCCACCCAACCTATGAATACTGCTGCACCACAAAAAGTACTAATGATTGTACCAACAATCGGCCAGAAGCCCATATTCCACCCAGCAATTAAATAATCATCTGAATTTTTAACCTTAAAGAAATAATAAATTCCAATTCCAAATACAAAACTAAAATAAACAATAAAATACCCAATATACCAACTCATGCATGAATCCTCCTATAGTTAATGAACCCATTTTACGCTATTCCAGCCTTTATTTCGAATGATTAATGTAGAATATTCAGAAGAAATATCGATTTTTGTCGAACGAACTCCACTCTAATAGCTTTATAAGAAGATATTTGAATGATTATCGCGACCAGGCAGACTTGACACATATATTAATGCTTGCACTTCACGTTGAATGCAAACCCTTTTTTGAGTTTGCCGGCATAGCAACGTTTCTGCCCGATTGGAGCCTCCCTTTGCCGGCATAGCGAAATCTTCACCCGTATACTCGCTCCCTTGCCGGCATAACAATTCTCTCACCTGATTAGAGCACTTGATCGCCGGATTGTAACTACAATACCATGTCGCCAACCTATTAAAAAAAGAGCCAGCACGACTATGCTGACTCCTTCCCTATTAAGCTCTTTTCAATAACTTCCTTGTAATCAACCATGCGAAAGTGATACCGATTATAAATCCTAACCAATACATACTGATCATCACAACAGAAGAGGCATTATAGGCTACCATACCTGACAACATGTATCCACCGAAAAGACCAGTACAGATCGGAATCCCAATCGCAAATACAGGATGTAAATGACGAAACATTAGGAACTCACCACTATATTCGGACTGCGTTTTTGTAAACAAGAACAGTCCGATTCCCGTAAACAAGATTCCTCCAACCAATGGATAAATTAGATTAATATCAAATTGAACTGGATCAAGATAACTAAACCAAAAGATATCTCTAAATACAAATTCATTTCCATAGGTCGAATCCATGTTAACCCCGTGTGCAAAAAACAGTCCATAGACCAACATAAAAATTCCTTGTGGGAATATAAGAAAGATAAATGTTAATACGAGCTGAGATTTCATTTCTCCACTAATTGTTCCAATCATCATTCCAAATGAGTATATAACAAAAAATGCGAGTAAAGGTGATAAATATGTTTGGGAAACGTTCAGTTCAGATAATACAGCTTGAAATTCTGACTGATAAACAACCAAATAACCGGACCAAAACGCCACACTGTAACTGACCAATATGGTGATTAATCCCAATAAGTATTTCGTGATAAACATGCTAGCTCTTGAAAAAGGCAGTGCCATCGTAAAGTCATGGCGTTTTGTATTTTTCTCGAGCCCGATTAAAAATCCTGCTAATAAAATAATAACAACTACACTAATGACTGTAAGGAAAGTTAAACCAAAAGCCATATTCACATAACTCGATTGTACTTGCTGCCACATCTCAGGATCATTTTCCATCATGCCACGCCAAGTATCCATTTGTGTTCCAATCATGACAGGGTAGGCCACAATGAATGTTAACAGTAAAGAAAAACAAATAACGGATGCGTGTTTCCATTCTTTCATCCACAACGCTTTAGGAAACATACAGCTCACCTCCTAATTTAGCTACAAAAATATCTTCTAACGTAAGAGGTAAGTCTTCAAAAAGAATTGGTCCTTCTTCTTGAATAAGGGCCTCTGTTTCATGGTCATTTGCCCCCATCAATACAACGGCTACCCGCCCTGTATGAGTGAGCACCTCAACCCGTTCTTCAATATGTTTAGGAAACTCTTGCTGATAAGCTATTTGTACTTTTCGATATTGCTCTTTTAGATTATCCATCGACATCTCTGAATCGACCGCCCCATCTTTTAATACGACAATATGATCCGCCATGCGCTCTAACTCATCTAAACGGTGAGAAGAAATAATGACCGCGACATCCTTCTCTGAAACCTGTTCAGCAATAAATTGCAAGATTTGTTTTTTAATGATGACGTCCAATCCATCTGTTGGCTCATCTAACAGGATGTAGCTTGCATTCGTTGAAAAGGCTAAAATTAAAGAGAACAGGGCTTTTTGCCCCTTAGAGAATTGTTTGATTTTACCTGTTTTCTTAAAGTTAAATCGCTCCAATAAACCATAATAATAATCTTCATCAAAATTCGGATAAACTACTTGATAGAATTTAACAATCTCTTTAATGCTGTAAGTTTTTAATGCATCTGTGGAATCCGGAACAAATACTATATTATGTTTCACCTCAGGATTTTTAAATACATTATTTTGATTAACCTCTACAACCCCTGTTGAAGGTTCTAAAATTCCTGAGATTAAACGTAACAAGGTTGTTTTCCCCGCTCCATTTCGTCCTACAACTCCAGTAACGGTACCTGGATGCACTTGAAAATGAACATCTTTTAAGATCTCTGTTTGGTGTATCGTTTTAGACATATCTTTCACGTCAATCATTCTTTCTCCCCTACTTTCTTGTAAAATGCTTCTACCCACTTCTTCACTTCAGTAGATTCAATTCCGACATCGTGCGCAGACTGAACTAGTTTCTCCGTTTGCAACTTCAAACTTTTCACCTCGCGTTTTTGCACAAGCTGTAAGACATTTTCACTGACAAACGTACCCTTTCCACGAAACGTAATAAATAAACCTTCACGCTCCAACTCTTTGTAAGCTTTACTTACTGTATTAGGATTCACAGTCAATTCTGCGGACATTTCCCTCACAGAAGGAACTTTATCTCCGGCAATAACCACTCCCTGCAAGACCCTGGCCTTCACTTGTTGAACGATTTGCTCATAGATCGGCTGACGGCTCGTTGGATCTAACATAATGTGCATCAAAATCACCTCGTTTTCAACTGTATCAAGTGTACTACATTACCTAATACACTTGCAACACTTTTTTTAATAAGAAACTGTACATTCTACTTGCTTTGAGCGGAGGTTCTACTCATTGTTGAATAAGTTCTATTCATTGTTGAACACGTTCTACTCATTGTTGGAAATGTTCTACTCATTACTATTTTCATAAAAAAATCCACCAGCCAAAGTAGCTGATGGATTTCCTATTTAATCTTCTTTAATAAATGAGATCGCTTCTCGCGTTTCATCTAAGTGCTCAATCGTTTCTTCATATTGAGCGGAGGCAAGACACATGAACAATATGTCAATGACATGTAGCTGCGCAATTCTTGAACTTGTCGCCCCACTTCTAAAAGTCGCTTCTTTCGCAGCAGAAGTGTATAGACTTAAATCGGATAACTCGTTGATTTTCGACTTTCCATATTTCGTAATACTGATTGTCTTCGCACCTTTTCCTTTTGCTAGGCGTAGAACCTTTTCTACTTCCACTGTATTACCAGAAAATGATATGCCAACGACGACATCTTCTTTTCCTTTATTCGCAACAGAAGTAGCCGCCATATGCAAGTCAGAAAATGCCTGAGCATTCTTATTAATTCGTACAAACTTTTGCTCTGCATCTATGGCCGCAATATAAGAAGCACCAAAACCAACAAACGTAACGGAAGATGCTTCTCTAAGTATTGAAATTGCCTGTTCCAGCTCTTTCACATCTAAAATATCTACGGTGTCTTTAATGGTTTGTAATGTATTCGATGTTACTTTATCGATAATTTCCCGGTTACTTTCATTCGGCTCTATATCTCGATATTCTGTTGAACTTTCTACCTGCAAGTCTCCGGCAACTCGTAGCTTTAACTCCTGAAAACTTTTAAATCCAAGCGACTTACACATTCGAATCACGGCTGCACTGCTTGTCTCACTCTTTTGACCAAGCATCAAAGCTGTTAACATAATCGATGCCTCAGGGTTCTTTAAAATATAGTTTGCAATCTTCTGTTCAGAAGGGGGTAAATGATCAGCCATTTCTTTTAAAATGACTAATCCACCCTTTAAGTGTGTCATTCAACTGCTCCTTTCAAGAAACCTCCATTTACATCTAATTCATTATTATTATAAACATATTGCAAATATTTTGCCAAAGTACCTATCCTTTAACGGCACCCTTCATCGCTCCACTGATGAAGAATCGCTGTAAAGCAAGGAAAATAATAATAATTGGAAGCATAGAAATAATAGCCCCTGCTGCGATTAATCGCCAGTCAGAAGTAAATGTGCCTGATAGCATGTTCAAACCTAATGGTAGTGTATACATACTCTGATCACTAACAATAATTAATGGCCATAAGAAGTCTCCCCATGCCGAAACGAACGTAAATAACGCAAGCGTAACCATAGAGGGCTTTACTAATGGCATTAATATCTTTCTCCAAATTTGAAAGGCGTTTGCACCATCCATACGAGCTGATTCATCTAATTCATATGGAATTGTAATGAATGCTTGGCGCATTAAAAATACACCAAAAGCTGTTGTAATATGTGGCAAGACCATACCTAAGTAAGTATTTTGTAATCCTAACTCCAATGAAATCACATAAACTGGAATCATTAGTAATTGAAACGGAATCATCATTGTGCTCAAAACTAATATGAATATAAGATTACGTCCTTTAAATTTCATACGTGCTAGAGGATATGCAGCTAGTGAACAAAACAATACATTTAAAAACACTGTCATAACCGCTACCACTGCGCTATTAAATAAATATCTCCAGAATGGGAAGGTATCCATTACTCGAACAAAGTTCATTAACGTTGGATTTTCCGGTAGCAATGTTGGTGGATACTGAAATATGTTTTCCCCAGGTGATTTAAGAGCTGTTGCTAATAACCATATGAAGGGACCAATCATAAACAGTGCCACACCAACTAGTAGTGTATATAATAAAATTTTCTTCATAATTGATTTCTTATCTTTCGCTTCAACTGCCATTTTCGATTCCCTCCTTATGTTTTCGTTCTGTCTTTGCCCATAAATTTAAGGTTAATTAATGAAATCACAAGTGTGATCAAGAAGAGAATTACACCACCAGCTGCAGCATATCCCATATTCAATTTCTCAAATGCTTCTGAGTAAATATAGAATACAAGGGTTTCTGTACTTCTAGCAGGTCCTCCACCTGTCATAACATAGATTTCCTCAAACACCTTCATTGCAGCTATAGTAGACATAATTGTTACAATTAACACAAAAGGCATAAGCATAGGAATCGTAATTCGAGTAACTTGCTGCCACCAATTAGCTCCGTCCATTTCAGCAGCTTCATATAAATCATGAGGAATCGATTGAAGACCAGCTAGATAAATAATCATGTAATAGCCAATCCCTTTCCATATAGTCACTGCCATAACTGCAAAAATCGCAGTGTCTTGGGAAGTTAACCATGGAATTGGCTCAGCAATTACTCCTGAATAATCTAATATGTAGTTCAAGATTCCATTTTCACGATAGACCCAATCCCAAGTGATACCAGCTACCACTAGTGAAATTACAACAGGAATGTAGTAAGCTGATCGAAAAAAGCCAATTCCCTTTATCTTTTGGTTCACTAAAACTGCTAAGAAAATCGGTAAAATAACTAATGCAGGAACAACACCTATTAAGTATATAAAGGTATTAGTTAATGCATTCCAAAACACGTCACTATCAAATAAGTTTTCATAGTTTTCTAAGCCTATAAATTCAGCATCTGTAATCATATTATATTCTGTAAAGCTCATCCAGATTGCCTGAAGCATCGGGTAGAATATGAAAACGGTTAATATAACACTTCCTGGTAGTAAAAATAAATATGGTGTTAACTTATGCTGCTTCAATAATTTCACCTCTTTATTGCTTCATCGCGTTTGTATGTAAAGATGAAGAATCTTTCATTAAAATACTTTTACAATTTAATAAAAAAATAAAGTGGGGGATGCGGGATCCCCCAACTTTTATTAGTGAATATCTTTACATTCTTTCCTTATTCTTCTGCTAAGATTTCATTCCACTCTTCTTCCGCTTGATCAAGAGCTTCTTGAGGTGTCATATCACCTAACATTGCTGCTGAGATTGCATCATAAATCGATTCATTTAAGTCTGTGTAATTGTCCATTGGAGGTACCAGTAATTCAGCATCCTCTAATTGACCAGCTGATTCAATTCGCACTAAATCGCTTGCTGTTGCATCTTCATCAACTTCAGTGAAGTATGGGTCTTCTAATGTTTCAAGAGTTGAAGGAAGAATTGGAGTTAACTGTGTGAATTCAAATTGATTTTCTGCATTTGTTAAGAATAACGCAAAGTCAACTGCAACTTCTTGATTCTCCGTTTGACTTGGTACAGCTACGTTTTGAACACTAATTGTTTTCTTACCAGAATCACCTGTGATTGCTGGAGAAGGTACTGTGTTTTCATATAGCTCTGGTGCGTTCTCTTCAATTTGAGAGATAAACTGAGATCCTGCGAAGAACGCTACTTCACCAGCCTGATACATATCGATCGTGTTACGCTGGTCACCAACTAGTGCTTCACGAGGGATTAAATCTCTCTCAAAAAGATCTGTGAAATATTCAAACGTTTCAAGTCCTTCTTCTGTATTGAATGCCGCTTCTGTACCATCTTCATTTGTTAAATCAGCACCCATCTTAACCATGTGTTGTAACGTTAAAGATAGATCTAAAGATGGGAAGTAACCGTATTTACCAGTTTCTTCTTTTACAGTTTCTGCATACTCTCTTGCTTCTTCGTAAGTTTCAGGAGGACTGTCAATATCTAATCCTGCCTCGTCGTAGATTGATTCATTATTTAATGTAACTTGTGTTGATAAATACCAAGGAATCGCAAAGGTAACGCCATGTAGATTATTCGCTTCCCAAGCACCTTCCACATATTTATCCTTGTCTTCTTGATCTACCGCTTCTTCCATGTCAACTAACTCATCTAATTGTGCAAGTTGAGATGCGAAAGTAGGATTTAGGTTTACAACGTCTGGAGCATTACCTGTACTTACATCTGCTAAGATTTTTGTATCTAAGTCAGCAGCAGGAACGTCTAACCATTCTACTGTAACGTGAGGATTCTCTTCCTCATAATCATCGATAATTCCCTGAATGTAATCTGTGAAAGTTGGCTGTAATTGCATTGTCCAAAATTCAATTGTTACATCTTCTTGTTCTTCTGTTGCTTCTTCACCAGATTCTTCATCGTTAGCAGACTCTTGACCTTCGTCTGTTTCGTCATCGCCTCCACATGCGGCTAGAAACAATAGTAACATTGCTGCAAAAATGGATAGTAAAAGTTTTTTATTCAATTGATAAATCCCCTCTCTTATTTTAAAAAATACTTTTTTACAAACATTCTTTATGTATAAATATAGCGCTTTCATAACTGATTTTCGACACAGTTAGAATGAATGTAACAAAGTTTGCCATCGAAACCATCTTCAGTATATTAAATTCTATTACAGTAGTCAATCACTTTTCTGAAATTTTATTTCATTTGCACAATTTAATTTTTACAGCTAGATTGGAAGCTTTCCTTTTGCCTCTACATAGCCATACAATGCTGATGCAGCCATTTCAAGTGCGGATACCGAAGCTTCGTAAGTAGCAACAAATAAATCTACCTCAGGTAATATATGAAGATCGTAAGGGCTCTTTACAGCTATAGCTATTATACTTGTAAACTGGTTATTCAATTGATGAATTAAAGTTTGTTGTTCCTCATCCTGAACTGCAGAGGAAGTTATGATGATATAACGATCATAGTCCATACAGGTATTTGATTGGGCTTTTTGATGTGATACTACCTCAACGGAAGGTTCGAAAAACTTAACTTTCTCAACAAAAGTAGCCAATTGATCAAAACCATCCTCTGCCATTGTCTTGGACATCTCTTTAGGAATAATCAATAAAGTACGGACCTCTGCATCTACTTTAAGCGGTAGGGCTTGTTCTTGTCCTATAATGGTTACACCACTTTGGTAGATTTTCTTTGCTATATTTTGATGTTTTTTGCTATTCAATGATGATTCTTCCAAGCTTTGATTAGAGTTTAAAGTAGTCTTCCAATCTAAATAACGAGCTTTCACCTGTTTGATCCGTTGATACGATTCTTCTATATTTGATTCAGAAAGCTCACCTTTGTTTAGATCACTTAGAATCATTTCGATTGCCTCTTTTTGGACGTCTGTTTTATGTGAAATTGTAATTAGATCAGCACCAGCTTGAATGGAAAGACTCGCCCCCTTAGGAGTGCCTACCGTTTTACTAATGGCATCCATTTCCATACAATCTGTAACCACCAACCCATCAAATTCTAGTTTCTTGCGCAGAAAGTTTTTTATAATGGATTTAGAAAGTGTTGCTGGTGTTTCTGACTCACCATCAAATGCATCATAATGAACATGCGACACCATGATTGCTTCAGCACCATTAGTAATTGCATATGAAAAAGGCACTAATTCGGTTTTCTCTAAATGTTCAATGGAATGGTTAACTACCGGAATACCTAAGTGTGAATCTGAAGAGGTATCGCCATGACCTGGGAAATGCTTATATGTAGCTAATACATTCGATTGCTTTAACCCTTCTGCCATTTGATTAGCATAAAATTTTACATGATGCGGGTTTTTACCGTACGAACGAACACCAATTACCGGATTGTTAGAGTTATTATTGACATCAGCAACAGGTGCCATGTTCCAATTAACTCCTAATGACAACAACTCTTCACCAGTTATGACTCCCGTTTCGTATGCATTAGAAGTGTCTCCTGTAGCACCTATCAACATGGCACCTGGAAGTTCAGTTATTCCTTTATGAACCCTTTTAACAATGCCGTTTTCTTGATCCGTTGCAATCCATAACGGTTGCTCATGTCCAGCTTCTGACGCTGTTTTTTGCAATTCGTATGTTAGTTGTTTCACTTGACGAATAGACCCGATATTACGTGTGAACAAAATAATATTACCGACAAAATCTTTTTCAATTAAGTCTTTAATAGATTCTGGTATTTCAGCAGGATGGTCTACTTCAAAGCCAGCTACTATCATTTGACCTACCATTCTTCTTAATTCTAATTCGCTCATCGTGATCGTTTCCTTTCTGGAGAACCGTTAAATCATGCTCGCTCGTATAGCATCTCGGACAAATCCATTGTGTTCAAGCAATAATCCCTTTGCATTATTAAAATTAACCCCAGCTAAAATCATTACGATGGAAACCTTCACATCATATTCTGCTTCTTTAAGAGTTTCTGAAGCATGATCAAGAGACACCCCTGTAATGGAACTTACGATATTCATAGCTCTTTCATTTAGTTTTGCATTCGATGCATGGACATCTACCATATAATTTTCATAGACTTTACCTAGCTTTACCATAGTTATCGTTGAAATCATATTTAACACCATTTTGTGCGCAGTAGCAGATTTCAATCTTGTAGAACCTGTTAAGATTTCTGGCCCTACTTCTATTTCGATTGCTAACGAGGAATGTTTGCTTAACTCCGAACCTTTGTTACATGTTAATGCTACTGTCTCTGCTCCAATCTTGTTTGCATGTTTCAAAGCTCCAATAACATAAGGTGTTCTTCCGCTTGCTGCTATACCAACCACAATATCCTTGTGTGTAATACTTACATTATCAAGATCTGAACGCCCAGCACTTTCTGAGTCCTCTGCCCCTTCAACTGCTTGAAACATTGCAGATTCTCCACCAGCCATAATACCTTGCACTGTTTCAGGGTCCGTTCGAAATGTAGGGGGACACTCAGATGCGTCTAAGATACCTAATCGCCCACTTGTTCCAGCACCTATGTATAGCAACCTTCCACCACCCTTAATTGCTTGATAAACTTTTTCAATAGTTGATTCAATAGCAGCTGATTCACGATTAACTTCAGTTGCCACCAACTGATCTTCTTCATTCATTATTTTCACAATCTGTTTTATAGTCATTTGGTCAATACCGATTGTACGTTGATTTCTTGACTCTGTTGTTAACTGTGCAATCGTTTGTTCTGTCATGGTAACCACCAATTCTCTCTATTAAAATATTTCTATACTTCAACTTGTTTTTGTAATTGTTGATACGTCCAAATCGGTTCGAATTCAAACTTTCGATAAAAAGAATCAAGTACAGTCCAATCAATGATTAGATGTCTGACTCCTCTTGTTTCAAGCTCTTCGATTGCCGCTTGAACTACTTCTTGCCCGTATCCTCGCCCACGATATTCTGAAATGACTCCTAAAGGACCTATTCCACCCACGGGATCTTCAAAATAATTAGACCATTGCTCATTTTGACCTATAATTGTACTTGCACGATCATTCACCCGACAAAATCCAATCATTTCATCCTTTTCATCAAAAACTACAACGTATTCTCTTCCTGTTCCCCCGGCATCCGCGTATATACATGCTTCATATTCCCAGCGACCATGGAAAGAATGTTCCATAAATTCTAGTAATACTTTTAACTCTTCCATCTCAATAGTACGGATTTTTAAATTCGAAGGATCTCGCCGTTTCTGAACTGGATTTTCTTTTAGATCACGATGATAATCAGAAACAGTTCCAGTATGTAAATAATCTCTTTTTTCAAACCACCTCTGTACACATGGATAACGAGAGGGTACCCCAGGAAAGTAATGAAATGGATCACGCCCGATATTAATTTTCGTAACACCAAGGTTCATTAACTTTTTCTCTGCGTGTTGTAATAAGTGCTCTCCATATCCTTTTTGTCTGTATAATGGAGCTATGATTAGAGTTTGAATCCACCCTACTTGTCCATTACCAGGCAAGAGTTTTTTTGCTCGGTTTGTTTGTGGATATTTAGATACAATGAAACCAATTACTTCATCCTGTTCGTCCATTAGTAACAAGGAACCATCTACGAATACATTTTCATCTTTAACACTATTTTGATAGAAAAGAGCTTTTCGCATTGGGTAAGTATCACCTAACTCCTTATTCCAAAGACTAACCATCTTTTCAATTTGCTCTTCCTTAATAAAATCCCATTTAACTTTTACCAATTTCTCACCTCTTAAGCTAATAAAGTAAGTATGATGCTCGTTTTTGTTTAAATGCTTTTATTTCTTCAGATTTATAGCTTGATAGCCATTTTGTGAGTTCTTCCCCATTTTCGATCCTTTTTCGGATTTGATCTGTACCAGAAAGCAGATCAAAAAACAATTCACCTTCTGTATGAATCCAGTTCAAATGTTGAGGGTAAAGATCATAAATAGTTTTAACAAGTAAAATTCCTGTTTCAAATGCTTTGAAATGAGTACGATCCAAAACATGCACTTCGATTCCTTGGCAAGCTTCCTTTTCAAATTTAGAAGCAAGAGGTGTAAATGTTACAGGACGCAAGTGGACACCAGGTAAATTAAGAGCTTCAAAATTTTGTTTAACTATTTCTGCATTCATCCAAGGAGCACCGATCCAACGAAAAGGAGCTGTCGTACCTCTTCCTTCAGAAATGTTTGTCCCTTCTATGAAACAAGTCCCCGGATAAACTTCCATCATATCCTTCCCTGTAGCATTGGGAGAGGGCATTACAAACGGAAGTCCGGTGTCCTCATATTTCATTTCCCTTTTCCAACCATTCATCTTCACTATTTTCAAGTCAACATTCATCTTGAATTCTTCATTGAAATAGTTTGCGAGTTCACAAACTGTCATCCCATGTCTTAATAAAAGTTTATAATTTGCTACAAAAGATGAATATTCATCTTCAACAATATTTCCATCTAGCGTAATACCATCAATTGGATTAGGTCGATCGAGCACATAGACTGGTATACTGAATTTCCCTGCTTCCTCCATGCAATATGCTAAAGTATAAATATATGTATAAAATCGAACTCCAAGATCTTGTATGTCAAACAAAAGTACATCCACTTTACCTAACATTTTTTTTGTAGGACGTCTCTGCTCACCATATAAACTATAGATCGGCACCCCTGTATGCTCATCATATTGATCTTCAAATTTTTCACCAGCTGCTACATCCCCGCGTATCCCATGTTCTGGGGCAAAAATAGCAGTAATGTTATAACCTTTTTCCACCAATAGATCTAAACTAAGCTGGAGCTTAGAATCAACAGAAGTGTGATTGATAATCAAGCCGATATTCTTATCAATAAGTTCCGGATATTCTCCGTTTTTCAACCTTTCAAGACCAGTTTCGATCATTAGACAGCACCCCTTATTTAACCATAAAAAAATAGAAATGAAATAATATTTCATTTCTATTTTAAATTTATTGTAACCTTTTTTCAAGTTCTATTAGTTAAAACCAAACAAAATAAACAATAACCGTAGTCGTAAACATCACTAGCATACTAAGTGGGAAGCCAATTTTGACATAGTCGAAGAAAGAATATCCACCTGGGCCATAAACAATTAAGTTGGTCTGATACCCGATTGGTGTGATAAAACTTGCTGACGATGCGATCGCAATCGTGACCGCGATGCCAAGTGGATCCATATTCAACATGGAGGCGATATCCAATCCAATCGGGATCATTAGAACTGCGGCGGCGGTATTTGTAATTAATTCTGTAAATATATTAGTTAATAAGTAGATTAAGAGAATGATAATAAAAATACCATATGGTTCAGCAAATAATAATAGATTTTCTGCTATTAACGAAGCGAGTCCAGTTTCTTGCATGGCAGAGCCTACCCCTATGGCGGCAGCTATTAATAACAAAACTGGAAAATGAATATAATCTTTTGCATCCTCTGGAGACACTACTTTTGTAAATAATAAAATAATCGCTGCTAATGCCATTGCTTTAAACATCGTCAGCATCCCTATGGAAACGAAAATGATCATAGTTATTAATAAAATTAGGGAGAAGATTCCTTTTCGAAAATCTTCCTGCAACACTTTCGGTGGATCTAAGGGAGAGAGCACGTAAAAGTTGCTTGTATGCTCATACTTAGTTAGGAATGATTTATTCGTAAGCAACAAAAGAGCGTCGCCTGGACGTAAAACGATGTCGGCAATTTCCCCTTTGATTAATTTGTTTTGACGGTGAACAGCGATTACTCCTGCTTGGAACCGTGTTAGAAATTGAACTTGTCGAATGGTTTTATTTATTAACGAAGACTCATGCGATATAACCGCTTCGACTAACTGAGTTTCTCCATTCTCTTTTTTGAGATCGTCAAGTTTAAATGTAGATCCTGTCTCCACCTCTAACCCTTTAATCTTCTCAAGGTCAGCAATCGTTGAAATTTTCCCGTTAAAAATTAATTGATCTCCTGCTCGGACTACCGTTGTCGGTCGAACCGGGTAAATTCGCTCTTCCCCTCTTAAAATTTCGATGAGATATATACCATCCAAATGTTCAAATAAGGCAGCCTTCACAGAACGATTGTTATAAGCAAATTCCTCTGTCACTACCATTTCTGCTAAATATTCTTTTGTATCTTCTCGAACCTGCTGGCTAAAACCTTTATGCTCAGGCAAAATTTTAAGGCCAATGGTGAATAAATAGACGAAACCAACAATCGTAATCGGCACACCAATGATTGCTAGCTCAAAGAAAGAAAAGCCTTCGTAACCATAACTTCTAAGCAGGCCATGGACAATAATATTCGTTGATGTACCAATTAACGTAATGGTACCACCGAGGATTGTTACATATGATAAAGGAATTAGAAATTTGGAAGGGGAAATATTATTTCGCTCACACCATTCCCGAATGACAGGTGTAAACGTAACAACAATTGGAGTATTATTTAAAAAACCAGACGCAAAGGATACAGGTGCGAAAAATTTCCCTACCAGTCCCATGCGTGATTTAGATTGTGATAACCAGTTATGCATGAATCGATTAATGATTCCGCTTTTTTGGATGCCTCCAACGACCACAAATAAAAGGGCAATGGTAAGCATCCCTTCATTAGAAAATCCAATTAGGGCTTCTTGAGGCGTAAGTATTCCAGTTACGATAAAAATCCCTAACACGACAAGCACCACTACATCCGGTCGAACAATTTCCATTAATAAAAAAACAAGCATGATGGCAATCATTAACGCAACGAAAATCATTTCACCAGTCAATAGTGGCACCCCCTTCTGTATTAGTTTGTATATATTATATCGAAATAAGTCTAAGAAGGGGAGTAAAAAGAAAAGCTATTATTTTCCGGAGCATTTATCCATTGCTTGAATCACGGCTCCGCGGAAACCATTTTGTTCAAGTGCATCCACTGCTTTAATTGTGGAACCTCCTGGCGTACAAACCTGATCCTTCAATTCCCCAGGATGCTTCCCAGATTCTAAGACCATTTTCGCAGCACCTAATACGGCTTGCGAAGCTAATTTATAAGCCGTTTCACGTGGGATACCTTGTTTGACCGCTCCATCTGCTAAAGCCTCTATGAAGATATAAGCGTAAGCAGGCGACGATCCACTGACAGCTGGAATCGCGTCCATCAATTTTTCTTCCACCTGTTCTACTTGCCCATATCCGTTAAACAGCTCGTGCACTTCTGCAATTTCTGCTTCTGAAACATGATCGTTTGGACTAAACACCGTCATCCCTTCGCCTACAAGTGATGGGGTATTTGGCATTGAACGAATAATTTTCGTTTCTTTCCCGAAAGCAAGCTCAATATCTTTTAACTTGACCCCAACTGCAATCGTCACGATGATCGTCGATTTACTTACCTCTTTACGAATTTCATCTATAATACGCGGATAAAGATAAGGCTTTACTGCTAAAAATAAAATGTCACTTTCTTGAGCGACTTTTTTATTATCAGAACCAATTTCTATATGAAAATTTTCTTGAACCTGATCAATTGTTTCATCCCTAACTGCAGAAGCAATAATTCTCTCCGAATCTATACCACCATAGTTAGTCATTCCATTTATAATCGCTTGAGCCATTTTGCCACATCCGACAAAACCTATTTTTTTGCTCAATTCAAAACCTCCTCTAATTAACTTAATCAGTTGAGTATAGTTTAATAGAAATTTTATAAAAGAACAAATAAGTTCGTTATCAAATAGCATTTTTGCGTGGGAGCGAACAATACGTAACCGAGCGTTTGCCGGCAATAAGAGCTACTCACCCGAACACCTACCTTTTTTGCCGGCAAGTCGCCCTTCCCGCTTGAATAGCACCTCGTATGCCGGCATAAACATTCTTTCACCCGATTCCCTTCCTCGTATGCCGGCATGCTATTTCTTTCTACTGAAGACCACCCTATGCCGGCAAAACGATTCCTTCACCTGAATACCCTTCCCCTATGCCGGCATAAACATTCTTTCACCTGAATCCCACTCCCTTATTCCGGCATAACGACCCCTTCACCCGAATACTACTTCCTTATGCCGGCAAGCTCTGACAACATAAAAAGACCACTAAATAATCGCATATTATTTAGTGGTCCGAGTCGCTTCTCCATATTAAATTAAATCGCTTGGAAGCTTGTTTCTTTTTCATCAACGAGATATTTGTGACATTGTTCTGCTACTTCCCTTCCTTCGCGGATCGCCCATACGACTAGACTCTGGCCTCTACGGGCGTCCCCTGCAGCAAATACTGCGTCTTGGTTTGTGGAATAATCTTCTGTTCCATCAACTGTCCAAACACGGCCACGTTCATCTAACTTTAGGCCGAAGTGGTCCAGGACTTCTTTTTCCGGACCGGTAAATCCTATCGCAACCAATACTAGATCTACTTCCCATTCTTGCTCACTATCATCAATTTCAACAGTGACTAATTTTCCGTCTTCTTCTACTTTTTCTACACCGATTGTTTTCAGAGAAACGACATTTCCATTCGGGTCTGTGTCAAACGACTGGGTGAGAATTTCATACTTTCTTGGGTCCTCATCATACGCTTTTAAGGACTCTTCATACCCGTAGTCTAATTTGAATGTCATTGGGAATAAAGGCCAAGGGTTATCATCCGTTCGGTCTTCTGGGCTTGCTGGGTGTTTACCGAATTGAACCACACGTTTACATTCTTGACGTAAAGCAGTAGCTACACAATCTGCCCCTGTATCTCCGCCGCCAATCACAATCACATTCTTGCCACGAGCATGAATTGATGCTGTATCAGGATCTGTTTCTAATGCTTTCGTGGACTCTTTTAAATAGTCCATTGCGAAATGAATGCCTTTGCTTTCTCTATTATCTGCTGGAACATCCCTTGGCGCCTGAGCACCTGTGCATACAATAATCGCATCGTGTTGTTTGCGAAGCTCTGCCTCTGTTATGTCCACTCCGACTTCCACATTACACTCAAATTGAATGCCTTCTTCTTTCAACACATTTAGACGACGTTCGATCGTTTCTTTTTCTAATTTCATATTCGGAATGCCGTACATTAATAACCCGCCTGGTCGATCATCTCGTTCATAAACCGTCACCTCATGTCCGTGGTGATTTAATTGGTCGGCTGCTGCCAATCCTGCAGGCCCTGAACCTATGACGGCCACTTTTTTACCTGTACGATGTGCCGGAGGGTTCGCTTCGACCCAACCATTTTCAAATCCTCTTTCAATAATCTCATTTTCAATTGATTTGATCGCTACAGGATCATCATTAATCGCTAATGTACAAGATCCTTCACATGGTGCGGGACAAACACGTCCAGTAAACTCCGGAAAATTATTAGTTTCTTCTAAACGCTCTAGTGCGTGCTTCCAATCTCCGTCACTAACTAGTTCATTCCATTCGGGGATAAAATTATTTACTGGACAACCTAAATAAGATTGGTCAAATTCAATTCCAGTATGGCAAAAAGGTGTGGCACAATCCATGCACCTTGCACCTTGCCGTTTAAACTCATCTTCTTCCATACGAATGGAGTACTCTTCCCAATCACGAATTCTTTCAATCGGGTCGCGTGTTTGATTATCTTTTCGGTTATAATCCATAAAACCAGTTAAATAGCCCATCGAAACCCTCCTTTCTTAAGATGATGCTGGACTTGATTCCGCTTCTTCTTGATCTTTTTGTTTCTCAAGCATTTCTTTAAATTCTTTAGGAATGATTTTAATAAATTGACTCGATTGTTCTTGCCAGTTATTCAGAATATATTTTGCTCGCTTACTATCTGTGTGAAGCGCATGATTTTCCAACATTTGTTTCACACGATCTAATTCTTCTGTTCGTTCCAGTCGTTCAAATACAACCAATTCACCATTACATAAATCTTTAATTTGTTTTTCATCGTTATTCCAAATATAAGCGGTACCTCCACTCATACCTGCAGCAAAGTTTTTACCGATCGAACCTAAGATGACAGCACTTCCACCTGTCATGTATTCACAGCCATTGTCTCCTACACCTTCGACAACAACATGAACGCCACTATTTCTTACAGCAAATCTCTCTCCTGCTGCACCGTTGATATACGCTTCACCACTCGTAGCCCCAAATAGGGATACATTTCCGATAATTGTTTCAGCCATACGGTGAACGGACGGTGGCTGGTGAGGTTTTACAATAATTTTTCCACCAGAAAGCCCTTTGCCAACGTAGTCATTTGCGTCTCCTGTAACGGATAAAGTTATTCCCGCTGGCACGAACGCTCCAAAACTTTGACCTGCAGAACCGGTGAAGTTTAAACGAATCTGATCATCTGAAAGGCCGTGTTCTCCATGCATTTTCGTAATTTCATGGCCAAGTGTTGTTCCAACTGTACGATTAACGTTTCCAATTGGAAGGTTGAGTTCTGCACTGCCGTGACGATCTAATTGTTTCATTACTTCTGGAATTAATTCCACATCATCCATGTGATGTTCATTATATTCACTTCGATAAACTCGCTCCAACGCTTTCCAATCTTCTTTCGTTTCTGTTAGCAATGGATCCAAGGATAAATGTTTTGCTTTTGGATGTGCCTTCATTTTTTCATGAACTTTTAGTAGATCAGTACGCCCGATAAGTTCATCTAAAGACTTCATCCCTAATTCAGCTAAAATTTCACGGATTTCTTCTGCGATGAAAGTCATGTAGTTTACAACATGATCTGCTCTACCCGTAAATTTTTTACGTAACTCTGGATTTTGTGTGGCAATTCCTACGGGACAAGTATCTAAATGACAAGCTCGCATCAAAATACAACCTAATACTACCATCGGAGCTGTTGAAAAACCGTACTCTTCTGCACCGAGCATGGCTGCTTTCACGACATCTTTACCGGTCATAAGCTTTCCGTCCGTTTCCAAACGAACCTTAGCTCGCAAATCATTAAGTACTAAGGTTTGATGCGCTTCTGCTAAACCAAGTTCCCATGGAAGGCCGGCATGACGGATACTAGTCTTTGGTGATGCACCCGTTCCGCCTTCATAGCCACTGATTAAAATTACGTCAGCTTTACCTTTTGCAACACCCGCAGCAATCGTTCCAACGCCTGCCTTGGCAACTAATTTCACGTTCACCCGTGCGTCTGTGTTGGCATGCTTCAGGTCATAAATAAGTTGCGCTAAGTCTTCAATCGAATAGATATCATGGTGCGGTGGAGGCGAGATCAAAGCAACACCTGGCGTTGATTTACGCACATTCGCAATCCATGGGTGCACTTTTTTACCTGGAAGGTGTCCGCCTTCTCCTGGTTTTGCTCCCTGAGCCATTTTAATTTGAAGTTCATCTGCATTACTTAAATAGTAGCTTGTAACCCCAAATCGCCCCGAAGCAATTTGTTTAATCGCACTTCTTCTTAAATCTCCATTTTCATCAGGCGTAAAGCGGTCCGTGTCCTCACCGCCCTCACCACTGTTACTCTTTCCTCCGATTCGATTCATCGCGATTGCTAACATTTCATGCGCTTCTTGGCTTAAGGCACCATAAGACATCGCACCTGTTTTAAATCGTTTAAAAATCGTTTCCACTGGTTCCACATCATCTACCGGAATAGCTGTTTTCCCTTGATAATTAACATCTAATAAATCACGTAAATACGTAATCTTCTCTTCCGAAACTAACTCTGTGAACTTCTTATATTTTTTCGGATCATTCATACGCGCTGCGTGCTGCAAGGTATGAATGGTTTTCGGGTTAAAGGAGTGGTATTCTCCATCACTTCGCCACTGCATATCTCCACCTGATGGTAAATAAACATCATCCGTTTCATATGCCTTTTGATGACGTAAGATCGATTCTTGTGCAATTGTTTCTAAATCGATCCCTCCGATTTTAGAGGCACATCCGGTAAAGTATTTTTCGATGACTTGTTCACTTATTCCAACTGCTTCAAATATTTGTGCTCCACGGTAACTTTGAATTGTTGCGATTCCCATTTTGGACATTACTTTTACGATGCCATTTGTTGCTGCATCACGATACCTAGAAACCGCTTCTTTAAGCGAAAAGTCAGTAATGTATTCCCGGTCGATCAACTGCTCAATAGAACGGTAAGCAACGTATGGATAGATCATGTCTGCTCCAAATCCAATTAAGGATGCAAATTGATGCACATCCCGCGCTTCTCCCGTTTCTACAATTAAACTCGCTTTCGTACGTAACCCTTTACGAACTAAATAGTGATGTAAACCACTAACCGCTAGTAAAGACGGGATCGTTAAATGATTCTCATCCATTTTACGATCAGTTAAAATAACCATAGAAACGCCTTGATTTATGGCACGCTGAACTTTGATAAATAACTGATCCAGGGCTTTTTCCAACCCTTTCGCCCCATCTGTTACTGGATAGCAAATCGATATCTTTTCAAATCGGAAATCACTTCGATCATTATGAATAACCGCATCGAATTCCGGCTTTTGAAGGATCGGTGTATATAACCTGATTCGCTGGCAATGTTCTGGTCCGTCATCTAATACATTTCCACGTGGCCCCAAGTAAGAAGTTGTGGAAGTTACTAATTTCTCTCGAATCGCATCAATCGGTGGATTTGTCACCTGCGCAAATAACTGTTTAAAATAATTAAACAAAAGTTGCGGCCGCTCAGATAAAACCGCAAGCGGTGTATCATTCCCCATGGACCCAATCGGATCACGCTCTTCTTCGACCATTGGAAGGATATTTTTCATTACTTCTTCCTTGGTATAACCATGAGTTAACTGGTGTTTGATTAAATCAGCTTCAACTAAAGGTTCTTGCAGGTTTTTAGTTGGTAATCCACTCAACTGAACAAGTGATTGTTGCAACCAGTCACGATATGGATACTTCTCCGCCAATTCTCTTTTAATGTCACCACTATATAGAACCCTATTTTCCTCAAGATCAATTAACATCATGTCCCCAGGGCCTAATCGACCTTTTTCCACAATGCTTTCTGGATCGATGTCTAATACACCAACTTCAGAGGAATAAATAATTCTTCTGTCATCGGTAATATAATACCTCGCTGGGCGCAATCCATTTCGGTCAATCGACGCCCCAATTTTCTTGCCATCTGTGTAGGCAATCGCAGTAGGTCCATCCCACGGCTCCATAATACAGCTTAAATACTCATAACAGGCACGCTCTGGGTCTGTCATTTGATCATTTAAATCCCACGCCTCTGGCACCATCATCATGGCAGTCTGAGATAGCGAACGACCATTCATCACCAAGTATTCAAAAGCTTGATCTAACATACCTGAGTCACTTGCCGTTTCGCTTACTACCGGCAATAACTCTTTATGACGATCTCCATATACATGTGATTTGGCAGCAGTTTCTCTTGCCCGCATCCAGTTCACATTACCTGTAATCGTGTTAATTTCACCGTTATGCATTAACATTCGATTTGGGTGCGCTCTTTCCCAAGAAGGAAAAGTATTCGTGCTATAACGGGAGTGAACCATTCCAAAGCATGTCTTCGCTAATGGATTGGCTAAGTCTTGATAGAATGCTGACATATGCTCTGGAGCTAACATTCCTTTATATACAATCACTCGTGGTGAAAAGCTTGCAACGTAAAAAGGACCCTTTTGTAAGTCCTCATCTTCTAAGACACGTTTCTCTACAATTCTTCTTATTAAATAAAGGTGCTGTTCAAAAGCTTCTTCCGTTTTGAATCCAGCTGACCTTTCAATAAATATCTGTTTCACAAAAGGCATCGTTTCGCGAGCTCGTTCCGTCACTGCATTAGGCTCTACAGGAACATCCCTCCACCCAATTAAACGTAAGCCTTCCATTTCTAATGTATGATTAAAAATCTCTTCCACACGCTTTCTACGCGCTTCTTCATGTGGTAAGAAGATCATTCCGACTCCATATTGTGTTTTTTCCGGCAAGAGGTTATTCCACTCTTTACGAAAAAGTTCATCTGGAATTTGCATCATCAAACCGGCACCATCGCCAGTTTCTTCGTCTGCCCCACGACCTCCTCGATGTTCTAACCTTTCTAGGATCGTGATCGCGTCATGGATCATTTGATGAGTCGAAACACCATCAATTTGTGCAACAAAACCAATTCCACAAGCATCACTTTCATGCTTTGGGTCGTATAATCCTTGCTTTTTTGGAAGTCCAGTTCGTATCATGGTTTCACCTCATCATTTTGTGTAAATTTTCAGAAAGTCGTGTATTTCTATCATATGTTTTTTCTGTTATGCTTTCAATATATATATTCGATAGAATTAATCGCATATTGAGATGATAGGTGCTGAAGGGTTGATATACATGGAATTAAGACAATTAAAATATTTTATAAAAGTTGCAGAATTAGAACATGTAAGTGAAGCAGCCGCTTCTTTACATGTAGCTCAGTCTGCCGTTAGTAGGCAAATTGCCAATCTGGAAAGTGAATTAGGGGTCGACTTGTTTATAAGGGGTGGTAGAAACATCCGTTTAACACCTGTCGGGGAAATCTTTTTAAAGCGTGTTCGAAATGCATTAACAGAACTAAACAAAGCAGAACATGACATCGTCGAGTTCTTAAATCCAGAATCAGGGACGATCCGCCTTGGATTTCCTACTAGTTTAGCTGCAAAGAAATTACCTAATGTTATTACTGAATTTCGTAAAGAACATCCACAAATCGGATTTCAGTTGCATCAAGGGTCTATTCAAGAAATCAAAGATGCTGTAAAGATTGGACAAATTGACGTTGCTTTTGTCTCTCCTGTCCCGTTAAATGATGAAGATCTTCGAGGTGAGATTTTATTTACTGAAACCATTGCAGCTGTCTTGCCAGCTACTCACAGTTTAGCAAGCGAAAAGCATTTACGTTTAGATCAGTTAAGGCATGACCCATTTGTAATGTATAGGCAAGGGGATATTATGTACGACTTAATTATGAGCGCATGTAAGCAATCTGGATTTCAGCCTCGAACAGCCTTTGAAGGATAAGATGTGGATACGATTAAAGGGTTAGTCGGAGCTGGTTTAGGGGTAAGTTTACTACCTGAGATTAGCTTAAGTGATGGACAAGCGAGAGGAACAAAAACAATTGAAGTCATCGAACCACAATTGAGTCGTTCTATAGGAATGGTGCTACCTCGTCACCGCGAAGTAGCACCATCTGAACAAATTTTCTTAGAATTTTTATTAGAATATTATAAGAAGCTGAACCAATTTGGGTGGTAATTACTCCACTTTATTAACTAATGTGCCAATCGGGGCAATTTCTACGCCAATGACATCTCCAGCTTTTAGATATTTAGGTGGATTGAACCCTTTTCCTACTCCTGATGGTGATCCAGTAATAATTACATCCCCTGCATGAAGAGTCATTCCATCTGAAATCACTTCAATTAATTCTGCGACAGAAAACATCATATCCTTTGTTCGGCCATCTTGTCGCTTCTCCCCATTCACATGAGTGACGATTTTAAGGTCCTGTGGGTTCGGAACTTCATCTTTCGTCACAATCGCCGGACCAAAAGGAGCAAAAGTATCTAGCGATTTCGCACGAAAATATTGTTGGTGTTTAATTTGTAAATCACGAGCAGAGATATCATTAATAATGGAATAACCAAAAACGTGATCAAGCGCATCTTCCCGGTCAATATTCTTTCCATCTTGACCGATAATAACTGCGAGTTCTCCTTCATAGTCAAGCTCTGATGTCTGTGTCGCGTGGGCATCAATTGTTTGATTTGCCCCTATCACTGCTCCAGAGGACTTTGTAAAAATCATTGGATCAACCGGTGCAGATTTATCATTTCCATCTGCCATTTCTGCTGCATGTTCCGGGTAATTTTTCCCCACACATATAATGTTTTTCTTCGGAATATATGGAGGTTCTATTTCAATATCTTCAAGCGGGATAAATTGATGGATTTCTGATTCCAAATCTAATATTGGTGCATTTTCTATTACAGATAGAAGTGTCGGAAACACACTAACTAATTTTGCAGAGTAATAGATTCCACCATCCCTCTCAATCCCCCAGTAGTTTTGTTTCATAAAATTAAATGCTACTAAGCGCATCGGTTGTCCTCCTCTTTATGTTTCTACATGTAGTTTACCACCAAATCATTCAACTTAGACAAGAATCGGTAAGCAAACTATATTAATTGTATTTTCAAGTATTATTTTGTATAAAATTATAGAAAGGAACGTAAATAAAACGGGCATTTACACTAAAACAGATAATAAGATAGAAATCGTGACAATACTAATCACAGTTGTTACTAAAGTTACACTTGAGACTAATTCAGGACGAGCTCTAAACTCAAGCGCATACATAGTCGTGATCGCTGCAGAAGGAGTTGCACTTAAAATGATTAATACGCTCGCAACTTCCGGCGATACACCCAACATGGTCACAATACCCCAAGCGAGCAATGGAGAAATCACTAGCCGTACAATCGTTCCAATCGTGACTTTACCAATTTCAAACTCTCGAATAGAAATATTCGCAAGCTGCATTCCGAGCACCACCATCATTAGTGGAATAGCAACTGCAGCCATGAAATCAACCATTTCCATCACATTGCTTCCTAACTCCCAGTTGAATCCGCGGAACGTAAACGCAAGCAATATTGCATAGGTAGCAGGCATTTTCATTACGGAAATAAATGCAAAACGAATACCACTAGAACCTCTTGAAGCATAATACACCCCAAAGAAATTCATGATTAATGTTTGAATCGACATGAAAATAACTGCAATAACAAATGCCTCTTGTCCAAATGCGAATAAAATAATAGGAGCGCCATAATTCCCAGCATTCATAAACGCTGTTGCCAAGACAATTCCACTTTCTTCATCTCGAGAGAATCTAAATAAATAGGAGATTAATTTATTAATCAGCAAAAGCCCTGCTAATAAAAGAAAACAAAAGGTGACAATCGTTTGGAATCGTTCGCCTAAATCCGCTTCTAGAAACGTTTGAAACACTAAAACAGGAACAAATATATAAATGGTCACTGCCGACACAGAACGAACATCAAGCCTTCTCCATATTTGCAATAAGTAACCGATCAAGAAGATTACGATAATCGGCAAAATAATTTCTGCAAAAAGCTGCAACGATTTCACCTTCCTTTCTTTTTTCTCTTTTTTTCTAGGCAAATGTAATGGCTAAGTATGGTTTATTATCACATAGAGTTATGTAAAATACATGGTTAACAAATTATTATCGTTTGATTTATCAATAATTTCAACTGTATGATATGATCAGAAGATTTATTTTTTAATACAGAAAAGAGGGATAGAACATGAATTTCTCTATTTTCCAAATGGATATTGTTCCGGGTGACCCACAAGCAAATCGAACGAATGTGAATCAATGGATCCACAAGGAGATGATGCACAATTCTCCAGACACCATTGTTCTTCCAGAAATGTGGACGACTGCTTATACGCTTTCTGATTTAGAAAGAATCGCAGATCAAGACGGCGAACCTACCATGCCATTCATTCAAAATCTAGCATCAAAATATCAAGTCAATATTATCGCAGGATCCATAGCCAATAAAAAGTCAGATGGTATTTTTAATACTGCTTTTGTTGTCGATCGTCAAGGGGAAATCGTCTATCAATATGATAAGGCTCACCTTGTTCCTATGTTAAATGAACCAAGTTATTTGGAAGGCGGAAAAAAACCTGCAGAAGTATTTGAGTTAGACGGCCTCAAGTTTGGCTTGATCGTTTGCTACGACTTACGCTTTCCAGAATTAATTCGCCCATTAGCCGTAGCAGGCGCTCAAGTTCTTTGTATTGTTGCAGAATGGCCGGAAGCTCGTACCAACCATTGGCAACACCTTCAAATTGCTCGAGCAATTGAAAACCAAATGTACGTGGTATCATCAAATCGCATTGGAACATATGACGGGACTGAATTTTGCGGAAAATCCATGATTGTAAATCCATGGGGAGAAGTATTGAAATTAGGTAGTCAGGATCAAGAAGAGGTACTTTCTCTGACGATAGAGTTAGAGAAAGTCGATGAAGTTCGTAAAAATGTGCCAATTTTTGATAGTCGTGTTCCTCACCTTTACAAACATGATTAGTCATTTTGCTTGATATAAATTACCGTCCTTTTGCGTATTTTTTTATCAAGGATAGTAGGTCGATATCCAGAAAAGCCGCTTCATATCCAGAAATTTTCTCACTTATCCACGAGAATTTTTTTATATCCAGAATTGTGGAGGGGATATCCAGAATTCTTGCGTATATATCCAGAAACCTTTTATGGCCAATGCTTTCTTACCTTTTTAAAAACGACCGTTCCACTTGAACGGTCGCTACAATAGTATTTACCTCTCAGTCAAATCAGCAAACTTTCCACCATAATACCCTAATGGATTTCCTTCTTGGTATGCGAAATTCTTCACTTCACCAATATATAGTACATGGTCGCCACCATCATATTCTGACCACGGAGAGCATTCAATATATGCTAGGCTATCTTTGATGCGATGACCTTGGTTTGATTTTTCCCATTCAACATCCATATCCTCTTTTGGTCTTCCAGCAAAATGCATCGCTACATCTTCTTGCTGATCATTTAATATATTGACAATGAAGTTATTATTTCTCATTTTCTCTAATGCTTTCGTATTACGGTCTACGGAAACTAAAACTAACATCGGATCCAGTGATACAGATGTAAATGCATTGACGGTGAATCCATGCGTTCCTTCCTCCGTTTCACATGTCACAACTGTCACGCCTGTTGCGAACCTGCCCATGCAGTGGCGAAAATCACGTTGGTCCATACGTCTCTCTCCCTTCTCTCTATCTCTCGACTCATATATATCAATGTATGCAGTTTGGCAACTATTCGAACCTGCACTTGCCATCCTTAATCATACTAAATTTCGACAATCCTTAAAAGTAAAGCGTGTCGAAGGTTAGAGAGAGCGGTATGATGCTAGGAATGCTTCTACTTCAGAATGTGTTGGCATGCCAGTTTGTGCTCCTAATTTACTCACGGATAAAGCACCAACGGCATTTCCGTAATAACAACATGTTTCTAAAGATTTTCCTTGGGCTAAAGCAACGGAAAATCCACCATTAAAGGAATCTCCTGCTCCTGTTGTATCGACAACGTCCACATCAAATCCCGGTACGTGTTGCTCTTGGCCATCTTGATAGTACTCCACACCTTTTCCACCTTGTGTCACAATAAATTTTTCACGATTGTTTCGGTAAAATGATGTTTTTTCCTCATCATCTAAAATCTCCGATAATTCATGTTCATTCGGTGTAAGGTATTTTACTTTTTCTAATACTTCCAAAGGGATGGAATGTGCAGGTGCTGGATTCAAAACAACATCCGTTCCATTTTTATAAGCAAGATCTACAATAAAAGCAACTGTGTTTAGCGGGATTTCGTGTTGAAGCAATAGAAGGTCACTTTTTATAATTATATCTTTGTATTCCTCAATCATTTTCGGTTGGACAGCATGATTAGCACCAGGAACCACGATAATATGATTATCAGACTCTGCGATGGTAATCGATGCAATTCCTGTTGGTTGTTCTTGAACTTTTTGAATGGAGGTAGTGTCAATGCCATTCGCCTCAAAGTTTTCAATTAACTCCTTTGCAAAGGCATCCTCACCGACACAGCCAATCATCGTAACTTCAGCTCCTAGTTTACTAGCAGCAATTGCTTGGTTTGCACCTTTTCCTCCAGGGATTGTTTTAAAGTCTTCACCCATGATGGTTTCCCCTTTACTAGGAAAACGATTTGCAGATGTGACTAAATCCATGTTTATGCTTCCAATCACTGTTATTTTGACTGGCATAACCTACCTCCTATCTTTCTGTTGATTTTCGCTTCTCTAATGTTAATGGAAAGATGAACTTCTTTTGATCTATTTTATTGCCTTGAATGATTTCAACTAATAGAGATGCAGCTTTTTTACCAATTTCATATAGGGGTTGAGACATCGTTGATAGCTCAGGTGTTGTTGCTTTCGTCCATTCTATCCCATCGAACCCTATTATTTTCACATCATGTGGAACGTTAAAATTTAATCTTTCTGCTGCTTTTAAAGCTCCTAATGCCATTAAATCATTACTTGCAAAAATTCCGTCAATGGACGGGTTCTCTGTTAGCAGTTTTGTCGCAGCTTCCTTCGCTTGATTCAACTGATAGCCACCTTGAGCAACATAACTATCATCAAACCAATCGGTGTCACGAACGATGTTCAAGTACCCATCATAACGGTCATTCGCATTTTCAATATGCTCCGGTCCGCGGATATGAGCAATCCGTTCACAACCCATCTCCATTAAATGTTTTGTAGCAGTTCTACCACCTTGATAATTATCGACAAGAACGGTTGGGACATCGTCATCGACCGTACGATCTAATGCTAAAATCGGCATAGGTGCCTCTTTGACTTGCTCAGCCGTTAGATAATCAGAAATAATTAATACCCCGTCGACATACTTCTGCTTCATCATAGATAAATAGCGTTCTTCTTTTTCAACGTCTTCATCGGAATTACATAAAATAATGGTAAAACCTTGTTCATTTAAATAATCTTCTGCAGCTCGGATCAGTGCAGGAAAAAATGGGTTGGATATATCAGGTACGATGAATCCAACCGTTTTCGTCTCTTTTTTATATAAACTTCTAGCAATAGAATTAGGTTGATAATTTAATTCGTTAATTACTTTATTTACTCTTTCGCGAGTCAGCTCATTCACATAGCCACTATTATTCAATACACGTGAAACGGTCGCAACCGACACAGAAGCTAATTTCGCCACGTCCCGAATGGTTGTCATTCTATTATTCTCCTCTTATAAATGAATTAATCGATTTCATCCTATGTTTCATTGTACAACTTTTTGTGACTTTATGCTCATAATTATGTAGATATTTTTTCTCATATATCTATATTAGATAGATTTTAACTTATGTGATTGCGTCTTGTAGTTGGAATTTTAAAGGAGAATATAGCATTCAATACAAACAAATGTACTTTCGTAAAATATTTTTGGATGGTTATCTTTTGGTTGACACAAATAACCAGTTTAAAGGAAATACATGTATTAATCAATCTTTCAAAGGAGGATTAGTAGAAGTAAATAGATTGTGAAAATTTAGAACACAATATATTCTTACTCTATTGTTTGAAGCATTTGAAGAAACGAAAACCACACTAGTAAACTAGCATGGTTTTTCGAAAATTATGCTTGCTTCGTCATATAATCATACAATTGACGATCTATTTTCCCGCGAATCTGTTCTCTAGTTTCAAAGTTCTCAGAGTGAATGTAACTTCTTAGTGCTTGGTAAAAATCTTCTTCTTCTACTTCACTCGTTGTATCTAGGAATCCGGTTGAAGCTAGTTTTTCGATTAAGGCTAACTTCATTGTATGGTCAATCTCCAAAATATTTTCCGGTTTTGTTTGTGTAAAATATAGTTGATGTAAGTGATAGATTCGCTCCAATTCATCGATTGGAGAAATATGCTCATCAACTCTCAAGTCAATCATACGATCATTATTTCCACCATAACCTGCGTTTTCTTTCACCACTAGCAGGGCTGCAGATTGCATACCGCGCGAATCTCCCCCAGCTTTTTGACCTGACTGCAGGGATTGGATGAGACGCTCTGCAAGTGGGGTTCCTTCCGTTTGTTTGAAAGTGGAGGCCATTACATCTACAGTTGCTTCACTTACTAAAATATTTCCTTGTGCAGCAAAGTGATCCCCGGTTTCGCCTCCTGCCCAGCTATAGCAATTTTCACCTGTAAATGTCGCAGATCGGCCGTGCGCATCAACTACTCCAGCTTGTCGCATTGCTTTGTCTGGATCTTCTTTTACTAATTCATCAAGTGTTTCTTGTGCTGACTTTCCATTTTTCAATAGTTCAAGGCCGTCTGGACCATATGCCATATTTGCCATCGATTGGGTAGCCACTGCCCCAACTCCTGCTTTTGCCCAAGGGACAACTGCTCCTACTCCTAGGAATTTGGATTGAACGGCGATTCCTAGTTCACCGGTTTCTGGATCGTGTCCTATGATTGAAAAAGTAGCCACTAGATTATCTGGTGTTTTTCCCATCGTATAACCTCCTTAGTAGTAATACGCTTCCTTTTTATAAAGTAAACTAAACAGGATAAAGGCTGCAAGTGATAAGAAAACAGGAATCGTCACTGCATGAACCCCTAATAAGTTTCCATACGTATCATTGTATAAATAGATCGGTATATAAGTGCCGATCCCGACAACCATTGAGGCAATCGCTCCATGTTTGTTTGCATATTTCCAGTATAGGCCGAGGACTACCGGCCAAATAAAAGCAGCTTCTAGTCCTCCAAACGCGAATAAATTTAAATAAATTAATAATTGCGGTGGTTCAATTGCCATTAGAAAGACAATTACACCAAGAACAGCAGTGACACCGATACTTACTTTTTTAATATGTTGATAGGTTGCCTCTGGTCGGATATAGTTCATATAAACATCTTTAACGACCGAGGAACTAACTAGTAGCAATAGCGAATCGACAGTTGACATCATCGCCGCCAGTGGAGCTGCAAGAACAATCCCAGCAACCCATGGCGGAAGCGTCTCGAGGGCAATCAGCGGAATGACCTGGTCTGCTGCTTCTATACCTGGTAAGACAGGTCTAGCGAAGACACCAATTAAATGCATATTCAACATAATAAACCCTACGACGATCGTTCCAATGATGAGTGCACGGTGCATGGAACGGGCATCTTTATATGACATTGCACGTACAGCAACTTGTGGCAACCCAACCACACCTACTCCAACTAAAATCCAAAACGATGTCACATAAGCACTCGTTAAATTTCCATCATGACCATACGGAGTAACTAGATTTGGGTTCTCCGCTTGTAATTCAGACATGATATTCGGAACGCCACCGCCAGCGATGATCACACCGATTAACAACACTAAAGTCCCGAAGAACATAATAATCCCCTGTGTCGCATCTGTAACAGCAACTGCCCGGAATCCCCCGATAATAACATAGATTAATACGGCTATTGCAAAAATAAACAAGGAAGCTAAATACGTCATCCCGGTCACCGACTGAATCAAGTGCGCTCCCCCGACCCACTGTGCAGCCATTGCAGAAAATAAGAATATAACAATACTAAACGCAGAAAGTAACACTACCGCTTTGCTCTGGTAACGTTCTTTAAGAAAGTCAATTAAAGTAACCGCTTTAAATTTTCTAGTGACAATCGCGAATTTTTTACCTAGGATGAGTAAGACAAAATAGCCCGTCGCTACTTGTGTCATCGCAAGTAACACCCAACCAAGTCCAATCGTATAGGCGGCACCGGGTCCTCCAAGAAAGCTTGAAGCACTACCGTATGTAGCAACCATTGTCATCGCTAGTACAAGCCCGCCCAACTCTCGGCTTCCTAAAAAATAATCTGCTAGAAAGGACTTCGACTGACGCATTTTACGGTTGGACCAAATGCCAATCATGAAAATAATCAATAGTAAAATGAATAAAGGCAAGATCACTTCCCAGTTCATTCGTGCTCCACCTCCTCATCAAAAGGCACTTCTTTTAAGACAAACTTCACAACTAGAATGACTAAAATCACCATAACGAGGAAGCCAACGATACAGCTCCAAAAGAACCATGCAGGGAAACCTAGTATGTAAGTGTACTCTTCAGGCGGTTTCGATCCAAGTGTGTACGCAAAACCATACCACCAAACAATATTAAAGGCCGCAAGCCCACACCCAATCCACGCCTCTTTATGCGCAATACGAAAACGCTGATCCTGCTGCTTCAAATGGCTCACCTCATCTCCGACTTAAATTTTCAAACTATTCTTGTTATCTATTGTAAAGAAAAAATTCCTATGCGCAAGAGATAGAAATTCGTAATGGAAGTATAGAATCGATTAATGGGACTATAGAATTTTATAAAGGGAGTATAGAAATCAATAACGGGACTATAGAATCCAATAATGGGAGTATAGAACGCAAAATTCATCAAGGTGAATCCGCTCCCACTTGATTAAAACGAAAAAACCTTCTAATAGCTTTCATTAGAAGGTTTCCGCTAAAATTTATTTGTAAGAAGCGAGTGCTTCTGCTAGGAGATCCCAAAACTTCTCCTGTTGCAGGCCTACGCCATAATAGGCATTTGGCTCTCGGCCTGTCACTGATAATAAATCGACACAAGTCATGCCGTATGCGAATTCGCCTTTTGTTTCAATATCTACTCGCACATGTTTCATTTCAAATATGGATGGATCGATTAAATAAGCAACGGTACATGCATCATGGATCGGTGCACCATCGAAGTCGAACACTTCCTTATATGTTTTCTTGAAAAAGTGAAGGAGTTCCACGACAAACTCCGCAACCTTCGTATCAATTTTACCGAATCGTTCAATCGTTTCAGCTGTCGCCTGTGCTTGATGCGTAACATCTAGCCCAAAGACGGCAAGCGGAACACCACTTTCAAACACGACTTTTGCCGCTTCTGCATCGACCCAAATATTAAATTCCGCAGCTGGCGTCCAGTTTCCAAACGTTCCTCCACCCATAATCACAATTTCTTGGATTTTAGGAACAATTTTCGGCTCTTTTACCATTGCCATAGCAATATTGGTAAGAGGACCAGTTGGAACTAATGTTATATCCCCATCAGACGCCAGCACTTTTTCAATAATTAAATCAACAGCATGCTGATCAATAGCTTTTCGAGAAGGGACTTCAGGAAGATTCGGGCCATCTAATCCGGAATCACCATGGATGGATTCCGCAATTTGTCTTTCATTAACCATCGGGCGGTTTGACCCTTCCGCTACTGGAACGTCTAGTCCAATAATGTCACATACACGTAGCGCGTTTAAAGTTGTTTTATCTACTTCTACATTTCCTGCAACCGTTGTAATTGCTTCTATTTTTAACTTGTCATTGGCAGCGGCTAAAATCAATGAGATCGCATCATCATGTCCAGGATCGCAGTCCAATATTACTTTACGGGGGTTCATCATATGTACATCCTCCTATTTTAAACTCAAATTTATTTTACTAATTTTCATGCAGAAAAGAAACGCAACATCTGACCTATACCTATTAATAAACAGTTTATATTAACCTAGAATGTCGAAACATGTATAATAAAAGTATTGTTTAAAAGCTACTAAAAAGGAGGCAGATGATGAAGTACGCTATTATACGCCCTGCAGCAACTGTGCTGATGGGATTCACCTATTTATTATCAGAATTTATCAACCATAGTCTGCTTCCTATATTGGTTAGCTTATTTGCACTTCTTACAGTTGTTTCCTTTCTTCCATATTTAAAAAGAGTTCCTTTTATCTTAATTAGTTCGTTACTAGCCTTGTCCTTTTTATTCTTTATTCAAGACGAAGGGTTATATGGCATGTTCCTTGGGCTAAACACTAACGTTTCTGTCCTTGCTATTTTTATCTTTGTACCATTACTATCTATCCCTATTAAACAAGGAAATTATTTAGCGTATATGGAAGTGATTTTCAATCATTATATTCGCTCAACGACTCATTTATATGGTTACCTTAAAAGTACGTTGATGGGGATTGGCTCCGTTATGAACCTCGGTACAGTACCTATGTTGTATCAGTTAACAGACACAAATACGTATCAGTCGTACAAAATGCTTCGCGTTAGAGCACTCGGCCGTGGATTCGCGATGGCGTTTATGTGGTCGCCTTACTTCATCTCTGTTGCGTTGATCATCTCTTATTTTGATGTGACATGGGTCCAATTATTTCCGATCGGGTTTTCCATGGCCTTAATTGGGATTGTCCTTGGGGTGGTGATGGAAAAGCGAACAGGCGAACCGTTAGATCAAATAGGGATCGAACAACCAGAAGATGATGTGTCAGTTAGCCAAGCAAAAAGAAAATTAGTAGAACTAAGTGTGATCGTTTTGGTGATGACAACGCTTATTATGACCATCGAGTACATCTCAAATTTATCTGTGTTAACCATCATCCCTATTACTGCTGCCATTGTTGCTTTCATCTGGGCCCAGTTTTACTTAAGTTTAGGTGGGTTTTTGAAACAGTTATTTCAATTTTCCCAAGAAAGACTACCCGCAATGGGAAACGAATTATCTTTATTTATCGCAGCTGGTGCATTCGGTGCAGCTATTCTAAACGCAGGTGCTAGTGAGTGGATTATTTCTTTTATTGATGTACTTGGCATTTCCCATGTACTTGTCCTAATCCCAGTCATCATGGTAATCATTACTCTGCTTTCGTTTATCGGTGTCCACCCGATCATATCGATGACAGCAATTGCGATTACACTTAGTTCTGCGTCGCAATTCGCAGATGATCATTTAATTTTGAGTTTTGGACTGTTAGCAAGCTGGATGGTGACGGTGATCAGCTCTCCATTTTCCGGCCTTAACCTACTGCTATCTGGACTCGTAAATAGTAATCCCATTGCTGTCGGCCCGAAAAATAATTTAATCTTCGCCCTAACATTATGGGGAATTTGTTATGTGACGATGATTATCCTCTATTACTTGTTATAATCTAATGTAGGAGGTGCGTATGATGCTTGATCAACTTCAATCACTTTATCCAACGACAATAAAATTAGAAGCGGTAGACTCTTCCTATTTTTGCTTTACATTGGAAGGGAAACTCTATGGAATTCCATACGAAGACCTTACTGCTGAGGGGAAAAAGCTATTAGAAATATTTTTACCAGTGCAGCCTAATCAAAGTACTCACGAAGGTTGGAAAAGATATTTATTAGGAGAATCCAGCGATGCACCATCTTCTATCAGTTCTTTTCGTTACTTGATTTTTAAAGTAGCACCTCAAACGGATTTCGCAAGTTTTCAATCAACTATTGCTGATATTCTAGAAAAAGAAATCATCGCATTCACTCATGAGCCACAGTTGATTACAATCATAGAACCTTTAGCTGAAAAAGAAACTGGGCTCTCCTTTGTCGAAATGATCGAGATTCTCTCAAGTGATCTGGATCAGAAACTATATATATTAGAAGGGGATAAATGTTCCGAACAGCCTAATCCGCTACACTATTCCTGGATTATTCAAACGGCAAAAACTGTATTTTCCACTTCCCCAATGCAAGTGACACAAGAAAGGGATGCATTACTTCCGGTGATGTTAGAAGCATTATCGTTCATGGATGCGCAGCAGTTTTCCCAAGCTATTTTAAGACAGGCCGAAAAAGACGAAGAACTGTTACATACAATAAAAACAGTCATCCAACATCAAGCAAATGTTTCTTTAGCGGCTAAATCCTTATTCATGCACCGGAACACCGTCCAAAATCGTATGGACAAATTTTATGAGCTTACTGGACTAGACGTACGCCAATTTGAAGATAGTTTAAAAGCATACCTTTGCATACATTATTTACGCGGTTAGCTTGAGCCCAATGCTTATAAATCGTGAACCACAGTAATATTCGGATGCGTTCTTAAAATGCTTGCAGGGAACTTTTCTTCAATCTCACCTCGAAATAATCGATCAAACGCTTGTACTTTTTCATTGCCAGACACAAGTAAAACGATTTTCTTAGCTTCCATAATCGTTTCGATACCCATCGTTATTGCTTGTGTTGGAACTTCATCTAAATGATTGAAAAAACGAGCGTTTGCCTGTCTAGTAGATTCAGCAAGCTCAACTACATGCGTCCTGGAATCGAATGGAGTTCCCGGCTCGTTAAATCCAATATGTCCATTCATCCCAAGCCCTAAAAGTTGCAAATCAATGCCTCCGCTTGCTTGGATTTTTTGTTCATATAACTTACATTCTTCCTGTAAATCTGTTGCACTCCCATTGGGAATATAACTTGCTTTTACAGGCACAGTGTTAAATAATTTTTCCTGCATAAAATAGCGGTAACTTTGCGGGTGACTCTCTTTTAACCCAACATATTCATCCAAATTGAAAGTCGTTGCTTCTATAAAATGTTCCGGCTGTTTTTTTAATAATTGATACGTACCAACAGGCGTAGAACCAGTCGCTAATCCAAGCGTAGAGTCTGGTTGACCCTTTAGCTGATCAAAAATAATCCCCGCAACTTTTTCGCTTAAATTTTCATAATCTCTAGTTTGAATGACTTGCATCATAGACGTTAACTCCTCTACAGTAAGTTGCTTGAATTCGGTATCGTTCATCTATTAATAAGAAATCCGCATCTTTTCCTTCTGAAATACTTCCTTTACGGTCGTACACATTGTACATCTTTGCTGGATTGACACTCGCCATTTGAATCACATCTGCAACCGATGCTCCGCAAATATCAATCATATTTCTAGCAGCTTGATCCATCGTAAGGACACTTCCTGCAAGGGTGCCATCCGCTAACGTTGCCTTCCCGTTTGCAACGGTCACCGTCTGATCACCTAAAGGATATTCACCATCAGCCATCCCTTTTGCACGCATAGCATCCGTGATCATAATCAGCCTTTCAGGTGTCACCGTCTCGAATAAGATTTGAAGCATTTCATCACTGACATGAATCCGGTCGGCGATAATTTCCGCCTTCACTTCAGGAAGTAACATAGCAGCTCCAACCGCTCCAACATCTCGGTGATGCACGCCATTCATTGCGTTACATAAGTGGGTTAGCTGTTTCAATCCATGCGCCACACTATCTTTCACTTGGGCAAAATCAGCATCCGTATGACCCGCAGAGGAAACTATTTGATGTTCATTTAAAAAGTTTAAAAGCGCACGATCTTGATCCAGTTCTGGCGCAAAAGTCATTGCTTTTACAACACCAGTATTTGCCCACCGTCTTGCTTGTTGGACATCGGGGTCGATAATACAAGACTCTGGTTGTGCTCCTTTTTTCTTAACATTAATAAATGGACCTTCAATATGAGCTCCAAGCAACTCTGCTCCTTCTGGTTGTTGAAAATTTTGCACCCGTTCGACCGCTTGATCTAATTGTTCAGTAGGACTTGTGATTGTCGTTGCTAGAAAGCTAGTTGTACCTTCCTTTGGTAATTTTTTAGACATCGTTTGTAACGCACCTGGATCTTCGTCCATCACATCTGTACCATGTGCCCCGTGGATATGTCCATCAATCATCCCCGGCACTAAAATATACCCTTTGCCGTCTACGACTGTTTCTGCAGGAATATTTTCCCTTGCGACTTGCTTGATTTTAGTTCCCTCAACAAGTACAGAACCACGTTCGATCATTTCATTTTCCAAATAAACTACGATATTATGAATGGCATACATACATTTTCACCTACCCAATATGAATTTATATTTTAAAAATTATTAATAATTTTTGTAATATCATTTTAACATGAATCATTTCATATTATAATAAGCTTATCAGATATTTTTTAAAGGAGTGGAGATAATGGCTCACGTATGGATCGACCAATTAAAACAAATTGTTGGAGAACCACATGTGCAAACGAAGAAATCCTCGCTACTTGCATACTCCTTCGATGCGACACCGAACTTTCAAGCGCTACCAGACGCGGTCGTTGCGCCTGCAAATAAACAAGAAGTCGCTGACATCGTCAAGCTTTGTAATCAAGAAAAGGTTCCCTTAGTACCTCGAGGGTCAGGTACGAATTTAGCAGCAGGTACAACGCCAACCCAAGGCGGGATCGTATTATTGTTTCACCGCATGAATTCGATTACGGAAATCGACGAAGAAAATTTAACGATTACGGTGCAACCTGGGGTGATCACACAGGATATTTCAGAAGCGGTGGAAACATTAGGTTTATTTTATCCACCAGACCCAAGCTCAATGAAAATTTCCACGATTGCCGGTAATATTAGCGAAAATTCTGGTGGCCTGCGCGGATTGAAATACGGTGTGACAAAAGATTATGTGTTAGCACTCGAAGTCGTTTTACCTAACGGCGAAATCATCCAAACGGGAGGGAAATTAGCGAAAGATGTGGCCGGTTATGATTTAACTAAGCTGTTTGTTGGTTCGGAAGGCACCCTTGGAATCGTGACCGAGGCTACGTTAAAATTGATTCCAAAACCTACCGCAAAACAAACTTTATTAGCAGTTTATGATTCGATGGAGAAAGCGGCCGAAACGGTATCAAGCATCATTTCCAACCGGATTATTCCTGCAACACTTGAATTTATCGACCGACCTACCATCCAAGCAGTAGAGGATTTTTCAAAAGTTGGTTTACCTGTGGATGCGGAAGCTGTGTTGTTGATCGAACAAGACGGTACCGTAGAAAATGTTGCAAAAGACATGCCATTAATTAGTGAGTTATGCGAAAAGCACGGAGCTACACAAGTAAAGATCGCAGAAACCGAAGCTGACGCCCATGCTTTAAGAGAAGCTCGGAGAACGGCATTATCTGCTCTGGCCAGGTTGAGACCAACTACCATTTTGGAAGATGCCACTGTTCCCCGTTCAGAAATAGCGACAATGGTGAGAGCGATTAATGAAATTGCTGCGAAACATAATGTATCCATTGCTACCTTTGGACATGCCGGGGACGGGAATTTACACCCCACCTGTACAACAGATGTCCGGGACCATGAAGAATGGGAACGTGTCGAGCAAGCCTTTGAAGATATATTCGCAAAAGCCATCGACCTAGGTGGAACAATCACAGGTGAGCACGGCGTCGGAGAAATGAAATCCCCATATCTCGCTTGGAAAGTGGGCGAGGCCGGGGTCGAAGCCATGCGAGGAATTAAAACTTCTTTTGACCCAAATAACATTATGAATCCGGAGAAAATTTTCGCGAAGTCAACTCGAAAAAGAGTGGTGGTGAGTACATGACAAAACAAGCTACAGTAGAGAAGATCGAGACGGAATTCCAAGAACGAATTGCGGAAGAGGAACTTTTAAACTGCATGCGGTGCGGCTTTTGTTTACCTGCTTGTCCAACGTATATCGAAACCCAAGATGAAGTTCATTCTCCTCGAGGACGAATTTCTTTAATGCTCGCTGTTCGTAATGGCGAAATTGATACAATGGATGAAATGCAAGAAGTCGAACATTCGCTAGACGTATGCCTCGGCTGTCGCGCATGCGAACCTGCCTGTCCAGCGGGCGTGAACTACGGGGAAATGTTAGAGGAATCCCGAGCAATTCTAAATGAACAAAATGAGCCAGGGATCAAGGAAAAAGGCATTCGAAAAATGACATTAGAAGGACTTTTTAAAAATCCCAAGCAAATGCAACAAGCAACCAGTTTGCTCGGATTTTACCAACGTTCTGGATTACAAAAAACAACACGCAAATTAAGCGTGATGCGATTCTTCCCAGAGCACATGGCGCAAATGGAACGAGTATTGCCAACACCAACGAAGAAAAAAGATCGAATGCACGCGGCGAAATTTCCTAGTCAAACAAGTGAAGTAAAAGCAACGGTTGCGATGTTCAAAGGGTGCTTGATGGACACATTATTCCATGAAACGAACCGCTCCACCATTGAACTCTTAACGCTTGCAGGGTGCGATGTCGTTGTACCCAATTCACAAAACTGTTGCGGGGCTCTACATGGGCATAGTGGAGAAAAGAGCGGTGCGATCGATTTGGCGAAAGAAAATATAACAGCCTTTGAAAAAACCGGCGCAGACTATATCATTACCAATGCAGGCGGATGTGGAGCATTCTTACATGACTACGGGCACCTGCTTTCCGGTGATATTGATTGGCGAGAACGAGCAGAAGAATTTTCTTCACAGATCGTGGATTTCTCAAGCGTATTAATCGAAGTTGGATTTTTAGAAGAGGTCGAACTGAAACTAGGTAATCAGATCGTTACGTACCAAGATTCCTGTCATTTACGAAACGTATTGGGAGTGGCTGACGCACCACGCGAACTCATTCAAAGCATGGATGGAGTGAGCTACGTTGAGATGAAAGGCGCCGAGCAATGCTGCGGATCAGCCGGAATCTACAACTTAACCCAGCCAGAAATGTCCATGCAAATTCTCGATCACAAAATGGAACACGTAAACGCAACTGCCGCCCATACGATTGTAACCACAAACCCTGGCTGCCTGCTTCAAATGAAACTAGGCATTGAACGCGAAGGCCAGAGCGAAAACGTGCGCGCAGTCCACCTTGCTGATTTATTGTTAGAAGCGGTGGAATAGATGTAAAAACGTAGAGACGGTGGTGTCTCTACGTTTTTTTAGATTGCTTGTTTTCAAGTAGGTTTGGCGAGGGGATGGCTTTGTTGATGAGCTATTGAAGCTTGCTAACGGGCGATTGGACTCCCTGACGGGCGATTGCGCTTCCTGACGAGCGATTGGAGCTTCCTAACGGTTGATTAATGCTTCCTAACGGTTGATTGGCTCTTCTAACGGTTGATTGATGCTCCCTAACGGTTGATTGGC
>NZ_KE383978.1:221449-437208 GCF_000423105.1 Halalkalibacillus halophilus DSM 18494 | reverse complement strand
TCTAACGGTTGATTGATGCTCCCTAACGGTTGATTGACTCTCCGAATACCGATTGAACCTTCTGAACCCTAATCACAGAACCTAATCACTCACCAGAACCCATCACGGAATAAATCTCATCATGTAACTCTTTTCGAAGCCCGGAAATATCATTACTTCGCCCGAAATGCACACGGTTCGTAAGCAAGACGACCGCAAACCTCAAGGATTCATCAAACCATATCGACGTTCCAGTAAACCCAGTGTGTCCGAAGCTTTCTGCTGAAAAGTTTCTCCCCATGATTTCGATACCGCGATTAAATTGCCAGCCTAGTCCGCGTGTTTGCTTACCATGAACAACATCTGTCATCGTTTGCTGCAAAAGTTCCTCACTACTAAACGCCGCTTCTCTTCTTAACCACGCCTGTGCATACACAATCAAGTCACTTAATCGTGAAAACAACCCTGCATGACCTGAAACGCCTTCGAATGACCGTGCATTCTCATCATGGACTTCTCCTCTGATAAAACTCGACCCCTCTAATTTCTGTTCGGTTGCTGCTATTTCCCCTTCAGCAAAGCCTTTTTCCAAGGGATTAAACATAGCAGTATGCATCTGAAGCGTTTGAAAGATTTCTCTACTTACATAGGCCTCAAAATCCTCCCCACTCACCTCTTCAGCCAAAAATTTCAATAAAATAAAATTCAAATCGCTATATATAACCTTACGCTCGCCCTCCATTTGATCAACTTGTTCGTTAATCTTCTCGATCACTTGATGGCGAGCTGTAATTTTTTCTTCATGAAAAGGGATATGAGCAGGTAATCCACTCCGGTGTTGGAGCAAGTCTTTCACGGTTATTTCTTCTGATTCAAAATCAGGCAAATAATCTTTTACTAAATCCGTTAACACGACTTGCCCCTCACCCACCAACTTCAGAATCGCAGGCAAGGTTGCAACCACTTTTGTTAAAGAAGCCAAGTCAAACAAGGAGTCATCTGTTACACTCTCAAGTGAATTTTGATGTAAAATACCACTGTATTTTTCAAAATAAATCTGATCACTCGAGACAACTGCCACAGCAAAGCCTGGCAGTCTCCCATTCTCAACAGCTTCTTCTAAAATTCGTTCCACTCGATCAAATTGCATATATCCCCCTACCTTTCACCCACTGAAAAATGTTGACTCAAATCCCGCTTCTACTGGCACATTCACAGCTTTCAATGCGGAGATCACTGCCCCTGCTACTGGTTCTAGTTGCAACGCCTTCAAATCAGCTCGCGCCCCTAGTCTTTCTTGCAACTTCGAAACAATCACATCTCTTCTGACAAACATTCCACCTGCCAAAACCACTAATTGTTTTCCGACAAAATGTTGGTCTAACATTGTAAGAATCGAACGGGCTAACTCTCCAACAGCATCGTCAATTATTCCTTCCGCCACATCGTCTCCTTCATCAAAAGATTCTAAAACAATTTTACTTAAGGAAGCAATCGTTGTACGTGGACTTTCCACTTGATAAATGTGAGGAATTAATTCTGGAACTTCAGAGACTTCAAAATGACGAAGCAACTTTGCGGTCAAAACGTTCGCTTCTATTTTTCCATCAAATCCTTGAAAAACAGCTTTCAAAGCATGACGCCCCACTTCAAAACCGCTTCCTTCATCTCCTATTAAATAACCCCAACCACCAACTCTTATATGTTTCCCATCGTCATTTACACCAAAAGTAATCGATCCTGTTCCTGCAATTTGAACAATTCCTGGTTCCCCCAGTGTTCCGGCAAATAAGGCATTCACACCATCATTCTCCACTTGCATTGGGAATTTCCCGTCTACTTCTTTTCGAAAAATATCTTCCAACAAACTTTTCTTACGAGAGTCTCCAACGCCTGCAATTCCGGCGAATCCAAAGGAAACTTCCTGATATAATGTAGGTTGCTCTGCTTCTAGTTTAGCGAAAATCGTTTCTGCACGCTCACGAAGTACAACTTCGGCCACTCCATTTGGGTTCGTCCCCCCTACTTCAACTGACGCATGAACTACTCCCTTTTCATCCGCTAAAACCGCTTTTGTTTTTGTACCGCCACCATCAATTCCTAACACGATTGTCATATCTTCAACCTCTTCCTCTTCTCTTTTTCCAAAAACTCCATCCAATTACACACAGCAATGCGGCAAGAGCGCCTGCTGCATCGATTAACACATCAAAAATATAAGGTGTTCTTTCAGGAGTGAAACTTTGATTTAATTCATCTACTGTTGCAAAATGCACAGTTAATAAAAACGTCATGATTACTAGATTTCGCTTACGAATCGACACTGTTTTTGATATTGCCCAGTAAATTAATAACGCTAGTAAAAAATACACACCAAAATGGGCTGACTTACGAATCATGAACTCTAAAAATGGCTCTAATCCTAACTCTGCAACACTTCGTTCCCTGCCATGGTAGGAAAAAGAAATCCAACTCACGAGTGGGCGCATCCACTCTACTGCAATGACGTCTCCCATCATAGGTTTTACATCTTGATCGCTTGAAGACTGAGAGGATGTATAAAATATAACCGCCGCCCACCACATAGCTGGTGCCCAATAGAATACTAATCTTTTCACTTGATCACACTTTCTATTCCATTACTTCTTCTAATGTACCGTTAATTTCAATCACTCACAACTAGCACATTGCACATCACTCTCCCTAAATTATTGTGCACTTTGTTGATAGGCAGAAACTAACCAGTAAGCTACAATGTGATTAGGGAGTGATGAACAAATGGCAGAATTAAAATTAGACAAGATCAATAAAGTTTACGACAAGAATGTGCAAGCCGTAAATGACTTTAACCTACATATAGATGATAAAGAGTTCGTCGTATTTGTTGGGCCATCAGGTTGCGGTAAATCTACTACATTGCGCATGATTGCTGGACTTGAGGAAATTACAGATGGCGACTTGTATATCGATGACAAACGTGTAAACGATACACCACCGAAAAATCGTGATATTGCAATGGTTTTCCAAAACTATGCATTATACCCACACATGACTGTATACGATAATATTGCATTCGGTTTGAAATTACGTAAATTTAAAAAAGCAGACATTAAAGAAAAAGTTGACAAAGCTGCAGAGATTCTTGGACTGCAAGATCATTTAGACCGCAAACCAAAAGCATTATCTGGTGGTCAGCGTCAGCGTGTAGCATTAGGCCGTGCGATTGTTCGTGATGCAAAAGTATTCTTAATGGACGAACCGCTTTCAAACTTAGATGCTAAATTACGTGTTCAAATGCGTGCCGAGATTCAAAAGCTACACCAGCGCCTGCAAACAACTACAATCTACGTTACCCACGACCAAACAGAAGCGATGACAATGGCTACTCGACTAGTCGTAATGAAGGATGGTTTCATCCAACAAGTTGGTTCACCAAAAGAAGTATTTGATCACCCGAATAATAAGTTTGTCGCAGGTTTTATCGGTTCACCAGCTATGAACTTCTTTGAAGGCGAACTTAAAAACGGTGCCATTCAAGTAGGAGAAACAACTCTGCAAATGCCACACGAACGCTATCAGCAACTAGTTGATCAAGGATATGAAAACAAAAACATTACGTTTGGTGTACGACCAGAAGACATTCACGACAAAGAAGAAGGTCGCGAAGTAACGAATATTACTTATTTTGAAACGAAGGTAACTGTAGCTGAGTTAATGGGGTCTGAAACATTTTTATATTCCACATTAGGTGAACATGAATTCACAGCTCGTGTCGACGCCTCTTCAGAACATATTGCTGGAGATAAGATTACTTTAGGATTCGACATGGATAAAGTACACTTTTTCGATCAAGAAACAGAAGAAGTAGTTAAATAACTATCCCCTTAATTACCATATAGATAGGAAGAAACGTTTGCTCATAATTGGGCAAACGTTTTTTTGTTGTAAATTACTGTCCAAATAATGTCGAAGTTTAGTAGAAGGCATAAAAAGGAATAGCTAACTAAATGCATGAGAAAGAACTAGGGGGATGTGAATGAAAACAGAAGTATTAATTAGCGGAGGAGGCGTTGGCGGGTTAACGTTAGCCGTGTTACTTGTTCAACATGAAATCAACGTAACTGTCGTCGAACAAATGCCAAAAGACTCCCCCATTTATAAAGGAGAATTACTACAGCCAAAAACACTCGAAATACTAGAACATGTTGGGGTTATAGATCAAGTATTAGAAAGTGGACATAAGCTTCCTGACCTCTCCTTTCATGAACTTGACCGTGATTACGAATTTTTAAATAAACATGCAAAAGCAAAGATGGATTACACTGTTTTACCAACACAATCTAACTTCGCCTTAATGATCCCACATGAGCGGCTGAAGGAAATATTACTAGAAGAAGCGTATAAGTATGATGCGTTTTTCACTTATAAAAAGCCGACTCGCTTTCTTCGATTTGAAAATGGTAAGGCAGTCGTCAAACAAGGTAAAGACGAATACAACATCGAGGCGCAATATTATGTAGGTGCGGAAGGTCGCGCTTCCCCTACTCGTGACGGTATCGAAGCAACATTTGACCCAAGTTATTATAATCATCATTTCTTAACGGTCACGATTCCAAGACCCGCACCACTAACACAAGGAAGAATCATTACAACGGACCAAGAATTTTTAGGGCTTTTCCCTTTACCAGATGAAGTTCGTACCGTTTTTAAAATAAAAAAAGACACGTATAAATCCTTTAAAGAAAAAGGAATTGAATATTTTCACGAACGATTTTCTAATCTAGCACCTGATTTAAAAAGTTATGTAGAAACCCTTAAAGATTATTCTAAAATTCAACTGATGATCCCCTACCAATACCATATAGACCGGTATGTTCAAAACAATGTTGCCGTTTTAGGTGACGCAGCACACACCGTTCATCCCATGGCAGGTGAAGGAATGAATATGGCAATTCAAGATGCGGATATTTTAGGGATGCTCTTAGGGTGGATGAAACAAACTAAACAATTTAATCAGACAAATTTACTAAAGCATTATGAAGACGTAAGGCGTAAACGATCGCAATTTTTATTACAATTAAGCAACTTATCAGCACATGCATATTCTTATCAAGGCGCATTCATTCAAAAAAATCGCGCAAGAGCTGTAAAACGAATGGAGCTAGATCCATTCATTCACTATAAACAAGTTCTTAACGTATCTGGCCTTGGTATGAAACCATTCACATATAAAGACCGATTAATCCAAATTGGTGGACTTCCTACAAGAAAAGCAACATTAAGCCAAGCCCAACGAGAATGTCCATTATTCAACCGCACTGAGGATTACCCATGGGAGGAGAACTAAAATGAATATTAAAAAATGGAAAGACGCCTATTACGCACATAAATGGATGAAGAAAAATGAACCATTTTTAAGTGTGTGGCATGTTTATGTCGGCTATGAAACCGAACTATTTAAAGCTTTCAAAAAAGGAAAAACTGTAGAAAAAGTTAGTAAGGAATATAATTACGAAGAAGACCTTGTCAGAAGATGGGTAGAAGTTGGTGAAGCAATTGGTCATGTAAAGAAAAAAGGAAGTAAATATAAAACTTCGAAAAAGAATTGCGGCGAGTTCCTAGATGATCGAACGAGTCATGCAGTGGGGGCACTTTTAAAAGAAATGATGGAGCTTCATATTCCTACTATTCTAGCGTACCCAGATTATATCAAGAAAGAAGGACGAGCTCACTTTGACCATGAGCGATTTGGTAAAACAGTTGCAGACACGTCAGCGACTCTAGAAAACTTCGCCTACAAACAAGTGCTAAAAATGATCAGTTCTAGAAAAGACGGTGTGGTTGTAGATCTCGGTTGCGGCACTGGTGGCTACACGCGTGCGATTGCACACAAATATCCGAAAGCTACCGTAATCGGCGTAGATTTAAATAAAGACGTAATCGAAATCGCAAAAGCACAATCAAAACAAATCTCTAACATTCAATTTGAAAATGTCGATTTAGCAGATTGGAGTTTAGAAGGAGAAGCGGTAGATGTCGTCCTCATGCATAATCTATTACACTACATCCCAAATCACGAACGCGAAGCTACCCTTCAACGAATCGCCGGATGGCTTCCAAGTGGAGGACAAATCTCGATTATGACTCCCGTTACAGAAGCTAAATTTGGTGAAGCATTCGTGAACTCGTTCAACGCATTCTTTACAGCACACGACAACCTATTCAGCCTACCGTCTCAAGTTGAAATGCAACAACTAGCAAAATCAGCTGATCTAAAAGTTAAAAATATCGAACCTATTATAAAAGAAGGTGCTTGGCATTTGATTCACTTAGTAAAAGAATAGACTTTCATTCGGAGACCTTGCGAAATAATTCGCAAGGTTTTTCTTATTCTAAAGATTGTGTGCCATGTCTTTGTAGCGTTCGCACTCTTTGCCGGCATAACTCTTCTTCCGCTTAAATCCATTACTCTATTGCCGGCATTACAAATCACTCCGCCCGATTCAACAACTTTCCCGCCGGAACCATTCATTACATACTAGATTAGATACCTAATATCAAGTGAAATATTGACAATTACTTGCAACTTTCCTCATAAAATTGGATAATGGGAATAGTATCCACATAAACCAACACATAAACATGAAATAGAATGATAATAAAAATTCATAAGGAGGATTTATTTTGAGACAGCTATCTCTCATATTCACCGTTATAGTTTTAAGTTTCATAACTTTTAGCCAAGTGAACGCAGAAGAGAATCCATGTGTGCTTTCAATCGATGGAGACCTACATAAAAATTCATACGCCTACCCAGAAAACTGTGGTTCTGACGACTCTATTAGTGGTTATTATAGTAATGGTGGTAGTTTTATCGTAAGCATTTCAGGTCGCTCCTTCGCGACTTCAAACGGGGAAACTTTTGAACTCAATTCCGGCAGAACACTGACAGTTTACACGAGTGAGCCAACTCCAGAACCTGAACCTGAGCCGGAACCTGAACCTGAGGAAGAACCTGAACCCGAGCCTGAAGAAGAATCGAATAATAACTCAAACGATTCTTCTGATTCAAATTCTAATTCAAACAATTCATCCTCTAACCAAAATAACAATTCATCTGGCAACACAAGTAATTCTGGTTCTAACTCTAGTAATTCAACTAGTAATCAATCTTCATCTAATACTAGCAACCAATCTAGTTCGACTACGAACCAAAATAACAGCAATACTTCCAATCAAAATTCTGCCACTACTTCTGAGGAAAATAACACTTCTGAAAATGAAAATACGAATGACCTTGTAGATCAATCCGAAGAATCAGATGAATTAGAAAATGATTTAGCTGAAAATGAGGAAGAGAATCTAGAGGAAGAGTTAGAAGAAGACACTGACGGACAATCCTTTGACCTTGAGCTACTTGGATCAAACAGTAATAAATTCGATACGATCAGAGCAACACCTTTAACTATCCGTACCAGTCAACAAAATACAGATTCTAAAGAAGACGAAGAGGAACAAGTAGATTCTGCTCAAACGGAAGAGTCAAATCCGAATGAGGAAATCGCAAATGCTTCAAGCTCATCTCTATTCTCTGACCCCTTAACCTGGTTTGTAGGCTCTACATTCATGCTTGGGTTAGGTGTTGTCGTCATGCGTTATATAAAAACAGTGTAAATAATCCCACACTCCTTACAAATCATGTAACATTCTGCTATACTTAGAATATATAAGACAATATAATCAGTCTATTATTCTTAGAAAGGGTGAATAAATGTGAATTTTTGTACGGAGTGTGGGTATAAAGTTGATAATAACAGTTCTTTTTGTACCTCATGTGGTTCCTCGTTAAATCAATCTTCTCAACAAGAATTACCAACAAACAAACCGAAATCACCGCAAACTCGAGCTACCCCTAAAGCTAAAAAAACATTAAGTAAGACATCTAAGCTTACTATCGCATCATTAATTAGTTTAATAGTAGTAATTTTCGGTGCCTACAAAGGATTAGAAGCTTACTATGATCCATCAAAAGATTTGCAAGCAATGGACGAAGCTATTGCAGCAAATGACGAGGCATCGTTTTTCTCCATGATTGAACTGGACTCCTCTGCAGCAATTGATGAAATCTCCTATTTTCAATACATAAAAGAAAATGAATGGAATGCCATTAAAGATCAATACTTAGCATTATTAGAAGAAGAAAGTCACATTGGCAGCAATTTAAGTAGGGAATTCCAAAGTGTGTATGGTGGAAAATTATTTACCGTCAAACCAGAAAAAGAGCTTTTCGGACTTTTTACCTCATACAATCTTCGAGCTGAACCTGAACAACTTACAGTGGTTAGCTCTATGAACGACGCAAAAATAACCTTTAATGGGGCGGAATCTACCATCGATGCTGATGAACCTAGCTCCATCGCAACGATATATCCAGGTGAATACACGATAGCAGGAGAAGTACAATCCATGTTCGGAGACTTTCAACACGAACAAGAATTTACTACGTATCCGAATGAAGAACAAGAAATTTATATGAATTTTGATGGAAATGTATATGGAATTGATACGAACCAACCTTCAGCAGAGTTATTCGTAAACGGAGAATCTACTGGTAAAACACTAGAAGAATTTGACGAATTAGGACCTTTTCCTACTGAAGAAGAAGTAGAATTACATGCTGAACTACAGACAGAAAATGGTGACGTGATTTCTTCCGATACAATTACCCAAAACGACCCTGGCGGATGGTTCGGACTACCTTTTTACTTTGATCAAGAAACAGCTTTAGATGAGTCAACAACAGAAGAAGACGAGATCGATCAAACTTCTGATGAAAACGCGGTTGAGAATGATCAACTCGATCAAGTTAGCGAACATATTCTCGCATTTAGAGACAACTATGAGGATACCGTCAATAATAAAGACTTTTCACAAGTTGAAAACATGCTCGACTACAATAGTGATGCATACGAAGAGATCAAGACGTATGTAGATGATTTAGAGGACTCCGCTTACTCCTATGAATTTACTGAAAATGAAATTATAAGCACAGAAGAGATTAGTGAAGGTGTATACGAAGTTACAACGAATGAACGCTTTATTTTTACGAATCACTTAAACGTTCAAACAGATTACGACAGAATGAAATCATATACTGTGATTGAAGATGGCGACTTTTATATAACGGAAATTGACTACCTAGAAACTCAAAGAGATTAACTCAAGGGGGAATAAAATATGTTAGTATGTTCAAACTGTAATCAGACACAATCAGAAGGAAAGTTTTGCGGGTCGTGCGGAGGTGCTTTAGAAGCCTCGAATCAACAGTCACACCAGGAAGCTACAGCAGCAAGCGAAACAGCAGCTACAACTACTGTCCCACAAAATGAAAGAATAGCTCAAGTACAAAACGGATTAAAAGATTATGGAAATTATTTTACCGGATTATTAAAAAATCCAACAGATGGTCTATCCACAAATGATAACCACTTTTTAAATAGCCTAATCACCATCGTGTTGTACGCTTTAACATTGTCCTTAAGCATTTATTTCTTAGTTAATTCACTTTACTCTACTTACATGGGTAATTTCGGTGGATCTTTACCATTTTTCGCGATTAACTCAAGATTAATGTTCTTCACATTACTTTTACTAGCAACGGCGCTTGTAAGTATCGTTGTGATGATGAAATTGGCTAAGTCAACGGCTACTTTTAAAACAATAGTTTCACAGTTTGGAAGTTTAGCAGTGCCATTAACAGCTGTACATGCAGTAGCTATAATCGCAGGGCTAGCTGGCGCACCAGTCTTCACTCTTGTCCTAACATCAAGCACTTTATTTTTATTCTTATATATTATTCCAACCATTTTGGTATATGAACATGCATCTGCAGTTGATCGAACAGGTCAAAATGTATACTTAGCTCTTGGAACAGTTGTATTAACATCACTAATAGTCTATTTCTTCTTAAATACGTTTATGATGGACTTTATTGTTGGCCTAGAATCTATGCTCTACAATAGCTTTCCATTTTAAAATTACTAAAAAATGCTTCATGACCTGATACATAGTCATGAAGCATTTTTATGTTAATCTATTTAAAAACTACTTCCTTTTCCAGAAGCATCATTGATTCGTTCTGCCGTTTTGTACGCATCATACATTGCCCAAACCCACACGAGGAAATAAGTGACAAAACCAATAATGACAAACATTAATACCGCGTTAATAGCTTGGATTCCGATCGTAACTAGTCCCTTTATAATTTGACCATTATAAATTTGACCAAGTCCAGATATGAAAAATGATAGTACAACTGCTAAACCAGGACTTTTTCCAGATAACATAACTTTTCCTCCTTTATACCAATTATTCAGCTCTTTCAAACACTTCACTTTCACCAGAAAAAACAGATTCCATAGTCAATTGATCTCCATCCACTTCCAAAACAATCGTTTCTGTTTCATCTAAGAAAGTTACTTCATATTCATCACCAGAAACGTGCTCATACTCAATTTCAAGAGGAACATGACCAACAATACTAATCACATCTTCATCAATTTCTAGATCGTATTGGTCACCTTCCCACACACCTTGAAGATCTCCATTTGAACTACACGCTACCAACATACTAATTAAAATAAGCAGTAATAATACAAATACTTTTCTCATAAAGCACCCCTTCTATTCTTCTCATCCACAATCATAACACTTTTTCAGGTTACTCTTATGAGACAAAAAAATAGGTGCTTCTATCTATACTTGATTCCTTTACAGCCATAAAATTAAACATGGAAATTTATTATATATATTTTTAAATTTACCCTTAATGAAAATAACTAACCTAAAACGTATTAGGATTGTTAGGTTCAGATACACCTGTGAAAAATAAGGTAATATAAACGACTTAACGCTATTTGATTATCCTCTCTGTATTTTATAAACTAATAAAAATAATAGAAATGAGGGATAAAAGATGAATCCAAATTCTTTAGAATCTATTCTTATGAATCAGTATCAACCTTTTGATCCAGCGGCCTTTTTAAAAGAACATGACTTTAGTATATCCAATTATAAACCTGGGATCGTCTGTTCCATGTGTCACTATGTCGGGCTAGAAGAAACCCCAAAATCAGGCTGGAACTGTCCAAGCTGTCACACATTCGATGGTCAAGCACATGTAGATGCTTTAATTGACTTTTGTATGATTTTTGATCAATACATTACTGTTCCTCAAGTACAATGGTTTTTAAGCCTCTCTTCCCTTACAAAGGCATATGAATTACTACTGAGCTTAGAACTCTCCCCTGTCATCATAGACGAAGTAAGAAAGTATGACCTGAAGCCTATCTTAACCGATGAGTATTTAGGTAAAAGAGAATTAAAAAAGCTCCTTTCAAGCATTTTCATTTCAGATTAACCTCCATTTTTCTACACAACCCTATCTAGTACTCCTAATTTTGATATAGTTCGTTACTAAAGTCTGATATACTTAAATCAGGATTTTCCTTTGATTCCTATAACTGCATGGGAAAGGACTGTTTTAACTTATGAGGCTACTAACTGTATTATTATTTTTATTCCATTTAATCGGTTGTTCTGACCAAGAAGATTTAAGCGAACGCGAGGTAGAGTCAGAACAAACTGAGGAAAAATCCACAAACGAATCCGAAGTTGACCAACAAGAAAGCAATGAAACAGAAAAAATTGCTTTAAATCAAGAAGAGGCACTTGGTGTAACACTTACACTGCTCGAAAATTTATATACCCAGATACACGAAGTTCAAAATGAGTTGGTGTTAGATGGTTCATATGATCAAGAAGAATTTCTCTCGATCATTAATGATCCTAAAAGTGCTACAGAAGATTATGACTACATAGAGGAAACCGTGCAGACGTATTTAATTGACATCGCAACAGAGGAATTCATTCAATCTCAAATGAATCGAATCTTAGATATTATTGCAAATAATCATTCAAGTAGATTAGCAACACCCCTCTCTATCGATACGCGATTTGAATTGAGTGAGGAAGAAAATAACCTTTTAGTATCGTTCATTAAACTCGGGGATGAAGCAGGAAATAGTCCAGCGGGTACGTATAACCTTCATTTAAGTCAACCTGATCAAGAATGGAAACTCGATGGTCATGAATTTCAAATGGCTGACCAGTACCCTATTAACTTAACAAAAGACGACTTTACAGAATTGAATGACATACAACAATTTATCTCAGAACGGAACGGAGATAATACGGGAAGCTCGGGAGAATTATTAGACACTACGGAATATGAGGGATCCTCTTACTTTATATGGAGACCTAGACTTGATCAGCGTATGATTCATGCAATCGAACAAGAAACAGGAAATCTATCCTATCTTGCAAAAGAAGAGTATGTATCGAGCAATGAGAATATAGAACAAACTCTAAATGAGTCTGCCATAATTGACGAAGAACGAAACCTTGAAGGCCAGTATTATGACTTAGAACTATATGAAAGGTTAGCAACGGTTGAAGAAGCAAGATTACGCTTTTTATACCAATACCCTATAATTGAAAACGAGGATGTGGATTCCCTTATCTCAGCACAGTTTGTAGAACCATTTATAGATAACTGGGAGCATGTCGAAGAGACTATTCTTAATTACCAAGGGGAAGCCTCTGATCAAATAATTGATCTCATCTTAGATGAACCAACATTTTGGAATGAAGAATTTATTTCTCTCAAAGCAGAAGAATTCATTTATGAAGGTGAGCAACAAGGAGTTTACGAAATAAAAACATTAAATTATGATCTAATAAAAGAACGCGAGATTCCTGTTAAAGAATTGATTAGCAATCTAGATGTAGAGGAATCTAAGTTCCACCAACAAGTAATGGACCAAATACAAGACCATTCGCTTTCAGATACACTTTATGAAGGAGAATGGGAAACGGTTGCGGCGGAATTACTTAGAGAAGACATTCCATTCACCATACACCAAGACTATATAACCCTTTATTTTAATCCATCTATTATCGCACCTCCTTCTTCTGGTATCGTAGAGATTCATATTGATTACAGTGAATTATAATAAAAGAGGAATTCACTCTTTTTTCAAGTGGATTCCTGCTAATATTTTAAAACTGACCGTTTCCTCGATTGTTCTTATTTCCACTAAAACGATTCTTTATAAATCCAAATATCTTTTTGAATATAAATAACTTGAAAATACCTCTAAAAATACCACCGATCATTTTACCACACCTTTCTTATTTATTGTCATATTACCCTACTCTTAGACATTTTAATCAAGGTGCGTATACTCGGTACAATTTTAGAAACTAAACCGGTTCTTACTCTCCATTAAAACAACAGTAAGCCGATTGCGATCGGGATGAAACTCCAAATCAAGATAATCATACAGAAGCCCATGATATCCCTTAAGTAAAAAATGCTGGCGGAATTATTATTCAATTCCCATTTTATGCGGGGATTATGGGCATGATGGTTGCTTCTGGACTCTCAGAACAAATGTCGTTATTCTTTGTAAGCATCAGAAACAATGTCTAAGTATTTGCGCGGGTTACCATGAAGAATAATCCCTAAAAATAACATCGTGAAGTTTACAATATTGATATTTAAATCTAAGCCGTTATTTGCAAAGTGGTAAACCACAAACGCTAAACCGAGACCACCAATAATCATGGATATAATCGTGGAGTTCTCTAGTTTTTCAGCTGGGGTCATATCCGCCCTTGCTTTAACTTCTTCTGTTTCCGTAAATTCCGTTTGCGTTTTCAAAAATTCTCGGTCTACAGGTGTTGGATTTTCACTCGTTCGATGCATTAACCAGTTCATAACTGGAAGTGTCAATAATAGAATAATCACAATGAAGATATTCATTGGACTAAATAAGGTTTCTGTAATCGGTATGCTGCCAACTGTATCCATTAAAAAGTGATCGTCTGTGCAATCGTAAGAGGAATTGAAGCTGATAAGCCACCATGCCACAATAAGAACCCACTATAAGCAGCAGCAATTAAAATTCGGTAATCGACGGATGGAACACGTTTTGCCACATGGAGTGATAATAAGGCGCCGACAATTAACCCAAAACCATAATTAATTAAACATGCTAGTGATGCGACGACTGTCACAAGTATTATCGCTTTACCGGGTGAAGTTGCAAAATTAGATAATCTAATAAGAAACCCCTTAATTAATGGCGTGTTAGCCAATATGTACCCTGTAACAACGATCAGTGACATCTGCATCGCAAATGCTAGTAAATCCCAGAAGCCTGTCCCCCAATGCTCGACCATTTGGACCGGTCCACTTGAAGTAAATATAAGTCCTAAAATAAATACAACGACTGTTAAAATAAGTGCGAATAAAAAATGCAATAGGTAAATAACGCTGGACCATTCGATCAAAAAATGAAGTAACGCTTTTTAACATCCTAATTTTCTCCTCACAAAATTTTATAAAAATATCAAGTAAGCGCTTACACTAAACATATGAACAATTATAGTGAAAAATGTGTCGAATAGCAATGTTGAATTCAGAAAATTTAAAAATCAAAACATTGCATATTATGCTATACTTTGTGAAAAGTTGGGTGTGATTAACGATGGAAAGAAAATCAATTCAGTGGGTTTTAATACTAATTATTACTATCATATGGGGTTATTCATGGGTTCTAATGAAAGATGCGTTACTTTATATGGAGCCGTTTACTTTCTCAGCCTTTCGCTTTGGCCTTGGTGCGATCGTTATGGTTCTTGTTGTGATGATCTATAAATTAGGGTTACCTCCTCGAGATAAAATTTTTCACTTATTGGTTTTAGGTATGCTTCAAACTGCAATCGTATTTTTACTTGTTATGTATGCCTTAAAGTTCATTGATGCAGGGAAGTCGTCCCTCTTACTATATTCTATGCCTCTTTGGAGTGGAGTTTTAGCAAATCTTCTTTTAAAAGAAAAAACATCTAAAATACGTTGGACAGGCTTAGTAATCGGAATGTTTGGTTTAGCCATTATATTGTTCTCAGATCTCCTTGGAAATGTAACACTTGAAGTTCTATTTGGTGAATTTTTAATAGTGATCGCTGCAATTTCATGGGCTTTTTCTAATATTTACTATCGAATCTTCTTAAATAAACTTCCACGTTTACAAGTAAACGCCTACCAAATGCTTTTCGGTGCAATCGCAATTTCAATAGTTGCATTTCTAGCTGAGGGTGATGCAACCATCAATTGGACATTTGATAGTATCTATTACGTCGTATTCACAGGTGTATTAGCTTCTGCTTTATGCTTCACCGTGTGGTTTATGCTATTAAGCGTCGTAGATACAATTGGGGCAACCATGCCTTCTCTACTTGTTCCAGTGTTCGGGATATTTTTTGGATGGTTATTACTAGATGAAATCATTACATGGAATATATTAATAGGAAGTATATTTATATTAAGCGGGATTCTTATTACGAACATTCGAAGCAAAAAATAAAAAGTTAAGTTTTATTCTGAATTTTTTGAGTTTTTAAAATAATATCTTGTAGTTTTCCTCCTTCTTTCGTTATACTTAAGATAGAATTCTATTATCGTGAATAAGTATTTTGAAAGCGCATACATATAGTTAAATGAGTGTGAACAAATGAGGTTGGACTTACCATCACGTATCGAAGTAGAAGTGTACGCCATTCATAAGCTATCCCATTATCTAGAGGAAATTAGACTAAATAAAGTATTAATGATCGTAAGTAAAAGTGCGTTACATAATAATTATTTGGAAGCCAAATTCACAGAGATGTTTAAGAATTTCAAAACCTATCACATTATTTTCACAGACTATCAAGGTGAACCGACAAGTAATCACCTTAGTCATACAACCGAAATTGCTCGAACACATAATGTGGATGGCATTATTGGAATTGGCGGTGGTAGCGCGATGGATTTAGCTAAAGCCACCTCCTTTCAAGAAAAAAATCCTTCCTATTCCATTCAAGATGTACCCCAGTTAGATAAAATTGACCGTCTACCCCTTATCACAGTACCTACAACTGCTGGTACTGGTTCAGATGTGAATAAAATTAAGATGTAGCAACGAACATCAAGCATAACCCTGGTCACCACGATCTCATCCCAGACCTCGCAATCTTAGATGCTTCTTTAATGGAGAACCTTCCTGCAAATGTTTTAGCTTATGCAGGAATGGATGCACTTACTCATGCAGTCGAAGCTTTCTTATCCACAAAAGCAACAAAACTAACAGATGATTATACTAGAAAAGCAATAGAAGGTATCAACCATTACTTACCCATTGCGTATCAAGACCCATCTAATCTTAACGCAAAAGAAGAGTTATTAATCGCTAGTGCAAATGCCGGAATTGCTTTTTCAAACGCTTCAACTAATTTGGCCCATGCTGCTGGCAGACCTCTTGGAGCTAGATTTTTTTGTTCCACATGGATTAAGTGTCGCCATGCTTTTACCTTTTGTTTTAGACTTTTCTACTCCATCATCCAAAAAACGCATCCGAGAAATCGCTAAAATTCTTTACCCAGAACGCAAAGAACACCATCCGCAAGATGTAGTAGAACGCGTTCTAGATTTAAACAATCAGTTTGCTACTTATGATCAAGGAAAAGCGTATTTCACAGACGAAGAACTCGAAAAAGCCATCCCTCAACTAACACAAGATGCACGATCAGGAAATGGGATTTTAACAAACAGACAAATTCCAACAGAAAAGGACATCCATATTTTATATAAAAAGCTTTTACCTTAGCGTCTTCCAACAAATTAACTTAGGAGTGATCGAATGGCTGAAATGACTGGCGGAGAAGTAGTAGCAAAAATGCTTCAAATATAAAAGGTGCAAAAGATATTTGGAATTATTGATGGGACCTACTTTGGGTTTTATTCGAACTTAAAACCCCATCAAATTGATTTAATTACCCCTCGCCACGAGACAAGCGCTGCACATATGGCAGGCGCCTATGCACGTGCAACAGGAAATCTTGGAGTGTGTATGGCGAGTAATGGCCTGGGGTTGCAAACATTTAACCAGGGCTTGTGGTCGAACAAGCAGAAGGTAACCGAGTCCTTGTCATTACAAGTTCCAGAAGAACCGGAATTATGTATCCTGATCGCAATGGAACCTATCAATGTTTTGACCAAACAAATACTATTTCACAATTTGCGAAATTTAGCGTCGCCGTGCCTTCGTTTGACCGAATTCCAGAACTAATGCGCATGGCCCTTCGTGAATGTTATAACGGCAGACCTGGTGTCGTGCATATTGATATTCCTGAAAATATAATTAATGGAAGCTTCAAAGACCCTGTAAACTTGTGGGACCGACATCAGTATCGCCTACACACAAATCCTGAACCTTCCGAAGCCCAACTAAACGAGGCCGTAGATCTATTACTTCAAGCAAAATTTCCAATTATACACGCTGGTAGTGGTGTGATTCATGCACAAGCATACGATCAGCTAGAAAAAGTTGCGGACCTCATGCAGATGATGGTAACAACGAGCTGGGCTGGTCGAGGTGTGATGCGAGAAAGTAATGACTTGAACATGCCAATGGTTCATATCGAAACAAATATTAAAATTAGAACAGAAGCGGATGTCGTGCTGATTCTTGGTTCACGAGTTGGAGAAACCGATTGGTGGGGTAAAGCTCCGTATTGGAATGCTGATCAAAAAGTAATACAAGTGGATATTGACCCTTCTACATTAGGAGCAAATAAACCAGTAGAGCTAGCTATTCAGGCAGATATTCAAAAGTTTCTACTAGTACTCTTTCATAAACTGGTTAAACAAAAAGATCAACTCCATTTAAATCAACGTAAACAAAAAATCGAACCTTTTGTCCAAGATAAAAATCGTAACCGTAAAAAGCTTGATCAAAAGTTAGAAGACTTAGAAACACCGATGAATCCGGCTCTTGTTGCAGCGCTTGCAAATAAAGTCCTACCTTCTGACACCCCAATTGTCGCAGATGGGGGCAATACGACGATTTGGGCAAACTTTTATTCATCCATAGAAAAACCCGGTTCACTCTTCTCCACTTTTAAATTTGGAATGCTCGGTGCTGGAGTGGCGCAAGCCTTAGGTGTTGCAGTAGCTGGGCCGAACAAGCCGGTTGTATGCATTACCGGAGACGGTGCGATGGGCTTTCATCCGCAAGAAGTAGAAACAGCGGTTCGTAATAAATTAAAAATAATCTTTATCGTTGTATGCGATAAACAATGGGGCATGGTGAAAATGAGTCAAGATTTCTCGTTACGCCCAGTGAAAACGATTGTCAAAAAATCACTCGACGAATCGGAGAATATTAATTCCGACCTTGGTGAAATTCAATTCGATAAGTTAGCTGAAAGTATGGGGGCTATTGGTGCACGCGTGAATGATCCGCATGAATATAAACTAGCATTACAAGCTGCCCTTCAAGCAGATCAACCGACAGTAATCCATGCGGATGTTGATCCAGTGAAACATATGTGGGCACCAGGTTTAAGATACTTTAAAAACATGCATGCTGAACCAAAGGGGAAGTAAGCCATGGGAATCGATGAGGTACAGCTTAATTTCAATGCCACCACCCTCTTACTGATGAATATTTTAATCGGTTTTATTATGTTTGGTGTGGCATTAGATTTAAAACCGAATGATTTCAAACGCACCTTAAAAACACCTAAACCTTTCATTATTGGTTTAACAGCACAATTTTTATTGCTACCAGCTTTAACATTTCTACTAGTACTTATATTAGAGCCAAGACCAAGTATCGCTTTAGGAATGTTTTTAGTCGCAGCTTGTCCAGGAGGAAACCTCTCTAATTTTCTAGCACATTTTAGTAAAGGTAGAACATCTTTATCGATTAGCATGTCAGCAGTATTGACCGTGTTTGCCATTTTCATGACACCATTAAACACTATATTCTGGGGGTCTATGTATGGTCCCACAAATGAAATCTTACGAACATTTACGATCAATCCACTCGATTTGCTTGTAACAGTGTTCATTTTATTAGGTGTGCCTCTGACGATAGGAATGTGGGTAAATTATAAATATCCGGCTTGGTCCCAAAAAGCGAGCAAAAGGATGCGACAATTCTCCATCGTCTTTTTCATTTTATTTGTCCTTGGAGCCCTCGCAGCAAACTTTGGATACTTTATAGAATTTGTAGGGATGGTAGTTTTTGCCGTATTCTTACACAATCTTTTAGCAATAGGAATTGGCTATTTTTCCGCAAAAACATTTGGATTGAAAGAAAAAGATAGACGTGCGATTGCCATTGAGATTGGGATTCAAAATTCCGGACTAGGTTTAATTCTAATCTTTAACTTTTTCGATGGACTTGGAGGAATGGCAATAGTAGCGGCTTGGTGAGCGATTTGGCACATTATTGCCGGCTTAACTCTAGCAAGCTTTTGGTCCAAACGTCCACCGAAAGAAGAACTTACAGAAGGAGAAGTCTCATGAATGTATTAGTCACTGGCGCAATGGGCTATATCGGCAGTCAACTCGTGAAAAATTTTAATGAAAGAAAACCAATCACGCCCAGAACCTTGGAACATTATTGCGACCGATATAAAAGAATCACCTGATTTTCAGTTAGACAACTACACAAAATATGTAAAGTTAGATGTGCGTTCAAACCAAGTAAATGAAGTTATTCAATCAAATGAAATTAACACAGTAGTTCACCTTGCAACCATCGTCACCCCAGGTAAAAAAAGCAATCGGGACTTCGAATACGCAGTAGATGTTGGCGGTACGAAAAATATCCTCGATGCATGTGTGAATAACCATGTAAAACGAGTCATCATCTCGTCAAGTGGTGCTACTTATGGCTACCATAGAGACCACCCAGAGTGGTTGACAGAAAATGATTCCATAAGAGGAAACCAAACATTCGCATATTCTTATCACAAACGAGTAGTCGAAGAAATGCTTCACGTCTACCGAGAAAACCATCCCGAGTTAGAACAAGTCATCTTTCGTATCGGCACTATTCTTGGGGAAAACGTGAATAATCAAATAACGGATCTATTTAAAAAGAAGAAGTTACTCGGAATTAAAGGCTCTGACAGCCCCTTTGTATTCATTTGGGACCAAGACATTGTAGCATGTTTAGCACTAGCCATTAACAGTCCGAAAACGGGAATCTTCAATGTTGCAAGGGACGGAAAAATGACCATTGATGACATAGCTCAATCGTTAAACAAAAAAGTAATACGCATTCCTGCACCACTAATTACTAGTAGTTTAAAGGTTCTAAAAAAATTATCCCTAACCCAGTACGGCCCCGAACAAGTAGACTTTCTTCGCTACCGCCCAGTATTAGATAACACGAAACTAAAGCAGGAGTTCGACTTCACCCCTACTTACACATCAAAAGAAGTGTTTGAAAGGTTTATAGCAGGGAAAGATTTGTCCAAATAAATTCGTATGTAAAAAACCTGCCTTCTATCCATTCGATAGAAGACAGGTTCACTACTCTATTTTTTATCTTTCTTTTCCTTATTCTTATATTTCTTTTCCGTCTGCGACGTACTCTGTGAATATGGTTTGTTTTTCTGCTTCTGGTTTTGTTCTTCTATTTTAACTTCTTCTAAAGGAATATCGTCTACTAACTGTTCGTCTTTAAACTGATGCAACTCTGTTCTACGTTCCTCGTAGACACTTTGACGTTTTTCATCTATACTCTTGCCTTCTTCTGTACGATCTTTTTTACGTTCAGTCATATTCAACACCACCTCAATTGGTTTATATATACAGTTTTCCTGATTTGTTAAGGTGTTAAACATTTTTCATTTTACGTTTGTGTAACATATGCTCTAAACTACCAGTACCTAAGAAAACGCCTGTCAAAATGAGCATGAAACCTATTAAATGATAAAACGTAATGACATCCCCTAAGAATAAAGAAGCACCTAGGATCGCAAATAAGGTATTCAAATTAATAAACACAGCTGACTCAGCAGGGCCAACCTTTCGAATCGCATAATTATAGCTCATATGTCCAAATGCAGTTGCAGCAACAGCACTAAATAGAAAGACGAATCCTAAATGCCAATCTACAAGTTTACCGAGTTCAGCTATGTCTGAACCTAATGTTTGACTAAATAGGAAGACAAAAATCGATCCTAGAATGAACATATATCCTGTAATTAGTCTAGGATCGGAAGCTGGTTGAAGCTTGCTTATCAATACAAAGCTAAACCCTTGAACAAGAACTCCTAGTAAAACAATAAAGTCTCCTAAAGATATTCCAGCCAAACCTTCTTCCCCCGTCAAAGTTGTTACCGCAATCCCCGCAAAACCAAGAAGGAAACCTAATGTTCTCAAAGAAGAAACTTTCTGTCTAAGAATTACCACTGTCATCATCACTGTCACAAGTGGCATTAACCCTAAAATAAGAGCCCCATTAACCCCACTAGTCATGTTCAGCCCAATAGCAACAAAAGAATGGTGTAAAACAACATTAAAAATAGATATGTAGATGATAATCAACCACTCATGTTTTAAAGGCAAACGTAAGATCCCCATGAACTTACAGATCGCAAGCACAGCAACACCAGCAACAAATACTCTGACACCTGTAAGCATAACCGGGTCAATCGCGTCGACCAATACTTTCAACGCAGAAAGATTCATCCCCCACATGAGCATGACTAACAATAATAATATGTAAATTTTGATCAAATATATACACCTGATTTCTTTCTGTCATATTATGTAGTACTCTTTTACACTAAACTAGATAAGGTATATATTCAATTAATCGAAACTAGTTATAGAGAAATAATCAGCACTAAAATCAAGAACCAAACTAAAAAAACCAAAGGATGGAATATCACCCTTTGGTTCTCACTAATTATTCGCTTTTTTCATATGTAAGTAATAATGATGCGTGCAATAGCCTTTTGCGTGGTGAGGTTCATTGCAGTTCGAAACCTGACATCGCTTTTTTGTCCCGATCTTCCCCATACTTCGTAATTTATTGTAGTGATGTTTACAATACCCTTTTGCTACAACAGTTTCTTCGCATGTATCGACAGAACATGTTTTGTTTTTGTACTTTTCTTGTTTAAAAATGCTTCCATTTCGTATAAGCCGCTGATAATGTTTCACGCATAATCCTCTAGCCTTAATGGCATCTGAGCATCCTTCAACGGAGCAATGAGTTTTCGAATCCATACACATTCTCCTTTTCATTAAAGAATCAATAATATTTATAATAACAAATTTTGCATGAATATGAGCAACTTGTATACAAAACACGAAATTTGAATTATTTTTCGGTTATTTCAAAATAATTTTTATAGGTCAAAAGAATTGAACCTATATATACAAAAAGACAGAAATACTAAGAAGTATTCCTGCCTCTATTAGCTCTCACATTGTTCTAGAATCTTCACCAGGATTCTGCTAACTGATCGATAATAGTTGTAAGAGTCCGACCTCAGATCACTACGATTAACAAGGTCTCTAAAAGTGATTAATTCATAGCTCATATTAGGTAATAGATCCTCTACTCCTACATCAATTGACTCCCCACTTGTGGATGTGAAGGACAAAGAAGTTATTGGAGCGACATTATCCATCATTAACGTTCCTTGATCACCATGAATTTCACTCTTATTATAGGATGTACTAATTTTAGAACACATCACGGTGCAGTGAAACCTGTTATATTTCAACACAATGGTTGCAGCTCCGTCGACTCCATTTTCTAATCGTGTTGGGGTAAATTGAACAGAATTTGGTTCTCCAAATAAAGCCGCACAAGTTGCCAGCGGATAAACTCCAAGATCTCTTGTAGCTCCCCCACCAAGTTCTTTTGAAAATACACTATTTATCTCTCCTGCAAGATAGCGGTCATACTTTGAAGAGTAGCGAATTCTATGCAAGTAAACGGAAGATATATTCCCTACTTTTGAAACAGACTCCATTAAGTTTTTAAAGTTTGGCGCGTGAATATGTCGCATCGCTTCCAGTAAAACGACGCCTTGGCGGTCCGCTTCTTGATAAGCTTGCTCAAGCTCCTCACCTGTCATAAACAATGGCTTTTCACACAACACATGCTTTCCAGCTGCCAAACAACTCATGACATGTTCAAAATGCATAGTGTTCGGAGTCGCAACATATACTGCATCAACCTCTGAATCAGTGGCCATTTGATTTAAATCAGTAAACGCTCTTTCCACGTAGAACTTTTTCGCAAAAGCGTGGGCAGATTTTTCTGTACGTGAACATACCGCTACTACTTCTACATCATCTACCTCTTTTGAAGCTTCTATCAACTTACCCGTAATAGGACTAGTACCGACTGTTCCGATACGTAGCATTAAACTTCTCTACTTATTTTCTTTTGTATAGTTGCAGCAACTGATTTTGGATCTTCCGCTTTACTAATCGCACTTCCGACAATTACGATATCAGGGTTTCCTGTCATTACATCATCTAATGTATCTAGCTTGATACCGCCTGCCACAGCTACTTCAAATTGTTGACCCTTAACTAATTCATACAATCCAGTTTCAAATCCGCCTTCTTTCTGTTGGTCCTTTCCTACATGTAAGCTTACTAGATCAACATTTAGAGCATTTAATTTCTCAATGACTTGTTGATCTTTAACTTCTAACAAATCCACCATCACTCGACCGCTGTAAGTTTTAGCAACATCAATGGTGTCTTGAATAGTTAAAGGAGAAGAGAAAGCCATCACAGTGACAATGTCAGCCCCAGCTTCGAAAGCTTGCTTAGCTTCATGCCCTCCCGCATCACAGGTTTTCATATCCGCCATGATTGTATGATTCGGATATAATTTACGCATTTCACGAACAATTGCCATTCCGTATTCTTTTATTATTCCTGTTCCAACTTCAATAATATCAACAGATGAACTTGTTTGATCAACTACATGCATACTTTCATCCCATGTTAAACGGTCTAAAGCTAATTGTAATTTCATTTGTATCCTCCTAACGTTCAATTCTTTCTATTTCACCCATGTGCATTTGTACTTCCTCTAAATACGGTAGCCCTTCATTATCTCCGATGACCTCTACTACCATTCCACCAATCGTGTTTGCAAAGTGGAGTGCCTTCTCTAAACTATAACCATTCAAATAGCTATATATAAAACCAGCGTCAAATCCATCACCAGCACCAACTGTATCGACGACGCTTTTCACTTTATTAGCTTTAACTTCTGCTTTTTGTTGTTGATGAAAACCTGTTGCTCCGTTTTCACCACGTTTAATAATTAAGTACTCAAAATCGAATTGCTGGCACTTTTCTTGAATTCGATCAGGATCTGATTCACCCACAATTATTTTCATCTCTTCATCACCAGCAATTAATAAATCAACATCTGGTAATAAGTCCAAGATTACTTCACGAGCTTTTTCCTTTGTCCATAATTTAAGTCGAATATTTGGATCGAATACTACCTTTACTCCATGGTCTTTCGCTAATTTGATCGCCTGTTTTGTAATCGCTAGATTTTGATCATCAATAGCAGGAAAAATACTTGTTAAATGTAATACTTTTGCCGACTTGAATGCTTCTTCATCCAGTTCTTCTGGTTTCATCGTTAGGGTAGGAGAATTTTCACGATAGTAAAATGTCCTCACGTCTCCACTTGGCATAATTTCTTTAAAATTTAAAGAAGTTGGTGTGCCTTCTACCAGTTTCACTTGACTGACATCAATGTTTTCTCCACGAGCAAACGTTTTAATATACGTGCCAAATTCGTCTTTGCCTAATCGACTAATCCATGAAGTAGATAGTCCAAGGCGAGAACAACCGATCGCGACGTTAAGCTCTGCTCCACCTATATTTTTTTCAAATGTATTAACATATCTCATCGGACCTGTTTTTGTTGGATTAAATGCAATCATCGCATCTCCAATTGTTATCACATCACTCATTGTCTCACCTCTTTTACTCATTTATAAATACCGATAAACCTCTTCGTTATCTGCAATTAAAATTTCATCCGCCAAATCTGTGAAAATTCCAGTTTCCACAACTCCAGTTAAGAGCTTAAGCTGACGATCCACCCGATTCAACAATCCGGTATCGTTTAAATAACAATCAATGATATAGTTGCCATTATCCGATATAAAAGGATCTTCCCCTTGCATTCTTAACTCCGCTTTCGCTCCTAATTGATTTGCCACGGTTAGTTGGGTTCGTTTATACCCAAAAGGAACGATTTCCACAGGTAAAATAACCTGTGCCACGTGCTTAGACAACTTTGAGGCATCAGAAATATACACGTTGCGCTGCGAATGCATTGCGACAATCTTTTCACGGACGAGAGATCCACCGCCACCTTTAATCATACTTCCGTCTTCATAAATATGGTCTGCTCCATCAATCGTTACGTCAATCACGAGATCATCGGTTAATTCAACTAATGGAATATTATACTTACTAGCTAATTTCTCCGTTTTTACAGAAGTTGGAACTCCATACACAGTGAAGTCATCCGAAATTAATTCTCCTAATGCTTCCATGAAAAAGGCAAGGGTGGAGCCAGAACCTAGCCCCACTACCATGCCGGATTCTACCTGGGTTAATGCCGCTTCTGCAACTTTCTTCTTATCCATTTCAGCCATTTTCACTCACCCTATCTAAAATAAATCTGGATTTAACATTTCAGGAATATACATCGCAACGTCAGGGAAGAACGCAACAAATGTCAACACCGCAAGAACAATAATCATATACGGAATTACCGCACGAAATGATCGTTCAATTGGTAAATTCCCGATTTTCGCAGCGAGTAACAGACACAAGCCATACGGTGGAGTAATCAGTCCGACTGCTAACGTCATAACAACAATCAACCCTAAGTGTACTGGGTCAATTCCAAATTCAAGAGCTGCAGGTAAAATAACTGGAACAAACAAGATCATTGCTGGAATAGCGTCCATGAATGTTCCGATAAATAGGAAGAACGCAATTGTAATTAAGATAAACACCCATCTTGCATCTACATGATCAGCAAAGAATTCCTGAGCGAGCATACTTAATTGGTAATAACTCATTAATTCACCAAGTGCACTTGCTGCCGCTAAGGCGAATAAAGAAAGAGAACTCAGTGCCATCGTGTCAAACAAGATTTTCGGCATATGTTTCATCTTCAATGTTTTATAATAGAACATACTAATTAAAAATGTGTACAAGGATGCTACTGCTGCCGATTCTGTAGCGGTGAAGAAGCCTGTTGTAATACCTCCAACAATAATGATTGGCGTTATTAAAGCAGGTAAGGCATGAATCATCCGTCTAAAGAATTCTTTCACTTCAACACGTTCATAACTTTGAAAGTCTTTCTTTTTAGCAATGATATATACAAAGATCATCATCGCTAGAGCTACTAACACACCTGGTACGATTCCCGCTAGAAATAACGCCCCAACAGATGCATTAGATAAACCAGCAAATATAATCATCGGTATACTGGGTGGGATTATTACACCTACTGTAGAAGAGGCTGCTGTAATACCTACTGCCGTTTCATTGTCGTATCCATTTCTTTTCATGCTTGGAATTAAGACTTTACCAACGCCTGCAGTATCTGCCTGAGAAGCACCAGAAACACCCGCGAACATCATGGAAACCAAGACGTTTGCTTGTGCTAGGCCACCCTTAATGGAACCAACAATAGCTAAAGCAAACTCAATTAACTTCTCAGAAATTTTCCCGGAGTTCATTAAGTTCGCAGCTAGTATAAATAAAGGAACTGCAAGCAGAACAAACGAGTTAAGCCCGTTCATCATTCGCATTGGCACAGACATCTCAGGTATATATTCAATACTAACAATACCCATCAATGCAACAATTCCTATAACGAATGCAATTGGAATTCCAATTAACAAAAATAAAATAAATGTTCCTACGAGTAAATAACCCATCTATTCCACCTCCCCTTTATTAAAATTTTTCACATGTGTTATTAAATGGGAGATGGTATAAATAATCATTGTTCCTGCCATGATTGGAATAGAAATCCAAACATATCCCATTTTCATAGAAGGAAGTGCAACCCAGTTATAATCCCAAAACTGTTGAACAACTTCGATTCCATAATAGAAAATCGCTATATTGAATATTAATAAAACTACGTCATTGAAAATGTTCAACATCGATCTCTTCTTGCCTTTTAACTTGGTTTGTAACATATCAAAATTAAAATGTTCTCGTCTATTAACCATGACAGCTGCACCCATGAAGACAGCCCAAATAAATGAATAGTTCGCAACTTCTTCTGTCCAGATGACTGATATACTTAAATAACGCATGGCAATTTGGAACAAAATGACTAAAAAGAATGTACATAGAGCAACCAGACCGATTAGAATCTGCGTTTTTTCTATGTATTTAACGATTGCTTGCATGTTGCACCTCCTAAATGAAAGGAAAGGACACATTGTGCCCCTTCCCATCCAATAAAGTCACTTTGATTATCGTGCATCTCTAATTTGTTCAAGTAATTCCGTTACACCATATTCTTCAGCTGCTTCATCTTGTAATGGTTCAGCGATATCGATAAATGGCTGGCGATCAATTTCATTCACTTCCGCGCCATCTTCAATTGCGATATCTTTAAATTCATCTTCTTGACTGTAAAGTGCTTCCCACTCTGCTTCTACAGATGCTTCTGCTGCACTTAAAATAATTTCTTGTTGTTCTTCTGAGTACTGATCAAACTCGTTTCCATTTACTAATAAAAAGCGAGTTGTATAGTCATGTCCTGTTTCAGTAATATATTGACCATTTTGCGTTGTGTGGTGGTCTTGTTGAACGAAATAAGGATAAGCGTTCTCTGCAGAATCTACAACGTTTTGTTGAAGTCCTTGATATAATTCACCCCATGCAACTTGTGTAGGTATTGCTCCTGTTTCTTCCCAGAAGTCAGATACAACACCAGACGTTTGTGTACGGATGGATTTACCTTCTAGGTCAGACATTTGTTCAAGTGGTTCGTTACCATAGTAATGACGAACTCCAGCTGTCCAGTAACCTAGTAGTTTGAAATCATTTCCTGACTCTTCATTAATGATATCTGCCATTTGATCTCCGACTTCACCTTGAACAACACTTTCCCAATGGTCGTAGCTATCGAAAAGGTATGGGAAAGCGAATAAGTTTACTTCGTCAATTCCTGTAGATGTCATAAACCCTGGAGATACTAATACAACATCTGCAGCTCCAGTTTGAAGTTTCTCAACTAGCTCTGATTCTTCTGTACCAATTGTTCCAGCATGTACTTCTACTTCCACTTGACCATCAGATTCTTCTTCAGCTGTTTCTTTGAATGCTTCTAATCCATCTTGGTAAGGGTTATCTGGATCTGTTTGGTTATGCGCAGCGACTAGCTTGATTGAGTCTTCGCCACCATCTCCATCACCAGATGATTCTTCACCATCATCACTACCACATGCAGCAATCATTGCCGTTAGCACTAAAACTGCCATTAACATCATTAAACGTTTCATTTTGTGTTCTCCCCTTTTAGATAAAATTATAAATTCTAACCTTCAAAAAGATTAGTAAATAACGTAGCTTTATTTGTCAATTGACGAAAATCTTCTTCCCTTTTCAAATCTTTTGCATTTACTAGCTGACTACCAATACCAACTGCTACAGCACCACTTTTTATATACTTCATGGTGTTGCCTAAATCGACTCCACCCGTAACCATCACAGGAATTTGTGGTAAAGGACCTTTTAAATTCTTGATGTAATCGCTACCAAGGATCCCAGCAGGAAATACTTTTACACAGTCAGCTCCTGCTTCATATGCTTCTAATATTTCAGTTGGAGTGAATGCACCTGGTATCGATAATTTCCCTAACCGTTTGGTGGATTTGATTGTTTCTACATTCAGAGTTGGAGAAACAATATAATCAGCTCCAGCTTTCACCATTTTCTCTGCCGTTTCCGGATCTAACACGGTTCCTGCTCCGATATAAAGCTGATCACCTAGTTCTTTATCGAGTTTTTCAATTAATAAATCGGCATCAGGTGTTTCTGCTGTTACCTCAATGGAATCAATGCCTCCCGCTAATAATGCCTCTCCAATTGGCACTATGTTTTGATCATCGGCATGTCGAACGACCGCTACGATTGGGTGCTTGCCAAAGAATTCACTCATGTTCTCACCACCTATTCCAAATTCGCATGCTTTCCATGTAATCCTTGCCGCTGCTCTTGACTCATAAAGGATTGCATTAGGTGAACGATTATACTATCCAATACTAAGTGAGCAGCTTGATCAAATGGGCTTCCTAATGGTTGAATGGTTCTTCGTTCACCTTGATCATTCTTTGTTTCAGCCGGGATGACTAATGTTTGCTTTGCATACTCCCCAACTGATGAAGTAGTTCGAGTGGATATTAGTGCTATATCTGCATTCACTTCCGTTGCTTTCGTTGCATAATGCGTTAAGGTTTTATTGTTTCCTGATCCGGAAATAACAAGCAACAAATCATTCTCAGTAATTCCAGGAGTAATCGTTTCACCCACTACATACGCATTGTATCCAAGGTGCATCAAGCGCATGGCAAACATTTTACCTGCAAGACCTGAACGACCATTACCAGCAATAAACACTCGGCCAGAACGATCGATTCTTTCGGCTACTTGGGAAAGTTCTTTTTCCTCTACCTGATTAACTATTTCGCTTACCTCTTCTGTAATCGTTTTCAAAATCGCCATTGAATCCCCCCTTTTTAGTATGATTGTCTTCTTTTTAATGTTGGCTCAAATCGATAAATCGATTCTTCTGGTAATTTTTGTTCTACAATCTGATCTATAACTAATTTAGCAGCTTGTCTTCCCATATCCTGTGTGGGTTGGACAATGGTTGAAAGTTCAGGATTATAGAAGGATGCAAACGAAACATCATCTATTCCTATTACCGCTAAATCTTTAGGAATGTTTAGTTGATTTGCTTTTACATATTTCAAAATTTCTATAAGTGCTAAATCATTTCCGGCGAGTAGTGCGTCTGGTGGCTCTTCCAAATGCATCATTCTATGTAGCTCGGATTGTATTTGGTTGATTTCTACCCCTCGAATTAGTTGTTCATCAACTGGTAACCCAGCAACCTTCATCGCTTTTCGAAAGCCTTCCATACGCTCAACCCTAGGAGTAACATTATTAATCGTTGATGTCGTTATGATCCCCATTCTTGAGTAACCATTTTGGATAAACTCTTCGACAGCCAATTGCGAAGCTTTCTGGTTATTTAACATAACCGAAGATATACCCGCATCTACAACGTCACGGTCGATAAAAATCATCGGATAGCTTTCTTCTTTCAATACTTTATAAATTTCTACATTGGTACTCGTTGGGAAAATCGCAATTCCATCCACTTGTTTTGCTTTTAACATTTCAATATACTTTTTCTCTTTCACCGGATCATCTTCTGCATTACAAACGATAATATGATAATCGAGTTCGTTACAATACTTCTCGATCGATTGAATAATCTGTGTAGAAAATTCATGTGAAATATTCGCTACGATTACACCGATTGTCGTACTGTTTTTTCTTTTCAAGGAACGTGCCAGCATATTGGGTTTGTATCCTAACTCTTGAATTGCAGCAGCTACACGTTCTTTTGTTTGTTCCCCCATATAATCATATCGATGATTCAAATATTGGGAGACCGTACTCTTACTGACACCAGCATGCAGCGCGACATCAGCCATTGTAACCGCTCTCATTTTTTCACCCATAATTTACTCATACCTCACTATATTATCTATTGTGATTTATACTAAATCGGTTTAGTAAATCGATTTAGTTGAAGTGTACAACATATGAAAGCGTTTTACAACACCAAATTTAGAAAATTTAAAATGGAAATTTTTCCACGTCTTTCTCACAAAAAAGCAGAAACCCCTTCCTTGAGCTTCTGCCTTTCGATTAAATATATTTATTTTCCTTTAAATACTTCATAATTTGATCTACACATTCTTCCGAGCTATAACATTTTTCAATATGCTGGGGGAAATAGGAAAAGTGTTAGATGCTTATTTTTCCAAGCACCTAACACTTTTTATGAATTTCTCACAACTAACTGGTGAGGCACTGTGATCTTTCGCGGTTTCGCATCTTCTTCCTCAATTAAATCAAACAGACAGTTCGCTGCTTCATAACCTAATTGAAAGATATTAATATCCACTGAAGTTAGTGCTGGATTAGATAACTTCGAAAAGATTACATTATTAAAACTAACCATTGAAATATCTTTTCCAACATGAAGTCCCATCTCTTCTAAACTACCAACAATACCAAAAGCCATAATATCATCGGATACGACTAAGGCAGTTGGTGGTTCTTCTAATGACATTAGTTCGCGAATCGCATCTCGTCCACCTTCTTGCAAGAACTCGTGATGTACAATATAGTCTTCACGAAATGTAGTGTGATTTGCTTCAAGTGCTTTTCGGTAACCTGTAATTCGATCCACGGTAACGACAAGTTCCATCCCACCACCGACAAAGGCAATTCGATCATGCCCTTGTTCAATTAAATGATCCGTCGCCTCCAAGGATGCCTGCTCATTATCATTGTCTACAAAAGTAATTTGATCTTCGTTTTGAAATGGCTTCCCAATGACAGTAAAAGGAAAGTTCTTTTCTAACAAATAATCCATGAGTTGATCATTGACTGCGGAGTATAATAAAACCAATCCATCTACACGACGACCTTGCACTATATCATGTACGCCACTGACAATTTCCTCTTCGGAGTGGCCTGTTGTCATATATAATCCATACCGCTTCTCATGTGATTTTGTACTAATTCCACGAATAACTTCTGGGAAGAATGGATTTTGAAAAACATTTTCAGCAGAACTTGGCATCACAATTCCGATTGTCTGAGTGTTTTTACTCACTAGACTTCTAGCGGTGTAATTCGGATGGTATCCAAGTTTATCCATCGCACTTCTTACTGTACGTGTTGTTTCTTCTGAGATTTTCGGGTTGTTAGCAATCACACGAGATACCGTCGAAGGGGCAACATTTGCTAATTTGGCTACGTCTTTTATAGTTGGTGTCATATCGATACTCCTCAGGTTATTTGAGATGCGAACGTTTTAAAACAATCGGCTGTCGATGATCCACTTCGTTTCCATTAATAACTACACGATCGGTTTCATTTACTCCATGTAATTTAAACTCTACAGACTTCCAAGTTGAATCAAATCCGGCGTGTGTACAGTTAAACTGGACATTGACCTGACTATTTTCCAACTGCAAATCAATGAGATATAACGCGTACTTTCCTTCTTCATAAGCGAAGGTGCTTCCATCATCATCATACCATGTATAATGGCTTCTCGCTTCTTCTGGATAAAGATGTATCTTTATTTTGTCACTACTTTGTGATGAAGAAGTAACAGCTTCTCCTTCAGGAAGAATTGCGCCACGTTTAATAAAAATCGGTAATTTTTCTAAAGGCGCATGGGTAATGATTCGCTTATCTCCTTCAAACATTTCCCCCGTCCAATAGTCGTACCAAGTCCCCTCTGGTAAATAAACCATTCGATCAGTCACTCCAGGACGTAAAATCGGGGCAACCAGTACCTTTTCACCAATCAAGAATTGGTCTGAAATAGTGTACGTTTCAGGATCATCTGGGTATTCCATAAACATAGGTCGCATGACTGGAACTCCATTTTGGGACGACTCTTGAAATAGCGTGTACAAGTGAGGCATCCACTTGTATCGTAACTGAATATAATCGCGAACTATTTCTTCATACTTCTCACCAAATGACCACGGTTCCTGCCTAGCAAATCCGATCGCACTATGGTTTCTGAAATAAGGGGTAAATGCTCCAAATTGGGTCCAGCGAGCGAGTAGCTCCCCGTTAGAATCATGTGCGAATCCTCCAACATCTGCTCCAGAAAATGGCACACCAGACACACCGAGATTCAAACACATCGGGATCGCCATCTCTAAGTGCTCCCAGAAGCTACGATTATCTCCTGTCCATACGGCTGCGTACTTTTGAATTCCAGAAAAACCTGCCCTTGTCAGTAAAAATGGACGTTTTCCATCCATCAGATCTTTCATTCCATCATAAGTCGCCTCGGCCATGAGATTTCCGTATACATTATGTACCTCTTTGTGTAAACGGTTTGAGTTTTCTCCGCGGTGAACTACTTTTTCATCCATCGTTTTCGTTTCATTAAAGACAGCTGGTTCGTTCATATCATTCCAAATACCTTCAATCCCCATAGCTGTATAAAATTCGTGTTTCTTCCCCCACCAGTTGCGTGTTTTGGGATTTAAAAAGTCCGGAAATGCACTCTTGCCTGGCCATACATCACCAAAAAACACATCTCCTTCGATATATTTACAAAATAAATCATTGGTGACGCCATCATAATAAGTTTGATAAGCCGCATCAGCTTTTACGCCAGGGTCTACAATTGGCACAGCTTTTACGCCCAATTCACCAATCTCTCTAATAAGTTTCTCAGGATCAGGAAAACGATTTTGATTAAATGTGAACACACGATACCCATCCATATAATGAATGTCTAAATGGACGGCATCTAATGGAATATCTTTTTCCCGGAATGTACGGACTAGTTCTTTCACTTCTTCTGCAGATTCATAACTATACCTAGACTGATGATAACCAATTGCCCATTTCGGTGGGATTGGCATTCTTCCAGTTAAAGAAGTGTATTGTTCGATTACTTCTTTTGGAGTTGGACCGGCGCAAACATAATAATCGAGTTGGCCACCAGCTGCTTGGAATATATAGTTCCCATCCGCTTCCGTTCGCATATCAAAGGAAGAACGATACGTGTTATCGAGATAAATCCCATGAGCACTCCCGTTTCGTAACGTCATAAAAAACGGAATCGATTGATAAAGGGGGTCCGTTTCTGGATTATGAGGCGCATACACATCACTATTCCACATCTCTAGTTTTTCGCCTTGTTTATTTAAGAAACCAGATTTTTCTCCGAAACCATAATAGTATTCATCTGGACTCGCATCTTTGTAACAAGCAACACTTCCCTGATTACCAATGACCATTCCATAATCAGATTCACTCACGATCGTGTTTCCATTAACATCTTGCACTTGAATGCGAAGTGGATTTTTAGTAATCTTCACCTCAATATTGGAAGTTTTCATCGTGATTGTGTCGACTTGATTTTCAATCGTCACGTTGGCCGGATCTATAGTATTTTCCACTACAAAGCTATCATCTAAAAGTGGTTGTTGATTAGGGTTCATCACAATTCGAACAATTTTTTCTGAGGTAAATAACACTTGGACGAACCCTTTTTCACATACAAACGAAACATGTCTGTCACCTAGATCTTCGACTAAAACATTTCCAATGTCATAATACCTTTCCTCATTTACTGCTGATTCTTTACCTGGATGTATTGCAAAACTTGTATCTTCCATGTTCGACACCTTCTTTTGTTCATTAATTGAATGTTATCCTTTTGTTCCTCCTGAAGTTAAACCTGAAATTAAGTAACGTTGCAGGGATAAAAAGACAATACTAATTGGAATAGCTATTAATACAGCACCTGCTGCGAATTTTGTAAATTCTGCACCAAAATTATTGGCAATCATGTTATATAATCCTACAGCCAATGTAAAATTCGATTCACTACGTAAGATTACACGAGCCAAAATGAAGTCAGTAAATGGCGTAATAAATGCGAATAACGCGATGACAGCTAAGATCGGCTTAACTAAAGGCAAGATCACACTCCAGAAAATGCGGAAGTGACCGGCGCCATCAATTTTAGCTGATTCATCTAATTCTTTAGGAATCGTTTCAAAATAACCCTTCGCAAGCCACGTATTCATAGGAAGTAACCCGCCAACATAAATCAAGATGAGTGCAATATGGGTATCAATTAACCCTGTCACTACAGCTAGCACATAGATTGCAATTAAAGCTGCAAAGTTCGGAATCATCTGTAGGATCAAAAATGTCATTAATCCATATTTACGACCAAGGAAACGATACCTTGAAAAAGAGTAGGCCATCAAAGCAACCATCGTGACCGTGATTAACATTGTGATCAAGCAAATCTTAAGCGTATTCCAGTACCATAATAGGTAGTAACTTTGTTCCAAATCGAATAACTCACGATAATGCTTTAATGTTGCATCCGCTGGGAACATGCTAGATCCAGACAAACTGTTACCCGGGTTAAGCGATGAACCAAAAATCCACAAAACAGGATATATGATAACCACTGCCATAAAAAAGATAATCAAATATGTGATTGTCATGCGTATAAGCGTCTGTTTTTTCATACTCATTTACATCAAATCCTCTTCTTGGAATGCGCGCGTCTTTCTAAATTGCCAAATAGCAACGGAAATTACCATAATCGATAATAACATCGTAATAGCAGCGGCCTTTCCATACTGTGATTGCTCCAATGTCAGTTTATAAATCCATGAAATCAAGATATCTGACCCGCCAGCATTTTGTCCGGATACCGCGGGGCCACCCCCGTTGAAAAGGAAAATCACATTGAAGTTATTAAAGTTAAATGTATACTGCGTAATCATAATCGGAGCTGTCGCAAACATGACAATCGGAAAAGTAATTTGTCTGAACTTCTGCCACATCGATGCTCCATCAATGACAGCCGCTTCATATAAATCATCAGGTATAGCTTGCAACACACCTGTTACCATAACGAAAATAAACGGAAATCCTAGCCACATTTGGATCATGATTAATGCAAATCTAGTCCAAAATGGATCAGTCATCCAAGGTACAGGATCAATTCCAACGAACGCAAGTATATCGACGTTAATCGCACCAAACGTGTTATTAAACATCCCAGCAAAGACTAAGATCGATACGAATGCAGGAACTGCCCACGGTAAAATAAACACGGTACGGATAATGCGTTTAAATTTTAACTCTTTCTGATTCACCAATACAGCTAAGAAAATTCCTAAAGCAACCTGTAATGTGGTTGCTAAAAACGTCCAAACAATCGTCCATGAAAATACACTTAAAAACGTATTTCTCCATAAATCTAACTGGAAAATATCAATGTAATTTTTTATACCAACCCAATCTACTAAGTTCGCAGGGGGCGAATTGTTCATATTGTAATTCGTGAATGATAATAGAATGACGAATAATATTGGGAAGATCACGACGAAAATTAATAGAAGAAATCCAGGCGTTAACATTAAATAAGGAAACCCTGAATCAATTAAATTGTGATACTGCTTTCGAACCGAGCTCCTCTCAAGTCCTAAGTCAACTCGCCTGCCATTTTTATAAGCGTCTATGAGGTTAATAACATAAATCAGGATCCCTACAGCCGTAACTAAAACAGCGATAATTCCTTGGACCATGAGGAAAATGGAATGGTCCTCCATCGGAATCGTTCCAAGTGTGAATAGTCCCCAATAACCTATATTCAATAAGTCGCTGAAGACGACAAAGAATGCGATAACTAAAACAAAAAAGAACGAACCTTTTATGTATTGTTTATTATAAAATTGTCCGAATCCAGGAATAATCGATAAGGCTAAAGCCACCTTTCGACGATTCGACTGAGGTTGATTGGTTTCCATCTGGACAACTTCCCTTCTATTTCTAACTAGTATGTATGATGGATAGCTCGTGCCAGCCTAGGCAACGCAGCTATCCACCTGTAAAAATTGCTATCCGCCCGATTCGACCTGCTCTTTGCCGGCATTCGAATCCGTTCACCCGATTCGGACCTTCCTTTGACGGCATATGAACCCGCTCACCCGATTCGGCCCGCCCTTTGCCGGCATACAAACTCGCTCGCCCGATTCGACGATTCATTTGCCCGAATCAAGCTCCTCAACCTGATAAGAAGAAACAGCACTTCACTCACATATAAGAAGAACTGCTCTTCTTTTGTCTTACTCTTGATTAGATTCAATATTTGTTTGGATCGTATCTACCGCTTCATTCAATGCATCTTCTGGTGTCATTTCATCGCGAACAATTAACTGTAACGCTGTTGCCATTGGTTCCCAAACTTGCCCCATCTCTGGAATGTTCGGCATTGGCACACCGCGTTCAGACTGAATTGCTACTGCTTCTGATACTTCATCTTCAGAAATTGCTGGGTCATCAATTAGTGATGCAACTGGAGGAATCTCTCCAACGATCTCATAACGCTCTAAAGAGTTCTCTTCATTCCCCAAATATCTCACTAATTCCGTTGCCCATTCTTGATGTTCCGAGTAACTACTTACGTTCCAAGATTTCACACCTACAAATGTTTGAGGGTATTCTCCGTTTGGAAGTGTTGGCATTGGAGCAGCACCGAAATCAATTCCTGCATCTCGTAAACCTTGAACAGCCCATGGACCATCCATAGCAGATGCAACTTCTCCGTCTTCAAATAGACCTGTCATTGTAGATCCACCTTGTTCCCCAATGATACCTTCTGGGAATAACCCTTCTGTATACCACTGTTGAATATACTCTCCACCTTCAATTGCTCCTTCATTGTTTAAACCAAGTGCAGTTGGATCCATTGTTCCATCTTGCTCTTCAAAAACATAACCGCCATGACCTGCAAGAATGGAATGCGCAAAGTAATAGTTATCAAACAATGCTAAGAAGCCATATTGATCTTCTTCTTGCATCTCTTGTGACATTTCCCATAACTCATCAAACGTTTCTGGAGCTTCATCCATTAAGTCACGGTTGAACATAAAGATTGGTGTTTCTGTTGCTTTAGGTACACCATATAACTCTCCTTCATACGTAACCGCTTCTACAGCAGAGTCAGTATAAAGGCTTATCGTTTCTTCATCTAAATCTAAAGAAGAAATAATTCCTTCATTCGCCAGCTGACCGATTTGGTCATGAGGCAAAGTTAATACATCTGGTCCAGTACCTGCTGGGCCATCTAAACGTATTTGTTCACGCTGGACAGTAGCCATCTCAAGTTCTGTTACTTCAATCTCAATTCCGTGTTCTTCTGTAAAGCGATCTAAAATATCTTCAATTCCTACTGCCTTGTCTTCATCGGCCCATAGTGTTAATGTTTCTGGTTTTTCCGCTGTAATCTCATTCGAGTCTCCGTCTGAAGAAGCTTCCTCGGAATCCTCTTCGTCCCCTTCTGTATCTTGTTCTGTTTCCTCTGTATCGTTCTCATCATCCGATTCTGAATCATCATCGCGGTCTGGTCCACAAGCCGCTAAAACCAATAAAAGTGATAAAACCAAGCCTAACAAAATTAATAAGCGCTTGTTCATGAATCAAATCCCCCTTGGAAGTTAAGTACTTTTTTAGCGCTCCTGCTTCCTGTTATGTATGAATTCTGCGTTGTCACTCTATAAAATTCACAATCTATGCAATCGTTTGCACAAATTGCAAAAAATAAAATCAAGCATACTATTCTAGCTGATTTAATTTACATTTTATAGAATGAAAGCGTTTGCACTAATGTATTTATATTAAACCATGACTGTCACATAATTGCAATACTTTTTTGAAAATTTAATTCAACCATCTACTTTTTAAAACACCCCCTTTTACCAATCGAATTGAAAACGCTGTTAGAATATGGCATGCTAATGAAAACTATTTCAGCAACAACTAGGAGGAGAAAAATGAATAAAGAAGCTATTGCTCATCGATCGACGGAACCTTTTGTTTACGCTTATGACGAAGAAACCTTGCATGTTCGACTCCAAGCTAAACGTGACGACCTACAACAAGTCTCCCTCTTTTACGGGGACCCATTTGAATATGATGACCATGGACCTGTCTTCCACGAATCAAAAATGGAAGTTAGTTATCAAGACGACCGCTTCGATTACTGGACAACGGAAATCAAACCAGTTCGAAACCGAACCCATTACTTATTTTCACTAAAAGACCATGGAACCGTCCCGCAATTTTTAGCGGAAAAAGGATTCTTATCTGAAATTCCTACAGATCTACCTCATGCCTTTTTCAAATTCCCATATTTAAATAAAGGTGATGTGTTTAAAGCTCCTAGTTGGGTAAAAAACACCGTATGGTATCAAATCTTCCCAGAGCGTTTTGCGAACGGTGATTCATCGATTAATCCCGAGATCACGGATGATTGGGGCGACGAACCAGATTACGACAACTACTTTGGGGGAGACTTTCAGGGCGTCATCGATCACCTTGATTATATTGAGAATTTAGGCGTGAATGGGATCTATTTCACACCAATCTTCAAAGCCAATACCAATCATAAATATGATACGATGGACTATATGGAAATCGATCCTCAATTTGGGGATAAAGAAACATTCAAAAAATTGATTAAAGCTTGTCATGATCGGGGAATAAAAGTAATGTTGGATGCTGTTTTTAATCATTCTGGCTTCTACTTTGAACCGTTTCAAGATGTACTTACCCATGGTGAAAATTCAAAGTATGTCGATTGGTTTCATATTCACAGTTTTCCAATTGAATATCAACCAATTCCAAACTATGAAACATTCGCCTATGAACCTAAGATGCCGAAATTAAATACGTCCAACCATGAAGTGAAGCAATATCTACTAGATGTAGCTACGTATTGGATTCGTGAATTTGATATAGATGGCTGGCGTTTAGATGTTGCCAATGAAGTAGACCATCATTTCTGGAGAGACTTTCGAAATGAAGTAAAAAACGTCAAAGAAGACGTCTATATTTTAGGAGAAATTTGGCACGATTCGCTGCCATGGCTTAGAGGGGACCAATTCGATGCAGTGATGAATTACCCACTTACCGAAGCCGCTCTCGATTTCTTTGTAAGAGATTTAAAGAATCACACGGAATTACAACATGCAGTCAATCGCTCCCTTGCTGCCTATCCGAAGAATGCAAACGAGGTAGCTTTTAATTTATTAGGAAGTCATGATACCCCGCGCATCTTAACGAGATGTGAAGGAAACGTAGATCAGGCAAAGCAATTATTTTTATACCTGTTTACGTCTATTGGATCGCCTTGTATTTATTACGGGGATGAAATTGGATTAACAGGCGGAGAAGACCCAGGTTGCCGGAAATGTATGGTTTGGGATGAATCCCAGCAAGATCACGAGATGCTAGAATTCACCAAAAAATTAATAGATTTAAGGAAAACCAACGAATGTATGCAACCAGAAGCGGGTATTACATTTATGCCTGAGTATTATTCACAAGGTGTATTAGCTTACAAGCGAGAGAGCGGCGAAAATGAGATTACGATAGTGATGAATACAACGGATGAAATCACTAAGCTACAGCTAAAAGATGGTCCAGTAAAACATGCCCTTCTGCAAGCAAACTGCACCCTTTCAGGTGACTATATCATTCTAGGAAAACAAGGTTTCATCGTTTACTAAAGGAGAGGAAACAATTGATACAATTATCTTATTCAGACGGGGAATCTGATTTATTATCCGTCGAAACCATTCAACAAATCGAAGACATTAAAACTAAAATGTACAGGAAAGAAAGCGCAGGTTCAGACTTTTTAGGTTGGCTAGACTTCCCTTCTTCGTTTGATCCGCATCTCTTGCAAGATATTCAACAAACCGCGGATACTATCAAAAAACAATCTGACGTATTAGTCGTGATTGGAATTGGCGGGTCCTACCTTGGGGCACGTGCTGTGATCGAAGCTCTACAACCCTATTTCCAGAAAGCTGGAGTCGAAGTGCTATATGCAGGGCATCAAGTTAGTGGAGCTTATTTGAAAGAATTACTAGAGTACATTGATCAAAAAGATGTTTCGATTAACGTCATTTCCAAATCAGGTACGACCACGGAACCAGCTGTCGCCTTCCGTTTTTTACAACAATACATGGAAAAACGGTACGGCGATGAAGCTTCTTCCCGCATATTTGCGACAACTGATGAAAACAAAGGCGCACTTCTAACTGTTGCCCGGGAAAAAGGCTACAAACGTTTTGTGGTACCTGATGACGTTGGCGGACGCTATTCCGTTTTCACCCCAGTAGGATTACTACCTATTGCGGTTGCGGGAATCAATATAAACAACGTTTTACACGGAGCCCAAACGGCCGAAAAAGAACTATACGAACTCGACGTTGAGTACAATCCTGCGATTCGTTATGCCCTGCTGCGGAATCACTTATACGAAGCAGGCAAAACTAACGAAATTTTCGCGAGCTTTGAACCAAAGTTGCATTATATTCAAGAATGGTGGAAGCAGCTGTTTGGTGAAAGTGAAGGGAAAGATGGAAAAGGAATTTTACCTCTGTCCGTCTCTTACACGACCGACTTACATTCACTTGGTCAATACATTCAGGACGGCAAGCGTAACTTGTTCGAGACTTTCTTAAATGTAGAAGAAGTTGACGAAGACTTAGAAATGTTCGAAGCCGATTCAGACGAAGATCAACTGAACTATCTAGCAGGACTCAGCCTACATGAATTCAACAAAAAAGCATACGAAGGAACAGCCCAAGCACACCAGGATGGGAGCGTTCCGATCATCACATTAACATTACCAAAATTAGACGACTACCACGTCGGATACCTCCTCTACTTCTACATGCTAAGCTGCGCCTACAGCGGCTACATGCTAGACGTCAACCCATTCGACCAACCAGGCGTCGAAGCCTATAAAAAGAATATATTCAAACTGTTAAAAAAACCAGGATATTAGAAAAGAAGGGGCCCGCTCCCCTTCTTTTTTTATTTTGTTAGCGTGTGCTGTTTTGCTATAGTCCGGTTATTGAATTCTATACTCCCGTTATTGCATTCTATAGTCCCATAATCGATTTCTATACTCCCATTAACCAATTTGCACCACTCACACCATATAAAAAAGCGACTGCTCACCTTGAGCAGTCGCTTTTCCCAACCTCAACCTTATAATAATATACTCAACCATATTGGTAGGGTGATTATGCTGCCAACTGTACTAAAAAATGTAACCGCTGACGAGAAGTCCGGTGCAACTTTATATTCGATCGAGAATATTGTAGTGTTCACTGCTGAGGGCATAGCTGCAAGAACAATGACCACTATAGCAAGGGTTGGATCAAGGTTAATAAATGTAAGTAAGCTGATAACGATTAAGGGAGATATCACTAACCGTAGTAGAACGATAAACGAGACTGATAGATAATCTACATTTCTAAAAGTAATCTTTGCCAATTGTAAACCTAGAATAATCATAACTAGTGGAATTGCACTATCAGATAGCATAGCAATTATATTTAATATGGGATCTGTTAAAGTAATATTTAACACTTGAGTAAGCATTCCTAATACCATTGCGATTAACATAGGCATTTTGAAAACTTTCAACAATGATTGCTTCATGGTAACAGAACTATTGGCTCCACTTGTTGCAAAATATAACCCTAACGAATTCATAAATACTGACATTACAACCATAACCATTAAAGCATAAGTCATTATATCTTCGTTAAAAACAAGTACTACTAGTGGAATACCAAAATTCCCTGCATTCATGAAAATTCCGGTCAAAAACATTGCATATTTTTTTTGGCGACTTATCTTAAACGTCATCGCATAAAGAGATATAATTACAATCATTGAAATAATCAACGTTAGAAATATAATAAAAACGGTAATGTGTTCGATTCCAATAGGGTTTTGATAAAAGGTATAAAAGACTAACAATGGATAAAGTACATTTATAGCAAGGAAAGATAAAGTCTTTAAATCCAATGCTTTAAATTTCCCAATTATAAACCCTAAAAGGAACACCATAAATATGGGCAAAATTATAAATACATAACTTATTTCATATACCCACCTTTCTTATGCCTGGCTTGACTTATAAGCTCTCCATTTATTAATTAACGGAATGATTAAAGCGATTAAAGCTAAGCTTAGAAGTACCGCACTGATTGGTCTAGTCATGAAAATACTTAGATCTCCTGAAGACATCTGTAGTGCTCTTCTAAATTCAACCTCCGCTATCGGTCCTAACACAATTCCTAAAATTATTGCGGCAATTGGAAACTTGAGTCTATCTAAGTAGTAACCAATTAAACCGAATAGAAGCATAATCCAAATATCCAATACCGAGTTTCTTACCGCATACGTCCCGATGATACAGAAAATAACGATAACTGGACCTAGTGCAGTATAAGGTAACTTCATGATCTTTGAAAATAAATTGATAAATGGTTTTGAGAAAATAATAATTAATATGTTAACAAATAGTAAAGATATAAAAATAGTATATACTAGGTCAGGAGAATTGGAGATTAGCATCGGACCAGGTTGCAATCCATGTAAAATAAATGCTCCTAAAATAACTGCTGTCGTAGCACTTCCTGGGATACCTAATGATAGAAGCGGCACCATTGCACCCATTGCAGCAGCATTGTTTGCGGACTCCGGAGCTGCAATTCCTTCAGGTATACCAGTTCCAAATTTCTCAGGATTTTTTGACCACCTAGTAGCTTCACTATAACTTAGCATAGCTGCAGTTGTAGCTCCTACACCAGGGAGAATACCAACTGAAATCCCTAACAAAATTGACCTAAACATTGTATTTTTAATTTGACGAAATATTTTCAGATCGAAAATTTTAGTAGAAATTTTTTGCATTTGCTGTTTGATAGACTGATCTTCTTTACTTTTTCTTAGTACCTCTGATATAGCAAATAGACCAATTAAGACAGGGATGAAATCAATCCCACTTAGTAAATTAACGGAATCAAATGTGAATCTCTGAGCGCCAGTTAAAGGATCCATTCCTATGGTGGCTATAAATAAACCTAAGCCAACTCCAATAAACCCTTTTATCAAGGCCCCTCCACTTAATGAAACCACTACTGTTAAACCAAGAACAGCTAATGCAAAATACTCTGGTGAAGAAAACTGTAGCGCAAAAGACGCCAATAAAGGGGTTAGTGTCATTAAAAAGAGCACCCCAACAATTCCACCTGTAGCCGAACTAAAAATCGCAATACCCAAAGCTTGTCCTGCTTTTCCTTGTTGGGTCATTGGATATCCATCTAATACTGTCGCGACTGCCTCTGGGGCTCCTGGCGTTCTAAATAAGATCGCACTAATCATACCCGAAAAGACAGAAGCTGCATAAATCGTTGTTAAAAGAATAAACGCGGATATAGTGTCCAATCCATAAGAAATTGGAAGTAAAATAATTACTAACATCGTACCACTTACACCCGGAAGTGCTCCCCCAAGAAAACCTATAAGCATGGCAGCCAATAAGATAATTAGGTGAAATGGTTCGAATAAATTTTCAAGTCCTAATAAAATGCCCTCTATCATAGTGATCCCCACTTTTAGGTTAATAGATTAATAAACTAAATGATCGAAAAAAACCAATGCCTCTTGGGAATGGAATGCTTAATAAGAAAATGAAAATTCCAAAGAATATTGTATTACCTATAAGACTAACTAACACAATATCTTTTATCTTTCTCATTCCGAGTAGCCAAACCAAGAAAATAAATAAAATAGGTGTTACAACAACAAACCCTACCACTGGCAAAAGAACTAAATAGATTGCTATAGACAACAAAATATAAAAGTGCCTATATTTAATTAACAGGCCTTCTTCTGCATCTGCGTCTTCTATCTGAGCTTCATCATCTTTTTTAACTAAAGCAATAACAAGCTGTAAAATACCCATAGCTAGCGTGAATGTAAGTATAATAATCGGCCACCCAGACGATCCAATTTGAGCATTTGCACTAGATGGAATTTGAAAAGCATGATATAAGAAAAATATCGAAAAGCCTATAGTTATGATGGACAGGGTGATATTAGCTTTCATGGTAAACCCCCTTAATTAAAAGGGAGGAAACCCTCCCTTTAATTTTTATTCACCTTCAATTTCTGAAATTATTTCTTCATAATTCTCAATGTCTTGTTCTAATTTCTCTTCAAATTCTTCTGATCCCATCCAACCGTCTCTAAGATGTAAATATGAATTTTCTTCATACTCCTGATATTCTTCCGTTTCCATCGCACGTTGTGTTGCGTCCTCTAAAATATCAATAATCTCTTGAGGCGTATCAGCAGGTGCTAAGAAATACCTTTCCACACCATCTGTTAGATCCCATCCTTTTTCAACAGTAGTCGGTACATCGTCAAAATCTTCAATACGATCTTCTGCGAAAAAGACTAATGGCTTAAATTCCTCTTCTTCAATATAAGAGATGGTAGGACCTACTTCTTCTAACATTAAATCAATATGTCCACCCAATATATCGGAGTGCATTTGTCCTGCACCCTCCATTGGGATGTAGTTCATATCCACACCAGCTTCATTCATAAAGCGTCTAGCTGTAATTTCATCAATACCCATCGTACCAACTGCTCCCATATTTAATTCTCCAGGGTTTTCTTCTGCGTATGCAATTAATTCATCAATATCTTCAAAACGATCCGATCTTACTTGAATAGCATAAGTATCACTTTGAACTCGTGCAATTGGTGTCACTTCATCAATTCCATGTTCATTCGTCCCAGCTGCTGTTGTTACAGCAAATGCTGAATCTCCAATAAGTGTATAACCATCGGCAGGTTGTTGCATCGCATTTTGCATAGCAACTACACCAGAGCCACCTTCTTGGTTAATAACATTAAAATCTGCATCAATATCATCTGCGATTAAATTCGCTACAGTTCTAACAAAGGTATCTGTTCCACCACCAGGACCATGCCCTACATACACATCAATTTGTTGTTCAGGATAATCTTCATAATCTGCTTGAGAATCTTCCCCATTACATGCACCTAAAACTAAAATCATTCCTAACAAAATAGTGCTTAACATAATTTTTGTTGATTTAGACATCGTAACATCCCCTTAATATTATTTGGTATAGTTCCCTACTGAAGAACTATTTGAAGCCATTGTAACCACCATGTTAATTGCTGCTTTAGTGGCACCAGGATCTGCTTGATTTTCTCCAGCAATATCAAATGCTGTACCGTGAGCCGGAGTAGTCAGAGTAGTAGGTAAGCCTCCACTCATAGTTACACCCTTATTAAACCCAAGTAATTTCATACCTGTTTGAGCTTGATCGTGATACATTGCTAATAAGCAATCGAATGGCTCTTTTTCTAGCCTTAAAAATAATGTATCTGCCGGATATGGACCTGAAACATTTATTCCTTCTTCCTGTGCAGTAGCAATAGCTGGTGAAATGACATCAATTTCTTCAGTTCCCATCATTCCTCCATCACCTGCATGAGGATTTAAAGCCGAAACAACAATCTTCGGATTCGTAATACCAGCTTCCGTGAGAGTTTTATTCGCAAATTTAATTCGTTGAATAAGTTTTTCCTTCGTTATGTTATCGCTTACATTTTTTAGCGGAATATGAGAAGTCGCCCTTGTAACCCACAAATCACCCATCACATTAATTTCACTAAAACCTTCTTTACAATCTAATAAATCAGCAAAGAAGTGTAATTCATCTTGAAAGTGAAAACCACCAACATGCAATGCTTCTTTATTCAACGGACCATACATCACCCCGTCAACGACCTTGTTTTTAGCTAATCCCAAAATATATTTCAATGTCTCACCTGTCACCCTACCAGAAATTTCTGATAACTGACCTAAATGAAAATCCTTTGGGCTAAGATTTTGAAGGTCAATAAAATAAACTGTACCAGAATTTAATTGTGCCTCTTCTGCATCCTTTATTATTTCTACACCTAAATCTTCACCGGCGATCTCTTGTCCTTGTTGAAGAATTCGGTAATCCCCAACCATTAACCATGTAGCCTGATTTCTTACTTCAGGATCCACTAAAGATTTTACGACTATTTCCGGGCCAATACCCGTGGCATCACCTAAAGTGACGCCAATAAGTAAGTCTTTCATATGCCTCTCTCCTTCTTATTTTCTAAATGTTTCGCTATATTTTGCCGCAAGTTTTATACATTCTTCCATACTTACACTGCTCGCGATTCCTTTACCAGCAATATCAAAAGCAGTTCCGTGATCAACTGATGTTCGTAAAAATGGTAGTCCATTCGTAATGGATACTGTCTTCTCAAAATCGGTCATCTTAGCAGCAATATGCCCTTGATCATGATAAAGAGAGAGTACTGCTGCATACTTGCCATTTAATGCATGGTGAAAGACCGAGTCTGCCGGGACAGGTCCAACTGCATCGACGCCACTTTCTTTTGCAGATTCTATTCCAGGAATAATTCCTTCTGCTTCCTCATTACCAAATAGTCCATTCTCACTTGCATGAGGGTTTAGCCCTGCTACAGCAATTGTTCTATCAGCTTTCGAAACCCCTAGCTTATCTAAAGCTTCATCACATCGAACAAGGTAGTTATGCACTCGTTCTGGATTTATTTGATCAATTGCTTGTTTTAAGGACACATGTCTAGTTAAAAAGAAAATACGCATACTTCTAACTTCAAACATGGTTAAAGGATCTTGCGTATCTGTTAATCCTTCTAACATTTCCGTATGTCCAATGTAAGGAACTTCAGCCGCTTGAAGTGATTCTTTATTGATTGGTGTAGTAGCTATTGCACCTACTTGGTTTTCCATTGCCAAATTAATAGCAGTTTCAATATATTCAAAGGCTGCTTTTCCAGAACTAGCACTAACCTCACCAATTTGTAACTTACTACTATCTACATTATCTAGTGAAATGCAGTCGATTGTTCCCTGTTGATAGAGTCCTTTTTCTGGTGACTCTATTGAGTTAATCTCTAAATCTACATTAGAAAACTCCATAGCATTCTTTAACGTGGATTTATCTCCAATTACTAATGGTTTACATACATCGTAAATTTCTTGTTTCTCTAATGATTTCACTGTAATTTCTGGACCGATTCCTGCTGGGTCCCCTAAAGGGATCGCAATAATTTGTTTGCTCATTTAATTCAAGCTCCTTTGGTTTGTAAAATTTTCTAAGTATCGGATACATACATCAATGGAATGAGGCTCTCCAACCATTCCACCCTTAGTAATAACATTGATTTTTTCATAGTTGGGATTCCCAAATAGTTCTCCATGCGCAACTAACGGAATAACCTCATCTATTAACTTAATCCCTTTTGAGTTTGTTACTTCACAAAAGGAAGCAGTTATGTCCCCTCCACTAAAAAAGCAATTGAAGTCGTATGAATTTTTATCAATTACATTTTTGGTGATGGTTGCTAACCCGTTTGATAATTGTTTTGCTAGTTTGTCACTACCCACATTTTCTTCTTGTCCCTTTGCTTTTAAATCAACGAGATTAAAGTCGGGATGATTCGTTGTTACAACTATAATTTTGTTTTCTATTAATAAATTACTAATTGATTCAGTAGCTCGATCCACTTCGTATTGCCAACTAGATGTGAATGATGCTAATTTTTCAGGTTGTACATATATTACCTCTACATCACTCTGCTGTGCTAAATGTTCCACTTGTGATTCTGAAATCTTTGTAGCACTACCTATTGTTGCGACTATTCTGTGGTTTTCATTTGAACTTTCTGATGAATGTAACATCTTTTGTTTAATGTAGTGTTTTGTTAAAGGGCCCGGATCAGCTGGAATAAACCAGTGTTTCCTCTTCTCCATAGCTTCTGCAACAATTTCAATATGTTGATCAGTTAAAGCATCACAAACTATAATATTTGCTTGGTTAGCCACATGAGATTTTAAGGTTTCAGTAACAGCATCCACACCCTTCAAAATGACATCCATTTCAATAGTTAGTACTTTTAAATCTACTTGATCTTGAATAATAGTTTGAACATGTGAGCTAGTAATTGGCTTTAAAGGGTCTTTTGCTACATCGGTTTCAATTAGTAATTGATCACCTACTATTAAATATCCACCTAAAACTTTTCGATTAGAAGAAGGGTAGGAGGGCATCATAACTACCGTCGGCTCATAGTTTCTTGCCTTCAATAGTGCTTCCAATTCATAACCGATATTTCCTCGAAGGGTACTATCAATTCTCTTGCAAATAACATCTGCACCCCAACCCTCAAGTTTTTGAAGTGTTTGGTCGATAATTTTTCTAGAATCATCAGGAGTAACATACCTACTATCGGTATCTACACAAACTGCAACATTTCCCTGATCGGAAGGTAATTCACCATTGTTCACTACAGTTTTAGCAGTTAACCCAAGTTGGATTAAATTAACACCTGTTGCATTTGCCCCAGTAAAATCATCAGATATCACGCCTACTTTCAATCTTCATCACCCCCCTAACACGATTCTTATTTTCTCTTCATACTTAAGCTTTAATTCTTTTGGAATGCTTTCATTTGTAATAACACCGCTTACATGACTTAAATCACAAACAGTTGCAAACGACTTTTTATTAAACTTACTTGAATCCGCTAGCAACCATTGTTCATTTGAATAATCTATCATAAGGTTTTTTAGCGAAGCCTTTTCAACTGCAGGAGCAGTAAGACCATTTTCGTAATTGATTCCATGAGCACCTATAAAAGCTATATCAACATTAAGGTTCTGTAAGATCTTCTCTGCTAGAGTTCCAAACAGTGCTCCGATTTCATTTTGCATTTCTCCACCAATTACTATTACTTTCACTTCACTATCAATTAATTCGTTAGCGATCTTAACGTCATTTGTTACTACAGTAAGGTCTTTGCGATACTTTATTAGTTTTGCTAGTTCTAAAGTGGTGGTACCTGAATCCAAAATGATAGTAGAGTATTCTGGAATATTTGTACTTGCCTTTAGAGCTATCGCCTGTTTTTCTTTTAAATTTCTACCCTCTTTTGATGAGTACGGTACTTCTAATGTCATAGATTGTGTGGAAATTGCTCCACCATGTGTGCGAATTACCTTTTCTTCTTTTTCTAACTCTTTTAAATCCCTTCGAATAGTCATCGAAGATACATTCAATTCATTAGATATTTCTACTATGTCCACATTTCCGTTTTCTTTAATTTTTTGCTGGATCCATTGCCTGCGTGCTAAAGGTAACATTTTTATCACCGTTTCTGTTTGATATTAACATCTATTAATGTCAATTATGTTATTTATGTTCGTTTTTGTCAATATTAATTTTAAAATTTCTGAATTTTAATTATTTTTAAACCATATAAAAAAGCGACTGCTCTTTTCGAGCAATCGCTTTTTCTCTAATATGAATTTGTTCTACTCATTATTTAGAGACTTCTACTGATTATCGAGAATGTTCTACTCATTATTCAAAAACTTCTACTCATTATCGAAAACGTTCTACTCATTACCCAAAATCATCTACTAATTACGAAAAACACCCTACTCCGACAACACCAACAACGCCGCACCCAAGATTCCTGCCTCATTTTCAAACGAAGCTAATTTCACATCAAGCTTGTTCAGCATAACTCCATCAAGCTGCTCTTCTAAATAGCTCATCCAGTAAGATGCAGACTCAGACACGCCGCCACCAATGATGACGGCCTCCATGTCCAATGCAGCTTGCAAGGAACTGATCACACATGCCAAGTCGAATGTGAAATCTCGCACGACTTTCTCCGCTTGCTCATTCACTTTAGCAGCAGGGAACAATTCCATCGGGGTCATATCTAATTCCGCTTCTGCGATTCGTCGCTTCAAAGCAGTCCCAGACACGTATTGTTCAAAACAACCACGACGCCCGCAGGAACACATCTCCCCACCTGGATAAAGAATCATATGTCCAATTTCACCAGCTCCACCATTCGGTCCGGCCGATAATATCTGGCGATCGACAATAATCCCACCGCCAAGTCCGGTCCCGAGCGTTAACAGAACACTGCGTTCATACTCACGTCCCGACCCGAATTTCGCTTCTGCCAATGCCGCGCAATTAGCGTCATTTTCTACTTCAACTCGTAAACCCGTTGCCGCTTCTAACTGCTTTTTCACCTCAGTACCTGTCCACCCCGGTAGCGTTTCCGACATATAAACAATTCGGCCAGACTTCGCATCGACGAATCCAGCTGTCCCAACACCAACAGCTTCAATTTCCGGGTACTCTTTCACTAACCTCACAACATGCTCTTCCAACAATTCATATAAAGGAAAGCCCGTTTCAATCCGTTCATCCACATACACTTTTCCATGTTCATCAATTATTCCAAAGCGGATTTTCGTCCCGCCAATATCGACTCCTAGTACTTTCACAACTTCTACCCCTTCCCCATTGAACTCTAATTATTCTCAGACATAATCCGAATTAAATCGTACTGATAATACTTTTTATTTCGAACGCGGTCATCTTGATATACTAATTGCTTTTCAACAAGCTCTCTAAAAGATTTACGAATGGTCGTTGCAGCCAATCCTGTGCGTGATTCTATGGTTTTCACCGTAGCAATCGGATACGTCATCATCATTTTCCATACATATTTTGTTGACGAGATACTTAACTGATCAAGTCCCTCATTATAAAGTTTCTCTGCTCGGTCCAACTTATTGTATTGGTGATCAGCCATTCTAATTGTAGAATCTAAAAAGAAATGAATCCAGCTCTCCCAGTCAGGTTGCTTTTTACCAATTCTTCTAATCCCATTCAGCATTGCATAATACTTAAATTTTTCACGTTCTAGTTCTTCACTAAGAAAGAACGACGGAGAATCAATTAATTTTGACTGAAGCATATAAAGGACAATTAGAATTCTACCCAAACGACCATTCCCATCTAAAAATGGATGAATGGATTCGAATTGAGCATGAATGATAGCCGACTTCAATAATGGATGCAGCAAATCTTCCTCCTCAATATAAGGATGACCATTCATATACATCTCTAAATTACTCATATAATCACCCATCGTTTGCGGTTCGGGCGGGATATAGGAAGCATCTTTTATATTTTTAGAAGGACCTATGAAATTTTGAATCCTTCTGTAATCACCCTCTGTACCTTGAGCTCCTCTAGCATCTTTCATTAACTCTCGGTGCATATCTCTTAATAAGCGCTCCGTAATTGGATACCCTGCTTTAATTGCTTCAACGCCTAATTTCAAGGCACGACGATAATTTCTTACCTCTACCTTTTCCCAGTCAGGTGACTGTTCACTCACTTCGTCTTCTAACATTTCACTAAATGTCACTTGAGTTCCTTCGATTCTTGTCGATTGAACCGATTCTTGGAGGGTTAGTAGTTGAATAAAAGATTCGTTGACCACAGAATAATTAATTTTTTGTTTTAGTTTTTCCAATTTTGAAGTAGCTTCAACTACCTTCTTATAAAAAGATAATTCAACTTCAGCTTCGAATTTCACTGGCAGAAATGGTAACTCATACGGCTTCATCACACTGAACCCTCCTTTTACAACCTATTTATAATAAATTATATCACAAGATAGAAATTTATATAAGTTGCGATATTTTTTTATGATTTTATATCACTATATAAATTATTCAACCAACATAAAAAGACATTACCTCACAGGCAATGTCTTAAGTATAAATTTCATTTAAAAATTTACTATCTACCAAACAAACAACCCTTCCAACTCACCAACAATTCCCCCTACATATAGACGAAACACAATGTATAGGAACACAACCGTCAACACAAAGCTACAAATCGCATGATAAACAAATTGTCCACTCTCATTTGTTTTCATTGAGTGATACATGGTGATCACAACACTACTAACGAATATAAAAACAAACAACCCTCCAATAGCAAGTACTAACGTGAGTCCTACCGATTTGGAAAGTCCGGTGATTACAGAAACACTGGTTAATGCTAAAAACGGAACAGCAAATGCTCCCATCTGTGCAATCAACGTTTTAACAGACAACTCTACCTTCACAAACTTTAACACCACAAGTGATGCTATAAATCCACTTACCACAACCAGAAACCCACTAAAAAACAATCGGCTAGAGATTTCGAAAAATGGTAGGGATTGTTCATTCGGAGATAATAAACTATTCGCTAAAAAATATAAACCTAAAGTAAAAGTTATTAACAATAATAGGATAGAGATAACACCATTACTCATTTTATTTTGATTAAAAGTAAATAATTGAGTGGGATTTTGAAGGGTCGATTGTAGGTATGAAAAATAATTTGAACTTTCCTTATTCCCAGTTTCTTGTCCTTGAGCATCACGCCTACTTGGATAAGATGCTTGTCCCTGTTTCGTGTTAACTTGTGGTGCACCGTTCGGCAAAGGGGTTCCACACTTTTCGCAAAAATTACCACCTAATTGCATCTTCGAACATTTAGGGCATTTTTTATTAGCCATTTAAAAATTCCTCCTCATGACTCTTCTTCGGTCTAAAAATTTGCATGTCTCTATTAGAACATATGAAGGTAAACTGGCTTTAAGAATAAAAGTTGTACCACTTTTGGTCATAAAAAAACGATCACAGGAATTTGCCCCTGTGACCGCCACTAACTTAATTATCATAAAACACAATAGAACTATAAGCACCCAAATTCACATACTCATGATCCTCAACCACTTGTCCACTAGATACTAACACTTTCCCTGCTGGTCGTTCATAACGAAATTCCTCTGAAGAAAAATTACAGTAAACCGTCAACGACTCTCCATTCCAGTTCCGTTTATAAGCAAACACGCTGGGGTGGTCTCGGTCAAATAACGAAAAATTCCCATGTGTGATAACCTCATAATTCTTTCGAAGCTTAATCAACGCTTGATAATATCGGTAAATCGAATCTTCACTCGCTAAATCCTTCTCCACATTAACCTCAGGATAATTCGGGTTCACTTTCAACCATGGCTCCCCTTCAGTAAACCCACTGTTCAGCTCATTCGACCATTGCATCGGTGTTCGCGCATTGTCGCGTCCTTTCCAATAAATCGCCTGCATGATTCGTTCATGCGACCAACCTTCCGCACGTTTCTCATCATACATGTTTAACGTTTCTAAATCCTCATATTCATCCAACGAATCAAACTGCACATTCGTCATGCCAATTTCTTCCCCTTGATAAATATAAGGCGTCCCCTGCATCATATGTAAGCAGGCTGCAAGCATTTTCGCCGAGTCCACACGATATTCCTTGTCATCTCCAAAACGAGAAACAACGCGCGGCTGATCATGGTTATTCCAATAAAGGCTATTCCAACCACGCCCATAAAGCGCATGCTGCCACTTCTCCAAATTCTCCTTCAAATCCACCAAATCAAGTGGCTTTACGTTCCATTTTTCTCCTCCTACTTGATCCAAATCCATATGTTCAAAGGTGAAAATCATATTCAGTTCCTCACGCTCAGGGGCCGTATATTTCACCGCATCATCAGGAGTTGCACCAGGCATTTCCCCAACAGTCATCACATCATAATGCTTCAACACTTCCTCGTGCATTTCATGTAAAAACTCATGCACCCTTGGACCATTCATAAAATAAGCAGTCCCATCGCCTTCCGGATCATCAGGTAACGCAGGATCCTTCGAAATAAAATTAATAACATCCAAGCGGAAACCATCTACACCCTTCTCGAGCCAATACCGCATTATCTCGTACACACGTTCACGAAGCTCAGGATTTTCCCAATTCAAATCCGGCTGTTTTTTTGAAAATAAATGCAGGTAATACTGCGACCGATCCGAATCATATTCCCAAGCAGAACCACCAAATACAGATCCCCAGTTATTTGGCTCCTCTCGCCAAAAATAATATTCAGGATGCTCACGAAACCACTCATGTTCATCTGAAGTATGATTAACCACCACATCCATCATCAACTTCATACCACGAGAATGAATCCCTTCTAGCAAAAGATTAAAATCATCCATCGTACCAAACTCTTGCATAATAGAATAATAATCCCGAATATCGTATCCATTATCATCATTCGGAGAATCATAGATTGGACTTAACCAAATTACATCTATACCTAAATCAGCTAAATAATCTAGTTTTTTGATAATACCTTGTAAGTCGCCGATCCCATCCCCATTTGAATCGTTGAAGCTTCGTGGGTAGATCTGGTAGACGACGGAGTTTTTCCAATTGTTATTATTCATTTGCTTCCTCCTAAATCTCACATATGTAAAAATAGAATTTACTTTCTTGTTAATAATTCTAGCATATTAATAGAATTACTTTTTTGATTGTATAAAAATGGAGTAAATAACCCCCAGCTAATTCTCCCTACTACCACTAAATAAATCTATGATAAAATTATAAAATATTAACCATAGCTAAATGGAGGTCTTCATAATAATGGAAAAAAACACAAGTATAGATAAAGCCTTGTCCATTTTAGATTGTTTTTCAGAAAGAAAATACCAACTCACATTAGATGAAATTGTAAAAGAAACTTCTATACCGAAATCTTCCTCTTTTAGAATCATCACTTCCTTAGAAAACTTCGGCTACATAAAAAAGCATAAAATAAATAATAAGACATGGTATTCCTTAGGTTATTCCTTTCTAGAAAAAGGTTCGATTATTAGAAGTAATATTGATGTAAGAGAATATGCAAGAGAATATATGAAAGTATTAAGAAATCAATTAAACCTAAACGTCCAATTGGCAGTGCTTGACAATCAAGAGGCTATTTACATAGAACAGTTTCAATCTTGGCGACAAATTCGTCTATACCCTGCTATAGGTAGAAGAGCACCACTATATACAGCTGCTTGCCCAAGAGTACTGCTGGCGTACATGAATTCTACTGATCGAGATTGGATTCTTCAAAATACGGAATTCAAGTCTTTTACGAATTCTACCCCACTAAATATACAAGTAGTAAATAAAAAATTAAACCAAATTAAAACTCAAGGGTATAGTATCAGCAAGGGTGAGCTAATTGAAGAAACTATAGCTTATGCCGTACCTATATATTGGCCAAATTCAACTGAAGTTATTGCTTCGTTAAGTGTTGTAGGATTAGAAAAAGATTTTGATCAATCAGAATCTCATTTGATAAAACTTTTAAAAGAGACTTCTAAAGAAATTACAGATAATTTAAAAAATAATTGATATTTTGCAGGAATTTCGACTTCTTGTGTCAAAATTCTATATAGTGGATTATTAATTTCACAATATGGAATGGAGGATTCCGATGGATACAGTAGTGACGAACGACTCTAAAAATTTAAAAAGAGGGTTAGGTTTTGTTGATTTGTGGAGTATCGGAGTAGGAGCGCTTATCGGTGGTGGAATATTCACGGTAATTGGACCTGCAGTGGCTGAGGCAGGACCTGCGCTTTTTATTGCTTTTATCATTGCCGGTATTGTTGCCATATTATCGTCAATGAGTTATGCAGAGCTTGCTTCTAATTGGCCATACCAAGGGGCATCTTATGCATACTCAAAATTTGCATTTGGTAGTATATCGCAACACCTAGGTAAATTAATTGCACTTTGGTGCGCTGGTTTATATTTTCTATCTTTTGCCTTTGCAGCAGGTGCAGTAAATCTAGGTTTCGCAGGTTATTTTAATTTTATTTTTCCTGGCCTACCTCCAGCAATAGTTGCGCCAATAGTTTCTATTTTAATAACATTACTTCTTTTAGTAGGAATCAAATTAACCGGAAAAGTAAATACGGTATTCTCAATAATTCAGGTGATTGCTTTATTTTCTATTGCTATCATTGCAATTTCCGCAAACCCCGTCGGACCTTTTGAGTATTCAAGTTTTATGCCAAACGGTTGGACAGGTGTATTTGCCGCCACTGCATTAATTGCATTTGGACAAATGCAAGTGGAAGCTGTTCTTACATTAGGTGAAGAAGCTAAAAAACCACGAAGAAATTTACCTTTAGCACAGATATCTGCTCTAGTAACGACTGTTGTTTTATATATTATAACGGGTTATGGCGTTGTCTCTTCCGCAAATCCTGTTGATTTAGCTGAGTCAAGTGCTCCTTTATCTTTAGCAATCGAGTCACTTTTACCTGGGCTGGGAGCAGTCCTAATTGCCATTGCTGCACTTACAGCTACGGGCACTTCAACTATTGGTTGTTTGCTAGGTTCATCCAGAATGCTATATGCAGGGGCAAGAGAAAATGCATTTCCTAAGATTTTTGCCAAGGTAGGTGAGAAATCTGGAGTACCTAATAATGCAATAATTTTCACGGGAATTATTGCTTTACTTGCAACGTTTACAAGCGCATTTGGTTATGCAAATGCCATTGGTCTATTAGTCTCTGCAGCAGTTTTTGCTAACTGGTTGATGATGGCACTCATGAATATAGCGCTAGTCATTGTGAGAGTGAAAAGAAAAGATCTGAATCCAACTTTTAAATATCCAATCAATATAAAAGGTATTCCAATATTAGCTATCTTTGCAGCAATTGCATGTATTTGGATACTGACTTATATTGATCCTTTAGCCATATATATTGGGGTCTCTTGGTTAATATTACTAACGATATGGTATGTGGTGTATGCCAAGAATCGTTGGACTTATTTAGATGAAAATGAAATGGCAAGAATGACTAGCCAGACAGAGTAATAAATATAAAGAGGTGATGGAAATGAATTTATGGTTACAAGAAAATAAATGGCAAGATGTAGAGGATTATTTGAAAGATAATAAAACGATTATTGTTCCATGTGGCAGTGTAGAGCAACATGCTTTACACTTACCATTGGGAACGGATGCGTATATTTCACAGAAAGTCGCAGAAGATGTAGCAAAAAAAACGAACACATTAATCGCGCCACCTATATGGACTGGATGGGCACCACATCACATGGCATATAAAGGTACGATTACACTGAGACCTGAAACATTGACCAGTGTTGTTGAAGATACTTGTGCGAGTTTAATTCACCATGGTTTTGAGAAAATAATAATTATTAATGGTCACCGTGAGGCTAACTTGGCACCAATCAGAATTGCGATGACTAGATTAAGAAATAAAACTGCTGCTTTCCTTGCTATAGCAGACCCCTTCTATATTAATCATGAAAAAGGAAAAGAATTAAATGAGGTGGAACCTGGCGGGATTGGTCATGCGGAAGAACTTGAAACTTCGCAAATGTACTATCTATTACCGGATTTGTGCGACGCTTCAAAATCTTCTAAGAATATCCCTGCTAGCCACCGTTTGTTAAAACATGATCCTTTAGTTGAAGGTGATCATTTTATTACAGCAAGTGATGTTTCAACATATAAAGAGAAAACTAAAGGAACAGGAATGATGGGAGACTCTACCAAGGCGAATGCTTCCAAGGGTGAAAAATACCATGAGTCACTAGTCGATAACATTGCAGAATTCATAGATTATGCTGGAAAAGAAATTAAAGTTAAATTGAGAAATAATGATATTCCATTATAATTTAGTGAAATTTAAAAATCCGAACCTTTTCGAATGAAGGTTCGGATTTTTAAATAGCGATAATTTTAACGAATAACTTTCTTAATTGCTCTCCTAATAAAAGCACTTTCTTTTGAAGAAGCTTCTATAACAGCTTCACTGTATAGCTTAATTCCTTCCCCAGCATTTGGGTGAATGGAATCTAGCAGCCAAGTTTTAGGATTTCTAGTCTTAATTCGATTTTTGATATATACATTAGGATTTATATAGTGTGAATTAATAGAGTTAGCGTATGCTTTTAACTCATCACTGTATTCCTTAAGCATCTTAAATCGTTCTACTTTTGGTAGCTTTGATAGCTTATCAAAATTATCAGTAGTCCAAGGAGCAATAAATACAAATTTAGCCTTTTTGTTTTTAGTTTGAATTGCAGAAACGAGTTGGTCTATATTCTTGATATATTCTTCCTTCGTCATTGTACAGAGTTTCGGATCTCTATATCTTACATCATTCGCTCCAATAGCAATAACAAATAAATCAGATTCATTCTCTGCTACCTCACCTGCATATTTCACTAAGGATTTTGCTGTTAATCCATCCTTTGAAAAGCGATTATATTCAACTTCTTTAAAGTTTTCTATCAAAGGTTCAAACCATCCATAACCACCATTTTTCGTACCTTCTGTTAGAGAATCTCCTACAAAGGTAACCTTCTTCGATTTCTTCATCAAATTGTAGATTTTATTCTTTTTCACTTCTTTTGAAAGCTCTAAAGGCTGAACATTAGAGCGTACATAACCTTTATTAGTTTTATTAGCTCGTTCTGCCATTAAATAATATTGTTCTTGCATTTGATCAATACTAATTTTCTCACCTAACATGGTCCCAGTTACAAGCTCTTGTACTTCTTTTATTCTATTAAATTCATATACACTTATCGTTTTTCTCAATTCCCTATCATTCATAACGTCATGAACCGGGAGTGCTCGATAGTTTCCATCTATATAAGCATGTGCCCACAATGGTACACACCCTACACTAAATGGTTTACCAGTTTTAGGATCCAAATATATCTGTGATAATGCAGATGCATCCCCATTTTTATCAATATAAGAATTAACAAAATTACCTGGACAATGAAGTATTAAAACAGAAGAGCCATCTTTCGGACTCTTTCTCCATTCATAAGGCTGAACCGCATGTGCATGATCATTCAATACAACGTTTGCTCCTGCGTCTACAAAAATATCAGCCCAAATCTTTTGGGATTTGTCAGGTTCATGTACGAATTGTTTACCTATATGAGAATGAACAATAATACAATCAGGATTTTCTTTTTTAACTCTTTCAAAATCAGAAATCACATCTTGCTTAACCTTCTCAAAATTTTCATCTTTAGGGGAGACTATTAGAGAAGTCAAATGTTTGTTTTCATTATCTAGAAAGAAACTATTTTTATATCCATTACTATTTCTCGTATAAGTTAAGATTGCTACTTTCAAACCTTTAATATGATAAATCGGTAGCTGATCTTTTTCCTCTTGATTACGGTACGAACCACGATGGTTTAAGCCAACTTTATCTAGGGTATCCAAGGTTCGTCTAGCCCCATCAACCCCGTAATCTAAGAAATGGTTCTGAGCAGTAGTTACAAAATCAAATCCAGCCTGTTTTATTGCATATGCAAAACGATCAGGAAAATTTAATTTCACAGGTATATTGTCCTTATAATCACTAGTACTATACTCTAATCCATCCCCAGCTGTAACACCTTCAAAAACGCCCATATTAAAATCTGAAATACTCAAATATTTCTTTACGTGAGTGAACATTTCATCAAATTCATATTGATTCGTTTCAAAATTATAAGAATTCAAGACTTGATCTCTAAGTAAAATTAAATCACCAACATACGATATGATAACAGCTTGATTGATTTTATCTTTTTCTTGTTGAGTCATAATAGGGTGGATTTTTTTAGTTTTATCTTTGGACTTCTTTATAGATTTAGCTAACAATTTTGCTTTATATTCTGTGATTAAATTTTGTACATCTTCAGATTTTGCAAAATCATTGGAAAGAAGAGCAGAAATATTTTCTTCTGCATGGCCTAGCTTTCCTTTTCTTATCCTACTCTTTGCCTTACTATATTGCCACTCATATATAGCCTGATAATCCAACTCAAAATCTATTTCTTGATCACTGAAAAATGACAGCGCAACATTTTTTAGTTCACCAGATAATAACAGGGCTCTAGCTGTGTAATGTCCAGCAGCCTCTAAATTATAATAGCTTGCATTTGGATAAGCTTCCTTAATAAAAAAGTTCACATAATAGGAATCAATATGATTCTTTTCATCATAAAATATGCAAACGTTTTTATTGGATTTATCTAAATCACTAAGATCTTTATGTTTAAATCCACGATTTTTAAATCTCTGATCCATTAAATTATCAATGACTGGATGGGCAGGAATCCGAGGGCTCATGGCTAAAATGTTTGCGTTTATCATACCACCATAATAAATGGCGGAATAGGCACCTAAACTCGAGCCATATGTATAAACTTCTTTATTCTTAACATATTTGTGGACTACGTTTTTAAACTTTTCGGCAGATAGGAATTGGTAATGAGTAAATTTCTTCTGAGCGACATAAATGTAATCAAACCCTTGATCCATAATTAGTTTGTCAGCAAATCCTGTTTCATCTAAGGGAGAGTCCACTTCGCCAAATGTGATAACACATTTATTACTTGGAGTTGATTTATTTTCATGATAAGTAATTTTGTAATTTTTTGTTTCTATTAAAATCTTTTTTAAATAATGCATAGAATTCTCCTTATGATCTCCTAGTTAGTGTGAAAATTGTTTATCACATTATAGCATAAGGGAATTAATTGTTGTTTGTAAATTAATAACTAGAGTCGATACGTAGCTTAGTACCAACTTTATATTAGACTTTGAATCTAAAAAAGACTTATGAAATCAACTTATCTTCAAAACTAAAAAATCGACATCAAATCTTCTACCATTCTTCCGAAATATATTTCAAACGTTAGATAAATAAAAACTGCAGTTAATGCAAAACTCCCTAAGCTTAGAGAAATAAAATGTTCCGTCTTGTTTTCTTTTACCAGGTGATAAAGGCTTAGTATCACAGCTGACAAACAAGCATAGGCAATTAATCCACCTAACCCTAAAAATGTCGTCAATCCTGCAGAATATGCTAATCCTGTTACCATAGATAATAAAGTTACAACGATAAAAGGTACCGCTAGTGCTCCAGCTTGTGCAACTATACGTTGAAGAGAAAGGTCTACTTTCCCAACTTTCAGCGTTAATATTAATGCTAGAAGACCGGATCCAACAATTAACAGTCCACCGATAAATATCCTAGTAGACAGACCCAATAGTGGCCATGACTCATCTGTAAAGCCACTGGACATTCTACTATACATCCTATCTAGTAAAAAGTATTGGCCGAGTGTGAAAGTAAATGTAAGTAACACTAACGCCAATACTCCAAAGACCAATGAACTTTCATTGGTAGTAACAGCATTGGTTGGATTCTTTAATAGATTCATAAGGTAGATGAAATAATTGTTTCCTGATTCCCTTACCTTTGTTTCATTATTGTTCTTGAGAGTTTGAGTTACTCCTTCACCTTCTATAGGTGCTCCACAATTTTCACAAAAGTTTTGCCTGGTCACTTGGTAACCACATTTTTCACAATACACTGAATCACCTTCCATAAATTAGTTTAACTGTATGTATTTATAGAAAGATTACCATGACTTTAGACTCAACATAATGAAATCTGACATATTTAAGCACAAAAAAAGATACTCCTTTACAGAAGTAACTTTAAATTTATAAAATATTGTCTTAAAGTCTTTCTAAAACACTACTCTTCAACTTCTCCAACCGCTCTTCTGCCTGTTTCCGATCATCCCCACGAACTCCAAAGTAAAACTTGATCTTCGGCTCTGTTCCAGATGGTCGTAAGCAGCACCAGCAATCATCGGATAACTTAAATTTAACCACGTTTGCTGATGGTAAACCTATTTCTTCTGATTCACCTGATTGCATCCATGTGCGTTTGCCAATTAGATAGTCTTCTACTGCTTCTAGCTTTAGTCCTTTAACATTATTAACTGGTTTACAGCGGAAGTCTTCCATGATGTTCTGGATTTGTTTCGCCCCGTCTAATCCTTCTAATTTCATGGAGTGCAAGTCTTCTAAGTAGACACCATGTTGGTCAAATAGTGCATCCAACGCTTCGAACAAAGTCTTGCCTTCCGACTTCCAGTAAGCGCCCATTTCGCAGGCGAGAACAGTAGCTTGGATGGCATCTTTATCTCTTGAAAATGGCTCAATTAAAAAGCCATAGCTCTCTTCGTAACCAAATAGAAAGGTATGCTCTCCAGTTTGTTCGAATGACTCAATCTTTTCACTAATATATTTAAAGCCAGTCAATACATCCATCGACTTTATCCCATGATACTCTGCAATAGCTTTACCTAGCTCAGAAGTAACGATTGTTTTAATCATCATTCCGTTAACAGGTACACTTTCACGATGTGTTAATAAGTAATCAAGTAGTAAAGCTCCTAATTGATTTCCTGTTAATACTTGATAATCTCCTTTTGTATTGATCGCTGCTACACCTAAACGATCTGCGTCCGGATCTGTTGCTATTAACACATCTGCACTTGTAGCTTCTCCCTTATCCATTACCAATTCAAAAGCTTGGTGCTCTTCAGGATTAGGAGATTCCACTGTAGAGAACTCTGGATCAGCATTTGCTTGCACTTCCACTGTATGGACATGCTTAAATCCAGCCTGTTTAAGTGCTTTTTGAGTTAGACCTTCCGCCGTTCCATGTAATGGAGAAAACACGATTTGAAAATCAGATTCAGAAGCGATTATATTAGACTGAAGGGTAACTTTTTTAATAGCTTCTAAGTAAGCTTCGTCAACAGACTCGTCAATCCATGTTAATAAGCCCTTTTCTTGTAAAGCTTCTTCTTTTAATACTTCCACTTGTAGTTCATCTTCCACTTCATTCACATAACCGATTAGCAGGTCCGCTTGTTCCGGTGGCATTTGCCCACCAGTTTCGTTATACACTTTATACCCGTTGTACTCAGGTGGGTTATGGCTTGCAGTAATCATGACCCCAACCGCCGACCCTAAATGACGCACAGCAAAAGACAACTCAGGAGTTGGTCTTAAAGACGTAAATACATAAGTAGGGATATCATGTACACCTAATGCTTTAGCTGTTTCAAGCGCAAACTCCTCAGACATATGTCTACAGTCATAAGCAACGACTACTCCACGCTTCTTCCATGCTTGCCCTTTTGATTCTAGATAAGTTGCAATCCCTTTTGCGGCCTTACGAACGGTATAAATGTTCATACGATTCGTACCTGCACCTAGGATTCCCCGCATACCACCTGTCCCAAAAGCTAATGTTTGATAAAAGGCATCTTCTAAACGATTCGTATCTTCTTTGATTTCTACTAGATTTTGCTTAAGGTTCGGTTCTAACGCATCAAATTGATTCCATCTGTTATAAGAATCTTGCCAGTTCATGTTATCCCTCTTTGCTTCATAATTAGTCCCGACTATAAAGATCTCTTGTGTACACTTTTTCTTTGACGCGATCAAGTTCATCTGACAAACGGTTCGCAACAATGACTTCTGCTTCGCTTGCGAAAGTATCGAATTGATTTATGACTCGGTAACCATCGAATGTCTCTTCTTCTAAGGATGGTTCATAAATCACAATCTCTACACCTTCTGGTAAACGTTCAATCACACCTTGAATCGCTGATTGTCTAAAGTTATCTGAATCTGTTTTCATGGTTAATCGATAAATACCGACAACTTTAGGTCCACGATTCATAATTTGATTCGCAACATGTGTCATACGTGTACTATTGGAGTCGACGATGGCACTTATTATATCGTTAGGAATCCCTTCGAAGTTTGCACGTAATTGTTTTGTGTCTTTTGGTAGACAGTAGCCGCCATACCCAAAGGAAGGGTTATTGTAATGGTTGCCAATACGTGGATCGAGACTAACGCCCTCTACGATTTGTTTTGTGTTAAGTCCTTCTACTTCTGTATACGTATCCAATTCATTAAAGAAGGATACACGCATAGCTAAATACGTGTTCGCGAATAATTTGATTGCCTCTGCTTCTGTCGAATGTGTGAATAGGATAGGTATATCTTCTTTGATTGCACCTTCAGCCAGAAGATTAGCGAAGACTTCAGCTCGTTCAGATTTTTCTCCTACAATAATACGAGAAGGATATAAATTATCGTATAGCGCTTGCCCTTCTCTTAGAAACTCAGGAGAAAAGATAATGCGGTCCGTTTCATAACGTTTACGCATTTCTTCTGTGAAACCTACTGGAATCGTTGATTTAATAATCATGACTGCATCAGAATTATACTTCATTGTATTTTCAATGACAGTCTCCACCGTACTTGTATCAAAATAACCGGATTCTGGTTCGTAGTTCGTTGGAGTAGAAATAATTACGTATTCCGCGCTTGAAAGTGCTTCTTTTTGGTCAGTGGTGGCTTTTAAGTTCAACTCTTTTTCAACTAAAAACCGCTCAATTTCATCATCTTGAATTGGAGATTTTTTGTTATTGATTAAGTCTACTTTTTCTTGAATGATATCTAGTGCTGTTACTTCGTTGTGTTGGGCTAAAAGTACGGCGTTGGATAAGCCGACGTAGCCTGTTCCTGCGATGGTTATTTTCATTATTTTCCACCTACTTTATAATAGTCCATGTACCAATCAACAAACTTCTTCAAGCCTTCATCAATTGTAGTTGTTGGTTTAAAACCAGTCGCTTCTGTTAAATCATCAATATCCGCATAGGTTGCTTGTACATCACCTGGTTGCATTGGTAGGTACTCTTTCTTAGCTTTTTTACCTATATGCTTTTCTAAAGTTTCAATAAAATCCATTAACTTAACTGGTTGATTGTTACCTATATTATAAATCTTATATGGTGCATAACTAGATTCAGGAGTTGGATTTTCACGGTCCCAATCCGGGTCTGGCTGTGGTGGTTGATCGATTAATCTTACAATACCATCTACAATATCATCTATGTACGTAAAATCACGCATCATCTCTCCATTATTAAAGATCTTAATCGTATTGCCTTCAATAATGTCTTTAGTAAAAGAATAATAAGCCATATCTGGTCGACCGTATGGACCATAGACGGTAAAGAACCGAAGACCAGTTGTTGGTATTCCATATAAATGGCTATAGGAATGAGCCATTAACTCATTTGATTTTTTTGTTGCAGCATAAAGACTAACAGGGTGATCCACTTCATCCTTTGTAGAAAATGGCATCTTTGTATTAGCCCCGTAAACCGAACTTGAGGATGCATAAATCAAGTGTTTTACATCATAATTTCTGCAAGCTTCTAAGATATTACCAAATCCCTTAAGATTTGAGTCAATATATGCTTGTGGTTTTTCAATGCTGTAACGAACGCCTGCTTGTGCGGCGAGATTGATTACAACATTTATATCACCATATTTGTTGAACACACTTTCTAGTGTATTATAATTTATCAAATCAGCTTTATAAAAATTAAAGTTTTCATATTTATTTAACTCATCTAATCTCGACTTTTTTAACATTGGGTTATAATAATTATTAATATTGTCATAACCAACTACATTGTATTCCATTTCCAATAATCTTTTCGATAGATGCATACCAATAAAACCTGATGCACCGGTAATAAGAATAGTCAAATTATACACATCCTCTTTAAAATGATCCTTTTCCAAAAATAGCTTGAATTATTGTACTGTATACAATCCTTAAATCCCTTTTTATATTCATGTTTCTAATGTATTCTAAATCATATTCAATTTTTTCACCATGTGAAATTTCAGACCTTCCTCGGACTTGTGCTAACCCTGTTATGCCAGGCTTTACTAATAATCTTTGTTTTTGGTAATGATTATAGTATTTAGTTAGATCCGGAATCTCTGGTCTTGGTCCTACAATAGACATTTCACCTTTTAAAACATTGAAGAATTGAGGTAACTCATCTATACTATATTTCCTCATAAAATATCCACTTTTTGTAATGTTCGGATTACTGGAGGAGGACTTAAATACGAAACTAGAAGGAACACCTTCTTCCCACTCATAATCATAATTGTTTTCTTTCTGCTGTTCATTAATTCTCTTCATTGTTCGAAATTTATACACTTTAAAAATTTCTTCATTAATGCCAACCCTATCCTGTTTAAACATAATTGGCTTTCCATCAACTATAAAAACAATGAGCGACATCAAAATTAGAATAGGACTGATTATTACTATAATTAATAAACTTAAAAAAATGTCAAGAACTTTTTTTTTAATTAATAAACCATTTTTGGGCTTCATTAACTTTTTGTTTATCCCTTTGATCGAATTCTGCCTCATCCTTTAGACCACCTATCCCATTTGCTATTCCAATAACCTGTGTTGGATTATCTATATTATTTAAAACTATTTCTCCCTCTTCACCTAAAACACCGCCAGCAACTGCACTTAATCCATTTAAATATTTTCTTCCAATCACTTTGTTAAAAAAATATTTTACATCTTTATGAGTACTTAAAAATAAATAATTAGACGCAACTCTTACGTCTAAACGCAATAAATATTTGTTTTCTTTTAAACATTCACTTATGAAATTATCACTAAAGTTATTAATTCCTCCATCCAGAGATATTGAATTATTTTTTAATAATTTTACATAGTCAGATGTTATGACATTGTCTACTGAAACGAAAGATATTAAAGCATCGAAGGTATTTTCATAGATTTCAAGATTTTGAAATCTACTAATCTTGGTATTATTATATTTAGGTAATATACAATTAAGACCTTCTATAATAGTTTCTATTCTCTCAATATTTCTACCAGTTATATATACATTACATCCTTTTTCAGCTAATCTGAGGGCAACCTTACTGGCAATATTTCCGTAACCATATATCAAAATTTTTTTTCCAAAAATCTCATTTTTAAAATAGTTGCTTACTAATATATCTGTAGATTCAACTGTTAAATCATTAGTTTTTATATAAATAATATTAGTTTTTTTTACATATTTTTTTGCTAAAGTAGCTAAATTTAATTCTTGCTTGCGTTCAACATCTATAAAAAACTTTTCTACCAAACCATCAAAAGTTTCTAATATTTTTTTAAGATGAATCTCTGAGGTAATTAAAAAACAATGTATTGTCTTCCCGCCAATAACTTTTTGGGGTAGAATTTTAAACTCTTCCGATTTCCTTGATGTTGTATTAATTTGTATAAAGTCATTTAAATCTATTTCTTCTTTTATTCTATTAATATCCATTTGTACCTCCGGTTTGTATTTATTTTTCTATGTTTAGTGAAAGATAAGTACAATACTCATTATTACCAATTTTAATTCGACATTTATCCAAAACAAAATTCATAACTTACTAATAAATAGCTTAGATTTTTAAGTTTAGTTTATTAAACAAACATCAACATTAATCACAACCATCTAAAGAAAAGTGTTTGTTTAAATATGCTGAATTTAAAATGGAATTAAATTTACAGATAAGGTAATGTAAAAAAACATTAAATAAAATTTCAATATTTTTGCATTATCTCATGTTCGACTTATATATAGATTATCTAACTCTTCATTACATGTTTAATTAAATACTCTTTTTTGTTTAATTTCATTTTTTTGTAATCCAATTTCAATTCTAAACTATTCATTTTATCTTCAAACTTTTGAATATTAGAGATAACTTTTGCAGGATTTCCTGCTACTATTGCATTCATTGGCACATCTTTAGTTACTACTGATCCAGCACCAATAATTGCATTTTCACCAATATGTATACCCGGCATTAGTATTGCGTTAGCGCCAATAAAACAGTTATTGTCTATTATAATATATCCAAATTTCATATATTTTTTTTCACCATAATTTAACACTCTGGTAGCACCATCATGTGTTAAAAATGTAACATTACTTGATATAGTTACATTTTCACCCAACTTGATTAAATACGGCTCTGGGCCGAATTTAGGAAATCCCATAATTTCAGTGTTCTCACCAATTTCTACACCTTTGTTCTTGTAAAAATTTAACAAAAAAGTTTTTATTAAAGATTTAATTCGCTTCATTCCTTAGTCTCCCTCTACAAATGTCATATATTTTTGAGTGACCTCTACAATATCGTGTTCTTCTATAACATTCTTGATAGTTAGTTCCTTATATAATCTTAGGTTTGCCATTACATTTTGAATTTTATCAGCATACAATTTCGGCCCGATAATTGGCAAATCATTATAGTTCCATGAAACCCACTTGGGGTTTATGTTATCAAACTCATTAACCAACAATTCTTTGGATGGTACCAATTCTCTAATCCCTCCTGAATTTGGGGCTATCACTGGTAAACCACAAGCCATTGCTTCTACAACTACGTTAGGGCATGGATCGGCGTATGAAAGATTTAACATTAAATCGCATTCAGAATAAAATTGTGGTAACTCATCTGGATCTACATAACCATGGAAAATAAAATTAGATTGGGTATTTGTTTTTAATATATTATTTTGAATACGTTGTTCGGTATCAATAAATTTATCCCATGGGTTTTTTACCCCACTTCCCACTACATGTATTTTATGATTAATTCCCATATAATTAAGCTCTCGAGATATTTCTGGAATTAAATGTACTCGCTTAGGTGGAACCATCCTATGAGAAACTAGTATGTTTAATTCATCATTTTGTTTTATTCTTTCTTTAGGTTTAAATCGCTTTAAATCTACTCCATTTTTAATGATTGTACTTTCTTTTCTTTCTATATTATTTCTTTTAAATAAAAATTCCTCTATTAAAAATTTTGAGTATTCACTTTGGTATATCACCTTGTCAGCATAATTATAATTCTTAATTAGTATATTATTTTTATATAAAAGGAATAAGTTATTAATTTTACTTATTATTGCTTTTGGTAGAGGCGAATTGCTTGGTAGTAACCTCATATTATAAATACCATCAAATCTCACAACTATTTTTGTACCACTAGCGCTCTTTTTATTTCTAACAAAATTAGGTATTGGTTTAAATGATAAATTTATCCAGGTGTCAAAGTTTTCGTTATCAAATTTACCTTTCTCATCAATTATACTCCTTAATCTACTCATAAATACTTTTGGTCCGCTTTTTAGATTCGCTACAGTTTCGTCCATTAAACCTATTTTTTTCATAACGACTGATTTCTCCTATTTTATAAATATTTGTTACTATTATTAACCAACAAAAATGTAATAATGTTAAGTTGAAAATAGTTGTTTCAAAAAACTGATGAACAGTAATTGTTATAAAAATCGAAAATATTATTATTTTGCTAAAAATATAATCATCATTATTGAATAGTTTATATAAGTTTATGTAAATCATTAATAAAATAAAAACTATTAATGCTAGCCCTAAAATTCCACCTTCATATAATACAGTTAAATAATAATTGTGGAGTGTAGAGTCAGATCCATAACCCCTGAGTAATGCCTCCGAAGATCCATATCCTTGACCAATTATAGGGTTTGAATTAATTAGCTCTGTAATACCCCAGTACCAAAAATCCTGTCTTCCAGTTAAATCGCTGAATGTTATAGCTCCAATCCACACAGAGGAAATTGCTAATGGTATTATAATAAAAATAATAAACCTTAATTTAATTAATAACTTCTTTTTATATAATAAAACTAAGGCAAAAAGTACAATTACCCCTAATAACAGTGCTAAAATAGAAGTTCTAGAAAAACTCAAATATAAAGCTATAATTTGTAATAATATCCCAATTAAATAGTTTGAAGATTTGTTGTTTTTATACAAATATATTGATAATAATATCGATATCATCAGCCAACTACCCATAGTGTTCGAATTCCCTGCCAAAGAGGACATTCTACCTTCAACTAGTACTTGGCTAAATGAGAATCCGAACAGGTTTATTGATTGAATAACTATATTATCCTCTTGCGAGATACTCCCAAACATAAATACTATAATTCCATAAAGAGATAAAATAGACATAGAGTAAAATATAAATTTTGAAAAAAAGTAAAAAGATCTATAGAAATTTTGTGTATATATATAAATTAAAAATACAAGTGAAATTATTAACATTGAGAGTAAGTGAATGTTATTTTCGATATTAAATTCTTGATAACCAAATGTGTAAACACTGTTAATTAAAAACAAATATAGATAATAAACAAATATACCAAGTAATAGTAATAAAAAATTAATGTGAATCTTCTTATCTGAATTGATTATGTTTTTTATTAGAGCTAACGATAACATCAAAACAATAAGCAATGTACCATTGTTTATTAAGTAGTTCTCTTGTGTCCAGCGTAAGTTTACAGTAAAAATTATAATTAATACAATTAAAAATCCTTTGCTGGTTTTAGTACTATTTAAAACACTGTTCAATTGCATAATTTAACCTCTCATTGTAAGAAGAAATTGTGAAATTCTCATAAGCTCGCTTATAACCCGATTGAATGATGGCTTCTCTTTTCAAAAAATTGCTGTCTAAATTTAAGATTTCTCTTACTATCAAGTATGGATCAATTTCCATGGGTTTAACTAAAGAATCAGTCATAGGATTATAAACTACTTCAGGCAAGTCTTTATCATAGATTGCAATTTGAGGTTCAAAAAGAATACCGGTTTCTCCATCCTTTACAACTTCAGGGATTCCATCTATTTTAGTTGCTAAAGGTATAACGTTATTTAATGCTGATTCAACTAATACATTACCAAAGGGTTCCCTTATTGATGGAAGTATCATGTACCTTGCATCTTCCAAATAATCCTTTACGTTATTAACACTTCCTAATAACCTGATATTGTCCAACTCATAGCTGTTTTTTAAACTTTCAAGTTCTTTCTTCAAAGGGCCATCACCAATAATGTCACACTCGTACTTGATACCGTGTTCCTTTTTCAAAATATTTATCACTTCTATTACAGTTGCTGGAGACTTTAATTTTTCCAGTCTACCTACAAATACTATTTTTTTCTTTTTATTTACATCTTTAACTGTTGAATTTGGCATATACGCCCCATTGTGTATAATTTTTATTTTATTTTTGTCAGCTCCATATTTCAACTCTAAAATTCTTTTCGAAGCATTAGAATTGCAAAATATCTTGTCGGAAAAAAGAACCCAAAATTTTACTAATATTTTGGAAACGGGTTTGCGTATTAACCAAGCCCCTCCACGTTCATGACAAATAACTTTCTTCTTTAGCATGAATTTACCCAGAAATGTAGCCAAAATATTTCCGCTCAAGTTTTGTCCATAAATAACATCAGCTTTATTTGACTTTATAAAATTCAATATTTTGAATAAATTAGGTATATATTGTTTTTTATTTTTCCCTATATCTATATATTTAATATTTTGGTCTTGCAATAAAAACTTAAACTCTTCAGATATACCAAGACCAATTACATAATTTTCGAATTTATTATTTTTATTATGGTTTACAAGGTTATTAATAAATAAAACCTCTGCTCCTGCTCTTTTATATAAAGGTAATATATGTACAATCTTCAAGATAACCCTTCCCTCTTAGTAATAATAATTTTATATAAGACTTTGATGTTAAAAAATATTTTAAGCATATATGAAATCATTAAAGTATATGCTGCTCCTTCCAAACCATAAATAGGTATTAAAAACCATCCAAAGATCAACGTTGAAAAAAAAGATATATAAGTATAAATATATTGTTTTGAAAAATTCCTAGTAGTTGTAGTAATAATTCCTAAAATTGTACTTAGATAACCTACTGATGTGGCTAACATTATTACAAAAAAAATATTCCCGGCATCAGAAAAATTCGATCCATAGATAATATGAATAATATTATTGCCAAATAAATAAACTATAAGTAAAATTATTCCAGAAAATATACTGATGAGGATCATTGTTATAAGTGAAAACTTAACAAATTTTTTTATATTATCTTTAAAATATAACGCCAACTTTGGTGCGACTAACTGCCCTATCGAATTCACCAAAATCAATCCAATATTAGCAAGTTGGAATATAGCTGCAAATATTCCAACTTGCTCTATTGTAGTGAAATATTCTAAATAATAACGAGGTATTTGTATATTTAATGATACTAATAAGGACACAACACCCAAAGGTAAAGATAAAATCAAAATCCCTTTTATCTTCTCAATAGAAACTGAATTAACATTAATCTGTTCTATTTTTTTTGCCTTTTTCAAATCATAAAACATAACACGCATAGCTGTGGTGAATACAAGTAAAGTTAAAAATACTATTATACTGATATCTAATAGATAATAGATTAAGAGTGATAATATTAATATAGCTGCTCTTAAAATTTGTGAAGTTGCAAGGTATTTCATTAAATTGACTTTTTGAAAGACCCCGTAAAATATATCAGAAATCGAATCTAAGGTGTACAAAAAGAATACTAGATACAATAATTGAATTTCTAATTTATCCAATTGTAAACTAATCATAATAAGAGTTATAGGTACTAAACTGAATATAGATGTTAGAAGTCTTGTAACTAAGTATTCATTAATTGAGTTTTCATCTTTTGCATCTGTTACATATACATTCCTCATTTGTAGTGAAGAAAACAAAATTAAAGGTGCACATATTGCTACACTAAATGTATATATACCTAACATTTCTAAACTAGACGTCCTAGCAATTCCCCAAATAATAAACCATTGTGAAAAAGCTAACATTAAATTACCTAAGATTGCATAAAAGCTATTACCGATCTTTATACCTTCCAAGTTCAAATTTTTTACACTCCGCATGCTTATTCTTTAGATTTTTCCATTAATTAGAAACGTTATAATAATTTGAACTCACAATTTTATCCATAAAACTTAAAATTTCATCTTTTAGATCATCTCTTTCCAATGACATCTCAATCATAGTCTTTAAGAATCCATTAATCTCTCCAACATCATAACGTCTACCTTCAAAATCATATGCAAATACAGATTGTAACTCATTAAGCATTTGGATAGCATCAGTTAACTGAATCTCATTGCCAGCACCAATTTTGTGCTCCCCAAGGAAGTCCATTATTTCTGGATTTAAAATATACCTACCCATGATAGCCAAATTGGAAGGTTCTTGACCGAGTTCTGGTTTCTCAACAAAATTATTGACTTGATAAAGTCGCCCATCTTGTTTTAATGGATCAATAATTCCGTATCGATTCGTTTCCCCATCAGGTACCGTTTGAACACCAATAATGGATTTTTCTGTTTTGTCATATTCATTTATTAACTGTTTAAGTCCTGGTGTTTCAGCTCGGACAATATCGTCACCAAGTAAAACCGCAAAGGGCTCATTTCCAATGAATTTTCGGGCAGTCCAAACAGCATGACCAAGTCCTTTAGGTTCCTTTTGACGAATATAGTGTAAATCGACGTTTGAGGACTGATTTACCTTAGCTAAAATATCGTCTTTTCCTTTTGCTTCTAGTGTATCTTCTAGTTCATATGAACGATCAAAATGATCTTCAATCGCTCTCTTACCTTTACCTGTAACAATAATTATATCTTCAATACCAGATTCAATTGCTTCCTCTACAATATATTGAATGGTTGGTTTATCTACGATTGGTAGCATTTCCTTTGGTAATGCTTTTGTAGCAGGAAGGAATCGTGTCCCTAATCCTGCTGCTGGTATAATTGCTTTTTTCACTTTACTCACTAGTGAATCCCCCTATGCTAATTCGCTGACTTGTTGTTTGTCTTTTTTTTCTGTATTTATAAGTTCAAAAAGTTCATCTTTTAAGTGATTGACTTCAATTTCCTTCAGGTTACTAATATCATCGTGAATCGATGCAACATTTTCATGAGTGCTTTTTCCAATATGAATTTTAGGGAAAACTTGTTTCTTAGAAATTTCATCTTCCCCTAGTAACTCCTCATACATCTTTTCCCCAGGTCTAATTCCAGAATATTCTATATCTATTTCTTCTAATGAATAGCCTGATAACCTGATCAAGTTTTTCGCTAGATCCACAATCTTAACTGGTTCACCCATGTCTAATACAAATATTTCTCCACCACGAGCAATCGAACCAGCCTGGATAACGAGTTGACTAGCTTCTGGAATCGTCATGAAATAACGAGTCATTTCTGGATGTGTTACCGTAACTGGTCCACCTTTACGAATTTGATCCTTAAATAATGGGATAACACTTCCACGACTTCCTAGTACATTGCCAAATCTTACGGCAATAAATTTCGTTTTGCTCTTTTGGGCCATGTTTTGTACAATCATTTCTGCCACACGCTTTGTTGCTCCCATTACGTTTGTGGGATTTACGGCTTTATCTGTAGAAACGAGTACAAAACTATCAACTCCAGCATTATCTGAAGCTTCTGCTACATTCTTCGTACCAAACACATTGTTTTTAACTGCTTCTCTTGGGTTAAACTCCATTAATGGTACATGTTTATGAGCTGCCGCATGATAGACAACATCTGGTTTATATTCTTGCATTACTTCCATAATACGATCACGATCTTGGACATCTGCAATCACCGGTGTGATTTCATAACGGCGATGGTAACGTGCTAGTAAATAACGATGAATATGATAAATGCTATTTTCACCATGACCTAATAAAATGATATGCTCTGGTTCAAATGTCGCAATTTGCTTGCAAATTTCCGAGCCAATTGAACCACCCGCACCAGTGATAAGAACTGTTTTGTCTGTGATATAACTTGAAATCCCTTCAATATCTAGTTCAACTGGGTCTCGTCCAAGCAAGTCTTCCACTTCCACATCTCTTATCTGACTCGTTGATACTTTTCCAGTAGCTAAGTCCTCAAATTTAGGGATGATTTGTGTTTTCACTTTTACTTCAGCACATTTACTGTAAACTCGGTTTAAGTCATCTCTTCCAAGGGACGGAATTGCAATAATGATATGTTCTATTTCATGGTTCTCAGCAACTTCTTTTAAATGCTTCAGTTTACCTACAACTGGAACCCCATGGATTTGCATTTTCTCTTTAGTTTTATCGTCATCTAAGAAAGCAACAGGGCGTAATTCACTCTCGGTGCTCTGCATTAGTTGACGAGTTACGATTGCGCCTGCTGCACCTGCACCTATAATCAATGTCCGCTTCTGTCCCTTAATCGAACCCAATAATTGGTCTCTAAATACACGCCAAGCGAAACGAGACCCTCCAATTAACAAGATATGAAGCATCCAAGTGACTGCCATCGCTCTTAGGAATAAATTCCCGTATGCTGTATACTGAAATACTGCGGCAACAGCTACAGAAATCGTAACCACATTAAAAATGGCAACTAATTCTCCGATACTAGCATATTCCCAAGCTTTACGATATAAACCAAAATAAAGTGCTAGAAAGTGGTGTGTAATGAGTAGAATAATAGAAGTGGCTATAATGGCGTTTGAATTGGTTGAGAATGTGTTGTAGAGAATAAACGAACTTAAGTAGATGGACGATAGCACAATCAGCGTGTCTAAGGCTATTAAGCTGGTCAATCTCTTCTGGTATGTCAATCTGAACATCCTTTTCTTTTTCTATCTATGTATTTTAATGTAGTGCCTAATTCCAAGTTTGTTGTATTCGACGCTGTTTTCTCTTATTTTTCCTTGGAAATATTCGACTGGAAATAATACTATCAGACTAGACGCATACAAACAACATATTTCGTCATTTTTTTATAAGAATATTTGTATAAAAATGTTCTTCTAATATATATGATAATACTCCCTATATTGGAAAAAATCAAATTCATTTTCTGTTTAATTGTAATTTATGGTATACTATTGTCGGTATTTATCAAAATATAAGTCTATCGGGGGAAAGGGAATGGAAGAAACAATTTCACTTCAAGAGATTTGGCAGATAATTAAAAAACGCCTTAATCTTATTATTTTAATTACGATTACTGCTATGTTGATCAGTTTTATTGTAACTACTTTTGTGATGACTCCTCAATATGAAGCAAATTCACAATTTATCGTCAACGAAGAAGTTCAATCAGAACAACAAATTACACAAGGTGATATACGGACGAACGTTGAATTGATTAATACATATAACGTAGTACTGCAGAGTCCTGCAATTTTAAATGTTGTTGTTGAAGAGTTAGGGTTGGAAATGAGTAGTGGTCAATTAGCTAATAAAATCAATGTTAGTAACGCTGAGAATTCACAGGTAGTTAACGTACAAGTAGTAGACGCTGATCATGCTTTAGCAGTTGAGATCGCAAATACAACAGTGGATGTATTTCGTGAAGACATCCCTAATTATATGAATGTAGATAATGTTGGAGTGTTATCCGAAGCTGCTCATGACGCTAACCCATCACAGGTTAGTCCTAATCCCACTTTGAATGTTGCGATTGCGTTAGTGTTAGGATTAATGATTGGTATTGGTTTAGCATTTCTACTAGAATATCTTGATACGTCCATTAAGAATGAAGAAGATATTGAGAAGGCTTTAGACTTACCTGTTATGGGTGTTATTTCGACATTCCAAACAGATCGTGAATCGTATTCATCAAAAAGAAACCGATAAGGAGGGTTACCTATGGCAAGAAAGAATACTGTACAACGTGTGAATCACCAACGTCAGTTAATCACACACGAAGAACCAAAATCACCTATTTCTGAACAATACAGAACATTACGAACGAACTTGCAATTCTCCGCAGTTGATACAGAATTGCGTTCGATCGTCATTACATCAAGTAGCCCTTCTGAAGGGAAGAGTTTAACAACAGCGAATCTGGCCGTAGCATTTGCGCAACAAGGTAAGAGTGTCCTACTTATTGACGCCGATTTACGTAAGCCAACTGTACACTATACTTTTCGAATCAATAATACATTTGGCTTGAGTAATTTGTTGATTGGGGAACATACACTTGAAGATTGCGTTACGAATTCAAAAGTGGATAACTTAGATATATTACCATGTGGACCTGTTCCACCAAATCCTTCTGAGTTATTAGGTTCTCGTTCGATGCAAAAGTTGATTGACACTGCAAAAGAAAGCTATGATATGGTTATTTTCGACTCGCCACCTGTTTTAGCTGTTACGGATTCTCAAGTATTAGCTAACCATACAGATGGAGTTTTACTAGTTGTTCGTAGTAAGAAAACGGAAAAAGATGCCGCTTCTCGTGCAAAAGAATTATTAGTTCAAGCGAAGGCGAACGTCCTAGGTGTTGTCCTAAATGACAAAGATACCAAAGAAGGCGAGTATTTCTATTATTACGGAAATTAATGAAAGCTACCTTGCATTTTATGAACCACATGGTATGATTACCATGTGGTTTTTTATAATTTTTGAAAGGAGGAGTAAGATGATCGACATACACAGTCATATCTTACCTGGTGTCGATGATGGCGCTCAAACAATGGAAGATAGTTTAGACATGGCAAGAGCTGCGGTAGAAGCAGGAATCTCAACCATCTATGCTACTCCTCACCATTTAAACGGAAGATATGAAAACGAACAAGAGCTCGTCGTAAAAGAAGTAAAAAAACTTCAAAAAGCAATCGAGAAAGAACTAATTCCTTTAACTGTATTACCCGGGCAGGAAATCCGTATTAACGGAGAAGCAATTGAACACTTACATAATGATACAGCCATGACGCTTGGAGGAAATACCAACTATGCTTTAATAGAGTTTCCTTCTAGTTCCGTACCAAGGTTTTCCAAACATACGTTATTTGATTTACAGATGAATCAAGTGAAACCTATTATCGTTCATCCAGAACGAAATGGCGCTTTCTTAAAGCATTCGCACTTATTATTTGAATTCGTAAAGCGCGGATCGTTGACTCAGCTAACTGCTTCTAGTGTTGCCGGAGTTTTCGGGAAGAAGATTCAAAACTTTAGTTTTCAACTGTTAGAGTCTAATTTAGTTCACTTTATCGCCTCTGATGCGCACCGCTCAACAGGCGGACGTAGTTTTCACATGAAAGAAGCATACGATGTGATTACAGATCGCTTCGGCCAAGAACTAACTGACATCCTACAAGAAAACGCAGAGTTAGTTATGAACAATGAGCAAGTGATTGTAGATCCACCAGTGGAAGTGAAGAAAAAAAAGTTATTAGGGATTTTTTAAGGAATGTAAAAGGTCGGTCATCATGGAGATGACCGGCCTTTTTTGTTTGTTTGGTGGGATATACTCCCATCGCTTTTGGGCTAAGCGAGGGTTTTCTAAAGTTACCCCCTCAGTACTTCTCCATACACTCTCAAGTAATTTCCACCATATATTTGGATGATCTCTTCTTTTTCAAACCCTCTCTCCAACAACTTCTCTGTCAACGTCTTCAATTCAGCATGGCTAATAATATCAAATGGTCTATCTTCCATTTGATTTAGCATTGCATCAGTTAAGTATTTGTAAAGTGCATCACAACAATCAAGTCCTAGTCCAATATAATCGATCCCGACTGTTTTTTTCATGTGTTCAATATGATCGACCAATATATTAACATCCCCCTTGTTGGCATCTCCAGAAGCAATCAGACTCACAACGTTAATTCCTGCTACGCCGCCTCTGCTAGCAATCCTCTTCAACTGATTGTCTGTCAAATTCCTCGGGGTTTCAGTAACTTCTCGCGCATCTGAATGTGAAGCTATAATCGTACCATTGTTAAACCTAAACACGTCCTCAAAACCGCGGTCATTAATATGCGTTACATCTATAATCATTCCGAGTCGCTCCGCTTCTGTAACTAAAGCTTCACCAAACTTTGTCAGCCCTCCACCACGATCCTCTTCCTCCATCGTAAAATGACAACCATCAGCAGCGAAGTTACGACGACTCCATGTTAAACCAACGAACCTAACACCTAACTCATAAAAAACACGCAATAATGACAAATCGTTATAAAGAGGTTCGACACCTTCAAAAGAGAGCATAATACCAACTTTTCCAGTTCGCTTGGCTTCCATCACATCTTCATAACTCTTGCACAGCATGATTTCATCAGGCGACTCATCGATTTCCGCGTATAAGGCACTCACCTGATTTAAAGCCTTATGAAGAACCATTTCAGGATTAAATGCATCATCTACAAAAATAGAAGAAATAATCAAATTAAAGCCGCTCTTTCTAAAATTCGGTACGTGGTCGGTTTCAATGACCTTTGTCCGACCTGTCTCCCGCTGTTTTACCACATCAAAAAGCAAATCGAAATGAGCATCAATAATAAAAGCTTCTTCATGAATTTCATTAACTAAATCTTTCAATCTACCATCCCCTTTGATTGAACATATAACTAATTTTGCAAACCATGATACCATACCTTGAGAGGGCGGTCACATGAAAGGAAAGCTTTCACTTATTTTATATAATTAAAAAATCCAGTCACTAGGACTGGATTTTCTTCAGGTATTCACAGTTTAGAGATTGTTACTTCATTAGATAGATTCAACCTTTATATCTACCGTTTCTTCGGTCGTTGATTCGGTGGCTTCGATACTTTCTTAATCGCATTAAGTACCGGCTGTTTTCCTCCACCCACCATTCCTACGATTTCAGCAATGATGTGGATTAGTAATGCAGTAATGAAGGCGAATAAGACTGTCGCACCTAATGTGGAATAACCTAATAACACCGATAACACACCGAACATGGCACTGAAGATATAAATAATGACTACGGCGCCACGGTGAGTCAAACCTGCATCGATAAGTTGATGGTGAAAATGCTTGCGGTCTGGCTGCATGATGCTCTCACCACTTCGAAGTCTTCGTATGATTGTAAATGTTGTGTCTACAATTGGGACGGCGATCACGAGTACAGGTAAGACGAAACTGAATAGTGCTACGTTTTTAAATAAGCCGAGCATGGAGATAATCGCGACAGCATACCCTAGAAATAAGGAGCCTGAGTCGCCCATATATATTTTGGCTGGATTGAAGTTGAAATATAGAAACCCTACATTTGCTCCAATTAAAATCGCACATAAAAAGGCTGCTGCCATATGGCCGTCAATGATCGACATCGCAAGAATACTTGTTAGTGCAATGCTTGTTACCCCAGCAGCAAGCCCGTCCAATCCATCGATTAAGTTTATTGCGTTCGACACAGCTAATATCCAAATAAACGTAATGATTATACTTAAATTATTAAGTTCTATTTCTCCAAATAAGGGAATATTGATTCTTTCAATCAGTAAACCAGACGACACTATAATTAAAGCCGCTGCACTCTGACCAGCCAGTTTGTATACTGGTCTGAGGTTTACAAGATCATCAAATAAACCGGTCATCAGCATAATCAGCGCTCCAACGATAATCGCTAGTTGATGCTCATGTGTTGGCCAAAAGATTAAGTAAGCAGCAGTAACACCAATAAAAATTGCTACTCCGCCTAAATATGGTTTTTCTGTCTCGTGAATTTTCCGTTCATCGGGACAATCCACTATTTTATATTTAAATGCTAACTTTCTCATAAAAGGTGTAGCTATAATTGAAACAACTAACGCGATAAAAAAACCGCCAATTAGTGTTGAATAATCCATTCAGAATCCCTCAGTTCTTAGTCTATACCCCACCATCTTAGCACAGAAATACTTGTAAATAAATAAAAATCACGGCGATAATTGTCTGAAATTGATTGCCTTTTCTTTCAAAAAACTTTATAATTTATAGAGTTATTATTATGTTTTAAAAGGGGAAGCATATGCGCCGAACAGAATTAAAGAAACAACGAAAAAAAAGAAGAAACCGGAGAATTCTATTTTCAGCCTTGGCTGTATTTTTAGTTGTCATTGGGTTCGGTTCTTATTTAATATACCAAACACTGCAAGCAGCAAACAATTCATACGATGATTTAGACGGACGAGAGAAATCAGAACTGCGAGATGAAGCCGTCTCCATTAGTTCCGATCCATTTTCCATTTTGATTATGGGTGTGGAAGATTATGAGTCAGAAGGCCAAACTGGTCGCACAGATACATTAATGGTTGTTACGTTTGACCCGGAAGAACAGTCATCTAAAATACTAAGTATTCCACGTGACACGTTAGTTGATTTCGTTGGCATGGATCGTAGAGATAAAATTAATCACGCGTATGCATACGGGGAAAAAGAAATGACGATTAATACTGTTGAAGGATTTCTTGATATACCAATTGATTATTACGCATCTGTAAACTTTGACGCATTTATAGAAATGGTTGACGTTCTAGGTGGAGTTACTGTTAATGTACCCTTTGACTTCGAACAGAAAACCATGGCACCAAACTCTTACTACGTAGAATTTTTTGAAGGGGAACAACACGTAAATGGTGAGGAAGCCCTCGCTTATGTAAGAATGCGTAAGGAAGACCCTCGTGGTGATCTCGGACGTGTCGACCGCCAACAAGAATTCATGAAAGCACTAGCAGATGAAGCAATGTCATTCCAAACCGTTACGAAGGTTGATGACATAAGTAAAGTAATTGGCGATCATGTAACCACCAATGTGAAAGTGTCAGAAGGTATTCCAATGTTTCGTAATCTAAATAACTTTGATCGCGACAATATGGAAACCGTCGAGCTTGATACCTACCACGAAATGATCGATGGTGTAAGTTTTCAAATCGCTCGAGATGAATCACTAGAAAATGCTCGTAGCGAACTTAAAGAACACTTGCAACTGGAAGATAGTACACATGTTGAACATGATGCAGATGTGATTACTTCTGAAGATGAAGAAGCTAATAATAGTTATTAAATTCATGAGGCCATGCCACTTTTGAGAGTGTCGTGGCTTTTTTGTATCTTCATGGGATTTTAGAAGTTCGTCGTTTGCCTGCATCCAGCACTCAATGCCGGCATAAGCATTCTTTCACCTGATTCGGGCTGTGGTTCACCGGTATATCGGGTTGCTGTGCCGGCAAAAGACGCTCTACCCAATCTATAATCGCCTCAATTTTTTTGCGCAATAGAAAGCTAAATTAAATTATAATGATATTATTTCTTATGATAAAATAATTATGTAAATCTGGATGAGGATGTGTTCAAAACGTGGAGCATAATTATAATGAATTAGGTTTTAAGACAAAGCAAGGTAGATTCAAACGTTATAAGGAAGCAGGGTTGTTAGAAAGCCTTGATTACGTGTTCATTAATGAGGTGAAATCATTCTGGAAGGACCACTTAAGTTTTGATGTAGAACCTTCTTTACCAGTCGCTTTTTATAATTTAACCAATAAACGTGATCCTTGGGTAGTCCCTCATGACGTTATGCGCAAAAAAATCATCCCATATTTAAATGACATGAATATGGTGAGTGCTTATAGTGATAAGAACTTATACAATAACTTAATTGAAAAAGACAAAACTCCATCTCCTATCATTAAGAATATTAATGGAAGGTTCTTTAATTCTAGTGATTCACCATTAATTAAGGAGGAGGCAGCTAATCTATTATTAAAGGAAGATGCTGAATATATAATTAAACCTAGTCAAACAGATGACGGAGAAGGAATAGAGAAATTAACCATAAAGAATGGAATCCTTTATCTGAATGAAAAAGATTATACAATTAACGATATAGATCGAATTTACAATAAAAACTATATTATTCAAGAGCTGATCTCACAGCATCCAGTATTAGCCGAGCCACATCCTAATTCTGTAAATACACTAAGAATTGTTACTTTAAGATGGGATGGTATAATCCATCATTTATTAACTTTTGCTAGATTCGGTACTAATAACAATGTTAAGGACAATGCTGGAGGAGGTGGCGTCTGTATTGGGGTGAATGATGATGGAAGCTTTTATGAATTCGCATTAGATAAGAATGCAAAAGTTTACTATAAACACCCATCTACAGACTTTTCATTTAGCGATTTAAAACAAATACCCAATTATGATAAATGCATTTCTTTTGCAAAGTCTCTTCATAAAAGGATTCTTCATCATGATTTTATATCCTGGGACATTACAATTGATAAAGAGGGAGAACCAGTATTTATTGAATCCAATTTCTTTGGTGCAACTTGGTTATATCAACTTACAACTCAAAAGCCCTTATTTGGCAATCTTACTATTGATATTTTAAAACGTATTAATGCTATTAACACAATCGGTCCAACTGAAATTCCTCAAAGAACTATTAAACGCCAATCTAGTGAAATTGATGAGTTAAAAAATTCTATTGAATCGTATAAGAATCAAACTAGAAAACTTAAGAAGAAGAATAAAAAGCTGACTAATAAAAATGCAGGTATTATGAACGAGTTAAATTCGGTTAAATTACAGAACGAGTATTTGAGATCAAGCATTAGTTGGCGATTAACCTCACCACTTAGAGTTTTAAAAAAGATTATAAAACGGAATCATTAAATCTGAATCCAAATGAAAAAGGGCGGCCTAAGCCACCCTTTCCTCTTTATAAGCTCCAATAATAGAAGCCGTCTTGTTCACATTTTTTGCGATCGAGTAGTTCTTTGACATCGATCAGTACTTTTTGATCGGATGCTTTGTAGAAGCCGTTCAGTTTCTCTATCGTTAGGTTTTCTTTAAATTGTTTGTGGCCTACTGCTATAACCGCTGCATCCAATTCATCCAACTCTTGTTCTGATACGAGTTCGATTCCGTATTCGCGTTTGAAATCTTCTGCATCTGCTTCTGGATCGTGAGCAACGACATTCAAGTTGTATTCTCTTAACTCTTTAATGATATCGATAATTTTTGTATTACGCACATCCTGGCAATTTTCTTTAAATGTCACACCGAGGACAGCCACTTTTGCTTCGGTTAGATTTTGGCCTGCTTGGATCATTTTCTTAATCGTACTAGATGCGACATGTTTCCCCATGCCGTCATTTATTTTACGACCTGACAAAATGATCTGAGAGTGATATCCGAGTTGCTCTGCTTTATATGTGAAGTAATACGGGTCGACTCCTATACAGTGGCCACCAACTAAGCCCGGTGAAAACTTCAAGAAATTCCACTTTGTGCCGGCTGCTTCGAGGACAGCTTTCGTTGGAATGTTCATACGATCAAACACCATTGATAGCTCGTTCATAAACGCGATATTTATGTCACGTTGAGAGTTTTCAATCACTTTAGCCGCTTCTGCAACTTTAATGGATTCAGCCTCATGCACTCCAGCTTCAATAATCGACGCATATAGAGCAGAAATCTCTTTCAGGGCTTCCGCATCGGAACCCGACACAATCTTGATAATTTTGGTCAATGTGTTCTCTTTATCGCCAGGATTGATTCTTTCTGGGGAATAACCTACTTTGAAATCCTCTCCGAACTTCAAACCAGACTCTTCTTCTAGAATCGGGATACAGACTTCTTCCGTAGTCCCTGGGTACACTGTTGATTCGTAAACTACGATAGAGTCTTTCGTCAAGTTCTGTCCGATTGTTCTGCTCGCTCCAATTACTGGGTTTAAATCCGGAGTTTTGTCCGAGTTAATCGGCGTTGGAACAGATACTATATGAAACTTACATGACTGAATATCCTCAGGCTTGTCTGTAAACTGCATCGAAGTATTTTGGACAGCCTCATCTCCAACTTCTTTCGTAATATCGTATCCATCTTTATACTTCTTAATTTTATCGGCATTTACATCTAAGCCAACTACATTATAGTGCTTTGCGAGTTCAATTGCTAAAGGAAGACCTACGTACCCTAGTCCAATTATAGATATCTTTTCATTACCTGCTTTAATTTGTTCAAACAATTTCATCCTGTATACCTACTTTCATTAGTTAACATATCTTGTATTATACAGATTTCGCAAAAATTTTTCATCCATTCTCTTCTAAACCAAAAAAAAGTGACCCAAAAGTATGGGCCACTCAAAAAGTCTTTCTTATTCTACTCTCTCTAAAAATTCACTTGCCATCCAGTAGTCGTTTCCATCTACCTTAATGCGATACCAGTTGTAATTTGTTCCGCTTAATTCCGCTTCTTCTGATACAACTAGATTATCACTATCAAGACTTAAGGTTACTAAATCATTTTCAGATAAGCTTCCTCCAATGTTACTACCACCTGGCTCTGTACGATAACGCACGCTAGTTCCGGTAACGATAGATAGGTTCAGTGTATCTACATAATCTCCTGATACCCAACCTTCATCACCATCGTAACGAACATTTAACCATCCAGAATCACTTGTTCCAATCAAATCGACAATTGTCCCTTGTGGAATTGTAGCAATTCGATCATAACCTGTGGATGGACCTTCTCTGAAGTTTAGATTCGTTGTGATTTCTCCAATAACTCCTTCTGGATATTCTCTCAACTCTGGTTCTTCCGGTTCAACTGGTCCTGTCGATGGCGGTGGTGGTACAGAGCCATCCGGTCCTGGTTGATTTATATATTGAGGAATATCATATAACAATCTGTAATTGTGGACATCGTCACCTAACATACTATACATTTTGTTAGCTTGTAAAATCGGCCACATAATGTGAGTAGCATACTGTTTCCCACGTGCGTTGTTATCTGAAGCATATTCTGGATCCCACTTCATTTTGTAAAGTGTATTTTGACCTTGACTAATATAATTATTAGAAATTTGTGATGCTCCACCGATTACTGCAGCTTCTGGAGAGAACCATTCTCTTTCGAATGCATACATCGCTCCTCCACCAATCGGATTATTATCATGAGCACCATAGCCGTACATATTATAAACAATATGTTGAACACGACTATCATCAATATCCCTAACTACATTTCCACTACTATCTCGAATTACATTCCCTGAGCCATCAACCCCGATTCCTCGAGCTAATGTTGATGTTCCATTTCCAGTTTCATGTAATGCGTGTGCCATTAAATAAAGTTCATTAATGTTGTAGCGATCACCAGCTTGGATAAATGCAGCACCTGTACCAGATAATGTTCCAACATTACGAAGGAAACTATCGTTTAATTCTCTTGCTGATAGATTAGTAGATTCATCTAATAATAAAAATTGTAAGAAACTTGCTGTACCCTCTAAAAAGTTCGACGGGTTCAAGTAATAACGAACATTAGCTTCATCCGCATCAATATTACCTGCTCCATCATACTTTGGCCAACCACTGTTCATTTGGATTTCTAAAGCACGATTGAAAGTAAGACCGTACTCTGTTACTTGAGCAGTGTTTAGTAATCTTTCAATCATTTCCAAAGTAACTTCATCTGCAATTCCGTTAACAATTAAGTTATTATCTGCCTGAAAGTCTCGCACAACACTAGCAGTGATTTCTCCATAACTAGCACTTGGGCTTGACCAACTTGCATAACCAAGTTCTACTAAATCTGTTTTCATATCTACTACATGTTGACCTCTATTCCCAATTGAATATGGGGAATTAAGAATTTCATCCATTTTGTTTAGTGTTGTTTGGTTCGCAATTCCATTCGCGGTCAATCCATAATAACTTTGAAAGTCACTAACAACATCAGAAGTAATGCTTCCATAAAACTGACTTGGAGAACTCCAACCAGCGAAACCTAACTCAACTAATTTTTCTTTCAATGTCACAACAGGTTGTCCACGATCCCCATCTTGATAAGGTGGGACTAAAACAGACGCCATTTTGGAACGAGTGTCTGAATCAGCGTGCCCTGTTACTGACATACTGTAATACTCTTGAAACTCTGAAACAGCAGCTACTAGATCATCTCCATAAAACTTTGTGAGTTCATCCCAGTCTGCGATTCCAAGTTCCACTAATTGTTCTTTAATTCCGATTACATGTTCCCCGTAGTCACCACGTTGGAAGTTAGCTTTGTTGTTTAAAACTCTCTCTAGCTCGTCCAATGTGTTTTGATCCGCTGTACCTGTCACATTTAAACCATATTCGCGTTGAAAATCGCTTACTGTGCCAGAAGTAATTGGACCATAGAACTGACTCGGGTCAGACCAGTCAGCAAAACCTAATTCAACTAATTTTTCTTTTAATTGAACAACTGGTTGCCCGCGGTCTCCATCTTGATAAGGAGCGCTTAGAACTTCTGCCATTTTATTCAGCGTCTGTTCGTTTGCTACACCCGTTGCAGATAGCATGTAATACATTTGAAACTCTGAAACTAATGCTTCTAATTCGTTATCATAAAATTCATTTATAGAATCCCATTCAACGAAACCTAGAAGTTCCAGATCTTCTTTCAAGTCTACAATATGGCTTCCACGGTCGCCGCGATGATACCTGTCTGCATTAGAAAGTGTATCTAATTCATTAAACGTTTGTTCATCGACAATTCCCGTAACAGGTAAACCATATGCACGTTGAAAGTCTTTTACTACACCCGAAGTGATTGGACCATAAAACTGACTTGGGCTGGACCAACCAGCGAATCCTAATTCAACTAGTTTTTCTTTTAGTTGAACAACTGGCTGACCACGATCACCATCAACGTAAGGTAAGTTTAGAACTTCTTCTAATTTTTCTCTTGTTGAATCGTTAGCATTTCCGGTAACTTCCATCTCATAATACTCTTGGAATTCTTCCACGGCAGCTACCGTGTCTTCATCATAAGAGGTAGATGGATTATTCCAATTAGCTACACCTACACGAACTAAGTTTTCTTTCAATAGACGAACATGTTCACCAGAATCTCCAAGTTGATACATTTTGGATTCAGCAACTAGTTCATCTAACTTAGCTAAAGTTTGAAGGTCAGCCACCCCGTTAACAGTTAAACCGTGTGCCTGTTGGAAGTCTTCTACTACACCAGAAGTGATTGGACCATAGAATTGACTTGGACTAGACCAGCCGGCAAAGCCTAATTCAACTAATTTTTCTTTTAATTCAACTACTGGTTGACCACGGTCACCATCACGATATGGAGGATTTAACACTTCATCCATTTTCGCTCTCGTCTGCGCGTCAGCTTCACCAGTTACAGCAAGCCCGTAATATTCTTGAAATTCACTTACATAACTAGCTGTAATTGAACCGTAGAACCTAGATGGAGGATTCCACCCTACAAAGCCCATATCAACAAGTTTTTGTTTCATTTCAACAACATGTTCACCTTCCGCACCAATTTGATACATCGATGCTTCTTGAAGTGCTGCGTTGATTCTGTTGATAGTCTCTGTGTCTGCTACACCATTAGGAGTTAAACCGTATGCTTCTTGAAAATCAGCAACTACACCTGCTGTGATAGATCCATAGAATTGACTTGGATTGGACCATCCAGCAAAACCTAATTCAACTAATTTTTCTTTTAACGAAACAACTGGATCCCCGCGATCACCTGAAGCATATGGTACATTCAGCACCTGATCCATTTTGTCGCGTGTAGCTTGATCAGCTTCCCCTGTTTCTGGTAAGCCGTAATACTCCTGGAACTCTGAAACGTACCTTGCAGTTATATCACCATAGTACTGTGAAGGTGGGTTCCAACTAACAAACCCCATATCGACAAGCTTCTGCTTCATCTCAACGACATGATCCCCTTCGTCACCTACTGTGTACTGCTCTACATTCGAAATTGAAAAAGACATACTCTCTGATTCCTCTTCAGATTCTTGCTCCTCAGATTCATCAGTTTCGGTTTCTTCTTCAACCTCTTCTTGCTCTTCTTGTTCTTCTTCTTTTTCATTCGCTTCGGATTCTTCATTCTCCGATTCTTCTAAATTCTCCTCTTCCTCCTTAGATTGCTCTTCAGATTCCGTTGAGTCTTCTTCAGTAGATTCTTCGCTAGATTGTTCGTCAGATTTTTCCTCAGATTCATCTTCCTGATTCTTATCTTCTGACTCCCTAGCTTCTTCTGTTTCCTCAGAGTCCGAATGATCCTCATCCTCATTTTCACTCTCAGGTTCTTCATATGTATCGCTAGATTCGTTCTCTTCTACATCTTGTTCTTCGTTATTCTCTTCTGCATAGGTTACATTACTGAATACAGAACCAAATAGCACAAGAGTGAAAATGAAGATTACATTTAATATAATCTTCTTCAATTTTTCACCTCCTCTTATTCACTCATTATCTATCATTTTCCATTAAATTTCAACAGCATTTCGACAAAATCACTAGGCCAAAAGCAGTGAATTTTACAAATAGTTTATGAATTTGTTACAGAATCTTTCTGTTATCTGAGGTTGGTCGGGGCTGTTTTGCCGGCATAAAGAGACGCTTGCCGGCATGAAGCTTTTCTTTGCCGGCAAGCGGTGGTTCTCACCTGAAAGGTCTTGCCCTATGCCGGCATCCAGTTCTCCTCACCTGAATAGAGTCCCGCTTTGCCAGCATAATCAATCTTCCGCCCGAATCTGATCCCTCCACGCCGGCAACATCTCACCTCTCCTAAATAAATAAAGCACCCCACCTTAACTAGGCGAAGTGCTCCAAATATTATTTTCTACTTAAGTTAAATGAATTGGCGATTGCATCTGCTGTGATTTCAGCTAAGTGGGTACGATAGCTGCTATTTCTAAGTAATTCATATTCCGAACGGTTATCGATAAACAAGTATTCAAATAAAATCGCTGGCATGTCTGTATTACGCAGGACATTAAAGTTAGAGCGTTTCATTCCACGATCAGAGATGCCATCACTTCTCATTTCATTGTATACATGTGTATGGATATTGCGCTGGTGTTGTACAGTTTCTGAAGAGACAGAACCGTTATGGATAAACGTTTCGAACCCGTGCATATTTCCATTAAAAGCATTATTATGAACACCTACGAAATAGTCTGCACCCCATTCATTTGCCATCACTGAACGTGATTCAAGTGCATGATATTCATCCGTTGTTCTTGTGAGCATAATATCTGCTCCACGGTATTTATTTTCTAAAAATTGTTTCATTTTTAGAGAAATATCTAGATTTACATATTTCTCAGTTAAACCAAACCCAATCGCACCAGGATCTCGGCCCCCGTGTCCAGGATCAATAAAGATTTTTACAATATTATCTTCCATGGTTTCACGAGTTAAAGGATCGGCTATCCCACTCACAGGTAGTCCATAAGCTTGTTGGAAATCTTCCACTACTCCAGCCGTAATTGGACCGTAGCTTGCAGAAGGACTGCTCCAATTAGCAAATCCTAATGTTACTAACTTCTCTTTCAATTCAACTACATGTTGCCCGCGATCACCTATACTGTATTGGCTATTTAACACATCGTCTAATTTATTTAATGTTTGGCCATCAGCAACACCTGTCGCAGATAAACCGTAATAACTTTGGAAGTCTGCTACGACACCAGAAGTGATGGAACCATAGAATTGACTTGGACTTGACCAGTTTGCAAACCCTAACTCAACTAATTTTTCCTTTAAAACAACAACTGGTTCTCCGCGATCACCATCTTGATAAGGAGAACTCAGAACCTCGTCCATTTTTTCTCTTGTGGTACGATCAGCATTTCCAGTTACAGGTAAATTATAATACTCTTGAAACTCAGATACATAACTTGCTGTAATCGATCCATAGTGTCTAGATGGTGGATTCCAGCTAACAAAGCCCATATCAACAAGCTTCTGCTTCATTTCGACAACATGTTCCCCTTCATCACCTGGTGTAAATCGAGTTAAGGCCTGCTCAATCGTTGCTAATGTATTTTGATCAGCCACTCCAGTTACTTCCAAGTTATAAGCTGCTTGAAAGTCTTCTACAACTCCGGCGGTAATGGAACCGTAGAATTGACTTGGACTAGACCAGCCAGCAAATTCTAATTCTACTAATTTTTCTTTTAGCTCAACTACTGGTACTCCACGGTCACCATTTTTATAAGGTGCATTCAACACCTCATCCATTTTGTTCCGAGTCGCTTCATCCGCAACACCTGTTACGTCCATTCCATAATATGCTTGAAATTCTTCCACGTAACTTGCAGTGATTGAACCATAGAACCTTGAAGGAGGATTCCAACTAACAAAGCCCATGTCGACAAGCTTTTGCTTCATCTCTACAACATGGTCCCCTTCATCACCAATCGTGTATTGCTCTTGCACAGATTGCGTTCCGAAAGTTTGAGCTTCTTCCTCATTTTCTTCCTCTTCTTTTTCTTGCTCTTCCTGCTCTTCTTCCTCTAGTTCCTCAGTCTCTTCTTCACTAGATTCCGATTCTTCTTCCTTTGCATCGGATTCTTCCTCATTTGATTCGGTCTCTTCATGAGATTCATCCGATTCCTCTGTGTCTTCTGCGTCACTTTCCTCTGTTGCATCTTCTTCTGTATGATCGGTTTCTTCTTGTTCCGTTTCATCGGTAGAAGTTCCAGAATCTGAATTTTCCTCATCCTCTGATTGTTCTTCCTGTGATTCTTCGTCTTCTACTTCATCTACTTCTTCATATGTAGGGTCTTCTTCATTTGAATCTGCATCTTCTTCACCTGAAACGGTACTATGTAAGAACGCCTGAGACAATACTAAAACAAATGCTAGAGAAAAGTATAATAATAGTTTTTTCACTTTTCCTTTCCCACCTCCTACCTCTATTATCGACAAATCTACCAATAATTACAATAATTTCTGAAAAATGAGTCGATTTAGCCAGTTAATTGTTATCTAATAAAGATGGGTATATGGTAAAATATTTGGGTATAGTTAATTATGAAGAAACTAACAAAATAATTATAAAAAAGTTGAGGTATAATTTATGAAAAACGCAATGGAATTGGTTTTCCAAGCTATTCAGAAAAAAAACTCATCCGTACTAGATGAGTTACAAGTTTCCTCTAAAGCTGATACATCTTATGTCTTTTTATCCGTATCAGATTTTGAAACTAGAGCGAAAGTAACAAAAGGAAAAGGAACGAATGTCTCAGAAGCAATAAAAACGGCTGTAGAAAATTATTTAAATCATAAACCTTCTGATCATGAAGCTAAAGATATAAAACTTGATGTTATTACTGAATTTGCAGGAGTAAACGAAAAGAATAGTTCATTCGATTTCTCAAAAGGAAAAGTAATTTATAATTCTGGAGTAAATGGTTTAATGTTTGGAGAAGACTTTGAGCTTGTATTCTCCCCTCAAGAAGTAGAATGTTATGGTGTCGTCGAAAACAGAAGAATTAAGAGAAGTCGACTAAACGAAGCATTATCTAACCAACTAGATTCCGAAATTACTAATGTGGAAAAAGGTTTAGAAATTGACAATCTATATAAATTCACTACTGATTCCTATTACTATGACGGGGAACATTACAAAGAATTGTATCGAGGTAATCATGCACCTGAGTCACTATCTAAAAAGGAAATCCTAGAATCATTAAAATTAACAAAGAACAATTACTTCCGTAAAGTTGTTAATAAAAAAGGTAAATTTAATTATAATTACTTGCCTGCAATTGATGAAAAGGAAAGCAGATACAATATCTTAAGACATGCTGGTACGATGTACTCCATGCTTGAGACGTATGAAATAACACCAGGTGAAAAATTATTAGAAAAAATCAAGCTAGCAGCTGATTTCCTTGCAAATAGTGTGGAGTCGACAGAAATTAATGGAGTTCAAGCTAAAGTTCTTGTCGAAAGGGACGTTAATAAGCTTGGTGGAAATGCATTAGCAATTGTCGCACTAGCAAAATATACGACCATCACAAAAGATGAAGTCTATATTCCATTAATGCAGGAACTCGCTACATGGATTAAAGCAGTCCAAAACGAAAGTGGTGACTTCAGTATTCACAAACAAATCTTCTCAACTAAAGAAGTGACTGATTTCAGGTCCGATTTTTATAATGGAGAAGCTATTTTAGGACTAATCAGATTGTATGAACTTGACCAAAACAAAGACTGGCTCGAAGTTGCAGAGAAAGCCACTGATTTTATGGTGTTAGACAAAAATAAAGATGCCACTCCAGATACGATCCATCACGATCATTGGTTACTGTATGGTATTAAAAACATTGACCCGCATATAAACGATTCTAAATATTATGCTCATGCAGTAATGATGGCTCGTTCAATTATGGATAGCCAATATCGATCAGAAGAGCATCCTACTGAATGGATTGGTGGATTTCCTCCACAAGTTGGAACTTTACCAAAGTCAGTACCTGTATCTTGTAAAACAGAAGGCTTATGTAATGTTTATCATCTTGCTAAGAAATACAAGGATGACCAATTAGCAAGTGATCTATTAGACACTATTACTCATTCTGTGAAGTTTGCCCTACAAATGCAATTAAAACCTGAGAAAGTAATGTATTTCCCGAATAAGAGATTAACACTAGGTGCCTTTCATAACAAATTCAAATCGATTGAATTAAGAAATGATTTTACACAGCATAACATTTCTAGCTGCATCGGCTTATACAAGATATTAAAAAACAAAACAGGAGAGTAATTCTACTCTCCTGTTTTTGTTATTTCTTTTTGAAATAGCCAGGTTTTTTACTTCTTGTTTTTATATTTTTTCTAAATTCTTCTCTGACGTGACTTAATACATCTTCTGTAATTTCTCCAAAGCATCCACGTTGGGAGGCTAGTTGGTAAATCCACGTTGCACCACTGAAGTTTGCCTCAATAAATATTGGTTCAGCTTGCTCACTAATTGCAATATCCCATGAGATATAGTCATGGTGCAGTATATCTTTATGAAGTTCTTTCACAAATTCCTTACATGCTTCAAAGTTCGGAACTCTCAAATCATCACTAAAATTAAATCCAGTAGTAGGGTGATGAGTATGCACATTAGCATGTTCATCAATTGCTGAATCCATTAAGTATCCATTATCATCTACCCCAACACAAACACCACCAGTACCAGCATTATCATTCACGCTATTGTTTGCTCCAAACCTCGCAAAAGTAAGCATATACCTAATTTCTCCTTGCCACCTCATCGTTACCATTCGAAGCGTATTAATGGACGGGGCATGTGGTCTTTTCATTTCAGGGTGCTGTTTGATAATTTCTTGAATAATGAAATTAGAACCAAAAATGTTTTCAATTTTTTTCATGCTTATTTCTTTTCCTTTAATTTCAAGCTTATCTTCACTTACAGCTAACTTTTCAATACTAATCCCATTATTCGTGTTACTTGGTTTGATGATACAATCTTCTTTAAGTTGCTTTAAATATTCATATGCTTCCTCTTGTGACAGGTAGTTATTATTTGCATCAAAATAATTATTACGTACTCTTTTTAAAATTGTGGCTGGTACTTTGTCCGTACTAATTAGTTTGTCATAGGTGTTTTTATCCTTATACATATTTTTTTCACGACTCAAATTAAAATATTCTAGCAATTGTTTTCGCATAATATCACCTGGAATGATCTTCACGTCTTTTATTCCGTGCATATTATGAAAAGCAACATGAAGTCGTGTATCAATCTTTTTATCATAGTTAGTTTTCCAATAATGTTGAACTTCTCTTAAAAAATTAAAGTCAATCTCATTAAGTAAGTTTGCGTATTTTAATTTCTTGTAAGAGGATTTTTCTGGATATAATCCAAACTTTTTTAGTGTGCTTACTTTATGTTCTTTTGTAAAATATCCTCCAAAGAACGTGGCAGTAAATCCATAATCAAATAAATCATTATCAAATTCAAGTTCCTCAAAGCTCTCTTCTAATTTTCTACATTCATCTTTCTTCGCCGTACGTATGGTTACAGAATTTATTTCTTTATCTTGAACAAGTGGAACGTATTGAGGTGAAACTTCCCATCCATTTTCGTTTTCCTTAAAATCCAAACTTACAAATAAATTATAATTATCCTCTGGATCTTCTTCTGCTTTACTAGGTATGTTACCTAAAGATTGAATAACCGTACCCTTTTCATTTCTTTCGATGGGTAGTTGTTTATCATTCCCAGTACCGAATACGTAGTCTGCGCCATTATCAATTAGTTGAAATAATTCTCTTTCGTATGAATTGCTATCCTTAAATTGTAATAGTGGATAAACAATAATAATTGATTCAGGATGTTCTTTGCGTAGTGACTTTATATTGTTTTTCATTTCATTTAAATCGAATTGATTTACAATCAGGCTTTTCCTTCTAAATATTTTATTCTTCGGCTGTCCTTCATGCTCCAACCCAGTAAGTACAAAGACCTCTTGAATATTATGTTCACCGCTAAGAGTTATTTTCACTGGGTGTGATGCTTGATCAAAATCTGCTCCAACACCGAAGATCTCTGCATTGAATTTCTTTTCTATATTTTTTAATGTATGAAGAAGTTTTTGGTTTCTATTTAGTAAACTATTATTAGCTAAACTAATCTTATTTATATTCCATTCATTCGATTGTATGAGTCCGCTTTCTAATGACTCTTTTTGATCCAAATTAATATTCCCAAAGTTATAATGTTGTTCATTTAAAAGGTCTAGTAATTCGTTGGAAAATCGAATTGGTTTGTCGTTATCTCTACCATTTTGTATGTACCCCATAAATCCTATCTTGTAAAAACCAGTCATAATATATACTCCTTTTAGATTTTTTGTTTCTATTTCCATCATACTCTTGAATTTAAAATAAACAATGAAAATCTAGGAAAAATAAACAGAAAAGCTTATCATCTTTTAACCATGATAAGCTTATCGTACTAGTTTACTCTTTTTCAATTGGGTCGAAATCCCTTTTTGGGTTGCCACGATCAATCTCTTTTCTAACTGTCTTCACTATTTCTTCCGTAAAATCACCAAGCAATGGTTCTGAGAGTTCTAATTGAAAGATCCAGACAATCTTAGTGAAATTATTCTCAATAAATATTGGTTTACCTTCTTCATCAATAGCAATGTCCCAATTAATAAAGTCATGGAACAACATATATTTATGCAGCTCTTTTACAAATTCCTTACAAGCTTCATAGTTTGGAACTTGAAAATTCTCATCAAACTTAAACCCTGTAGTAGGATGAATTTTTCTAACGTTAGCACTTTCATCTAACGGGTCATACTTCAAACGACCCTCTGAATCGAGACCGAATGAGACTCCACCTACGTGAGAATTGTCATTCACATAACCATTTGCACCAAAACGTGCGACTCCAAATAGAAAATGAATCTCTTCTTTCCATCTGAGAGTAACTAAACGAATTGTATTCACAGACTCTTCGTGGGGCGCTGCCATAATTGGGTGTTGTTTTATTTTCTTTTGTACAATAAAATTCGAACCATACATAAACTCTAGTTGTTGTATCGAAGTTGGTTGGCCATTTAATAACAAGGAACCATTATGATACGTTAACTTTTTTATACTTTCGCCATTGTTTGTAGTCGAAGGCTTGATCACCAAATCTTGTTCTACTGAAATCATGGTTTCCCAAGCTGAATCTTCATTTAAAGCAACATAAGAACTATTAAAATATTGATCTCTTACCCTTTTAATTATTGTTTCTGGCATTTGGTCTGTTGCAATTAATAAATCATAGATATTCTTATCTGAATACAAACCTTTATTTTTAGAAAAATTCAAATATGGCTCCAGGTCATCTTTCCACACACGAGTAGGAATTATTCGTTTTTCATTCTTACCATACATATTTAAATGTGCTACATGTATTATTGGGTCTATTTGTTGTTGATAAATATTATGCCAATAATCTTGAACTTCTTGAATGAACTCAAAATCTATCGTTTGTAACAACCCAGCATGCTTGAACCTTCTATATAAGGACCGGTTAACCGGCATACCTACATCTTCAAGAACACTCTTTTTAAAATCTTTTACAAAGTAATATCCATTTTCTGACTCTCTGAAACTATAATCATACAAATCTTTTTTGAGAGGCTTTTGTTCACTAAATTGTTCTTCCATGTCTGCACAATCTATAGCTGTTAAGGGTTGTATTTCCGCTCCATGTTCTGATTCAACTCTTTTAATCGGGAAAATTTCAGGAATAACTTGCCACCCATTTTCCGATTCTATGAATTTTATATTTGCTACTAAACTATAAGGATTTGCATACGAATCTTTATTTTTATTAGGAAATACATCGCCTAAAGAGTAGGCAACTGTACCTTTACCTGTACGGTCTACACCCTGTGCAAATGGGGAACCTAAGCCAAACACATAGTCAGCACCTGCATATAGTATGCTATTATATTTTTCTCTAATATTATCTTGGTGGGAATAGTAATGATCTAATTTACTATACCAATACGGCATAACCAAAATGACACTATCAGGTTCTTTTTCTCGTAGAAGTTCGATTTCCTTCTCTAACATATTAGGAGCTAAGGAATTAACTCCTTCTTCCTTTTGCTCTGCATACATACTTTTTTCACGAAAATCTGGAACAGAATTCATCCCATTAAAAAAGAATACTTTTTGATCTTGATTTTCACCTTTAATTACAAGTTCCAGTGGTTTAGAAGCTTGTTTTTTGTTTTTACCAGAACCGACAGTTTGAATTCCTCGCTTAGCAAGTTTCTTCTCTATCTTGCTCCAGTTTTCATGGCCCGTCGAGAACGTATATTCATTTGCCGTTGCTACAGCATTAACATTTAACTCTTCTAAATTCTTCGCTACATCTTTGATTTTCCCAGCTTGATCATTTACATCTTCATCAACTTCTTCACTAGGAGTATGTTTGGTAAGTGTAGAATTCAAATTCAGTAGGAAGAAATCACTGTTTTCCGTTAATTTCTTTATCAAACTAATGTTTTGACCTAATAGATCTTGCTCTTCTTTTACGTTCACTTGGCCTGCAATCGTTAAATAAAATGTTCTACTCACGATCCTTTTCACCTCTTTGAACTACTTTCCTTTCACCTTCCCTACTACTTTTCGAAGTGGGTAGGTTACTCTCCAAGAACTACTTGTTATTAATTTATTTAGTTCCTTTTTGTAATAATCTCGCTCTTTTTCTACTTCTCGTTTTTCATTTTTGAGCTCGTATTTATAGGACTCAATAATGTTGAATGCTTTCTTAGCAAAGCGCAGATCTTTCTTTAAAATATCATTTTTTTCATTCAACTTTTCTTCTCTTACTTTATACTGTTCGATTTTCTTCAATGTTTTTCTGTAGTCTTTTTTATATTGATTGATTTTTCCTTTTAATTCTTCTCGTTTTTTTCGATTCTCATATAATCTGTCTCTTAGTTCCTCTTCGGAATCTCGCTCAATATGAAAACCTACTCTAACAGGAGTCTGAATTTGCTCTTCCGTGATCGTGAATGCTTCCTCGCCATCTAAAATTTCTGATAATTCTTTTTTGAAAATTTCTATTTTTTTTGCGTCGTTTCCTACTGCTAATATTTCAATTCGACTAAGACCTACTTTTCGAACAGACCCATGCAACCCGCTACCTAATGCACTCAACCGAATTTCAGACAACTCTCCACCAATTAATTGTTCACTCTCTACTACGAATTTTGTAGCGATGTATTCAGTTATAGGTACTGGGTGAACGTATACTTCTTTCGTCGTTATATTATCAAGTGGTGCAATCGCAGCAATAAAATCAAAATAAAGTAAATCGTTTTGTTTTTGTCCGACAGTTTCTGGGAAATAGAAATCAACAATCGGCTTTACAACGTCTCTAGCTTTCCCTTCAATTGGGAAGACATGAAGTCCGATCATTGGTTTCGTATTAATCTCTATAATTGACTTTGCTCCTGTTTCCTCGTTTATGATGAAATCCATACCAGCAATATCAAGACCAGGAATTGATTTTGCAGCGTCCCTAGCCATATTTAACGTTTCCTCATCTAAGTCATCTAGCACATCAATTGGATCTCCACCAGTTGACGCATTGGTTTTTGTTCGAAGAAATAATCTTTCTCCAGACTCAAGGACATCACTTGTTGTTAGATTTAATAATTCTAGTCTGTCTGTTACTTCACGGTCTAATTGTATTTTCTTTTTAGATAAAGTAGGGTTCGTTCGTTTGGATTGATTCTTCTCTTTGATGAGTTGTTCGATCGTACTTTCTCCATCTCCGATCACATTAGCAGGCAATCTGTTTACTGCACCTACTACCTCTCCATTGATGACAAGGATTCTATATTCATTACCTTCTATGAATTCTTCAAGAATTAATTCTTCATAGTTTAAAGTAGTGTGTAAGTATTCTATTGTGTTTATTAAATCATCCTCATTTTGGATATTTGAAAAAACACCTTGGCCCGCATTCTCACTTATTGGCTTTAGTACAACAGGAAAACCAATAGAATTCGCAAAATCAATAATCTCTTGTCGGTCCGATTCTTCGTTCATTCGAATGCCTTTTGGTACTCTTACTCCACCACTAGCTAAATGTGACTTCGTTATATCCTTATCTTCACAAATATCAAACGCCTCTTTAGATAGAAGGTCACCTTTTGACGATTCAAAATGGTGCTCCCTTCCATTGTAAGAAAGCGAGCATCTTATTAAAGTTTTGTTTTCTTCATTGTCTATTGTATAAAACTTAACGGTAACTCCACGTCTCCATGCTTCTAAGGCAATTAAAAACATGCTTAATCTGTTGCCAACTCCATGTTCTGGTACTGCATTAATTAGATGATTTAACCATTGATTGTTTTCTCGCATTTTATTTGCCCCCTGATGCAAAAAACGATTAATTTAGCTTAAGTAAAGATTGCAGACACTTTACTTAGATTTACCCTAAATTAACCGTTTTTATCCTTATTTTCTCAATAATTTTTTCGTAGCTTTCCTAAACGGCTCAGTATATCTCCATGTTCTACGATTAATCAGACGTTCATGACGCTCTATTAATTTTTGTTTCTGTTCTTCTAGCTGTTCTATTTCATATTGTAACTTGCGAATATCGTCGACTGACATGTTTTTCTCAGGTCTTATAATCTCAAAACTTATTTTCACTGGCTTTGTCCACTCGTATTCTTCAACATCTTTTACTTCAGAACGTTTGGATCCGTTATAACAAACAAATTTAAAATCATTAACGATATCTTCATCTGTTCCCATAACGACCACTTCGACTGTACCGTCATCCAAGTTTTCCGCATAACCATGCAAATCTCTTACTAGGGCTTGTCTTCTTACCCACGCACGGTATCCAACACCTTGAACTTCTCCTGAGACAATAAATCTCTTCCCGTATAATTTTCCAGTTGGCGTACTTTCTAATTCGACACTATTAACCTGCCGTTTTTGTAGGGCATCTAGTACACTATCAAAATCAAAAAACAAATAAGAACGCTCTACATGCTCCGTATGTGGGAAGTAATACGTAATAATATCCTTCGCTAAATCTCTAGGTGTTCCTTCCATTGGGAACAAGTGACCACCTAAACCGGGGCGAGCATTCACTTCTAAAATAACACCGGTATTCTTTTCCTGGTTAACAATCATGTCTACCCCGTAATGTGTTAAACCAGGGATTGCTTTCCCAGCATCGATAGCAATTTGTTTCAGTTCATCTGTTAATTCATCCGTTACATCAATTGCTTCTCCTCCAGCGGAAAGGTTACTTTTTTCACGTAAGTAAATTCTTTCTCCTTCTTCTGGAACAGACTTAAGCGTATGACCTGAGCGTTTCAATAAATCTAGCACTTCACGGTCTACTTTAATTAATCTACTAGTTAGATGTGGATTCATTTTACGAATCTCATTTTGCATTCTAATCAATTGTGTAATCGTATGTTTCCCGTCTCCTACCACACTAGCAGGTCTACGTTTCATTGCACCTAGGACTTGGTCTTCGATTACAACAATTCGAAATTCATCCCCAGCAACATATGTTTCAACTATAATATCATTAAATTCTAAGTCATTTCTCACATAATCAACAATATTAGCTAATTCTTCTAAACCTTCAATATTAGCAAATACACCTTTACCAGCGTTTCCATCAGTTGGTTTCACTACAAGTGGAAAGCCAATCTGTTCCGCATAGGATTTGATTTCCTCAAGTGAAACGTCCTTTTCAAACATTCTTCCTTTAGGAACCGGAACGTCTTCTCGTTCTAAATATTGTTTGGTATATTCTTTATTCGCACAGATGTCAAAAGCCTCATCCGTTACACGATCACCCATTGATAAGGAAAAATGGTGCGTCTTTTCGCCATCTGAGAGGGAATAACGGACCTTTAATTCACTTTCCCCTTGTATTAAACGGTAAAATTTCAGTTGAAGACCTCTTCTCCAACCTTCTAATGCAATATTATAGGTGCTAATCCTTTTCCCTTGTCCTGCTGGTGGAACTGCACCTTCATGATGTGGCATCCATCTAAATTCTGTTAGTGACATGTTTACTCCTCCGATATGTGAGCTTACTTAACTTTCAATACCTTCCGAAAGATATTCGTAACCTTCCATGAAAAGCTATTTTCCGTTAATTTTATACGCTTATTTAACCTATTTATTTCTTTATCTGTTACATTTACTTGTTTTTCTACTTGCTCTAATTCTTTGATGAGCTCTTGATTAGTTAAAGATTCCACTTCATCGATAAGGTGAAAACCTAACATCACCGGATTATTTGTTGAAACCTCATCTTTTACACTTACTTTATATTTATTAGAATCTTTTATTAGCTGCTTTACATACTCGATTTCTTTATTCGAACTACTAGCTAATAAAAGTTTATATTCATTTTCATTGATCTTCTCTATCGTACCATGAATATTCATTGAAATAACTTTCTTTTTTAACCAATTATACATTTCTTGTAAATCAGTATGACCAGCTAAGTGGATCGTTTCTTGATACAAAAGCTTTTGATAAGCTGGAATGACAATCGTTTCAGTTGTTCTCTCTCTTACACTTTCTTGAATATGATTGAAATCAAAATATTCTGTTGCGTGCGCTCTGATATTTTCATTTGCTGTTTCTGGAAAATAATAATCAATGATGTGCTTAGGAATATTACGATTCTTTCCTTCTACCGGAAATACATGGGAGCCAATTCCTGGTTTGGTATTCAGCTCAATTACTTTGCCACTATCCCCTTCCAAAATCATATCGACTCCACAATGCGGGAGTCCAGGTACAGATTGAACTGCTTGAATTGCTATTTGTTTTTGGCGATCTGTAAGTTGATCCGTTATATCAATTGGGTCTCCACCGCGGGAAACATTACTTATTTTCCTTAAAAATACACGCTCATCTGCTTTTGGTATAGAGTGTAAGGTTAAATCTAATTCTGTTAAGTAATCCTTTAAGTCTCTGTCGAATTTAATCGGTCGAAAATAGAGATGAGGGATACTTTTACGAAATTCATTCTTTTGTTCAATCAATGTTTTGATCGTGTGGACACCATCTCCAATAACACTTGCAGGTTGACGGTTAGCTGCTGCTAATACTTGATTTTCCAAAACAAAAATCCGTACCTCTTCTCCTGGTACGTACTCCTCTAATATAACATTCGAATACTTTAATGTATTTCTTACATAATCGATTTCCTTTTTTAACTGCGCAATGGTTTTAATATTCACCATCACACCTTTCCCCCCTTGTCCATCTGCGGGCTTGAACACGTATGGGGCATTCATCTGTTCTGCAAAATCTATAATCGATTGGTCTGGATGATCTTTGGTGAAGTACTTTCCTTTTGGATAAGGTACATTAGCTTTTTCCAAATGTTGATACGTCCAACTTTTATCTTCACAAATTTCCATCGCTTCAGGTGTTACATGATCTCCACAAGAACCTTGAAAGTGGTGCGTCTTGTCACCATTGCTCAAGCTATACCTCAAATGCAATTGTTCCCTAATAAACTGCGAATAGAAAGTTAGTTGAAGTCCTCTTCTGTATCCCTCTAATGCAATAAGATATAAACTTGTTTGATTTTTCCTCGCTGCAATCGGAACTGACTCAGCTAAATTAGGAATCCATTCATGTTGATTCGACACCACGTTTTACACCTTCTTGATAATTTATTTACTATCCTTGAACCAACCACTTACTAATCGTAGAGGTTTTGTAACTTTCCAAGAAGTACTTTGTTTCATGTTATCATTTTCTTTCCGTAATTTCTTTAGCTCATTCGGAGCAGATTCCATTTGATTGGCATTCTCGTTATCTTCTTCATGGATTGCTGGAAATGGATAAAATAGTCCGTCAAATTTATCCGGTTCCGTTGAGTGAACTTCTGTTTCTGGATACTTCCTTTTTATATCTTTTAAGAACTCATCTAAGCGTTCTCGTTCACCGAATATAAGGAGGGTATTGGTATCTTCTGTTAACGAAACACATTTCCCACCAACCCGGCGACCTACTGCCTGCTTTTGAAACCAATCCCTATTAAATTTCACCGTTTGAATTTCGATTTGGCGGTAGATGACATCTTCTTTCGGTAATTTAGGTAATTTAATTGTTTTGGCGATCCCGCTTTTTAATGTTTCATGAATTGGATCGAACGCAAAACGCACATCTACTGGTGGATCGTATTGGTTGTTGCGGTGCTCGGGAAAATAAAAGTCTAGAATAGCTTGCGGTGCTTGTCTGGACTTTCCTTCCATTGGATACACATGCCCACCAATATTCGGCCTAGAATTCACTTCTAGGACAAATCCAGTGCCGCTCTGGTCGTCATACATCAAATCGACACCACACACTGCCATGCCTGGAATCGCTTGCCCAGCCTTCTCTACTTGTTCTACTGCGTATGCGCTGAGCTCTTCTGTGCAATCGACCACTTCAGAAGTATCACTTATTAATGTTGATTTAGTTAAATACACTCTTTCTTTATCTTCAGGCACTGTGTTTAGATCTTTATGCTGTTTATTTAAATCGGCGAGAAGCTGTTGGTTGACTTCAATTAACTGGTGGCAGGCTTGGGGATTATTTTGTCTTAAATAATTCTTGTGTTCGATTAACTCAGCGATCGAGTTCTTCCCATTTCCAACGACATTCGCAGGACGCCTTCTGAATGCTGCGATTAGTTTTCCATTTACAATTAAAGCCCTTATGTCTTCCCCAGATGCTTGTTCTTCGATGATGACTCCTTGGGTGTTTGGGTTTTCTCTTATTAAAGTAATCTGCTCTTTGACCGTTTCTTCGTCCTGAACATTGACTGCAACCCCTGCTCCTAAACTTCCTTTAGCTGGTTTAATTACTAAGGGAAAAGAAAGATCATTTAGTTTTTCCTTTATATCAGCAAACGATTGGTTTTCATCTAAATACAAACCTTCAGGGGTACTAACATTATTCGCAAGAAGGTAGTCCTTCGTCATTTGTTTGCTTTTGCCTATATTTCTTGCTTCTTTCGGTGTTTTATCTCCGAGAGTAAGTTGGAATTTATAGGATTCATTTTTGGAGGAAATCGAATATCTTACTTTGATTTCCCCATTCTTAGAATAAGCGGTGCGAAACTCCACTGTTAAGTGACGTTTCCAAGCTTCTAAAGCAAGTAAATACATGTTCAAATTCATCCCCTGAGACACGGTGGGGATCGATTTAAATGTCTGACTATAATCATTCGCAACAGCGTTCATCGGGCGCCCTTCTTTCCATGATTATTTAAGAATTCTCTTTTTCAGCGATCCTATTTTTCGAATCGGTGCGGTTAATTTCCATAGCCTACTATTTAACATGTCTTGGTACTGCTTTTCTACTTTTGATTTCTTCGATTCAAAAGTTGCTAGTTTGGCACGCTCTTGTTGAAGTTTTTGAAGTAACTGCAATCTGTCCTGGTTGATTGTAAAACCGAACGAGAGATTACCATCTATTTCGGTAGCCTTAGTTGTTTCTATTTTTACATCTACATACTTTTCTACCAGCATTTCTTGGAGGTGTTGCATACGATTGGATTCACCTAATAAAAACAGTCGCATATACGAGTCATGCGTTTCAACTATAGTTCCAATTAATTGGTGGTCAATCACTGCCGTTTTTAATCTCTGTTGGAATTCCAAGCTTCCAGGGTGGCTTGCTATCTTCCAATTCTCCATATGGTCATAGGACGCTGTTAAAGCAGGCACAACAGCCCTGGTTGCATTCTTTTCTTGGAGCAATTTAAGTGCATCAAAAAAATTGAAATATATTTTGTTTCGAGATGAAACTTCTTTACTTGATTCAGGAAAGTAAAAGTCTAAGATCGCCGCAGGAACGTCTCTACCTATACCTGACATAGGGAATAATAGGGACCCTATTTGCGCAGTTGGATTTATTTCAATTACTTTTGGTTCCACTTCAGCTGCATCCAAATCAAACATAATATCTACGCCACTATGGTAGAGGGATGGAATCGAGTCAATAGCTTGAATTGCTAAAGACTTCACGCTTTCTGGAAGGTCGTCGAGTACATCCATCGAGTCTCCACCTAAAGAAATATTACTTTGATTTCGTAAATACACTTTTTTATTTTTTGCCGGTATGAATTCGAGATTCAAGTTTGTTTCAGCTAATTTCTTCTCTATTTCTTGATCCATTTTAATTAAACAGTTCACTAAACGGGGGTTAGCCTTTCGCTCTTCATTCTTTTGATCAATTAGTTCTTTAATCGACTGAATTCCATTACCTGTCACATGTGCTGGGTCTCGCTTTATAGCTGCTATTACCCTTTTATTAACTACATATAACCTAAACTCATCGCCAGATACATGATTCTCGAGAATGAGATCTTTAAAGCCTAAATCTGTTCGGACATAGCTAATCGCTTCTGTTAATTCCGCTTCGTCCTTTATATGCGTAACGACACCTCTACCAAAGCTGCCATCAAAAGGCTTCACTACTAACGGAAAACCTAACTCTTTAGCAGAAGAAATAATTTCTTCCGTATCCATATTGGCTTGGAAAAACATCCCCTTTGGAGTAGCGACGTTATTGGCTTCTAATACTTCTCTTGTTCGGTGCTTATCTTTTCCAATTTGTACTGCTTCATTAGAAATCAAGTCGCTTCTAGTACGGAAAAAATAACGTTTGTTTCCTTGTTCGTCAGATAGAGAAAATAGTTGTCCCGGCTGATCGACAGACCACGTTTCCATTTCAGCGAAATTCTCATCATCCTTTGCATGCCATGTCAGTTTTAATCCGCGTCTAAAGCCTTCTAATGCAATCGCATAGGAGTCTAGAAAGTTCCCTTCTATTCCTTTAACTATTTCTTTCGGTAACGTTTCAAGCCACTGGTCTGTCATCTGTCCTTCACATCCTTTACTCTTTCCAATTGATCTCTTTTAAAAATTCTTTATAAAGTCCAAAGTTCTTACCTTTGAATAAGTCTGTCGTCAATTTGTTCTCTGCTTCTAAGAACAATTCTCCAAGTAGCTGGTCAGTCTCTTCGTTAAACTCATCATAATTTCCTGGTTTCGGCGTAAATTCTCCAAAGATTAATCCTCGATCAGCGTGTAAGAAATCCATTCTCACAAAAGGTGCAGGAATCTCTAAACTTGCTTCTTCTACTTTATTAATTTCCGATTCAGACACACCATTTCCAACAAATAATTGATCGTTGTACTTACCAGTTAGAACACGTTCTCCATCGCGATTCCACCAACAATATTTAAGCTCCGGATAACGGACAATTTCTAAAATTAACCCAACTTTTCCGTAGAAGGTGTAAAATTTTATATCTCTCGCTGGAATAAGCTCTTCGGAATTTTCATATAGTAACTCTTCGATCATCCACTGATCTTCATCTACCCAACCAGTTTCTAAATCTACATTCATTTGGTTATGGAGCTCGTCCCATGACTGCAACTTTTTATTTCGTTTTAGATCAATGATGTAATCCTCTTTATGAATTAAGTAAACCCCTCTTGCTCCAGCTCCCGTTTTCGGTTTTACGACAATACCAGTATCTGTTGGCAAAGTTGCGATGGAATAATGCTCATCAGCGGTCTTTGGCAAAGAAAACTCAAGCTTCGATGCAAAATGAGTCGCCTCTTCTTTTTCATCTAATACCCAATCTAAAAGAGGTGGCTGCAGTTGCAACTGACGCATTCGCATCGTTAAACTTGCACGAAAGGAAGCCGCTTGCTTAATTGGAAGGGCAGGTTGGTCAAATCCGCTTCTAACCATAAACTCTGTAATCTCACTAGCAGATAGTCCTTTTAAGATTTTTTTATAGGCTACTTGTTTATAGGTTAGATCCTCTTTTTGAAAGAGACGTGCTATATAGTCTAATGCTTGGTGGTAGTTCTTTTCGTGCTGTAGCTTTTGATCAACGATACGATCTGCCACCTCTAATAATGTACCCTTACTTTCTTCTTGTCTTAAACTCGCCATCATTTGACTTGTTTTATAATTTGTTTGGTCAACGGAAGTTGCGACGAGCTTTGTTTCTACTTCTCGTAGCCTTTTATGTAATTGTTCGATCTTTGCATGAAGTTGATCCATTCGGCTTGCTGAAACTCTTTTCCATCCAAATACATTTAATAGCCGCGTAAATTTCCCTACGCGACTACTTGTGATTTGTGACGTTTTATTCTCATTCGAGGTAATTTCAGCATGCAAACTAGCAATCTCTTTTTCTAATCTGTACATTTCTTCTAGTGCGTCTTCTTCTTGTAAGGATTGATGGTCATTTGGATTATTATGCTCACTCATGTGAAATTACCTCCTTTTTCGTGAAGATAAACTGATTGATAAAGTGTTGGTATGTCTTTTTATCCTTCGTGACGGGTTCCCAGTGTTGCTTGGCTAACGTTAATTGCTTCGCTACTTTGGAATGACGATCTACAAGATTAGTTTCTGCTTGTTGATTAAATGTATACCATTTTCCTTTTTGATTGACCATATCTAATAAATTTTGTTGAGCACGCCTGATATTTTTGGAATCAAAAGATGACCCATCTAATATAACGACTTTTACGATATCGGTTTTAAGATCTAGCGCTAAGCTCTCCTTCTCATTTAATAGATTATAGTCATAGACTACTAATAGGGAGCTTTCCACAGTACTTTCTATAGGCAGCCATTTAACATGTAATGTCTCTAACTGCTCTTTAACTTCACCATAAAATTCCTGCTCCCCTATGTGAATGAAACCGACTGACATCCCAGTTTGTTGAAAATGACTAAATTGCTTTAGTAAAGAATCTCGTTGTTCTTGAATATCCCCTATTAAAACAACATCCAATTTATAATCTGGAAAACTATTAGACAAAGATTCTACCGGATTTTCAATCGGATCGTTCACTGACTGCTTGGTTGTTTTATACGAAAAAGAATTTGTTGTTGGTTTGTTGAATAATTGCTTCACCTTTGCAACAGCTAATTGTTGCTTAGACAGTTGTTCTTCTGATTCTTTTCGTTTCTTTAATAATGCTTCTTTTTCCGAACGGAGTAATGCGATCTTTTCTTTATTCGATTGATTTACTGTCCGATTATTCATCCCATTACTCCATTCTTTATAAGTTCAGTTGATTTATATCATTTACTTGGAATTTTTGTTTCAGTGCTTCTCCTAATCGGATGTCGGAAATCAATAATTCCTCACCAGTGAACGCTGGCACATACTTTTGGTCGTCTTGCAGTACGGCGTCATCTAATATGACTATTTGATCAGCGAATGCTTTTTCGCCGTAAACTAAAACGTGGGCATCGTTTGCTTGATACAATAACGAATGAAGTCGAGAACTTATGCCCCTTTCTTCCTCCAAATCGTATTTATAAAATTGAACAAAGCCGACCTTCTTATCGCTTGCTATTAGCTTCTTGATATAATCGTAAGTCTTAATATCTTCGTTAAATACCGTACGGAAGTCTGCACATACAATCACATCGAAGTCTCTAAATCCTTCTTGTTTTTCTTCTCGAACAGGCCACATTGGTTCAGGAACGTAAAACGGGCGCTCTGCTTGAGTAAATGGATAATATAACGGTAAGTTCGAGTGATGATAATGCTCCATACTTTCTACATAGAATTTACGAACCCCTTTAAAATGACCGTTATAACCAAATGCGGAGCTTCCTGTGAGTGATGAAGTTGTTTGTCTCGGCATCGATACAGGACCTGTTTCTAAGTCCACATATTTAAACTTACCAAACTGTTGAATCAATCTACGCTTAAATTCTCCGTCCGCCGCAAAACGCACAGGATCCCAATAACCTAGTTCTTCTATCACTGGCTTTCTTCTAAACATAATCGACGACATATTCGGGAAAATGTAACGTCCTGGTGTCCCTCTTCTAAAGAAGGTCAACTCTTCTGTAAGTCGTGCATGTTCAGATGTATTGGCGATTACTTTTGGATTAGACACCAAATGTTCAGCTTGTCTCGCTATTTTTTCGACGTGCGACCAATCATCTGAATCATTAATCGTGACAAACTCTCCAGTCGCTTCCTTTAATGCAACATTTCTAGCTACATAAGGTCCGCTATTTACAGGTGTTTGAAGTAAAGTCACTCGCGCATCCTGGTTAGCATACTCTAGCACAACATCTCTGGTGTGATCAGTGCTATGATCATCAACAACCAATAATTCAAGGTTAGACCATGTTTGATGTAAGATGGATTCAATCGCTGTCCGAATTCCTTCTCCTGCATTGTAAGCTGGAATAATCACCGATACTTTAGGGCCATTGATCTTCGCAAGTGGCATTTCTTCCATTGTTAAATCATCATACTGTGTTTCTACACTTGAAGAATCAAAGCTAACCGGCATTAACTCATACATTTCCATCGCCTGGTTCAACCAATTTAACTTGGCATCAATTGTATCTTCCGTATTTACTAAACCTAAATAAATGTCAGGATGCTGATGCTTTTCTAATAAACGCAATAGGACATCCTGTGCTAAGTCTTTACGTTCTAATAAAGTAGAGGACTCGGCTATCAAAATAGTAATTCTTCGCAGTTGATCTTGGTCGGATTCTTGGAAAGCGGCTTCTTTTAAATACGGAACAGCTAATTTTGCTTCTTCCGCTGTTTGATGATTCATGTGCCAAAGTGCGATTTCAAATGCAATTCTTCTTTTGAAGTAAGCCATTGTCTCTTCTTCGTATAATGCTTTTAGGTCTCCAAGTGCACGTTCTTCAAAGCCTAAAGTGTATAAATGGTAGCGTAGTTGCTTTAGCTTTTGTTTCCGCTTGTACTTTTCACCGTTTTTAGAAAGCTTTTGAATAAACCGTTTCTGGTTTTCAGGTAATAAATCGCCGATCTTCTTACGTTGTTTTTCCGAAAAAACGGAATACATCGTTACATCTATGCCTTTTTTCACAACACTTTTAGCAGCTCGTTTCACTGTATTTACCACCTTTATCCTTCACTTAATTATTTAGAAGCTTGTTGGTTTTCTGTGTTACTTCTATTATTACTTTTCGTTTTTCTTCTTCTATTTAACTTCACATTGTTTTTATTTGTGGTACCAGTTGCTTCGCGGTATTCTTGGACGACCTGCTCTGCGTCGCCATCACGTACAATTAAACCTTTTTCCATCCAAATAGCACGTGTACAGATCTTTTCAACAAAGCCCATGCTGTGAGAAACAATGATAACCGCTTTCGCTCGTTCCATCATCTCTTGAATCCGTTCACTAGCCTTTTGTTTAAATTCAACATCTCCAGTAGATAAAGCCTCATCAATAATGAAAATATCAGGCTTTAAGACAGCCGCAATACTAAAACCTAATCTAGATTTCATCCCACTAGAGTAGCTTTTCACTGGGCGGTCGATTGCTTTTTCTATACCAGAGAACTCGACAATTTCATCAAATTTCTCGCTAATTTTCTTCTTAGAAATCCCAAGCAACATCGCGTTTAGATAGATGTTATCGCGCCCGGTTAACTGGGGGTTAAAACCAGTACCATAACCAAGTAAACTCGAAGTATCTCCATTCACTTCTAAATTACCCTCGTCAGGAAGGTAAATATGGGTTAGTAATTTACACAACGTACTTTTTCCAGCTCCGTTATGTCCAATAATACCAACTACTTCCCCCTCATTAATTTCAAAGGAAAGGTTTTTCATTGCCCAGAAATCTTCTTTGTTGAGCCTAAATTTCACGCCAACATTTTCTGCTTTAATTACTGCACGATTTTTAACATTGGTTTCCGTCTTATTCAAGTTTAAGCTTTTTTGAGGTCTCGTTCGAGCTGGAGGTATAGAAGCTCGGTACTTATCGATTATTTCTTTTGGATCTCCATCCTCTTTTACTTTCCCTTTTTCAAACCAAATTAAGCGGTCACAGTTTCTTCTGGCAAAATTCAAACTATGGGTAACAATGATCACCATCTTAGCGTTTTTCACTAATTCTTTAAGTTTCTGAGCAGCCTTTTTTCCGAAACGTGCATCACCTGTATTCAAAGCCTCGTCTAAAATAAGAATCTCTGGTTGGAGGTGAGAAGCAACACTAAACCCTAGACGTGCTTTCATTCCACTAGAGTAATACTTCATCGGTTGATACAAAAAGCCTTCAAGCTCTGAAAATTCATGGATCTCATCGATATATTCATTAATTTTATCTTTCTCAATTCCTAGCATCATTCCGTTTAAATAAACATTCTCTTTTCCCGTTAATTCAGGATTGAATCCCATTCCGTAAGAGAAAAGCGCGGTCACATTGCCGTCGACTTCTATCGAACCACGATCTTCTCGCAAAATTCCAGTTATTACTTTACTGATCGTCGTTTTACCGGCACCATTTGAACCAATGATTCCTAAAATTTCACCTTCATATCCATCAAAAGTGATGTCTTCTAGAGCCCACGTTTTTTCTTCTTGTTTCTCTTTATCCGATTTTGGTTTTGAAAATAAACGAAAAGCCTTTGATTTCAGGTCATCTTCATCCCGATTCTCAAAAGCAACACCTATATTTTTTGCTTTAATGACACGAGGTACATTTTCGTTATTCATGCTAACCATCTACTTCCTTTATAATGCTTTAATAATTTTATGTTCGTTTTTACTATAATAATAAATTGTAAATGCCCCGATCACGATGGAGAGACCAAATATGATCCCTAACCCGATGAAATGGGGGTTCGAATTATACATTAATACGTTTCGGTAGGATTCTACTATAACCGCAATTGGATTGTATTTCGTAATCCAATCATACTCTGGGCCCAATCTTCCACCTTCCCAAATGATAGGAGAAGCGTAGAAAAAGATTCGAATTACGTGCGTTAAGATATTATCAATGTCTCGCACAAAGACTGTTACATACCCTAAAATCAGACCAACTGTAAGTAAAAAAACAGCTGTTACTAATATAATTAACGGTAAATAAACGACTTGCCAACCTGGTGTAATCCCGAATACCATCAAAAATATAGCTACTACAACTAAACCAAAGAGGAAGTTGAAAAGCTGCGAAAAGGTAAAGGTTAATGGAAATACCGACTTAGGTAAGTACACCTGATTAATGATCGAACTGTACCTAAGTATCGATTTTGCGGAGCTGTTTATACTAGAACTGATCCAACGCCACGCAACCAATCCAATTACTAAAAATACAGCATAATTTTCCCCACCACGGTCTAATATAACCACTACTAAGAAGTAATACACCATCACGTTTAATAATGGATCAAGAAGCCACCAAAAATAGCCTAAATAACTATTTCGGTGCTCTGCCTTTAAGCCGGATTTCACTAAATAAAATAGTAAGTCTTTCCTTCTAATAATCTCTTCTATATACGATTTCATACTATTGATTGGCACCACCTATACTACCGTCACTTCTAGTTTTTTTACTAGACTTTAATTTATTCTTCAATCCATGTGTTGCATAGTGCATAAAATAGTAAGCACTCTTTAGTAGGTTCTGTTTTTCAATTTTACGATAGACGAACCACTGCCCTTTAGCAGCTTTAAATTTATTACTTGATACCGTATTGGACCCCAAGCGATACTTTGCTAGAACCTCAGGAATACCGTATGCTAGATAGCCTTCACTTGTTAATGTGAGCCACAAAGCATAATCCTGTCTTCTACGGATATTTTTCATAGCGATTTTTCCAGTTTTCTCTCGGTCGATCATAACTGTAAGGCATCCAATTACACAATGCTTCATTAAGTCAGAATAACCTACTGTTTCCGGAGCTCTTGAGATATTGCTCGTTAATGAACCGTCATCACGCATTCGTACATACTTCGTAAACGAAAAGGCTACGTCATTTTCTTGCATGAATGTTAGTTGTTTTTCTAATTTGTCAGGAAACCAAAGATCATCGCTATCTAGGAATGCTATGTATCTCCCTTGGGCGTGATCTATTGCTGTATTACGAGCAATGGCAGCTCCTTGGTTTGTTTCTAATTGGATACATTTCACACGAGCATCTTGGTTAACAAAGTCTTGGATAATCTCCACCGTTTGGTCTTGCGAGCAATCATCTACTACGATGACTTCAAAGTTCGTAAATGTTTGTTCTAATACAGACTCAATTGTATCACGAATCGACCCCTCCGCGTTAAAGGTTGGTGTAATTACTGACACGAGCGGGGCATGTTCATCATATGTTATATCATTATTATTCGTCATTTCATCACCTAGTTCAATTGTAACCAAGAATCATATAATTTAACTAAATGGTCCGCCTGTGTTTGCCAGTTTAATTCTTCTAACACAGCTTGCTTCCCATTTTCACCCATCGCTTTCGCCTGCTCCGGATGATTATATAGATACTCGATTGCATCATGGATTTCTTTTTCATCATATGGATCTACAACTAGACCACATTGATATCGTTCTACAAACTCTTTCCATTTCGGAAAGTTTGAGCAAAGAATCGGGATTCCTGCATTCATGTACTCAAAGAACTTTGTTAGTTCTTTTTTCAAGTAATGGTCTGTTGGCGGAAATAAAGCGAGTCCTGCCAACCAGTTCCGACTGAGATAGGTTTGGTCTATTTCTTCTTTTTTGATAAACTGATCGATTCCATTAATATGGATTCGGTCTTTTTGACTGCTAGCTATTTCATCGATTGCTTCTGCGAACTGCTTCGGGCATTTTCCGACTAAATGAACGTGGACATTCTCATGGATTCTTGGAAGTTCCGCGTGGATAAACGCCCCACGTTGTTCATCTACATTTCCAGTATACAACACTCGGCATTCCGGTGCTTCCTCTGTTTTTGTATGATTTAAGAACGCTTCATTTACTACCGGATAATTAAGTACCATATGCGCATCTGGATAAATTTCTTGGTAATATTTTTCGGCAATCACTTTTTTGAATTTGCTCGTTAACATTTTCTCGATCGTGCGAAAGGTATACTTAATAAGCTTTTTTACAGGCTTTTTTAAATAATCCTTCTTTATAAGACTTGTAACAAAGTCTTCATGTATATCATAGACAACTACATTATTTCGACGTTTTAGTAGTCTTGCAGCAAGCATTAGTTCCGGATCATGGAAGTGATAAAGGTCAGCATTTAACTGCTTTGCTTTTTTGTACACTTCTAAGTTCCCTTTGATCATTCGTTTAAATTTTGACTGATAATTTGTAAGCTCTATATGCTTCACTGGTGTAATCTTATTTTCCTCAGAAGCTTTCGCCAGCAAGGTCACATCATAGCCCGCTTCTTTTAAGGATTGGCATTGTTTATGAAAAATCCTTGGGTCATACGGGTGATGCACCGACGTTAAATGTACAATTTTTTTGTCAGCTCTCATAGAGTCAGTCCCATCTGTTACATATTAGCTACTTCATCAAATACATTTTCATATTGCTTGACGATTGTCTTTGCTTCAAAATCCTCGACACGCTGTAAACCTTTTTCACGAATTGCTTCTATTTCTTGTGGGTCGGTAGTTAGTATAATAGTCAATTGCTCTGCTAAACTTTCCACATCCCCAATTTCTACTATTCTTCCATATTCCCCTTGCATTAATACCTCTGCTGCTCCAGGCTTAGCATCGGTTGTGACTACTGGTGTCCCGGTTGCAAGAGCTTCTGCAATGACATGCCCGAAGCCTTCTTTCTTAGAAGTAAGTACAAAAACATCAGCCAAACGAAAGAACGTATACGGATTTTGTTGAAAACCGATAAAGTGAACTCGATCTTCTATATCCAATGCTCTCGATTGTTCTATGAGCTTCTCTCTTAATGGGCCTTCCCCCATGATGATTAATTCTGTATCAAGCTCCCGTTGCACTCGTTGAAATGCGTTTAGTAAAGTTTGGTGGTCTTTATCATCGACCATTCTACCAGCAGTAACTATTTTCTTCTTCTTACTGTCTAACAAAAATTGATACGGTTCTGGAAGCTCTTCTTTCCGTGACTGTTTTTTTATATGGTCTAAATCAATCGGATTATAGATCACGGATACTTTGGCCTGATCAGCGCCGTATTTGTGAATTAAATTTTGTTTTACCCCTTCTGACAACGCGATGATTTTACTAGAAAATCGATAAAATAATCCATATATTTTCAGGGTTCGGTCTGATTTTTTTGTTCCACCTAGATAAGCCGCTTCTCGTACAATTATTTTGGCTTTACTAAATGATAAAAGTTTCGCAAAAATCGCAATCATATTATAGTTTGGAATCGTGCTAAAGACGATATCTGCTTTTTCTTTACGGAGGATTTTGGCAAGTGGGATGATTGCTTTTCTCAGCCTACTTGATTTTAATTTTATAAATCTAATATTTTCATTTAAATAGGGTTCATATGTACCTTCAAAATTACAGGTGACCAGTACAGGTTCGAACCTCTCTTGATCGATATTATTTAAAATATTTAAAAATGTTCTCCCTGCCCCACCTGAACCGAGATAATAGATGAAGAATACTACTTTAATTTTTTTATCCACAGTATACCTACCCTTTATTAGACATTTACGATTTTTCGATCAGATAAAACATGCTGTACTCCAATCATGAATATTCAACTCTTCATTATACTAGCTTATAGAAGAATATGTAACAAAAAATCTCCCGAAATGCTAATCGGGAGATGAAATAGTTATTTGGGTTGATGAAGTCTCGTTATTTCCTCTAAAAATGGGAGTAAATCTTCACGAATATCTTCGCGCTCCAATGACATTTCGATCATCGTTTTTAAGAAACCTTTAATTTCCCCTACATCATAACGACGACCTTCAAAATCATAAGCATAAACAGACTGTTCCTCGTTTAAGCGCTGAATCGCATCTGTTAACTGAATTTCATTTCCTGCGCCAAATTCTTGTTTTTCTAAGTAATCCATGATTTGTGGATTTAAAATGTACCGGCCCATAATAGCAAGATTTGATGGTTCTTGACCGAGAGCTGGTTTTTCTACGAAAGTATTAACTTTATATAGCCTACCATCTTTATCAAGGGGGTCAATAATTCCATAACGATTGGTTTCCCCATCTGGAACTTGTTGAACACCAATAATTGATTTTTGATGGGTGTTGTATTGGTCAATTAATTGCTTTAACCCCGGTGTTTCTGCTCGAACGATATCGTCACCTAGAAGGACCGCAAATGGGTCGTTTCCGATAAACTTGCGTGCACACCAAACAGCATGTCCAAGTCCTTTTGGTTCTTTTTGACGAATATAGTGGATATCGACGTTGGAAGATTTGCGCACCTTCTCTAATAGGTCAAACTTACCTTTTTTCTCTAAAGTCTCTTCTAGTTCTAGCGACACGTCAAAATGATCCTCAATTGCGCGTTTCCCTTTACCGGTAACGATGATGATGTCTTCGATTCCCGATTCAATTGCCTCTTCGACAATGTACTGGATCGTAGGCTTATCTACAATTGGAAGCATTTCTTTTGGAAGAGCTTTTGTAGCTGGTAAAAATCTTGTTCCAAGTCCTGCAGCCGGGATAATTGCTTTTTTAATTTGTGTCATTCTATGCCTCCTAGATGTTTGGTGTTATTGTTTGTCCATATGTTCTTGCACCATCGTGCGTACGCGAGACTTTTCTTCGTCAGAAACGACATAATACCAGACTCCGCCCATCATTTGGCCAGAACCGTTAATTTCTTCACGAATGGTTTCGTCTCTTGTTCCACGATAATCCATGAACATCTTCCGCATTTCCGCCATTTGCATATTTGTCTCAACATTTGATCCGACGGCTGTTAGTACGCTATCGATTCGTGTGAAAGAATCAAAGGACATCGCTTCTTGTACCATAGAGTCGATGATTTTTTGTTGGCGATCGTTACGACCTAGGTCACCTTGTGGGTCTTGTTTACGTTCTCTGGAATAACTAAGTGCTTCGCTTCCGTCTAAACTGATTTCTCCAACAGGAAATGTATTACCATTGTGGGAAAACTCACGGTCGTTATTCACCGTCACGCCTCCAAGGGCATCAACGTCATCTTCTAGTCCGTCCATATTCACACGAGAGTAAAAGTGAATCGTTGTGTCTAAGAAGTTCTCTACCGTTTGTACTGCTAATTCAGATCCTCCAAAAGCATACGCGTGGTTGATTTTATCTTCGCCACGTCCAGGAATATTCACATACGTATCCCGAGGGATGCTGAACATGAGCATTTCATTTGTATCTGGGTTAAGTGAGGCAAAAATCATCGTATCGGAACGTCCCCTGTCTCCTTCGCGCTCATCCACCCCAAGCATTAGTACATTAATGGTGTCTTTATCATCTAAACGCTGGTCAATTTCTTCTCGCTTTTCACGGTCAGAATCAAGCGGCGTATACATTTCTGTTACTGTGTCATCTAATTTATTATATAAGTGTAAAGCATAACCTCCCGCTGCTAAAGCGAGGATGAGTATAACTATTAATATGATAATCCAAATTTTCTTTTTGCTTTTTTTATTTTTTTTATTTGCATTTCTTTCTTTACGCGTTTCTGCCATATTATCGGATTCCCCTTTTATCCCAATCTATTTACAGTATACAACAAAAAAGGTGGGGATAGGGTTAAAATTTGATGAGAAATTGGTGAGAGGATGAAGTTTTTTTAATCGTAGCTTTATTTCATACACAAGGTTAGAAGAATTCTTTTTAGGGTAATTTCCCTTTAGGATGATTTTTCATAAAGGATGATAACATGACGAAGCAAATGGACGAACTGTGGCAAGCGATTAAGCAAGAGAAGTGGAAGAAAGTAAAACGGATTAATTGGAAGGCATTTAATTTTTCTGAAATAGATGGGCATTCCATTGTATTTTTAACAGCGAGTGATTCGGCGGGTTACCCGTATATAAGTCAGGCTAGAGAGATGAGTATAGGTGATGCTGTATCGGAGGCCACTGCGGTGTTGTTGCGTGGGTTGCCGAATGATTTTAAAGTGGAGCACTTGAAGCTTGAAGTCGTTGAACAAGTGAAAAAGGAGCAAGATGTAGAGGAAATCAGGTTGAACAAAGGTGTCGCCGGATTGGCGTTTGATGGTGAATTTAGTGTTGCATTTACCCCGCAAGAAGTTGCTAGTTATAACTTAGTTAACAAGCGGGCCTTGGTGTGGGACCGAGTTTCGCTTGCTCTGCGTCATAAATTGGGTAGTACGAGTGATTTCGCGGAAGATTCGTGGAAGGATTTATATAAATTTACTACTCGTGCGTTTTATGCAGACGGGGTGAAAAGTTACCCGTTAAGTCGCGGTCAGAAATATCGCAAGGAAGTTGTTGCCGGTGATGTGTTGGAATCGATTCAGATGGCGAAAAATAATTATTTTCAACACGTGGTTAAAGGCGATGGCGAGTTTATTTATTCTTATTTACCTTCTGAGGATTTAGAAGAAGGGAAGTATAATATTTTAAGGCATGCTGGAACGGTTTATTCGATGCTCGAGACGTATGAATTAGAGCCGGACGAAGCGTTAATGGCTTCTTGTAAACGTGCGATTGAGTATTTGATGGACCATATGGAAGAGAGTCACTTGAATGGAAATGCTGTTAACGTCTTGATTCATGATGATGTGTTGAAGCTTGGCGGTAATGGCCTGGCACTCGTTGCTTTAGCTAAATATACTGACATTACAGGGGATGAAACCTACCTCGATACCATGCAAGGGATGGCCACTTATATTAAGGAAATTCAAAGTGAGAATGGCGATTTCGAAGTTCATAAGATGATCTATAGCACTGGTGAGGTAAGTGAGTTTCGATCGTTTTATTATATCGGCGAGGCAATGTTAGGGCTGACCAGGCTATATGCTATTGACGGAGACGAGCAGTGGTTAGATGTCGCTGAGAAAACAGCGGAATATTTGATTCATGTCCAAAATAAAGGTGCAACTGCTGAAAATATTTTGCATGATCACTGGTTCTTATATGGGTTGCATGATTTATATCAACACCGCCCTGAGCAAAAGTATGCCGATTACGCGATGCTGATGGCTGAAGGGATTATGCAAGCACAGTACGGCGAAGATGAGGAGTACGCCCCCTACCGTGGTGGATATAAACCGGAAAACTCTGACGTTCCAAAGTCGGTCCCGAATGCCTGCCGCGCAGAAGGTCTCATCAAGGTGTATTATCTAGCGCGGGCGGTTGATGAGGACAAAGTTGCTGAACGTGTACTAGACTCTTTAGACCGATCTATACGCTTTCAACTACAAAGCCAGGTGCGTCCCGAACAAGCGATGTACTTCCCGAATAAAGCACTCGCTACTGGCGCTTTTTACAGTAAATTGAAAGGCAACGATCTACGAAACGACTATACTCAACACAATATCTCAAGCCTGATCGGGTATTACCGGATTTTGACTGAATGATTTTGTTAAGTGGGAGAAACTAGCGCGCTAGTTTCTTCTTTTTTGTGTTTTTGGTGGGGTGTTCGTTTCGATGTTCTACTCATTATGTGATTTGTTCTACTCGTTTTTGAAAATGTTTTACTCATTATGAGTGACGTTCTACTCATTATTCGAAATGTTCTACTCATTATTGAGAATCTTCTACTGATTATCTAGTTTTCTTCTATCCAATAAGTATTTGTAGTCCTCTTGAATGTTCCAATTCGAACGATATTTCGTACTCGAGCTGTTTCCTTCTCTAGTTAGATTTGCTGAATTCAGTATTCTTCGAGCGGAATGAAAACTATCAATCCCTAACCAGTTTCTAGCCTGAGCATTCGTAATCGTATTATCCACTAATAAAAAATAATCTTTCAATGCCTCAATGTGATTTTCTCTTCCTTTTCCGGAACAGTTTGTGCAGCGCCACACTCCTTTTGAGTAGTTCATTAGGTTTTTCAAACAAATGAAGCATTTAACCCCCTTAAATAGCTCGCTTTCAGAAATAGATAATCTATCAAGAGCACGAATGTTTAATGGCTGGTTTTCCTTTTTTAGCAAATTAGAAACATATTCAGGATCGATTATAGATGGACGTTCCGAGTATTTTGAATGGAGTTTACGTAAATGACTTGGAAAGAGATAGCCTGTAATAATTCGTGGGTCCAAACGCAACGCTGCGCTTCGTTTAAGGTTCACGTTTTTGTTAACGAACACGATGAGTTTTTCGATTGGGGGCACATTTGGAATACGACGTTCCAGCCAGTTTTGGAGATTATATTCTTGGTTTTGAATTTGGGCGAGTGGATCTTGGTAGGGTTTTTCCGTTCCATCTGATTTGGTTTGAATTAATGTGCCAAATTCGTGGTCAAATGTAATCTGATCGGTGTAGTTTTTAATTTCAATTAGTAGAATGAACTGGGGAAAGATTAGTAGTTTATCCATTTGAAAATGATGTTGGCCATTGTAAAGTCGACAGCTATCCACTTTTTCATACGGAAAATCGTCGAAACTCAAATAATAATCAAGCGATTTTTCTCCAAAGTAGCCAGCCCGGTACATTGATAAATGGTTGGTGACTGTTTCGTATAGCGGGTGTGTACATTGGAGATTGCGTTCGAGTGCTGCGTATTGGAGCAGCGGTTGGGGGATGGAAGTCATGTGAGGTATGCCTTCTTTCAGTGGATTTTTTAGAAGAGGTCGAATATGTCTGACCATTCGAAGTAACTGCGAAATAGATCGCCACTGCCGAATGCGAAGTATAAGATTGTGATCAGTATGCCAAATCCAAGATAGATTGCACATCCGAGGCGGAGCTTTTTTTGATTATCCATGTCGCGAGCCTCCTTCTAGAGATAGTTTACTATTGAACCAATGAAGTGTCGATAGTTGTCTGACTTAAAATACCACACTCAGAACTATATTCTTATTTATCAAACCATACGAATTTGATATAGTAGGGGTAATGTTGAAATATGTTGTAAAAGCCCGATGTGAGCATTTTCAATACATACCAAAATTAGCTAAAGGGGTACATAATTATGTTGAGGAGTAAGTACATATTAATTGGAATCATGTTGATTTCCTTGATTCTTTTCGTTGCTTGTAATGATTCGGAGGAGCCTGCAAGTGAGGAACCTGCTCAAGAGGAGAATGAGGATTCCGAGGAAAATGAGAGTGACGAAACGGAGTCGGATCGTGAGGAAGAGGAGGAATCGGAGGAGAACGATTCTACTGATGAAAATGAGGAAGCTTCGACGGAGGAGGAAGACCAAGACGAGCCGGTATTAAGTTATGAAGAGGATTTGCTAGATCAGTCTAGCATTACGGCGCTTGTAAATAAGCAGTACAGTTTAGATGAGGATTATGTGCCTGAGGATCTTGTGACAATTGATGTTCCGAATGTGCTTGAAAATCCTGAAATTAATCAGTTACGGGAAGAAGCGAATGATGCTCTAACGGAAATGTTTGCTGATGCGGAAGAGTCAGGGATTATCCTTTATGCGAGGTCGGGTTATCGTTCTTATCATACGCAGGAACAGTTATTTACTAACTCTGTAGAAGCTAACGGAGAGGAACATGCGATGCAATATAGTGCGCAGCCTGGTCATAGTGAGCATCAAACGGGGCTTGCGATGGATGTGACGAGTGAGAGTGTGAATTATCAGCTTACTGCGGACTTTGGTGAAACGGAAGAAGGAACTTGGGTACGAGAGAATGCACATGAATTTGGGTACATCATCCGTTATACGGAGGGTGATCAAGATATTACCGGGTATAATTATGAGCCTTGGCATCTACGTTATTTAGGAGAGGAGATTGCCACCCTCGTCTACGAAAGTGGGTTAACGTACGAAGAATTTTTAATCGAGGAGGGCATTGATATTGAGGTCGCGGAATAGAAGAAGAAAGTCAAATCAACTTAAGATCCCTTTAATCATCATTGCCTCGCTCTTAGCGGTAATTGCTATATTGTTCTTTGTTCAAACGGATTATTTAAATGAGGAAAACGAGACGACTGATCCTGCTCCATCCGAGTCAGAGGAACCTTCTGATGATCCAGATGAGGAGGATGCTTCTGAGGAAGAACCGGAAGACAATAAGGATTCAGAGGAAGAAGAGTCACCGGAATCAAATGAGGAACCTTCTGAAGAGGAAGATGAAAGTGTACGGATTACCGCGGTTGGAGATATCATGGTTCACGATACGCAACTTGAAAGTGCCTATGATTCGGAATCAGACTCGTATGATTTCCAGCCTTTCTTTGAAGATATAAGACCTTATATGCAAGATGCCGATTTAGCGATTGCTAATTTGGAAACAACACTTGCAGGTCCTTCGATCGACTATGTTGGGTATCCATTTTTCAATTCTCCTGATGAGATTGTCGACGCGCTTGATTATGCTGGTTTTGATACATTAATTACTTCTAATAATCATAGTTTGGATACTGGTAGAGATGGATTGATCCGAACGCATGAAGTGATTCAGGAGAAAGGATTAGAACCAATTGGCACGTATCCTTCTGAACCGAGCACACGTGTTGCGATTAAAAATGTAGAGGGAATTGATATTGCTATCTTGTCTTATACCGAAATGGTGAATCAGGTGGAAACGCAGTACAGTAATGAAGAGCTAAATACGATGCTTAACCTGATTGATGAGCAACAAATTTTATCCGATATTGAAGAAGCGAAAGAATATGAACCTGATTTAATTCTTGCTTATATGCACTGGGGAACGGAGTATGAACGCGAACCGAAAGAACTTCAAACTCGAGTTGCTGAAATGATGGCTCAAGAAGGTGTGGATGTTATTTTAGGAAGCCATCCGCATGTCATCCAGCGATCGGATTTTATTGAGGGGGACGAACAGGAAACATTTGTAGCGTACTCTATGGGTAACTTTGTTTCGAACCAGCGTGTAGAGACGCTCGGTGATGAATATCAACCAACGGAAGATGGCGTCATCGTCAATCTGGATGTTGTGAAAGATGAAGAAACCGGAGATACTTCCATTGAAGAAGTTGAGTATGTTCCTACGTGGGTTTATAGATTCCAAGAAGATGGAGAAAATCGCTATCGCTACCGGGTGCTTCCTATTGAGGATCACCTAGAAGATGATGATTTACCAGAAGATATTCAAGAAAGACTGGAAGAATCGTATCAAGAGACACGCTCACGAATGGATGAATAACATTAAAATTTTCCATATAAAGACGTCCTGGCGCAAACTAAATTGCACCAGGACGTTTTTTTATCTATTTATGCTTTTGCTTTTCGTTTCTTTTTTCGATTAATAAATTTGTAGCTTAAGTCATCAAACAGGGTGTAGACAACTGGAATGAGTAACAGGGTAAAGATCATCGATACGAGTAGTCCGAAGATGATTACGACTGCTAATGGTTGTTGTGCTTCTCCACCTTCGCCTAGTCCCATGGATAATGGGATCATTCCGAGCATCGTTGTTAAGGATGTCATTAAAATTGGGCGAAGACGTGTTGCTCCTGCTTCCATGATCGCTTCAAATCGTTCTGCGCCTTTTCTGCGAAGGATGTTAATGTAGTCAACGAGCACAATAGCATTGTTGACCACGATCCCGGCGAGCATGATAATCCCGATAAAGGCTGGGATACTAAATGGCAAGCCAGTCACGAATAGACCTAAGATTACTCCGACGATCGTAGCTGGTAAGCTGAACATGATAACAAATGGGTGCAGGAAGTTTTCAAACTGCACGGCCATGACAGCATAGACTAGGAAAATCGAGAATAATAACGCGATTGCTAAGTCTTCAAATGCTTCTGCCATGTCCTCTGCTTCGCCACCCATCGACCATTCGTAACCGTCTGGCATATCGACTGACGCGAGTGCAGATTCAATGTCTCCACTTACACTACCTAGATCACGCCCGACAATTTCACTCGTTACTGTAACGGTTCGCTGTTGATTTTGACGCGTTAACGTTACTGGTCCTTCGACTTGAACTAGTTCAGCAACATCCGTTAAGGCAACTGTGTCTCCTTGTTGAGACATGATTTTCAAGTTTTCAATATCTTCGATTGTGGAACGTTCGTCTTCTGGAAGTTGAATGCGGACATCCAATTCCTCACCACTTGATCTAAATTGAGTAGCGACTTGACCGACTAGCTGCATTTGCAGTTGTCCCATGATGGTTTCATACGTTAAACCGTACTCACTAGCGACATCTCGATCGACGACAATTTCCATCTCTGGACGTCCATCTTCTGCAGAGGTGCTTGGGTTATAGACACCGTCTACGTTTTCGATGATATCTCTAAATTGTTCTGCAATTTCATTTAACGAATCATTGTCTGAACCTGTTATCTCGATCTGGATTGGGTCGCCTGCACTAATATTTGCACCCATTGCGCGGACCACGATTTCTGCCCCAGCAATGTCTTGGACGCGTTCATCCCAATCTTCCATTACTTGTTCTGTTGTTCGCTCTCGTTCACTACTTGGAACGAGTTGGATCATAAAGTTCCCGGTGTTCGCTGTGCCTCCGAAATCGAAGCCACCTCCACCGCCGACAGAAACATAATTTGATTCGACAATATCGTCATCTTCTTCAATTGCTTCATTAATTTGTTCTGCAATATTTGAAGTAGCATCCAAATTCGTTCCGGATGGTGTTTCTAGTGTTATTTCAATTTGTCCTTGGTCCGCTTCTGGTATAAATGCTGCACCAAGCTGTGGCACTAAGAATAAACTTCCGACAATGATCGCGAGTACTCCGAGAATCGTCGTTTTTCTAAATTTAAGCACGCGACGTAACACTACATGATATCCAGAGATTACTTTGTTTAAGAAGCGATCAAACCAATAGCGACGGCCCTTGTCTTGCACTGCTTTCGTCAGTAATTTGGATGAAAGCATCGGTACTAAGGTGACCGAGGCAAGTAAGGATGCGATTAAAGCAAACATAACCGTTAAGGCGAGCGGCGTGAAAATTTCTGATGCAATGCCATCTACGAACACGATTGGTAAGAAAACTACCAAGGTTGTTGTCGTAGAGGCAATGACGGCTGGTGCAATCTCTGACGCACCTCGCCGGGCCGCTTCTTTAATCGAATATCCCCGCTCCCTGTAGGTGACGATGTGCTCCAGTATGACAATTGAGGAGTCGACCATCATCCCGATTCCGAGCGCGAGTCCACCCATGGTCAGCAAGTTGACCGTTTCTCCAGTAAAGTACATTAAGGTAAACGCAGTAATGACAGCGATTGGAATCGATAATCCGATAACCAATGTCGCACGAATACTTTTTAGAAATAAAAGAAGTACAAGTACGGCAAACGCTCCACCAATTAAGATATTTTGAACGACTGAGTCAATCGACATTCGAATGAATTCTGACGTATCGAATACGGTTTGAATTTCAACCGCTTCTGGTAAATCTCCGCGCACATCATCCATTGCTCCGAATATTTCATCTGCAACCGCAACGGTATTCGCGTCGGTTTGTTTTAACACACTCATGACGACCGCTTCTTGGCCATTTACGAGTGCTAAGTTGTTAGAATCCACTGTTTCACGTTCAACGGTCGCAACGTCTTCTAAACGAATGAATTCATCGGTTGGTGTTTGAATCAATGTCGAGCGGATCTCTTCGATTGATTCATATTCCCCCGGGACACGAAGCTGTAATTCCTGCGTCCCTCGTTCGATCACACCAACCGAACTGGACTGATTGGCACTACTAATCCCCTGCATCAGTTGTTGCGAGGTGAGTCCGTATTGATTGAGTCGATCTTGATCAAGCTCAACCGTCACTTCTTCTGAGGTGCCACCTTCAATCTGAATCGAACCAACCCCTGCTTGACGTTCAAACATTGGAACGATTTCTTCCTCAGCTAAATTTTGTAGATCAGACTGGTTATCGCCTGTTAAACCTACCCACATCACTGGTAGTTGCTGTGGGTCAAAACGTAAAACACTAGGACTCTGTGCCCCGCTTGGAAGGGCCGCAGACACTTGGTCAATCGACTCTCGCACATTTAATAAGGCATTATCTAAATTCGTCCCGGTGGAGAACATCATAATAACTAATGAGCTTCCTGGCTGGGACTGCGTTTGAACCATTTCTACACCTTCAATGGTACTGACCGACTGTTCGATCGGCCGTGAAACGAGTTCTTCCACTTCTTGCGGTGCTGCTCCGTCATAATTCGTAGCAACAACTGCAATTGGTAAATCTATATCTGGATACAAATCGACCGATAAACTACGAAAGGAAATGAAGCCCATTGCTAAAATAGCAAGGACAATCATCACTACGCCAACCGGACGTTTGATGGATGTGTTTACTATACGCATATATTACTCCTCCTCCATAACTCGAACCGGTTGACCATCAGACATTGTTAATTGCCCGCGAATCACGATTGGATCTCCTTCAGACAGTTCCTCGTCTCCTGCGAAAGTGATTGCACTTTCTTCAGACTGCATGGAAACGACTTCAATTTCAACGCGAACTGCTTCTCCCTCTACAACAGTGAAGATTGCTCGCTCTGTACCACGCTCAACAATGGCTTCTGTTGGCACGATAAACGCATCCGCCTCCACTACTTCTTCTAAATAAACTTGAGCAGTAACGCCAACAGGAATTGTTTCATCTTGTTGTTCGATTTCTGCTTCGATATCGAACAAGCCATTCTCCCCAGCTGACCCTGCCACATAGGTAATGATCGCTTCTGTTTCTGTATCTAATTGAGAGATCGTGACAAGAACCTCGTCGTCGACACTCATTTTCTCACGGTCCGTTGCACTTACAGAAAAACTAACTTCCAGTGGATCATCACTTACAATAATCGCCGCTGGTTCTTCATTTGTAATTGCGCGGCCTTCGTTCATATTTAACTGTTGAATCATGCCGTTCATATCCGCTTCAAGCTCATAAGTCCCAGCTTGTGGAGAAGAAATTTCAGCTAATACATCGCCTTCTTCCACGCGGTCCCCTTGTTCTACATTTAGTAAATCTACTTCACCTGGAGCTTCTGCGATTACCGGCATCTCATCACTTGGCATTGTACGTGCTCGGAAAGATTTCTCGGTTGTGAAGTCACGAACCTCTAACTCTGTAACTTCAACAGGAGCTTCCGTTTCTTGTGTTTCTTCGTCTTCTGATTCTCCGTCATCATTGCAAGCCGCAAGTAGTGTCATTGCTGCGATTAATAATATGATCATCCACTTTTTCATAGTGCCCATCCCTTCGCTTCAAGCTTTTTTTGTAAGGTTTCTAAATCTTTTTTTAACTCATAATGTATATTCAAAGACTGCAGCAACGAGCTAATAATAATTGCTTGTGGCTCCTCTTTTTGCAGTTCTATTTCTAAAATCCGAATCGTTTCTAACGTTTTTTCCTGATCTCGTGTAATGTTACTAAGCGTCTTTTGGCGCATCCTTCCAAGTAACAACTCTTCTTCTTGTAAAAATTCTGGTACATGCTTAATAGTCGGTTCCAATTCTTTTGTTATCATGTTTTGAGCTAAGAGCTCGATCCTTCCGACTAAAAATTTCGGTAAATACTCGATATTGATTGAATCTTCATCGGCAATGATCCAGTTAGAATAACTATGAAGCATCCCGTCAAACATAACAGCCATATCTAACAAATACGGTTCAATTGCTTGCCCATACATTGCCTGTAAATTGGAGCGAACCCACTCATAATTTTGTTGTTTCATTTCCACTAAGAAGGATTCCATGTCTTTACTTAATGGCACCTGTTCATTCATTAACATTTTAATCAATGGTTTGTTTTCTAAAATAAATTTCAGAAAAACGTCCAATTGTTTCTCTAAAGAATCATGCGCAGAATCCGACTTGCCTGCTGCTTCCAACATTTTCGATTCGATTTCAGCGTAATAATAATCATAGATGGAACGAATCAATTCGTCTTTGGATGAAAAATAATTATAAAAAGACCCTTTTGCTACATTTGATCGATCTACAATTTGTTGCACAGACGTTACATGAAAACCTCGTTCTGCAAACAACTCAATACTCGCTTGGATAATTAACTTTTTCTTTTCTTGCACGTTTTGTCACCTTCTCTTCCGCTAACTAGAATGACCAGTCAGTCACATTTTATTTTACGGAAAGATTTAAACGATTACAATGCTTTTGACCTATGTTCACAAGATGTTCATAAAAAGGAAAAGAGCCGGCGATTGCCGACTCCAGGACTATTTCATTTTGAGAATTTCTATTTATTTAATAACGCGTATATGTAGCCTGCGAAATGTATTTGTCTTTGCATTGTTAGAAGAGACACTTGAAGCTTTACTTTATGACCGTTTGTAAAAATAACTACCGTAACCGTCTCATCGAAAGAAGTTGATACTACCTTATCAATATATTTAAAAGAGAGCCAAGCACAATCATAATCCTTCTCTGCTTTTGTAGGAATAAAAACGATATCCTTCTGATCAATTGGAATAGGTAATTTTCTTTGTTTATTCGTAACAAACTTCATTGCTTTCCTTCTACCATCCATCGTTGTAAATCCTCTCATTAGGCAAGAGTAATTCACAATATCAATCGGCTTTTGTTCACTGTAAATAACCTGATCACGCTCGGTAATTTTACTTTGATGAACATTATTTTCATAACACGGTTCAATAATTAAAGTATCCTCATTTATTATATAGTTTTCTAAAGTTTTCATTATATTTTCTCCTTTTATCATTTTGATTATAGAAATTTATAGTCAAAATGAAATAGTCCTTTCCTCTAATTTATTTTACAACATATTCTAATAAATGACAAATACTTCTTATAACTTTATTTATATTTTACAATTTTCCCTATAAAAATTTAATACTTTTTGGTAACTGTCGATATGATTAGTAAGGAATGCGAGGTGTTATCATGGATGTAGCTGCAGCTTCAATCGCCATGCACCAAGTCTCTGCGAAACAGCAGTTTGGTGTAGGGCTAGCAGGAAAAATGAAAGATCAGATGGAGCAACAAGGAGAAGCATTCGAGAAATTATTGGACACGACAGGCGTCAGTGCGACTGACCCATCCCGCGGCCAATCCATCGATCTCAAAGCCTAATCGAGAACGGTAATAGCTTTCGAGCTGTTGCCGTTTTCTGTTGTTGTGGTTAGGGTTGAAGTGTTTTTGCGAGGGCTGATATATTCGGGTGAGGGCTGATATTTCCGAATGAGCGCTGATATATGTTTGCGACGGCTAAAATACAAATTGATATTAGAAAAGATCCTAAGCAATCTTGCTTGGGATCTTTTCTATATCGAATATTACATTCCTTCTTCATTTTCCTCTTCGTCTAGCTCGTCTTGCATTGGATCATCTTCTGATTGATTCTGATCATCATTTTCTTCATCTTGTTCCATAGCTGGATCATCCTCATTCGGTTCTTCTAATCCAGGATCTTCTTCTGGTGTGTCGTCTGTTGCACAACCAATAAGTAAACCGAAACTTAAACTAATTACTAAAAATAACTTCAACCACTGCATTTTCACTCGAATAACCTCCTTTTCCACAATATAGTCGTAGTATGACCAATGTGACGGGATGTTATGAATGATAGTTAGTCACTTGTTATAAAACTTGCTCAATAGCTGCTGAAATTCATCAAAGTTTTACTAGCGAAAATTTTATCCAACTTCGTGAAACATATTCAATTAAATTTCTTTTTATCAACTTAGCATGAACTTATCCAACTTAATTCCTCTTTATCCAACTTGGCATGAACTTATCCAACTTAATTTCTCTTTATCCAACTTAGCGTGAACTTATCCAACTTAACCTTTTTATCAGACATACCAGCGACTTATCAGACTTAATTCCTTTTTATCAGACATACCAGCGACTTATCAGACTTAATTCCTTTTTATCAGACTTACCAGCGACTTATCAGACTTTGCAGCAACTTATCCGCCTTATCATCGTTATCCAGCCAAAGACGTTCCGATCACTTCACGCAGCGAAAGCCGATATTTCCGGCTGAGCTGTCTTTTGTATTGCCTGTGCGTGCGGCGACTCGATAGCGGTTGCAGTAGGAGTCATGGCATAAATAAGATCCGCCTCGCATGGTTTTGACTTCTGCATTATCTTCCTTAAATGAGTCAGCACTCCACTCCCAAACGTTTCCGACCATTTGATCTAGGCCATAGCCGTTCTCAGGAAATGCTCCGACTGGGCTTGTGGAAAAGTAACCGTCTTCCATCGTGTTTTCGGTTGGAAACTTTCCTTGCCAAATATTACACATGTATCTTCCTTCTAACAAAAATTCATCGCCCCATGGGTAGCGCTTCTGCTCCAGGCCACCTCTTGCGGCATATTCCCACTCCGCTTCTGTTGGTAATCGCTGACCCGACCAGTTACAATAAGCAATCGCATCATTCCAAGAAACATGCACGACTGGATGATCGGGTCTATCTTTTACGTCAGACGCTGGTCCTTCTGGGTGTTTCCAATCAGCACCTTCTACAACAATCCACCAGGGAGTTTGTTGCACACGTTCTTTTGCGGCGTATTTATTCGCATCGTTTATGAGAAGGTGGAACACAAAGGACCAGCCGAATTGTTCTGCGTCTGTTACATAGCCAGTTGCTTCTACAAATTTCTTGAAAGATTCGTTGGTGACCACCGTTTGATCGATCTCAAATGAATCTACTGCAACTGTTCTAACAGGAGCCTCTCCGTCATGAGGATTGATATCAGGTGCATCCGAACCCATTAAAAATTCTCCCCCGTTAATGGAGACGGAAGGAATAATAGAGTTTCCTTCAATCTGTTTCACTTGAGTGGGAATATTTAATTTTACCCCTCTACTCGGAGCGCAGCATGATTTTTCTTTCATTTTTATTCTCCTATGTACTAAAACAGGGATGTAGTATACACCCCCGCCTTGTTACTTATTTGATTCGAAACCGTCCGTTATCTGTTTCCATTCCTCGGCTTCATAACCTGGTACTCGGCCTTTCAGAAGTGGATCATCTGATTCTTCCATCCACTGTTTCACTTTATTACGCAAATCTAATTTTATATCGGAAAATTCCGGGTTATCGATTATATTAACCAGTTCATGTGGATCACGATATAAATCATATAATTCTTCTGAAACATTTGGCTTGTAGAAAGCTTCCCGTACCGCTTCTCCCGTCAGGCTTATATGAAGATCATACGGCATATACACTTTCGGGCCGTGTTCAAAGTTACGAATATATTTATATTGTTTCGTTCGTATTCCCCGCATAGGGTGGTATTTATCATGCCAACTCATTTCGGCAAAGAAGTGATCTCTTCCTTCTTCCGTTTTTCCTTCGATTAATGGAAGAAAGCTTTTTCCATCTAAATCAACTGGTGTGTTGGCATTCACCACATCTAAAAGCGTCGGCATGAGGTCGACGTTACATAATAAGGCTTCCGATTTAAATCCTTGGTCGTACATCCCACTTGGGAATTTCATGATAAAAGCTGTTTCTAAGCCGGAATCGTAGAGTGTTCCTTTTGCGCGTGGAAAAGCAATGCCATGATCAGTTGTAAAAATCACAATAGTATTGTCATCAAAGCCGTGCTTCATAAGCGACTTCTTAATCTTACCAACAGCATCATCCATATCCATCGCTGATCGGTAAAATTCCGCAAAATCCCTTCTTACTTCTTTTGTGTCTGGAAGGTAGTCTGGCACAACAACTTCATCTAGATCGACAGGTTCGTATTGATCAAATGGCCGGTGCGTTTCTTCAAATCCAAGTGAAAGATAGAAAGGGCGTTCATTTTCTCTTTCAGCTAAAAACGTATCGAAGGAACCGGCAACACCGTCCGCCCAGTTACCTTCCACTTGTTCGTAATACTCATATCCTAATCGTTCTGGTGAAAATTCCCCTTCGATCGATTCATGATATAACCCGATCAAACCAGTTTGATACCCTGCTTCTTTCAGTTTCGAAGGTAGTGTGTTTATGTCCCCGTGAAGGGAATGGCCCATATGTGCTAGCCCAGTCATGCCGTTATTATGACCGTATTTTCCAGTTAAAATACTGGCGCGACTTGGACTGCATTGTGGTTGGGAGCAGAAGTAATTTTCAAATTGGATCCCAGAAGATGCAAGGTCGTCAATCTCTGGTGTCTGAACATTTCTTCCATAAGTCCCTAGATATCGACCTGAGTCATGCGAGATCATCATTACAATATTCGGTTTCGACATCACGTGCACCCCTCTTTATATATCTTTTTTAACTTCTTGGCCTGCTTCTAATGAAACTGCTTCTCCATGATGGTAAATAGTCAGCGCGTCGCCTTCCACAAGCTCGTACGTCATCGTTGTGTCAGCTAAATGCAACTTTAATAAGCGGTCGTGGAAACGTATTGGGAACGTCAGGTGCTTCCACTTTTCCACTTTTGTCGGCGTAAAGTGCAGCCCCGTTTCTTTGATTCGTAATCCTGCAAAGCCATAGACCATCGCAAGCCACGTACCACCCATGTTCGCCATATGCAGGCCATCTTTTGTATTCTTGTGCAAATTATCAATGTCTAATCTTGCTGTTTCATTAAAATAATTATACGCCTTCTCTTCTTTTCCAAGCTTCGCAGCCATGATACTAAATACACAATAAGAAAGCGAAGAATCATGGGTCGTCACCTTTTCATAATAATCATACGAACGACGTATGATGTCGTTATCTGCGTATTGTTCGATTAAAAAGTGCGATAAGACCGTGTCCGCTTGCTTACTGACTTGGTAACGATAAAGTGTCAACGGATGGTAATTCAATAGCAAAGGAAAGTGATCTTTAGGTGTATTCTCTAAATCCCACACTTCTTTATTTAAGAAAGAATCATCTTGCGCATGGATCCCTTTCTCTTCATCATATGGTAAATACATATGGTCAGCCGCTTCTTTCCAAGTATCGACTTCTTCTTCTGTTACGTCCAATCGGCTTGACACTTCGTCTGTCTCCAGTTGCCCGTAAATTTTACATGCCCACTCTAAGTTATATTTGGCCATCGAGTTTGTGTAATAATTATTGTTTATAATACATGTATACTCATCGGGGCCCGTCACGTTATTAATCAGGAATTTGCCGTCTTTCATAAACCCAGTAGCAGCCCATAATCTAGCCGTTTCAAATAGCACTTCCGCTAAATAGATCTGCTTAAATTGCTCATCCCCAGTTACTAAATAATACTGGATAAAGCTATAGGCAATATCTGCACTAATGTGATATTGTGCAGTACCAGCCGGGAAAAAGGCAGAGCTTTCTGGCCCGGTAATCGTTCGCCAAGGGAATAACGCCCCTTTTCGATGTCCCATTTCTTTCGCCCGCTCTCGAGCATCATCAAGGGTTGAGAAACGGTGCATTAAAAGTTTTTTAGCGATTTCAGGATTAGTCATCAAAAAGACTGGGAAGATATAAATTTCTGTATCCCAAAAGTAATGCCCTTCATACCCTTCGCCAGATAAACCTTTCGCAGCAATATTACTAACTGCATCTTTTCCAACCGATTGAAGCAGATGGTAAAGGTTAAAACGGATCCCTTCTTGTAAGGATGCATCGCCGTCAATTTCAACATCTGTCACTTTCCAAAATTCATCTAAATACGTTCGTTGTTGCGTTAACATATCTTCAAATGTCGAGATGTTTTGTTGAATCGACACGCCTCGTTCAAACAGCTGATCCTCGTGTCGCAATGTATCTGTATAGACATTATATTTCGTTAATTCAAATACACGCTCTCCATCTACTGTAAAGGTATCTACGATTCGGTGATCAATCGCTTCATGAGAAGCATCGACATCTGGAAGATTGACGTCATAGGCTGTTACACAGGCAACTTCAAGCTCCGACCGCTTTGCATGTGCCTTTACTTTTGTGTAGCCTTCTTCTTTCCAAGCCGTATTTCCATGAATCAGCTTCGCATGCCCGGAAGCAATACGTGGGTCGCCTTCTTCTGTATAATTGGTTACATCCCCATTTACTGTGGAAGTAACTTGGATCGTTTGAATGGGTGAAATGGGTTCTATTTTCACATGAATAGCGAAAAGTTCCTTGATCACAAACGAAACGAGCCGCCTGAAAGTGAGTCTCACTTCTTTCCCTTTCGGCGACCTCCAATGGACAATTCGTTCGGAGTACCCTTGATCCATATATAAATTACGATCAAAAGAAATGATATCTCCTTCAAATAACTGAAAACGTTCCCCGTCTATATGTATCTCTATTCCTTGGGCGTCAATGACGTTTACCAATTTTTGTTGGTCGTCAGGAAAGCCGTATAATTTCTCCCCGTATTGAATGGCCACATTTTCATGCAATGCATTAATGTAAGCACCATGAATCGTTTTATAATCTGAGCTATACCCTTCTTCAAAATTGCCACGTACCCCTAAGTAGCCATTTCCAAGAAACATCAAGCTTTCATTTACTAATAGCTGTTGTTGATCTAATGATGTGTTTGTTAACGTCCACGTCATGTACAGCCCTCCCATAACCTTTGATTTGACACGATCTTATTATCGTTTTATATCTTCTCTATTTATTTTCATATGCTTGAATAATCTTCTCAAAATCGAGTTCGCCGGTATGATCAACTCGGTAATTGGCATGTGAAAGATCTTCTTTACTACCTACTCCGACAGAAAACATTCCTGCTGCGTTCACAGCTTCCACACCTGCTGGGGCATCCTCGATTCCTAAGCAGTGCTCATATGGAACCTTAAAATAGTCTGCAGCTGTCGTAAACGTCTCAGGATCTGGTTTGCCATGCTTCACTTGATTCGCGTCTACAATATAATCAAATCGGTCTGTCAAACGTAACTCATCAAGCACATAGGTGGCATTCTTACTGGCTGAACCTAATGCAATTGGAATTTGATTTTCTTTCACACGATCTAATAATGGCAAAATCCCTGTTAAAATATCATTTGGTGACAAGCTTTCCAGTAATGCTCGGTAATGAACATTTTTATCAGCTGCCAAAGCAACTTTTTCTTCTTCTGTATATTCCTTTTCCATTCCGCCGAGCTCTAAAATCTTTTCTAAAGACTGCATGCGGCCAATGCCTTTAAGCTGTTCATTAAACGCGTGGTCAATTTCAACTCCAAGGCTTTCTGCTAACCTTTTCCAAGCTTGAAAATGTAGTTCAGCAGTATCTGTAATAACTCCATCTAAATCAAAAATAACTAGTTCTAGTCGTGGCATGATGTAATTTCCTTTCCTTATGGAGATTTCGTTAAGTCTTTTACGCTTTGTCGTTCTAGTAATTCATAGGTTAGAAACGTTTCTTTTGCTTCCTCGCTTTCATTCATCAATTGGTGCAATAAATAAGCAGAGGCTTTGCCCATCTCGAAGAAATCTTGCGAGATCGTGGTAATGGTTGGGGAGGTTAGTCCACTGATCATCGAATTATCGAACCCTGTTACAGATAAGTCTTCTGGAACCCGAACCCCTAACTCTTGAGCCGCTCGAATCACCCCGTAAGCCATTAGATCACTAAAACAAATCACAGCACTTGGTCGGTGTTCCTTCAAAAAATCAAGTGCTAGTTGGTATGCTTTTTCGTCGTTAAAATCAGCGTGAAGGATATAATCTCCTTTTATTTTTAGTCCTAGTTTTTCCGTAGAATCATATACACCTTTTAGTCGTTCTTCGTTGACATAAGCTTCTTTTGTCCCAGCCATGATTGCCAAATCTGTGTGGCCTCGTTCGATCAAATAATCGGTCATTTCTGCGGTTGCCTCTCGGTTACAAATGGAGACACTGCCGACATAATCAATCGGCTCCTCTACTAGGACATCAACTAATACGCAAGGTACGTTCGTATCAACCATTTCTTTAAAAAATGGGTCGTCCAACCGAATCCCTTGAAGAATCGCGCCACCAATATTACGTTCTCGGCAAAACTGGACGTAGCTTTGTTCTCGTTGTTTAAAAGAATCCGTGAAGTAAATGGAAAAATCAACATTCAATTGCTGGCTGCCATAATAGATGCCTTTGAATAATTCAAAAGAGTTATTATCCTTTTGGTCATTCGCCTCGAAGCCGGAGGAGATTAAACTAATTGCCGAGTTTTTCTTAGAAGATAAGTTTTTCGCAATTCGATTGGGCGCATAATTCATATGCTCGGCAACTTCGAGTATATGCATGCGCGTCTTCTCCCCGACATCAGGGTAATTATTCAGAGCTTTCGAAACGACGCTTACAGAAACGCCAGCTTCTTTTGCGACATCTTTAATCGATACCATAACTTCACTTCCTCTTTTTAATTGCTTTTACTTTCAACCGATCCGCCCAATGATGGAACATAAGTAAAGATAGAAAGGCGATAATAACCCCGGATACAAATGGTAATAATGCTAGGAAGTGAACCACCGTAATATATGTCACCATTGCTGAAATTACAATGATATAGGCGGTTAGAAATGGACTCCCCACGACACCTAACGCAGCATATTTTAACTTCTCCATCGTCGACATTTCAAAATGGGACTCTAGACAGAAATAGATCATCTGTGCGCCATATAATAAAACTCCGATCACAACAAATGCCGCAAATAAGCTATCCGATATTCCATATACAATATAAAGATCAATGATCCAGATAAGCCAGATGACTGAAAATAGTACGTTTGTCTTTAAAAATTTCCGGTAGTTTTTGATCAACGTTCTTAGGTAGTGCGTTCGTTGATCCTTGTCATCCTGTTCCATAATCCAATAGCGTAACGACATAAACATCGCTCGAGTAGATGGAAAGAATAAGAATGTCATCACGAGTATAAATAAAATAAAGTGAATCAGTGCTAACTTCTGTTCACTGGTAACCCATGAATAGAATACAAACCATGTCGGAAGGTTGATTAAGAACCACATGATATTCGTTGTTGTTAGTTTAGCGATCCATTTTGATAAAGAAACGATCCAACCAGATAGTCCGTTTCTATTCATGTTGCCACCTCATCTTTCTTACTTAACTGCCCCTTCGCCGATTCCTCTAATGATGTGCTTTTGCGCAAAGACATAAAAGATGACGACTGGAATAATTGTTAACACGAGCCCTGCCATCGCTTGGTTCCACTGAATCGTAAATTCACCAAAGAAGTAGAACGTCGCAAGTGGAATCGTTCGTAAATCCTTGTCTGTTAGTACGAGCGATGGTAACAGGTAGTCATTCCAAATCTGAATAACATTTAAAATAATCACGGTTACAGTAATTGGCTTTAAAATTGGGAAGATAATTTTCCAAAAGACCGTCAATTTATTAGCACCATCAATTTCTGCTGATTCCTCTAAAGAAATCGGAATGGACTTGATAAACCCATGATACAAGAACACAGCTAAACTGGCATTAAATCCAATATGCATAAATATCAGGCCACCGCGAGTATTTAACATCGGGATTCCTGTCGTTTGCATGATTTGGTCCATCAATTGTAAGAGTGGCATCATAATCGTTTGGAACGGAATAAGCATGGTCGCTATTAACGTCATGAATATGATTCTACTCCACACATTATCTTTCCGGACTAACATCCATGCTGTCATCGAAGATAAAATAACGATAAAGAACACGGAGATTACCGTAATAACCATCGAGTTAAAAAATGCTAAGCCGAAATTCATTCGATCCATTGCCCGAATATAATGTTCAAACGTTAAAGTCTCAGGTAAGGCAAGAACATTTTCATACAGTTGGGAACGGTCTTTAAATGAGTTTACAAACATAATGTAGATCGGTGATAAGAATAAGAGAGAGCCAAATGCGAGCATAAATTCTTTCAAATATCTTTTGAAGAAACTCATTTACATCTCCACCTCTCTTTTCTTCGTGACATAAACTTGTGTCAGCGTAATCGTCGCAATCACAATGAAAAAGACAATTGCTTTTGCCTGACCATACCCGTAATTGTTGTAACCGAATATTTCATTATAAATTTGCATCGCTAAAAGTTCTGTTGATAACGCTGGTCCCCCGCCTGTCAGCGAGAGGTTCGTATCATATATTTTAAAACCAAAGGACAGAGTTAAGAATAAACTAATCGTCAGTGCTGGCATGAGCAGTGGAAATACAATATTTTTAAAACGCTGCCAATAGTTCGCCCCATCGATCTGTGCTGATTCCATCACTTCTCCAGGAATACTTTGAATACCAGCAATATAAATAATCATCATATAACCAGCCATCTGCCAAGAGAATACGATAACTAATGCATACATCGCAAAATCAGTATCATTTAACCAGTTAAAGAATATCCGTTCGTTCCCGGTAAGATCCCCAATAATTCTAAACGCGTCGGAGAAAATAAACTGCCAAATATACCCTAAAATTAACCCACCAATTAAGTTCGGCATGAAAAACATCGTCCGAGCAAAATTAGTTGATTTTAATGCCGAGGTAACTAATAAGGCAAATCCTAATCCTAAAACGTTCACTAAAATCAAACTCATAATCGTAAACTTAAGCGTTAACCATGCGGACTGACCAAACCTACCATCATCTAATAACGCGATATAATTGTCGATTCCTACATAGACCATCGGATTGTTTGAGAATCCATCCCATTCAAAAAAGGAATAAAATAACCCGATAAAGAAAGGAATCAATACCACCGTCGCAAAGATGATAATTAATGGCAAAGTAAATAGCAGATACCAAAATTTATTATGATGTTTATTCAATGAAATCCCTCTTTTCTCTGTTGCAGTAGTACTTCACTGTTCATATATGGTGCTGTTAAACTTCATTGTTATGTTTATCTTCCTGGTTTAGATGCGGAAGTGAGAAGGTTGGATTTTAAATCGTGTGCTTTTGCCGGCATTTGTGCGCGTATGCCGGCAAACATGCTTCGCTTGCCGGCATAAACTTTTTCTCACCCGAATCGGCCTTCTGCATGCCGGCATCCAATCTTTTTCACCCGAAAAGGGCTCCTTTATGCCGGCATCCGAACGCGCGCACACTTAAAATTCATCCCTTCAGCCAATTACGCACTCAAATTGATCTCGTCACTCTATAACAATAATCCTTAACAGCACCTTATATAAGTGTTTAGTAAAATATAACAGGGACACCACATGGGGCGACCCTGTTATTCAATTTCTATCGTTCGTTTATTGCGCGTCTTGCCAAGCTTGATCTAAGCTTTCTAGGAATGCTTCTCCAGACATGCTATCGTCTAGGAAGAACTCTTCAGCTACTGGTGTCATATTGTTTGGAACAATGTCTGCTGGGTAATAGTTATGCGCCCAAGGAATCGTTTCGCCACTATTAGAAGCTTCTAATACTTCTGTTGCTAATGGGTCTAAGTCATCCGCATCGATATGTGTGAAACCTGGAACGTGTCCCATGTCCTGTACAATCGCTTCTTGCCCTTCTTCACTATCATGCATCCACTCTAAGAAATCAATAGCTGCATCAATTTCCGCTTGGTCTTTTTGATTATTTACTCCCCAGTTACCTCCAACGCCAACGATTTGCTGGTCATTTCCTTGTAATGGGAATGGCATTAAGCCTACTTCGAAATCTAACTCATAATCTTCTAACATACCAGAAACCCAGTTACCTTGGTGAATCATTGCAGTTTCTCCGTTTACGAAGTCCCCAACTTGACGGTCATAATTCACGTCCATTGGATTCACTGTATGCTCACGAATTGCTTCCATAAACTGAGCCCAATCTTGGAATTCTTCCGTTTCAGCCATAGACACTTCGCCTGCATTTAACTGATCAATAAATTCTTGGTAATCATCTTGTAAAGAGAAAGGATAGTTACTAATGTGTCCAATCAAGAAATACGCTTCTTGAGAAAGAGTTAAGCCGCTAATTCCTTCTTCTTCAAACTCTTGTAATTTACTTACGAAAGAATCATAGTCCGTAATTTCTGATGGATCTACTAAATCTTGGTTATAAACTAGGCCGAATCCTTCAATTCCATATGGAAGGCCAACAATCTTACCATCGTGCTCTAAGCCCATATCTGGAGCTAAGTTTTCTGTAATTGCTTCGTCACTTAAATCATATACATAGGACTCTAATTGCTGAGCCACTTGCTCGTTTTGAACAGTTAAAATAGATGGACCTTGGTTACTGTTTAATCGAACTTGTAACTGTGACAAATAGTCATCACCTGTTGTACCGATGATTTCCACTTCAATTCCTGTTTCTTCTTCATAAATTTCTGCTAAATCTTCTAGCGATTCTGTGATCTCTACTTTACTTTGGAAAATCGAAATTTGTTCTACTTCACCGTCTTCATTGACAGCGTCGTCGCTACCTTCCTCGCTGTCATCCCCGCCACAAGCCGCTAACACAAGTAGCATACTAACCAATAATAAACCAAAAAGTTTATTAAACTTCATAATATAATTCCTCCCCTAAATGTATTAAATATTTTGTAAAGCCAAAGGAACGGTAATCGTGTCCTCGAGCCTAACAGACTGGTTGTTAATCAGCAGTTCCAATTCATTCGATGAATCTTTTGAAATGGTAACCTCTGAATCTTGCACGTTGACTCTTAATTGTTCACCTTTCCAATCGATATTAAAGGATAAGGCTGACCACTGTTTCGGTAATTTCGGTTGAATCGACAACCCTTCCGCAGTTAAGCGAACGCCTCCGAAACCAAACACCGCAATATTCCAAATTCCTGCAATCGAGGCGGCGTGAATGCCTTCCTGAGAAGACTGCATATTCTCACCTAGGTCTGTTCTAGAAGCTTTTTGGAACATTTTATAAGCAAGTTCTAAGTTATTCAAATCACTAGCTAGAATAGCGTGTGTAGATAAGCTTAGTGATGAATCATGTAATGTACGTGGTTCGTAGTAGTCAAAGTTTGCTCGTTTCAGCTTTTCTGTAAATTCTAAGTCATCTTTTAAAGAAGTTTGTTCCAATAAATAGATCAACACGAGCACATCTGCTTGCTTGGTCACTTGAATCCCATTAATTTGCTGCTGATTGTAATCTTTATAAATCGTTCTTGGTTGCGGTTGATTGCGGTATTTCGTTAAATCAATTTCTGGTAAGTCCAGATAAGTATCATCTTGTGGGATGACCAATTGCTCTCTTTTTGGTTCTGGTAAATATAATTGAGAAGCTTTCTCTTGCCACATTTGATAGCTTTGTGCAAGATTAATATTCTGTTTCAAGTGTTCGAAAACGTTTTCGTTCTGTGATGAAAGATACTCATAACTTTGTTTCGCAAGCTTTAAGGTGAAGTACGCTAGGTAATTGGTATATGCGTTGTTATTGATATGTTCTTTATATTCATCTGGACCGATCACATTGGTAATTTCGTAACGCGTTTCTTGCGCATTCCACTCTAGTCGACTAGCCCAGAAGTTGGCACATTCGAAAATCATTTCATATCCGTAATCATTTAAGAACGTTTGATCACCAGTGATTCTTACATATTGATCTACCGCAAAAGCGATATCAGCTGTAATATGTTGTTCAATCAATCCCGTCCAAATCTTACTTCTTTCACCTGTAACGATATCGATATCACCGTATAAAGGAGTTACTTCCCCTTCGTCTGGAAAAGCCATTTCCCAAGGGTACATCGCCCCTTCATACCCATTTTCCTTCGCTTTCTTTCTAGCACTTTCTAAACCATGGTAACGATACGTAAGAAGTGATTTTGCGATACTCGGGTTCGAATACGTAAAGAATGGTAAGACGAAAATTTCTGTATCCCAAAATGAATGCCCTTTATAACCTTCACCGGATAATCCTTTTGCCCCAATTCCCATTCGATCATCATGGGCAGGGGTCATAATCGACATATGATACATGGAAAATCTGGTCGCTAGTTGGTCAAAGTTATCCTCGCTATCAATATGAAGATTGTAACGATTCCAAACTGAGTTTTTCCATGCTTCCTTATGAGCTAGATAAACTTCTTCGTAGGACTGGTTCGTTAATTCTTTTAAAAGCCCATGGGCATGAGATGAAATATCTAGTGGTTGTGCGTGTTGGTCTAAGAATTCTCGATCTCTACTTGTATACACCGCAGTGAATTTTTCCATCGTAACGGATTCGCCTGATTCTAAATTTAAATTATAGCCAAACCCGACCTTCCGACGTTCCATCAGTTTATCCACTGTTATTGATTGGTTTATACGGTGTTCACTCGCTAGAACAACCTCCACTTCCGATTGACGAGTGGTTTGTTGATACTCCAGCAAATAGTCACCGTATACACGCGGAGTCCCGTTGAGGAAATGCTGCGCTCCTGAGTTAGTGGTCTGACCATCAATAGAGCTAATTATCTTAAGAGCTACCGGTTGGTCCAAAGCTTTTATTTTTATCTCGTTTGCAATTAAATGCTTTTGAGCCAACGATACAATTCTTCTCGTTTGAATGTGCAGCCGTTTGCCTTCCGGTGATTTCCATACCAAATCTCTAGAAAGCTCTGCTGTATTTACATTTAAATCCCTCGTATGATGCTCTATCTCCCCAATCTCTAAATGAAATCGTGTCCCATCAACTAGGAAGTCTATTTGTGTTACGTCAGCTAGATTCGGAAGCTCTGTCACTTCAGTCGGATCTGCCTGATTGAAGGTTCCATTTACGAATAAATTACGTTTCGCGTGTGGATATGCTTCTTCTAAAGAAGAACGAAGTCCCATGTAACCATTTCCCAAAGCCATGACAGCTTCAAGCTTTCTTAAATGGCTCGGATTGAAATCGCTTTCAGATACAATCCAATCTTTATACTCATCTTGTCCGCGGTCATACCGAATCATCTAATTCTCCTCATATGTAACGCCTTGAAAACGCTTACTTTATATTGCAAAAAAATTTACGAAAACGTTTTAGTAAACTCTCAAAAAAATATAATAATTAATGTTATTGTATGAAAATTATATTTTCTTTATGAAGAAAAGTCAACCTGTTAGATGAATTTTTATTTATGGTACATCTTATATATTTTACGTTTTAATGGAAAGTCAGACGAAAAAAAATTCAGGCTACTTTCACTTGAGTTAAAAGGGGGTGAAAGTAGCCCGTACCACTTATACAAGAACTATAGACGCTCTTATAGGTATTCCACATAAGGTTGCCATGCGTCAAAAGCCAATTTTGCATAATCGATAGCTTCTTCTTCTCCGCCTAAAGTAAATCCCATACCAACTTTAGCCTGTTGTGTCTTTTTCTTATTTTTAAGGTATTTGGGAACTTTGGAATTTAAACTCTTGGCTTTTTTTAAGCTCGAATGAATTCTCTGCTTCGAAGCTTCTTTTGCAATTAAATACAAAGCCAGATTGTACAACATATGTGTTGATTCCTCTTCTTCGTACATATCTAACAGGAGCTCAGCATCGTCCAAGTGACCTTCCTGAATCAACAATGGAATAAGTCCATATCTAACTCCAATATTGTCTTCCTCATTCCATTCCACCAGCTTTTCCATTAATTTAATCGCTTCAGACATTCTACCTTCCTCTCGGTAAAATTGTGCTAAGCGATGACTAGCAATAAAGTAGGGCCTAGCTTCGTGAACCGCCCAAGGATACTCGATGGTTTCCAATAAGTCGAAATCTACGGCTTTAGTGGCAACATTTATTGCATGCTTTAGTATATTCTCTTTTTCATCACTTTCCTCGCACATGTCAGCTAATACCATAATGCCATCAACGTTTTCTGGATCTAACTCTAGAGCCTGACTAAGAAGGTCACTTTTTTCTTGTTCGGATAAATCTTGATTATATATAACATCAAAAATCATATAATTCGCTTCACTTTTACTAGTAGATGTAGATGAATTTTGAAATGGATCAATTTCCATTTGATCTGAACCCTCATCCATCATTTCTGGCCCCTGTAATTCCTCATTTGCCCGCTCAAATAACTCATAGCCATACATAATAATATCATCAATCCGTTTAGATAAGCTTGAGGCCGAAACATTATATAGATTTGCCAATGCTTTTATCGTCAAATCTTCTTGTTTGTGTGGAGATAGAATAAAATAATTATAATAATAATGTAAAGCGCCTGCCATGATTGTTGGTTTATTGAAATTTGGCTGCTTATCACGGAAATAATTTAGCCACATCATTTGAATTAGTTCTTTTTCTTCTGAATGTTTAGATGTAGTCCCAATTCGTTGTAATAATTCATCCATTACTTGTTTCGCTTTTGGAAACGCGGAAATCCGGTCATATGCGCTGTTATCAAAAGCCTCAAACCAAATAATCAAAGCATCTTGGAGATAAGCATTTAATAGCTTTCTGGAGTTTTCGTCTTTTCTTAATTGAAGTTGCTTATTTATCTGATCCATAGTTAATTGATCGCCTGGTATACCAAGTGGTGCTAGCCTAACCTCATCTAACCATTTCAAACAATGACCGCTGATATACTCGCCTTTTTTAATTTCATCAGAACTCATCGACCCTTTATATAAACTCCATTTTTCTCCAGTGAAGTAGTCCTCCACTTTTACATACTGATCATCCATAGAAATACTTTCACTTGCTTGAAGAACAGTGAAAGTTACATTTTTCCATTCTTCTAACGTGTCATAAATCGACTTTCGCTTCACTTGCTTCTGCTTTTTCGTCACAAACCTAGCTACTTCCCCTTCTTTATTCGCATGAGCTAGCGTTAAATGTAACTGCTTCAACACATCCATCATATTTGATTGATCAGCTTTTTCCATAAATTGCGGGTATTTTTCGATTGAATGCTGCATTACTTCTTCCCATATCTCTGCCAATTCTTTCTTCACGTGATCTTGGTTAAAGCTTATTACATTATCATTCTCACAACATTTTTTGTATTTTTTTCCACTGCCACATGGACACGGGTCGTTTCGTCCAACCTTTTTATCCATTCCTATCCCTCCTAAACTTGTTAGGTTGATTATGCCAATATAACATACTAATCTCAAATCGCTTCTAACTTAAAAATGCTTCAAGTGAATCGACTCATCTTCCACAATCGTAAATTCCAGTTTGGCTTTTGAATAAGACTCTACAACAACCTTAAAAATTAACTCGTATCGATCCTGCTTGTCCACTTTCTCACTTTCATTTTTTACCCGGAGGAAATAACGGCTAATCGGATAAGTTACAACAAACTCTTCGGCTTCTGATTTACTGTTTTTCAGTGTAACCTCTATGTCAGTCAACTTATGATAACCTTCCTTGTACGATTTTAATTCTTTAAATTCCGCTTTTAGACCGGACGCTTCCCCTAGGTCTATTTCAATCCGATCTTCAGAGATTTTATGTTCCAGGTCGTCTTCTCCTAGAAATTCATAGCTTCCATTGTGTTCGGAATAAATTTTATAAACCCCTTTAGGAAGGGGGATTCCTAGTTGATTGCCCCAACTATTTTCAAAACGAACTTGTTGTTTGACTAGAGAAGATCTTGGCGTACAGTGATAGACTTTTTCATACTTAATATCGTTGATGTTGAATAGATCAACCTGCTTCTTCTGATGATTCTGTAGGGAAATTGGATGGGGCACCGTGTAAAGCTCGCGGTCATGAAACTGTTCAGGTTCTACAGGCATGCTTGCGGAAGCTGCATCATATAAATAATCATCCGTTGGCACCTTGAGAGAGGTGAACCAGTTATCATACTTTTTAACCGTTCCTGCGATCAATTTCACTTCTGCATCTTCAAACTTATAATTTGTATCATTGGAAATGGAAGCTTGAGCAATTAACTCCAATTTCGAGTCCGTTAACTTAATTAAATATGTCATGGCCCATTCCAGCCCATCGAATAAATAATTTAAATCAATCATTTCTGCAGGTTTTGTTCGAATGTGAAAGGAGAGAGTAGGATGGCTGGACAGTTCGCCATTTTTAAAAGGTAACATAATTTCTTTATCAGGATTAATCAATAAGTGGCCTGTTTTTAGATGGCGAACAATGAGATCATGTCCACAAGCCAACAGTTCATATGGCTCTGTCGTCTTCTCTTGACGGTCTTCTAAAAAGACTTGCTGACCTACATAACGTTTGAGTAGTGTGTTCTTTTGCAGCGAATCGTAATTAAAGCTCATTTCTTTTACATTTAAGCCGGCGACAAAAACAGATTCCACATCAATGCGTTCCGGCAAACCCTTCCATGTAATATGAGATTCATCAGCATATCCTTCTGTCGACCTCTGTTCATGCACATGAGCAAACCCATCTTCATAAATAGTGATGCTAAGCTTTTTATTCGACTCCTGACTTAAATGAAAACTTTCTTCCATCCGCTCCACTCCTCAACATGTATTATTAAAATAAATTATACTACACCAAGTAGAATCAAAAAAAGCCGAACACCTCGCTGTCTGTGTTCGGCTTCTACGTTTGCTGTTTTTCGTTATTCCTTCTCTTCCCAAAGACGTTGACGTTCTTCAAAGCTTACTTCCTTATGAACTTGATGCAACATCCATACATAGCCAAATGGATCCAAAAATATCGCATTTGAAACTCCGAAATCTTGCATTTCAGTCACGGGCTGGATTTCTGTGCATCCCAATTCGATTGCTTGAGAATGGGTTCCTTGAATGTCTGGGACGGTGATGTTAAACCAAAGTGTTTTCGGGTCTTCGGTCGTTGGTGCAATCAAGTGGAAATCTGGATTTTCATCCAACATATGAAAATTCACGCCATAAAGGGAAAAGATAACTTCATTCTCTCCTCGATTAAAATCTGTTACTTCTAAACGTTCGAGCTCGAATATCTTTTCATATAATTCCAATGCTTTTAAGCTATCTTTCACTACTAAATCAATTTCTACTGCACCCATTTTACATACTCCTTTATTGTTTTCTTAACCAAAGTATATCAGAAGGTTGCCTACATCCTTAAAATATCTCTTTTTCTATAATGTGTTGAGCCATTAATAATGCTTTATGCCGGCATACGAAGTGGTTCGCCTGTATTTTTCATTATTTGCCGGCATAAAGAACCCTTCACCCGCAAATCATTTTTCCCGCCCGCAAAAGCTTGCCGTCCACCCGAAAAGACAAGTCTTATGCCGGCAAAACATTTTCACACTAGAATATATACATTTAATGATCTCATTACCAGAATTCTCGATTAAACTTCATCATGTTAAGTAAGTCGTTATCCAAATCCAGAAATATCTTGTGGCCAATAGTAACTTATATAAAAAAAGACCAGTAGAGATCCACGCCAATTGCTTGGCACATCTATACTGAACTTTCTTAAAGGATATATTTATTTTTTATCATTCGGGTCCATAATCGCAAACATAATTTCCGTTTCGCAAACGACCTTATCGTCTACCGTTGCTACTGCTTTTCCACGGCCGACTGGTCCTTTTACTTTCACGATTTCTACGTCTAGTTTCATCGTGTCGCCTGGCTTCACTTGGCGTTTAAAACGACATTTATCAATCCCTGTGAACATAGCAAGCTTTCCTTGGTTCTCTTCTTGTTTGAGAATAGAAACTGCGCCTACTTGTGCTAGTGCTTCGACAATTAAAACACCTGGCATGACCATGTAATTTGGGAAATGACCTTGGAAGAATGGTTCGTTTGCAGTTACATTTTTATACCCAACTGCGCGCTCCCCTTCTGTTATTTCTGAAATATAATCAATCAATAAAAATGGGTAGCGGTGCGGAATGATTTCTTTTATTTCTTCAATATTCAACATTTGAATCTCCTCCATTTAAAGGTTATTTCCCTCGGATATAGTCATATAGGTCTTCCCACATCGAGCGATCCAGAACGTCTGATGGGTCGCCACCCTCTCCTATTACACCAAACCCGACCATTAATCCAACAATTAGTGCTGTAACGGCAATCGCAATGATTAATATAAACCTTAACCATACTGGAATATAACGAACGCGACCTTTTGGCTTTGTGCCTTTTTCTTTCTTTTTTTCTTCGCGAACTTCTTTTCGTTTCGACTTATCTTCTGGCTGTTTCTTTTTCTGCTCAGCATTGGATTCAGCTTCTTTATTTTTCTTCGCTAAATGATCCGCCGTTTTGGCACTCGCGGCTTGCTGTTCAGGGGTCTTTGCCTGTTTATTCGGTTTGTATTGTTTTGCGCCATCAATTTGTTTTGACTGCTGTTTATCTTCTGAAGCCATGAATTCGTACCTCGATTCTTCTTACAAAATTACATAATTAATATATGTACTTCTCGGTTCCCTATGAATTAATTGCGCATGCTACCAATTAAGCCCATCATTTGGTCACCCATTGATAATGATCTTGCGTTAAAGGAATAAGCACGTTGCGATTCCATTAAGTTTTGAACTTCGGTTCCGTAATCAACATTAGACGTTTCTAATGATCCAGAAACTAAATTCGCATCTGCTGGAGCTACTACTTCAGTCAATGCATCTGCTGGAACACCAAGTTCGTCCTCGTTAATAATAAACGTACCAGCATCTACTGGTTGCAACACACGTGAGTTAGGAATATCCACTAATTGAAGTGTGCCCTCTACTGCTTCTTCTCCGTCTCGAGTTACAATTACGTCGCCATTATCATTAAATCGAACGTCATTAAAGTTTTCATCAATTATAATTGGACCATCTTCACCTTGTACAGGATTTCCCTCGCTCGATGTTAACATAAATGTGCCGTCATCCATATTCGATAAGTAGAAATTACCGCTTTTTGTATAATGATCTTCGACTGCACCGTCATTTCCTTCAACACTCACAGTGAAAAAGCGATTACGATCTTGAAGAGCGACGTCGAGTCCACGGCCAGTTTCCTGAAGCGAACCACTGTCCATATTCATATTTTCATGACCAAGTCTTGCACCGCTTCCAACTCGGATCCCATCTGGTGTTAAACGAGGAGAGTCTGCATCATGATCAAGCAAATTGTTTACTTGTTGATTTAATAGCGATGAGAAGTTGCTATGTCTAGTTTTATACCCATGGTTATTAACATTCGCTAAGTTATTGGATGTTAGATCCATACGCTGTTGCAACTGTCCCATTGTTGATGCCGCATTAAACATGTTTCGCATTTAATTTCCCCCTTGATTAACGTAGTCGTCCAATTTGATTCGCAGCTAGTTCCGCACTTTGGTCAAACATACGAACGACTTGTTGATTCATTTCAAACATACGATAAGAACGCATCATTTCAGACATGGTATGCTGTGGGTCCACATTAGACCACTCTAACTGTCCTTGGGAAACGTCAAAGCCAACACCATCTGCTGCTCGTGCATCTACTGGGGCTACATCACCTTCAAGATTATATAAGTCGTCTCCTTGTTTCACAAAATCATTCGCATTGGGATGATAAGCAACTCCCAACAAACTATTGTCAAAAGGAGATACAACTTGCCCGTTTGATTGAACTTCAAATTCTTCTCCGCCTGTTTGAATAGGGTTTCCAGCATCATCTAAAACGTAGTTCCCGTTATTCGTAGTTAGAAAGCCTTCACCATCTACTGTAAAGTTCCCGTTACGGGTATAACTAACATCTCCATCTTGGTTTTGAACAGTGAAAAATAGAAAACCTGTTTCGTCCGGTAGGTTTCCGTTTGTTAAGGCAACATCTGTATTCATTCCAGTATCTCTCACATCACCTTGTTCAAATAACGGGACGTCCTCTTGCATATACATTCCTGTGTTGATCGAACCAACACGATTGTTAAATGGAATATTTAACCCATTGGAGGTTGGAACTCGCTCTTCTTCCATGTTGCGAATCAGCATCTCCGGAAACGCACGAAACGCTGCACGGTCCTGTTTGTAACCAGGAGTCATCACATTCGACATGTTATTGCTCATTGAATCTTGATAACGCTGGTTTGCCATCATTCCCGCCCCAGCTGTATGAAAGCCTCTTAGCATCGGTCTTCCTCCTTTTATGTAAGGTGAAAACGAACGTATGATGGCGTCCGTTTTCGATTAAAAACTAAACAATTTTATCTTTAGGTAATTTATCAATGTTTTCAAGCATAATTCCGGTACCTTTAGCAACACATGTCATCGGATCTTCTGCAATGAAAACAGGAACTTTCAATTCTTCTGCGAGTAGTTGGTCGATGCCGTTTAATAATGCACCACCGCCTGTAATGATTACACCACGGTCGATAATATCCGCTGATAATTCTGGTGGCGTACTTTCAAGAACGGTTTTCGTCGCTTGAACGATTACACCTGCTGATTCGCGTAATGCCTCTTCAATTTCTTCCGAATGAACAGTAATCGTGCGTGGTAGACCAGAAACTAAATCACGTCCACGAATGTCCATGGATTCAGAACGATTCCCTTCGAAAACTGTCGCAACATTAACTTTAATATCTTCCGCAGTACGATCACCAATTAAAAGCTTATACCGACGCTTTATGTACTGTAAAATCTCTTGGTCAAATTTATCACCAGCAAGCTTAATCGATTCAGAAGTTACAATATCACCCATCGATAGTACAGCGATATCAGTTGTACCACCACCAATATCTACTACCATATTACCGCTTGGTTGGAAAATATCCATTCCAGCGCCAACTGCAGCAACTTTCGGCTCTTCTTCTAAGTATACTTTCTTGCCACCTGATTTTTCCGCTGCTTCGCGGATCGCCTTTTGTTCCACTTTTGTTATGTTTGTTGGACAGCATACTAAAATACGCGGTTTTGAAAACATCCCACGCACATTAATTTTTTCAATAAAATAACGTAACATAGATTCCGTAACATCAAAGTCTGCGATAACGCCATCTTTTAGCGGACGGATCGCTTCGATATTCCCTGGAGTTCTACCCACCATACGACGAGCAGCTTCTCCGACTTCAAGAACTTTGCCAGTCTGCTTATCCATTGCTACAACAGATGGTTCATCTAACACAATTCCTTTTCCTTTTACATGAATCAAAACATTTGCAGTACCTAAGTCAATCCCAATATCTCTTGCGAACATGAAAACCTTCTCCCCCTGACTTAACTTTCAAAACACGTACGAAAATATATTTATTCTATTGTAATATTTTATCACTTTTTAAGGTGAGTGTCATGCTTTTTTCTGACGACTTGTTGAAAAAGGGAGAGACATTAAAAAAGAAGCTTCTCCCTGTTGGTTAAAGAAATATTTATTTTGAGAGGTGTTTCAACATTACAGCCGCTTCTCCATTAAAAACGAAAACTCCCCGAGCTCACCCGAGAAGTTTTCCCCTTACTCTAATATAATTTTTTCAAATAAATCGATTTTCTCTGGAAAAATGTCTTCTGCTGTTCCGAATGTGTCACGTATATAAACTTCTGCGATCGCATCTGTACGTGGGTCTTGATCACGCTTTGCCATTTCAAGTGCTGTAACACCTTCCAATAGATCGCTCATCTTCTTCGCAACATGTTTTGGATATTGTACGAGCGCGCGTTCATCTACACTAGCGATTCGTTTTACATACGCACTTAATCTACTAATTGCCGCTTCTACCAACGATGCCAACTCTTCTTGATTCTCTCGCACGTCTGCTAACCTCGTAGTCATTTCTTTTAGGAAGGTTTCGTGAATGGCATATTTGTTAATTAGACGTAACACCTCTAGGCCGAGGATGTTCGCTGTCCCTTCCCACACGGTTAAGACTTGGGCATCACGCAGCAACCTTGGTGTAACAAAATCCTCGATATACCCATTTCCACCATGCAGTTCTATTGCTTCATGGGAGAAATGAATCGCTTGTTCTGCTGATTCTTTTTTCACTATGGCTATCAACAAACGTAACCTTGCTTGATCTGTTTCTGTAGCGTCAGAATCACGTGCCATTACTCGGTCGAAGTCGCTAATTAAATCAAACGTAGCGACAGTCTCTACTTCTAATTTAGCTACCAAGGACACGAGCGTATCTTGGATCATTGGGTAACGCGCAAGCTTCTGACCGAATGCGTCTCGTTCTAACGCATAGTTTTTAGCTTCTGAAAAAGCACGGCGCATAATACCTAAAGATGCTACTGCATTACAAACTCGCGATAAGTTAAGAGCTTCCATCATGTATTTGAATCCGGATGATGCATCCCCAACTAAATATGCTTTCGCCCAATCAAACTCCACCTCTGCAGATGGAACAGCTCGCACACCTAGTTTATCCTTCAGCCTTCTAATCGATAGTCTATTATTTGCACGATTTTCTTCCCAAGGTACAAGGAATAAACTTAGTCCTCGCGTGCCCTCAGGTGCACCTTCCATCCTCGCAAGTACCATAGCAACTCCGCACATGCCTGAATTACTAGCAAAATATTTCTCTCCGGTAATTCGATAAGCATCTCCATCAGGTACTGCCTCTACTACATTTGCGCCAACATCTGAACCACCTTGTCTTTCTGTTAAAAAGGTCGCGCCTTCATACAGCTCGACATCTCCCGTTGCAAGGACATGCGGCAAGAATTTTTCCTTCAAAGATTCATCTGCATAGTGATCGATTAAGTAGGCAGTTGCCATAGTTAATGTCACTGGACAATAAAATCCTGGTTCGGATTGAGATAAAACATAACCTTGTGCATAGGAATAAAGGTAATTCCCCAGGTGACCAAGCTCTGGAATTTCTTTATGAGGATAGCCAACAATTCCAGTTTCGTAGGTTTCATCTACTGTCTTTTGATACCCTTCATTGACCCACACTCGATTGATTTCATTACCCATTTTGTCATATTTAATTAAACGTGGCTCTCCTTCGCGGTCCGTGTGTTTTGCACGTTCATCAATTTCGTTTGCAACCTTTTCACCAAATACGGTCAATTGCTCGTCCGCATATGCGAAAAAGGCATCTGGTAAATGCTCCTTTAAAATTTTCTTTAATAACGGATCTTCTTGGTAAAAATTTCGACGTGTCATAAGCTCCTCCTTCTATGAATCTCTAAGCTGGTTTCGCAGTAATTTTCCTGTTGCATTACGAGGTAACTCATCGATCACTTCATAGACTTTTGGAATTTTATAGGTAGCTAATTTATCCGCTAAATACTGCTTCATTTCTTCTTCAATTGTTGCGGCTGTTTCATTCGCGACAACATAGGCTTTCGCCGTCTCGCCCCACTCTGGATGCGGTACGCCGACTATTGCGACATCATTGATGTGATCATGTGTTTTCATCACATCTTCCACCTCGGTTGGATAAATATTTACACCACCAGAAATGATCATGTCTTTTTTACGATCAATCACCCAGTAGTAGCCATCATCGTCCTGATAAGCAATGTCTCCAGTGAATAACCAGCCACCTTTTATCGATTCCCCGGTCTTTTCTGGTGCCTTATAGTACCCCTTCATCGTTCCTTTTCCTCGCAAGGCAATTTCTCCTGGCTCTCCCTGCTGCACATCTTCTCCGTCCTCATTTACTAATCTAATTTCACAATATTTTGCTGGACGTTTCCCAATGCTACCTGCTTTCTCCTTATGCTCATCCGCTTCTAGTAATGTTCCATTTGGTCCCGCTTCTGTTAACCCATACACGCATACTAGACGGTCTGTTTGGAATTGCTTCTTCACAAACTGGACCTCATTAGAGCCAAGCGGCGCCCCACCATAAACCCAATATTCCATAGAGGATAAGTCATAGTTGTCGATCTCTGGGTGCTTTGCCGTCATTAAATACGCAACAGGCGCTCCGAAGAAGTGGGTTGTTTTTTCTTTCGAGACTGTTTCTAGTAATAAATCCGGTGTGAATGTTGGTGCTAACACATGTGTGGATCCTTGATATAACCCTGCCACCATAAATAAATGCAGAGGAGCAGAATGGCTTAGAGGCATCATATGCAATAGCTTGCTGGAAGCGTTTACATTCATCTCCTCACAAATCATCGAACCGACCGTGATGATATTTTCATGCGTGAATAATACGCCTTTCGATTCGCCTGTTGTTCCAGAAGTATATAAAATGGAAGCCTCATCCGTAACAGGTCCGTCGTTCACCACTTCCGAATCATTTCCTTGCAATAATTCATTAAAGGAACGCCACTCGCCAGATGCTTCTCCAGTTTTAAAGCATGTTAAGTTATTGGTGGATGCTAACTCTTCCGCTTGTTCAAACAACAACTCATGTGTCGCAAAAAATTTCGCTTCACTATGATTTAAAATAAACTGTAGCTCTGGCGTTGTTAATTTCGCATTCACAGGGATGGCTAGGCCTTTCAAACGAATCGCTGCAAGATACAAATACATAAATTCCGAAACATTTGGTAAATGAATGATCAATTTGTCCCCATGTTGAAACCCTGATTTTTTCAATGCATTCGCTACTCGGTTTACATTTTGATTCCATTCCTGATAGGTAATACGTTCGCCACCACTTACAATGGCTTCCTGATTCGGTCGTTTTTCTGCTTGTTCATACAATAATTGAGATAAATTCACAATCATTCCTCCTCTAATTGATTTAACTCTTTTTGAAATTCATTCATTAAATGATTCATTTCATCCTTCATTGCTTGTAATTCCTCTATGCGTTTTGTCACTTCGGAGATTTTCCCCTCTCCATATTCAATCGTTCGCTTCAGTTGTTCTCGCCCGGTTGGATCTTCATCAAATAAACGGATCATTTCTTTTATTTCTTCTAAATGAAATCCATACTTCTTTCCACGAAAAATTAACTGTAACTGCGTTTTCTCTTTTTTTGTAAAATACCGGTGACCACTCGCATTCCGCTCCGGCTTAATCAAACCAATCTCTTCATAATAGCGAATAGTCCGTGTTGAAACGCCATAAGTAGAAGCCAGTTCCGAGATCGTATAGGTTGCCGTCATCATCCCCTCCTTACCTGTCTGAATTTTCTATAATTTCATTGTAGCATTTACGTTAACGTTAAGTTCAACTCTTTTTCATCAGAAAAAAACCTACCATCCATCAGGTAGGCTTCCCTTCATCCTTTTTACACACGAGTCTTTTCTTTATACTTCTTCTTCGTTGCTTCTCCTCCTCGTAAATGTCGTATGGATTTATGATATTCTAATACTGTTTTCACTTCTTTTGCTAATGCAGGATTAATAGTAGGTAATCTTTCAGTAAGATCCTTATGGACAGTTGATTTCGATACGCCAAATACCTTCGCAATGACGCGTACCGTTTGTTTCGTTTCTAAAAGATGCTCGGCAATTTTGATCGTGCGCTCTTTGATGTAATCATGCAACCCTCTCGCCTCCTGATGGTATCAACTCTAACGGTGCCGCTGATACATTTTATTCAGGTCGAAGGATGTTTATGTAATATAAATGAGAAAAGCCCAAGCACCCCCTAAGAAACCTCTCGATAGTATCTTCTTAATGTGTAACATTTTATGTTGCCACAGCGTTGTGTCTAACGGATGGATGGCAAATATGGCTTCTCTTCTCTAAAACAAAAAAATAGCCCTCCCGCATGCAGGAGGACTACTGATATGTTACTACTTAAAATCCTGGATTAACAGGTTGACCATCTTCTATCAATTGAAAATGGACTTTGCTGACGCCGGTTTCTGTATATACGTTTTCACCCGAACGCCCAATCACATCACCTTGACTTACTTCTTCACCAGGTTCAACTGTTACATCCGATAAACTTGCGTAAACCGTCATTTTTTCTTCCTCGTGTTCCAGTTCAACTAGTGTTCCTAATAATTGATCTTCCCTCACATCTAAAACAGTTCCGCTTAATGCTGCAATAACATCAAACTCTTCACCACTTGCAGATGTAAAGTCAACCCCTTGGCTTTGGTAATACTGATTATTGTAAAAGATAAGCGCATTTTCCTGATCTTCCGCCGAAGCTTCCACATCATAGAAGTTCGTTAATACTTCTGTGTCAGAACCCAGTGTCGTTGGAATAACTAGAGATTCTTGTTCGGACATTACTGGTTCGGCATCTTCATCCTCGTTACCTCCAGCCTGTTGATGCTCCACTAAATCATTTTGCTCGACATCAAACGAGGTGTCTCTACTACTGTCTCGTTCAACCTCTTCTGCACCTTGGAACTGATAGATCATAACCCCAGTTAACATGACAGCGACCAATGTAATATAGAGAGTCGGGTAAAACCACCGCTGTCTCGTCAACCGTTTCCATTTTGATTCTTGGAAAAGTTTTCTTTCTTTCTCATTCATTTTCATCACCTCAGCAACCATTTTGAACAAAATATTTTCATTCTATACATGGATTTGGAAATTTTTTCTCGCGAGGTGATTATTTTATTTAAATTCCTTCGATTTCATCAATCGTTTGAATCGTTACATTCTGATAATAATGTTGAACAATGTCGCGGTAATCATACCCATGTGAAGCCATTCCATTTGCTCCATACTGACTCATTCCTACTCCATGGCCATAACCTGTTGTCGTGAACACCACATGATCACCCTTCGGTTCGACATCGAAATCATTTGACCGCAAGTTAAGTTTTTCGCGGATTTCTCTCCCTGTGAACGTTTGGCCATTAATTTTCATTTCTTTGATTCGATTACTTGAGGTCCGACTAATTTCAGATACATTAAAAAGAGCGTTATTCTCAAGACCAAGTTTTTGTGAAATTTCACTCAACGTATAAATCTCTTGATCAGAATAGACAGGGGATGCTTCATCCCAAGGACTTTCCACACTCATAAGATAAGGAATTTCATTTTGCCAATAATCGTGGGCGTTTTCTGTATGTCCATTACTAGTAGAAAAGAAAGCTGCTGTGATTGGAGAACCATCAAATGTAATAATCTCTCCCTCTGTAGTCTTCACTGCCTCCTCTATCTTGCTATACTGACTAGAAAATTCGAGCCCAAAACGCTCTCTTAATTGCTCTTCATCTAAGTATACTTGATGCTCTACTGTGTCTGTAACATCATATTCGCTTTCCCCTGCTTCATTTGCTAGACGCTGAACCATGTATGTTCGTGCTGCTAACGCTTGAGCTTTTAAAGCTTCTTCTTCAAAGGATGCCGGCATTTCAGCTGCCACTACATGTGCTACGTACGTTTCGAGGTCGACTTCTTCTACCTCATTTGTTGTAGAACGCATGACTCGAATAGAGACTTCCTTCGATTCCGTTAAGTCCTCAACAGATACTTCTGAATCAATCGGTACCATAAGTGCCCGGTCTGACGCTGTCTCTGAGAATGGGATCACGATTAGTGCTGGGAGCATGGTTGTGATTGCTAGTAGAATCATAATTGCTACAATGATATACTTCTTCAACTTCAAATTCCTCCTTTAACATATCTATCAAATGAATATGCAGAAAAATTAGTTGATAGAACATATTGATCAACTTCTTTTACAAGATTGTGCTAGATTAGGAGTTTTAGCCCACACAAAAAAAGCGCCGAATACATTCGACGCTTTTTCTACAAAGGATAATTCTATGATTGCTGTATTAGCTAGACTTTAAAATGGAGTCTACTGGAGCATCCTGCGGGTCTACCACAGTTTGGTGCTCTACGATGCGTTCTACATCTGCTCCAAGTGCTTTCAGCTTTCCTTCAAAGTTTACATATCCACGATCCAGGTGTTTTAGCTCTGTAACAGTCGTGCGACCTTCCGCAACAAGTCCAGTTATAATTAACGCTGCTGCTGCTCTTAAGTCTGTTGCAGAAACCTCTGCTCCGTGTAATTCAACAGGTCCGTGCACAATTGCACTTCTACCTTCAATTTTCATTTTAGCGTTCATTCTTCTAAACTCTTCCACATGCATGAAGCGATTTTCAAAGACAGTCTCTGTAACTACGCTTGTGCCTTTCGCTTTCATCGTTAAGGTCATTAGCTGTGCTTGAAGATCTGTTGGGAACCCAGGGTATGGTAGTGTCTTAATATCAATTCCTTTAAGATCTTCCGTACCAATTACGCGTACACTATCCGTATACTCTTCAATCGTTACACCCATTTCCTTCATCTTCGCAATAAGAGAACGTAAGTGTGCAGGAATAGCTCCTTCTACCACTACGTCGCCATTTGTAATAGCTGCTGCTACCATGAATGTTCCAGCTTCGATTCGATCAGGAAGTACATGGTGCTCTACGCCATTTAGCTGAGGCACACCTTCGATACGAACTGTTTCTGTACCAGCACCAATGACTTTACCACCCATTTGATTAATGTAGTTAGCTAAGTCTACTATTTCTGGTTCACGCGCCACATTTTCAAGTACTGTAGTTCCTTCTGCTAGTGCCGCTGCCATCATCAAGTTCTCAGTAGCCCCTACACTTGGGAAATCTAGATAAACTCTAGCACCTTGTAAACGTCCAGGTACAGTAGCTTCAACATAACCATTTCCTACATGAACCTCAGCGCCCATAGCTTCTAGGCCTTTCAAGTGTTGGTCAATTGGGCGTGAGCCAATTGCACAACCGCCAGGCATTGCGACTTTTGCATGACCATATCTTGCAAGTAATGGTCCTAATACTAAAACAGAAGCTCTCATTTTTCTTACATATTCAAATGGTGTCTCTGTTTTTAATTCATTAGAAGCATCTACTAAAAGTGTGTTTTCATCACGTTTTACATCTACATTCATATATCGTAATACTTCCGTAATTGTATCAACGTCTGCTAAAGCGGGTACGTTTTTTAATGTACTCTTTCCCTCGCTTGCCATGATACTAGCAGTAATTATTGGTAATACAGCGTTTTTAGCACCTTCCACCTTTACGGTTCCAGTGAGTCTATTTCCTCCAGCTACAATGATCTTTTCCAATTTCTTTCCCTCCGTGTCGATAGTCCGTATGTTATTTAATATTCAATGAAGAGGACAGATGTGTCTTATAATAGTATAAGTTCTTTTAATCCTGTTTTCTTTATAAGTCCATTGAAATTAAATTTAAAGCAAATGTTAACTTAATTTTATAAAAGTGTTTGTATATTAGCATTTAAATAGATTGTTTAATAGTTTATAAAATCTACGAATAATCATTAATTTTCTTCAATTAAAGTTTCTTTTTCACAAATACTTACCAATACTAGCATTTAGTCGAATTTCGGTACAAGTGTAAAGATACCTATTTTTATAACTAAAATGGATTTTAAGGTATAAATATTAGTTCGCTAGAATTACTATAAAAGTTTCATACGTAAAAATGTGTTACCCCATACCAGCGATGTTTTCATGTGTGACAAACAACATACATTTCGTTAGAGCGATTTGGTTTTTGAGGGTGTGATTCATTTTATTTTTAATCGCCTCCTTGTACTGAAATGATTCATCGATGTCATCACTCTTCGCTGATTTTAATTTCTAGCTTCATTCAAGTAAATACGTTATTTGTTGCGACCAATTGATGAAGTCCAAGAAAAAGTTACTAGCTGATGTTCCGAGAGCTATGGAAAGCAAAATATAAAGTATTTTACTTTCAGTTTCTTTGTTCTTTCTAAATAACTTCTCAATTTGGACCGATTCTAACGCTTTCCACGCAAGAAAGATGAAAATGATATGTGAAGTCATTCCCACCATTGCATCGACTGCAACATCTACAAACATTTTGCCACCTCATTTAATTTGTTTTATTGAGATGGGAAATGGCTTATATTGGAGCATTTCCCGGGAAATATCGACAACAAACACTTTCAAGGGTAATTGATACAAATTACCCATGTTTCTGGTCTGGTTTTTAGTTTCATACATATTATATTCGCTTTAAAATACTTTACTCACTAGGGAGGGATTAGCAAAGAATGTTTTTGTAAATTTCCTTTATAGTATTAAAAATGGTTAAATAGTATCGCTCATTTACGTTTAAATACATTTAAGTAAAACAGTGCGATTAGATAACGACAACTCTAATGAGTTATGCGCGAGATTATAGCATTAACGACGAAATTAAAGTAGATATCGTCGAAACTCATTTAGTTAAAGACGAAACCCAGTTCTATATCGACGAAAACAGTATGTTATGCGCGAAACTATGATACTTTGCACATAATTTGTATACGAGTTTTAGTCACCGATAAATTAGTTTGACGCGAAACAACGCAATCGACTACAATTTCGCTTCCTCTTCACATAAAAAAATCTGACCGATCACGGTCAGATTTTTATTTGTTCGAGACATCTAAACGGTTCATTGCACGGTCGAGCGCAACTTTTGCACGTTTATAGTCAAGGTCTTCTGATTTTGTCTGCTCAAGACGTTCTTCAGCGCGTTTCTTCGCTTCTTCTGCACGATCAATATCAATTTCGGAAGGTTGTTCTGCAGCTTGTGCTAGAATGGTGATTTTATCAGGGCGAACCTCAATAAACCCTCCACTAACAGCTACAAAATACGTTTTACCGTCTTTTTTCAATCGTACTGCACTAATGGTTAGTGGTGCAACGAGCGGAATATGACCTGGTAAGATACCAAGTTCCCCGCCTTCTGCACGTACACTTACCATTTCGTAAGCGTCTTCTAGTACAGGGCCGTCAGGAGTGACAACACTCACAGTTAGTGTTTTCAATCTTACCCCTCCTCGGGCGCATTATAAGCGACGGTCAAACGCCGCTTATCGTCCCATTATTGTTGCAATGCGTTTGCTTTTTCTACTACTTCTTCAATACGCCCTACTAAACGGAATGAATCCTCAGGTAGGTCGTCATATTTACCGTCTAAGATTTCTTTGAATCCTTTAACTGTTTCACTTACTGGTACATATGATCCTTTTTGACCAGTAAACTGTTCAGCAACGTGGAAGTTTTGAGATAAGAAGAATTGAATACGACGGGCACGAGAAACTGTTTGCTTGTCTTCTTCTGTTAACTCATCCATACCTAGGATTGCAATGATATCTTGTAATTCTTTATAACGCTGTAATGTACGCTGAACTTCACGCGCAACATCGTAGTGCTCATCACCAACTACGTTAGGATCTAAGGCGCGAGAAGTTGACGAAAGTGGGTCTACTGCTGGGTAGATCCCTTGTTCAGATAATTTACGCTCTAAGTTTGTTGTTGCATCTAAGTGTGCGAAAGTTGTTGCTGGTGCCGGGTCTGTATAGTCATCGGCTGGTACGTATACTGCCTGAATAGAAGTAATTGAACCTTTATTCGTTGACGTAATACGTTCCTGAAGCTGACCCATTTCCGTAGATAATGTCGGCTGGTAACCAACGGCTGATGGCATACGACCTAATAGTGCGGATACCTCTGTACCTGCTTGTGTAAAGCGGAAAATATTATCGATGAACAATAATACGTCCTGTCCTTCTTCATCACGGAAGTGTTCTGCCATTGTTAAACCAGTTAAGGCAACACGCATACGAGCACCAGGTGGTTCGTTCATCTGACCGAATACCATCGCTGTCTGCTTGATTACACCAGAATCGCTCATTTCATAGTAAAGGTCGTTTCCTTCACGTGTACGCTCACCAACACCTGCGAATACTGAAATCCCGCTGTGTTCTTGGGCGATATTGTTAATAAGCTCCTGGATTAAAACGGTTTTACCAACACCTGCACCACCGAATAGACCGATTTTACCACCTTTAATGTATGGTGCTAATAGGTCTACTACTTTAATTCCTGTTTCAAGGATTTGTGTTTCAGTTGCTAAGTCGTCAAAATTAGGTGCTTGACGGTGAATTGGATTTTTCGAAACATCAGCGGATAAAGGTTCATCCAAGTCGATTTTTTCACCAATTACGTTAAATACACGGCCTAATGTGTCGTTTCCAACAGGTACGGAAATAGGTGCACCTGTGTTTTCAACTTCTGTACCACGCACTAAACCTTCTGTTGAATCCATTGCGATTGTACGTACAGAGTCATCACCAAGGTGTAAAGCAACTTCAAGTACAAGCTTGGAGTCTGCATTTGCACCTCGTACGATTAAGGCGTTATAAATTTCAGGAAGTTGACCACTTTCAAACTTAATGTCTACAACTGGTCCCATTACCTGAGTTATACGTCCTTTGTTCATCCTTGTCCCTCCTAACTACTCTTATCAAGAAAGCAATGCCTTTAGAGCGTTTCCTATATAGAATCCACTTTATAACTTCGCTTTTAGAAAATCTAGCACTTAATTTTGTGCAGCTGCTCCACCGACAATTTCTGAAATTTCCTGTGTAATTGCTGCTTGACGCGCACGGTTATAAGATAATGTAAGGTCATCAATGATGTCTTCCGCATTATCTGTCGCACTACGCATAGCGGTCATACGAGAAGCATGTTCACTCGCTTTACCATCTAATAATGCACCATAAACAAGGCTTTCAGCGTATTGTGGCAAAATCGATTCTAAAATTTCTTCTTGATCTGGCTCATATTCATAAGTGGTAACGGATCCGCTACCTGTTTCAATATCCGTAAGTGGTAAAACCTTCGTCGCTGTTACCTCTTGTGTCATTGCACTGATAAAGTGATTGTAATAAAGGTTTAACTCATCAATCTCTTCGTCAGCGAATAAATCAACAGCATAACTTGCGATTTCTTTAATTTCAGCAAAATTCGGTTGGTCTGGTATACCAACAATTTCCTTACCTAATGGTAATTCACGCTTTTTGCAAAAATCACGTCCAACTTTACCAATTGGGATAATGACAAAATCATCTTTTGACTGATGTCGTGTTTGGATATCTTGATACACTTTACGAAGTACGTTCGTATTATATGGTCCAGCTAGTCCACGGTCGGAAGTGATTACGATATATCCTGTCTTCTTCACAGGTCGTGAATTTAACATCGGATGATCGACGTCTATATTTCCGCTCGCAATGCTAGCTACAACCTCTTGAATTTTGTTCATATAAGGTACGAAAGCTTTCGCATTTTCTTCTGCCTTATTTAATTTAGAAGCAGAAACCATTTCCATCGCTTTCGTAATTTGTTTCGTATTTCTCGTGGAGCTAATACGATCTTTTAAATCACGTAATGATGCCACAACGTCTCACCACCTTTTTTAAAGAGACTGTTCGTCATTGGTATTATTGATCAGAAACGACAAAAGTGTTCTTGAAGTCCCCGATTACTTTCTTAAATTCGTCTTCATCTGGTAATTTACCAGTTTCGCGGATGTGGTTAAGAATCTCTGAACCATGTTGCTTCATGTAAGCATGTAATTCTGATTCAAAACGTACAACGTCACCAACTGGAATATCATCGATGAAACCTTTAACTAGCGCGAAAATAATCGCTACTTGGTATTCGACACGCTGCGGCTTGTGTAAGCCCTGTTTTAGAATTTCAACAGTACGTGCACCACGATCAAGTTTTGCTTGCGTTGCTTTATCTAAGTCTGAACCGAACTGCGCAAATGACTCTAGTTCACGGAATGATGCTAAGTCTAGACGTAGCGTACCGGCAACTTTCTTCATTGCTTTAATTTGTGCGGAACCACCAACACGGGATACAGATAAACCAGGGTTGATCGCTGGTCGTACACCGGAGTGGAATAAATCAGACTGTAAGAAGATCTGACCATCCGTGATCGAGATTACGTTAGTAGGAATATAAGCACCGATGTCACCCGCTTGTGTTTCAACGAATGGTAGTGCTGTTAAGGAACCTCCACCATTTGCGTCACTTAACTTAGCCGCACGCTCTAATAAACGAGAGTGTAGGAAGAATACATCCCCTGGGAATGCTTCACGACCTGGAGGACGACGTAATAGTAAGGAAAGTTCACGATATGCTGATGCTTGTTTTGTTAAGTCATCATATACAACTAGAACGTGCTTACCGTTATACATAAATTCTTCACCCATTGATACACCCGCATATGGTGCTAGATAAAGAAGTGGTGCTGGTTCTGATGCACCCGCATTTACAACGATTGTGTAGTCTAACGCGCCATTTTGACGGAAAGTTTCTACTACACCACGTACCGTTGAATCTTTTTGACCAATTGCTACATAAATACAAATAACATCTTCTTCTTTTTGGTTCAGAATCGTGTCAATTGCAATTGCTGTTTTACCAGTTTGACGGTCACCAATAATAAGCTCACGCTGACCGCGGCCAATTGGAACCATAGAGTCAATTACTTTAATACCTGTTTGTAATGGCTCATCAACTGATTTACGATCCATTACACCTGGTGCTTTAACCTCGATAGGACGAGATTTAGTTGTTTCAATAGGGCCTAAACCGTCTACTGGTTGACCTAGTGAGTTTACAACACGTCCGATCATCTCATCACCTACAGGAACTTGCATGATACGGCCTGTACGGCGAACCTCGTCTCCTTCACGAATCTCAGTGAAAGGTCCAAGGATGACAATACCAACGTTGTTTTCTTCTAAGTTCTGGGCAAGACCCATTACACCGTTAGCGAACTCAACTAGTTCTCCAGACATGACGTTGTCTAGCCCATGTGCACGTGCGATTCCGTCACCAATTTCGATTACAGTACCGACATCATTTACTTCTATATCTGAATCATAGTCTTCAATTTGCTGTTTGATCAGCGCACTGATTTCTTCAGCTTTGATGCTCATCCATTTCACCCCTATCTTTACTTGGTTGCAGTTACGACTTTCTGTTCAATTCGTGTAAGCTTGTTCTTAATCGTACCATCATAAATCTGGTTACCGATTCGAACCTTCAATCCGCCGAGAATATCTTCATCCACGATGTTGTTAATGCGAAGGGTGTTCAAATTCAACTTTCTCGCAAATACATCTTTGACATGATTCTTCTCGTCTTCTGTCAGTGCTTTCACTGAATAAACGTCTGCTTCTGCAACGCCTCTTGCTTTATTCTTCATTGCTACAAATTCACTTACGATTTGCGGCAGTATGTTCAAGCGATTTTTATCCATTAATACGAGTAATAAGTTTACCGTTTGCGTGGATAAATCTTTGAATACCTCACGAATGAACTGCTTTTTTTCTTGCGTAGAACGTCGAGGGTTTTCAAAAAAGTGCTTCAGTTTTTCTTCATTTTTAAAAACATGTAGAACTGCATGTAATTCTTCTTCTAATTGATCAGAGAAAGATTTCTCTGTGCCAAGTTGAAACAAAGCTACTGCATAACGTTTCGCTACTACTGAATTGCTCATTTATTTTCGCCTACTTTTTCTAAGTACTCGTTAATAAGCGTTTCTTGTTCTTCCATAGAAAGCTCTTTCTCAATTACTTTGCTTGCAATCTGAACGGATAACGTTCCAACTTGCGCTTGAAGTGCTTGAATCGCTTTCTCTTTCTCTTGTTCGATTTCTTGGCGAGCATTAATCTTAATGCGTTCTGCTTCTTGTTTCGCTTCTGCAATAAGTGTTTCTTCTTGGTCTTTAGCTGTTAATTTTGCATCTTCAATGATTTGTTGTGCATTTTGACGTGTACCTTTTAACTCGTCTTGTGCTTCTCTCATCAGACGCTCTGATTCTTGTCTGCTTTTTTCAGCAGAATCTATTTCATTCGCAATATGATTCTCACGTTCTTCCATGACGTTCATTAATGGACGCCAAGCAAATTTCGTGATTAATGCTAGTAGGATGATAAACATCACTAGTTGCACAATCATATCTCCAAACATTAAGCCCATTTCTGCGTTCAATGTGTATAAACGTTGGTCTAGCAAAGCTTTCACTCCTTTCGCCTAATCATCCGTATAAGGCTTTACATAAAGGAATGGCGAAGTACAAATCCCTTCACTTCGCCATTATTCTCATGTCATGTAATAAAACCTTAAGGAAAAAGTTTTATTACATAACCATAAATGCAATAACTACTGCAATAATCGGAACTGCCTCAACTAAAGCTACCCCGATAAACATTGTCGTTTGTAGAGCACCGCGTAATTCTGGTTGACGAGAGATACCCTCTACTGTACGACTTACGATTAAACCATTACCAATACCAGCACCAAGTGCCGCTAAACCTACTGCGATTGCAGCTGCTAAAACTTCCATTTGTGATCCTCCTCAAGAATGTATTAAATATTTTTTTGAATTTTATAATGTTTAATGGTCTGTTGACACTTTGTGAGCCATATAAACCATTGTTAACATAACGAATATGAAGGCTTGGATTGCACCAATAAATAGTTTAAATCCTTGCCAAGCAAGCATCGGTAAGAAACCTGCTGCCGCTTCGAACATACCTGATGCCATGAAAGCAACAAGTAATGCTAATAGCACCTCACCAGCGAAGATATTACCATATAAACGCATACCTAGCGTTAATGTGTTGGCAAATTCCTCGATGATTTTCAGTGGGAATAAGAGTGGGATTGGCTTGAAATATTCTTTAATATAGCCTTTTCCACCTTTTAATTTAACACCGTAGTAATGCGTTAGAGCAACTACCATTACGGCAAGTGTTAATGTAATACCTGGGTCAGCTGTTGGCGATTTCCACCAAAGATCCCCATTGTAAACAACCATGAACATAATACCTAATAGGTTCGCAATAAAAATATACATGAGTAGCGTAATCGCTAATGGAAGGAACTGTTTACCAGTCTTCCAATCCATCGTACTAGAAATCATTCCTTTTACGAAGTCGATAATCCACTCTATAAAGTTCTGGAATCCAGTTGGTTTTCGTTGAAGTTGCTTACTACCATATAGTGCAATAAGAAATACAATAAGTGAAACAACAACAGTCATAATAACGTTTGAAATATTAAAGTCTAACCAACTTAATCCAAAAGCATTTTCCCATGTAGGTGCACCGTGATCCACATCATTCACCCCTTTTCGTAGTGGTAGTCTCTTTGTGATGGAAAATAAAATCTATCATAATGACCATATAAGGCGTCATTAAACCTATCACTGCTGCGATTAAATGAAAGTATTCGGGGAATCGCATAACGATCACAACGACGAGCGCCGCACCGGCAAAACGCGATAATGTTCCGAATGATTTTGCTGTTTGGTTCGTGGCAGCTTTTTCACCAACTGTATCAATCTTCTTCTGAAGAATAAATAGATTATAAAATCCGACTACTTGTCCCAGAATTAAACCTAGAAATACACTTTCATAATCCGTAAAGCCCCAGCCAACAACGGAGAGCGCAAGGAAATAAAGCATATATTTCCGTTGTCGATTGGCCATATATGTATAATTTTTCATGATGCGTCGTCTCCTAAAAACTTTTTAACTAATACGGTGGTTCCGTACACACCAGCGGCCAATCCAAGAAAGATTCCAATCAGCAAAAAAAGCGGGCTTGTCTGAAAATATCCATCGATCCATCTGCCGGCAAAAATACCGACTATGACCGCGCCAGATAAATGGCTTAGGATGGCAGAAGTAATCGCCATTCCTCGAAGTGGATTATTCATTGTTGGTCCTCCTTCGAGTTATTTCAGACAAAAAGTGCGTTGACTACTGACAAATCAGCAATCACGATGAGACATGAACAAACAAAAAATGCGTTTATAAAACAGCTTTTTTCGTTTGTAAGCCTTATCATTCCACACTAAATTAGCATACAATAGCCCTGTGTATAAGTCAATTCATTATCTTAAGTTTTTCTACATTTAATGTGACAATAAATTGACCATAGATCGGAATAAAATTTTCTTAAAAAATATTGATCTGTTCCTGTTGATACGTAGTATACCCATCCACTTCAATTTCCATAATAATGGTATAGGTTCCCAGTTGTAAATCATCTATGCTTATTTGTTCATTAAAGCGTCCTTCTGGCACATTTTCTAACTCGATTTGTACCTTTTCATAAAGATCATTTGTGAAAAACGTCATTGCTAAGGAATCTATTTCTTGCGCAGCATTAAAGACAATCGTTTGATTCTTATGCCATTCCAAACCGGTAATTCGAGGGTAAGGTTCGTCCTCGTGAACTATTAAATAAGGAAGCTTTTCCTCCTTTTGATCAATTTGCACTTCAAAATATCCTTGCTGCATGCTGTTTCTTTTCAAGTGGTCATTATATTTAGCTGAAAACTCAAAGGTTTCTGTTGTGTCTGGTGGTATTTTTTTCGCCATTGGCAACTGAAAAATATACCCTTGTTCTCGTTTAGGTACTTTAAACATAACGTTGATGGGATGTTGTTCCTTATTCGTAATGGAAATCTCTTGATTGGAAAAGCGATTGTCTTTTGAGAGCTTCCCAAAGTTAAGTGCTTTTCGTTCCAGCTGATATGTTTGGTTGAAGAGCTTGTCGACTTGAATCGCACCAGCACCTTGTATGTTTGGTGGGGTATTTTCAAAGCCTGGCTCTACTGCTGTGAATAACTTCTGTTTCAACTGCTCAGGTGAAGATTGTGGAAAAGCTTCCTTCAACAATGCCAGAATACCCGTAATATAGGGGGCTGCCATGCTCGTCCCGTTCATACTTGCATATCCTTCTGGAACGGTACTTACAATTTCCACACCCGGAGCTAATACATCCGGTTTAATTTCCCAATTTGAAGTTGATGGTCCTCTAGAGCTAAATGGTGCAACTTGAGAAGGGGCTTCCTCGTATTGTGTATCCAACCACTCCTCTTCTTGAACGATGTTTGCCTCCTCTTCTGTAAGATAAGCAATTGGAACGTCTGATTCTACAAATTCCCACAGATTGGGATCTTCTTCCGTCGAAGCGTATATAATAGCTGCCACAGCCTCGCTTCCCTTGAGTTTGTGCACAATTTGTGGATAACTTGCTAGTTCACTGTTAATAAGTAGGATCTTATTGTGGGTATTTGGAGTGGGTTTATCCACATTATCCACTACTAGCAGTGGATAACTTTTTTTAAGCTGCCACTTAGGTGTATTAGGTATAGCGCGAATGGGGATAACTTGATCTTTTATGTGGAAAACTGGTGTTTGCTGTGGATGTGCTAATGCTCCAACTGAAATAGCATGTTCAGAAGTGGCAGGTGCAGCTACTGTCCATTCTTCCGGCCCAGAATTCCCGTTAGCAGTAACAATTAATGTGCCTTGTTCATATGCAGCATCAACTGCTTTTGCCATCGGATCGTCCGGGCTATTCACTTGATTCCCAAGCGACATATTGATTACTTCCATCCCATCTTTTACCGCCATTTCAAGTGCAGCGATGATTTGAGCAGAAGTTCCCATGCCACCTTGACCGAGCGCTCGATAGCCATAAATATCAGCATCAGGTGCCACTCCCTTCAACTTTCCATTAGCACCAATGATCCCCGCCACGTGGGTACCATGATTTGTAGGTAAGCCTTGTTGGGGGAGGGTTTCCTGTGGATCATCGTCAAAATCAATCACGTCAAATCCACCTCGGAAATTTTTCTGTAAATCTGGATGTGTATAATCTATTCCAGTGTCGATGATGCCTACCTTAACGTTTTTTCCAGTATAGACCGACGTTTCATTCAGGGAGTAATTTGGTAATTTCGACGGGGATTCGGTTTCATTTTGTTGATGATCAAGCTGATAGGTTTTTGACTCAGAAATACTGACTACTTGTTCATGTTGTTGCAGCTGTTGAATTTTTTCAGGAGAAGCTTGAACTGCAACTGCTTCTAATAATAAATCAAACGTGTAAATTACCTCTATTTGTGGATAATTCTTTTCTAGCTCTTGTTGGAACTCCACCACATTTTCTACTTCGATTACCCACGTAGTTTTCTCTTCTGCGTGAATGGAATTTGTATATAAAAATAAGCTGAAGCCTATTAATAAAATCATTCTTCCCACATGATCACCCTTTCTCTATGAATAGGATGAGGCATTACGACAAAATCATGCACTGGAATTTGGAGAAATGTAGGAAATGATGCGGTTTAAGGCTATAATAAAGTATGAATAAATTTAGGAGGAATGACTTTGAATTTTTCACCGCTTCAAAAACCCTCGAAACTCCTCGCTCTAGAAGCTATTACACCAAGACTTTCTGTCGGCGACCCACTGTATGAAAAGTTTGAAATTCAATTGAAGAAAGAGACAACTGGTTATTACGGGGAGAAGTCACTTGATTATTATTTTAAAATGGTCTCGGACCAGGCAATCAGGTTAAGTGATCTTCGCTTAAGTCATAGTAGTGGTTATTTTCAAATTGATCATTTGCTGCTTTTTAAAAGTTTTCTACTGATTGTGGAAGTGAAGACTTTTCACGGAAACTTTACTTATGATCCACAGACCCGCAAATTAGAAAAAGTATTGGAACATGGTGGGACAAGACGCTACGACTGCCCAGTCACACAAGCCTCCATACAAAAGAAACATCTCCAGAGCAAACTTCAGTATTGGAATGCCCCACCAATCCCGATTCACACACTCGCTGTCTTCGCAGAACCTTCCGCAACATTAACACTTATGTCACCCGAACAAGACTTCATTTACTCCCAACAAATTTTAAATCGACTACCCGAATTACAACAATTTTATAAACAAGATTATTATCGTATGCAGGATTTAAAGAGTTTGGCTTTTAAATTGAAAGAGCATGCGGAGAAACATCATGTAAATTTAGTCGATCAATTCGGAATTTCTCGAGATCGAATTCGCTGTGGAGTCTGGTGCACAGGATGTAAGATCGATATGATGAATCGGAGTAAGCGAAGTTGGCACTGTCCTAGTTGTGGTCACCAAGATTCGCAAGCTCACCGTAAAGCACTGCAGGAATATAAGCATATTTATGGAGAGCGCATTACAAATAAGGAGGCTAGGGAGTTTTTGCGGGTGGAGTCTTCGGAAGTTGTTAAACGTATGCTAATCAACTCTTGCAAAAGAAAAGAAGGTAGCTATAGACATACTGTTTACTATGTATAGATATAATTTACTTAAGTTGAAATTCCTTAACGACTGATCGGGCATCCTAACAACTGATTGAAACACCTTAACGACTGATTGGACCTCATAACAACTGATTGGAGCGCCTTAACGACTGATTGGACTTCCTAACAACTGATTGGAACACCTTAACGACTGATTGGACTTCCTAACAACTGATTGGAGCACCTTAACGACTGATTGGACTTCCTAACAACTGATTGACCGTAATTCTCTAAAAAAGAATCTCTCCTACTATGTAGAAAAATAAAAAAGATCGCCTTCATTGGCGATCTTTCCTATTCCCTTACTTCGTCCCAAACAATCGGTCTCCTGCGTCTCCTAGTCCGGGCACGATGTATCCTTTTTCGTTCAGTTTTTCGTCTAAGCCGGCTACGTAGATGTCTACGTCAGGGTGGGCTTCTTGTACTGCTTCGACTCCTTCTGGTGCTGCGATTAGGCACATGAGGCGGATTTGTGTTGCGCCGCGTTTTTTCAGGGAGTGGATGGCTTCAATGGCTGAGCCGCCTGTTGCTAGCATTGGGTCTGTGACGATTAGTTCACGTTCGTGAATATCAGATGGTAATTTTATATAGTATTCGACTGGTTTTAATGTATCTGGATCACGGTATAGGCCGACATGTCCGATTTTTGCAGCTGGAACCAAGTTTACGATCCCGTCAACCATTCCTAGTCCTGCACGTAAGATTGGAATTATTCCAAGTTTTTTCCCTGCTAGTACATGGGATTTCGCTAGGGATACTGGCGTTTCTACTTCCACTTCTTCTAAAGGTAGTTCTCTTGTGATTTCAAACATCATGAGAGCTGAAACCTCATCAACTAGTTCACGAAATGCTTTTGTTCCTGTGTTTTTATCACGAATATAAGTTATTTTATGCTGAATTAATGGATGATCAAATACGTACAATTTACCCAAATCGAACCTCTCCTTTTGTAAGATATCTATTGAATTGTAGCGAAAACAGTCGTCAGTTGCAACCGGCTCCGGCAATGATATTTTTTGCAAAATACACATAGAAAGGAAGTGACGAGTAGTTCCGCCACTTCCTACCAATTATTTATACATTGGAAATTGATCTGCTAATGCTTGTACACGCGATTTTGCTTCTTCTAATTTGTCTTCATTTTCATGATTTTTGAGAGTTAATGCAATAATTGCAGCAACTTCGCCCATTTCTTTTTCCTTGAATCCGCGAGTAGTTACTGCCGCTGTTCCGATACGAACGCCACTTGTTACAAACGGGCTTTCAGGGTCGAAAGGAATTGTGTTTTTATTGGTGGTTACTCCTACTTCATCTAAAGCCTTTTCAGCGACTTTACCAGTTAATCCTAATGGTTGTAAGTCTAATAGTAATAAATGGTTATCCGTACCACCTGAAACTAATCGTACGCCTTCATTTTTCAATGCTTCTCCTAAGTGTTTTGCATTGTCGATTACTTGCTTGGAATAGTCTTTGAATGATGGGTCAAGCGCCTCTTTAAATGCTACACCTTTTGCTGCGATCACATGCATTAATGGTCCACCTTGCATTCCTGGGAAGACATTCGAATTGATTTTCTTACCGAATTCTTCTTTGCATAAAATCATTCCACCACGAGGTCCGCGTAATGTTTTGTGCGTAGTTGTGGTCACAAAATGAGCATGTGGTACTGGAGATGGATGATGACCAGTTGCGACCAACCCAGCGATGTGCGCCATATCTACTAACAAATAAGCTCCAACTTCATCAGCAATCTCACGGAATTTTTTAAAGTCGATCGAACGTGGATAGGCTGAAGCTCCTGCAACTATTAGCTTCGGCTGTACTTCTTTTGCTTTTGCTAATACTTGATCATAATCGATCGTTTCGGAATCTTCTGTGACACCGTAATCAACTACATTATATAATTTTCCACTGAAATTCACTGGGCTACCATGTGTTAAGTGACCACCGTGATTTAGATTCATTCCTAAAATCGTGTCGCCAGGCTTTAAAACGGTGAAATAAACTGCCATATTTGCCTGGGCACCGGAGTGAGGTTGCACATTTACGAACTCTGCTCCAAATAATTCTTTTGCCCGGTCACGCGCGATGTTTTCTGCGATATCTACATATTCACAGCCACCGTAATAACGACGCCCTGGGTAACCTTCTGCATACTTGTTTGTTAAAACAGATCCAGCTGCTTCCATAACCGCTTCTGAAACGAAATTTTCTGATGCGATCAGTTCGATTTTGTCGTGTTGGCGATTTTTTTCTAAATTAATAGCATCTAACATTGCCTGGTCTACTTCTGATAGTTTGTTGTGTAAATGCGTCATGAATAAAATCCTCCTCCGATTACTCTTTCTCCTTAAAAGTTACTCATAAATTGCGCGGATTCCTCCGATTAATTTCGGTCGTGTTTTAGCAAAAGTGACATGGGCTTCGCCTAGACTTTTCTGTTGAAAACGTAAGGGGACTGCAACATGCTTCAAATGCATGCCAATCATTGTATCACCAATGTCCATCCCATAATCTGCCGTTATATATTCTACTAGGACGGGGTCACGCATGGTTTCATAAGCATACGTTGCCATCGATCCACCTGCTGAACGCTGTGGAATCGCATTAACAACTGTCCACCCGTAACGCTCCTGTACAGAACGATCGACAACAATTGCACGGTTCAAATGTTCACAACATTGAAAAGCTAATTCACAACCCGTGCCCGTTTGAAACGCTTTCACCTTTTCATAAATGGTTTTTGCGATTTCCATACTGCCGGCAGTTCCAATACGTTGTCCGGTAATTTCACTCGTTGAACAGCCGACAACCATGATGTCTTTTTCACGAACGAGATCCGCTTCTTTCCACGATTTCATTATAGCACGAATTTCGCGGTCAATGGTTTCAATTTTCATCTACATTACCCCCTCTTTTTGGGAGAATTTTCACAGTTTCATAGTTTCCGAAAAGAACTATTTCTTTTTCTTCTCATAAGCTTCGATTTTATCCACACGTGTTGCATGTCTACCTGCTTCGTAGTCTGATGACAAGAATACGGTAACGATTTCACGCGCTAACCCTGGACCAATTACACGTTCGCCCATCGCTAGCATGTTTGCGTTATTATGCTGACGAGTTGCTTTGGCACTAAACACATCATGCACTAGCGCACAACGAACTCCTTTTACTTTGTTTGCTGTAATCGACATCCCAATTCCAGTTCCACACACGATAATTCCATAATCAAATTCCCCTTGTGCAACACGTTCTGCAGCTGGGATTGCGTAATCTGGATAATCGACAGAACCTTCACAATGACACCCACTATCTGTATATTCCACTTGCATTTCTTCTAATAAAGAAGCAATCTCTGAGCGCAAATTTGCCCCTCCGTGATCCGATGCTAGTACTACTTTCATGAAACACCCTCCTTAAACTTATCTATCTTATTTTTCTTGTCTTGTAAAAATCTCATCCACAGCTTCTTCCATCTCTTTTAAAGTAGCTTCATATGTCTCAATAGAAGAGCCAATTGGATCTTTAATATCTACAGATTTATTATTTTTAAACGCATAACCTCTTAAGGTGTGCGCTTTTTCTTCCATTTGTGGATACTCTGTAATAAGCATTTGCCTATGTTGCTCCGTCATCGTTAAAATAAGGTCTGCCCAGTTTAACAATTCACGTGTCACTGGCTGAGAGGTGTGATTACAGCTGATTCCCTGTTGTTTCAATGCCTCTACCGCATGATCATTGGCCGCTTGTCCACTACCAGCTAGCACTCCAGCAGACTGAACGTCCACTTCTGGATATTTGTGCTTCACTAAAGCTTCTGCCATAGCACTTCTGCATGTATTTCCGGTACATATAAATAGAATTCGTTGCAATGTGGCTTCCTCCTTAGCTAAACATGTTCGATACTTCTATTTTACTTGATAATAACTAGCTTGTCATTCTTACCATATGGTAAACACACCTAATAAACATAACACGAGCCCTCCAACGGACTCAGAATATGTACCAAACATAAATTTCCCTTTACTTCCCACATACATTCCAAGTGTAGTCATAGCCATACTCATTATTCCAAATGAAAGCATCGTTACAATCACACTTTCTCGCATAAACCCTAATGTAATTCCAACAGAAAAACTGTCCAAACTCACCGTAAAGGCTAGAGCAGCTAGTTGAATAAAATGATCCGTACGTCTTTCCACTTGTGGTATAAGATTTGCTGCGATCATTTGAATACCAATAATGATTAAAATAGCCCCAGCAAATATTTTAGAGATCGCTCCGATTTGCATCGAAAAATAATGACCAATAATCATACCAACAAGTGGCATCATTATATGGAAAATCCCAACGAATAAGATGAAAAACATCATATTGCGAAGCCGTCTTGTCCCCATACCAATCGTTAAGCTAACAGAAAAAGCGTCCATAGAAACTGCTGTCGCAAGCAATAATACCGACAGATAACTATACTCTAAAAAAATAACGCCCACCCTCTTTACAACATACTAATTATATTTATGCATGTTGCATTGCAAATAGAAGGACAGGCAATTTTTAATCGATGATAATTTCACTTGCGGCTCTTTCTAATCGGTTCATTAAAGCTTGACCGATTCCTTGTTTGGAGAAGGACTCGGTTAAAACAATATCTACATCTAACTGATCTACAGCTCGTAAGTGAGCATAGATATTTTTAGTGATTTCGGTTACGTTTTCAGCGGAACCAAGAGAGATATCTGGGTTAACATGTAAGGCCTCTGCACGTTCTTCACTAATCATATAGCCCACACGCTTTCCCTCGGCAATTAATTTTTCATACACTAATGCCATTTGCGGAGCATCTCCAGCTATTACCCAAATAGGAACATCCGGGGCATAATGTTTATACTTCATCCCCGGGGAACGCGGAGCATCCGCCTCTTCTAATAAATGATCTGCAACATCAATCGTACCAATCACTTCTTCGAGATCTGCTTTTGTAACCCCACCTGGACGCAGAATAATTGGCCTTTCCGCCGTACAATCGACTACCGTTGACTCGACACCAACGCCAGTAGGTCCACCATCAACCACTGCAGCAATTCTTCCGTCTAAATCTTGCAGGACATGCTCAGCTGTTATGGGGCTGGGTTTTCCCGACAGGTTGGCGCTTGGAGCAGCTATTGGTAAGTCACTTGCCTGTAAAATGGCCTGCGCCACAGGATGGTCCGGCATCCGAAGACCTACAGTGGTTAATCCTGCTGTAACATTCCTTGCAAAAGCGTCCTTAGCGGGCAAAATAACCGTTAAAGCTCCCGGCCAAAATGCTTCTACTAGCTGTTTCGCATGAAAAGGGTAGTCACTCACATATTTTTCTACATCTGATTTACTGCCAATATGCACAATTAGTGGGTTATCTTGAGGACGCGCTTTCGCTTCAAAAATTTTATCAATTGCTTGGTTATTGGTCGCATCTGCACCTAATCCATATACCGTTTCAGTAGGAAAAGCAACAACCTCTCCCGCTTGAAGGAGTGTTGCTGCTTTTTGTATATCTTTATGATCTTTTGACGCATCATTCATAGGCACTTGAAATTTCTTCGTTTCTTTTTTCATCACGAGTAGGTTCTCCTTCTAAACTTTTCTTTTATTATGAAAGGAAAACCCTCTTCTTGCAATCATTCTACTGCAATTGGCGTTCATACCACTGGATTGCTTCTGGCGCGTCTGCTTCACTTGGTTCTGTTCCTGGCTTGAAATTATTCATTTCAAGCAACAACCGTTTCTCCGGGTCCGTGATCGCTGTGAGCAATTTCATATAGCCTAATTGTTTCGCTTCTTCTGCCACCCAGTCAAACGCCATTACGATTAACGCTGGGTTCTTCTGTTCTTTCATAAGTAGTCGTCGCAACCATGCCCCTTCTTCTAAAGGATAGAGGACGAAAAAACCAATTACCTCCTCTTGAAGTGTAATATAGTAACCAAATTCCTCCGCCCACTTCTCTTGTTGGTGTTCTTTAAAAAATGGATCCATTGTCATTTCATTCACTGGTTGAATGGATAACATGCACATTCCCCCTTGCTCGTTTCTATTAAGCTATGAATTTACATACCCATTTATGCCATTAGGCGAATAAATTTTTCACAAAGTCCCAAAGGAAGAAAGATGTTTCGATTTCTTCTTCCGCATCGTCCGGATCTTCTTCTGGAACTAAAACCGTTTCGCCTCCGGAAAATTCTACGAAACATAGTGGAGGAAACAAGACGCACCACCAGTTATCTCCTTCTCCTTCCCCAAGAGTAATGACGACAGCTTCGTACACACCTTCTGGGTAAAAGTAAGTTCCGTACGTTTTATCTGGAAAATCCGCTTCTCCAAATGATACGGAGAAATGATCTCCACCGATTTCTTTAGAAACAATCTTTTCAATTGCCGCTAAGTTGGAACTAATTTTTTCACGTGCTACTTCTATATCTGTAATTTCCTGAACCCACTCTGTAATCTGTGCATTGACTTGATCGCGCACTTGGTATTTCATTTCTTGATCTTGCTCTTCGTTTGATTCAGCTAAGATCCTTAACCTAATTGCTTCGTCTGGAATCATTTGTTGCTCCTCTTGAACCTGCTCAGCTTGTTCTTTATCCTCAGCCACTGCTTCAGTGAAAAATATTTGAATACATGCGATGATCACAATCAAAGCTCCGATATACTTCATCTCTATTTTTCGCCCCTTTAATCTTTCAATCTCGTAATCACAACATTGACAAGTTGATAGAAAGATATACCTTCCGATGTGAAAAAATGTTAAAATACATAAAATGATAAGGGGTGAAGTGGATGTTTACATACGATCTAACAGATGAGTTGTCGCTTCGGTTAATAGATCTCGGCGACAAACAAGCAGTCTATGATATTACAAGGCGAGATTCATCCTATTTAAGAGAATGGCTTCCGTGGGTGGATTACATTAAAGAAGTGAAAGATACAGAAGAGTTTATTCACATGTGTAAAAAGGGGTATGCCGAAAGCAGAAGCTTAAATGCAGTGATTGTGTTTAAAGGAAAAGTAGTTGGGGTCGCAGGTTACAATGAACTTGATTGGCAAAACAAGATTGCTTATATCGGCTACTGGCTTGCTGAAGGTTATCAAGGTAATGGCATTATGACAAAAGTGGCTCATGGATTAACGAAGTATGCATTCGAAGGGCTCGGCATGAATAAAGTAGATATCCGGGCAGCTAGCGAGAATTATAAGAGTAGAGCTATTCCCGAGCGGCTTGGCTTTACCGAAGAAGGCATGATTCGGGCTGGAGAGATGCTGTATGGGAAGGCAGTCGACCATGTTGTTTATGGGATGTTGAAAAGGGAGTGGGAGGAAGAGTAATACTTCAAGAAATTGGGTATCGTATAACTAATTATTCTTTAAAGGAGTGAGTAGTATATGAGTAATTACCAAAAAGCAATTGACGCGTGTTTAAGATGTGTAGAAGCTTGTGAGAATTGCTTTGACGCCTGCTTACAGGAGGACGATGTAAAACATATGGTTTCCTGTATACGTTTGGACAGAGAATGTGCGGATATTTGTGCCTACACAGCACAAGCTATGCAGCGTAACAGTCCATTTGTCCGTGATATCGCTAAGTTATGTGCTGAAGTTTGCCAAGCTTGTGGGGATGAATGCCAAAAACATGATCACGACCATTGCCAACAATGTGCAGAAGCTTGTTATGAATGCGCAAAAGTTTGCCGTGAAATTGCAGCATAATGAAAAAGGTTTTTAATATAGGAAAAGTTCCGGCTACTTGGATGTGCCGGAACTTTTTCTGTTACTTCCACAAAACGATTCGATCTTTTTTATTGATATCTTGGATCACGGTAAGGTGTGCGTTTGGATCCAGTTTGTTAAGTAACGCTGGAACGGACTCACCTTGATCATGGCCGATTTCAAAAGCAATCAACTGTGGCTTTTCGTCCAGTTGAAGTGCCTGGTTTGCAATAGCCTCATAAGCAGCGAGTCCATCCTTCTCCGCAAAGAGTGCAAGTTCTGGGTCATGCAGTACAGTGTTTGACAGGTTGCTCCGGTTATTGACTGGAATGTAAGGCGGGTTGGAAACAATTATATCTGGATTGATTTTTTGCTCTAGTAGCGGTTCTAAAAAGTTTCCCTTATAAAAATGGACCTCCGATTCAAGTGCATTGGCATTTTCCTGCGCCACTTCTAAAGCATCTTCACTTAAGTCGGTGGCGTACACTTTCGTTTCTGGCAATTCACTCTTTAATGTGATCCCAATAATCCCGCTACCTGTTCCGACATCGACAATGGACATATTCGGTGAGATTCTAGAAAGCACTGCTTCAATCAATTCTTCAGTTTCTGGTCTTGGAATTAACACACGGTGATCTACATAAAAATCTCTGCCATAAAACTCTGCTTTTTTAGTAAAATGCTCCAAAGGCTTCCCTGTCTCTGCATGCTCTTGAACCCATTTTTGAAAGGTATGAGAAACGCCTTCTGGTAACTCCTCTGTTTGCCTCATTAAAATTTGATGCTTCTTTGCATCTAGTAAATGAAGTAACATAAGTTCTCCCACGCGAGCCTCTCGATTATGTTCTTCTAAAAAAGAAGAAGCCCAATTACGGGCTCCTCTTACAGTGAATGTTTTTTCCATTTTATTCACCTAGTTCCTCAAGCTTCTGTGTTTGTTCTTCGATGAGAAGGGCATCAATAAATTCTTCTAATTTCCCTTCCATAATCTGATCAAGCTTGTTGATAGTTAACCCGATTCGGTGGTCCGTTACACGGTTTTGTGGATAATTATACGTACGAATTCGCTCCGAACGATCTCCCGTACCAACAGCTGATTTACGGTTTTCATCGTATTCATCTTGTGCTTCTTTTTGGAACATTTCATAAACGCGTGCACGTAAAACTTTCATCGCTTTTTCTTTATTTTTAATCTGTGATTTTTCATCCTGACAGGACACAACAACGCCAGTCGGAACGTGCGTTAAACGAACTGCAGACATGGTTGTATTTACACTCTGACCACCTGGGCCAGATGAAGTGAAGGTATCGACACGCACGTCTTTATCATGAATTTCCACTTCTACTTCTTCCGCTTCTGGCAGTACAGCTACTGTTGCTGTAGACGTATGAATACGTCCGCCTGATTCTGTTTCAGGTACACGCTGTACGCGGTGAGCACCATTTTCGTATTTAAAGTTTGAATAAACATTCGCCCCATTGATCATGAAAATGATTTCTTTATACCCGCCCATATCGGCTTCATGAGCTTCGATCACTTCTATTTTCCAATTTTTCGACTCTGCAAATCGTGCATACATACGGTACAGATTACCTGCGAATAAGGCAGCCTCATCTCCACCAGCAGCTCCGCGAATCTCCATAATGATGTTTTTATCATCATTAGGATCTTTTGGAATCAAGAGCATCTTCATCTCTTTTTCCAGTGGTTCTACTTGTGGTTGTAGCTCTTCTAGTTCGTCTCTAGCCATATCGACCATATCTGCATCAGATTCTTCATGAAGCATCGTCTTCGCTTCAGCTATTTGCGCATTAATATCTTTATAATGACGATACTTTTCAACTACTGGTTGTAAGTCCGCCTGTTCTTTTGAATATTCGCGTAGTTTATTAGAATTCCCAATTACTTCAGGATCCATTAATAGATCTGTCAATTGATCATAGCGTTCTTCCAAATGCTCTAACTTATCGAACATAAAACGTCCACCTCTACCTATTCCTGTTTATTAGTCCACCTTATATCATACCATAAAATGAATAAACATCATAAACATAATTTCTTGTTTGGAATAGGAGAAGTGGACGAACAATTTACCTTCTCACACGTTGTATAGTTGGTTTTAAATCTGGAAAATCAATTTTTCCACTCTCGAAGAACTCTTTAATTAAATATTTGCTGTAGTTCGCAGCTTGTTCATACGAGATTTGTCCAGGTAATGGAGGAATATCTTCAATTGCGACATCAATCACAGTTGGACGGTCAGATAGAAATGCCTGTTGCATCTTTGTGTCCAGCTCATCGTATGAATTGATACGGAATCCATCTCCTCCACATGCTTTCGCGAAGTCTGCATAGTTCACATCTGCAATATCTGTTTTGTAGTTTTGATTTCCTTTTTGTTGCTGCTCGTATTTAATCATACCGATTTTACTGTTGTTTAAGACAATAATTTTCACCGGCATATCGTACTGAACAGCCGTTATGAAATCATGCATCACCATACTAAACCCACCGTCTCCGCATATCGCGACCGCTTGTTTATCAGGATACGCTACGTGAGATGCAATTGCTCCAGGGAGGCCTGAGCCCATGGATGCTAGATCACCTGATAAAATAAACTTCTGGTATTTAAACGGGAAATATCTTGTTACCCAAACCGTAACATTTCCTACATCACAGGAGATGTTCGCATCCTCGTCAACATACTTCTCGAGGGCATTCATCACTTGTGGGCCTTGAAGTGGGTCTTTCACTTTTCTCTTCTCCGTTACTATTTGTTCATGCCACTTCTTTATTTTATCTTGGTATTTCTTCAAAAACTTATCGTCATTTGAAGGCGTGATCGATGATATAAGTTTAGGTAAAATTAATTTAGCATCGCCACATAACCCTTCCGTTACAGGGTAAATCTGCCCTATTTGATCCATTTCAATATCGATCTGAATTGCATTAACATCATCTGGCAGAAATTCGCGGTAAGGAAAATTAGTGCCTATGAGAATCAGCAAATCAGTTTCTTTCATCGCTTGATAAGCTGGTTTCGTTCCTATGCCCCCATGTTGGCCAAGATTTAATTCGTGAAAATCAGGGATGACGCCTTTTCCTAATAAGCTCAAAATTATCGGTGCATTCATTTTATGTGCAAATTCTAGGAGCTCTTCTCTAGAATTACGCGCTCCTTTACCAGCTAAGATCACCGGTTTTTTTGCTTTATTAAGTAATTTTACACTATTGGATACCACCTCTTGGGCTGGTTCCATTCTTACGTTCGGCTTGATTGCACCGGTTTTACGCCCACCTTCACTCTGTTTGACGGTGAATAAATCATCTGGAACAATCAGAACGGAGACACCTTGATGATTATATGCCTGTCGAATCGCCATATTTAACATATCCGGCATTTGTTCAGCCGAAGTTACCCGTTTACTATACACTGCCACTCCGCTGAAAAGTTGTTCTAAGTCAATTTCTTGGTGAACATGCGTACCTACTTTCGAGCTTTCTACCTGGCCGACTAGTGCCAATACAGGTGCGCGATCAAGCTTCGCATCATATAACCCATTCATCAAGTGTGCTGCACCTGGCCCTGCAATTGACAAACAGACACCCAGCTTACCAGTCAATTTCGCATAAGAAGCGGCAGCCAACGCCCCAACTTCTTCGTGCCTTACATGATAAAACGCGATTTTATCTTGCTTTTTGCGAAGATCTTCAATTAAGTTATTTATCGAATCCCCAGGCATGCCATACATATGGTCCACACCCCACTCCAATAATTGATCGACGATAATTTCTCCTGTGCGTTTTTCGAACATTCACAATCCCACCTTCTGCATAGTTTTACGCTATCGAATGCTTCCATTAATAGTCTTTTTCCCTAAAAAGGATTTTCGAAACGTGAAGATGAGATTGAGGAAATGATTATTAGCTGAGGCTTGTGAAGTGAGGTGAGGCTCCTGCGCAGTAATTTGATTCTATACTCCTATTATTGAATTCTATAGTCCCGTTATCAAAATCTATACTCCCGCTTTCGGTTTCTATACTCCCATTATAAAATATCGATGCTTTAAAATAGAAAAAAGCTTGGCGCGCAGCCAAGCTTCCTTATTGATTATTCATTGCTTTTTCCGCTCTTGGGTGGTTTGGGACTTCGTGATGATGACGGCAACGTGGCTCGTACGATTCTGACGCTCCGACAAGTATTACCGGGTCATCATATGACGCTGGTTTTCCGTCAATTAGTCTTTGGGTGCGACTTGCTGGGGATCCACAATGCGGGCAGATTGCATTCAGTTTCGTCACTGTTTCAGCTAGCGCCATTAGTTGCGGCATTGGTCCGAATGGCTCCCCGCGGAAATCTAAATCTAACCCGGCAACGACCACACGAATGCCACGGTCAGCTAGGTTTTGGGCAACATTTACCACATCTTCTTCAAAAAACTGCGCCTCGTCAATACCAACAATGTCTACTTCGTTCGTGATATCCGATTCAATATCATGGATGGAATTTACTGGTCGAGCAATGATTGAATTCCCGTTATGAGACACAATCGATTCCTTTTCATAGCGATCATCCAGTGCTGGTTTAAACACACGCACATCTAAATTTCCATATGTAGCTCTTCTTACGCGGCGAATTAACTCTTCTGATTTTCCAGAAAACATACTTCCGCAGATGACCTCTACCCAGCCATTTTGCTCCATAACATACATCATATATTCGCACCTCGTTTATCCATTTTCAATTCATTATTCGTCAATTTTCGCTTTTTAAGTATAAAAAAACTGACCGCTCCACTCAAACACCAATAGAGAACAATTTTCATCTTCTGCTATGGTGTTTGTTTGAATGGAACAGCCAGCTCCTTTTGTAAGAAATCCAACTTTATTACATGTTGTATTTTTTCTTGAAGCGGTCGACACGGCCACCGACTTTGTCCGCCTTCTGTTTACCAGTATAGAACGGGTGAGATGCCGAGCTGATTTCAACACGGATTAATGGGTATTCGTTTCCGTCTTCCCATTCAATCGTTTCTTCAGATTCTAAAGTAGAACCTGTAAGGAATTTAAAATCAGAGCTTGTATCTAAAAATACAACTTTACGGTAATCCGGATGTAATTCTTGTTTCATGATTAACACTCCTCCTTGCCCTGAATCATTTTGAGACAGAGTTGTTTTCAACCGTCATATCATGTAAGACGGATTTATCTTCTTTCATTCATACAGAGTGATTATATCAACTCGAAGTATGTTTTGCAAGCTGTTTTTTTATCGGAAAAAGGATGAACCACTATAGACATCATGCTCCTATAAGTTAGTTCTTTCCTTTCATTTCATCATTCATAATCTTGAAAAACTCTTCATTTGTAGTTGACTGACGAAGTCTTCTTAGGAACCGGTCCAAGAAATTATGCTGGTCTTGCATCGTTTTACGAATTGCCCAAACTTTATCCAACTGCTCCTTCGGCATAAGCAACTCTTCTTTTCGAGTACCGGAGCGGAGTACGTCTATTGCTGGGAAAATTCTTCTTTCTGCCATTTGACGATCCAAATGAAGCTCCATATTACCTGTTCCTTTAAATTCCTCATATATCACATCGTCCATACGCGAGCCTGTATCCACTAGAGCTGTTGCTAGAACCGTCAAGCTCCCACCTTCTTCAATATTTCGAGCAGCCCCAAAGAACCTTTTCGGTCGATGGAAAGAAGCTGGATCAATACCACCAGATAAAGTACGTCCACTTGGTGGAATTACTAAATTATAAGCACGAGCTAATCTCGTAATACTATCCATTAAAATAATTACGTCCTGCTTATGTTCTACCAAACGCATAGCACGCTCTAATACGAGTTCGGATACTTTAATATGATTTTGTGGTACTTCATCAAATGTTGAACTGACTACATCCACATCCTCAGCAACAGATCTTTCAATATCCGTTACTTCCTCTGGTCGTTCATCAATTAAGAGAATAATCAACTTAGAATTCGGATGATTTTTTGAAATACTATTAGCCATTTCCTTTAAAATTGTTGTTTTCCCCGCTTTTGGAGGGGCAACAACAAGTCCACGCTGTCCAAAACCTACAGGTGACATCATGTCGATAATCCTTGTTGATAATACATTTTTCGTCGTTTCTAAATTCATTTTACGGTCTGGATAAAGTGCCGTTAAACCTGGGAAATGAATACGCTCTTTTGCACTCTCAGGATTATCACCGTTTACTGCACTGACATGCAATAATCCAAAATAACGTTCATTCTCTTTAGGTGGACGAGCTTTACCAGAAACTAAGTCCCCGTTTCTTAAGTCAAAACGACGGATCTGGGAAGCAGAAATGTAAATGTCTTCCGCACTTGGTGCATAGTTGATCGGCCTTAAGAAGCCAAAGCCTTCCGATTGAATAATTTCTAAAACACCGTCGACGAAAAGATGACCCTCTTTTTCTGCTTGCGCTTTTAAAATAGCAAATATTAATTCCTTTTTGTTTAATTTCGCATAATAAGAAACACCAAAATCACGCGCAAGGGCATATAAATCCTTCAGCGTCTTTGTTTCCAATTCGGAAATTGTTATTGATTTTGACACAAGAACACCACTCTTTAATTTATTTTTAAGTTTTATGTTAGTTTTTTATTGGAATAAGTAAGAATTGACTGATTTTCGTTTATTTGAAGTGAAAAATAGAGGATAAATCCTTTAACTCTTCTAGTATATCGTTATTCAAACTAGCTGGCAAGCAGAAATAAAATTGGAACTGAAACGGTATAAAATCGTTATGCCGGCATTCAAGTTCTTACACCTGAATGTAGCGTTCTTTTGCCGGCAAAAGAGTCCGTGCGCCCGTATATGAACCCGTATGCCGGCAAAAGAACTTATACACCCGATTAGAGCTGCCATCCGCCGGAAGCGGTTCCAGAACGCCACTCAAAACTCTCCATAGTAAGTCAAAAACCTCAACCGAATTCTCGGCTGAGGTTTAAATTAATCTTCCATCACTAAGTTAGGTTTCTTTTGTAAACTGTGGTTCCCATCAATAAATCGAACAGTTCCAGATTTAGCACGCATAACCACTGTTTCTGTCGTAGCTTTATCTCCTTTAAACTGAACGCCTTTTAAAAGTTCTCCATCCGTAATACCTGTTGCGGCAAAAATCGCATCATCGCCACTACAAAGGTCGTCCATATAAAGGATTGTACTAACGTCTTTTACTCCCATTTCGACACATCGTTGCTCTTGTTCTTTGTCGACAGGTTTTAAACGGCCTTGGATTTCGCCGCCTAGACATTTTAATCCGATTGCAGAAAGTACGCCTTCAGGTGCACCACCTACTCCCATTAAAATGTCGACACCTGTATCGTCAAAACAAGCATTAATCGAAGCGGCTACATCCCCATCTGGAATTAATTTAATTCTGGCACCTGCTTCACGAATTTCATTAATTAATTCTTGGTGACGTGGACGGTTTAACACCACTGCAACAACGTCTTCCACATCTTTTCCTTTTGCTTCCGCGACTGCACGCAAATTTTCTTCAACAGAATAGTCTAAGCTAACTTTGCCAACCGCTTCGGGACCTACTGCTATTTTCTCCATGTACATATCTGGAGCATGCAATAAATTACCTCGGTCTGCGATGCCAACTACACATAGTGCGTTCCAAGTACCTAAAGCAACAATGTTTGTACCTTCCACCGGATCAACTGCAATATCTACTTCAGGTCCATTGCCACTTCCTACTTCTTCTCCTATGTATAACATCGGAGCTTCGTCTTTTTCCCCTTCGCCGATCACGACTGTACCGTGCATTGGAATTGTATCAAAAACCGTACGCATTGCTTCTGTTGCAGCGCCATCCGCTTCTTCCTTTTCTCCACGACCCATCCAGCGAGCAGACGCTAAAGCCGCTGCCTCTGTTACACGGACAATTTCCATTGATAAACTACGTTCCATTGTATGGTTTCCTCCCCAGTTTACAAACTCCCATTAAGCGTTTTGAAATAACCGCTTATCTTCTTCTGTCATCTGTTCACGCCAAATGTGTGCACCTAAGCTGGTCAATTTCTCTGTAATTTGGTCATATCCTCGTTCGATGTGTTCAATCCCAACAATTTCTGTCACACCATTTGCCATCAGCCCAGCAACCACAAGGGACGCCCCTGCACGTAAGTCACTCGCCTTTACTTTAGCTCCTTCTAAAGGTGTCACTCCAGAAATAACTGCAGAGCTACCTTCCACCTTAATTTTTGCATTCATTCGTCTTAATTCATCGACGTGTTTAAAACGTGCTTGGTAAATCGTATCAGACACGATACTCGTACCGCTCGCTTGTGTTAGCAATGCAGTGAACGGCTGTTGAAGATCGGTTGGAAAACCTGGATAAACTAATGTCTTAATGTCTACCCCAGTTAACTTACGGTTTCCTCGAACTAATAAGGAGTCCCCGTCTTCTTCAATAACGACGCCCATTTCACGAAGTTTTGCAGTAAGCGATTCTAAGTGAGTGGGGATCACGTTATCAATTACGACTTCTTCCCCTTTCGTTGCAGCAATTATCGTATACGTACCAGCTTCAATTCGGTCTGGTATAATCGTATGCTTGCATCCACCTAATTCTTCTGTTCCTTCAATTCGAATCACATCCGTACCAGCACCTTTAATGTTCGCGCCCATACTATTTAAAAGCGTTGCAACATCAATGATTTCTGGTTCTTTCGCAGCATTCTCAATGACCGTTTTTCCTTCCGCTCGAACGGCTGCTAGCATAATGTTGATCGTTGCACCAACACTTACGACATCAAGGTAAATTTTCGCCCCAGTTAACTTCTCTGCGCGTAAATAAATAGCACCTTGTTCATTCGTAACCTCAGCACCTAAAGCTTCAAATCCTTTAATATGCTGATCAATTGGGCGTGGACCTAAATCACAGCCTCCCGGTAAACCGATGACTGCCTTTTTAAAGCGACCTAGCATTGCGCCCATGAAATAGTAGGATGCACGCAATTTTTTAACTCTGCCATTTGGAAGTGGCATCGCAATCATTTTTGATGAATCAATCGTAACATCATCTCCCACTTGGGAAACGGTGCCGCCAATATCTTCTAATAATAATTTAAGTGTATCAATATCTGAAATATTCGGAAGGCCCTCAATTGTTACTTCTCCCCCTGCTAAAATCGTCGCAGGCAGTAAAGCAACTGCACTATTCTTTGCCCCACTTACTCGAACGGTACCTCTTAATTGGTGGCCTCCTTCGATGAGTAACTTTTCCATATGAATACTCCTCTACAGTGGTTGTTTTTTTGGGTTCAAAAGGCATTGCACTTGATTATAGTATGTGCTGCCAATTTAAAATCATGCTTTATTTGCTTGTTCCCAATCTTGTAAAAACTTTTCGATTCCTTGATCCGTTAATGGGTGTTTCACTAACTGTTGAATGACCTTGAATGGAATAGTCGCAATGTGTGCCCCGTGTAATGCAGCTTCGTGTACATGCATTGGGTGACGTACGCTCGCAGCGATAATTTGTGATTCAATTCCGTGACGGTCAAAGATCTCTGCAATTTCTGCAATTAAGTTCATTCCATTTTGACCCATGTCATCTAAACGCCCTAAGAACGGTGACACATATGTAGCACCTGCACGCGCTGCTAACAAGGCTTGATTTGCGGAGAAAATTAACGTAACATTTGTTTTCACACCTTGATCAGTCAATGCTTTACAGGCTTTTAAACCTTCTAACGTCATCGGAACTTTAATTGTAATATTTGGAGCGATTTTAATAAGTTCTTCTGCTTCTTTTAACATACCAGGTGCGTCTTCAGAGATTACCTCTGCACTGACAGACCCTTCTGTTACTTCCTTTGTAATTTCCTTTAAACGATCATGAAAAGAAACATTCTCCTTCGCTACTAACGATGGATTCGTTGTCACTCCTGCAAGAATGCCGAGTTCATTCGCTTCTTTAATCTCTGCAATATTTGCTGTATCAATAAAAAACTTCATGTTTAAAACCCCTTATCTCATATCTATTTTTTCTAAAAAAACACGAAAAGGCCAACCCAAAAACAGGATCAGCCATTCCTAATAACGGTTTATACTTGTTGAGAATTCTTGCTTTCGCGCACTGACGATAAATGGCACAATGAGATCCTCCTCCAACCCATTTACATGCTTATGTAATAGATTGTTCATTCATAACTATAGAATACCAATTGCACCGCCATTTCGCAACTATAGAAAAGTGGAGTACGTTTAATTAGTTGTTAATTCATGGGCTAAATCGACCAATTTATCGAGAGAAAATGGCTTTTCTAAAATGTGATCAATTTGAACTTTAGATTTTGTTCTTACTTCATGTGCGGAGAGACCTGTAACTATGATAAATGGAATTTTTCCCACGAGATTTTGTAATGATTGAACAAATTGATCCCCTCTCATATCATCCAAAAGGAAATCAACCACAAACAAGTCTGCTTTCGCTAGTGATGCGGATTGAAGTGCATGCTCCCCATTTGAAAATGATTCCACCACATAATTTGCTTGCTGAAAAACTTCCGTGAGGAGCATACGAATTCCGTCTTCATCATCAACGACTATAACACTTTTACGTTTCATAGTTCCCACCTAACTTTTTCAAATAAAGTAAGCATCTATTCCTAAACTTAATAGAAATCGTGTGGGAAATCAAGCCTAGATATTCTAAAAATTCGTAATCGTTTAAAAATGCAGTCTTATTCGATTATTTTACACAATGTTCGACAAATTTCTTGAATAACGGCTGTGGACGATTTGGTCTAGATTTAAATTCTGGGTGAAATTGAGACGCAACAAAAAATGGATGATCTTCCACTTCTATAATTTCAATCAACCTACCATCTGGACTTTTTCCTGAAAATTTAAAACCGTTTGCCTCCATGTCGTCTCGGTAAAAGTTATTAAATTCATAACGGTGACGATGGCGTTCATACACTACTTCATCTTGGTAAGCTTCGTAGGCTTTTGTGTTTTCTTCTAAACGGCAAGCATAGACACCAAGGCGAAGTGTTCCACCTAGATCTTCGATATCTTTTTGTTCTGGTAATAAATCAATAATTGGATGTGGTGTATCTGGTTGAATTTCTGCTGAATGTGCGTCTGTTAACCCAAGCACATTACGGGCAAATTCCACTGTAGCAAGCTGCATACCTAAGCAAATCCCTAGGAAAGGAACTTTGTTTTCACGCGCATAACGAATTGCTTCAATTTTACCCTCAATTGCGCGATCTCCAAACCCTCCAGGCACTAAAATACCGTCTACATCAGCCAAGGTTTCTTCTACATTGTCAGTAGTTAACGTTTCTGAAGCGACCCATTTAATTTCAATATCAGAATCATAAGCAAAACCACTATGCTTCAATGCTTCTACTACCGATAAATACGCATCTTGTAAGGCTACATATTTTCCGACAAGTGCGATGGTCGTTGTTTTCGATAGGTTTTTAACTTGATTAATTAAATGGTTCCATTCTGTCATATCCGCTTCTGGACAGTTAATCTGGAAGTGGTCACAAGCAAGTTGATCTAACCCTTGATCCTTCATATCCAGTGCAACTTCATATAATACTTCACAATCACGTGCTTCTACTACTGCGTTTTCGTTAATATCACAGAACAACGCAATCTTTTCTTTCATATCCTTACTTATAGCCATTTCCGTACGTAAAACAATGACATCCGGTTGAATACCTAGCGAACGCAACTCTTTTACCGAGTGTTGTGTCGGCTTGGTTTTCATTTCCCCAGCAGCTTTAAGGTAAGGAACAAGCGTACAATGGATGTACATTACTTGATCTCTTCCTACATCACTTTTCAGCTGGCGAATTGCTTCTAAAAACGGCAAGCTTTCGATGTCACCAACCGTCCCGCCGATTTCGGTAATCACGACGTCTGCATTCGTTTCTCTGCCAGCTTGATACACTTTATCTTTAATTTCATTCGTTATATGTGGAATAACTTGTACCGTACCACCTAAGTAATCTCCGCGACGCTCTTTACGAATGACAGAAGAATATACTTTACCAGTTGTTATATTGCTGTATTGGTTTAAATTAATGTCAATGAAACGTTCGTAGTGGCCTAAGTCGAGGTCTGTTTCTGCCCCGTCCTCTGTAACATATACTTCCCCGTGCTGATATGGACTCATTGTGCCTGGGTCCACATTTAAGTATGGATCGAATTTTTGAATCGTCACCTTTAGTCCACGATTCTTTAATAGTCTACCTAGTGATGCAGCTGTAATCCCTTTCCCTAAAGAAGAAACCACTCCACCTGTTACAAAAATATACTTCGTCATGATTATGTTCCTCACCTTTCCAGTCTTAAAATATCGAAAAGCCTATATAAAAAACAAAAAAAGCTCCCGAATTCAATCGGGAGCTTATTATTTATTTTAGAGAGCCCACATAGAATATTACGCCTGAACGAACGTAAAGTCAAGATGAACTTCAATTACTTTGTTGTGTCTTCCTCATCGTCTTCATCATCCAGCTCATCATCTAAAACTTCATTCGGATCTTCTTCTCCGAGCTCCGGAACCACTTCATCATCAAATAATTCATCTGACGTTTCTGGAGCAGAGTCATCCAATTCATCTTCTAAAGTTACATCTTCCGCTGGCGCCTTCTTTTTCGCTTTCTTTTTCGGTGCAGCTTTTTTCTTTTTCTTCTTAGGCTTTTCTTCAACGAAAGCATCTTCTTCCGTTTGATCGACAGGGTACCAGTACTTCAAGCCCCACATATTCGTACCTACAGATAAGAAGCGCCCATCAACATTAATATCAGTATACAGCTGGGAAATGTACTTTTCTTTATCTTTCTTCGTGAATCCCTTTGATTCTGATACTATTTTGAACAGATCTTGGAAGTTCATTGCTTTACCTTCATCTGTCATCACTTCATAAGCGATTTCAATCATGGAAAGCTCTTTTAATTCATCCTTAGTATATTTGTCTATGCTCACAACCAGCACCCCTTCATCATCTCATGCTAAAAATTTCAATTTCAGTTTATACATATCTAATTTCCTAGTTTACAGAATATCATACCTATCAGTCAATATAAAGCTGTGGATTGGAATGAAGCTTATGACAATCATGTTGGGTTAGTTCATATTTCAACGCTATCGCTGATATATTCTGCTGACGGCTGATATCCGAATCCAATCCACTTCTGCATCAGTAGACTCCTACAGCACCAGAAAAAACCTTCCCTCGAATCAATCGAGAGAAGGTTCTGTTAATAGGTTACATATTTCGACGATATTGTCCGCCGACTTCGTATAATGCGTTGGTGATCTGTCCTAAACTTGCTACGCGAACCGTGTGAAGTAGTTCTGCGAAAATGTTTCCATCTGTAGATGCTACTTCTTTCAAGCGGTTCAATGCTACTTCCGCTTCAGTTTCATTACGTTTTTGGAAGTCACGTAAGTTTTTAATTTGTTGCTGTTTCTCTTCTTGAGATGCTCTTGCAATTTCCATTGCGTTGATTTCATCTTCGGAAGGTGGGTTTGGATTCTGGTACGTGTTAACTCCTACAATAGGAAGCTCACCAGAATGTTTTTTGCCTTCATAATATAAGGATTCTTCTTGAATTTTACCGCGTTGGTATTGGCGTTCCATTGCTCCTAATACGCCGCCACGATCATTGATTCGTTCGAACTCTTGTAACACAGCTTCTTCTACTAATTCCGTCAATTCCTCTAAAATAAACGAACCTTGTAGAGAGTTCTCTGTTTTTGTTAAGCCAAACTCTTTATTAATGATCATCTGAATCGCCATGGCACGACGCACAGATTCTTCTGTCGGTGTCGTAATTGCCTCATCATAAGCATTCGTATGAAGTGAATTCGTATTATCTTGAATCGCAATCAATGCCTGCAATGTAGTACGGATATCATTAAAGTCGACTTCTTGTGCGTGCAGGGAACGACCTGACGTTTGAATATGGTACTTCAACTTCTGGCTTCGTTCGTTTGCACCGTATTTATCACGCATAACAATCGACCAGATTCTACGCGCGACACGGCCGATTACTGTATATTCTGGGTCTAGTCCGTTTGAAAAGAAGAACGACAAGTTTGGCGCAAATTTATTAATGTCCATCCCGCGACTCAAATAGTACTCCACATAGGTGAACCCGTTTGCTAACGTAAACGCCAACTGACTGATTGGGTTCGCACCAGCTTCCGCAATGTGATACCCAGAGATCGACACAGAGTAATAGTTACGTACTTCATTTTCAATAAAGTGTGCTTGAATATCACCCATCATACGTAACGCAAATTCTGTTGAGAAGATACATGTGTTCTGTCCTTGGTCTTCTTTTAAAATATCTGCTTGCACTGTTCCACGAACAACAGAAATTGTTTCCGTTTCTAACTGTTGACGCTCTTCACTGTTTGGCTCGCGACCTTCTTTTTCAGTGAATTTCGCAACTTGTTGATCAATCGCTGCATTAAAGAACATCGCTAAAATAATCGGAGCAGGTCCATTAATCGTCATCGATACAGATGTTAATGGGTCACATAAATCAAAACCGTCATATAGCTTCTTCATGTCTTCCACTGTACAGATGCTCACGCCAGATTCCCCGACTTTACCATAAATATCTGGACGCTCGTCTGGGTCTTCCCCGTATAATGTCACTGAATCAAACGCTGTACTTAAACGTTTCGCAGGTTCATTTTTCGATAAATAATGGAAACGACGATTCGTACGTTCCGGTGTCCCTTCTCCAGCGAACTGTCGTGTTGGGTCTTCCCCTGTCCGTTTAAATGGAAATACTCCAGCTGTGAACGGGAACGAACCAGGTACGTTTTCAAGGAACATCCATTTGACACGGTCGCCCCAGTCATTGAACTTAGGTAAGGCAACTTTTGGAACTTTAATACCGGAAATACTTTCTGTCATTAAATCCACTTTAAATTCTTTTCCGCGAACTTCATACGACATCTCATCTTTTGTGTACGTATCTTGTAGTTGATTATAGTCTTCTAACTTCTTTCTACTTTCATCTGTTAACGCCTCTTCATAACGTTCAATTAAGGACTGGAGAGCTTTTCCTTCTTCTCCAAGTTCATCTTGTGCACCTTTTAACTGATAAAGTTTCGAAGCAGCTTCACTTTGTTTTACCGCATCTTCTTTATAGCTATGCACTGCCTGAACGATATCGCGTAAATATTGACGTCGTTCTGGAGGAATAATCAAGTTTTGCTTCTCCACTAGCTTAATGGTCGTATCGAATGGAACTTCCGCGCCCCAATCAAAACGTTCGTTCAACGTCTCTAAAATCGAAGCGAAGACCGTGTTCGTTCCTGGGTCGTTAAACTGGCTTGCGATGGTGCCGAAAACTGGGAATGTCTCATGATCTTCATGAAAACGCATATGTCCACGTTCGTACTGCTTACGTACTTGACGAAGAGCGTCCTCTGAACCTTTTTGCTCAAATTTATTGATGACAATGAAATCTGCAAAATCGATCATATCAATCTTCTCAAGTTGAGACGGAGCTCCGAATTCTGCTGTCATCACGTACATCGATAGGTCCGTAATTTCCGTAATTTCAGCGTCTCCTTGTCCAATTCCACTAGTTTCCACTATTACAAAATCAAAATCTGCAGCCTTAACCACATCAATCGCATCTAAAATAGCTTTGGAAAGCTCACTTTTAGAGTCACGAGTAGCAAGGGAACGCATGTACACACGAGGGTTAAAAATCGCGTTCATACGAATACGGTCACCTAATAAAGCTCCACCCGTTTTCTTCTTCGTTGGATCCACAGAAAGGATAGCAATTTTTTTGTCTGGTACTTCGTTGATGAAACGGCGAATCAACTCATCAGTAAGAGAACTTTTACCAGCACCACCTGTACCTGTGATTCCTAAAACAGGAATATTCGATCCCTCAACCTTTAATAGTTCCGCCAATTTTTCACTTGAAACATGATCATTTTCTACGTGTGAAATAAGTCGTGCAATTGCTTGATAATTACCTTCTTTCGCCTTTTTCGCATCTTCTTCTAACTCAAACGGGGTTGGGTGATCACATTCTTCTAACATGCGGTTGATCATTCCTTGAAGCCCCGTCTCACGTCCATCTTCAGGTGAGAAAATACGAGCAACACCGTAATCGTGTAACTCCTTGATTTCCCGTGGCATAATTACTCCACCACCGCCACCATATACACGAATATGACCGGCATTTTTTTCATTTAACAAATCAACCATGTACTTAAAGTATTCGACGTGGCCCCCTTGATAAGATGAAATCGCAATACCTTGTGCGTCTTCTTGTACTGCCGCATTCACCACTTCTTCTACCGAACGGTTATGTCCAAGGTGGATTACTTCTGCTCCACTCGCTTGTAAAATTCGACGCATGATATTGATGGAAGCATCATGACCGTCAAATAAACTAGAAGCTGTTACAAAACGTACAGGATGGTTCACTTCATATGGCTCTACTTGTTGCATGTCAATTCTCCTCTCTTATGAGCTTACTTTACCAGTAGATTGATGGCTTGCTTTTAGTCCATCAAGCTGGCTTTTCAAAAGTTTAAATTGTTCCTCTGTATATGTTTCTAATGTGAATTGCTTTTGCATGACCCACCTTCTGAATCCCCACATCTGGCCTTGGATTAGAATGTTATGAGCAATTAAATTAATCTGTTGTGTAGATAGAAACTCTGATGAACTGTTGTCTAAAAGCCTTTCAAAAAAGGCCAACATCTCCATTTCTTTATCCAACACATACTCTTGTGCATCTTTCGGTAGCGCTTTAAGTTCTTGATAAAGTACGAGCACTTCATCTTGCATATCATCCATCAATTGAAAATAGGAAGCTACAGCTTCATAGAGAGCATGTTCAGAAGCTTGGTTGGTATCAATGACAGCTTCCATTCGAGCCTTCACTTCATCATAAATGGCATCGCATACTAAAAATAATACATCTTCTTTTTTTCTTATATATTCATAGAGTGTTCCAATCGAAAATCCTGCCGCCTGTGCAATTTCACGTGTCGTTGCACGATGAAATCCCTTTTGTTTAAACAAACTAACGGCACCTTTTTGAAGTTCCGCTCGGCGTTTCTCTACAAGCTTTTGGTCCTTGATGGATGAAGCGATGTCCTTAACCACCTGAATCACCCTTCCTATTCCTTCGCCATTCTTTTAACCATTGTTCTGCGATTTGGTATGGATCCCCATGTTCAGATAAGCTTCTTTGCTTTGCTTCATCTTGCTCAATCGATTGTTTAATTTCTTTCCATAACTCTTCTTGAATCAGTTCATAAACCTCATACTGTAGCTGTTCCTGGCGTTTTTCTTTACCTGTTTTCGTTTCTTCTAAGTATGTCCAATGCTTGTTAAAAGCTTCATATAGGTTGTCGAATCCACTCGGCTTTTCAGAAGAAGTTGTTTCAATAATTGGTGGCTCGAGGCCCTTGTGACCTGCTATATGAATCAAGTCTTCTAGTTGGCTTTTCAACTTATTTACTCCTGGAAGATCAGACTTATTTAAAATAAACAAATCCGCAATCTCCATAATTCCTGCTTTAAACACTTGCATGATGTCACCCGAGTTCGGAGTTAAGACAACGGCTGTTGTGTCCGCCACTTTCATAATATCGAGTTCTGACTGACCAACACCGACCGTTTCAATTAAAATATAATCAAAACCATATGCGTCGCAAGCCCTGATCGCATCTTTGGTAGCTCTGGCAAGACCCCCGATACTTCCACGAGTCGCCATGCTACGAATAAACACATTTTCATCCGTGAAGTGCTTTTGCATTCGTACGCGGTCTCCTAGTAAAGCACCTCCACTAAACGGGCTGGTAGGATCGACAGCTATGACTGCAATCTTTTTATTCTTTTCTCGTAGTAACGTCAGGAAGTGATCGACGACCGAACTTTTGCCTGCACCAGGTGAACCGGTTATTCCAATGTAATGCGCATTTTTCTTACGTGCATTCAAATCACTCATAATCGAAAGTTTTTTCGGATGGTCATTTTCGATCATCGTAATCACTTTAGCAAGGGCGCGCTGGTCTTGGTTTGCCACACGATCTGCAATAGCATGAGCATCTGTTGTAATACGATCACTTCCTTTCTGTTTGTTACTATTTATAGCTTTGACGATGTCCGTTGTTGTTATTGTAATTCGCTTTCGGTGAACGCTTTCCGTGGGGCACGGCTCAAGCCTCCTCGGAAGAAAATCACTTCCTCCGGGGTCTCGAGACTCGTGCTAATCCCACCGGAGTCGTCACCTTCGCTCATTACAATACAACAACCCAGTGGAACCAAGTATGATTTCAGCAATAACTTTTAAAAGAATACTGTTACTACTTAATTAGATTTACTTCGTCAACATACGTCCGATTACAAGACGTTGAATTTCTTGAGTTCCTTCATAGATCTGTGTGATTTTCGCATCACGCATATAACGTTCTACTGGATAGTCCTTTGTATAACCATATCCACCGAATACTTGCACCGCTTCTACTGTAACCTTCATTGCCGTATCACCTGCTAGAAGCTTCGCCATTGCTGATTCCTTCTGATAAGGAATTCCTGCTGACTCATTGTAAGCTGCTTGGTAAGTAAGTAATCTAGAAGCTTCGATTTCTGTAGTCATATCAGCAAGTTTAAACGAAATACCTTGATTCTGGGCAATTGGCTTACCGAACTGTTCACGCTCTTTTGCATAATCAACAGCAGCATCTAACGCGCCTTGTGCGATTCCAACAGCTTGAGCAGCGATACCATTACGTCCACCATCAAGTGTAGTCATCGCAATTTTGAAACCATCACCTTCTGCTCCGAGCATGTTCGCTTTTGGCACACGGCAGTTTTCAAAAATCAACTCTGTCGTTGGGCTGGAACGGATCCCTAGCTTTTCTTCTTTCTTACCGAAAGTGAAACCGTCCGTGCCTTTTTCTACGATAAACGCGGAAATCCCTTTATGTTTCGCGTCGTGATCCGTTTTAGCGAATACAACGTAAATGTCAGCAACTCCACCGTTTGTAATCCAAACTTTACTACCATTTAAAATATAATCATCGCCATCAGCTTTTGCAGAACATTTCATCGATGACACGTCACTTCCTGCACCCGGTTCAGATAAAGCGTACGCCCCTAAAGCTTCCCCAGTTGCTAGACGTTGTAAGAAGTTTTGTTTTTGTTCTTCATTTCCGTAAGTATAAATCGGCCAGCTCGCTAATGAAATATGAGCTGATAACGTTACACCTGTGGAAGCACACACGCGTGAAAGTTCTTCGACTGCAATTGCGTAGCTGACAAAGTCCGATCCAATTCCACCGTACTCTTCTGGCCAAGGAATACCTGTAAGCCCAAGTTCCGCCATTTTGTCAAAAATTTCACGGTCAAAGCGCTCTTCTTCATCACGTTCTGCAGCTGTTGGCTCCACTTCTTTCGTCGCGTAATCACGCACCATTTTACGTAGCATTTGCTGTTCTTCTGTTAGTTGAAAATTCATCTATAATCTCTCCTCTTTTATTCGCATGATTTATATCCACAAAAACAAACATATATCCAGAAAAGTAGCGTTTTTTTCCAGAAATATTAGCATAAATCCACAAAATTTACCGTATATCCAGAAATCTCATAACTTCACTAAATCAGCGAAAAGTTACTTCAATAAATGACGACTGATTACAATATTTTGTATCTCCGTCGTCCCTTCATATATTTGGGTAATTTTCGCATCACGAAAATAGCGTTCAACTGGGTAGTCCTCTGTATACCCATATCCGCCAAATACTTGCACCGCTTCGATTGCTGTATCCACGGCTGTTTTAGAAGCGAACTTCTTAGCCATGGAGGCTTCTTTACTACAGTCAATCCCCGCTTCATGCATAGAAGCCGCGTTGTAAATCAACAGCTTGGAGCTCTCGACGGCGGTTGCCATATCAGCTAATTTAAAGGAAACCCCTTGATGCTGTGCAATTGGCTTACCGAATTGTTCACGTTCTTTTGCATAGTCAACAGCTGCTTCTAATGCAGCTTCCGCAATACCTAGTGCTTGTGCAGCAATTCCGATTCGACCGATATTCAAGTTAGCCAAGGCAATTTTGAATCCTTCTCCTTCTTGGCCTAATAACTGCTTCGCAGGGACGCGACAATTATCAAAGCTTAAAGCTACCGTACTCGAGCCATGTAACCCCATTTTCTTTTCCTTTTTTCCAATTTCAAATCCTGGAGTATCTTTTTCCACGATAAATGCTGAAACGCCTTTACTTTTTTCCTCTGGGTTCGTGTTGGCAAAGACAATATAAGTGTCAGCGTAGCCTCCGTTTGTGATGTACACTTTGGAACCATTAATAATATAATCATCGCCATCTTTCACAGCGCGTGTTTTCAAGCTACCCGCGTCACTTCCTGCTCCTGGTTCCGTTAACGCGAACGCTCCAACGTACTCTCCACTTGCAAGCTTTGGAATGTAGTGGCTCACTTGTTCTTCACTACCAAATTTCAAGATTGGAAAAGTACCAACTGAAGTATGCACGGATAAAATGACTCCTAAAGTTGCACTCACCTTAGAAAGCTCATGAATCGCTATAATATAAGAAGTGTAGTCCATTCCTGCTCCGCCATTTTCTTCTGAAACAGGGATCCCTAATAGACCTAACTCAGCCATTTTCCCAACTAGTTCTTCAGGATAACGATCTTCCTTTTCCATTCGCTCTACTTCCGGTGCGACTTCTTTTTGTGCAAAATCGCGAACCATTTTACGCATCATTTCCTGCTCTTCTGTAAAACTTAGTTTCACCTTGTTCCACCATCCATTTCTTTAGTCATACACGTAAAAACCTCGTCCGGATTTTTTACCTAACCAGCCAGCTTTTACATACTTACGAAGAAGCGGACATGGACGGTATTTACTATCGCCAAATCCATCATGTAAGATCTCCATAATATATAAACACGTGTCTAGTCCGATAAAATCTGCTAACTGTAGTGGCCCCATTGGATGGTTCATACCTAGTTTCATGACTTGGTCGACATCTTCTGGCTTAGCAACTCCCTCAAACACGGTGTAAATTGCTTCGTTAATCATTGGCATCAACACTCGGTTCGATACAAACCCAGGATAATCTTCCACCTCAACAGGAGCTTTATTTAATGCTTTCGTCGCTTCTTCTACAGCTTGATATGTTGCATCTGTTGTTTGAATCGCACGAATGATTTCCACAAGCTTCATCACAGGCACTGGATTCATGAAGTGCATACCAATTACTTGTTCCGGACGATTCGTGACTGCAGCAATATCCGTAATAGGTAAAGACGACGTATTCGATGCTAAAATGGCATGCTTTGGCGTGATTTCATCCAACTGTTGAAACACTTTTGTTTTCACATCCATGTTTTCAACAACCGCTTCCACTACTAAATCACAATCATGTGCATCTTTTATGTCAGACGTTGTGGTGATGTTTGCTAATGTCTTAGACTTTTCTTCTTCCGTCATTCGTTCTTTTTCTACATTTCTCGCTAATACTTTATCAATTCCGTTTAAGCCTTTTTCCAGCGCTTCTTCAGATAGATCATTTAATTTCACGGTGAAATTGGCTTGAGCAAAAACTTGTGCAATGCCTGCTCCCATTTGCCCTGCTCCAATCACCATTACTGTTTTGATTGTCATTCTAGTTCCCCCTAGCTATTATTTTACTTCGATTAATACAGCATCTCCTTGACCGCCGCCAGAACAGATTGACGCGATTCCAAGACCACCACCACGGCGCTTTAACTCATAAGCAAGTGCTAAAATAATTCGAGCTCCACTTGCACCAATCGGGTGACCTAACGCAACTGCTCCGCCATTTACATTTACTTTTTCATGATCGAGACCTGCAATTTTTCCGCTTGCTAGGGATACAGCCGCGAACGCTTCATTCACCTCAAATAAATCTATATCTTTTAATGTATAGTCTACTTTTTCTAAAAGCTTGTTAATAACAATGCCCGGGGTTTCTGGAAAACGCTCCGCTTCCACAGCCACTTCCTCATGAGCAATAATTGTTGCAAGTACATCTTTACCTTCTTGTTTCGCTTTTTCTTCTGACATTAAAACCATCGCAGCTGCACCATCATTAATTCCAGGCGCATTTCCAGCTGTGATCGAGCCATCCTTATCAAACGCAGGACGTAATTTTGATAATCCTTCTGCTGTCGTGTTTTCACGTGGAGATTCATCTCTTTCGATTTTAATAGGATCTTTTTTACGTTGAGGTACTTCTACTGGTACTATTTCATCATCAAAACGACCTGAATTCATCGCATCAAGAGCACGCTCGTGACTTTGTGCAGCCCATTTATCTTGATCTTCACGTGATAGATCAAATTTTGAAGCCGTACGATTTCCATACGTACCCATATGCACATTTTCAAAGCTACAAGTAAGACCGTCATGCACCATCATATCGACAACTTTCTGGTCACCCATACGCATACCCCATCTAGCACTTGGCATGAAATAAGGAGCATTACTCATACTTTCCATTCCACCAGCAACAATGACGTCTTCTTCTCCTAAACGAATCATCATGTCACCTAGTGTCACACTGCGCATACCTGATGCACATACTTTATTAATTGTTTCCGTTTTTGTCTCCCATGGAAGGCCTGCTTCTCTCATTGCCTGGCGAGAAGGTAACTGCCCTTGTCCACCTTGCAATACAGAACCCATAATCACTTCACTTACTTGTTCAGCTTCCACACCGGAACGAACCAATGCTTCTTTTATTGCAATGCTTCCAAGCTTAGCCGCCGTTAATGGCGCTAAACCTCCTCCGAATTTACCAAAAGGTGTTCTAGCACCTGATACAATCACTGTTTTAGTCAATGTAATTCCTCCCATTTCCTTGTTTGTAACCGCTACCAATTAGTATAACATATAATCGATTGAGCGTTCGCTCGATTTCTAAATTATCTATAATTTCTTGTCGATCGCTAAGCGAATAATGCTATGAATTCAAGATAATATGTTATACTTTGGAAAAGATATAAAGAGGTGAATTATATGAATTTTCATCAGTTAACAACCACACATGTCTCCCATGTTAACTTAAAAGTAAAAGATTTGAAGCGTTCCTTAAACTTTTACCATGAATTATTTGGGATGACTGTAGTAGAAAAAGAAAAAGGCAAAGCGGTACTTTCTTTCGGAGAACAACCTGCCTCTCTTACATTATTAGAAGTCGATCATCCAACCCCACTTCAGAATGGACATACTGGCTTATTTCATATGGCTCTGTTACTACCTACAAGAGAAGCCCTTGCAAATGTACTTACCTTTTTCATTACACATAATCACCAGATTCAAGGTGCATCCGACCACGGTGTATCAGAAGCTTTATACTTAGCAGATCCCGATGGTAATGGAATTGAAATTTATCGAGATCGTTCATTTGATTCTTGGTCATGGAAAAAAGACCAGGTCGAAATGGTCTCAGAACCACTCGATGTTGATGGATTATTGAAAGAAGCAAACGAAGATTCCTTTGAAGGCTTACCACCTGAAACGATTATTGGCCATATTCATTTGAAAGCCAATCGATTACAAGAATCACGTAAGTTTTATGTAGAGGGGATCGGGCTTAAGGAAGTAGCATCCTATGGTGATCAGGCTTTATTCTTGTCTGACCAAAATTATCATCATCACGTTGCGCTAAACACATGGTTTACAGCAAATGGCAGGCGACAGGAAAATAACGAAATAGGACTACAAAGTTATACTTTGAATATTTCTGAAGACATGAAGGAATCAATTGTTAATCAATTGAGTGTCTTAGGCTATGAAATAAAGGATGATAAAGAAGGTAACTACCAAGTAGAAGATCCTAATGGCATTTGGGTTTTATTTTAGTTATGTAGATATAACTGTATATATCAAATTGAAAACAGCAGTGTCCCAATTTTCACAAAAGGAGCACTGCTGTTTTTCTTATTTGACACAAAAAGACCTCGGCAAAGGCCGAGGTCTTTTCTGCATTACTTTATTGGCTTTCTTCAGTTACACCAATTTCATATAAATCGTATTCTGTTCCACCAGAGTGAACGTTAATGTCATAGTTAGTTACACGCTCATTAGCTGGGTACAGGATTGCACGATAAAGTGTTGGGAATACTGGAATTTCTTCCACCATTAATTCCTGCCACTCAGAGTATACTTCTTGACGGTATTCTTGATCGAATGCTTCATCCGATAAACCGTCTTCTAATAAAGCATCATTTTCTTCACTTGCATAACGTGGGAAGTTAAATAGTTGTCCGCGACCATATAGACCAGTCGGATCAACATCACTACCTACACCCCATGCACCTTGATAAATATCGATATCTGGATCGTCTTCACCAGACTGACCAACACGATCATAGAAAGAGTTAAATTCAAGTAAACGTCCGTCTACTAATTCAACATTTAGGCCAACTTCGCCCCAAGCTTGCATGTAGTAGTTAGCGATCGGTTCAGCCGTGTCTCCACCAGACATAGATGCAAAGTTAATTGTTAACTCTTCACCATCTGGAGTTTCACGATTACCATCACCATTTGTATCTTCATATCCAGCTTCATCTAGGATACGATTTGCCTCATCTACATCATAACCAGGTGCTTCGATTGACTCATCATGATAAGCCGGGTGGGAAGGTGGAATTAACGTGCTTCCGCTCCAACGTAAACCATGATAGAAGTTTTCTGCTACTGCATCGTTATCAACTGCATGCCACATAGCACGACGTAGTTCAACGTCACCCATCTTCATGTCTTCGCCTTGATAGTTAACTTCACCAGCTTCTTCATCCCAGTCACCTAGTTTGAAACCAATGTAAGTGTAAGCCATGTCGATGTTACCTAAGAATTCTACACCTTCCATATCAGCATTATCTGGATACTGATCTGTTGGGAATGAAGTTACTAAGTCAACTTCGCCATTTTCTAAAGATTGCACGACTACGTTCGGGTTTACTACCTGAAGAGTCAATGAATCTAAGTTAGGCTCGCCTTGCCAATAATCTTCGTGCTTGCTTAATGATACAGACTCACCAGGTACAATGGAATCAACCTTGTACGGACCGAAACCAACTGGAGTTTCACGAACTTCTGGAGACTCTGCCATTTCAGCTATTTCCATTCCTTCAAAAATGTGTTTTGGCATACTATAAGTCCAAATACCACCAGTTAATAGAGATGGCGTTAGACGCTCATAGTCAATTGTGAATGATAAATCGTCATGAATCTCAATACCTGAAATTTCATCAGCTTCACCTGCATGATATTCTTCCATACCTTCAATTAATGTGAAGCCAGCTGTACCATAACGAACACCTGTATAATCAGGGTGTCCAATTACTTCATAAGCATAAACCCAGTCTTCAGCTGTTACTTGCTCACCATCATGATAATATACATCATCATTAATCGTAAAAGTAATCGTGCTGTTTTCCTCATCTACATCAAATGTAGCCGCACCATCTTGAGTGTAAGTGTAGTTGTCATCCATTGATAAGAAACCTTCATCTAACCACTGCAAAATATCTGCATCGTAAGTACCTGAATAGAAGTTAAAGTTCAACGTACCTTCAAACGGAGTATCAGTTACAAGACCGTAAGTTAATTCTCCTCCGTCCATTGGCTCGCCATCATTAGAAACAACAGTATCAAAGTCTTCGATGTCATATAGCTCTTCGCCATCTTCGTTTGTTTCAACGTCAGCATCGTCCTCTTCTTCTGTTCCTTCCTCTGAATCAGCGTCTTCGCCGTCATCTTCACCTTCATCTGTTTCTTCCTGATCCGTTTCTGGATCGTCACCCTCTTCACTTGTATCATCATCGCCGCCACATGCAGCTAGTACAAGTACTAGAGCGAGCATTAGGACAAAGAAATACTTTCCCCATAATGATTTGCTCATCATAATACCTCCCCTTAAATTTAAGTACTAGGTAAGTCAGTAACCTGACTTGTGAAACTATATACAAACGTTGATTTCATTTAAAACCAACGAAGGTAACAAATTAATAGTGTTTCTTATGCTCTTCTCTGTCTCGCATCGGCAGCACGTTTTAACGCTTCTCCCACGTTACGAACAGCTAACATTAGCAGTAAGATTAATACTGCAGGTGGAACCCAAATCCACCAACGAAACTCTAGAGTTTGTGGATTTCTTGCATAACTTAACAATGTACCAAGACTTGGAGTGCTTTCAGGGAAACCAAACCCTAAGAAGGAAAGTCCTGATTCAATTCCAATATTTGCAGCTAAGTTCAGAGTCATCGTTACAACAATTAATGAAGTAACATTTGGTAGAACTTGCGTGAAAATGATTTTAGCGTGTGATGTACCTAGAGTACGGGATGCCTGCGCATAATCCAGTTCTTTTTCTTGTAAGGCTCTTGAACGAATTAACCTCGCAATCCCCATCCACAGAAAGGATGCCATTACTAGTGAAAATGTCCAAACACTATACGTTGGTACGATTGATACAAACACAATAATTACCATTAAGTTCGGTAAGACCATGAAAAAGTCAACAATACGCATCATGACGTTATCAACTTGACCACCGAAGTAACCTGAAACGACACCGAAAACAATGCCGACGAAACCGGATAGTAATGTTACAAGTATCCCTATTGCTAGTGAGTTGCGCGTTCCAATTATTAATTGGCCAAACACGTCACGCCCACCATAATCAGTTCCTAACCACCATTCACTTGAAGGTGATTCATACAAAGAAAATGGATCAACCATAACAATCTGTTCTTGGTCTAATACAAAAGATATAATAAATACAGAAAGTGTTGTTAATACTAAAAATATAAGCGAAATAAACGCTAATTTATCTTTCATAATTTCCTTCCAGATCGTTTTAAAACCAGAAGGACTCTTTTCAACTTTTTTTGGATCAACTGATTGTTCTACATCAGCTGCCGTCTTCTTATCTTCCATCCGTTTCACCCCCTGAGCTGTTCATCTCTACTTAATCCTAATGCGTGGATCGACAATACTTAAAATGATGTCAGATAGTAATGCCCCTATAATCGCTGCTAGACCGAACAGAAGTACAAGTGCTGTAACTACTGTATAGTCGCGAATATTAATTGATTCTAGGAACAAGTTACCCATTCCTGGATAACTAAAGATCTGCTCAATAAATACTGTTCCACTGATTAATGATGTAATTTCATAACCAAAGAATGCTGCTATTGGTAAAACGGAATTTCGGAAGATGTGACGGTTATACACACGTTGTTCCGGTGCACCTTTCGCTCGTGCTGTAATAATGAAATCCTTTTGTTTTGTATCAATAATTTCACTACGTAAATATTGCACAGTACCAACTAAACCAATTAATGCAATAGCTAGTCCTGGAAGTAACAGGTGGTGAATTTTACTCAATATATATTCTAGTGAGCCTGGTTCTAACCCAGGTGCTACAGATCCACCGGTCGGGAACCAACCTAACTGGAATCCACCAACCCAAAGTGCAATTAAACCAAAAATAAAGATTGGTGTTGCAAATCCTAAGTAAGTGTAGCTTGTGATTACTTGGTCAATCAATTTGTCATTATAACGTCCACTGATTAGACCCATTGGAATTCCTAATGCATAAATGAAAATAAGAGAAACTAATGACAACCAAATGGTATTAATCATACGTTGTTGGATAATCTCCGATGCTGGCATGTTGTAACGGAAAGACGTACCAAAGTCACCTTGGAAGACGCCTAATATCCAATCTCGATATTGTATGTACCAAGGATTGTTGAGGCCCATTTGTTCACGTAATTCTTGCAGTCTGTCTTGGTCAACATCAGGTCCAATTTGTCCTGTTAGTGCATCACCTGGCATAAACGAAGCCATTATGAATACGAATAAACTAAGTAATACGATTTGCGGCATCGTAATGATTAACCTTCGAACTATAAATTTCCACATAACCTGATCAACCTCTCTCTGGCAACGCTACACGATGTGTGTCGGTGATAGATTTTAGCGAGTGAGCAAGGCCATCCTCATTAAAGTAGTCATTGAATGAGTTTTGGTACTCCTCTTTAACTTGTTCTCTGTACTGTTGGTGCTCTTGACGTCGTCTCGGATCGATATCTGGTATTGCCGCAACTAATCGTTTAGTGTAAATATGTTGTGGGTCTGTGAATATTTCATCACGCAACCCTTCTTCTACAAATCGGCCTTGATACATAATGCCGATCTTGTCGCACATATGTCTTATTACTCCTAAGTCGTGAGAAATAAATAGGAATGTTAAGTTTAGATCTTTTTGGATTTGTTGCATGAAATTCAATACTTGCGCTTGTACAGAAACATCTAGTGCCGATACGGGCTCGTCTGCGATAATTAGTTTCGGCTTCAAAGCAATCGCTCTTGCTACACCGATTCTTTGTCTTTGTCCACCAGAGAACTCATGTGGATACTTATAAATACTTTCTGGTGTTAACCCCACTTGCTCTAACAATTCTTGTACTCTACGAAGTTCTTGTTTTTTCGTTAGTTTTTCATAGTTGCGAATTGGTTCAGCTATAATATCAATTACTCGTTTACGAGGGTTCAAACTTGAATACGGATCTTGGAAAATCATTTGCACATCTTTACGAACATCTACCTTTTTCCCTTTTCCAGGGTTCAAATGATTATCTTCGAAGTAAATATCTCCACCAGTGATGTTGTTAAGCCCCATTACTGCTTTACCAGTAGTTGTTTTACCTGAGCCTGACTCTCCTACAAGACCATATGTTTCACCTTGTTCGATTTCAAATGAGACCCCATCTACTGCTCTTACGTCATCTATCTTTCTATTTAAAATCCCTCCACGTATTGGGAAGTAGATTTGTAAATCTTCTACTCTAAGTAATGCCATGAGCCTGCTCCTCCTCATTCTGTTCTGGGAAGTGGAAATGTTGGTAACATGTACAACGAACAAAGTGGCCAGGGCTAACTTCATGAAGCTCTGGATGCTCTTCGTGTACCGAGTCATCCATCCAAGGAATACGATCTTTAAATCGACACCCTTCACGAGGAAGGTGTTTTAAGGAAGGTACAATTCCTTGAATTACATGTAATTTGTCATCTGTACCTTCAGCATTTGGTACGGAGCTTAGTAAAGAACGTGTATACGGATGTAATGGTTGAATGAATAATGTTTCTACATCGGCTATTTCTACGATTTGTCCAGCGTACATAACAGCTACGCGATCTGCCATTTCCGCAACGACACCTAAGTCGTGTGTAATTAAGACAACCCCAGAGTTCAAGTCATTCTTTAACTCTCTGATTAGATCAAGAATTTGTGCTTGAATGGTTACATCCAGTGCCGTTGTTGGCTCATCAGCAATAAGTAATTCCGGCTTATTTGCAATGGCAATTGCTATAATGATACGTTGGCGCATTCCGCCAGATAGTTCATGTGGAAATTGATCATAAATTCTTTCCGGTCTAGGGATACCAACTTGATTCAACAAGTCAATTCCATATGCTTTTCTTTGCTTACTAGACATATTAGATTTATGAAGAATTAACACTTCTTCAATCTGCCTCCCACATTCCATTAACGGGTTTAATGCTGTTAATGGGTCTTGGAAGATCATTGAGATTTCATTTCCTCTAAGCTTATTCATTTTACTTGGAGGAAGGTTTGCTATGTCACGCCCATTAAATAGAATTTGTCCTTCGATTTTAGCGCGATTATGTAAGTTCATAATGGAAAACGCTGTAGCACTCTTTCCAGATCCTGATTCCCCTACTAATGCCAAGACTTCATTGTGGCGAACATCTAAAGAGATATTATCAACAGCTGCGTAATATTCCTCTCCGATACGAAAAGAAGTCTTTAAATTCTTTATTTCTAATAATAATGTATCACTCAAAACGATCACCCTACACTTTCGTTTTACTCTAGTTGTAAGTACTTTGTGAGATAATTCTTTAATTGATTGTAAATTTTGAAAATTTACATCAAAAAAATTTTAACACCTTTGTAATCTATGGAGTTGATTTAATCGACTCTTTGTAATTAGATTGTTATCTCTTTTCTGTTTATTTCCAAATCTGTGTCCAATTTAAATTTGATAAGTCTTATTTTAAGAAACTAATGATGAAAATGCAACCTGTTTTAGCAATTTTCTAAAAATATATTTTATTTTTTATTTTTCTACAATTTTTGCAGGACTTCTGACTCGGTGTCATATCTGCGACATTATATTCATATAACTGAATAAGTATTCAATTGTGTCTTGACACATAACTTCCCCTTCCAATTTTAACTTTTAAAACTGGAAGGGGAGTATGGGTATTTATGCAGGCTGTTCCACTTTTGCAGGTGCTCCAAAAATAGAACGTTCTAGTACTTCCGCAACATCCTGTGTAGTAACTTCTTCGTCTACTTCTTTTGCTTTTGTACCATCCGTTAACATGGTTAAGCAATATGGACAACCACTTGAGATCGTATCAGGTTGAACATCAAGTGCCTGTTCGGTCCGAGCAACGTTAATACGATTTCCTGTCGTTTCTTCCATCCACATCATTCCACCACCGGCTCCACAGCACATTCCATTCTCTTTGTTTCTAGCAATCTCAACGAATTCAACACCTGGTACTGCTTGTAAAATATCACGAGGTGGATTATATACTTCGTTATATCTACCTAGATAACAAGAGTCATGGAAAGTGATTTTCTCATTAATTGCTTGTTCTGGCTTTAATCTACCTTCTTTTATTAAGTCTGCTAATAATTCCGTATGGTGGTATACTTCCCCTTCAAAACCAAAGTCAGGGTACTCGTTTTTAAAGATATTATAAGCGTGCGGATCAATCGTAACGATTTTCTTAATGTCGTTTTTCTGGAATTCTTGAATATTCTTTTCCGCTAACTCTTGGAAAAGGAACTCATTACCAATTCGGCGAGGCATATCTCCAGAGTTACGTTCTTTATTTCCTAAAATAGCGAACTTGACTCCAGCTTTGTTCATTAGTCGGGCAAATGCCATAGCAATTTTCTGGCTACGATTGTCATAAGCGCCCATTGAACTTACCCAAAATAGGTACTCAAACTCTTCGCCTTCTTTATTTAATTCTTTTACTGTTGGAATATTTAATGTTTCGTCCACTTCTCTCCAGTTTTCACGATCTTTCTTAGAAAGACCCCATGGATTACCTTGGCGTTCAATGTTTGTCATGGCACGTTGCGCTTCAGGGTCCATCTTACCTTCTGTCATTACTAAATAGCGTCGAAGATCAATGATCGTATCCACGTGTTGGTTCATAACTGGACAAGCGTCTTCACAGTTACGACACGTCGTACAAGCCCAAAGCTCTTCCTCTGTTACAACATCTCCAAGTAGGTTTTGATTAACTACTTGTTCTGCCAATGATTCATCCTGATTAGCAGCTTGGTTTCCTGCAGTTCCAGCAAATGCATAAGATGGAACCCAAGGAGTGTTTCCTGTAACGGCAGCACCCTTTTCAGTTAAGTGGTCACGGATTTTAATTAAGATATCCATTGGAGAAAGCATTTTACCTGATCCAGAAGCTGGACAGACGTCCGTGCAACGACCACATTCCACACATGCGTACAAGTCTAGTAACTGTAATTCATTAAAGTCTTCTACTTTACCTACCCCGAAGCTAGGCTCTTCATCAGACTCTTCCATTTCATCCATGTCAAAATTAATCGCTTGAAGCTTTCCGTGCTTCTTATCTTGATTAAAAAATACGTTAGCAGGTCCTGCGATTAAGTGTGCGTGCTTGGATTGTGGCACATACACCAAGAAACTTAATAGCGCGAATAAATGGATCCACCACATTACATAAAACATGACAGCTGCTGCAGTTGGACTCATCCACATAAAGGCAGCGGCAATAGCTGAGGCGACTGGTTCTGACCAGGTTAAGTCATGACCATGCCAGATTAGCCCAAAACCATTACCTGCTAGTACAGTAACCATTAATGTTCCTATAAAAATCAGTACTAATCCGGCTTTAAACCCTCTTTTTAAACGTACGAGTTTTTCAATGTAACGTCGATAAAATGCCCATACAACGGCAACTAAAATAGTTAAAGTAACTAATTCTTGGAAGAATACAAACCCTGGATAGAAGATCCCCAGAGGTACATGTGACTCAGGTGCAAGTCCTTTCCATATGTAATCGATTGCACCAAACTGTACAAGTAAGAAACCATAGAACATCATCACGTGGATGATTCCTGATTTTTTATCTTTCAGTAATTTTCTCTGACCAAAGACGTAAATGCCAATATCACGTACACGATCTTTGAAATCGTTATCATATTCCTCTTTGCGTCCCATCTTTATAAACCCAATTCTTGTTCGAACCACTTGAACGAAGAGGAATAGCCCATAAGCGGTGACTGCTAAGAATGCGATCCAATTTAACATGATTAACATGTCCATTTCCTTACCCCCATTTTATTTCTAAGTATAGATCAACCCGGTGAAACCAAAGTAATATTCGATTATATACTCTTTATTCTATCACGAATACGACTTGATTTGATGAATTATTCTTATTATTTACATTATACAATGAATGAGCATTCAGTCAATGGTTGACCAGTTGATTTATGAAGAATAATTTGTTGGACCTAATTAAAAAGAGGCTGGAACAAATTAAAGTGTTAGCATGAAAATCCGAACAATAAAATGCAGTGCGACTAACTCGCTCCTGATATAGACTGCGCTTTCCGTGGGGAGCTGGTGAGCCTCCTCATGCTACGCATTCCGGGGTCTCGCCTGAGCTCTATTTCCCACAGGAGTCTCCGTCTATTTCATCCGCTTTTTATCTGCTTTGTTCGGAATATTCATGACCATAGACACTTCTGTCCTAGCCTCTTTTTCAATATTTCGATTACATTCTCTCTGGTGCATCCACACCAATTATCCGAAGCGCATCTTTTAATACAACTCGAGTTGCCTGCATTAGTCCAACACGAGCAAGCGTCACTGCTTCATTATTAGAATCAATCACTTTTTCTGCGTTGTAAAAACTGTGTAGATCCGCTGCTAAATCAAATACGTATTGCGGGATTCGGTGTGGCATCTTTTTGTCTGCCGCTTCTGCAATTACTTGCGGATAATCACCTAAGCGTTTCAATAGTTCGACTTCCTTTTCAGAAGTTAATAGATGAAATTCGCCACGTTTATTTACGTCAACATCTTTTTCCTCTGCTTGACGAAGCATGCTACAAATACGTGCGTGAGCATACTGGACATAGTATACAGGATTTTCATTTGATTGTGACTTTGCCAAGTCCATATCAAAATCTAAATGGGAATCATTAGATCGCATCGAGAAGAAATAACGTGTCGCATCCAGCCCGACTTCATCAATTAATTCTACCATCGAAACTGCTTCTCCTGTTCGCTTACTCATCTTCACTTTTTCTCCATCTTTGAAAAGGTTAACCATTTGTGTAATTTTGATATCTAACACTTCTTCAGGGTTACCTAATGCTTGAATGGCAGCTTTCATCCGTTTGACATAGCCATGGTGGTCAGCACCCCAAATATTGATTAACTCATTAAACCCTCGGTCAATTTTGTTTTGGTGATAGGCGATATCGGGTGTCAAATACGTATAAGTTCCATCTTGCTTTATAAGCACACGGTCTTTGTCATCACCAAACTCCGTTGATTTAAACCAAGTTGCACCATCTGCTTCGTAAATATACCCACGATCTTTTAAACGATCAACTGTTGATTCAATTAACTTGTCGTCATAAAGAGTAGACTCGGAAAACCATGAATCGAATGGCACTCGGAATGATTCTAAATCTTTACGGATTCCAACCAGTAAGTGTTCTAATCCATACTTACGAAAAATTTCTAACCGTTCCACTTCTGTTTTATCTAACAAACGATCGCCATAAGCACCTTTTAATGATTCGGCTAACTGAATAATATCTTCTCCGCGATACCCGTCTTCAGGCATCTCTTTTGGATGATCTAAAATTTCAAAATAGCGAGCTTCAATCGATTTTGCTAAGTTATCGATTTGATTGCCTGCATCATTAATATAATATTCACGTTCTACCTCAAACCCCGCCTTCGTTAGAACGTTAGCAAGTGTATCTCCATATGCTGCGCCACGTGCATGTCCTAAGTGAAGGGTACCGGTTGGATTTGCAGATACAAACTCAATTTGTACGCGTTTTCCATCCCCCACATTGGTTTCACCGAATTGGTCAGGCTGCTCTAGGATATTCTCTACAACACTTGTTAAATAACTCGTATTCATAAAAAAGTTAATAAAGCCTGGCCCTGCAATCTCGATTTGTTTCACCGATGCTTGTGCTTGATCGAAATGATCAACAACATCTTGAGCAATTTCACGAGGAGCTTTTTTAGCAATACGAGCTAACTGCATCGCTATATTCGTTGCATAGTCTCCGTGGTTTTTATCTTTAGGTGTTTCTAAAACGATTTCAGGAAGCTGTTCTTTTTCAGCGAGTTTTGCCTTTAATACAGCTTGTTCAATAGCATGTTTTAATTGTTGCTCTACTTCCTCTACTACACTCACTTATTTTTCCTCCTCATAGAATTCTAGTTCAAGCTGATGCAAGCGCGGCTCGTCTTCATTTAAAGAAACGTCATATTCTACAAATAGCTTACCAGATTTATTTTCTTGTCCTTTTAAATATTTCATTTGATGTGTCGTTGTCTCCATCCGGAATTGTCCATGTGGATGGCGATACACGCATTCCGTACTTTTACCTATTCGGAAGACTTGATGCATTTTCACAGCACCTTCACGTTTTAAAGTGATTTTATTATCTTGAATAATAAAAGTGGTAATGATCTCTCCGAAGCCTTCTATTTCTTCATTATATTTAAGTAGATGTAAATTACCCTTCCTCAAGTATGAACCTTTTTCTTTTCGGCTAATCGATTCATCTACTCCATTTGGGTCTGTAATTCCTGTACCTACTTGAATTTCAACATTAATCATTTTATCTTGCAAAGTCATCGTCCTTCCTACGCAGTAAAACCAAATCTATATCTTATGTATTATATCTAATTTTTTTAAAAATGAGAAGAAAAGTTTATTATACCATGCCTTCACCTAGTATAAATATAGCTAAATCTTTCCATAATAAATAGTAAGCAAAACCACGATTGGGGAGAAATCATGATTAAAAAAATATTCATATATACTACATTCCTTACAATCTTCGCACTATCTTCCATTCTAGTAGTGCTTCTATATACTATTATGCAAGGTCCTCCAGTCTACGAAACGGAGGAAAACACGATTGTATATGACCAAGATGAACAAGTTGTAACCGTTCGTCACGGAAATGAGAACCGCCATTCTGTTCCTTTAGAGGAGATTTCTCCACATGTTATTGATGCTTTCATCGCTGCAGAAGACCAGCATTTTTATGATCATTTTGGGTTTGATATGAAACGAATCGCTTCTGCCGTCTACCATAATATTCGTTCGCTTGATAAAACTCAAGGAGCAAGCACAATTACACAACAATATGCGAGAAACGTATTCCTTACCCATACCAAAACATGGACCCGTAAAATTCAAGAAGCGATGCTAGCTCTTCGATTAGAAATCTTCGAATCAAAAGAGGATATTCTTCTTGGTTATTTAAACACGATTTACTTTGGACATGGCCAGTATGGAATTGAGGCTGCTAGTAATTTTTATTTTGATAAATCAGCGATCGACCTAGACGCTTCTGAATCTGCAGCATTAGCAGCTATTCCTAAAGGAGCATCTGTTTATTCACCTCTAGTATCTGAGGATAATAACAAGGAGCGACAAGAATGGATCTTAAGCCGAATGAATGATATTGGAACTTTAAATCAAGAAGATTATTCAGAAGCACTACATCAACATTTAAATTTTAAAAATCCGGATGAAATCCATGAAGAAACAGCGGATTATTTTGTGGATTATGCGTTAAAAGAAGCTTCAGACCTTTTAGATTTAGACCGAGCAAAAATGGAAGAGGCTGGTTACCGGATTTATACGACGCTTAATCAGGATGCCCAACGAAAACTTGAATCGAATGTTTACCAGCACTTGCCACGTTCGCAATTACAAATCGGTGCAGTTACACTCGAGCAAGCAACTGGAAAAATTGTCGCTTTACAAGGCGGCAGAGACTTCGAATCAAGTTCTTTTAACCGTGTCACACAAGCTAAAAGAATGACTGGATCAACCTTCAAACCATTTTTGTACTATGCGGCATTGGTTTATGGGTACACACCAGCAACAACACTTGAAAGCACACCAACTTCTTTCACGCTAGATAATGGAGAAGTGTATGCACCGACAAACTTTAATGATTATTACGCGGAAGAACCCATTACATTAGCTCAAGCAGTCGCTTTATCCGATAATATTTATGCGGTGAAAACAAACCTATTTGTTCAACCTGAAAATTTAGTAGAATCTGCTCGCGTGTTTGGAATTGACGAAGATCTACCTGCAGTACCATCACTCGCTCTGGGTACGGCATCTGTTTCGGTTATGGAAATGGCAAATGCCTATAGTTTAATTGCGAATAATGGGTGGAGTGTGGAACCTTATGTTATCGAGAAAATTACAAATCGAGAAGGAGAAATAGTATACCAACACCAGGCAGCCGTTCCCGAGCGGATTTTAGATGAGAAATATAGTGCGGTTTTAACTAGTTTATTAACCGGAATGTTCGATGAACGGCTGAACGGATACATGAACGTAACTGGCTCTAGTATTTCAGACATACTAACGCGCGATTACGCCGGGAAATCTGGAACCACCCCAAATGACAGTTGGATGATCGGTTACTCCCCAGACTATACGACTGCTGTTTGGACTGGGTACGATCAAAACGAAGAACTGACAGGGAATTTAAATTTACAGGCAGCTAAAAATGTGTGGGCAAATTATATGGAAGAACTTCACGCTGGGCTACCAAGAAAAAGCTTCGAAGCACCACCTGGCGTCGATGTTATTAAAGTCGACCCAGTGAGCGGAAAACTATCCGGCCCCGGCTGTGAAGAACGAGCAAAAATTATGTACTTCCTCGATGGCACTGCGCCGGTCGATATGTGTGACGAGGTTTTTTAATGTGTTGGGTGTGAGGACTGTTTGAGTGGAGTAGCGTTGGAGGGCGATTGAGCTTTCTGACGAGCGATTGACTTGCGCTGACGGGCGATTGGGCTTCCTAACAACTGATTGCACCGAGTTAACGACTGATTGGACTTCCTAACAACTGATTGCA
>NZ_KE383978.1:0-221134 GCF_000423105.1 Halalkalibacillus halophilus DSM 18494 | reverse complement strand
CGTGCTAACGACTGATTGGACTTCCTAACAACTGATTGCACCGTGCTAACCACTGATTGAATCGCTTTAACAACTGATTGGACTTCCTAACAACTGATTGAATCGCGTTAACGACTGATTGCAGCGCGACCTACCCACTTCCACATAAAAAAATAAACACGGTTGGCGTTTCCAGGTTCGCCAACCGCGTTTATCTGTCCTAATAAAACATGAATAAAACCGCATGTTTGATTTCATTGTACAAAGGATTTATTTAAAGTACAATCCTTACTTGAATTGTTCACAAATAAGACAAAATCTCACCCATTTTCTAGTCAGCTAATAGTGCTTTTAACTCATCACTTGCTAGTTCCCAGTATTGTGGGTTGAACTCTTGTAAGAATTCACGTAAAAGTTTCTTGGAGTGAGGATCAATTTTATCTAATACATGACGCCCTTTTAAAGATTTGTCCATTCCATTCACGTGTTCTGCTAAGATTTTGTACCCACGTTTTGCCGGTCGGTCAACTTCTAAATAGCTAGCAGCAACTCCGTAATAGTAAGGGCCTTTCTCTGATCGTTCTGTTGTAACCCAAACGATCCAATATGGTAAGCCATTTGGAACTTCTTCTTTATCTGTGACGAATTTAATTCGCTTCTCTACTTCACTTCTCGCATGCATCGCACCCATGTCGACCCACACTTTATCTTCATTCGGATCCACGATTAATGGGGACAAGTTCTCTAAACTAAATGCTCCTCCACCACTATAACCAGGGTGTCCGTCAATTGGATCGTCTTTCATAATCGTGAATTGATTATCTTTTTTATCTCCACTTTGATCATTCGTGTTAAATTCTTTCATGACGTGAACCTCCTTTAAGCTTTCATCAGTTCTATTGTGCCACATTCAAAATTCAATGAAAAGCTGAGACCTTTAGAATAAGTTAGCAAAGAAATTTCCAATCGATCGAAAGAAACCTCCAATGGCACTGAAAAATCCACCTTCATCTTCTTCTACATCAAAGTTCGCTTCTAAATAGTCCCTTACTTCTTCTGTATATTCCAAGTTATCCAGTTCTTCTGCATAGAAAAATTCATGTAATTCCTCAGCTGCCGTCTCGTCCACTTGGCTTGTCCACTGTTCACGCTCCGCTTCATCTTCCGTAAAAACAGCGTCCATTGTGAATAAGACATAATGTAAATTAATATATTCATAATCATCTTGGACGACATACCAATGATCTTCTACCGCAATTCGATAATCCATCACCTCGTCTGCACTAGCTGACAATGACATGTTCCATAATAAAGTCCCGACAAGTATTAGCATGAATAAACGTTTCATCTAGTAACTTCCTTTCTATTCTATGTAACGCTATTAATTTTATTTTACATCATTATACGATTCATTTTACATAAAAACGTGAACAACCAGCAAAAATTTACTATCTACCAGACAAAAAAAGCTACTCACCATAAAGGTCAGTAGCCTTGAACTCTATAAAGTCATTCGCGTAATTCCATAGGCTAAGATCGCCCAACCAACTAAGAAGGCTAAGCCTCCCACTGGTGTAATCATCGCAAACGTCTTTGCACTTGTAAGGGAATAGATATACAAACTTCCTGAGAAAAGCACAATTCCGATCAAGAATGCCCACGCGGCACCCTGAAACATTCCGATTTCTGTTCTAATCAGTAAAATCCCTGCAATAAAAATTGCCATGGTATGGAACATTTGATACTGTACTGCCTTTTCCCATGTTTGTAGCATCTTTTCACTTAGCCGATTTTCTAAACCGTGAGCACCGAATGCGCCTAGAGCAACTGTAATAAAGCCGCTAATCGCACCGATCATTAATAATAATTTCATTACAAACTCCCTTTTCTATCTCTTAAAAATCGAACAAGGAATCGCCATTTGCATCATCTGCATCAAGCCGGTTTTTATTTTGCTCTGGTGTATCCTTTTTTGGGATTCCCATTTTTTCAGCTTCTAAATTAGAGATTTCGCTACTACTCTCTTGCTTGCCTTTGTAAGTAGTCTGTCTAAATTCCTGACCTGAGCTACCTATTACGACATCAGCAAGGGAGCGAATCGCGTAAAATTGCTTGATTACTTCCTCATCTGTTGCATCAGAAGAAATCTCAGCTAATTCTTCTTTCATTTTTTGCACAATGGCTTGATAAGATACTGGCATGTGTAACCGTCTCCTCTAAATTTGTTCAAATAAATTATAACATACACATTAGCTCTTACATAAATCCGAACAAGGATGCAAATAAGATAAATGCCATTACTACTGGAATAACGTATCTAACAAGTGTATACCAGATATTTTGAAGCCCTGCTGATTGCAGTTCACTCATTTGAATGGCTTGATCACGCTTGACATACCAACCAACGAAAATGGCCATTAAGAGTCCACCCAGTGGTAAGATCAGGTTTGCCGTAAAGTTGTCGATCATATCTAAAATGTTATTTCCGTTATATTCTACGCCACTCCAAATACCAAATCCAAGAGAAGAGGCAATTCCTAGTGTGAAGATAATTCCACTACACACAAACGTTGCTGCTTTACGTGATAATCCTAACGTACGATGAACGTAAGCAACCGGCAGTTCTAATAAAGATAAAGCAGAAGAAAATGCCGCCATCGTCAATAATACGAAGAATACTATTGCGATCAAATTACCTGCTGGCATGCCTTCAAAGATACTCGGTAAGATAATAAACACTAATGGAGGGCCTGAAGCAGTATCTACTTCAAAACTAAATACAGCGGTAAAAATCATAATACCAGCGATAACCGCAAACACAGTATCCATTAGCGCTATACCGACTGTTGCTCCTGGTAAACGATCTTTTTCTTTTAAATAACTACTGTACGTTAGCATCCCACAAATCCCTAAACTTAAGGAGAAGAATGCTTGACCTAGTGCCATTGCATAAATCGATGGGTTTCCTAATTGTGACCAATCTGGAGTAAATAAGAAAGCCAATCCTTCAGATGCTCCATCTAAAGTCAGACCATAGATCGCCATAAAAATCATTAAAATTGCTAAAGCTGGCATAAAAATATTATTAGCGCGTTCAATCCCTTTACTAATCCCATTCATAACAATTAACAAGGTTATTCCAAGGAAAAGTGCTTGCCAAAACAATGGTGCAAACGGATTTGAAATCCAACTTTCAAACGCTTGGCCAAAACCACCATCTGGTTCCGTCCAAAAAGCTCCGGTTATATATTGATATAAATAAAATAAAGACCAACCCGAAACGACAATATAAAAGCTTAAGATTAGTATTCCTCCGAATACACCCATTAAGCCTACTAAGTGCCATTTTGTATTAGGAGCTAATTTTTTAAATGAACCTACTGCGTCCATCTTTCCAGCCTTACCTATACTCGTTTCTGTTAATAGTAATGGAATACCGATTAATAGAATGAAAGCTAGGTACACAAACAAGAATGTTGCCCCGCCGTTCTCACCTGCAACATATGAGAAACGCCATATATTACCAAGTCCTACTGCTGAACCCATTGCAGCTAACATAAATCCAAATCTAGTTTTCCATTGGTCATTGCCAATGCCACTTGCATCATTCATGCTTATTCACCTCTTTATGATATTTTGAACACTATACCACATGAAAATGCTTTCACTAAAGAAAAACATTGATTTTTCGCAAAAAATCATAAAAAAAATTACTTTCCCTACTATTATTTGTAAAAAGATAATTAATTATGAAAAAAATTTCAGAAAAACTTGACCAAAATTAGAAAAAATAAACACTGCCTAAAAAGCAGTGTATGTACGTTACTATTTAATTGTATATACAGTCTCTTTTTCGTGAATCATCCAATCGATTAATTCTTTCTCTTCACTACAAAGGTCTCTACCTAATTGCGCTTCAAATTCTACAAATAATTTCTCTTCTTTTTCATACATGGACTTATAATTCCTCCTAACACAATTTAAAACAATTTCTACAATCATATGTGCTGAAATGCCAAATATGTGTGCTTATAACTAAATAAATGCAATCAACTACTATTATAAGGTATAATAGAAAAAAGTAAATAGTTTTTTGAAATTTCTCACAATTATATTTGTATAACATTATCCTTAGGAAACCGAACTAAATTGCTTGTATAAAATTTGTTGTATAAACATAACTATGTGATAATATATATGCAATTAAAGGAGGTAATACAATGGGCTATTCTATCTCGTACCACGTTAAATTTATTATTCTATCGTTACTTGGGATCTTCTTATTCATGACTCCCATTACAGTCGATGGAGAAACGAGTATTCCAGTAGCTGTTTTAGCTAATGGATTAGAAGCATTACTTGGGGCATTTGCTCCCTTACTCGTCTTACTTTTAATCACTGCAACAGCAATTATTACAGTCATTGCTTACTTTAAAGATCAAAGTGGTGGGTCAAATTTATCCAATAATGACCTATTCACATCGCTATTTGTTGTTTCACCTGTATGGGTGGCCATTCGGGTGCTCGGTGCAATTTTTGCACTGATGACCTATTTCCAGTTTGGTTGGGAAGGGATTTATTCTGCAGATACGGGAGGTTTACTTCTAGGAGATGGTGGGCTACTTGTCTTCTTGCTAGCCGTATTCCTATTTGCAGGTTTATTATTACCAATGTTACTTAGTTTTGGTTTACTTGAGTTAATTGGAGCACTACTTACAAAAGTAATGCGCCCGATTTTCACTTTACCAGGACGTTCAACTGTTGATAACTTAACTTCTTGGTTTGGTGATGGAACAATCGGTGTTCTTTTAACGAATCAGCAGTATGAAGAAGGATTTTATACAAAACGTGAAGCGGCAGTAATAGGGTCTACCTTTTCTGTTGTATCGATTACGTTTACCATCGCAATTATTCAAGAAGTTGATCTCATGCATATGTTTTTACCCTTGTATGGAACGATCCTTGCTTCTGGTCTGATTGCGGCTTTAATCATGCCGCGCATACCACCTTTATCTACGATTAAAGATGAGTATATAAAACCTGACCAAGAAGCGCTGGATGAATCGATTCCTGAAAACTATAACGCTTTTACATGGGGTTACCACGAAGCCGTTAAACGTGCATCCAAATCCCCTGGGGTTAAGGGCTATTTCAAAGCAGGCCTTAAAAATGTCCTAGATATGTGGGTCGGCGTACTACCTATTGTTATGGCGATTGGTACATTAGGGCTTGTCGTTGCGGAAACGACTCCTTTATTCACCTGGTTAGGGGCTCCATTTGTACCTGTATTAGATCTGTTACAAGTCCCGGAAGCACAGGCAGCTGCTGAAACCGTATTAATCGGGTTCACTGATATGTTCTTGCCAGCTTTAATTATCTCTGGTGTGGAAAGTGAAATGACACGCTTTATTATTGCTGCATTAAGTGTTGTCCAGTTAATTTATTTATCTGAGGTTGGTGGTGTACTATTAGCTTCGAAAATTCCAATTAATTTCCGCAGATTATTAGCTATTTTCCTTTTACGTACAGCTATCACACTTCCGATCATCATCGCAATTGCACACTTGATCTACTAATTTCATAAACAAATTAAAATGCTTCGGCCATCTAGAGCCGAAGCATTTTTTATACCATGAAATTATCTTTTGCTAACATGAAGTATTGAGCGGATTTTTTATATTTCCTATCTTCATATACAAGTTGACCCATCAAATAATAATAATGCTTCAATTCAGTGGCCTCTCCGTTACTTTTGAAAAATGGAATGACCTCCTGTTCTAAGTAATCAATTAATGGAGACAGATCTTGATCGATTCGCATTTTTAGAACATTGAATTTGAACACATACCTTTGATGTTGATATTTTTTGGCGATTTCGAGACCTTCTTCTATCATATGCGTTGTCTCTTTGCTTTTTCCTTGTTGATTAAAGATATACGCTAATAAATATCTCGTATTTAAAAAGTCACTATCATTCATATCAAATTCAAGCGTTCTATTAAATGAGTGTATCGCTTTTTCATAATCTCCTTTTTCAAATTGGACAAATCCAATATGATGATGGATGTTTGCCCTTGTCTTATCTAATAAATGTTTTCCATCAATATCAAGTAGGCGATTAAAATATACTTCAGCAGAATAAAAATCCCCCACTAAACAATAGTTAATTCCAATTACAATCTGACAATCAATCATACGAATATAATACATTTTCTTTTGATACGCTTGAAAAGCTTTTTGTGCATATTTGTTAGAAACTAAGATTTCATTTAAACGACTATACACATTTGCCAAAACGAGCATTAATTCTGGATCATTCTCTTCAGCTAACTCTTTTTCGGCAATTTCTAAATGTTCAACCGCATTGATGTACATGCCTTTTCTTCGGTAGTACATCCCCACAAATTTGTGATAACTAAACGGATCTGCCCTACTGTAAATCGGCTGTTTACTAACGATATCATCCATTAATGTATCCGCATTTTTCAATTGGTCGGATATTAAATAATAACCAAACCGTGAAATTTGAAGCTGACTCTTTAACTTTACAGGGAGGTCTTCTTCAAATAAATGCTTTAGTTGGGCATGTCTTTTTATCGCCTGTGGTTCGTGATAAATATGGATATAATTTAGCCAGCGATCTATTTTTCCTTTCAAGGACTCGTCCACTTCTCCAAGTAATAGTTGGGAGGGTAGCTTTAGACGTTCAGAAATCTCTTTAACTACTTCCTCTTTTATTTCTACCTGATCATTTTCAAGTTTACTTAAATACGTCAACGAACAAATACCATCTGCAATATACTCTTGCGTGAACCCCGCATTTACACGGTACCACCTAATAGTTCGCCCAATTAAAGTCATTCCACTCCCCCCTTTCATATGAAATTCAAAAAAGAAACGGTAACAATTGCTACCGTTTCTTCAGGCCACTTTATTTCGGAACAGCCCATTCACCATTTTCAATAATAGCTTCTTTCGTACCATCACTTTTCACACCGTAAACAGTAAGATCCTTAGAACCCATCATGAAATCCTCGTGAATAAAACTAGTGTTAATTCCCATCGATTTAAGATCTTCATCGGACTGCTTTTCTCCATCTTTTACATTGGTAGGGTAAGCAGAACCAAGAGCTAAATGACAAGATGCATTTTCGTCATACAATGTATTAAAGAAAATTAAGTCTGACTGAGAAATAGGAGAAGAATGTGGAACTAACGCCACTTCACCTAAACGTGTTGCTCCTTCATCTGATTCTAATAAATGTTTAAGGGTATCGAACCCTTTGCCAGCACTATAATCAATTACTTTTCCATCTTTAAATGTTAGCTCAAAATCATCCACTAAATTCCCATTATAATTTAGCGGCTTCGTATTCTTTACTGTGCCATCTACACCTTCACGATGTGGGGCAGTGAACACTTCTTCGGTTGGCATGTTCGGGTTAAAGGAAGCGTTATTTTCTGCAACTGCTCCCCCTCCAGCCCATATATGACCTTCCGGAAGCTTTATAGTAAGATCAGCGGTTTCAGACTTATATTCTAATGCATCATATTGTTGTTCATTTAAATAATCACGAATTTTATATAATGTATCATTGTGAGCTTCCCATGCTTTTACTGGATCTTCTTGATCTACACGAACAATTTGGAATATTTTTTCCCAAAGAGAGTTGACAGCATCTTCCGTTGTTCGATCACCATAAATTTTGTCCGCCCACTTTTCTGTTGGAACAGAAACTATGGACCACTGCACTTTATCGCTCATCATATATTTACGATATTCTTTTAACGCTTCCCCACTTGCTTTTGCTGCTTTAGCAACGCGGCTAGCATCAATTCCTTCTAATAGATCAGGATTCGGAGCATAAATTGATAAAACAGCCCCACCGTTTTTGACATGGCCCACTTGACGGTCTACTAACCATGCAGGAACGGTTTCCAAGACACGGTCTGGTTCTTTTTCATAACGTTTACGAGTCAATACTTCATCAGACCAGTTCACCTGAACATTTTCTGCGCCTGCTTCATAAGCCGCTTCTACGACATAATGAACAAACGTACGTGCTTCAATTGGTGCATTAATAAATAGTGCTTGCCCTTGTTGAACATTTACTCCCATTTGAACTGCTAAGTTTGCATATTTCGTTAGTTGTTCTTCTGTTGGTATCATTATTACACTCCTTATCGACTTTTCTACTGTATATTATTTCATACTCTTTTCAATATAAAAAGCTATACACAGAATTTTAGCGTTTTTTCTGCTTTTTTTGCTGGGTTAAAAACTCTAAAATTTCCCCTTCTGTTTCTTCCAAAAAATCATAATTAATTGCTTGTTGATAAATTTCTTCAAAAGGGATTTGGTGACTCTCTACTGCTTTAAGTGCTGAAATTGCAAGCTTCATCTCTTGATGGTACTGTTCTTTCAACTCAAGTATTTCCTTTTCATGATGTTGATCAGGTCTTCCATCTACCCAGCGTTCATACACATCAAATACTTCATCTGTTTGTTTCGTAGGGAAATGTTCATGTGGAGCTGTAGCATCAAAAATCGCAAAGCTTATTTCTCGAATGATCACCATATCTAAACTAGTTGGATCAAATCCACAGTGATAGATTTCTACGTTTAATCCACGATCTGCAGCTTCTCGAGCGATCTTTCTTAGCATCGTCGACTTCCCAGTTCCTGCCCTACCTTTTATAAATACTCTTCTTTTTATATCTCGAGTAAGATCTAACACGTAATCGACAGCCCCATCAGGTGTCGCTGCTCCTAAGTAACGATGCTTCACTTCAGACGGTTTAAATAAATGGATATCGAGTAGGATATCTTTCAGTAGATCTTCGGTTTGTTGATTAGCCCTCTCGATATTTAAGTATTTTTTATAAATTCCTTCTACTTTATGGTGTACTTCTAACGCTTGTTTAAAATGTCCAATTGCTTGCTCATAATACTTCTTCACTTCTTTTCGATGTTCTCTTAAAAGGGATTCTTTACTCTGTATAAGTTCTGCTTGGTAACACTCACCAAAATAGACTAACTTTTCATAGAGCGCAGGATAAGCTATCTTTCCTATATTCATTTTACCTCTGTCAAATATCCCGACATTTAATTGAGGAAAAATTACACCTTCAATTAAATCCGGCTTTAAATGATGGTGAATATATTCCACTGGCTCATCTTCTAATTGATTTACTAACCTTTGTAAGACCGGACTTGTTATAGTAGGATAAGAACCTTCTAAATAAACCACTTTCTCCAACTGTTCTATGGCATTTTCATAAAAATGTACGTACCCTTTCGCAGTTGTTCCACTCATGAAATAACGTTTTATAAGCATAGATGCCCTCCTTATGAAGTCGTATGACACTATATGAAGGGCAATTGATAAAAAGAACGATCATTTAATGATCCTTTTTCATCTCACCAACTAAGTCTTCCGTTTCGTCATCAAGCTCTTGTTTACTAGATGAGAACCAACCAACTACGGCAATTAGGACGAGAACACTATAAAATATAATTTTCCACGTAGTTGAATGAGCGAAATCCCCTGGGATCCAAGCAATATCTTCATGAGATAATGTTATAATCACTAACTTCACCCCTACCCAACCAACAATTAAAAATGCAGCGGTTTCCAGTCCTGGACGCTTTTTAATTAGTTTTACAAAATACGTAGCCGCAAAACGCATAATAATGACACCAATTAATCCCCCAAATAAAATTACGAGAAATTTACCACCATCCATTCCACCTATTTGAGGTAGATCCGTATTTGGGAGCGCCATCGCTAAGGCAACTGCCGCTAATATAGAATCAACCGCAAATGCTATGTCTGCTAGTTCCACCTTCAACACGGTAGTCCAAAAACCAGCACCTTCCTTTTCCTTGCCTTCAGCTTTTTTCGAGCGCTTGGTTTCACTATGAATGATAAATTTCCTAAATAAATGATTTAAAGCTATGAACAATAAATACAGCGCCCCTAACGCCTGCACCTGCCACACATCTACTAAAAATGAAATAATGAACAGCGAGCCAATTCGAAGCACAAATGCACCGAACAATCCATAAAATAGCGCACGCTTCCGTTCCTTTTCCGGTAAATGCTTGACCATGATTGCCAATACCAACGCATTATCCGCCGCAAGTACACCTTCTAATAAAATTAATAAAATAAGTACCCAACCATACTCCAATATTAAAGCTGTATCCATGGTAATCTCTCCTCGTACAATTTCTTTTCTTAGCATACCCAGGATTAAATTGAATACTTATAAATGAGCAACAATCTTACACGGTGATTTTATTGATCTTCCTAAAATATGTGTTGGGATGTTAAAGGTTACTAGCTGTATGCCGGCAAACTCATTTGGTTGCCGGCATTCGGACTTTTACACCTGCAAATCCGATTGGTTGCCGGCATACGACTCTTGTTCGCCCGATTCAAACTGACTTACACCGGAATACTATGCCTTCCACCATCTCCCCATTATAAAAGAAGAATGGCATATTATTACAATTATACCACTATCTAAAACACAAAAAGACAGCACCGCAAGCGGCACTGCCTTTAATCCACAGATTTCTAATTATTCTTGGTGTTCTTCAATTTCGCCTTCAAGCTTATCTAGAATGTCGCCGCCTACTTCAGAAATTTCATTTCTATAGTAGTCACGCACTTCCATAGCTTCTTGACGGAATGCATCGCGCTCTTCTTCTGTTAGCTCGATGATTTCAGTTGGGTTATCTGTATCATCTTCAATAACAGATAAGAATTCTTCGTTTTGACGCGTTTGCTCATCAAATACCCATTCTTGCATTTCTTCTACAGTTTCATCAACCATTGCACGAGTGTTGTCATCAAGACCATCGTACCAATCTGTATTTACTGTAGTCATAGCTACGTAGTTATTGTGATTAGAAACAGTCATGTAATCTTGTACTTCATGGAATGACGCATCAGCGATGAAGAAAATTGGATTTTCTTGACCGTCAACTGTTCCACGATCCAATGCTGTGTAAAGCTCACCCCAGCTCATTTCTTGTGGGTTTGCACCATACTGCTCATAAGAACGCATGATTAATGGTGATGTTTGTACACGCATTTGGAAGTTTTCAAAATCATCTGGAGTTCTTAGTTCAGTGCCGCTTGAAGTCCACTGCATCGCACCCTCTGTCCAGAATGAAAGTGGCGAAATGTTGAATTCTTCATAACGCTCACGTAGATCTGTATTGATTGCTTCACTATTATTTAAAATCTCTTGCGTTACTTCTAAATCATCTGGGAATAGGAAATGTAATGCGAATAACTGTCCTTCAGCAACCATGTTACCAGTGAAACCTGGAGACATAACTGCCATTTCTACAGTACCTTGTTGAAGTTGATCAACCTGGTCTGTTTCGCTTCCTAAACCACCGAACTCATATGGTTCAACTGTAATTTTTCCATCAGACTTCTCAGAAATTCTATCTGCAAATTCTTCAGCATATACATACTGAACTTGTCCTTGAACTTCTTCTGTTACAAAACGCCAAGTGTCTTCCTCCATGTCTTCAGCAGAATAGTCTCCGCTTCCACCATCAGCTTCAGCATCGTCTTCACTACCTTCTTCATCGTCACCACTTGTTTCTGTTGTATCTTCATCAGACTCTTCTGCACCATCGTCAGAATCGTCCCCTCCACATGCTGCTAATAAACCTAACGTTAAGAATAAAACTAACGCTAACCAAAAAATCTTTTTGTTAAAAATGGTCATTACCCCCTGTAATATATTTTATAGTTAAGTTTTCCCTTACAATAATGCAAGAGAAATCTGTGGAAACAGAATTAGTAAAATACTCATTAACACCATCATTATGATAAATGGCGGTGTTCCTTTAATAACTTCCATGTATGGCCGGTTAAATACGGCACTGGCGGTAAATATATCGACCCCAAATGGTGGAGTTGCAGATCCTAACGCCGCCTGGAAGGTAATAATGATTCCTAAATGAATCGGATCAATCCCTGCTGTTTCTGCTGCAGGTAAGAAAATTGGTGTAAGTACTAGTATTACTACAATCGGGTCAACAAACATACACCCGAGGAAGAAGAAAATACTTACAATAACTAAAACATATAATGCTGTTGGATCTGTACCTAATACAGATTCTGTTAGCATTCTCGGAATATTTTCCAAGTTAATTAAGAATGTAAACACTTGTCCACCAGCAACTAAGATAAATACTGCAGATGTAACTAAACCTGTAGATAGTGCAATTCCTGGCAGTTGCTTCAAATGAACAGATCTATAAATAACAACTTCAAGTATAAGTGCATACATCACGGAGATACCTGCAGCCTCAGTTGCTGTGAAGGTACCAGTATATATACCACCAATAACTACAATCGGGAACCCAAGAGGTAGTATTGCTTTTTTAAATGTATCAAATCGTTCTTTCCAATCAGCTTTCGGTGCTAAAGGTATGTTTTTCCATTTTGCATAACCCATGCTGTATAGGGAAAAGACTAAGAATACCATGACACCAGGTAAAATCCCTGCAATAAATAAATCACCAATTGATTCATTTGCTGCCAACCCATAAATAATTAACCCAATACTTGGTGGGACTAATAATGCCACGTCACTGGCATTAATAATTAAAGCCATGGAACTGGAATCTTTATAGCCAACACGTAGTAGTCTTTCGCGCATTGGACGGCCAATTGCTACAACTGTTGCTTGTGTGGAACCTGAAATCGAACCAAACATCGTACAAGCGGCTGCAGTTGTTACTGCATAACCTCCTCGGATATGTCGTACAAATGATCCAATGAAATCTAGTAATCGTTCGGAAGTTCTCCCAGATGTCATAATATCCGCCGCAAAAATGAATAACGGCACACATAATAACTCATATGTTTCAATTCCCGTTATTAACTGAGGCACCATAATAGATGCATCTAACATTGGTGAATAAAAGACCACCACGATAAACGGTGCTATGATTAGCGGAATCATCATTGGGAAGTTTAGCATCAGGAGAACGAACATAATTCCTAACAATGCTGTTAACATGATTTTTTCCTCGCTTTATTATTTTTATGCTTGCAAGTTGTCGTCAAGCTCACGTTTTTCTGGTTCTATATCGTTGTAATCTTTTACGTCTGTACCAATGTAAACTTCTTCGTTTGTTAAATTCACAATCATGTTACGTAAAAACTGAATTGCCCCAGTAAAGAAACCAAGTGGGATGAACATGTACATCCACCACAATGGAACTTCTAAAGAAGTAGTAGTTCTTCCTGTTTCAAAAACCGATTGTACGTAAATAAAGGATACGTAACTTAAGTAAAATAATGCTACCGCTGTAAGCGCTGGAATGAAGATCGCCATTACTTTCCTGACTTTAAACGGAACGGTGTCATAAATTGCTGACATGCTAATATGTCTACCTTTGCGTGCGGCATAACTAATTCCCATAAATGTTGCAATAACTACCGCAAATCTAGAAACCTCTGCATGGAACCAAATACTCGGTCCAAAAATTTCTCGGCTTATGACATTTCCGGCAATCATCACAGCTATGACAATCACTGCTGCACTCAAAATAAATTCTTCTAACTTCAATAGTCCTTTGTCAATTGCTCGAATGATTTTTCCTACTGTTTGAAAAAAAGGATTGCTAAAGATCGACTGATTTTTCACCGTGTTCCTCCTTTGTCACTTAAGACATGAAGCACGAAATGGAATGCTTAGTTATTATAGCGCAGAATGTATCAGGTTAATCGTACCTAATAATTGCAAGGGGCTACAAGTCGTGTATTGTTACAAATAATACAATTATTTGCCTTATGCGATACTCAAGTATAAATAGTTATTATTATTCTCTTTTATCTTTTTCTTTGCTTGCAAATAATGATGAATCCTTTAAATTTGCAGTTTGACTTTCATTTTCAACTCAAGTAACACCGATTATTAATATATTTAAAAAATATAATGACCAGTTGTCCACTTATGATAACGTATTACAGAACAATGTCAAAGTGATTACTTTTTTCTGAATTATACAAAAATTTTAGCATAAATCTGGCTTCAGGGCAATAAATAAAGCCTCCAGCTAGTTCTAACTAACTGGAGGCTTCTTTATTATTTGGATAAGCTAATTACCTGATCACCAGGGTCTGCAACCATCTCTACTGTTGGTGAATAGAAATCGAGGCCGCCTCCACTTCGAATAATTAGAAGCAGTACATCCTCTTCTTCTCGATCAGCTAAAAAGTTCTTATAAGGATAGTCTTTTGTAATAGTAGTCTTTTTAAATTTATATCCTTGATTTATTTTTTCGTTCAGTTTCGTCCATGTTACTTCTCCGTCAAACAAGGTATTACCACTGATGTGTTTACTTACATCCTCTAGTGTGTCCCCTTGATTAATTTGGAGTGGCAATTGGAACAAATGCTCGCGCCCAAACGTTGGCTTGAATGTGGAGCTCACTAACGTATTATATGAATCATATTCTGTCAGACTTATAATATATTCATAAGGCGTCATATCCACTTGATAGTCCGTTTGTTCAGATAAAATCTCTCCATATTCATGTGGGACATCTAACCTTTTCGCGTGTGAGAGTCTACTCCAAGAAGCATCCATAATTAACACCGGTACATTTAACTCTTTCAGTGTTTTCGCTAAGTTAGCTGAGAATTTATTAGAACCTACCATTAACACTCCCGGTTTACTCTCGGTGGATAACCCTAATTTTCTCGATAACCATCCGATTGTGAAACCGTGAGCAACTACAGTACTAAACACCAACCCGAATGTAAGTGATGTTAAAATTTCAGCATCTTCAAAACCAGCTTCCGTTAACACTCCTGCGAAATATGCAGAGACAGTGAGTGCGACGATTCCCCGAGGTGCAATCCAACCAACTAATAACTTTTCCCTGAATTCTAAATTGGTTCCGATTGTCGACAGGAAAATTGTCAACGGTCGAATAACAAACAACATCATTAGAATGAACACGATAATTTCCCATGTAAAAATCGAAAGTAATGTTTCTCTTGTTAAGGATGCAGTTAGCATAATAAAGATAACAGAAATCAGCAATATAGATATATTCTCTTTAAAGTGACGCATATCACCAATCGAGGTTATATGCATATTGGCAATCGTCATCCCCATCACCGTTACAGCTAATAATCCTGTTTCGTGCATAATGAAATCACTCAACGCGAAAGCAAGAATTACCGCAACTAACACAACCGGTGATTTTAGAAATTCTGGTACTAAACCATTTTCAAATGACCAACCAATTCCATACCCTAATATCACTCCAATAATAGCGGCAATCACAGACGCTCCTAAGAAAAGAAGAACTGCGATATAAGTAACATCTGTCATGGTTAGAAACTTAATAAATTCAAAAGCAAATACTGCTAGAAGCGCACCAAAAGGATCTACAATAATCCCTTCCCATTTAAGCACCGCAGCAGCTCTCGGCTTCAGTTTTGCCTGTCTAAGTAGCGGTAGGATTACAGTTGGACCTGTAACAATAAAAATACCACCAATAACAAACGCCACTGCCCAAGAAAGCCCAGCAACATAGTGAGCAGCCAATGATCCAAAAATCCAAGCTAGAAATGCTCCAATTGTTACGATTCGATAAACTGGTTTACGCATTCCCTTAATTTCTCGAAAATCAAGATTTAGACTTCCTTCAAATAATATAATCCCGACTGCAATCGAAATCATCGGACCATAAAGATCACCCAATTCTTGCTCCGGATTAATTACCCCTAATATAGGACCTGCCAATAAACCAACAATCGACATCATTACAATAGCAGGGAGGCGAAAACGCCAGGCCATCCATTGTGAGGCAACACCTAAGAACCCGATCAACATTAAAACCATTAGTAAATTATCCATTTTAAAACCCCCTTACAAAGCTCCTGGCTATTTCGTGCATCTTTTCACATGCTAGACCTATATCTTACACGATAGTTTATTTTTTATCGTTCCATTTGCCTACAACACAAAAAATTCCAGCTTAAACATCTTTCATTTGTGGTATATGTAACTAAAGTATGCTACCAATTATTTTTGGCGCAAATCATCTAGCAATTATAATAACGAATTGGAGGGGAGTCAATGGCTGAAATTACATCTGTCATATTATTAATTATCATCTTAATTATCCTTGTCATACCAGGGATTTTCTTAGCCTATTCTTTTTTCGTCGATCGGAATCAAAAGCGACATTCCGTACTTAATAATTACCCTGTAGTAGGAAGATTACGTTACCTATTTGAAAACATGGGTCCAGAACTTCGACAGTACTTATTTACTGGAGATAATGATGGAAAACCATTTTCAAGAAAAGATTACATGGACATTGTCTTACCGGCAAAATACCGAAAAAGAATGGTCAGCTTTGGTTCCAAAAGAGATTTTAATGAGCCTGGGTACTTTATTCAGAACTCTATGTTCCCAAAATTAACTACAGAACTTGCAATCTCTAAAGAGCACACGATTTCTTCCTTTGTTTATCATATTGATAAAGAATACTTATTTTCAAGAAAAGAGCATCGACAAGAAACAGATTACGACCCTTTCTTATTAGATGAAGAACACGAGGTCGTTATTGGAGAAAGTACACGCAATCCATTTCGCGTAAAAGGAATTGTTGGTATGGGTGGAATGAGTTATGGAGCGTTAGGTAACCGAGCCATAAGTGCTCTCTCCACAGGTTTAGCAAGAGCAGGTGGAACTTGGATGAATACCGGAGAGGGTGGAATTTCCGACTATCATTTAGAAGGAAATGTCGACTTAATCATGCAAATTGGTCCTGGCCTGTTTGGTGTTCGTACGAAAGAAGGAGAATTTTCTTGGGAAGAGCTTAAACGTAAATCTGCTTTAGAACCAGTTAAAGCTTTCGAACTAAAGCTAGCACAAGGTGCAAAAACACGTGGTGGTCACGTAGAAGCTAGAAAAGTAAATCCTGAAGTTGCTAGAATGCGAAATATTGAACCTTGGCAATCTGTAGACAGTCCTAATAGATTCAAGGAATTTGATGACGTCTATTCCATGTTAGATTTTATAGAAAAGATTCGTGATGTTTCTGGCCTACCAGTAGGAATCAAAATTGTAATTGGACAAGTCAAAGATGTACGTAATCTAGCAAAAGCAATTAAGGAAACCGGAATTTCACCAGACTTCATTAGTATTGATGGTGGAGAAGGCGGAACAGGAGCTAGTTTCCAAGAGTTAGCAGATAGTGTCGGCTTTCCGGTAAGATCAGCTATCCCTATTTTACATGAAGCATTGGTGGAAGAAGGCGTACGTGATCAATTAAAAATAATTGCTTCTGGTAAACTATTCACCCCTGATAAAGTCGCAATTGCGCTTGCTTTAGGAGCAGATCTAGTACAAGTAGCCAGAGCCTTCATGATCACAGTCGGTTGTATAATGGCGCAGGTTTGCCATACCAATAACTGTCCGGTTGGTGTTGCAACAACTGATCCGAAGTTACAGGAAGCTTTATATGTAGAAGAAAAATCATACCGTGTGACAAACTTTATTGTTGCAATGCGTGAAGGATTATTCAATATTGCTGCTGCAACAGGACTCGAAGCACCGACCCAAATAACAGACAAGCAAGTTTCCTATAAAGATGTGCACGATGTTATTTATGAAAATCATTTAAATACCAATAAAGAAAAATCTGTCCTCGGCCAAGACTCTGAAGGAAGAGAAACGTAATTTTTTTAAACATTCCCAAATCAGTTGATGTTTAACATTGTGTGTGTCGGGTACCCATTTATTAGACGCAGTTGGGAAATAAATTTGAAAGGAGTTTAGGCAGTGGCTGAAAATCCAGAAGAAAAAGTAAGTAAGATGAAAGAAGAGAAAAAAGATGAATTAATGGAAAACTTCCAATATTTCAAGGATTATTTAGGTGACAAGGTTGAAAAAGGCGAGAAGTTAGGAATGGACGACTCTTCCTTAACTAAATACGCTAAGAAGATCGCTGATTACCTTGCAAAGAACGAAGTACCTAGAAACCGTGAAGAGTATCTATTAAATGAAATGTGGAACGTAGCAAATGAAGATGAGCGCGATAAAATCGCACATGTATTAGTAAAGCTAACCGACCGCACGAACAACTAAAAAACGGAATGATACGATCGTGAAAAAGAGCGAATTTAAGCGAGAAGCGATCGACAGGTTTTAAAGGGATTTCATAACATTAGATATATAAACTAACCTCCGAAAGCTACATAGCCATCGGAGGTTTTTTAGTGTCTTATTTTGTTACTGGTTGATTTTGAATATAATTCTCCTCATACTGCTCTCGACGACGCTTTGATGCTTCACTTACTTGTTCGTCAGCGTGATACGAAGAGCGTACTAAAGGTGCAGATTGGCAATGCTGGAACCCTTTTTGAAAGGCGATTTTTCTTAGTTCCGCGAATTCTTTTGGTTCATAGTAACGGACTACTTCTAGATGATTTCTAGTAGGCTGTAAGTATTGACCGATTGTTAAAATATCCACATCGTGTGCTAATAGATCGTCCATCGTTTCTAGAAGTTCTTCTTTCGTTTCCCCTAACCCGACCATGATACTGGATTTCGTTGGTGTATCAGGTGCAATTTCTTTTACGCGTTTTAATAAGGTTAACGATCGATCATAGGTTGCACGTGAGCGGACAGTAGGAGTTAAGCGACGAACTGTTTCGACGTTATGGTTAAAAATATCCGGTCCCGCATCCATTAACAAGCGAATATTTTCATAATCACCCTTCATATCAGAAGGTAGAACTTCAACTGTTGTTCCTGGATTACGATTTCGAATTGCTTTTACCGTTTCAGCAAAAATTGCTGCACCACCATCTTTTAAGTCGTCACGCGCAACGGCAGTAACAACCGCATGGCGTAGACCCATGATTTCTACAGACTCCGCAACACGCTCTGGCTCGCCCCAGTCTAACTCCGTTGGTAGGCCAGTTTGGACAGCACAAAAGCGACAACCACGGGTACAGACTTTCCCTAAGATCATGAAGGTAGCTGTTTTACGAACTGCCCAGCACTCATGGATATTCGGACAGCGAGCTTCCTCACATACTGTATGTAAATTTTTCTCCCGCATCATTTTCTTTAAACCAATATAGTTTTTATTGGTGTTTAATTTGATTTTTAACCATTCCGGCTTTCGGACACGTTCTTTTTTTTCAGTCATATAAACAGCCCCTTAAATTTATTTCTTTGTTAAAGCTCTATGTTGATACTGTCGAATTGCTTAGAAGCGGAAGCTTGCCGTAGGGCTTGCCTCAACTAATTTTTCTTCCATTGGCATTGCAGAAAAATGGATTTTCGGACTGCGCTGATCCCACAGGCGTCCCCGCTTCACGCAACTCTCCTCTATAAGAGGTTTCCAAAATCACATCAACTTATAAAAATAATAAAACCTAATATTAAGTTATTAATAATACTAATTTGGGATTTCTATTAACGTTTATAATTCCATTGATCAGAACTATACTTTTCTCTCGCTAGCTTCTCTACTTCTTCTGTTTGTTCATCCGTTAATTGATAAGGCTCTAATTCTACCTTCAAGCCCTTTTCAAATCCATGATAAAAAGCTTTTTCTATTTCTCGAATGTCTGGTTTACGACCTAATGCTTGTTCAATCGACGTTGCTTTTTTCTTGAAAACTTCTTTTGCTCGATTCTTTGTGTCCTCATTCGGATAAACAAACATGTCAAATAGCTCATCTACATTTGTTGAAACTGGCACAGAACCATGTTGTAAAATGACTCCTCTTTGTCTAGTTTGCGCACTACCAGCAGCTTTTAAATCTCCAATCACGAGCTCATACCAAGATGGTTCATCAAAACAAACCGCAGAACCTGTCTGATTCAACTCCCCTTCTGGAATTGCTAATTCTGCTTCTAAGCCTAGTAAGCGGTAGCCCTCTAATAATCCTTGTGAAATTACCTTATACGCTTCTGTTACAGATGCTGGCATGAACGGATGATCTTCAGAAATGATGATACTATAGGTCAATTCTTGATCATGTAAGACTGCTCGTCCCCCAGTTAGACGGCGAACAAGATCGAACCCGTACTTCTGAATATTTTCCGTATGTATTTTTCCGTCTATTTGCTGAAAGTATCCTAAAGAAACACCCGCTGGCTCCCATGTGTAAAAGCGTAATACTGGTGGAATCTCTCCTTTACTATGCCAGTCCAATAAACATTCATCCAACGCCATATTATAAGCTGGGGTATGAGCTTTGGAATGAATGAAATACCATGAATCATCCATAAAAACATCCTCTTCAAGTGATATTTATTCCTTATGTTTTACTACGTTAATTGGCTAATATGAACATCTATAGCATATCAGATTCCCCATTTTGTGTAAATTCACTTTTCAGAATTTCAGAATTCTCATACGAAGGTATGATTTTCCACTAAAAACGCCATAATAATAACATGTATTAGCATATTTTATGCTATATTTATATAGACATACGTTTTTATGAAGGAGAGTCATCGATGATTGGTGAACGCGTACAAAAATATCGTAAAGACCGAGGCTTAACCTTAACAGAGTTAGCTGAACGAGCAGGCGTAGCGAAGTCTTACATAAGTGCATTAGAAAGAAATATCCAGCAAAACCCGTCGATTCAATTTCTAGAAAAAGTTGCAGATGTACTAAACGTTTCGATCGACCAACTTTTATATGAATCGACTCCTGAAAACGAGAAAGAAACTTTGGATAATGATTGGGAAGACCTCGTCAAAGAAGCAATGAATTCCGGCGTATCAAAAGAAGAGTTCAAAGAGTTCCTTGAGTTCAACAAGTGGAAAAAAGATCAAAAATAAACATTCAGACTTCCGCCCAATATGAACGGTTAGTCTGAATGTTTCTTTGCCTGTACGATTAAACGATGAGTGGGATTAACCATTGGCTCACAGGTGATTAAAGTAATAACTTCTTCCTCTTCATCCGGTTGAAGAACAGATAAATCATTTGGTTCTACAATCTCTGTTTGAAAAACTTCGTAAGTTTCTATTTGATTACGAAGTTGCACGTCTATGTGATCCCCCGTTTTTAATTCATCCAGTCTGTTAAATTGCCGTCCAAATGTGTGACTTCGATGAGCAGCGATTCCGATATTTTTAGATTCAAATACATTTTTATCTAAAGAAAGTAATCCAGCTCCAAGTTTTAACTCGTCTTCACTCACCCCAGAGAAAATCGGTAACTTCAACTCAATTGCATTAATTTCAATAATTCCGACTGCACTGTTTTCTGCCTCTGCTTGGTGCGATTCTGCTTCTTCTATTTCTTCCAATTCATCTACATCTACTAGTTGATCCATTTCCTCATCTTCATCGTCTTCAACTTCTTCAGCAATAGCCATTCGATCGAGTGATTCAAACGCCTCAATCACTGCCTGTTCCCGTGAGTCCAAATAAACGGTTTCAAGCTTAGGGTAAAACAGTGCTGCAATCCCCAAAAGAATTAATAATGCACCGATTTTGTTACTCTTCATTTTGTTTTACGATCCGTTTCTGCTTCCATAATAAAGCAGTACCCCCTAATACAATTAAGGCTATGCCAATTACATAATATGTCCATGGAACTTCTTCCCCTGTTTGTGGTAAAAGACCCCCTACAATCGAATCTTCATTCGGTTCCCCAGGTTCAATTGGCTCCGCATCCGCCCACATTACAATAGAAAAATCCGTTTCAAGACCTTGATATTCATTACCTGACTCCCATGGAAATTCAGCTAAATAGGTGATTTCTTCTTCTTCCCCACTACCTAAAAACCTTGGTGAGAATCCATCAAAATCAGATAAATTGCCTTCATATAAAACCTCTTCACCAGCATCTAGTACAGTTAAATCTAGCTGATTATATAATTTCTCCGAACCACTCAATTGATTAGCTGCAGATTGATAATAATAATCTTGTCTGCCATCATTTTTAATTACTGAGGTTCTTTCGAAAATATCCCCTGGCTTTATATTATCCACATCGAACAACATATCACTCGGAGAAACCGAGATCGAGATTTGATTTTGTTCCTCTTCCCCGTCCGCAAGAACATGTGAAGGAGCGAAAATTCCAACAAACAATAATAGAATCATCGAGATTACTGCCGTCGCCTTTGTGAATGAAATATTCATCTAATCACCTACCGTTTCTTAACTTTCCTTAAATGGAACTCTTCGCTTCCTTAGGTTGGTCCGTTGATTCATTCTTTGAGGAAGAACGATCCAATTGTCCGATTCCCTGCCAGATCGTAAATCCAGCATAAATAATCAATAACACACCAGGAATAATTAACATTAATGCTCCACCTGTTTGAGACTGCGCAAAACTAGCTACATACCCCACATATGGAATCGTAAATCCAGCATATTCGGCAACAACATTCTCAGATAACACTAAATCACGATCTGCAGCATTATTATTATCGCCTTTTGTTTCGTACATCACATTGTCTCCACTTTGAACAACATCAACCACTCGGTGCGTGATTAGAATATCTTCCTCCATGAATGTAATGACATCACCCTCTTGGAACCTTTCCATATCCCCACCAGGCTTAACAGCAATGATCGATCCAGTTTTAAATTCCGGCTCCATCGATCCTGAGAGCACAGTTTTCACTTGGTGACCGAATACTTCTGGCTCTCCACCAGAAGCTTTTACGGAAATTACTGTAAACGTTAATAACACTAATGCTGCAATGAGTACAAAGCTTATTGTTGAGCTAACAACCTTTTTAATTGTTCTTAGATTCATTATCTTTTTCATCTTCTTCCCCTTCCTCTACTTCGGGATGAGTATTTTTCTCTTTTTCACCTGTTCCTTTATTTACTTCTTTTTCAGTTTCTGTCTCTTCGTTTTTGTCTTTATTTTTTGATTCATCTTCTTTCTTCTTAGCTTCCGAGTCCTTAGCTTCATCCACTGATTCCTCTTCTGCCTTTTCATCGTCTATCTGGTTTACTTCTTCATCGTCTTTCTTTTCTTCATTACTTTCACTAGTGGAAACTTTGTCGTCAGATCCTTTACCTTTTTTATTTTCATCCTTTTCTTTCTTATCTTTTTTATTATCATTTTTATTTTCTTTATCTTCTTCCAACTCTTCTGCTTCGTCTGTTTCTTCTTCTACTTCTTCATCTGCTTTTTTAGCAGCGTTACAATTTAGATGAACTTTCTCACTCCAAATTTCAACTCGCTTATCATAATTATCTTTAAAGCCATCTCTTTGGAATGCTTTGAACTTATAAAAGCCATCTTCTTGTGCTTCATGAGACAATTCAAAAATTTCGTTTTCACTCAATGGACCGAATTTACCTTCTGCTACCTTTTGGCCATGTGGATTAGAAGGGTTTCCTTTATCCGTGTATAATACTTCATACTCTGTTTCCCCAGTCATATCAGAACCAATGTTTTTAATTTCTACGCTGATTTCATGCAGGGCACACTCTTTCACGTTCTGAGTGTTCTTACCAATGAACTTCAACTCGCTTTTATCCCACCAATATGGAGCAGTAGTAATTTCAGTAGTAGCGGTATTTTTATCACTGAAATAGGCTGCCGTATTTGTAGTAACTAGCGAGACTGATAACACCATGGCGTACCAAATTGCAACTACCTGTAAGATTATAAATAACTTCTTGTATTTCTTCCGATATTTTTTCATTCGTGATGATCTCAAGGATCTTCCCCCTTCAATTAATGCGCAATAGATTTATTTTCTATCATGAACATACAATTGTATTTGTAGGTTTATGATAGAAAATAAATAGGTGGAAAGGTGAGAGGACTCACCTTTCCGAATTGTACCTATTATCTTAATTCACCTTCAGTTTGTTGAGCTTCGAAATCCCACTGAAGAGTTAAACTAGCATCTTGGAATGTATTTTGATCTTCATCATTATCTACAAATTCAAAAAATACTACTAGATCATCACTATCTCCAGCCTCTAAACCAGCTTTTTCCCCTCTAGTCTCACCAAAGAAAGGTAGGTTCACATATAAATCATTCTTTACAGCATCTGGCAAACCATTAGCATCTCTCAGTTCTGCCAATGTCGTTGAAGTAATTACATTATTTGGATCAAGATTAACAACGTTACCAATTCCGTTTTTATCAATATTAGTCATGAAATGAACAATTATGTGCTCCCCTAAGTCACCACCATTGTATTTATCACCATAATCAACATCATAGCTTGTGTGTAAATCTACACTAGAGATGTCTAATGTACCTCCATTTATAAGCTCAAATGCTCGAGGCATAAAATCTCCTGGTTTGAGGTTATCTACCTCAATAATTTCAGTAGGATCAACTGATAAATCCAAAGTACCAGTAGCGAATGTATTTGTAGTTTCTGCAGTATCACTAAAGTACGCAAATGTTCCTCCACCTACCATTGATAAACCTAACGCTCCTGCTAATACTCCTGCTCCTAATTTCTTTTTAATACTCATAAAATAATTTCCTCCTCTTTCTACCCCAACTCGAGGTGAACAATTTTTATTTTAATAAGATTGCTGGCCAGGCAACCCTACTAATACCTGAGTAACAACACCCACCCTGTGAGCATATGTCGCTAATTCTTTAAAAAGAACTGTTTTTCTGTTTTTGTTCTTTATAAAGAACATAAACACAGTATAGCTTGTAAATTTTAATAAGCAAAACCTGAAAATGGTCAAAATATTCTTATTTAAGAACATATTTCGTTCTTTATTAAGAATTATATGTGTTTTTTATAAAATTACTCCTGTTTTCTTCGTTATAACGAACAATGCGTTTTTGCGAGGTAATATTTTAGATTTTTTTCTCATAGAATAGGTAGGATGGGATGTACTTTATAAGAGGAGGTGATCAAGCCTGGTCCCTAACACTTACATTTGGAGAGATATCCAGAAAAGCAGCTTTATATCCGGAATTCTCCTCGCTTATCCACGAGAATTTTTTTATATCCAGAAATCTCTTTTTTCCAATAGTTAAAAAAACGACTGCACTCTGCAGTCGTTTTTCTCGTTTTTTCTACTCTTCCGCTTCTGCCTTCCGCTTACGGAGCTCAGCCAACTGATCTTCCATCTGGTTAAGCTGTTCCTCTAACTTCGCAATGTTCCCGCCGTTTGCTTCTAGTTTATCTAAATCGCCTTGGATGCGAATGTAATCGTTCTTTACTTGATTGATCTCTGCTTGTATTTCCTCTTTAGTCATTGTTATCACTCCATTTGTAGGTTCGATTTCATTGTAAACAGTGCGGGCTATTGTTTCAAGCAAAATAAATACCAGAAGTCTGCGTTCTCGTTCGCAGTACTTCTGGCTAGAGTTTGGTTTAATGATGAAAGACGAAGTTTCGCAATGGAAGGGTTTGTTCTTTTTCCATGCCATTTTCTTCGTACGTAATATGTAGTTCTTTTAGGTCGAATTGGTAGTTGGATTGTAATAAGGATACTTTTAATACTAATGTAAAAATTGGCTGCTTTAATTCATAGTTATTTACTCGGTGATAATCCCCGACAATTTGGCGCATTTGGGGATTATATCCGTAAAGAACATTCGTCTCGTTGCTTTCATCAATGTATAACTCTACATGAATTGCTTCATTTTCTTGGCTTAATGGTGTGCCGTCATCTTTTATAATCTCTATGTGACGAATGAGTGGCTTGCTATCTCCATCCCACACGATCTTACTCCCGATATATACGTCATTGTATTTATCAAAAAGAGCAGCTTTCGCGTTTGTATGGCTAACTCGTTCAAAGCTACCTGGTTGGTCTTTCGCTTCAACCACAAAGTACCCTGTCAGCCCTACGGCAACTATTACACCTATTATAATAAGCCAGATATACTTTCTCATGCGCTCTTTCCCCCGTAATATTTTCTATCTGCAGCATGCACAAAAGTTGGCCATTATATACCATTCCACACAAACGCCTAATATCCTGCTTTTCCTTTATAAAATTTTTGCTTTAATAAATTGAAATATGCCGTAAGCTGCGACTCTACTGGTCATGTTACGAAAATCTAATGTCGGATCAATTTCTACAAAATCAATTGCTTGAGCTTTTTGGTGCTTACTCGCAACTTTAATCGCTTGAAGTAATGTTTTACTATCCATGCCTCCTGGTCCAATCGCTGGACAGCCTGGTGCATAAGCCTGATCTAATACATCGATATCTACAGTAATATAGATGAAATCTACTTTTTCAGCAAGTCGACTCATTTCTTTATCGATCAGCTCATCAATTGAACCTTTTTCTACATCTTCCATTGTATGCACGGACACCCCGTGATTATGCGCGTAATCGTCATACGCTTTGGCATTGGTGAAGTCGCGAATACCAATTTGGACAATATCTTCCCCTAATAAAACCTGATTTTCAATCGCACGCCTGAATGGAGTTCCATTTGTTGGTCCACCGTCTTCTAAATTTCTTAAGTCATGGTGGGCGTCAAACTGAAGCAATCCCACCCTTCCGTATTTCTCTTGAAAAGCTTTGATCGCGGGATAACTAATGGAATGATCTCCACCTAAAACAATATGAAATTCCGCTTCTTCTCGACTTAAAATATCTCGCACGCTAGTAAATATGCGTTCCTGCGAAGCTACTATATCCGTTGGGTGCATTGTAATATCACCGAAATCAGTAATCTCATCATTTTTAAAATCATAACCACTCTCATTAGAATACGTAGAGTAACTTGCCATGGCCTCGCGAATTGCCCCTGGAGCAAAGGAGGCACCTGAATGACTAATTGACGGTTTTGATAAAGGCGCACCTACCAATCCAAATTGGCGTTTCTGTCCATCTGCTCCTTTCAATATTTCATTAAACTTCGTGACGTTGGAATCTACAAATTTGGCTTGACCGGCTAGTTTTAAATAATGATTATCCATGTAAACTCCCCCGTTCATACAGTTTCTTCCCACGTTTATAAACCGTGTTCACATGATTGACTCCGTAATGGTATGGAATGTACATATAATTCGGTGCGTCCCAAATGACGACATCTGCGTTTCGTCCGACTTTGATCTGACCAGCTTCCTCTCCACGATTAATCGCATGGGCAGCATTGACCGTAACCGCATGCCAAATTTCTTCTGGAGTCATTTTCATTTTTAAAGCTGCAAGGGACATAATCAACTGAATATTTTCTGTCACCGAGCTTCCTGGATTAAAATCTGTAGAAATTGCTATAGCTGCGCCAGCTTCAATCATGTCCCGTGCTCTTGCGAAGTCTCCTTTTCCTAAATAAAAGATCGTCCCAGGAAGCAAAACTCCAATTGTATTTGATTTAGCAAGTGCTTGGATTCCTTCATCAGATGCTACGGCCAAATGATCACCTGAACGTGCATCTAATTCAACTGCTAGCTCCGTTCCGCCAAGTGGCACAATTTCATCCGCATGAAGTTTCACATCAAATCCATGCTCTTTTGCCTTTTGTAAGTAATCTCGAGATTGTTCAACAGAAAACACACCTTCTTCGGTGAAAATATCAACAAACTCCGCTAATCCTTCTTCTTTAATAATTGGAAAAAGCCGCGCCATTTCATCTAGAAGCGCTTGTGGATTTTCTTTAAATTCTTTTGTGATCGCATGGGCGCCGAGAAAGGTGGAAATTACATCTAATGGATGATTCTCCCCTGCTTTTTTAGCAACTCGCAACTGTTTCAATTCCGTTTCTTCATCCATTCCATAGCCACTCTTTGCTTCCACTGTTGTAATCCCATAACTAGCCATCCGGTCTAAATGAAACATCGCTTTTTCATACAGCGCTTCCTCACTCGTTTCTCGGGTAGCTTTTACAGTCGACAAAATCCCCCCACCTTGGGCTAAAATATCTAAATAAGGGACGCCTTGTTGTTTTAAGGCCATTTCGTGTTCACGAGAGCCACCAAAGACTAAGTGGGTATGGGGTTCTACTATACCTGGTGTGACAAGCTTTCCTTCACAGTCGACTCTTTCGTCTGCTTGAAGCTTCTCTAACTCATCAGAAGGACCGACTTTACTTACTTTCCCATCTTCCATAAATAACGCGTAGTCTTCAAAGACAGGTAGTTCCTGCATTGCTTTTCCATGTGCTTGACCGTTATGGTGGTCCATCGTTAGTAGTTGACCAATATTATATAAAAGTGTTGTATGCATTTATTGATCTCCTTTCATCATCGGGATCTGGACGCCTTTTTCTTTAGCTGTTTCTTCCGCTAGTTCATAGCCTGCATCTACGTGTCTTGCAACTCCCATGCCTGGGTCTGATGTTAAGACACGTTCTAATCGTGCCGCCGCTTCTTTTGTTCCATCAGCAACAATGACCATACCTGCATGAATCGAATATCCCATACCGACTCCACCACCGTGATGCATCGATACCCAGCTAGCTCCATTCACACTATTGATTAGCGCATTTAAAATCGGCCAGTCGGCAACTGCATCACTTCCGTCTTTCATCGCTTCTGTTTCGCGATTCGGCGAAGCTACGGAACCACAATCCAAGTGATCTCTTCCGATTACGATTGGAGCAGATAATTCTCCTGAGGCAACCATAGCATTAATAATTTTTCCAAAACGAGCACGCTCTCCATATCCTAACCAACATATTCTAGAAGGTAATCCTTGAAAAGCGACTTTCTCTTTCGCCATCTTAATCCACTTACATAAATGTTCATTATCAGCGAATTCTTTTAGTAACACATCATCTATTTTATAAATGTCAGACTCCTCACCAGATAAAGCTACCCAGCGAAATGGTCCTTTTCCTTCACAAAACTGTGGGCGAATAAACGCTGGGACAAACCCCGGGAAGCTAAATGCCTCCTTAAATCCTGCATCATAAGCTTCTTGACGGATGTTATTTCCATAGTCAAAAGTGACAGCACCTTGTTCTTGCAATGCTACCATGGCCTCGACGTGCTGTTTCATGCTTGCTTGTGCATCTTGAATGAATTTATCCGGAGTGGCCTCACGAAAACCAACCGCTTCCTCTAATGAATATCCCACTGGTAAATAGCCATTCAGTGGGTCATGTGCAGAAGTTTGATCCGTAACCAAATCTGGTGTGATTCCTCGTTCGACCAGATCAGGCAAAATTTCAGCCGCATTCCCAAGTAACCCAATCGAGAGCCCTTCCTCTTTATTCATCGCATCTTCCGCCATAGTTAAAGCTTCATCTAGTGAATCCGTCATAGTGTGTAAATATTTATGTTCGATCCGTCTTTTAATCCTCTTCTCATCGACTTCTATCACGATAGCGACCCCATCATTCATTGTTACAGCAAGTGGTTGAGCTCCCCCCATGCCACCAAGGCCAGCAGTTACCGTTAACGTCCCTTTTAAACTTCCATTAAAATGTTGTCGCGCGGCTTCTGCGAATGTTTCATAGGTCCCTTGCAAAATCCCCTGTGTACCAATATAGATCCAACTCCCTGCTGTCATTTGACCAAACATCATGAGACCTCGTTTTTCTAAGTCACGAAAATGATCCCAATTCGCCCAAGCAGGTACTAAATTAGAGTTTGCTAGTAATACACGTGGCGCATCAGCATGCGATTTAAATACAGCAACTGGCTTCCCTGATTGCACGAGCATGGTTTCATCGGACTCCAGTTCCTTTAACGTACGAACGATTGCATGATAGCTTTCCCAGTTACGCGCAACCTTTCCAATTCCACCATAAACAACGAGGTCATCTGGATTCTCTGCAACCTCCGGATCTAGGTTATTCATCAACATGCGTAGAGCCGCTTCTTGCACCCACCCTTTCGTATTTAGTTCCGTTCCCCTTGGTGCACGAATACCTTTTACTTTTTCACTCATTCCATCGCTCCCTTTCTATTGATTAACCAACTCGTTAACGATTCAATATCCGTTGAAAATACACGATCTTTCGTAATCGATGGCACTATTTCACGTGCTTCTTGATACAACTTCCTGGAATGCGTTCCTAGCTTCTCAATCCCCCGAATCTCCGCAGCTTGTAAAGCGCAAATGAGCTCGATCGCAATCACTCGATGTGCGTTTTGAATGATTTGATCTGCATGTCTCGCTCCCGTTGTACCCATGCTGACATGATCTTCTTGATTGGCAGAAGAGGGAATCGAGTCCACGCTAGCTGGGTGCGCCAATGTTTTATTTTCAGAAACCAAAGATGCAGCCGTATACTGCATAATCATCGCACCAGATTGCAAGCCTGGTTCCGGACTTAAAAATGGTGGTAGATCATTTAACTGCGGGTTCACCAGTCTTTCAATCCTTCGTTCTGATATGTTCGCTACTTCGGCTACTCCAATTTTTAATAAGTCCATCGCGATCGCTACCGGTTGCCCGTGAAAGTTTCCACCAGAAATAATTTCACCATCATCTGTAAAAATTAATGGATTATCTGTCGCCGCATTGATCTCAATCTCCAACTTATCTTTCACATAAGCTAGTGTTTGTAAGCTTGCACCTAAAACCTGAGGGATACACCTAAGGGAATACGCATCTTGCACACGAATCTCCCCTTGTCTGGTTACTAACTCGCTGCCCCTGACGTAACCACGTATCCTTGCCGCAACATCGATTTGTTCTTTAAACCCACGGGCTTGATGAATCTTTTCATTAAATGCATCCATCACACCGCGTAGTCCCTCAAGCGTCATGGCTGCAATTTGTTCGGACTGAAAGAACAATCGCTCCGCCTGTAGATAATTAAGGGCACCTATAGCAGTCATTGCTTGGGTTCCGTTAATTAACGCTAATCCTTCTTTTGCCTGTAATTGAATCGGCTCTAATTGATGCTGTGCCAGTACAGTTCCAGATTTCACCCTTTTATCATCTTGAAAAACTTCCCCTTCCCCAATCAAGACTAAAGCTAGATGTGCTAGCGGCGCCAAGTCCCCACTAGCTCCTAATGAACCTTGTGAGGGGATCACTGGATGTATTTTATAGTTTAAGAAATCTACTAACCTTTCAATCAGGACTGGACGAACCCCTGAGAACCCTTTAAGTAACGCATTGGCACGGAGTAATAACATTGTCCTGCTTACTTCTTCTTTAAAAGGTTCTCCAACACCACACGCATGTGAGTGAATTAAATGCAATTGCAATTCATTTACATCACAAGCGTTAATTTCGATATCACTGAACTTTCCGAACCCCGTATTGATTCCATAGATAACTTCATGCTGCTCGATTTTTTCCTCCACAAGTCTGCGACTATCCCGCACGCCTTCCAACGCTTCATCAGAGATCGTCACATGTTCATAGTTATAAACGACCTCTTGTACTTCTTGTAAGGTTAAACCATATCCTTTTAACTCCACACGCTCACCTCTCCTTCCACACAAAAAGGGACCTGTTCTTAGGCATTACTAAGAACAAGCCCCCTATTGTCTATTCGCTATGGGCAAAATATTTTATATATGATTGATTCCTAGACCTGCTGTTTCATGTTCGAGACCTTTAATCGGCGCACCAATCGTCCCATATAACGCAACAGCAATCCATTCACCTTCTGCTTCTTTTCGATAAGGCCTACCACGCACAATCGCAAATCGTAGCCCAACAGTTCGCATCACTTCGCCTAATTGCACTTGACCACGAGTAACTCCTTGGACGGCTTCTAGAATTGCATGATACAGCGCGTGCATTTCACGATACAATCCTTCTTCAATTAAACCGTTACGCTTTGCAGCCGTCTCCATGGCGGAAACAACTTTCTGCAAATCCATCGATCCTGTTTTTCCAGTACAATACTGCAATTTTTCCTGTTCGAATTGTTGCTCAAGCACCTTGATCTCCTCACTATTGGCTAATACTAACTGTAGGGCCCGCTTTCCAATTCGAGTATCTTGCTTTTCATCTACCATCTGAAAACCAACTTTTTTAATTTAGTTTCTAATTTCAGTTTATCCTTTTTCGAATTTTAAGTCAATTTGAGATTTATTAGACTTTTTTCCTAATTCTTAATTATTAGTTATTAAAATAGGGTACAGTGTAGATAAAACACATCAGAAGGTGGTACGCGCATGAAAACAAACCCTAAATTTTATCAAAACATCATTGATTCGATCCTTTATCAAATAGCGATCATAGACATAAACGGAATTATTATTTCAACGAACGATGCTTGGAACAAGTTTACGAATGAAAATACACCAGAAGGAAAGCATATTTTCATTATTGAACAAAATTACTTAAGTGTCGTTAATCATCAAACTACACAGGATATATATAATGGGATTCAATCGGTTTTAACCGGAGAACATACCCACTTTGGTAAGCAGTACCCTTGCCATTCAGAAGAAGAAAAACGATGGTTTCAAATGGATGTCACTCCTCTTTACCAAGAATCGAGTGAAATTGAAGGTGCTGTCATTTCCCATGTGAACATTACGGAAAGAGTATTAGCAGAGGAAAAACTTCAGAAGCTAAATCGCAAAATGGAGAAATATGCATACCTTGATCCCTTATGTGGGGTGCTAAATCGACGTGGATTCGATCATACATTAGAATCTGAATGGAGCAAGAGTAATTCTATTTCATTAGTAATGTTTGATATAGATAATTTCAAAACCTTCAACGATACATATGGTCACCCTAAAGGAGATGAATGTATCCAAGTGATTGGAGAATTAATGAATGACGTAATCTACGATTTGCCAATGCAAGCTGCTCGTTACGGGGGAGAAGAATTCATGTTCATCGTATCAAATATGGATCACTCCGACGTGGTTGCGATTACAGAAAAATTCCGCACAAACTTAGAACAATTGAACTTTCTTGTACAACCTGGGTTGAAGAAATCCATTACTATAAGTGCTGGTGTAATCACTACGCATCCAACTCAAGATACCAATAAAGATCAATTGGTCCATGAAGTCGATCAGTTACTTTATCAAGCGAAGCAGCAAGGGAAGAATATAGTAGTAAGTCGAGAAATAGTAAAAGCACCCAATTAGAAGTTTGGGTGCTTTTTCTTATGATTCATTTAATGGTGTATCCCACGGGAAATACGTTCCAAATCGTTCTGCTAGTTCTTTCGAATGTGCTCTTCGTTCTTTACGGTGTTCTGCACGTTTTGGCCCACCTTCATGTAGCCATTTCTCTTGATCCGTTTCGGGATATACAGATGGCACTTCAACTGGTTTTCCACTTTCGTTCACAGCAACCATTGTCATGAATGCTGTTGTACATACTTTACGCTCACCTGTTAATAAATTTTCGGTAATGGCTTTCACAAAAATCTCCATAGACGTGTGGTGTGTCCACGTAACAAAAGCTTCTAAGCAAATCGTGTGTCCTGATTTTACTGGTGCTAAGAAGTCGACTGAGTCAGTAGAAGCGGTAACAACAGGCATGCGCGCATGTCGAGTTGCTGCAATTGCTGCTACATCATCTAAGTAAGCCATCAGCTTTCCGCCAAATAAAGTTCCGTGACTATTTGTATCTGGTGGCAACACGTGGGAGTTTTTCACTGTTAACGAATAAAGACATGGCTTTGCTTCCATATAAATCACCTCTTCTTATTATAATACTATTATACCACTTGACCATTCTTCCTAACCATATTTTCATTTGCAAAAAAAGAGAGCCCACCAAGTTGGTGAACTCATCAAAAGATTAATCGTCTTTCTTCTTGATTCCTTGTTCAATGGCAAGCTTCCCAGCAATTTTTACAGAATCCCATACTGGTGGGAGCAATAATAACGAAACGGGAACAGCTGTTACGACAATGAAGTTCTGTAACATACCTACCGCTCCACTTGCTCCTGCGTCACTTTCACCAATGACAATTAATGCCACGGCTACAGCACCAAAAACAAGAGCCCAGAATACTCGAACATATTTGCTCGGATCATCATTACCCGTAACAGCAACCGCAGATGCATATGACATCGAGTCCGTTGTTGTTGCAACGAAAATTACTGTAATGATCAAGAAACCGATAGCTAGTATATCACCTAGTGGCAACTGGCTTAAGATTGCTGCGACGGCCGCTTCTTGGCCGACTTCATTCAGCGGTTCAGAAACGCTTCCTGGATTGTTGATCTCTTGGAAGATCCCTGTTCCACCAATTGTTGCAAACCAGAAGTTACTTACAATTGGAGCAATTAATGCTACAGCAATAACAAGTTCTCGAATTGTACGACCTCTTGAAATTCGACTAATAAAGATTGCCATCATTGGTCCGAAACCAATAAACCAACCCCAGAAGAAGATCGTCCACCAACCAAGCCAAGCACCGTCAGCTCGTGTCATACTCATGGTTAGATAATTTTGAAGTTGAAATGCCTCTGCTGCAACAAACGCATCAAAGATAAATAGGGTCGGTCCAACAATCAAAATAAAGATCATTAATACAACTGCGAAACTTACATTATATCTACTTAAGGTCTGAATCCCTTTATCCACACCAGTGATCGCAGAAATGGATGCAATAACAACGAGTATTAAAATGAATGAAATTTGAGTTAATAAACTACTTGGTACTCCAAATATATCTTCAAAAGCATAGGCAGCTTGAAGACCTAGGAACCCAATTGCACCAATCGTACCCGCAGCAACAGCAATAATAGAAGTTATATCTGCAAGCATTCCAAATGGGTGGAAGCGACGGAAGATTTTATCGCCAAATAAAGGGAATAAAATCGTACGTGGTTTTAAAGGCATGCCACGATGATAGTGTGCATACATCAATACAATCGTAGCAACTGTTCCTAAGATCGCCCAAGCAGAGAAGCCCCAGTGGAAAAACGCCTGTGACATCCCCGGAACAACACGCTCCCATTCGCTCATACCTTCACCTGCAAATAGTGGAGGTGTATCCATATAATGTGTAATCGGCTCGCTAGCAGCCCAGAACACTCCACCTGCAGCTAGCAATGTTGTTAAAATCATCGCTATCCAGCGGAAGTTACTATATTTTGGTGCCGCTTGTTCACCAAGTCTTACACGCCCATAACGGGAAAACATTAATATTAAACTGACGATTAATGTAGCAAGCATTAACAGCTGCCAATATAATCCAAAATACTCTACTGAGAAATTAAAAGACGCATCTACAGCGCTCGTCGCAAAATCCGGTGTAAAAAAAGCTAATAATAAAAAGAGCAATAAGAAGCCACCGCTTACGATCAAGGAACCCCACTGGACCCCCGTCCCTAAATACTCATCCGAGTGATACTTTTTCTTCATTCTTTTCCTCCTGTTGTAATGTAGTTGGGGAAAAGCTCAGCTTCCGTTCTATGTCGTCTAATAGAAGCACTTGCTTTTCAAAGCAAATTGCATGTTTAAGTAAAAGTTGTGTACTATAGGTTTACCCTATTTTCACGTAAATTTTTCACAACTAATTTAAAATTGTAGATAATTGTTCACTCTACGTCAAAATTTTAGTACGCTAAGTATGACTATGATTCGGTAGCATCTGCTTGCATGTGACTCCTAATATAGTCATGTAGGTTAATTTCCCTACATTTAAAGTGATTTAGCGTTATTTCGAGTATAGAAATATATGTATATGAATTTATGTTTAATTTTGTATATAAAAGGAAGTGTTTGCATGAATTATTTAGAAAATATTCTTAAGTTTAAAGAAAACAGTCAGTGGGAAGATGCGCAAAAACTTATCTTGGAAGTATTGGAACAGGAACAGAATTCTGAAGTATATTTTCATGCGGGAGACATACATGAAAAACTTGAAATGTTTCCACAAGCGATTACATATTATAAGCAGGCTCTAGAAGAAGCGGAGAATTTAGATTTACGGGAAGAAATCCTCCTTTCTTTAGGCAGAAGCTACCGATCAGTAGGCTTATATGATTTAGCAGTTGAAACGCTAGAGATCGGAATGAGTGAGTTTCCTACGAATAATAAAATGTCCGTTTATTTTGCGATGGCTTTATATAACCAAGGAGACCCTGACCTGGCAATGGAGATTATCATTCAAAAGTTGTTAGAAACTACCCAAGATCAATCGCTAAAAGAGGAACAGGAGTTAATTGAGTTTTATGCAAGTTGTTTAGATGAGACGTTTAGCTAGTTAGTTTGGGATATATGATTATTGAAGACTGATTGGAGTGCGGTAACGACTGATTGGCACTTCTGAACACTGATTGGAGTGCGTTAACAACTGATTGGGGCTTTTGAACACTGATTGGAGAGTCTTAACGACTGATTGGCGCTCCTGAACACTGATTGGAGAGCCTTATACGACTGATTGGCACTCCTGAACACTGATTGGAGTTACCCCACAGCCACTTAGAAATAAAAAGACATTGCGCAGGCAATGTCTTTTTATTCTTTATCCTAATTTCTCTCGTAACTTTTCTAACATATCTGTTGTCATTTTATCGATATCATATTTGGCTTCAAAGCCCCATTCGTCTTTCGCTGCTGCACAGTCAATGGAATTCGGCCAACTTTCAGCGATTTTTTGACGGACAGGGTCGACCTTATAGTCCATCGTAAACTCTGGAAGTTGCTTTTTGATTGCCGCTTCAAAATCTTCTGGTGAAGCACTTACTGCTGTAATATTAAAAGCATTTCGGTGAACAAGCTTTTCAGAATCAGCTTCCATCAATTGGATAATTGCATTCACAGCGTCTGGCATATACATCATATCCATTTGGGTTCCTTCTGCAATATAGGAGGTATAGCTACCTTTTTTAAGTGCTTCGTAATAGATCTCTACTGCATAATCCGTCGTTCCTCCACCTGGTTCTGTTACATAAGAGATCAATCCAGGAAAGCGAACTCCTCTTGTATCAACTCCGAAGCGATTATAGTAATAATCACACAAAAGTTCTCCAGCTACCTTATTAACTCCATACATCGTCGTTGGACGCTGAATCGTGTCTTGAGGAGTAAGGTCTTTAGGTGTGTTCGGACCAAATGCACCAATTGAACTTGGGGTGAAGAATTTCGTATCCAATTCTCTCGCAACTTCTAGGGCATTCATTAGTCCATTCATATTTAGATTCCATGCTAATTGTGGATTATTTTCTGCTTTTGCTGAAAGTAGTGCGGCTAAATGAATTACCGTATCCACTTGGTACTTCTTTGCAATCATCAACATCTTTTCATAATCGGTTACATCTAATATTTCAAATGGTCCACCAGTTACCACTGGACTATCGGCTTCACGAATATCGGTTGCAACCACGTTATCCGTTCCATAAATCTCACGCAATTTGGTGGTTAACTCTGAACCGATTTGCCCCAATGCACCAGTAATTAAAATCTTCTTCATTGACTCGTTTCCCCCAATCCCTTTTCAATCTCTCTATATAATTCCCATTTCCTTACCTACTTTTTCATAAATCTTAATTGCGTCATCTAGCATTTCTTTCGTGTGAGCGGCTGTAGGCATATTACGCACACGTCCAGTCCCACGAGGTACCGTTGGGAAAACGATCGACTTTGCGTACACACCTTCTTCATGCAGTCGCTTACTAAATTGTTGCGTTGTTTTTTCTTCTCCAATAATACATGGCGTAATTGGTGTTTCACTTTCTCCGATATCAAAACCTAATTCTTTTAGGCCTTTTTTCAAGTAGTCTCCATTTTCCCAAAGCTTATCATGAAGTTCTGTAGACTCCATCAACATGCTAATTGCTTCTGTACAAGCAGTTACATCTGCAGGGGATAGAGAAGTTGAGAATAGGAATGGACGAGAGCGAACTTTTAGCCAGTCGATTAAGTTTTCCTTACCTGCTACATATCCACCGACGACACCAATTGCTTTAGATAACGTACCCATTTGGATATCCACATCATTTTGAAGTCCAAAATGTTTCACAGTACCTGCACCTTTTCCAAGGACACCTGAACCGTGCGCATCATCCACATAAGAAATAAGATCGAATTCTTTAGCAACCTCTACGATTTCAGGAAGCTTTGCAACATCCCCATCCATAGAGAATACGCCATCCGTAATAACCATTACTTTATTATACTGACCAGATTCCGTTGCTTCTTTAGCCTTTTTACGTAAATCTTCCATATTAGAGTGTTCAAATGGAATGATTTTCGCTTTGGATAAACGACACCCATCAATGATGGAAGCGTGGTTTAAAGCATCCGATAAGATCGCGTCATTCTTATCCATAATTGCAGAAATAGCAGCCATATTACAATTGAATCCTGACTGGAATGCAATTGCGAATTCTGTGCCTTTAAATTCAGCAATCTTCTCTTCTAATTCCACGTGGACATCTAATGTTCCGTTAATGGTACGAACAGCACCTGCTCCGACACCATGTGTATCAATAGCTTTTTTCGCCACTTCTCTTAAGCGGTCGTTTGTAGCTAGTCCTAAATAGTTGTTTGAGGATAAATTGATTAATTTTTGATCGTTAAGTGTGATGACCGGTCCATTCGCGCCTTGCACCGGATCGATTTCATTATATAATCCTTGGTCTTTTAATTCTTGCAAATTCTCGTTTAAAAAGTTTTCTAATGTTTTACTTGGCATTGTATGACCTCCTAAGGTTATTGATCATTTCTCCATTTTTTATCATAACATGTTTTACATTGATGCTGTGAATGTTTCATAAGGGATTTTTAGTGAGACAGGTTGCTTTGCAGTCTAGTGGAATATTGCTCACACATGAGATTTATGGATATCCGTAGACTTTTGTGGATATAAGCTATAACTTCTGGATATATCTTCGACTTTCGTGGATATATCCAAGACATTTCTGGATAAATAAAAAATGTTATGGATATGAGCTTAGATTTATGGATATACCTCTACTTTTCTGGATATATTTTAATTTCAAGTACTTCATAAATCAGTTCACCCGCTAATCGCACGCAATTATATAAAAAAGGAAACTTGCTGCGTGAGCACTATAAACGATCCTCTCTCCTCTACAACCTATAATTCCTCATTATCCTTAAGATATCCTCAACTTTATTCCAAAACAAAAACAGGGAGATTGCTCCCCCTGTTTATATAGTTACACTTGTCTTACTTTAGATGTATCGCGAGTTGGTTTATGTTCTCCAGACTCGATTTCTCTAATATAGTGACACGCAGCTTGGTGTCCACCATCCATATAATCTTCATCACGGAGTTCTGGCGTTTCTTCTACACATTTTTCTGTTGCAAATGGACAACGTGTGTGGAAACGACAGCCACTAGGTGGGTCTATTGGTGAAGGTACATCACCTTGTAAGAAGATACGCTCCGTTTTCTTATCTGGGTCCGGAACAGGGATCGCTGATAACAATGCTTTTGTATAAGGGTGTTGTGGATTGTTGAAGATAGATTTTTTATCTCCTATTTCTACAATCTTTCCTAAATACATTACAATGATTCGATCAGAGATATGACGAACCACACCTAAGTCGTGAGCAATAAATAGATACGTAAGATTCATTTCATCCTGGAACTTTTTCAATAGGTTCAATACTTGCGCTTGAATGGAAACGTCAAGTGCAGAAACAGCTTCATCACAAATGATCAACTTCGGATCAACCGATAGTGCACGTGCGATACCAATACGCTGACGCTGTCCACCTGAGAACTCGTGAGGAAAACGGTCAGCTTGGTGAGGCTGTAGCCCAACCGTTTCCATCAATTCAGAAACACGGTTTGCGCGGTCTTTTTTAGGAACTACATTTTGGATGTCCATTGCTTCCACTAATGTTTGTCTTACCGTTTGTCGTGGGTTTAACGAAGCATATGGATCCTGGAATATAATTTGCATATCCTTACGCATTTTACGCATGTCTTTTTTATTTAAACCTAATACATTCGTTCCATCAAATTCTACTTCTCCAGCAGTCGGTTCATCAAGACGAAGGATGGCACGGCCTGTTGTGGATTTACCACACCCGGACTCCCCTACGACACTGACTGTCTCTCCTTCATATATTGTGAAAGTGACATCATCTACTGCCTTTACGTTATTTACTGTGCGTCCAAAAACTCCACCTTTAATTGGGAAGTATTGTTTTAAATTATTTATTTTCAGAAGTTCTTTCTGGCTCATACACTTTCACCTCCGGATCGCCGTCCCACTCATCAGTGTAAATCCAACAGCGAATTTGTTCACCATCTCCAACATCTTTCAGTTCAGGTAGATGATTGTGGCATAGATCTGTCGCAAATGGACAACGTGGTGCAAAGCGACAACCTTCTGGCATATCATGTGGTGGAGGAACCGTTCCTTTAATTGGAATTAATTCCTCTTGGTCCACATCACTACGTGGTAGTGAATTTAGTAACCCTACGGTATATGGATGACGTGGGTTTTTGAACAGCGTGCGAACGTCTGCATACTCAACCACTTTTCCACAATACATTACAGCTACATAATCACATGTCTCTGCTACAACACCTAAGTCGTGCGTAATCATAATAACGGACATACCGATTTCTTGTTGTAATTCTTTAATTAATTCTAAAATCTGAGCTTGAATAGTTACGTCTAACGCCGTTGTTGGCTCATCTGCAATTAGAAGCTCTGGATTACATGCTAATGCCATCGCAATCATGACACGTTGACGCATACCACCGGATAATTCAAATGGATATTGCGTCACACGTTTTTGTGGAGAAGGAATTCCTACTAGCTCCAACAATTCGATTGCTTTATCTGTTCCTTTTTGTTTTCCTAGCCCTTGGTGAATTTTCAAAGCTTCACGAATTTGTTGCCCTACAGTATACGTAGGGTTTAAGGAAGTCATTGGTTCTTGGAAAATCATCGAGATCTTATTACCACGAATCTGACGGATTTGTTTTTCAGAGAAATCTAGCAAGTTTTCTCCTTTAAAATTAATTTCACCGCCAACGATTTTACCAGGGTGACCAATCAATTGAAGAATCGATAAGGCAGAAATACTTTTACCTGAACCAGATTCCCCAACGATTCCCAATGTTTGCCCTTTAGGTACATCGAAAGTTACCCCATCAACAGCTTTGACTTCTTCTCCCTCTATAAAGAAGGAAGTACGTAAATCTTTCACCTCTAAAATATTCTCTTCTTGTTTCATCGAACGCCACCTCGCTTTCTATGCTTAGTCTAAATCAATACGTTTATTTAGTAGTCGATACGAAATATCAACAATTAAGTTCACAAGTACGAAGATTACAGCAATAATTAGTACACAGGCTTGCACAACTGGGAAGTCACGGGCCTGAATTGAATCAATTAGCAAACGTCCCATTCCGTTAATTGCGAATACCGTTTCAGTAAGAACTGTACCTGCAAGAAGTGCACCGAACTGCAAACCGATAACTGTTACTACAGGAATTAAGGCATTTTTAAGGGCGTGTTTATAAACAACGTAACGTTCCCTTACACCTTTTGCCCGAGCCGTTCGAATATAATCTTGTTGAATTACATCAAGCATACTGGAACGGGTCATACGGGCTATGATTGCAGCCCCGGCTGTGCCAAGTGTAATAATCGGTAAAACCAATTGATTCGGGCTTCCCCAACCAGTTGGATCGAACCAACCTAGATTTATAGAGAAGTACTGAATTAACATTAAACCTAACCAGAAGTTCGGCATGGATAGGCCGAATAAAGCAACAATCATAATAGAAATATCTGAAATAGTATACTGTCGTACTGCAGAAACAATTCCTGCAATCAACCCTAAGAAAATACTGAAAATTGTACTATAAATCGCTAACTCTAAAGTTACCCAGAAACGAGGCATTACATGGTCTGCAACGGGTAAGTTGTCTCTCATGGAGACACCAAAGTCTAATCTTATAGCATCAGCTAAAAAATTAAAATATTGTATGGGTAAAGGGTCATTTAATCCCAGACGTTGTTCAATTGCTTGAACCGTGGCGTCAGGAGCGTTCTCTCCTGCTAAAATCATAGCTGGGTTACCAGGAGTAAGGTGCATCAAAGAAAACACCAAAATTGTTACACCTATTAGCACCGGTATCAACTGGAGTAAACGACGAATGATAAACGTTGTCATGACGATTGCACCTACTTTCTATTTTTTCATTTTCGGATCGAGTGCATCACGCAATCCATCACCGAATATATTAAACGCTAATACAACAACAACAATAGCTACACCTGGGAAGAATGCGATGTGACCAGCTTGATACATATAATCACGTCCATCATTAAGCATCGCGCCCCACTCTGGAGTAGGTGGCTGTGCCCCCATTCCAAGGAAGGAAAGTCCAGCAGCTGTTAAAATTGCTGTTGCGATATAAAGCGTCGCGTTAACAATTAGAGGTGATAGCACATTTGGCATGATATGTTTGAAAATAACTCGGTTATCCGTCGCGCCTAATGCTTTAATAGCATCTACATACTCCAATTTTTTCGTCGCTAAAGTAGAACCACGTGCAATACGAGCAAATCCTGGAATAGCATAGATAGCTACGGCAATAATCACATTTTGTAGGCTACCTCCTAGTACACTTACAATTGCAAGCGCTAACAGAATCCCAGGGAAAGCTAATAAAACATCCATAAATCGCATAATTAAGTTATCAAGTCTTCCACCATAATAACCAGATACGATTCCAAGTGGAACACCTACCACTCCTCCAAGTATGACCGAGAAGAAACCTACCATAAGTGTTAATGACATACCATGAATGATTCGCGTGAAAATATCACGCCCCATATGGTCTGTACCAAACCAATATTCGGCAGATGGCCCAACTAATCTATCAGATAAGTTCACAGTATCGTATGGATGTACTGTGAGCATCGGTCCAAAGATCGAAACGATTACTAGAAAGACAATCGTGTAAAATCCTATTAAAGCTGGAATGTTTTTCTTTAAACGTTTATAGAAATCTTTCAAACTTTTAATCTTCGGATTTTCCTGTTTCTCTTTTAATGTCTCTGATGCTTCTCCTGCAGTTTGATTCACATTAATTACCTCCTTATTTAAAAAGAATCCTACATAATAATATGATATGTAGTTAAATTTTTCGCACTATTTATCGTGCAAATTTTTCAACAATTGTTGATGTGCTTATTGGGATTATAATAAACGGTATATTTCAATAATACAACAAAATTTACTGTATACATATTATTCAGAAAAGTTATTAAAATTTGATTATTTAACCGTATTGTTATCTATTCTATAATACTACTTTATAGATGACTATTAATAGGAAATATTTACATACCTTTTGTAAAGATTATTGAGAAAATTTTAACTTGATAAAAAACGAAATGTAATATATATTTAATATTGAGTTCCTTTCTTGCGAATAAACAAGATAGGGTTCAATAACTTTTAACTATTTTAAGGGGGTAACACAACATGAAGTCAAACAAATTGTTATGGCTTTTCGCTCTAATGCTTTCATTCGTTTTAGTATTAGCAGCGTGTGCCAGCGACGACGACGTTGATCCGGAAGGCGGAGACGACGACGGCGAAGATACAACAGAAACTGATACTGATTCAGACACTGATGATGAAGAAGGTACAGAAGAAGATGACGCAGAAGGTGAAGCTGAAGGAGATGCAGACTTCGATACAGAAGGTAACCATCTTGTAATTGCAGTACCATCTGATGTAGTGTCACTAGACCCACACGGTTCTAACGATGTTCCATCATCTAATGCTCGTTCTAATATTTACGATACATTAGTTGGTCAGAACGAAGACTTAGAAATCGTTGAAGGTTTAGCAACAGATTGGGAAGAAGTAGATGAAACTACTTGGTCATTCACACTTCGTGAAGGCGTAACTTTCCATGATGGTTCAGAATTCACAGCTGAAGTTGCAAAAGCTAACTTAGATCGTATTTTAGATCCAGTTGTTGCTTCTGAGCGTGCATTCCTTTACGAAATGATTACAGATGTTGAAGTAGTTGGTGACTATGAACTACACATAACTACTGAATATCCATTCGCTCCTCTACTTTCACACCTTGCACACGATGCTGGTGGAATGATGAGTATGGATGTTATTGAAGAAGACTATGCACAAGCATATGAAGAATCTGGTTACACAGAAGAAGAAGTACAAGAATTAGCTGATGCTGCTGAAGGCGCTGAAGAAGAGTCTGCAGAAGCAGAAGAATTCAATGAAGCTGTTGGAGCAGTTGGTGAGTACATTGGGCAATACGTTGCTCAAAATGCTGCCGGTACTGGTTACTTTGAAGTAGATGAGCGTATTTCTGGTGAACGTCTAACACTTTCTCGTTATGATGATTACTGGGGCGAAGCAGCTGCGGCTGATGCAATCTCATTCAAAGTTGTTCCAGAAACATCTGCTCGTATTGCAGAACTTGAAACTGGTAACTCTCACATCATTCAAGATGTTGGTCCTGATAACGTAGACCGTGTAGATGGAACTGACGGAGTAAGCGTAAATATGCAAGACTCAGTAAGCTTAAACTACGTAGGTTTCAACGTTCAATCAGAGCCATTTGATGATGAGCGTGTACGTCAAGCTGTTAACTTATTAATTAATCAAGAAGAAATTATTGACGGAATTTACGATGGTAATGGTATCCCTGCAATTGGGCCACTTGCTCCAGACGTATTCGGTTATGATGAAAATGTTGATGGTTTAGGTCACGATCCTGAGCGTGCTCAAGAACTTCTAGAAGAAGCTGGCTACGCTGATGGTTTCGAAACTACAATCTGGACAAATGATAACGAGCGTCGTGTTGATACTGCGCTATACGTTCAATCTATCCTTGGCGAGTACAACATTGATGTTGAAGTTGAAGAACTTGAGTGGGGTGCTTACTTAGACCGTACAGCTAACGGAGAGCATGACATGTTCATCCTTGGTTGGTCTACAGTAACTGCTGATGCGGACTACGGTCTATATGCATTATTCCATTCTAGTGCTGTAGGTTCTACTGGTGACCGTTCATTCCTAGAGAATGACGAGCTAGACGAACTACTTGATGCTGGTCGTCGTGAGGCTGATCCAGAAGCACGTCAAGAAATTTACTCTGAAGCACAAGAATTATTAACTGAATTGGCACCAATGGCTTACTTGAACCACCAAACTTACCTAACTGGTGTTAGTGATGAAGTTTCTGGTTTCTCTGTAGACCCATTAGGAATCTTCCAGTTACACGAAGCAACAATCGAATAATTATTCGATCTTAAAAACCGGCCTTGTGCCGGTTTTTTTGTTGCTCTATTTTTGTACTTTCCTTAAACATATAAAGAAAGCTTTTGGCCACTTTTACTAAGCCAAAAGCTTTCTTTATTTTCCCTTCAATTGCACCTGGTTCCTTCCACTTTCTTTCGCTCTATACAGTTCAAGATCTGCTAACTCATACAATTGTCCCATGTGATTAAATTGTTTAACTTCTCCAAAAGTCCCACCAATACTAATGGTGACCGGATAAAATTCTCCTTCCCACTTATAGCAAAGAGGTAGTTCTTCAATTTCATTTCTAGCTTTTTCAGCTATTTCTTCAGCATCTTGAAAAGAAAGGTCCTCTACTAAACAGACGAATTCCTCTCCACCAAATCTACCCGTAAGACCTTTATAAGGTTTGAATACGTTCTTTAAACACTCCGCAACCTGCTTCAGACAGCGATCTCCTTCAATGTGCCCGTGAAAGTCATTGTATCTTTTAAAAAAATCGATATCGAGCATAAAGAAAGCAATTTTTTTGGAATCTTGCTGCCCCTCTTTCCAAAGCGTATTTAAGTGTTCGTGTATCCCTCTTCTATTAGCAAGCCTGGTCAGTTCATCTTGATATACAGCTCCACTTAAACTTTCATTCGTTTTTTCTAAGTCATCCAACATCTGTTTATGGACGGCTATTTCGTCTTTCAACTTCTGATTTGCCTTTGTCATTTCCTCGGCATCTTTTCCTGCTTGGACTTGCTGAAGTTCAAGCTTACTAATCTCTAGTTTTTGAGCAATGATGGCTGATTCTATTTCTAGTTCCACATGGTGATACTTCTTATAATAATCAAGTGCTAAATCGAACTGATTTTGCTCCTCATAGTGATTCGATAATATATGATATAACCGGAGAAGGTGTTTTCTCGCCTGTATATCCTCCGCATAACCAATAGCTTGGTAAATGTAATCTAAATAGTTCGACTGGTCTGTTTGTTTTTCATATAAAGCGAGATTGACCAATATGTCTATAGAGTAAAATTTATTATTAACTTCTTTTAACCGTGTCAAAGCCTTTTTATAAAAATGAAGAGCGGATTCATAATCCCCATTTGCAAAATACACTTTCCCTATTTTGTTTTCCACTTCTGCTAATGGTACCTGATCTTCTCTTTCTAATAAAAGGGTATAGCTTTCGTAAAAATAATCGTAGCTTGAATCTAAATGATTCAGCGTGAAAAATACTTCTCCCATATTTTCTAATATAACTGCTTTGTTCGTAATTAATTGGTGTCTTTCACATATTAATAATGCTTCTTCATACGCTTGAAGCGCCTCTTCATAGTAACCTGCTTCACGATATACCTCTCCTAAATTATTTTTTACACGACTGATGGTTGCTTCATCATCAGTTTTCTCGAGTAAATGTAATCCTCTTAAGAAATACTCTAACGATTTTTCGTACATGGCACTATAAAAATAAACGATTCCAATTATATTATAAGCAGAGGCTAACCCACTTTGGTGTTCGATGTTTTTAAAAATAGTTACTGCTTCTTGCGCAAACTGGAATGATTCTTGCATCTCTGTCATCGAACGACAGGCGAATGCTAAGACTAAGAGTGCTTGTCCCTCTTCTTCACCATAACCATGCTCTCGAGCCATTTTTAAAGCTTTCTTCCCTAGCACATAACTTTCATTTGGATTCTTCTTAATGATTCCGTTCGCTTGATCCAAAGCTTCTTCTATTTCTGTCTCAACTGAAATCAAACACCCACCCCCCCAACCACCCATTTTATGATTATAATTACCTACAATTATAATTTCAAAAAATTCAAAATACAACTTATATTTTATATATGTTAAAAGAGCGCTCGCATAACTTGAACGTTTTCCTACATAAAAAAATCCCCATACCCTGCTTTCACAGAACATGAGGATATATATTTATAACTTAGCTTTTTTCTGAGAACGCTCGCGCTCACTCTTATTTAAAATTTTCTTACGTAAGCGGATCGAATCAGGTGTTACTTCACAATATTCATCATCATTAAGATACTCAATCGCTTCTTCTAAAGTAAGTTTACGAGTACCTTTTAACGTCGTTGTATTATCTTTATTAGCGGAACGAACGTTTGTTAGTGCTTTTTCTTTTGTGATATTAACAGTTAAGTCATTGTCACGGTTGTGTTCTCCTACAATCATACCTTCGTATACATCTGTAGTAGGTTCAATAAAGATGACACCACGATCCTCTAATGCTAGGATACTGTAGTTCGTCGCTTTTCCTTTTTCTTGAGATACAAGCACACCTTGACGACGACCACCAACTTGCCCTTGAGCAATTGGTCCATACTCTTCAAATGTGTGGTTTAGAATTCCATAACCACGTGTTTGAGTCATGAACTCTGTTGAATACCCGATTAAACCACGAGAAGGTACTTTGAATTCAATTCGAACTTGACCGTTCCCTTGGTTAGCCATATCTAGCATTTCACCTTTACGTTCCCCAAGCGATTCCATAACTGTACCAGTATAATCTTCTGGAACGTCGATTTGAACACGCTCGTATGGCTCACATTTTACGCCATCGATTTCTTTGATAATAACTTGAGGCTTAGAGATTTGTAGCTCATAGCCTTCACGACGCATGTTCTCAATTAAAATAGACAAGTGTAATTCACCACGACCAGAAACCGTCCATGCATCAGGAGATTCTGTTGGTTCGACACGTAAACTTACATCCGTTTCAAGTTGCGTTAATAAACGTTCTTCGATTCGGCGTGAAGTGATATACTTTCCTTCTTTCCCAGCGAACGGGCTATTGTTTACAACAAACTTCATTTGAAGTGTTGGTTCATCAATACGTGGGATTGGTAATGGATCGTGATCATTCACGTCACAAACTGTTTCCCCTACGTTTAGATCTTCTAGTCCAGCAAGCGCTACAATGTCACCAGCTTGTGCTTCTTCAATTTCCGTACGCTTCAGTCCAATAAAACCAAATAATTTGGTAATACGTTGGTTTTTAACCGAACCATCTTTCTTCATAACTGCTACTTGATCGCCTACCTTCATTCGGCCACGATAAATACGACCTACACCGATACGACCAACATAGTCATTATAATCAAGTAAAGTTACTTGGAACTGTAAAGAACCTTCGATATCCTGCTTTGGAGCTGGGATGTTCTTCAAAATAGCTTTAAAAATTGGATCCATCGTTTCTGTTTGCTCGTCTGCCTCATCACCTGAAGTACCTTGTAGAGCCGAAGCATAAACTACTGGGAATTCTAATTGCTCATCATCCGCACCTAGTTCAATAAATAAGTCTAATACTTCATCTACTACTTCTGCTGGACGGGCATTTGGACGATCAATTTTATTAAGAACGACCATTGGTTTTAAGTTTTGCTCAAGCGCCTTCTTTAAAACAAAGCGCGTTTGAGGCATACAACCTTCATACGCATCAACGACTAGAAGTACTCCGTCTACCATTTTCATGATACGTTCTACTTCGCCACCGAAATCTGCGTGACCAGGTGTATCTAAAATATTCACACGTGTATCTTCATAATTGATCGCTGTGTTTTTCGCAAGGATCGTAATCCCGCGTTCTTTCTCTAAGTCATCCGTATCCATCGCACGATCATCCACATGTTCGTTATCACGGAATGTCCCTGAATAGTGTAGCATTTGGTCAACCAACGTCGTCTTTCCGTGGTCAACGTGCGCGATAATCGCGATGTTACGTATATCTTTTAGTTGTTGCATAAGAGCCGCTCCATTTCTGTTATTAAAATTACTGCCTTAGTCATTATATATTAGATAAGCGCTACTGTATAGTTTTAGCGGTTAATAGCTCTATTATCCCTTAATCAATCGTTCTTAAAGATTTCGCAAACAGAAGCACAGTAAACCCAACCACAAGTAAACAAAGCGATGATACGAGCATAATTTCATTGATATCAAATCCGAGTGAAATGAATGAAGTGGTTAATAAATAGGATACAGGCACCAGACCAATGGAGGCGAAAGCTAGTAAGCTCATGATTCTTCCAATAAATTTCTCTTCTGTATGGGCCTGAATGGCAGATATGAGCGGAATATCAATCACAGATAAAGTGATTCCAATTAACCCTACAAATAACATGCTCAACCATAAAACACCCGATAGACTAAAAGCTACAAAGAAGATACTTAAAAACACGATGCCAACAATAGCCACGACCCCGCGCTTGTTTCTTACGTTTAAAATTCCAATTGTAACTGAGCCAATGAGCATCCCTACTCCAGATGTTCCACTTAATATACTGTACGTGAATTCATCTCCATCTAAAATATTACGAGCAAAGATTGGCAGTCCAACTTGTAACGGACCGCTTATAAATAAATTAATCGATACGGACGTCATCATCAGTGTAAGAAGAAATGGTGATTCTTTTACATACCGGAATCCAGAGGTAATCGACTGCCAAACAGTAGATGGTTCCTCTTCGTCCATCACCTCTATTGTCGTCGCACGTTTTAAGTAAACGTCGACAACTGCTGCAACCAAAAGCATTAAACTGACGAGCCCGAACATTACTTCATAACTACCAAATCCAATCACTGCACCAGCAATGACTGGTCCAATAATTACAGAAAAACGTTGCGTTGTTTGTATGATGGAGTTTGCTCGAGTTAGTTGTGAGCGGTCGACTAAACTTGGAAATAGTGAATTACTTGCCGGCCAAAAGAATGCATCTAATAAACCAAATAAAAAGGCGAGACCAACTAACACCCAAATATTCAAAACACCGACAATCAGTAAGATGACAACCCCAATTAAGAGTAACGCTTTGGTGAAATCAGACAGAAACATGATGCTCGCTTTATTCACCCGGTCTGCAATGGCGCCTCCTAACAACATGAACACTAAACGTGGAACAGAGCTTGCAAAAAAAACAAGTCCAAGCATTGCCTCGAGTTCCAAGCCGTCAACGACATACCAATTCACAGTGAATAAGAAGAAAGACACACTTAAACTAGAAGCTAAAAACGTAATGAAAAATAAAATAAAGCGTTTGTTTTTTATGATCGGCTGAAGTTCCGACGATTGATCAGTCATGATGACCGCTCCTCTACATTCATTTCTTTATGAAAATAACGTCTCTAACTGAGCTAAGACTGTTTTCATTTCCTCTGTATTCGTGGAATAATAAACTCTGTTCTCATCTCTTCTAGACTCTACTAACTGATGGGACAGCAAAATACTAATATGGTGAGTGATGGTTGAGTTTGATACTCCAAGCTCTTGCGCTAGTTCAAACCCATAGTGCGGCCGCTTCTTTAACAAACGCATGATTTGAAAACGTCGTTCATCCGTCATGATTTTTAAGATCTCAAGTAGCTCCTGTTCTTGGCGCTGATTATTCATTACAGATTCCCTTTTAACACCGACTACGCCTAAAAAGAGATTTTCACCTAAACTCATGTACATAAGCCCTATATTTAAACTGTAAGAAGGAGCGAGAATGATCTCTGTTTGGGCATCCATTAATTCATAATCTTGGAGCATTAATAAGAAATGCTCTTTGTTCTTGTTCATTTCTTCTCTATATTTAGAGTTATGATCCAACAATTTTTCTTCATAGGATTGATAGATTTCTTTATACATCTTGGAAAGAAACTGTGCCATTCTCTTTATAGTATCTTCAGGGAATTGATAGCAATAGACTAACTTCCACTTCTCTGGATCAGGGATATTTAAATTGTTTAAGTTTTCTAAAGCAGTTTCCGAATTTGTAGCGTTAGGTTCCAATAGCTTCCGGAATTTCTCAGGTGTTAAATTTTTAATTACTTCAATAGCTTTGGGAATATTGTCCAGTGCTTGTTGTTCATGAATTGCCGGGAACATTAACGTAACAATGTGTGATTCAGTATGGAGAAATAGATCAAGCTCGTTTTTGTCTTGTTGACCTAATGACTCGGAGATCTCCTTAATCCATTTTTCCACGTCATCATTTGCCAATTTTTCACGGATATAATTTTCCTGTTCTATTTCGTGAATGTTAGAGATTTTATATAAAAACGCAAAGAAATCAATTACTTGGGAAGCTATAACAGTTGATTTCATAATACCAGCCCTTCTTTCAATGATTATTAAATGTTATGTTATATGTATATTAAAACACATAATTTTATGTTCATCAACTATAACATTTCATGAACATCAAACTACAACAAAAATAAAAGCACCCATCTTTAAATGAGTGCTTCTTGTTACCTAGGCTTCCTTCATTTCATCAAGCATTGGATAGATTGCTTCTACTCCTTCTTCCGCCACTGTGCATGCTACTCCAAGCGGCGTTTCCCAAAACGATTCTGGGATGATGGGGTTCTGCATTCCAGCTGCTTTAAACAAACTATTATAGATACGATCTAAGTGCTGGCGCGTCGTTGCCCGGTCGCGCTCTACTTCTCCTCTAGCAAGTAAGAATAAATAACGCATCGATTGAAAAATATTATCCCCAGGCATGAAAGTGAATTCCTTAAATAAATACAATTGCTTCTCCGCTCGTTCATTGATTGCCTGGTTAATCGCTAAATCATCCAAGCGTTCATACAACTGACGATGCAATTGTTTAAAGATTCTTCGCTTCTCTTGTTGCATGACTTCATCATTATAAACTTCTTTTAAATAATCAAACGCCGATTCTCTTGTCCAAGTCATTTTTATCCCTCTTTACTCAATCGGTTCATTACTAAAAGCTACTTCATCATCTTTTAACCCTATATACAAATCTTGTTCTTTAAAGAACCATTCGTCCTGTTCATCAATTTGAAAAGAAATACTTCTTTGCTCCGCTTCTGCTACGGGTTTAGAGGCATGTTCAACTGCCATAGCAACTGAAAATCCGTCTTGAAAATCAGAAGTCCCTCCGTATTTCGGGAAAAAACGTACAGCATCCCCGCTATCAAGATCCATTTCATCTATTAACCATTTTGCTGCGTCATCCTTTATATGAATTTCCATCTGAAATCACGCCCCTTTTTCCTTAATAGTTTAAGTGTATCGAAACTTAGGCTTCACAACAAATGTAAGCCCTTCTTTATACCATAACCGAAAATGTACCTATTTAAGCAACATGATTGCAATCTATGGAAGAATCACTTAAACTTTTCTGGTACTTTACATATTTTAAAATACATCATGAGAGGGGGAGCAACGAGTGAATGAAGAAAAATTAGGGACTATATACGCTGCATTTGCTTACATTATTTGGGGCTTCCTTCCGTTATATTGGAAGATCCTTGAGCATGTCCCTGCTTGGGAAATCCTCGCCCATCGTATGGTCTGGTCCTTTTTATTTATGGTCATTTTTATTTTAGCTTTAAAAAGATGGGGACTATTTACTGGAGAATTAAAATCTATTTTCAAAGACTGGAGAACAGGTCTTGGAATTACTGGTGCGGCTATCGCGATTAGTATCAACTGGGTCACATACATATGGGCAGTTAATACAAACCATGTCCTTGATGCCAGTTTGGGGTATTACATAAATCCTTTAATAAGCATATTGTTCGGCATTCTCTTTTTAGGTGAGAAATTTTCTAGGATTCAGTGGATTGCGATCGCCTTTGCCTTAACTGGTGTGTTGTTTATGACGATTCAGTTTGGCTCCATTCCATGGGTGGCACTTGTATTAGCAATGTCGTTTGCTGTTTATGGATTGCTTAAGAAAGTCGTACAGTTAAATGCTATATTCGGTCTTGCGATTGAAACATTAATTATTCTGCCAATCGCATTGTTATATATTAGCTACTTAGAGTGGGTAAATGTAGGAGCACTTGGAATGTCGTGGACAGGATTTTTACTTATTGGTGCAGGTTTAGTCACCGTTGTCCCCCTTTTATTATTTGCCCAAGGAGCGAAACGCATTCCGCTTTCATTGGTTGGGTTTTTACAGTATTTCGCACCGACGATTATGCTTTTACTCGGAGTATTTTTATTTGATGAAGCTTTCACTAGTGTCCATGCGGTTACGTTTACGTTGATTTGGATCGGTTTAATTCTGTATACCTATGAACGGATGAAGCATCTACGTAAAAATGCACACGCATAGGTCAAGCACATCAAATTCATTTGGTGTGCTTTTTCTATGATTAATGGCATACACAAATAACAAATAAGGAAAAAAATTCATTATAAATCAACTGGGATTTAAGTTGTTGTGTTAGAATGAAAAGAAAAAATGGGAATTTTATAGTAATCATGAACGAGTTATTTGAGTTGCTGGTCTGAAAGTCGTTTGATAAGAGCGTTTGAGATTCTAAAGCTATCGTAAATGTGCGAAAGTACGATCTTATGCACCATTCTTACACGTTATGCGCGAGAATTTTTAAATAACGACGAATCTCCAAGACTTATACGCGAAAATCATCAAGATATGTTCGAATGTCCCTCCATATGCACAAAACTCAAACTTTATAGACGAAACATACTTAACCTAAACAACAGAAGATCTTTATCAATAAAGAAAATTTATGGAATAGAATTTTAAGAAGTACATTTCTGCAACACCCTTAATAAGAAGAACTTTTATTCAATTTAGAGATGGGAATATGTATGAAAAAATATTTATTACTTATTGTGGGGATTCTTTTTTTAGCAGGTTGCGCCCAAGAAGAAACAAGTGTTTCGGAAGCGGAAGACATCAAAGGGGAGATAAATGAGTATTTAGAGATTGACCCTTACATTCCTGATTTAGATTATCCAGTTGGGAATGTGCGCATTGAATATACTACAAATATGGAAGATGGGGAAGTCATTAAAGGGGAACCTTGGCGAGCCATTATTGAATATAATGACTCTCTAGAAGAACCGGTTGATGAGAATTTCAAAGAAGAATGGGAAGAATCAAATCCTCTCATTGAAATCATTCATGGCGATTTATATATGGATGAAATGATTGCCTCTGTAATTATTCTGGAAGGCGAAGTTGATGGAGAGGGTGAGAATGCAGAGGTTATTGAAATTGAGGGGCATGAAGTTCACATCCTTGGTCCTCAAGGAGAGGATTCAGACTACGTCCACCTCACTTTCGAAGTGGATGATCTTAATTATCTAATTCAGTATTATGAAGCCGATGACAGAGAAGGGGATGCCGAGGAGTTAGCTAGAGAAATAATAGAGAACTCTTAGGCGTGTCATAATAAAAATACCCTCCTAATAAGTAGGAGGGTATTTTGACGTTGAAGAAACTTATTATCTCCAAAATTTATTATACTCGGCTTTTTCTTGCATATTATACTCAATGATTCTTCCGATTAAATTGTAATCTACAGGTTGGTTCCATTTAATTCGGAATAATCCTTTGGTAGAGCTATACCCTGCCTTTTCGATTTCGTCTGCGAATTGAACCATTGCGACTTCTTCTGGTGCTAAACTTATATGTTGTTTCGCTTTATCGATCCCAATGATAAAGGTTCCGTGATCGGCAAACATTGGCGTGTTCCACTTGATCACTGGTTCTAAATTAGGATACGTTTGCTTCACCCATGTTAATATTTCATCTAATCGTTCTCGATGCTTCGGCTCTTCAATTGTATCTAAGTAATCCGAAAAAGTTTCCATGATTTTCTCCTCCATTAAATTTCCTCAGTCTTTTCACTTGCGAACGAACTTTCCTCATTATTTTCTTTCTATTATAACATGAACGAATAACCGTGCTTTATCCAATACGACAAGTCTCGACAAAGTTTTTTCTACCCGTCTATTAAAATAAAAGAAAGCGCTTTCATTATTTATGTTACACTAAATTTATAGAGAGAAAATTTATTTAGGGGGGATTTTTATGAACAAACGATTTGAATCAGAAATCATTCATCACGGATATGACTCTAAGGAACATTTCGATAGTTTGGCTACCCCAATCTATCAAACTTCTACTTTTACATTCGATAGTGCAGAGCAAGGGGAACAACGCTTTGCAGGGGAACAAGATGGGTACATTTATTCCAGGTTAGGCAATCCTACTGTTAAAAACTTAGAAGAACGAATGGCAGCTATTGAAAACGGAGATGCTGCACTGGCTTTTTCATCTGGTATGGCCGCTGTTTCAGCAACAATTATTGCTTTAACGAAAGCGAATGACCATATTTTATGTTCGCAAGGTTTATATGGATGCACCTTTGGCTTATTGGAAATGCTTCACTCAAAATATAATATTAGCTCTGATTTCAGCTTTATGGAGAACGAAGAATCATTACGCGAGGCCATTCGTCCTGAAACGACTTGTATTTATGTAGAAACACCGATTAATCCGACGATGAAAATTATTGACCTTGAAATGGTTGCACGTGTTGCAAAAGAATTTGAACTTCCTGTAGTTGTCGACAATACCTTTTCCTCCCCTTATTTACAACGACCACTCGATCTCGGCTGTGACATTGTCATTCATAGTGCCACAAAATATATTGGTGGACATGGGGATGTGATTGCTGGAATCGTCGTTGGCAGCCAGGAATTTATAGAAGAAGTTGCTATGACTACTCAAAAAGATATTGGCGGAACCATTTCACCATTTGATGCTTGGCTATTAATTAGGGGATTAAAGACGTTGCCTGTAAGGATGGACCGACATTCATCCAACGCGGAAAAAATCGTAGAAAAGTTAAAGGAGCACCAGAATATCACGGCAGTGCATTATCCTTTCGACCCTGAAAATCCAAGCTATGAGATTGCCAAGAAGCAAATGAAACTTGGCGCGGGTGTAATCGCCTTTGAACTTGATGGTGGGAAAAAGGAAGCACAAGCATTCCTAAACAGATTATCATTTATAAAAATAGCAGTAAGTCTTGGTGACACGGAAACACTCATACAACACCCTGCTACCATGACTCACTCTGTTGTACCAGAAGAAAGTCGCTTGCAAATGGGAATTACCGATTCATTAGTAAGGATCTCCTGTGGCTTAGAAGCTTGGGAGGATATTTGGGCGGATTTAGAGCAAGCGTTGCGGTAGAGGTGTTAAATTAAATAAACCAATTCAGTTCATAAAAGATTGCAAAAGTGCTTTTACCAAATAATGAGGCTGGGACAAATCAAAGTGTTAATATGAAAATCCGAACAATAAAAAGGCGGTGCGACTAACTCGCTCCTGAAATAGACTGCGCTTTTTATCTGCTTTGTTCGGAATATTCATGGCTTCATACACTTCTGTCCCAGCCTCATTACTACATATAAGTTATTTCTTTTGGTCTTTTGGGCAAATCCTTAAAAGTCATTTTTATATCTTCCACTCCACCGAGTATCTCAACAATTTTATCAAAAGTACCATTTGTTATTCCGGAATCTCCACCCTCTGCTCTTGAGAGTGTCGCTTGCGTGATCGAGCCACCATTTTTCTTAATTGCTTCAACCACTTCTTTTTGCGTCATCCCTAACTCCATCCTACGCTTTATTAATAATTTCCCTTTTTGTACGGATGGTTTCATAATATGTTCATGAGCACCAGGAACTTCACTCAAAATCTTTTTTATATCCTCATGATTCTTAGTCATTAGAATCAATCTCCTTTGTTTTGATCTATCATAAACTTCCTGAACATCAATTCGCTTTCTTCAATAATTTTATCGAAAGCAGGATCACTAGTTGATTGTTTAATCAAAGATCTTGTGAAGTATAGTATTTCCTTTCCATCTTTTTCTATACTGAAAAAAATAGCTCTAAAAGCACCAATTTGTTCCCAATTAATTCTAAATTCCATTAACGGAGAGTGATGTTTGAGAGGTTTGTATATCTTAAATGTCCTAAGATGGTCTTTTGCATTCCTACCTGTTAGTATAAGTTCACCATCTGGCGGAACACCAACATCTTCTAAAAGATCCAAGCCTTGCAGAATAAATGAAGCTAACTCAGCATATAATGGGTATTCTTTACCCTTTTCTGCAATTTTTGATATTTCATCAAAAGCTTGCTGCTCACCTTGTTCATTCTCTAAATATTTGATTATAGCCATAATATATCATATACAATATAAATATTCAAACAATTATACTGTATGCCCCTTTCCATAAAACGTGTTACTTTAAATTTTACACATTTTGTGAAAACAATATATCTTAGAAATTTTACCTAACTAAAGAAAAGTGATTAATTTTGCATCTAAAACTGCTAAAAAATTTAATATTTACACAGTTAACCTCTATTTTCGCAAAATCTTCCCCATCGTTTTTCCTTTCGCTAATTGATCGATCAGTTTATCTATATAGCAAATCTCCTGCATTGTTGGTTTTAAAGCCTCGAGTATATGTGGTCACTTTTCTGGATATAATTTCGTCCCATCGTACCGCTCACAAAATAATCTTCATCTTTAATTGTCTAAACAAAAATAAAAAGCAGCTCCACTCAAAATGGAACTACTCTCTATTAGTTATCCTAATAATTTCTTTATGTAATTCTGTGTTTCTTCGAATGGAGGGACGCCGCCGTATCGATCTACATTTCCTGGTCCAGCGTTATAAGCGGCAAGCGCCAATTCCATGTCTCCGTCATAGCGGTCGATCATATCTTTTAAGAAGCGAGTACCACCATCGATATTTTGCATTGGATCAAATGAATCTGTTACACCCAATCCTTGGGCTGTGCCAGGCATCAACTGCATAAGGCCTTCTGCTCCGGCATGGCTTACAACGGATGGGTCGAAGTTAGATTCTACTTGAATGACCGAACGAATTAAATCACCGTCTACACCGTAACGATTTGAAACTTCATCAATAATAGAATCATAATCAGAAGGCTGCGTTTGCAGCTGTTTAATCGTTTGTTCCTGTGCAGATTCAAAGGCTGGTGTGTACTGTGGTGCGGATCCTGGCAAGAACAGAGATTCCCAACTACTATTGGAACCCGAAGCACTAACCGGGGCTGCTGCATGACTACCCACTCCGTTTAATTGCATTTGTAACAGGTCACTAAATGCATTCGCAGAGTTTTGGTCTCCATTCATGCCACCAAGTTGATTATGATTCGACACGCCATTTTGACGTCCCATCGCTTGTTGATAATGCATCATCGCTTGAAAAAAATTCACATCCATCATCGTATCCACCCCAAGTAATTTACCGACATTTTTTTCTATTATACCACATCTTTTACCTTTTTTAAGATATTTATTGTTCTTTCTATATCTATTTCTTCCACATCGTAATGCGTGACGAATCGCACTGTTTGTGGTCCGAATGCAACAGCCTTTACTCCTTCTTGATCTAGGAGGTTAATCATCTCTGCTGCTGAGACGTTTGTGCTGGTCACATCCATTAATACAATATTTGTATCCACCCGCTCCGCTATTTCGAACCCTACATCGAGGATGCCAGCTTCTAATTGTTTCGCGTGGGCATGGTCATGGACTAGTCGCTCCGTCATTTCGGTAAGAGCGATGTATGCGGGAGCTGCAATAACCCCTACTTGCCTTAACCCTCCACCTAAACGTTTACGCCATTTGCGTGCTTGTTTAATGAACGACTCTGAGCCAGCAATCATCGAACCTACAGGAGCACCGAGGCCTTTTGATAAACAAATTTGTACCGTATCTACGTGTTGGGCGTACTCTTTTGCGGAAATACCAGTTGCTGCAACCGCGTTGAAAAGTCTTGCACCATCTAGATGGACTGGTATTTTGTGACGATCTGCTACTTCTTTTACTTCTTTCATCGATTCCACTGGAACAACTGCGCCTCCAGCACGGTTATGCGTATTTTCCACACAAATCATGCCTGTTTCCGGCAAATGGACATCCTCTGGTCGAATCGCCGCTTCTACATCAGCTGAGGCCATCGTCCCACGTGTTCCTCTAATAGTTCTGGGCTGCACGCCAGCAAATGCTGAAATGGCAGCACCTTCATAGTAAAACAGGTGTGAGTTTTCCTCTAAAATGATTTCATTACCTGGTTGGCAATGTGTTAAAGCTGCAATTTGATTACCTTGCACCCCACTTGTTACAAAAAGTGCCGCTTCTTTTCCTAATATTTCAGCGGTCTTTTTTTCTAACATAGTAACGGTTGGATCTTCTTCATACACATCATCGCCGACTTCTGCATGGTACCCCGCTTCTCGCATCGACTGCGTCGGTTTCGTCACTGTATCACTTCTTAAATCAATCATCACCTTCGCCTCCAAACCTTCATCTCATCCTTACATTAGTACACAAATCATAGCATATTGCTGTTTTATTTTAAATTTTCAATTAAAATCCACCCACGAACACTATTAAAGTAAGCTATTTCTTCCACTTGATTTAACTCATCTAATGGTAAAGACCGTTCTTCGAGTTTCCCTTCATTAAGCAAAAACTCTCGATAGGTCCCAGCTAATAATCCGTCTTGTACAGGAGGAGTGTACCAGCGACCTTCTTTTAAATATGCTAGATTTCCTGTTGTGAATTCGGTAATTTTCCCGGATCGGTTGTATAACAAAGTATCATCAACACCGGCGATTAGGCGATTTTTGTACACCGTGCGCTCTGTTGTTTTGTGATAGAGAAAGATGTCCTCTGCGTCAACGGGTTTCTCTGCTAAGGAAAACCTCAAAATATCCTTACGAGATGGAGACTTCTCTTTCTCTTGATACGACCAGGATCCGTCCTGTGCAACTAATAATCTAACAGAACGCTCATATTTCGTTTCCGCTTTGATTTTGTGAAAAATTGTATCTACATCCTGCTCTGTAACTGGTATTTGAAAGTAATAGGCGGAAGCTAGTAATCTGCTTTTATGTTCTTTTTCATAATCAATCGTTTGTGCGTTGACTCGCATGGTTTCGAGTAACTGAAAAGGAATCGTACGCTTATTTAAAACTTTTGCTTTTGAGGCGGTTTCCTCAAATTCACCTTCCGCCGAGGAATCCCATGTGACTCCACCACCCACACCATATGTAGCCTCTTGTGTAGCACGGTTATAAATCACCGTACGAATCGGAACATTGAATACAGCTTTACCTTCTGGCATCAATACACCTATTGCCCCGCAGTAGACTTCACGTGGACTTGTCTCAAGTTCATAGATTTTTTTCATTGTACTCATTTTGGGCGCACCAGTAATTGATCCACAGGGAAATAACGCCTGAAAAACTTGCCATAACTTCGTATTAGGCTTGGGTTTCGCTTGAATCGTTGAAGTCATTTGATGGACAGTTGGATACGTTTCTACCGTAAATAAGTTGGGCACCTTTACAGACCCTGTTTTCGCAATTCGCGCGACATCATTTCTCAATAAATCTACAATCATGACATTTTCAGCACGTTCTTTTTCGGAGTTTTTCAAGGATGCTATTTGACGCTGGTCCTGTTCATACGTCTTCCCTCTTTTTGCGGTCCCTTTCATCGGGCGCGTTTCGATAAGGGATTCCTCCCACGCAAAAAACAACTCAGGGGAGGCGGAAATAATGCCGTGACTCTCTGTTTGAATAAAAGCCGCATAATTCGCTTGCTGTGCTTCTGCTAGTTGATAAAACCAGGCTTCACGATCTATTTGTTCAAGTATCGTTCGCAGCCTGAATGTGTAATTGACTTGATACGTGATTCCTTGTTTTATACAACGATGGATCTCGTCGATTGACTGATTGAATTGCTCACGATTAATATCAGGATTCCATTCGGTAGATACATAGGTTGTTGCTTGATTACCCGTTGGCTGATGATACCCTTCAAATACAGCAAACCAAATAAGCGGGAGCTCTTTTGGTTGATGAAAAGATACGTTCGGCATCATTGCCTCAGCAGCTTCATAACTCACATATCCAGCAACATAATAGCCTTGTTTTTGATAGGCTTCTGCCGATTCTATTATTTCAGGAACCTCCTCCACTTTTGTTGTGGTTAAGATTTTAATAGGATTAGTAAATTCCATCGCTTCATTTGGCAACATCCGGTGCTTGAATTGGAAGGTCAATTTTACATCCGTCATTGTTTCAGCTCACTTTCTCGGTAACGTATAACTCTATAAATTGTTTGATCATCGCTAATCCATCTTCCGTTAAAATCGCTTCTGGATGAAATTGAACAGCTTCTATCGAGAATTTTTGATGACGAACTGCCATGACTTCTCCAAGGTTAGTTGTTGCAGAAATAATCAACGCCGGAGGAACCGACGCTTTCTCAGCAATCAAAGAGTGGTAACGGGTGACGGGAAGTGGCAAGTTTGCACCTTCAAATATCGTTTTGGAATCATGTGTCAGCTGAGCTATTTTCCCGTGCATTGGCTGACGAGCAGTAACGATTTTTCCTCCAAAAACTTGGACAATCATTTGAAATCCTAAGCAAACACCGAATGTTGGTATGGTTTGATAGGTTGCCTGCAAGATTTCCATTGTAACGGAGTAATCATTAGGGTTTCCTGGCCCGGGTGAAAGAAAAATTGCTTCTGGTTTCCGTTGAATGACCTTGTCCAATGTTAGTTCAGAGACATTTAAAACTTCTACTTCTTTTCCTGACTGTTCTATATAATCAACAATCGTATACGTAAACGAATCATTATGATCAATCATTAAAATCATGCGGAATCGCCTCTTCTCGCTAGTCTTGATCGATTCGGAACTCTTTTCGTTCGCCTGTTGTAGTGTAAACAGAACGCCCGAGGTAAAGCGGAATCGTTAATTTTTCATCATCTGGAAGTCCATCCGATTGGAATAAGTCAGGATCCCGGTAGAACTTCTTCATTTCTCCTACAAACCAGTCGTGATCGCCGTATTTATTTACATCAATCGTGTGGCATTCATAAGCCACGTAAGCATCATGCAGAATCGGAGCGTCGGTTGTAATACCACGGTCAAAGCCCATTTCGCAGAGTGAAAATTTATCGGTATTTTTTCCTGTATAAACTCCGGATTGTTGAATAAATTCAGCCTTTTCCATCGGGAGAAAATTAATCGCAAATGTTCCAGCTTGTTTTACAATATTATATGTATGGCGTTCGTGCCCAATTGCTACACCATAAATCGGGGGATCAAATGAAATGTATGAATGCCACCCCGCTGCCATGACATTATCTTGTTCCTTATAGTGAGTTGTAACAATCGCTACCATTCCTGGATAACTATGCATTACAGTGCGGTCTGTTGGTTGTCTCATTATGATGTTGCTCCCTTCTGAATTCGCATTTCTATCTTTTCATAGTTTAACAGAAAACGAGCCATCATTACCTCAATTATGATATATTGAAATCAACTTAGGAGGGATTAGGATGTTTGAAGCAACGAAAGCCTTCGCAGAAAAATTAGATCAACAAGACCCATTAAAGAAATTTAAACAGGAATTTTATATAAATGAGGAGCAAATTTATTTAGATGGAAACTCCCTTGGTTTAATGTCCAAACGAGCGGAAAAGACTTTACATCAAGTAACGGACGCTTGGCGCACATTAGGAATTGATGGATGGACTGGCGGGGAACATCCTTGGTTTTACATGGCTGAAAACCTCGGAGCAAGGGTAGCTGGACTTGTCGGTGGAAAAAAAGAAGAAGTTGTAGTGACAGGCTCGACGACGACTAACTTACATCAATTAGTAAGTACGTTTTACAAGCCTTCCGGAACACGCACGAAAATTTTAGCAGATGAATTAAATTTCCCATCTGATATTTATGCGTTACAAAGTCAATTAAAGTTACACGGATACGACCCAGAAGAGCATCTTGTCCAGGTAAAAAGCCGGGATGGTAGGACAATTAGTGAAGATGACCTCATCGCGGCAATGACAGATGAAATTGCATTAATCGTCCTTCCTACCGTTTTATACCGCAGTGGTCAGTTATTAGATGTGGAGAAATTAACAACTGCAGCGCATGAACGTGGAATTTTAATCGGGTTCGACGGGTGTCATTCCGTTGGTGCTATTCCACACGAGTTTCATGAACATGGCGTTGATTTTGCGTATTGGTGTCACTATAAATATGTAAACAGCGGTCCAGGCGGCGTTGCGGGCTTATTTGTCCACGAAAAACATTTTGAGCGCACCCCCGGATTAACAGGTTGGTTTGGATCTGATAAACAAAAACAATTTGACATGGAGCATACCTTTACCCCTGCGGAGGATGCTGGAGCGTTTCAAATTGGAACGCCGCATGTCTTAAGTGTTGCACCATTGATTGGATCGATGGATTTATTTGAGGAAGCTGGAATTGATCAGATTAGGGAGAAGTCACTTCAAGCAACGGCTTTTCTTATGTTTTTGGTAAAGGAAAAATTAGAAGATTACGGGTTCGAGATTGGTAATCCACTAGATGACGAGCGTCGTGGTGGCCATGTATGTTTAGAGCACCCGGATGCTGCACGTATATGTAAATCCTTAAAAGCACATCAAATCATCCCAGATTTCCGCGCACCAAACGTGATTCGTTTAGCACCAGTTGCGTTTTATGTCACTTATACGGATGTTTTCCACACTGTCGAAGTCATGGAAAAAATAATGAAAGAAGAACTCTATAAAAATTACAAAAATGAACGCGGCGTTATAGCTTAAGGAGGATTTATAAATATGATTTATGATATTTCTAGAAAGTTAAATGGGCGTACGCCAACTTGGCCAGGGGACACACCTTTTTCCTACGAGCTAACTTGGTCAAAAGAAGAAACTGGTTCAGTAAATGTAGGACAGATTTCAACAAGCTGCCACACCGCGACACATGTCGACTCGCCGTACCACTTCAACGAACACGGCATGACAATCGAACAACTGCCACTTCACGTGTTTGTTGGTGAAGCACTTGTAGTAGATGTTTCTACTAAGGAGATTATTAATGTGAATGACTTTGCGGACGAAGATTTATCTGAAGTAAAACGAGTAATCTTGAAAACGAACGCTTGGAAAGATGATCACGTATTTCCGGAAACATTCCCCGTAATAGATGACGAATTAGGCGATTTTTTTCGTGAAAACGGGATTGAACTACTTGGGGTCGACCTGCCATCCGTCGACCCACTCGATAGCAAAACATTAAGTACCCACCATGCCTTTGAAGCGAATAACGTCCACATTTTAGAAGGATTAAAATTAAACGAAATCGAACCAGGAAGATACCGATTGACAGCCCTCCCCTTAAATATTGAAGGGGCGGATGGAAGTCCGGTGCGAGCTATTTTAGAGGATTTATAATTTGGAAGACTCTTAGCATCGAACTTTAAGCGATGGGAGGTGCTGACGGTTGATTGGATCGTGCTAACAGTTGATTGGCGCTCGTTGACGGTTGATTGAGCTTTCTAACGGAAGATTGGCGCCTACTGACGGTTGATTGAACTTCCTGACGGTTGATTGGCGCTCGCTAACGGGCGATTGGACCTCCTGACGGTTGATTGGCTCTCGCTAACGGGTGATTGGACTTCCTGACGGTTGATTGGCGCTCGCTGACGGGCGATTGGACCTCCTGACGAGCTATTGGCTCTCGCTAACGGGCGATTGGACCTCCTGACGAGCGATTGACTCTCGCTAACGGGCGATTGGACCTCTCTGACGGGCGATTGGACTTCCTGACGAGCGATTGACTCTCTCTGACGGGCAATTGGCTCAACCTGAATCAAAAAAAAGCGTTTGTTCTAAAAGAACAAACGCTTTCCTTATGATAATTGATTATAATTTCGTGCGCACGTTCCACAATTCTGGGAAGAAATAATGGTCCAATACTTGCTTCAAGTAACCTACTCCTGATGATCCTCCTGTCCCCTTCTTATGGCCGATAATTCGCTCAACCGTCTTCATATGACGGAAACGCCATTGTTGCATCCAGTCTTCAATATCAACTAATTTTTCGGCTAGTTGGTATAAGTCCCAGTAGCGATCGGTGTCTTGATATACTTCGGTCCATGCTTGTTCGACGCTTTCATTTGCTTCGTATGTTTTGGTCACATCGCGATCGATTACACTTTCATCAATCGCAAATCCTTCATTATGCAGTGCTTGAATGGCCACATCGTATAATCCTGGTGCTTCATATGCTTCTTTTAATTTCGCCTGCAATTCTGGGTCCTTCTCGTATATTTTCAGCACATGTGGGGTTTTATATCCTAAAGCAAACTCCACCATACGATATTGGTAGGATTGAAAGCCAGAAGCATTTCCTAAAGAGTCTCGAAAACCTAAATATTCACTTGGTGTCATCGTTGCTAAGACGTCCCATGCCTTGATGATTTGGTTTTGTATATTCGATACTCGCGCTAACATTTTGAATGCGGGTTGGTACTTTTCTTCCTTGATTGAATCTACTGCAGCCCACAACTCATGCAATGTTAATTTCATCCATAATTCACTCACTTGATGAATAATAATAAACAGCATTTCATCATGGTGGTCAGATAAACGGTTTTGACTATTTAAAATGGAATCCAAATCTAAATAATCACCATATGTCATTTTCTCCCTGAAGTCCGTATGAATCCTATTCTTATCATGTTCAGTCATCTCAAATGTACCACCTTTCTACTCAATCTTAGCATAAATTCCCCGAAAATTTAGAACCTATGATAAAATCTAAAGTAAAGATTTATTTTAAGGGGGGAATAACATGGATCCTATAGAGAAAAAGTGGCGTGAAAAGCTACAGGATGACGGGATAGTTTACGATGATATGGAACAAGAAATCGAACGTCTACGTGCACTTCATAGTATTAATATAAATTTAGATGAAAAGGAACAAAATTTTGATGACATTACTTCTTTAGCGAAAAATCTATTTAACGCTGATATGTCTCTCATTTCTTTTGTTGATGCTGATCGGCAGTGGCTCAAATCTTGTATTGGTGCTCCAGACACTATAGCTGAGGATGGGTTTACAGAGCGGGAAGTCTCTTTTTGTCAACATTTATTAGTACATAAGGAACCTATGATTGTCGAAGATGCTACGAAAGATGATCGTTTTAAGAACAATCCCCTGGTCCTTGACGGTACGATTGGTTTTTATGCTGGAGTGCCCTTAAAATTGAGTGACGGATTTATTTTAGGTTCCATTTGTATTATTAATAATAATCCCCGTACGTTTTCAGAAGATGACTTGGCTAATCTTAATAAATTCGCTAACTGGGTCATGTCGGAACTGGAAATCAAGCAAAAAGTACAGCGTTTGTCTGAAAATCAAACACGCATCCAAGAGCTAGTGAAGAAGAACACTTACTTAAGTGCAGGCATTGAAAATTCTTCTTCTTCGATTGTCATCACAGACGCGACGCAGCCAGGTGATCCTATTTTGTATGTCAATCAAGCTTTTACCGAATTAACTGGCTATACGTTCGATGAATCGGTCGGTCAAAATTGTAAGTTTCTCCAAGGAAGTCTTACAAACTCTGAGACGGTTGATCACATTCGGAATGCGATTAATCATAAAGAAGCCATTCATACTGAAATTTTAAACTATACGAAAAGTGGTCAGACCTTCTGGAATGAACTACGTATTAATCCCGTTTATGAATCGGACGGAGAAGTTCAATACTTCATAGGCGTGCAACAAGATATTACGAAAAGAAAAGCAGTGGAACAACACTTGATACAGGAAGTTTTCGAACAGGACCATTTATTTAATTCTCTTCCTGAGTTAATCGTTATGTTGGACCTTGATGGCAACATTCGTAAGACGAATATTCGTATGTTTGAATTCACTAATTTTCATGAGTTTGAAGTAATGAGCAACTCATTGGGCGATTACATTCAAATTCCAAACTTCTCTTCCACCCTTCAACAGGTATTAGAACAAGGTGGTCTAGAAAAAGAAGCTGCCTTAATCACTAAGGATAAGGAGTACATCCCTTTTGAATGGAAGTTTCTCTCTGTTTATAACAATGACGGCGACCCTGAAGGTATCGTTGCAATTGGTAAAGATATCCGACTGAACTTGCAACTTCAAAAAGACGTGGAGTATGCTGGTAGACTGCAAAAAGAGATGCTACAAAGTAATGTAGAAAATCGCGCGTATGAAATGAAATTTTTACACCGAGCAAGCAACTACGTAAGTGGCGACAGCTATGGATATGAGTATGATGAACAATCGAATTCTCTATTCGTTTATCTTATTGATGTCATGGGGCATGGGGTTGCAACGGCTCTTCAGACCAGTACAATTAAACTGCTATTCAATCAAGTTGCTAGAAGAAACATGTCGGTAAAAGAAAAAGTAGAATGGGTAAATGAAGCGTGTATTCCGATCTTCCCTGCTTCTTATTTCGCTACAGCTTTTTGTGCTGATATTGATTTGACTACTGGTGAAGTTCGCTATGTTGCTGCTGGAATTAATTATTTTGCGGTAACAAAGGATGGTAAAACGACGCTTGAGAAAGCTCCGGGTGGATTAATTGGGCTCTCAGAAGATGTGATGTTTGATGAACATGAGTTGCAGTTAAAACGCGGAGATTCTCTTCACTTAATGACAGACGGATTGTACGATGAAATCAAGGATGGAGAAATTCCAGATGATTTTCATGAAGTCTATAACTTCTTAGGTAACTTAGCTGAAAATCTCTACCGCAATGATGATACGACAGCTATATGTCTTCATTTACAATAAAGTTAGAGCGAAAGCGTTGAATGATTGCAATTCCTATTGGTAAACTAAGAAATAGATGCTAACGAAGGAAGTGTTAAAATGCGCATTGTAGATAATATAGCTGATCTAATTGGTGATACGCCATTAGTGAAGTTGAATAAATTAAGCCCTGAAAATGGTGCAGATATCTATTTGAAATTAGAAGCTTATAATCCAAGTGGTAGTGTCAAAGACCGCGCTGCCTATAACATGATGGTAGAAGCAGAAAAAGCTGGTGAACTTAAGCCTGGTTCGACCATTATAGAACCAACAAGCGGCAACACTGGTATTGGTCTTGCGATGAATGCTGCCGCCAGAGGGTATCAAGCAATTTTAGTTATGCCAGATACGATGACGAAGGAACGCATCAATCTTTTGAAAGCTTATGGTGCAAAAGTGGAACTAACACCTGGAGATGATAAAATGCCGGGTGCAATTGCCCGGGCAAAAGAACTGATCAAAGAAGTACCAAATAGTTTTATGCCGATGCAATTTGAAAATCACGCAAACGCGGATGCTCACCGCTTCACAACTGCTAAAGAAATTAAAGAAGCGATGGATTCGATCAATAAACCATTAGCTGCATTTGTTGCTACGGCTGGAACAGGTGGGACAATTACCGGTACTGGTGAGGAATTGAAAAAAGCTTATCCCGATATGACAATTCATGTCGTTGAACCAGCTGGATCCCCTGTACTATCTGGAGGAAAGCCTGGTAAGCACAAGCTTGTCGGCACAAGCCCAGGTTTCATTCCAGATATTTTAAACCAAGAGATTTATAACGAAATCCTTCAGGTCGAAGATGATCAAGCATATGACATTACAAGAAAGTTAGCGCGTAAAGAAGGGATTCTAGTCGGAACATCAGCTGGTGCTTCTTGTTATGCTGCGATTGAAGTAGCCAAACGCAAGCAACCTGGCGAAGTGATTATAGCAATTGCGCCAGATTCTGGAGAACGCTATCTGTCTGGAGACCTATTTGATTTTGAATAAACCCCTGCTGACACTCGTCTTAAAAGGCGAGTGTTTTTTATGTGGAAGAGGATTTATTTTTAAATAAAATTTCAAAAAACAATTGACTTGAGAATCATTATCAGTAAAATAGTGAGTGTGATTGATAATTATTCTCAATTAAACATAAATAGAAAAGGGGTACTTACATGCTTAAATCAAGATTTACACTTCTTGCTTTCATTATTCTTATAGCTGGACTAGTTCTTGCTGCTTGTAACAATAGTGAGGACGAAAGTGATGGAGAAGGAAATGATGAAGAGGAAGAAGTCAACATATACACAAGTCGTCACTACGATCTAGACGACGAAATTTACGCTGAATTCACAGAAGAAACAGGCATTGAAGTTAACATCATTAACGGCAGTGCAGATGAATTAATAGAACGCATGGAGCGTGAAGGAGAAGCTTCGGAAGCAGACCTATTCTTTACTGCAGATGCTGGACGTTTACACCGTGCGAAAGAGCAAGAATTACTACAAGCAATTGAAAGTGATACCGTGATGGAAAATGTACCAGAAAAATTGCGTGACGTTGATAGCCAGTGGGTTGGTTTAACGAAACGCGCTCGTATTATTGCGTATCATCCAGACCGCGTAGATGAAGAAGAGCTTTCTACTTACGAAGCTTTAGCAGATCCTGAATGGGAAGATCGTGTATTGATCCGTTCTTCAGAAAATGTCTACAATCAATCTTTATTAGCTTCCTTCATTGAAATTTATGGAGAAGACATTTCTAGAATGTGGGCAGAGGGAATTGTACAGAATTTAGCGCGTACTCCTCAAGGGGGAGATCGTGACCAAGCGAGCGCCGTGGTTGCTGGTGAAGGTGACGTAGCGATTCTTAATACGTATTACTTAGGCGGTATGCTTAACTCAGCTGATGAGGAAGAAGTAAACGTAGCTGAACAGTTAGAAATATTTTTCCCTAACCAAGAAACAACAGGAACACATATCAATGTTTCAGGAATCGGATTAGCAAGACATTCTAATAATGTAGACAATGCAGTGGAATTAATCGAGTACTTATCTGGAGAAGGTGTACAAGATCAATTTGCAAGTGCAAATTACGAGTATCCGGTAAATGAAAACGTAGAACCTGCAGACGTTTTACAAGAGTGGGGAGATTTTGAAGAGCAAGATATCAATCTATCCATTCTTGGTGAAAACAATGCAGACGCTGTCAGAATGTTTAACGAAGTCGGCTGGCAATAAATTGTAATGTAACTAAATATGTGAACAAACTTCAAAACTTATAGCCGCTTCTGATTCAGGAGCGGCCTCTATCATTTAATAGTGCCGTTTTATGTAGTATGATGAGAAGGATTGCTTAGTAGGATTAAAGGACGTGTCTTTTTGAAGTGGTATCGATCATTAAAAACAACGATGAATGGCTGGACGATCCTTAGTATTTTGATCGTATCGTTCGTTATTTTACCGAACTTGTCTATTCTCGTTCAGTTTTTCTCAGAGCCAAATGAAAATTGGTTGCATATTCGCGAATATATGCTTCAAAGCTATATACAGAACACGCTAATCCTGATTGTATTCGTGGGGTTTTTTACCCTTATGATTGGAACAAGTTTAGCTTGGATTATTTCAGCTTATGATTTTCCAATGCGAAAATTCTTTCAGTGGGGATTAATTTTACCTTTGGCGATCCCTCCTTATATAGGTGCATATACGTATCATGGAATTTTAAACTACACAGGTACCATTCAAACTACTTTACGAAATCAGTTTGACGTAACGGTGAATCAGGATTATTTCAACATTATGAATATGCCGGGTGCGATATTTATTTTCACCCTTTTCCTCTTCCCTTATGTTTTCACAATTACGAAAGCATACTTGGCGAGACAATCTACTGGCTTGATTGAAAATGCTCGGATTTTAGGAAGTAGTTCTTGGCGAATTTATTTTCAAGTCGTGTTACCGATCTCGCGGGCAGCCATTGTAGCAGGAGTTAGCTTAGTTATTTTAGAAGTATTAAATGACTACGGGGTTGTAAAATATTACGGCATTCAGACGTTCACGACAGCCATTTTCCAAACATGGTTCGGCATGGGGGATTTACAGTCTGCGGTTAAACTTTCAGGAACTCTAATGATTATTGTGGTAGGGTTATTAATTTTAGAAAGAGTCATGCGTGGTCGTAAACGATTCAGCTTCACAACAACTAAAGTAAAATTACTGCAACCCGTTCAATTAAAGGGCCGTCAGAAATGGCTTGCTTTTAGTTATTGTATGTTCATCTTTTTAATCGCGTTTATTATTCCCATTATCCAGCTTTTACAATGGGCTTTTTACACATACGAGCAGTTTTTTGCAACAGAATTCTTGGGGCTCATTATTAATTCCGTCTCCGTTGCATTCATTGCTTCCACAATCATTGTTGTCATGGCGATTATTATTAGTAATTTTGCTAGATTGAACCGAGGAATGTTAGCAAAAACCTTTCCAAAAGTAACGATTATAGGTTATTCTATACCTGGTGCGGTTATTGCTGTTGGGGTGGTTACACTCTTCACGTCAGTAGACCGTCAATTATTCGGATTTTATGAATGGCTCGGTTTAGAACCAACTTTAATTATGAGTACAAGTATTTTCATGCTTGTCTTTGCCTATGTCATTCGATACCTTGCTGTAGCATACAATTCCATTGAGTCAGGCTTTGACCGAATTGGAACGAATTTCACAGAAGCTTCGCGTATGCTAGGCATGAGTGTTACGAAGTCATTTTTCAAAGTCGATATGAAGTTAATCCGTGGAGCGATCTTCGGAGGGTTTATTTTAGCCTTCATCGATATTATGAAGGAATTGCCGTTAACTTTAATATTAAGACCATTCAATTTTGATACATTGGCGACAAAAGCCTTTCAATATGCTTCAGATGAAATGATTCATCAAGCAGCAATCCCTTCGATTTTTATCGTTGTGGTTAGTGGAATTGCGATCTACGTCTTCCATCACGTTTTAGAAAAGGAGTAATGTGATATGTTCATTCATATACGTAACTTAGCATTTAATTACCAAGGTGCTGACGAACAAACAATTAAAGATTTCAACCTGACCATTGATCAAGGAGAAATTATTTCGATCCTTGGTGAATCTGGGAGTGGAAAAAGTACAATTCTTCGTCTCATCGCAGGACTTGAGATGCCAACAAGCGGAAATATTATGGTAGGCGATCACTGTATGTGTAGTAATTCTACCTTCACCCAACCGGAAAAACGCGGGGTTGGAATGGTGTTTCAAGATTATGCCCTCTTTCCACATATGACTGTAGAAGAAAATATTAAATTCGGTTTACAGAAGTGGTCACGTAAAGAGAAGAAACAGCGCGTCTTAGAAGTTTTAGAACTTGTTAATTTACAAGATTACAGAAAACGTTACCCTTTCGAATTAAGTGGTGGACAACAGCAACGTGTCGCCTTAGCTAGAGCATTGGCTCCGAAACCTAAGCTCTTACTATTTGATGAACCATTCAGTAATTTAGATGCCGACTTACAAATTAGAATTCGTGAAGAGCTCCGTCGCATTCTAAAATCTACTGGTGTTACTTCGATCTTCGTAACGCACGACCAGGACGATTCTCAAGCGCTGGCTGATCGAATTGTCGTCTTACGTAGCGGAGAAATTGCTGACCTAGGAACTCCAAATGAAATTTTCGGTACGGATTGTAGTTTCTCTGAACGTTTAGCAGTGAAACCACGCGTATTATCTAGAGTATAATTGTCGAGCGTGACCTCAGTTGTGAGGTTGCGCTTTTTTATGAGATCAACTGCATGATAGTGAGAATTCGTATAAAACTTGCGAAGCGTGATATCCAGAAAAGTCTTTAGATATCCAGAAAACTCACCCCTTATCCACGAGAAATTTATTATATTCAGAAATACCCACTACTTATCCACGAAAGTCATTGATTTATCCATAAAAGTCCTAATATATCAAGAAAACTCGTCATATATCCACAAATCTAGCAATGGCGCTCATCTTAGAATTCCCTCATCTTCTTCCAAAACCTCTCCCCTCCCTATCAAACAGTCCATTCGACAATTCTACTAAAATTTGATATATTTAGACTAACGAAATAAACGATAAGCGAAAGATTAGAAAGAAGGGTCATTGTGGATCAAGAAAAACTTGCGAAGCGGAATTTGGCGATCATGTGGTTCGCCAATTTTTTTATTGCGGGCAGCATGACAATGGTAATGCCGTTTTTGTCTTTGTACATAGAGACATTCGGTGATTTTTCAGAAACATATGTACGAAACTGGGCAGGTTGGACATTTGCGATTACGTTCCTAACTGCTTTTGTCTTCTCACCTATTTGGGGAAGAATCGGTGATAAATTTGGGCGAAAGCCTATCCTTGTGATGATGGGCTTTGGCTTAGCTTTATCCGTCTTTTTAATGGGGTTTGTTACCTCCGTTATTCAACTATTCCTTTTGCGTTTAGTAATGGGGATCTTCGCGGGGTTCATTTCCACTTCCCAAGCACTGGTCTCTACGCAAACACCTAAAGGAATATCCGGACGAGTATTAGGAACGCTTCAAACGGGAACAGTTACTGGAACACTAATGGGACCGTTATTAGGTGGTGTACTTGCTGACTGGATTGGATTTGCGGAAACGTTCCAATACACTTCTGTCGCACTTTTTCTAGCAGGACTATTTGTCTTGTTAGGCTTAAAAGAATACCGTTTAGATGGAGAAAAGAGCGACAAGGAACATTATTCGAAACGTGAAGTGCTACAACATATCATTACTAGACCAATGCTTTTAATGGTCATTATCGTGTCGATGTTCATTCAAGTAGCTCACTTTGCTGTGCAACCGATTCTAGCACTCTACGTTAGTGAATTGAACGGTCCCGCCAACCTTGCTCTGATCTCGGGTATTGCCTTTTCCATTACGGGACTTGGTAATCTCTTAATGACTCGGAGGTGGGGGATGATTGCCGACAGGGTTGGTTATGATAAAATTTTGATCCTCCTGTTAATACTAGCAGCAGTGGTCTACTTCCCTGGCGCACTCGTCACTAATGTGTGGCAGCTTGTCATCCTAAGATTTCTACTCGGAGTCACACTTGGAGGTATTATCCCTATCCGAATGGCTTACATGCGACAAGTGGCACCGATTGCTATTCAAGGGGAAATTCTCGGGTATAATACAAGTCTGAGATTTTTAGGAAATGTGATTGGACCTGTCATGGGTGGTGTCGTTGCTGGTTATTTTGGAATCGCTTCTGTCTTCTATGTGACTAGTATTCTATTACTACTGTGCGGTCTAGCATTACTTTATACGAAATACAAAGAGGAACAAAATCAATCGAAAGCAACCTTGAATTCCAAGTCGACCTACTAGACTTTCACATTTGCTTCTAAAATGGACTCAAGGTTAAAATAGACGTTGGAATGGAAATTGAAAGTGAGGGTTTATCATGAAAAAGATATTTGTATTAGCAGGTTCAGATACAAGTGGCGGCGCTGGAATCCAGGCCGACTTGAAAGCATATCAAGAAATCGGTGTTTATGGCATGACAGCTTTAACAACGATTGTTGCGCAAAATCCTGAGAAAGATTGGGCGCATGAAGTTTATCCGATGGAAACATCTACAGTTAAAGCACAAGTCAAAACGATCTTAGATGGTGTTGGTGTTGATTTGATGAAAACGGGAATGCTTCCAACAGAAGAGATTATTCATTTTGCAGCTGACACGATTGAAAAGTATGATTTAAAAGCAGTTGTCGATCCGGTTTTAGCTTGTAAAGGACAGGATGAACCTCTTCACCCTGAAAACGCTAAGGCGCTGCGTGAAGTGTTGGTACCAAAAGCTTATATTACAACTCCTAACCTTTTTGAGGCAAGTCAGTTGGCGGAAATGCCTCTTATATCTAGTGTGGAAGAGATGAAAGAAGCTGCAAAACGTATTCATGACTTAGGTGCAAAACATGTCATTGTTAAAGGTGGGCCTGACGTGGACGAACAACGAGCAATTGACGTGTATTATGACGGAGAAGAATTCGTTACTTTTGAAAATGATATTGTCAAAACAAATTACACGCATGGAGCTGGGTGCACGTTTGCTTCTGCAATTGCTGCTTATACTGCTCAAGGAAAAGATCCAAATGAAGCAATGAAGTTAGCAAAAAAATTCATCTCCAAAGCGATTCAGCAGGGGTTTGAATTAAATCAATACGTTGGCTCAGTAAATGCATACGCAAATCGCGTTTAAATAACCTTAGTAGGCAATAGCCCATTTTATAAAAAATGGGCTATTTTTTTTGCCGTGACAAGACCAAACATGATATAATAACCTTAATCCTTACTAAATAGGTAGGAAAACTTAATATTAGAGGTGAGTCCGCATGGGTCGTGAATTTATGCATATTTTTGATACGTGGGCAGACACGTATGACGACACGGTGCATGGAGAAAATGAGCAATATAAGCGTGTGTTTGCACGTTATGATTATATATTAGAAAGAGTAGCTACACTCGCTACTGGAGTAACACTAGAATTTGGATGTGGAACAGGTAATTTAACGGAAAAATTACTATCAAACACACAAAATGTTATTCCTATTGAACCCAATACAAGCATGCGAAAGAAAGCACAATTTAGATTCCCTATGATTACTGTTCATGATGGAGATTTTATGAATTATCCTCAAGTAGCAGGGGCAGAAACAATCGTTAGTTCCTACGCTTTTCACCATTTGACAGATGAAGAAAAAGGGGAAGCATTTGCTAGTTACTATAGATTTTTAAATGAAAATGGGCAAATTGTCTTTGCAGATACGATGTTTTTGGATCAGTCGGCGTATGATGAGATCATTGAAGAAGCGAAACTACAAGGGTTTCACGATCTTGCTGAGGATTTAGAGCGTGAGTACTACACAACTCTTCCAGTGATGCAGGAATTATTAGAGGAAAATGGATTCAAAGTAGAATTTGAACAATTAAATGACTTTGTATGGCTCATTCATGCTAAAAAAATATAATTACGTTATCATGATAGTAAGAAGAATTTTGAAAGGGGAATTTATTTATGGCGAAGAAAATGAACGTAGAAAGCTTTAATCTCGATCACACAAAAGTAAAAGCACCTTATGTACGCTTAGTAGGGATTACTGAAGGAGCGAACGGAGATACCATTCATAAGTATGATATTCGTTTCAAACAACCTAATAAAGCACACATGAAAATGGACGGATTACACTCAATAGAACACCTCATGGCAGAAAACATTCGAAACCATATGGAAAACGTCATAGATATTGGACCTATGGGATGCCAAACTGGATTCTATTTAGCAGTTTTAAACCATGATAATTATGATGAAGTTGCAGAAGCGTTAGAAAAAACACTTCAAGACGTATTAGCAGCTGATGAAGTTCCTGCTTGTAATGAAGTACAATGTGGTTGGGCTGCCAATCATAGCTTAGAGGGTGCAAAAGAAATCGCACGAGAAATGCTAGAACACAAAGATGAATGGCATGATGTTTTCGGTGAGGAACAGTAAGATGGGCTATGTAACACGTGTGCAAGATTTAATTGGCAAAACGCCTTTAATGGAACTAACAAATGTCGACATTCCTAATGGATGTCGACTATTTGCGAAGCTAGAATTTATGAACCCTGGCGGTAGTGTGAAGGATCGTCTAGGTGTGGAGCTTTTAGAAGATGCACTATCTAGCGGTCAACTGTCTCCAGGCGGTACGATCATCGAGCCAACCGCAGGAAATACTGGGATTGGGCTTGCTTTGGCGGCTGTAAACCAAGGTTTTCGTGTCATATTTGTCGTTCCTCAAAAATTCAGTATGGAAAAGCAAACGTTAATGCGGGCATTGGGTGCTGAAGTGGTAAACACACCAACCGAGCTTGGTATGAAAGGTGCAATCGATAAGTCAGAAGAATTACAAGCATCGATGGAAAACGCCTTCTCCCCTGCTCAATTTAATAATGAGGCGAATCCAAATACGTATTATAAAACGTTAGCACCAGAAATTTATGAAGATTTAAACGGGGAAATCGATGTATTTGTAGCTGGAGCAGGTACTGGTGGAACTTTCATGGGTAGTGCTAAATACTTTAAAGAACAAAATACTAATATTAAAACGGTAATCGTGGAACCAGAAGGATCGATTCTAAACGGGGGAGCTGCTGGGCCACATGCAACAGAAGGCATTGGCATGGAGTTCTTACCTTTTTATATGGATACGAATTATTTTGATGGGATCCACACGATTTCCGATGAAACTGCTTTTAAGCAAATGAAATATATCGCTCAAAAAGAAGGGTTATTAGTGGCCAGTTCTTCTGGCGCAGCCTTTCAAGCAGCCTTAAATGAAGCGAAAGTCGCTAAGCCTGGAAGCCATATCGTGACCGTCTTCCCTGATAGTAGCGAGCGTTACTTAAGTCAAAATGTATATGAAGGATGGGAATAATTTATGCGTAAAAAAACTCAAATGATTCATGGCGGCATTGTTGGTGACGAGCAAACGGGTGCAGTTTCCACACCGATATATCAAGTTAGTACGTATAAACAAGATGGGATCGGCGGCCTGCGACAGGGGTATGAATACTCCCGTACCGGAAATCCGACACGCCATGCATTAGAAGAATTAATTAAAGATGTGGAAAATGGCGTGCGTGGATTTGCTTTTGGATCAGGAATGGCAGCAATCACGTCCACAATGATGTTATTTAATAGTGGCGATCACGTCGTATTTACAGATGATGTATATGGTGGAACGTACCGCGTGATGACTAGTGTGTTGAATCGACTTGGAATTAGCTCTACTTTTGTTGATACAAGTAATGTAGAAGAAACAAAAGCGGCGATTCAAGATAATACGCGCGCTATTTTTGTGGAAACACCGACGAATCCCCTTCTAAAAGTAACAGATATTCAAGCAACAGCTGACGTAGCTAAAGCAAATGATTTATTGCTGATTGTGGATAATACATTTACAACACCTTATTTCCAAAACCCGATTGACCACGGTGCAGACATTGTCTTGCACAGTGCCACGAAATACTTAGGTGGTCACAGTGATGTCGTAGCCGGATTAGTTGTCGTAAATAATGACCAACTTGGAGAAGACTTACACTTTATTCAAAACTCTTCTGGTGCCATCTTAGGACCACAAGACTCATGGTTACTGATGCGCGGGATGAAAACCCTAGGAATTCGTATGGAAGAGCACGAAGAAAACACGAAATCCGTAATTGAATTGTTGCAACAACACCCTACAGTAGAAAAAGTATTCTATCCTGGGATTAGTAGTCATGCCGGGCATGATGTCGCTCAAAAGCAATCGAATGGTTTCGGAGCTATGGTTTCCTTCGATGTTGGTTCAGCGGAAAAGGCAGATGAAGTATTGAGCAAAGTTCGCTACTTTACTTTAGCAGAAAGCTTAGGAGCAGTGGAAAGCTTAATTTCCGTGCCAGCTCGTATGACACACGCATCGATCCCTCACGACCGCCGACTAGAGTTAGGTATCTCGGATGGATTAATTCGTATTTCAGTAGGAATTGAAGATGCAGAAGATTTAGTAGAAGATTTAAAACATGCATTAGATTAACCGATGCAAGCACACCAACTTTTTGAAAAGGTTGGTGTGCTTTTTTTGTGTTTGAAATTGTTAATATGAGTTTTGTGCATATCAGGCGAGTTTCGTCGTTAAGTCCTGACAATGGAGCATATCTCCTCGAGTTTAGCGCTTAACTTGGACATTTTAGACGTTAACTAGAAATGTTCGAACATATCTTTTGAGTTTAGTGAATACTTCTCAAGTTTCGTACATAACTCTACTTATTTATAAGTTTGATTTCTCCTCGGTAAACCTCTATTTCCAAATCACTAATTATTTTATTAAATCAACCGTGCATATTTTTCCATAAAGTTGCCATGCTAGTAGCGTAGTCAAATTAAAGGAGGATGAATATGCAACATCAAAATCAAAACCCAAACGATCAACTAAAACAATCCGAAAGTTTACCAACGGAAAAAAGTCATGGTGCTCATGAAATTTTCGACGCACATGAAACAATTGGAACACTCATCGGAGCAATGGAACACTACAAATTATACGAACAAAATGTTCAATGCCAACAACTACAAGGCATTATGACCAATCAGTATGAATACTTAAGCAACCTGTACAACACTATGGTGCAAGCTTACCAAACAGGCCAGCGACCACCACAGACAACTTCTGTCTATAACATGGAAACCGCGAATGACGTCACATACGGTCTCACACCTAGTCAACCGCAACAACCGAAACAAAACCCACAACAACTAGATGATCAGTGCTACTCGAGCTTTATGCTTGGCCATCTAAAAGCTTGTGCAACGGCATGTACAACAGCTGCACTTGAGACTACCAACCCGGTGATGCGCCGCGTGTTCCAAGACAGTGTGCCTAACTTATGTGAAATGGCATATGAAACATTCCTTTATCAAAATGAGAAAAATTATTACCAAGTGCCTCAGTTTGACGATCAAACAATGACTGAGCTATTGAATAGTTATCAAACCGTAACGAACACCCAACAGCACTAGAATAGTTACATTTGAGGAGATGTTCTACTCATTATTGAGATTGTTCTACTCTTTATGGAAAATGTTCTACTCGTTATTGAGATTGTTCTACTCATTTTCGAAAATGTTCTACTCATTAAGGTAAAACTTCACAATATAAAAGCCAGCCGCAATTTATTAACAGCGGCTGGCTTCCTTATTTCTCTCGCATAATCTCTTTCAATTCACGTATCTCTTTACGAAGTAACTTCACTTCATCTTCTAATTCATCAGGATTTTCTTCGTCCATGTTTTCCATCTTCTCGATTTTCTCAAAGTTATTTACGATGACACCGACAAATAGGTTTAAGACGACAAATGTTCCTGATAACACGAAGGCGATAAAGTAAATCCATGACCACCACAATTCTGCTAGTACTGGTCGCATAATATTACTTGCCCATGATTCTAACGTGATGATTTGGAAAAGCGTCAACATGGTTAGTTGGATATTGCCAAAGTATTCTGGTGCAACATCGCGGAACAAAAACGTTCCCATCACACTGAATACGTAAAACATAATCCCTAAAAGGATCATAATCGTTCCTAATGATGGCAACGTAAGAATTAATGCGTTGACCATTTTTCGTAAGGAAGGAATCATTGAGATCGTACGGAAGACACGTAACACACGCAATATACGTAATACGGTCACGAATGGTGATCCCATGAAAATAAAACTTGCTGCAACAATTAAGAAATCAAATACGTTCCATCCGTCTTTAAAAAAGTGATACATCGGACGGGATGCTAATAATTTCAATAAAATCTCTATTGTAAATATGGTTAAAATAATTGTATCTATCCGGATAAACCAATCCCCGTAAGCTTCATAAAGCCCACGGTAGCTTTCCATACCCACGATCACTGAATTTACAATGATTAACGCAATAATAAATGGTTGGAATAAACGGTGGTTTACTATTATCTCACTAAATAATCGTAGTTGTTTCAATGCTTCTCCCCCGCTACCTTTTACAAACTAATACTTTAAGCATTTTACCACACATATCACTTCCATGTGTAAAATGTCTAGTTGGATTTTCGACGATTGCGTGATAAACTATTATTAATTTCATAAGAAATGTTTTCTAGGGTTCCGCAAATTTCTGTTTGGTCAGGTCCGAGAGAAAACACACAGGATTCCTGTGACACGGAGGGACAAAAGCCCGGGAGATGAATGCACTTCATTTCGCGGATTTTTTTATGGATAAAAGGAGATGAGAAAATGCAACTTGCTTGGATTAAAGTGTTCGTTGGAGCATTTTTTGAAATTTTATGGGTAGTGGGTTTGAAGCATGCTTCTACCTTTCCAGAATGGATTGCAACTTCGCTTGCGATCATTATTAGCTTTTATTTATTAATCATGGCTTCCAAAATCTTACCTGTTGGAACAGCTTATGCCGTATTTGTTGGGATTGGCGCTGCAGGAACCGTAGTAATAGAAATCTTGTTTTTCGGCGTGCCATTTCAGTGGGAAAAATTAGTTTTCATTATCCTTTTATTAATAGGAATTATTGGATTGAAACTAGTTTCTGAACGACTAGAAAGGAGTGAAGTATAATGTACTGGACTGCACTTATTTTTGCTGGCATCTTTGAAATGGTTGGAGTGTTATCCATCAACCACCTTCATAAACATCGGAATTTCACATCCTTTATATTACTTGGAGGTTCTTTCATTCTTAGCTTCACTTTATTATCTTTTTCTATGGAAGAACTTGCGATGAGCATTGCTTATCCTGTATGGACTGGAATCGGTACAGTGGGCGTGACAATCATGGGTATTCTACTATTTAACGAACCCGCTTCACGTTTACGTATATTGTTCATTTTCTGTATCATTGCCGCGACAGTTGGACTCAAATTTATTTCATAGAAACAAGGTGATCACATGCCAAAACAAATTAAATTACTCATACTAGCTATGGCTATAAATGTTACTGGGGCTTCGTTCATTTGGCCATTAAATACAATCTATATGCATAACGAATTGGAGCGGACACTTGCATTTGCCGGAATGATTTTACTACTAAATCAAGGGGCAGCGATTATCGGCAATCTAGTCGGGGGCACTCTATTTGACCGACTCGGTGGGTACCGTACGATGCTTACAGGAGGAAGTGTTACCCTCCTCTCCGCGCTTATGCTCACACAATTCCACAGTCTCCTTCCCTATTCCATTTTATTAATCACGATGGGGTTTGGCTCTGGAGTAATTGTTCCAGCTATGTACGCACTCGCAGCTTCTATTTGGCCAGAAGGTGGTAGGAAGCCATTCAATGCTATTTACGTTGCACAAAACATGGGAGTTGCACTAGGAGCATCCATGGGCGGGTTTATTGCATACTATTCGTTTTCTTACATATTTATTGCGAACGCAACACTTTTCGCTTGTTTTTACATATTAGTCTTCTTTACCTTTAAACCAATGGATCAAAAAGTAGAAACACGCTCCTATTCTACTGTCTTAAGCCAAGGTGTGAAAATTAAAAACAAGCAATCGTTTGTAGCACTTCTTGTTTTAAGTATTGGTTTCTTCCTGGCTTGGGTCGCCTATGTCCAGTGGCAATCTACTATTGCGGCATACACACAGGACCTTGGAATCGAAATTAATCAGTATAGTATATTGTGGACGATTAATGGCTTTCTAATTATTGCCGGGCAGCCACTTGTTAAATTTGTCACGACTTATGTTACCTCGCCTAAAATACAAATATTAATCGGGAACACCATTTTCATCTTATCATTTACGTATCTACTCCAAGCAGAAACGTTTCTCGATTTCGCAACGGGGATGGTGATTTTAACCTTAGGTGAAATGTTCGTCTGGCCAGCTGTCCCAACCATTGCAGCGTCTCTTGCGCCTAAAGGAAGGCAAGGATTTTACCAAGGAATTATTAATAGTGTAGGAACCAGTGGTAGGATGATCGGACCTGCATTCGGAGGGTTGATTGCCGATCATTATCCGATGTTCATTTTATTTACTATTTTGATAGTTTTACTAGTCATCCCATACATTACAGTAACCATTCTTGGAATCCTCCAAAAGAAAATACCTGAGGAAACAGAAGAAGAAAAAATATAGAAAAATATGAACCTATAACACTTAAACACTTCAAACGACGACAAATTGTGCGTCGTTTTTCTTTTTAACATCCCCCTTTAACCCTTGCCATATAAGCAATTTACAATTTCTTAACGATATCTTTACGTTAGCTTTACAGACATACGCCTAGCTGCACTTTATGATGAGAGTGTAATCAAATTTGAAAACCTACCAAGGGGGAGTTTTAAGTGAAAAAGTTCGGATCGATTTTAGTATTGCTCAGTTTAGTGTTACTCATGTTCCTAGCAGCATGTGGTGATGATGAAGGCGAAGATAGCAGTGCAGCTGACGAGGAAACAACGGACGAAAGCAGTAATGAAGAAAGTTCTTCTGAAGACGAAGAAACCACTTCTGAAAACGAAGACCTTGAAGGTAGCGTCATCATTGACGGCTCCGGAACTGTTTACCCGCTTATGGCAAGATTAGCTGAAGAGTACATGGTTAATGAACAACAAGGTGTTTCTGTAGAAGTTAGTCGTGCAGGTACAAGTGCTGGTTTTGAAAGATTTTTAGCTGAAAATGGTACGAACTTTAACAACGCTTCACGTGAAATAAAAGACGAAGAACTTGAAAAGGCAGAAGAGTTAGGAATCGATATTCAAGAAATGAAAGTAGCGTTAGATGGACTAACAATGGTCATTCACCCGGATAACGACTGGGCAACCGAAATGACGGAAGAAGATATTATCGACATTTTCTTAGCAGATAGTGATATAGAAAACTGGTCAGACATCAACTCTGATTGGCCTGATGAAAAGATTAACACGTATGGACCTAATGAAAACCACGGAACATATGAATTCTTTTATGAAGTAATTTTAGAAGAACAAGACTTAAAAGAAGATGTAAACCTACAGCAAGAATATTCTACACTAGTAACTTTAGTATCTGAAGATGTCAATGGAATCGGATTTTTCGGCTTTGGCTACTACGATAACAACCAAGAGCAAGTAAAAGCTGTAAACATTGACTTTGGCGACGGACCAGTTGAACCATCTCTAGACACGATCGCAGAAGATGGAGATTATGCAAACTTCACTCGTCCAGTGTTCACTTATTTAAATGTAAACCATGCAAGTGAGAACGAAGCAGTTTTAGACTACGCGACGTATGTTATGGATGCAGTAAATGATTTCGCAGGAGAAACCGGATTTGCTCCTATCCCTGATGAAGAAGCAGATGAAATTAAATCCGAAATAGAAAATATTCAATAATAACAATGGATGAGAGGGATTTCCTCTCATCCCCCTTATTTTTTTGATTGGAGGTGTCCATATGACCAGCAATTCCAAGTCAGAGCAGCTTTCTACCCACTCTGTTCGACAATTGATTAACGAGAAGCGATCTTCAAAAAGCTTGGTACATGTCATGGGCAAAATTATACCAGGAATTCTATTTGTTTTTGCTTTCGTATCTGTATTTACAACTGTCGGGATCATTTACACATTATTCTCTGAAACAATCGAATTCTTCCAACGTGTATCATTTGTGGATTTCTTTACAGGCACAACCTTACGACCTCTTAGTCAGAATCCTGAGTTTGGAATCTTGCCGTTAATCAATGGAACGCTATTATCGACCTTAATTGCCATATTAGTAGCGGGTCCTATTGGCATAATGGCCGCCATATATTTGAGCGAATATGCAAGTGAGCGTTTACGAAAAAAGTTAAAACCCATGCTAGAAGTTTTAGCAGGTATACCGACGATTGTCTATGGCTTTTTCGCTTTCACCTTTGTCACACCGATTATACGAGCTGTCTGGCCAAGTGTTGAAGCTACGAACATATTAAGCCCAGGTATTGTGATGGGAATTATGATTATACCAATGGTAGCTTCTTTATCTGAGGATGCAATGAACAGCGTACCAAACTCAATGCGTGAAGGAGCACTAGCTTTAGGCGCAACGAAGCTTGAAGTGACATTTAAAGTGATCATCCCCGCCGCCATTTCTGGAATTATTGCCTCCTTTGTGCTGGCCATATCTAGAGCAATTGGAGAGACAATGATTGTTACGATCGCAAGTGGAAGCTCGAAGAATGTTGGGTTTGATGTAACCGAATCCATGCAAACCATGACAGCATTCATTGTTGAGGTTTCTAGTGGAGACGCCGCTGCAGGTACTACTATTTACTACAGTATCTATGCTGTTGCCATGACATTATTCGTGATGACACTATGCATGAACCTACTTGCCCGCTATATTTCACGCAAGTTTAGGGAGGAATACTAATATGAATTACATGGATCAAGCACAAGTTGAAAAACGTATGAAACGCCGTGTCACAACAAATAAGATGATGCGGAAACTATTTCTCGGTTCTACACTCTTTGGGTTAATCGTTCTCGCAATATTAATCTTTCGCGTCTTGTATCAAGGGATTGCTTGGATTGATTGGAACTTCTTAACTGGTACGCTTTCAACTAATTTTGAAAACGCCGGCATCATGGGAGCAATCCTAGGTACCTTATGGCTCATGCTTGTAGTGATCATAGTTACCTTGGCTATTGGTATAGGAGCAGCGATTTACCTTGAATTATATGCGAAAAAAGGCAAGCTTCAAGAGCTGATCCAAACCAACATTGCTAACCTAGCAGGGGTCCCTTCTATTGTTTATGGGATTCTCGGTTTAACCTTATTCGTTAGATTGATGGAAATGGGAAGCACAGTTCTTGCTGGTGGCTTAACTATGTCACTATTAGTACTTCCTATTATTATAGTAGCTTCTCAGGAAGCATTACGAGCAGTCCCAGGGTTTCTAAGCGAAGCTTCCTATGGCATGGGCGCAACAAAATGGCAAACCGTACAAAACATCATATTACCAACTGCGATCCCGAGCATTTTAACAGGGGCAATTCTAGCATTATCTCGAGCAATTGGAGAAACTGCTCCACTAGTAGTAATCGGTATCCCTGCTTTGTTAATACCATTTCCAGGAGGATTAACCGACCGCTTCACAGCTTTACCAATGCAAATTTATTACTGGACACTAGATGCATCGTTAACAAGCGAATACGCGAATTTAGCAGCCGCTACGATCATTATTTTATTACTACTGTTATTCATTTTGAATTCAACAGCAATTATTATACGAAACAAGTACCAACAAAGATTTTAAAAGGGGTGTTTGGGGATGAACACAATATTAAACGAACGAAAAGATAACACAGTCTATGAAGCACAAAGTCAATCCACTGAAAGCCATAATTCTATTTTTGAAACAAACGATTTAAATCTGTGGTACGGGAACACACAAGCATTAAAGAACATTAATTTACAAATACCGGAAAAGAAGATCACCGCTATTATCGGTCCATCCGGTTGTGGAAAGTCGACCTTTATTAAAACGTTAAACCGCATGGTGGAAATGGTTCCAATTGTGAAGACTAGTGGTGACATTAAATATAATGGCACGAATATTTTAAATCGTGATTTTCAAGTGGAAGACTTAAGAACAAAAGTCGGAATGGTATTTCAAAAGCCTAATCCATTCCCGAAATCTGTATATGACAATATCGCTTATGGACCTAGAATCCATGGAATTAAAAACAAAAAAGTATTAGACGAAATCGTAGAAAAAAGCTTACGAGATGCTTTTATTTGGGATGAAGTAAAAGACCGCTTAAAAGAGAACGCGTATGGCTTATCTGGTGGACAACAACAGCGTGTATGTATCGCTCGTTGTTTAGCAATCGAACCAGAAGTAATTTTAATGGATGAACCAACCTCTGCTCTTGATCCAATTTCCACCTCTAAAGTGGAAGAGCTTGTCCAAGAGCTTAAGAAAAAATATAGCATCATCATTGTCACACACAACATGCAACAAGCAGCACGTATCTCTGACAAGACAGCGTTTTTCCTAAATGGCGAAGTGGTGGAATATAACGATACAGAAACCTTATTCTCTAACCCATCCGATCAGCGAACAGAAGACTATATCACAGGGCGTTTCGGCTAACCTGTACTTCTTATTCGGATATTCAATTCAGAGAAACAAGAAAGGATGTCTCCTATGGTACGTGAAAGTTTTGAATATAAATTAAGTCAACTCAAACAACAAGTAATGCGAATGAATACACTGGCAAAGCAAGCTTTAAAGAAATCAATACAAGCATTGGACAATCAAGACTTACAGAAGGCTCAAGAAGTCATTGATGGCGACAAAGAAATCAATGATCTAGAAGACAAAATCAATGACACAACCATCTGGCTTATTGCGAAGGAACAGCCAGTCGCTACTGATTTGAGAAGATTGATTGTCACGTTAAAAGTCACAAACGATATCGAAAGAATTGGTGACTTGGCTGTAAACGTCGCTAAATCTGTGGAACGTATTGGTCAAGAACCTTTACCAGACTATAAAAATGATGTTCTCGTCATTGGGAACCATGTAGAAATAATGATGGATGAAGTCATACATGCATTTGTAGAAGAGGACTTAGAATATGCCTATAAAATAGCAGAGTTAGATGATCAAGTCGACCGAAAATATGGCCATACAGTCCAAAATTTAATGAAACATATGGCTGAAAATCCAAAAGATATTGAAGCAATCACTCAACTGGCGTTTATCAGTCGTTATTTAGAACGCACTGGTGATCATATTACGAATATCGCAGAAGGCATCATCTATTTAGTCAAAGGAAAGCACGTTGACTTAAATACTTAAATTGCTCATACCTCCTTATTGATATAGAATCACCCCGGGAACCGGCTTAGCTATCCCCCTAAGCCGGTTCTTTATGTTCCTCTAAATAATTTTCCGAAAATTTTCACTTTTAAATCTTGCTATATTACGTTGACGTGTTAAATTATTAGTAAGCGCATTTTTTGTCGAACGTACTATATAATAAATTGTTTTCAATCCTATCAAACAGGGTATAAAGAACTAATATAATAAAAATTAACCTCCACTTTTTTAGAAAGCAAGGTGAGAATATTGAGTAATCAGCTGGACCGCATACCTTGTGGCATATTCACAATAAATAGTGTTGGCAAGCTCATTTATAGTAATAAAGAACTATTAACCATGTTAGGTTACAACAAAGATGAACTTGAAGGACAGCATGTAGAAATACTATTTTCCATAGCAAACCAATTTCATTTTAACGCTTCTCTGTACCCACAGATCGAGGTTTATGGTCAAATCCAAGAAGCTTTCATCCATTTAAAAGGAAAATCAGAAGATGCACATCCAGTTTTAATGAGTGCATCGAAAAATAATTCGAGTAATGAAAAACACATCAACTTTGTTGTGATGCCACTTAGTAAAAGGATAAGGTATGAAAATGAAATTCGAACGATTAGTAGACAAACAGAAGAGTCTTTGCTTACAAATCAGGCTGCATTAGAGAGGTTAGAAACCTTATTAGAAGAAAATGAAGAAAAAACACAGGAGTTAATTGAATTAAATGAGCGGTTAAAACAAATAGCTTATTATGATACATTAACAGGTTTATTTAATCGTAGAAAACTCATTGAATCTCTTGATGATCAAGTTAAATCACATAAGACTTCTACCAAAACATTTTCTGTCGTCATGTTAGACATCGATCATTTTAAAAATGTAAATGATGAGTGGGGCCACTTAGTAGGTGATCAAATTCTCATCTTCTTCGGAAAGCTTTTGATGTATGGTTTCAGGAAGACGGATATTATCACGCGATTCGGCGGGGAAGAATTCGCAGTTATTTTGCCAGAAACAGATGAAGAAACCGCAGTCGATTTAGCGGAGAGTGTAAGAATGCAAGTGATGGCAATGCCATATGGGGAATGTGAAATAACGGTTAGCTGTGGTGTTGCGACATTCTCTTCTGACGACAATCAACAATCAATTCTTCGCAAAGCTGACAATGCCTTATTTGCAGCAAAAAATTCTGGTAGGAACAAAGTAATTCACGAAAGTTCCTTATACAGTAATACATCAGATCAGTCGCGGAGTAAGTAAAGAACAACTCTTTGGAGGAATTAACCATGAAAGAAAAGAATCCCCCGTTCCATTTAGACTCTAACATTAAAACAATAGTCTTTGATGTATATGGAACGTTATTTGATGTCTCTTCTGTCAAAAAGGCCTGTGATCAACTTTTTCCACTTAAAGGAGAAGAAATTAGTCATACATGGCGAAAAAAACAAATCGAATATATGTTTTTGCTTCAATTAATCGACCGTTATGAGAGTTTTGATAGCGTTACTAGACGTGCATTAAGACATGCGGTTCATGCATCTGGAGAAGTACTTTCTACCGATCAAGAAGATACATTGTTCGCTGCCTACATGAAACTCGAAGCCTTTCCAGAGTCGCTAGAGGTGTTGAAAATGTTACAGAGAAAAGGCTATCATATTGGAGTTTTTTCAAATGGGACAAATACCATGTTAGGTGGCTTACTGCAAGGTACTGCGTTCTTGGATCAACTTGATTTCATCTTAAGCGTCGATTCAAAGAAACAGTATAAGCCTACTAAAGCTGCTTATCAAATTGTAGAAACGGATACGAAGACAAACCCTGAAGATACATTATTTGTTTCCTCCAATGGATGGGATATAGTCGGTGCAAATAATTATGGCTTTCAGACCGTTTGGGTGAACCGAGCAGGACAGACTAAGGACGAATTAAGCCTTCCTCCTAATTATATAATGGATGATTTAAGCTCTTTGGCAGGTAATTAAGGTTTTTCTATAAAAAGGCTAGGCTACTTAATCCGTAGCCTAGCCTTTTTGTTTATTCCTCTATTAAGTCATGTTCGATTAAAAAGTCTCGAGCAACGTCTTCATATCGCTCTTCATCAATATCTACTCTCGCATTTAAATCTTGCATCACTTCTTCATCCATTGTGCCAGCAAGTTCATTTAACAAATCCTCAAGTTCTGGAAAATCTTCTAACGTGTCCATTCGTACGATTGGAACAGCATCATACTGAGGGAAGAATCCTTGGTCATCTTCTGTTGTTTGTAGGTTAAAACGTTCAATCCGACCATCTGTAGTAAATGCTGGAATTAAATCAACTTCTCCTGTGCGAACAGCATCATACATCAGATTTGCATCTAATCCTGGAGTTTCTGTGAATTCAAAAGGATAGGTTTCAACCATTGCGTCGTACCCATCTCCTTCACGTTCATAAAAAGCATGCGGTGCACCGAAAATCATATCTCTTTCTTGTGAAAGTTCTACTAATTCACTTGCTGTGGAGGCTTCAAATTCAGCATCCTCCGCAAAAGCTAGTGTATACGTGTTTTCAAAACCTAAAGGCTCTAACCAAGTCACATTATACTCTTCTTCATACCCTTCCTTTACACGTTCATACACACTGTCAGCAGACTCTCCTTCTTCTACCACTTCACCAAGAACGGCTTCCAGTCCTGTACCTGTATACTCCACGTAAAGGTCGATTTCACCATCTTCAAGTGCTGGAGTTAAGATAGCAACTTCTCCTAAGCCCTCTTCATACTGAACATCATAATCGGAGTTCTCTTGAATATATTCCCCGATAATATAAGTAAGGATATATTGTTCTGTCCAATTTTTCCCACTTACAATTAAGGAACGATCAGATCCACCTTCTTCATCGCTTCCACAAGCCGCTACTACAACTGTCATTAAAGCAATAATTCCTATTAATAATAATTTTTTCATCTAAAAAATCCTCCTATACTTAATCCTTTAATTGCATTCCTTTTGGTGTTGCACGATTTTCTAACCACTTAAGTGCGAAGTCAAAGCCTATAGCTAACAAGGCAACGGGTACTGCACCAGCTAACACTAAGTATTGATTATTTGACTGCAGACCACGGTAAATGACATCCCCTAATCCACCTGCACCAACAAAAGTAGCTAGTGTTGCTACACCGATAGTTAATACGGTAGCTGTACGCACACCTGCCATGATAAATGGAAAAGCTAACGGAAATTCAATTTGACGTAACCTTTGCCACTTCGTCAGCCCCATTCCTGTTGCAGCTTCAATCATGGATGAATCCACTCGAATAATTCCTGTATAAACATTACGCACGATTGGCAGTAAGGCGTAAATAATTAAGGCAATTAACGCTGTATTCGTACCTATGCCGACAATCGGTACTAAAAAACCGAAAAAGGCTAAACTCGGAATCGTTTGTAAGACTGCCGTTACACCAATGACTGGTTCAGCAAATCGCTTTGTTTTTGCAATCCACATTCCTAAAGGTAAAGATATTAAAATAGCAATCGCGATCGAAACAAATGATAAATACATATGCTCGATAAATGCACTTTCAATTAAATCCCATCTACTAACTACAATGTCGTAAAAATTAGAGAAGAATTCCATTAAGAAGCGTCACCTCTTTCTAAGACTAGCGCCTCTAAAATACGATCCTTCGTTAAATACCCTAAAATTTGCTCGCCTTCTTTGATTTCTATAGCAAGAACATCTTGTTGCACCATCAATTCTACCGCTTCTGCAACTGAATAGTCGGCTTCAACTGGTTGGGCTGGTACATCTATTTCTGATACATACCATTGACGTAAACTACCAACATCACGTTTCGATGTTTTTTGGAAACGTTGCATTCTTTCCGTTCCAATGAAAGAACGTACAAAATCATTTGCTGGATGATTTACAATTTCATCAGGAGTACCAATTTGTTCCACTTCTCCGTCTTTCATCAACACAATTTTATCAGCGATTTTCAGCGCTTCATCCATATCATGCGTTACAAATACAATGGTCTTCTTTAATCTCTTTTGAATTTCTTGTAAATGCTCTTGTAACTGCTCCCTACTGATGGGATCAAGTGCACTGAAAGGTTCATCCATTAAAATGATGTTTGGGTCCGCTGCTAGCGCTCTGGCTACTCCAACTCGCTGTTGTTGCCCGCCACTTAGCTCTAGCGGATACCTATTAGCATAAATATCTGGCTCCAGGCTGACTAATTCCAACATTTCGTCTACCCGTTTTTGATATGTACGCTTTTCCCACTTAAGAAGTTTAGGTACGATCGAAATATTATCAGCAATCGTCATATGCGGAAATAAGCCAATCTTTTGAATGACATATCCAATTTTCCTGCGAAGCGCAACTTCATCTTGTGAAAAAATTGATTCATTATCTATTAAAATATCACCAGAAGTAGGTGCCTCTAGCTGATTTAAATGTTTTAGCAATGTAGTTTTTCCGCAACCACTCGGTCCGATGATACAAGTAAGCTTATTCGTTTCAAATTTCACAGAAACACCTTTTATAGCTTCCGTTCCATCTTGGAAACGTTTCCACAAATCTTTCACCTCTATAATCCTAATCACTCCCCTTCCTACTTTTTTATTATTGTACACAAAAAGCACAAAAAACCCTAGACTTTTCCTATATACCCCTTTTCTGCTTGATCGAAACGATTTCTTAGGTGACATGGCAAGCAAGAACCCGTATGCTGAAGATAGATTATATGATACGGAGTGACCATAATGAGCATGATCAGCAAAAAAGAACAAGCCAAACAAAAAATCTCTCAAAATATACACTTGTTCAAATGTGTTATATGTAATTCCCCTATGACCATGGACGATCACCAATTAACCTGTAGCAATAATCACCGGTTTGATTTGGCTAAACAAGGATACTTGAACCTGGCTCCCCAAGCAAAAAAAAGCAATTACAGTAAGGAATTATTCCAAGCAAGACAGCAGCTATGCCAAACCGGATTTTATCAAGAATTAATTGATAAATTAGTTGAAGCTTTACCCTCTCCATCCATTCGAATTTTAGATGCTGGAACTGGTGAGGGGTCACATTTATATCAATTAGCTGAAAAGAGAAAATTCCAAGATCACACAGTCGGAGTGGACCTAGCAAAAGAAGGGATTCAAGTAGCTGCAAGTGGTTACGCAGAACCTATTTGGATCGTTTCTGACTTAGCCAACCTTCCATTTCAAAACAATAGCTTTGATGTGATCTTAAATATTTTATCACCATCTAACTATCAATCATTTCTAAATGTGCTAACAGAAGATGGCCTGTTTGTGAAAGTAGTTCCAGGAGCGAATTATTTAAAAGAACTGCGCGATCAATTATATGAAGGAACGGATAAGGAAGAATATACGAATCAACAAGTAGTAACACACTTCAAAAAATACTTTCATTTAAAAGACCGCATTAAAATAGAAACTAGTGAACATGTTTCAGAGGAAAATTTTAAACACTTAGTACAAATGACTCCTTTAACAGCAAATCATTCAGTAGAACAACTAGAATACAGAAGTCCCGTCACACTGGAGCTGGAAGTATTAGTAGGCGAAAGAATGTAATCTAGTTAGCACACCTGATGCCGGCAAAAGACGCTGGATGCCGGCATACCCTTTTTGTTGCCGGCATACAAGTTATTTCACCCGAATCTACCTCCCTTATGCCGGCATACAAGTTTTTGTACCCGAATAGTATCCCCCTCCGCCCGAATGCGCAACTCCATAAAAAAACTACAACTGGAAAACGCTCTTTCCAGTTGTAGTTCTATTTATTAATCAACTTTTCGAAACACGACAAGCACAAATAGGAAGAAGGCAATGAGTGCAATCGTTCCGCCAACGATGAAAAACACGGTCACAAACGGGTCGGGTAAACCAATTGGACGTAAATAATACAACCACATTCCAAGTGTTAAGCCGAATGCTCCAATAATTCCTGTCCACACATGCAACTTCACTAGTAATCCAACTTCAGGTTGATACACTTTATAAAAAATCGACCAAGCGAATAATGTTAACCAACCTACCAACAGAATATGTGCGTGTACCGTTTGAAAAGCCGGACTACCCGCACCTGCCATATGCGAGCCTAAGTATGCCCCAACTAAAGCAAATAAAGCGGAAAATCTTAGTAATAGTTTACTATAAGTATTCATCCTTACCCCTCCAAAAACGACTAAATATTACTTCCATCGTAGCATATATGGAATGAACTGTTATTATAGTCGATTGACGTTTTCGTGAAAGGTTGTAGCATCCTCTTTCATACAAAATGACTTATCTACTGATCAACATAATTATCGACTAACTTTCTAACTCTCTCTTCAAACAGATCCACCTGTACAATTCTAGCCTCTCGCAAATACTCTTTCCCATCCACAAATAACAATAAAACAGGAACTGTAAATACCTCGAACCTGCCCGCTACTTCAGGGACTTCTGCGACGTTAATATGAGCCGTTTCGATCTGAGGATACTTTTTCATAACTGCTTCAATTTGCGGATAGAGACCATGGCACACACTGCATCCATCTCTCCAAATGTAAAGAAAGACAAACTTGTGCGCTTTGATTATTTCATCTATTGCTTCTAGATCATCCAGTTTAGCAAAAGCCATTCCTTTCACCTCGATTTCAATTTGAAATTCATTTGTTATACTATACTTGCTTCATAGAAAGAAGGTGCTACGTTGAACCGTATACAATTTCATTTATATTCAAGTTTTGTTGCACTTTATATTATACATCTATTCATAGATTCCCAAGTTCTCTTGTACTTACAAGGTATAATTGGAATACTCGCTTTTCTTGTTTCCGTTAAAGGAGCGAATAAAACATATCAACTGATCGGATTGGTTTTCACACTAGTAGCCGGCGCAATTTTTATTTGGTACAACTTGCCGATTTCAGATCTTATATTATTTTATACCTCGATGGGGCTGTTACTATCACTTCTTTACTTAATTCCTTTTATTAATCATTTAATGATTGTGGGAAAGTTTGATGAGGCCCTTTATCAAGTTTTACAAACGAACACGCAACATCTTGGGAAATTTTATACGAAGTCATATTTTACGAGTTATATCCTAACTCTATTTATTTTTCTATCTACCATTCCGTTAGTTTATCAATTTGTAAAAGACAAAACATCGCGTTTTCAAGACTCCCTGACGCAACAATTTGCAACGCGTTCGATCTTAAGACCGTTTGCAGCAGCAAATGTTTGGAGTCCGATTGAAGTGTATATTGCCTTAGTAGTCGCAATCACAGGATCTTATTACTTGCACCTGCTCCCGATCCTACTCGGATTCTCTTTAACCATGCTAGCAATTGATATGTCGCTTGGTTATTTGAAGTTTCGTAAGTACACCATTGACCAAGTTGTTGCAGGGAAAGAAAAGCTCTCTCGTGAAACCTATTGGAAACTATTATCACTAGTGGGATTCTTAGCAGGATTCATCGCCTTTGCAACATTGACACACGTCACACTTGGAATAGAATTTTTTGACGCGATTATTTTAGTCATTATGCCATACACCTTTTTATGGGCATGGCTTACTCAAAAATTGCGTACCTTTATCCGATACAATCAGAAGGTGTGGCATGAGCAAGTCTGGACAATGCAAAATTTCATGATGCTACTTCTACCGGTTGGATTTTTTAACGAAGTGGTAGGTGAAACGGGGTTATTTGAACCATTCATCTCCCAGCTAGCTTGGATGGAAACACAACCCCTATATCTATTCATCTTCATTCAACTCAGCTCGATGGTACTTGCGTTTGTTGGATTCCACCCACTTGTGACATTAAGTTTACAAGGGCTGTTCGTGACACCATTCCTAGACACGATCAATCCATTAAGTATATCTGTTGTTATGATTATTGCTGTTGTGTCCAATGATATGACAGGAACATTTAATGTCCCAATCACGATGTTAAACCAATATTTAAAACGAAATCCTTACCGTTTAACAGGTTGGAATATCGGCTATGCCCTTTTATTTGGATCGATTGGAATCACGATTGGGTATTTACTGCTGTAAAGGAGAATTTTCTGTGCGACTTTTCAACCGAGGGAATTTATGTTTGAAAAGATAGCCCTTCTTCCTTTAATGAATCCCTCATAGTTGGTAAGGAGGCAGGGCCAATTCCATGTATTTTCAAAATTTCTTTTTCTGTGAACGTGGATAGTTTCTCCAATGTATCGATTCCTTCATGCAACAATGCATTTCTTGCTGGGGAACTTAGTTTGGATAGAAATCCACTACTTGGAGCTTTCTCTTGTTCACAGGTCGGGCAAGTTGGACAATCACTGCTTTTATAGAAGGTATGTCCTTTTTCACAAATTTTTTCAGCCATAATGATCACTCCAATCACAATGTATTCATTTCATATTAACATTTTATGCGTTTTAGAGGTCTAACTAATATAAAGAGACCGTGCAAACTTTTTATCATTCGCACGGTCTCTCCTTACTTATCTAGATGTATCTTGCTTAATATCATATAAACGGTTGCAATACTCTGCACCCTCAAAATCAGTATCAGTTAACCCGTTTTCGGAATGCGTGGTCCAGCTGATTGTAACTTTGTTAAAGTCAATCACCATTTTAGGATGGTGGTCCTTTTCATTTGCATGGTTTGCTATTTTACTAGCAAAATCCACACCTTCTAAATACTGTTCGAACTTAAAGGTACGCGAGATTGTATGGTCTCCTTCAAGTTCCCATCCATTAAGATCTTGTAATTTTTTTTCGGCTTCATTTTTCGACACAGTAGTCAAGATTAGTCCTCCTTCAAATCTTCTTTAGGTGATTCAATATATACTTTTACTTTCTCTAAGTGGTCTCCGTCTTCCTTTTTAATAATTCGATTAATCAACGGCTTGTATAATCGGTTTCTAATACCTGCTGTTGTAATTTCACCATTGAAGGAAACACGAATCCCGTCCACTTCTTCAGAAAAAGTATATGTATAATGAAGAAACAGGTTGTTCTGCTCGCTTTTTACAGCGAACTTTTTATTTGGTTCAAATGCAGTTACAGTTAGCACAGATGTAATAAACTGTCCTTTAATTCCACGGGTTTCTTTAAGTTCTGACCCTTCTTGAATCGGCTGATCTGAAACCCAATCTACTTTAACAACCGGGCCATTAATTTGTTCCGCGAACTCATAGGTTGAAATGACACGGAACACTTCATCAACTGAGGCATTGATGATAACTTCTCTATGAAATGCCATGTTTGTTACGTCCTCCTAGAAATATGTGTTACCCATATTGTAAATAAACACCTAGGATTACACAACTAGTCTCAGCTTATAACTATTCTATACCCGATATTACCTTTTTTCATGTATTGATTTATTAAAAATTTTCACCATTTTTTAACTTTCTCCATAAAGTAGATCGATTAATCCCTAATCGTTTCGCTGCTTTAGATTGATTAAAATTTTCTTCCTCTAGAACGGATTGGATGATTTTAAGTTCCATATCTTCAAGTGTCCCATCAAGCTGGTAAAGAGGGGTTTGTTCCGAATTTAATCTTCCCTCTAAATACGATTGAATGTGGGTAGCTTTCAAAACATAACCCCTCTCCGCCATGACAACCGTCTGCATAAAGGATTGGAGTTCCCGCACGTTTCCAACCCAATGGTGCGCTTTCAATACTTCTACTGCCTCTTCTTGAACTTTGATGACGTCTGTGCCTATATTTTGATGAAAATATGCAATGAAAAACATTACTAAACCTTTTAAATCTTCCATCCGATTTCGAAGTGGTGGGATAAAAATTTCTACTCCACGGTTTGCAACTGGAGACTCCATATGGTGCAAGAAACTTTCATTCGTTGATACAATCACTGTTTTCTCACGTTCAATCGCTTCGGTTATAAAACTACTCAGTCGAATGTATTGTTGTTCTTTTAATAAATGTACATTTCGCAAAAAGATGGTTTGAGCATGCGCAGGCAACAATTCCTCTAACTCATCAAAATCACATCGACTCGCATCGACATCTAATAAAACTCTATTATCTTCTTTAAGAAAGTGAATATAACGCGCGATCATACCACGTCCAGATCCAGTTTCACCAACTAAAAAGAACAATTGATGACTCTTCTTCGTACCATCTATAACTTGCATTACTCCATCCATCGCGTAACTTTGATGAATAATTGTTGGTTTCTGCTTCACAACTTCTTCCTCTACCCAGGAGTAACTTTTTAATTGTTGCTCACTACGCACAAACGAAAGTAACGTATAGTTATCCCCGTAAGCTTGTATGTTTTTTACTTTAACATCTACTTGAAACGTGCCTTTAAGATAACGGCGCCAATGGACTTTTTCCATATTTCTAGCATCTTTTAAAAGTTCATTTACTTCCGCCTTTGTAAGTGGACATTGATCGAATTCATTCCATGTTTCAGAAATAAGTTTTCGATCATACGAGAAAATCACAAAGTCTTCTCCCTTTTCTTTTAACGCTTCCACTAATAATCGATTAATAGAAAGGTTATGTTGGTGATACCAATATTGTTGTCTCGCTTTCTCAAAAGCATCGACAATCGTTTCTCTTCCAGACTGGATAAGTAAACCTTCCATGCCATACTTATTGGCAGCTTCCATAGTACCAACGTCACCTATTACAATCGTGTAACCTGCTTTTTGAAGGGATGGAATCAAAGTATCGATCTCATCAAAGTGCTCCATTGTATATAAATCTACGGGGTACTCCAGTAAATCTATAATCGCCTGTGCCCCCATCGTCATTGTCGGGTACCCAACAAGCGCCTTTTTTACTTGGAAGTCATTTGCAAGTGTTAAAACTCGCAACATATCATAGCCGGACATGTTTGTATCAATGACAGGTATTGCAACAGACTCTCTAATTCTCCACGCAGTCCCGCCACGGCTAATAATAATATCATAGCCTTCTTTTTCCGCTTCTTGTGCGATCTTAACACCATCTAGTAAGTTACCCACTTCGACATCTATAATTAAATCCTTTTCATTATGCTTCACTTCTTCTATTAACTGAACCATAGAAGGATACGGTGCAATGAATTTCACCTTGATACTCATAGTAACGACTCCTATATTCATTTTATTCTAGATAATCATACCTATTTGCATTTTGCAATACTGTCACAAAAGTATAACTAAATGAATGATATCGAAGGATGTTGACATTTTGTTTAATTCATATAATATATACTGTATAGATTAAATATTTAATCTCTCTTTCCGGAAAGGGGAATTTTTATGTCCAATGATTACGCGCGCTTACAAGAATCTCAGGACGTTATTATTAGTGCCATTGCTCAGTCTATGGTGATTTATGGAGTTACACCTTCTGTAGGTAGAATCTATGGTGTACTTTATTTTTCAGAAGAGCCTATGACACTGGATGAAATCAAAGACCAAGTTGCCATGAGCAAAGCAAGTGTTAGTAATGGCATTAGAGAATTAATTGAAACAGAAATGGTGACAAAGGTATGGAGAAAAGGAGAACGCAAGGACCACTTCATTGCGGAGAAAGATTTCCTACGTAATTTCCTTAATTTCTTTGTTAAAATGATTCGTTTAGAAAGAAACTTAATAACCAAAGCAGTAGACCAAACGGAACCAACCATCGAAGATATTGCACACCACTCTACTGACGAAGAAGCAAGAAGAATTGCGAACAGGGATTTAGAGTTAACAGAAGGTGCAAAAGATTACCTTGATTGGATTATGCGCTTAGCAAACACGATGGAATCCGGAGATATTTTCAACCATATACCTAAGAAAGATTAAAGGAGCTTCCAAATGAAAAAATCAACTTCAGCTCTTGTCCTGATTGATCTACAAAAAGAATCAAACTTCGGACTATTAAATGTAGAGCAAGCCATTGCCAATGCAGGCAAAGTTCTAGAAAAATTTAGAGCATTAGAAATACCTATTATTTATACAAGACAAATCAATCGTACAGACCAAGTTAATTTATCAGTAGGGGAACCATTGAACGAAGACGGCACCCCAAAATATTATAATGACCAGTCTTCTGAGATTGAAATATTTGATGAAATTAAACCAGAGTCAGACGAACTTGTTATCGACAAATATCGTTGGAGTGCCTTTTTTGAAACAAGCTTAGACCTCACCCTTCGCAGTTTAGGCGTGAAAGATGTATACATTGGTGGGTTTGTGACGGATGGATGTCTGATGACTTCTGTTTATGATGCATACTTCCGTGATTACAATATCCACTTAATCCATGATATGAGTACTGCTAGCAATGAAGGTGCCCACCAGTCTGCGATTTTAAATATGGCGAACTGGGTCTACAACTTAAAAATTTATGATAGTAAGAACCTTATTCGAAAAATGAATGGAGAGAAATATTCTGTTTGGGAAGCTGATCAAGCGGATACGATGCAGTTTACCAAGGATACGATGGAAGAAAAATTTAGTGAGATTATAAACAGATAAAAAGGGGTTTTATTGCATGAAGAAAATTATGATTAGCGTCATTTTATTACCTTTCTTAATATTAGCAGCATGTGGAGAGAGCGAAGAAGATACAGAGTCACAAGAGAATGACACAGAAGAATCACAAGAAACAGAAGAACGTGGCGAGATTGTCTTTGGACAAACTTCTTGGACAAGTACCGAAGCGCCTACTCAAATTGCAAAACAAATCCTTGAAGAAGACGGGTATGATGTAGAGATTACTTTACTTGATCAACCAGTCATTTGGGAAGGTATGGCGAATGAAGAAATTCACTTTTTCATGGACGCTTGGTTACCATACACGGAAGAAGCATTATGGAATGAATACGAAGATCAACTACAACAAGTGGCAACAAGTTATGAAGATGTTCCTTTAGGTTGGGTCGTACCTGAATATGTAGATGCAGATACAATTGGTGACCTAGAAGGCCGTGGAGACGAATTCGAAGGTGAAATTGTTACGATTGGAGAAGGCGCAGGTATTGTAGAAATTTCTCATAGCGTGATGGAAGATGAAAATTACGATCTAGAAGGATTTGAACTTGTCCCTTCCAGTGAAGCTGCGATGCTTGGAGTTCTAGACACAAAACTCTCTAATGAAGAGCCTGTAGTGATCACTGGTTGGAGGCCACACTCCATGTTTTCAGAACATGATTTGAAATTTTTAGAAGACACAGAAGGGCACTTTCAACACGATAATGTCTACGTGCTTTCTTATGATGGAATCGAAGAAAATGACGAATATACACGCGCCCATGAGATTCTTTCCGAGTGGGAAATTGACGTGAATGATTTAGAAGAAATGATGTACGACTATGAACACAACGATGTAGATTTTGAAGAATCAGCTGCAGAGTGGATTGAAGAAAACCGCGACACAGTTGACGAGTGGTTAGATCAATAAAATTAAGTACAGAGAATTTGTAACAACTGTAGCACACCAAACATTAACGCAGCATAGTCGCACCAACTATGCTGCGTATTTTTATTTCCCGGGAAATATTGTCGAATTAAATCGAACCTATCCTTGAAAAATCTGCCAGTGATTATCCTTAGCTGCCTTTTTCATATCTTCATCAGGATTCACTACTACAGGGTGATCCACCATATGAAGTAAAGGCATATCTGTATCACTATCTGCATAGGCGTAAAGCGTTTCGCTATCTTTTTTTTTATTATTTCTCTTAAGCCATTGGGTGATCTGGTTTACCTTTTCATCGCCATTAACAATTTTACTCATACGGCCTGTACATATATTGTTCGAATCATATTCTAATTGCGTCCCAATGGTATCTACATCTTCTAAATCAACTTCCCGAACAAACGCATGCAAAAATGGAATCAACGCCCCTGATAACACAACAACATCATCACCATTTGCTCGGTGTTCTTTCACCTTCTTCACTAGTGGTTCATTCACCTTTTCCAAGTCATTTTGAGCAAGTACCGTGAAAAATTCCTGAAGCTCTTCTTTCGACTTTCCTTTCATCGAACGGACAAAAGAACGAAAGAATTGATGCTTAAAAGCTTCCTTCCCTTTAAAAATTCCAAGAATGACACTCTTCACCACACCAAAACCTACAATCGACCACTGCTTTATTCCATATTCCTGCTTCGCAACTTTAAACATTACTTTAAACGAATTCCCTTGATACAACGTTCCATCGAAATCAACGGTTACCACTGCCACAAACAACACCTCATTAAATGGATTATTTTAGTAATTATATTGTAGCATAGATGTTATAATCAAGCATGAGCCAGATTAAATACTATATGATGAGGTGTTTCTATGCCAACTTACAATAAACTTGTCAGAAATAATATTCCACAAATGATTAGAAATAGCGGAAAACAGTGTACTACGGAAACACTTACGAACAAAGAGTTTAAACGCGCATTAAATTTAAAACTAATTGAAGAGGTAGAAGAATTAATCCACGCATCAAACCCAGAAGAAAAGACAGAAGAACTAGCCGATGTGTTTGAAGTAGCGAACATGATCGCGAAGATGAATGGAATCGCATTAGAAGACATCGAGAAATCGAGAGTTGAAAAAGCTCAAACCCGCGGTGGATTTGAGCATAAAGTCTATTTAAAAGATGTTGAAGATTGAACTAAGGCGTCCAGATTTTATCAAAACCGTTTTTAATAGAATAATCATAAAGTAATATAATTTTATTATCTTTGTAATTCTCCATGGAATCGATTTCTAATGGAGGCTGATTCACTAACTGTTTGTTTCTATCAATGATGATGTCCAGATAACTTCTGTCTGGTAACTTATCATTCTTTGAAGTATTGCACCTATTACAGGATAATACCAGATTCCAAATTTGGTCTGATTGCACAAAAGACCACGGAATGAAATGATCGACATGCGTTACATTCTCTGAATTCGACAAAGACTTACTACAATAAAAACAATTCGCTTCGAAATAATTTAATAATATTTTTTCATAAGGTTTCAGGGAGCTACGTTTTGCGATACTTTCAACTTTATCTAATAAATAATTAATACTCGGAACTTCATTCAACTCTTCGATCATTTTAGCCATGTGATAATTAGTTAAATTCACTAATAAAAGCTGGTAATTTAACATAAAACGGTGGACACTGGGTTGAAATCTAAAATACTCTTTATAATGATTAAATTCGTAAAAAGTAGCTTTGGTATCCCCGTATAATGCACCGAACACATTTTCCTTCATAACAGATTTCATTTTAGATACTAGTTTTAATTGTAACGAATGATTTATCTTATCAAAGCTGAATTCGTTAGGTATATCATGCTTCTCTTTAAATTCTTTGATTACCGTAACTGCTCTAGCATTTTTACTACCTCTATTTTGTTTATCTAGGTGATGATGAATGACTAAGTTCCAATACACTTTAGTAAAACTATATGATAATTGGTCATAGCTTAATTCCAGCTTGTCATTTACAGAATATAAATTCTCTATAAGTGATTTCACCAGGGCATATTTATATGTAGAAGATTTCGCTGATTTATTAGAGAGGATAATAGAGAAAACTCTCCATATATCCTCATCTACTAGGTAATGTTCTTTCAGTTCTCCAACTTTTAGTTTATGACTCATAAAATCACCTCTTTTTTAAGAAACGTAAGGCTATCATGGTATTTTCATCTACTCAATTCCTCATACCAACCTCGAACTTGCCCCTCATCCTCACCATTCATAAATATCTCCTCGTCTTCCGTTGACACGTATAGTACCGGACGAGCATCACCCCTTAAGAACAATAAAGCAGTACCATACCCTTCGACGCGGAATTTACCTTTACTTAAATTCGTCATCGCAAAGCCATTTACTCGCACATTCACAGGTGGCATCTCTTCCAATAAGGTCACTTCCTGAATTTCTTCCTGAGTCCATTCGCCACCATACATGCCAGAGATCTCTAAATGTCCTTCTGTAATTGTCACCTGATTCGGTATAAATGCATAAACCGTTAAAGCGGTAATTCCTCCAACCACCAGGAGGGCAATCGAACCAGTAATCCAGTAACCTCTTTTCCGTTTATGGGGCACCTCATATTTTTGAAGTTGAACGGTGTATCCTAATATATAACAAATAAACACGGCAAATCCTACTTCGAGGGCATAGGGTACGGATAAGACCCCTAAAACGAGAAGAAGTGCTAGAATTAATGTACTATGTAGCATCATCCTTTTAATGGCTTCCATATAACCGTTTTCGATTAAATATTCCTGTTCTTCTTCCGGCCGATTTGAAAAACCTGATATTAAACTATAGTCTTTCTGTTTATATAATAAATAAGTGATTCCACCCATAATTAGTAAAGTCCAACCCATGACAATTACAAATATAATCATTCCAGTAGACACCGTTATCCCCCATATCTATTTTATATAAAAATCCCTATCCAAACGGCATTAATCATAGCTAAAATAAGCATGATTTTCTCATAATTAGAGACTTGTTGATGGTCATTTACATCCATTTTAACAATCAATCGGATAATAATAGTTACAATCACCAATACACCTACTGCCGCCCACATTCGATCCATGCCTAACCAAAAGGCACATAAACCTGTCATGGCAAAATATAAAATAGCTGGTAAACGGCTAAATCCAACACCAAATTTATTGGCGGCCCAAACAACACTTGTTTCCTTAACTGGCTGTGCCTGTTCGTCAGCCTCACGATCAGGGATATGGTGAACCATCACCCAAGCAATACAAAAGAGGGCGTTAATCGTAGCATTCTGAACCGCCCATTCAGGTGTTGTACCCAAAGTAAGCCAAGCACCAGCGAGCCCTAAAAACAGAACAGAAGGAAAAGTAGAAACCCATTCCCCAACAAACGGGCGGTAGCTCAACCTTAATGGAGGTAGAGAATAAGAAATCGCTCCCCACATACCAACAATCAGCAAGATAGCTAAAATATAAAATTCAAATATTACAAAAGCAATTGTCGTTATAACTAATAATACAATTAACCCTTTCCCAAGCATCCACATTGTCGAAGATGTGATCAATCCAGTTTGAATAACTCTACTCCCGCCTGACAAAATCCCGGGACTATGTGCATCTGTACCTGACTGATCATCAATATAGTCATTTAGTAAATGTGTTAGTACACCATGAATAATAAAAGCACCAACGACTAAAAGTGTAAAAGTCATCATCAATTGACTGTTTGGAACAGTGAAATAAAGATATAAAGGCAACATCGTCGAGACAATGGTGGCGATACTAGAAGAGATAACAGCTATAGCACGAAGTAGTAACCAGCCTGTTTTTATAGTAGATACACCTTGACTGAACATAATTTCTCCCCTTGATCACCGGCAGCGCATTAAATGGTTTTTGGAAACTCTGAAACTTTATGTATTTATCCGTTTGAATATTAAATTAATTATAAATCAATCACGGTAATTATTCGAACTTTATCAGACAACAGTTATAATTTCTTCTTTTTAGAGCAAAATAACCAAAAACAAGCATGTAAAGGTGGGAGTTCATTGAAGCGAAAATCTAAGAACCGAAAATCACAAACCGCTTCTAACGCGCTCACTCCAAACTTAGAAGATAACTTAGAAGTAATAAAAACTTCCATGGGGAACAGTTCTGACCTTGTAATCCGACGAGTGATGATCCATCAAACTCCAGCAGCTATCATTTATATGGATGGGCTGGTAGATAATAATTCTGTTCAAAATTTCATTCTCGAAGCTTTGATGCTAGAGATGCCAACTGAAAAGCCTAATCACAACCTTTTTGAATCCATTAAAGAAAGTGCCTTGCCTATTGGAGAAGCAGAAGAAATAGATTGTTACAACGAGCTTTTCGAAAGGTTAATTTCTGGTGAAACGATCTTGCTCCTGGAACAGCAATCTAAAGCAATCGCAGCAAGCACCAAAGGCTGGAGAGATAGGGGCGTTCAGGAGACCACTTCTGAAAGTGTAATAAGGGGACCTAAAGAATCATTTACAGAAACGATGAGAACTAATACAGCCTTAATTCGAAGAAAAATTAAAGATTCTAATCTTCGGATGGAGCCTAAAAAGATTGGGACAAAAACAAAAACTGATGTGACAGTCGTCTACTTAGAAGGGACGGCCGAATCGGAAGTAATTGATGAAGTAAACAGGCGCTTAGATCAAATAGATATTGATGGAATTTTAGAAAGTGGATATTTAGAGGAATTTATTCAAGACGCTCAATACTCCCCTTTTCCTACCGTTTATAATTCTGAAAAGCCGGATGCAATTGCAGGTGGGATATTAGAAGGTAGAGTAGCCATTATTACAGATGGCACACCAAACGTCCTATTAGTTCCCGCGTTATTCGTCAATTTCATGCAATCTAGTGAAGATTATTACCAACGAGCAGATATTGGCACTTTCGTACGAATTTTACGCTTGTTCTGTTTTTTTGTCGCCTTATTTATGCCTTCTATTTATATAGCATTTACAACCTTTCACCAAGAGATGATCCCTCCTCCTTTATTAATCAGTTTAGCTGCCCAGAGAGAAGGGGTCCCTTTCCCAGCATTAGCAGAAGCATTAATGATGGAGTTGACCTTCGAGGTACTGCGTGAAGCCGGGGTGCGTCTTCCGAAACCAGTAGGTTCTGCCGTTTCAATTGTAGGTGCCTTGGTTTTGGGACAAGCTGCGGTTCAAGCAGGCCTAGTCTCTCCTGCTATGGTAATTGTCGTATCTATTACAGCCATTTGTAGTTTTGTATTTCCGGCTTATAATTTGGCTATTTCCGTACGCATACTAAGGTTTCCATTAATGCTCCTAGCAGCTACCTTTGGTTTATATGGAATTATTCTTGGCATGATTGCGATGGTCCTTCATTTATGTAGTTTAAAATCATTTGGGAAATCATATATGGCCCCATTTGCTCCTTTTATGCCAAAGGATCAAAAGGATGTGCTCGTTCGATTTCCACACTGGGGTCTTCTATCACGTCCCAGCTCTATGACAAAAAAGGACCAACAGCGAGTGGATTCTACCTCAAAGGAGAACTGATGAATGTGGTTATCAAACGTGGTTATTTCCTAATAACAGTATTATTATGCGGCGCCCTTCTTTCAGGTTGCTGGGACAGCGATGAATTAGATGAACTTGGAATCGTAGTGGCAGCAGGAATAGATAAAACAGAGGATGATGAATATCTCTTAGTCACACAAGTGATTAATCCTTCCGAAATCGCAACGGAAGCACCAACCACACGCCCACCAGCTTCTACTTATTCGACTACTGGAAAAACACTATTAGAAGCATTTAGAAAAATGACACACAAATCTCCACGTAAGATGTATTTATCACAATTGAGACTTGTTGTGATTGGAAAAGACTTAGCTGAAGAAGGGATTATGCAACCGCTAGATTTATTTTATCGCGACCATGAATTTCGAACTGGCTTTTATGTAACCATTTCTAAAGAAACAGATGTAGAAACACTATTAAGTATTCTTACACCCTACGAGAAAATTCCTGCGAATAAACTGATGCACTCCATTGAAGCAGTAGAAGAAAACCACGGTTCCTCGCACGGAATAACCATTGACGAACTGATCACTCAAATCCGAAACAAGGGGCAAAATCCAGTTATTACTGGGTTGCTTATGGAGGGTCCAGCAGAATCTGGTACCAACATATCGAATGTAGAAAATATTGATGCTCCAACTAAGATAACTATAGATCATCTTGGGGTGTTGAAAGGTGATCAGTTAGTTGGTTGGATGAATGAAGATGAAAGCCTGGGTTATAACTATACTCAAGGCGATATTAACAGTTCTGTAGTGACTCACCCTTGTTCTGAGGGAACGGCGGGAATCGAGATTTTAAGAGGAGATAACAATATGGGTGTAACGTTTGAGAATGACGAACCATCTATCTCGATTGAATTAAATCTCGAAGGAAATATTGCGGAGATCGATTGCCCAGTAGACTTAAGCCAAGCAGATGTCATTCAACAATTAAACCAGCAAACGGAGGAGGAGATCACGAGGCTCATAGAAGAATCCATAGCAATTAATCAAAATGAATTTGAGACTGATATATTCGGCTTTGGTGATTTAATTCATAGAAAAAATCCAAAGTACTGGAAAACTGTTGAAAATAATTGGGATGAACAATTCAAAGAATTAGTGGTAGAGATACAAGTCAAAGTGGAACTCCGTAGAAAAGGCAGTGCCACACAGCCGATTACTAAGGAAAGTTAAGGTGAATGAATATGTGGTACGCTTTTGCGGTTATTTTTATAGCTATTGCAATCTTTGCTTTGCAATACCCATTTCTAAATAAAAATGGAAAGAGAAAAGACATATGGAGCTTTAGTATTATTTTACTATTTTTCACCTCAATCAGTGTATTACAAACACTGGATGTGTCGTTGCCTAATCCGCTTGATTATATAGAAGATTTTTATAAGCTAATCTTAGGTTAGCAAAAGGGAGTGAAGGAAAGATGGATAACCAGTCAATAAGTCCTCGCCAATTTATGTTCTTAGTTATTTTATTTACTGTCGGTAGCTCCATTTTAATTGTTCCTTCACCCTTGGCTATACAAGCAAAGCAGGACGCATGGATTTCTATCTCGATTTCCGTTTTAGCAGGACTGCTCCTTACCCTTTTTTATAATCAAGTAGCTAAACAAATGCAAAATAAAACGTTTGTTCAAGCAACAATTTATGCGTTTGGAAATTGGGTGGGCAGGTTTCTTTTAGTCTTTTACTTATCTTTTCTATTTATATTAGGGGCGTTGGTACTAAGAAATATTGGTGATTTCATGACCACCGAAATCATCCCTCAAACCCCTCTTCAATATACACACATTCTATTTTTATTGGTGGTAATCTGGGGAGCCTTTTTAGGGCTAGAAGTATTAGGAAGGTCCGCAGAAATGTTCATGCCATGGGTTGTCCTTTTCTTGCTACTTTTTATATTTGCATTATTGTCTGAAGTGAACATCGAAAACCTTCAACCATATCTTGGAGACGGGTTCACACCTGTTTTTAGTGCTTCCACTGTAGTAATTGGTACCCCTTTCTTAGAATTAGTTATATTTCTAATGATCACCCCTTATGTGAAAGATCCGAAAACAAAACAAAGAGCATGGATCATTGGAGTACTCGTCGGTGGAATAATTTTAACTATGATTACGCTTTTCTGCATATTAGTGCTAGGAAGTGATCTTACCGCTCTTAATGCGTCCCCTAGCTATCAAGTCGCCCAAAGAATCAATATCGCAGACTTCTTAGAAGGTTTAGAAGTTGTTATAGGAATTATTTGGATGTTGACTATCTTCTTTAAATTAGCGATTATTTATTACTCAGTGAGCATTGGAGTAGCACAATTTCTTACTATGGATGACCACCGCCCCTTGCTTTTACCACTTGGGATGGGCATGATCGTCTTGTCTATTATCGCCTACCCAGACGTTGCCTATTTTGAAACCTTTGTAAGTGAAACGTGGTTCCCGTACGCCCTTACTCACGGGTTGATTCTTCCTGTAATTGTTTGGGTTGGGTTGATGATAAGAGGAATGATTGAGAGGAAGAAAAATAATAAGAAATCCAATTCTCAATCTTCGTAAAAACATCTATATAGGAGATTTTACAAAAATCTTCTATATACATAGTATTATCGTTTAAATTGTATTATCATGGAAGAATAGTCTTATTATTTTACTATTCTGAAACTTGAAACTAATTTAATTATTACATGAATGAAGGTAGATTATTAAAAAAGGAGTGGGTCATATGAATCTTCAAGATATTTTACCTAAAATGAGTAAATTGTACCTAGGCAGGACATTAGATAGTTTTTTGAAAGATGTAAAACTTTCTGATGAAGAAGAAATGCGTGAAGTCATTATCAAAAATATCGAGGAGTTCCAAAATAAAGAACGAGTAAAACGGAACTTAGACTTCTTAGAAGAAAAAAGAGATATTTCGCTTCTAAACGAGATGATTCTGATGTCTTTGATGGAAAACGAAGGATATTTACTAAAAGAGTCTGAGCTTTTAAGTAATGTAGAAGAATTAGAGAATCAAATCATTACTGAAAGCAAAGATGAAGACTATATTAAGAATGCAATTCCAGAAGATACTTACAGAATTTATAGCTCGGTTTTAACTACTGCATGGAAAAAGGATGAAACTTTAAATGCACATGAAGTAAATATACTAACTGTATTGAGGCAAGAGTTAGGGCTGACTAAAAGAGACCATTATTTAATTGAAAGCCAAGTTGGTAGATTCCCACAAAAGGGAAATAAATTACATAGCCACAGACAGATTGAGAATTCTTTAAAGAACTTACAGACAAGGGGATTAATATTGCGTTTTAAATCAGATGAAGTGTACTACATTATACCGTCTGAAATAGCGCGGATTCTTCGATATGAGCTTGGTGGCGAATTAAGAAATGAAACATATGAACAGTTGTTAAATGATTTCTCAAAAGTTCAGTTAAAACAAGTTCTAACTACTATAAATTTAAACTCCAGCGGAACTAAAGAAGTACTAATTCAAAGAATTTTAAAACACAATTTATTACCATCTGCTGTATTAGACACATTAGGAAATAACGATTTAAAGGACATTCTTCGCGCTTTAGAAGGTGCGCGGGTTAGCGGAACAAAAGCTGAAAGAATTAGTAATATTATAGATTACTATGAAAACCTATCTTCTAAAGTCATCTCAGACCCCACCGATAACCGATCTCTCTATTACGATTATATTGAGGATTTGGCTGCTCGTAACTACAAACCATTAAGAGTGAATAAAGTCATTGATAAAGACCTAGATACTGAAAAATACTTCGAAGAAGCCACTAGGTATATATTTGAAGAAAAACTTGGTCTTCCATTAGTAGAAATGCCTGGATCCAAACATTCTGATGGAAAAATTAAGTTCAGCTCTAAAGAATCCCTTCTCTGGGACAACAAAAGTATAGAAGAGCCTTATACTTTTCCGAATGACCACTTCGACCAATTTTTAGGTTACATTCGAGCTAACGACAACAGGGTGTCACTATTCTTAGTTGTCACGTCAAAAATTTCACATGAATCCGTATCTCAGGCTCAACGCCTCAAAGCATTCACCGAAACCGATACGGACATAGCAATGATTTCTGCTGAAAATCTTAAGTTTATTGCAGAGAATTGGAAAGACTATTCCAATAAAAAAGAACCAACATTTAGCTTACAAGTATTTAACTTAACTGGGGAGCTCACAAGAAACATTCTGGTTGATCGCATGAATTGGGCGATTGAATAGAATAGTTACAAAACAAGCCTTATTACTAGACCCCATTTTCAAAAAAAGCAGATCTAAATCGAGAATAGCCACTTCATATCCAGAAATCCTTTTTGACCAAAAGTGACTTGTATAAAACCTACCATAGAACAGTATTTCATTTCACAAAACAACCTCCCAGTTCCGCCAGACAGGCGAAACTGGGAGGTCTTTATATCCAAGTACTATTTGTACAACAAATAATCCTTACGTGTTTTCTTAAATTCTTTTAAATCGTTCTGCCATTGAAGCCTGATCTCTTCCACTGATTGTCCTTCTTCAATTGCTTCTTGAACCCATCCGTTTCCGATTAAGTTATCGAAAAAGTTATCTTCTCGGAATTGAAAGTCTTCTGGGTATAAGTCGTGAATTGCTTTAACGATGTGTAATCCAGCTACAACTGGTTCATAAGCATCTTCGTTGTCGACATGGATTTCAATTCCATGTGATAGATTTCCTTCATGTTTTGAAAACATTGGTGTGAAAGATGCTGCTCGGAACGTCACACCCGGAAGTTCTAAATCATTTAAATGGGTAGCTAATTCACCTGAATCGATAAATGGTGCTCCAATTAATTCAAACGGTTTGGCTGTTCCTCTACCTTCAGATACATTTGTTCCTTCAATCAATGCTGCTCCTGGGTAAACTAAAGCCGTGTCCTGTGTTGGCATATTTGGGGATGGCATGACGAACTCTAGACCTGTTTCATCATAATATTCATCTCTGTCCCATCCATTCATCTCCACCACGGATAAATCAGCACCAATTTCAAATTCTTCATTAAATAGTTGCGCTAGTTCTCCAACTGTCATCCCATGTCTTAGCGGTATTTCATATTCTCCTACAAATGAAGAATACTCTTCATCCAATACTGGGCCTTCCACATCAGTTCCGTTGATCGGGTTAGGTCGATCAAGCACTACAAAAGGAATATCATTCTCTTCAGCAGCTTCCACTGCAAAAGCCATAGTGTAAATGTACGTGTAAAAACGAGTTCCTACATCTTGGATATCGAATAAGAGTACTTCTACATCCTCAAGCATCTCAGCTGTCGGTTTGCGTGTTTCCCCATACAAACTATAGACAGGTAGATCCGTTCGATCATCAATGTAATACTCCACATAATCTCCAGCTTGTGCATCTCCACGTACCCCGTGTTCCGGACCGTAAAGAGCGGTTAAATTCGTGTCAGGGTCATTATGCAATGTATCTACAATACTATTCAAATCTTTGTCCACACCTGTTGGGTTTGTTATTAATCCAACATTTTTTCCTTCAATCAATTCTTTTTCCTCTTCTAAAAGCACTTCTACACCTAAATCTAAAGAGCGATCCTGCCCTTTCGCCTTGCCCTTTCCTTTGCCTTTTCCATTACCAGGACCATCTGCAAAAGCTACTGTTACGGAGCCCATAATCAACACAAACGCCATCGCCAAAACAATTAATTTTTTCACAAGTTGCTCCCCTTTCGGAAAATTATATTCTCTCTCCCATTACACCTGAGTATTTATTTTTGATTTTTACTAGGCATTAGTAACTTAATCCGTGCCCAAACTCATACAAGACTTCATCTTCTAACGTTGGAATGGTAACTGGTAATTTTCCACTTGGATTATTTTCTCCAAAAATGGTTGCCGCTGTTGCTTCAAAGTTCGCTTCGTTGAATCCATATTGAGCAATGTACGCGTCCACCTCTGGGTAAGCCATTACATCATATGGATTTCTGATTCCTACAGCAATGACTGGTGCATCCGTTTCATTTGGTAGGGATTGAATCAGTTGCATATCTGAATTATCTGGCGAGCGTCCATTCACATTGAATGTATTGGAGCCGGTAATAACGGCGTCCACTTCTGAAACAATGGACCGCTCTTCCTCTGAGAGCTCACCTGTTGTTTCGATTACGGTTATATTTTCATGGTAGGAAGAAACTGCATCTGCTAAATCATTCACGTTTGCATTTCCTACCACAACGACTTCATCGTCAGAATCGACATCCAAAGGTAAGGCGCCTTCTTGGTTTTTAACTAAAGTCGTTGCTTGCTCAGCAGCTTCTTGTTCGACTTGCTTATGCTCATCTGAACCTACTACTTGTTCCGCATTATTAATTTTATCTTGTATAGAAGGAGGATTCTCTTCTTTCAAAATACCTCTCTCTAATTTAAGTGTTAGGATTCGCTCTACCGATTCTTCAATTCGTTCTTCTGAAATATCACCTTCATCAATTGCTTCTAATAAACCATCAGCTACCTCTTCTAGTCCTACTGGCATCAGTACTATATCACTCCCAGCTTCAACTGCGCGAATTGCGGCATCCACCGCACCAAAGTGATCTGTAATAGCTTGCATGTTCATAGCATCAGTTGTAATAACTCCATCATATCCCATATCTTCACGCATCAATTCCGTCAAAACTTTATGTGAAAGAGTTGCAGGTAGAGTAACCTCTTCACCCGTGGCTTCAGAGGTAACCGTCGTATCATCAATTTCAGGGAACGTGACATGAGCAGTCATAATCATATCAATCCCAGATTCCATTGCCCGCTGGAAAGGGTAAAGTTCTACCTCATCTAGTCGCTCACGGTCATGCGGGACTTCTGGTAATCCTAAGTGGGAATCCACATCTGTATCTCCATGACCCGGGAAGTGTTTTGCAGTCGCTGCAACTCCTGCTGATTGTAACCCTTCTGTATAAGCTACTCCCATATTGGCAACTAGTTCTGGGTCCTCTCCAAACGAGCGAACACCAATGACAGGATTATCTGGGTTATTGTTCACATCCACTACTGGCGCAAAATTCGTATTAATTCCTAGAGATTCTAACTCCTGACCAATTGCCTGACCGACATTATAAGAAAGCTCTTCAGAATTAGCTGCACCCAAAGCCATATTACCCGGCATATCCGTTCCAGATTGTAGTCTCGTTACTATTCCACCTTCTTGGTCAATCGTCATCATTAAACCTAATTTTTCTGCTGCAGCTTGATAGTCTGAGACTAGTTCAGCCGTTTGTGCTGTATCTTGCACATTCTCCGCAAACAATATAACGCCACCTAAATGATACTCCTCGACCAGTTCTTCAATTTCTGGAAGCATCTCAGTGACATTTTCACCATCCCAGTTTCTGAAATCAGGCATCAGCATTTGGCCTAGTTTTTCTTCTATCGTAAACTCATCTATAACATGTCCAATAAGGTCATAACGATCACCTTTTTCTTTCACAAGGCTAGCCTTAGAATCAGGCTTCCCTTTGTTTTTAGAGCTTGGGTCCACTTTATAATCCACCGCAATTCGGTCTTCATACTTCCCGTCAGAAACACGGATAAATGTACGACCGTTTTGACCTGTCAAAGAAACTTCCCCTTGCTCATTTACCTCTGCTACGTTCTTATTAGAAGAAGACCATTGTAAACCTTCTGATTCCCTCGTAAATGCACCACCTTCGTAAACGTTCAGTGCATTTAATTGGATCTCTTCTGGATCAGTTTCCACTTCTGGCACATTTTCAAGGAGAATCAAATCTTCTTGGTCACCCTCTGTAGCTGAAACACGCTCTGTTGATTGGGCAAACCAAAATTGTGAACCTACTAATAAAAATGCAATAACTGATATACCAATTTTGCGAAGCATAGACACACCGCCTTTTCGGATGAAAGTATTGTGTTGCAATTGAACTAATTGTTAGCTGTTCGAGTTCTTATTATTCTCTTCTTATGAAAATTATTAAGTATGTTGGAAATCCTAAAGTAGCATCTGAGGAGTGTTTGAAATGAGTAATGTAATCGCTTTCAAGTAATCTATTGAAAAGAAATTTCACCACCTTTATTTAGAAATGAACTTAAAATTCAGAATAAGAGTAACATTGCGAAAATTTATTGTCAAAATAGTGACAAATAGGTTATTTCTAGGTTTTAATTTCTAATTTAAGTAAATTATAAAATGATTTGGGATTAAATGAAGTCCCTTTGTCTTATTTTACCTTTCCAATTTTGCTACATTTTCAGCTTCTGCTTCTTTTGAAGTGATTTTAAGCGATGATTATTTTAATGTCAGCTTAAAAATAAACAAATTAAAAAGGCGGTCAGCTTAGCTATACCACCTTTACACTCCTCTAGCACATTTGATTTATGTGAAATTTTAGACCAATGAATCTAGTCCTAACATCATACAAATATTATTTTAGAGTGGAAAATAATATTTCATCATTTATTTCAGGTTCATTATTGGTAACTGTTATTTCAATAACTCCACCTGGATTTATAATAATATATAATTCCTCTAACTTTAATACAATGACCGATAAATATTCTAAATGATCTTTTTTAATCCCAAAACCAGTAACGTGTTTGATGCGATTATTTTGAACAAGAAAACTGGAAGCTTCTATTATATGGTCTTGATATGGCCCTGTTGCACTTTCATATGGAAGTGGATAGGGGGTTTCTTGTTCAACGGGATTTAAAAAATCATCCCCCTCTTTATCTTCCATACATTCCAGTCTCCAGTAACGCGATTGATTCGAATTAACATCTCTGAATTCTAGAATAGGTTGGTAGGAATAAATAGTAAGGTCCTTTTCCGTTTTGTTAATGTGGAGAGGATTTGCGTAAATTCCATTAAACAAGGTATCTTGGATTGATAAGATATTCTTCCAGCCCATTTGCCATTCTCCTTTCCTTACGCTAAAAATATACATTCTTTGCTTTATACAAGGAGATGGTTATTACCTTAATTTTTCTCCAAAATAACAAGGGAAGATACTGCTGGTACCAACCCCACAGGACTTTGAGAAACAACCTTCCATCCTTCTTCAAGAAGTTGATTTAGCTCATCCACGTTATTATTTTTATCGGATTGATATTTAACTGTGATCGCTTTTTGCATCATGCACATCTCCAGAATCTGTTATTCTATACAAGTAATATCTTAAAGTTTTTGTATAGTGTGTTAACTAAGATTAACATATTATATATTTAGTAGAAAAAACCAAGTAACCAGTTCAAATCAATAGAAAAACGCTACCAGAACAGGCTCATGTTGAGAGGAGGAATCTTTATGAAAGTAAAAACATTTTCAGCTATTTCTGAAGTTGGATTAGAGAAAAAAATAAATAAATTTTTGAGTACTACTTATATAGAAGTTACTGATATCAAGTTCACTTCTACTTTATTCTCCTTAGCAGCTATGGTTATTTACAAAGAAAAATAAGTTCAAATAAGATGTTAAAAAAAGCTGGTCGATTACTCGCCCAGCTTTTTCTCATCTAATTTTTATTTCTAAAAAAGTACATCGTAAGCGTACCAAATACCGCGATTAAGCCTACGGAGATATACGTAATAATCATTAATTCACTGGAAACATCGTAACCATGAATCAATCCTCTTGAGGCATCTACCACGAAGGTAATTGGGTTAATATCTACAAAGTACTGTAACCAATTTGGCATTGTCGTTGGGTCGACAAATACGCTACTTAAAAAGGTTAATGGGAATAAGAGCATCATGCTTATGGCCATCAGTGCTTTCTCCGAACGAACAACTATTCCGAGCATCGTCCAGACCCATGACAAACTAAAAGCAAAAAATAGAATAACTAATACTGCAAGCACTATACCCGAGAATCCCGCTTCTGCACGAAAACCTAATATATAGCCAAGTGTCACCATGATTGTTGCTGCCAGCGAATATCTTACTACATCTACTAACAACGCTCCCACTAGTACAGAAGGTTGCCATATCGGTAGGGAGCGGAATCGGTCAAAGACACCTTTTTCAATATCTTTATTTAGATCAAGTCCTGTATACATCGTAATCATAGCGACAGTCATCACTAAAATACCTGGTAAAACAAAGTCTAAATACTCTCCCGTTGAGCCGGAGATCGCCCCGCCGAACAGGTAAGTAAACATTAGTAAGAAAATAATTGGGAAAACAGTCACATCGAATAATTGCTCTGGAACATAACGAATGCGTAACAATGCTCGCCATGCAAAAGTAAGAGCAGCATTCATTGGCGAAGCTTTGGATGGGCGTTTTTCTAATGTAATGGACTTTTCTAATGAATTATTCTCCATTTGCTTCCCCACCTTCCTCTTGTGCAGGCTTACCAGTAATCGTTAAGAACACATCATCTAAGCTCGGTTGTTGCATCGAGAAATCTTTTACTGCGATTTGTTGATTTGCTAATTCACCAATTGCTTTTGCAGCTTTCGATTGATCTTTCATCGTGACAGAAATAGACAAGTGATCACGGTCGACTTCTGGTGGTTGCGTGAACATTCCTTCAAAGATGGACTCGGCTTTACTCAAGTCCTGTTCATCTTCAAATTCGATGATAAGACTCCTTACACCAATCGACGACTTAAGTTCAGCACTTGTGCCTTCTGCAATTAAGACACCTCGATCGATGACTCCAATTAAGTCCGCTAATTGGTCCGCTTCTTCTAAGTATTGGGTCGTGAGAAATACGGTTGTTCCATTTTTAACTAGAGCTCTAACGATATCCCACACTTCATTTCTACTTCTTGGATCAAGCCCCGTTGTTGGTTCGTCTAAGAAAAGTAGTTCTGGAGAGGTAACAATACTCGCGGCAATATCAATTCTTCTTCTCATCCCGCCAGAGTATTTCTTTACTTGCCGCTTGGCTGCATCTTGTAAATTAAAAGCGGCCAATAATTCATCAGCGCGGCTCTTTGCTTCTTTACGAGTGAAGCCAACTAATCTACCAATAAAGATTAAATTCTCTCTACCAGATAATTCTTCATCAACAGACGCAAACTGCCCGGTTAAACTGATGGATTGCCTGACATCATCAGCCTCTTTTGCGAGGTCATACCCCATGACTTTTGCGTGACCTTCTGTTGGTTTTAATAATGTCGCAAGCATTCGGATCATCGTCGTTTTCCCTGCCCCATTAGGACCTAGGAAGCCATAGACGATTCCTTTTGGCACTTTTAAGCTAATCCCATCTACTGCTCGTTCTTTTCCAAACGCTTTTACTAATTGATCAGCTTCCACTGCATATGTTTTGTTTGATTGTTCCATTCGTCGACCTCCTTCTTCCATTTCATTTTATCATAGGCCGGAAGTAATGGTATTAGACTAGAGGATGATTTGAGAAAATATTCGTGATGCTATTTGCCGGCATATAAGATTATGCACCAGCAAATGAAACTATGTACCGGCAAAACCATTCATCCGCCCAATTCTCCCTCCTACCCACCCGATTAGAAAAGTTATACGCCCGTAATATCCTCCTCAATTTTCAGAGAGAACTACTCCTTAAGTCTTATTTCAAAATATATCTCAGGTTCATTACTAATGTTAATCCCATCGATTAACCTTGAATTATGGACAGAACGAAAGGAGGCATGGACATGCCCAAATGGTTATGGGTTTTAATCACAGTCGTTTTAGTAATCGTTGTTTTAGCTAATTTAGGTCCGATGATCTTACTTGGCTTAGCCTTGTGGTTCGGTTATATGTTAGTAAAAAAGTGGCTTCAGACAGACTCGACACCGACAAAGGTTCTTATTTTGGTCGTGGGAGCGATATTACTATTCATTGCACTCGCTAACAGTTACGCCATTATTGGAATAGCAGCTGCTTACGGATTATATGTGATTTATCAGAAGAAAGATGACCTAAAAGAGCAACACCTAGATGATGACCCTTTTACAAACTTTGAAAATCAGTGGAAAGAGTTAACCAAATACGACTAAGGAGAGATAAACATGAGTAATATTTTTACACGAATGAAGAACACCGTTTCTGCGGATTTACACGATTGGATGGATGATAAAGAACAGAAGAACCCGATAGCTATGCTGAATCAACACTTGCGAGACAGCGAGAAGGAAGTAGAAAAGATCCGTAAAATGATGGATCGTCAACGTCGGTTGCGAGATGAATTTACTAAGGAATTTGAGCACGCCTCATATATGCAAGAGAAACGAGAGAAACAAGCTACAGTTGCTCGAAAAGCGGACGAGCAGTCCTTATATGATTTTGCTACTCGAGAAGAGAAGCAATACGAGGAACAAGCAAATAAACTTCAAGCTTCCCTTACTCAAATCAAAGAATCACTTGATCAACTAGAAGTGAAATACCGCGACATGAAACACAAACTGAAAGATATGAAGTATAAGCGCATGGAATTGATGGGTAAAGAAAACATGATTCGCATGAACAACCGTATGAATCAAATTTTGAGTTCAGATCATCAAGAACCTTCGAAACGATTTGAGGAAATCGATCGTTATATGGAGACTATTGAACAGCGCGTAAATAAAGAGTACGAACATTATTCATTTGATGAAAAAATAAAAAATCTTGAAAAAGAAATGAAGCATGAAGCTTAAATTTTCCGGTCCTCTTTCACAAGGGGACCGACCTTTTTATATGGTAGAATAGACTTTTAGGAGGCCAGCCAAATGTTAGACAAAATTAATTCAGAAATCATCAAAGCTATTATTGTCATATCTATTATTTTAGTTGTAATCGAAATCATCCTTTTTGATGGCGGACTGGTCGTTTCCCTTGGAATTTCAGCCATATTGATTTATCTAGGTTACCAACGTTATGAACGTAAGTCAGGTAAAATTCTGTTCTGGGTCGGGGTGGTAATGGCCACTATATCTATCTTGAACATGATGGTCGTTAAATTTATTTTGATCGCAATAATTGGTTATTTCATTTATTACTATTATGAATCTCGTAGACGACCACAGAGTATACGACCTGATTTCTCATATAATGAGAATAATTCACACCAATCAAATCCTGAATTTTTTCAAAGAAATTCATCACTCTTTAGTCAATCACTTTTTTCGCATCAGCAGACTCCCAATAAACCTTATCCTTGGAAAGATATACATATTATAGGGGTGTTTGGTGAACGAACCGTTGATTTGACCGAAGCTTTCTTGCCAGAGGGGGACGCTATTATTTCCATTCGTCATGGGCTAGGAAATATTCAAGTCCTCGTGCCATATGAAATAGAAGTGAGCGTCCATCATTCTACTCTACTTGGAGAAGTAACGCTTTTTAATGAAAGATTAGGTCGTGTTGTGAACGAGACTATCCTTTACCAAACGGATGGCTTCGACACCGGGACTGCGAGGATAAAAATTATGACCTCTCTATTATTCGGACGCATGGAGGTGGTGCGAACATGAGTATGTTCAAATATCATTTCTTTTCCGTGATGTTAGTAGCTATTATCGCAATCTGTGGCTTGTCTTACCTGATCGTCGAAACATTCGAATCCATAACATTTTCTGACTTAATGAATGCAACTTATTATGTAGTTCCGATTCCATTTTATTTACTCATCGGAACCTTGATTCTCGCATTATTAGTAGCAAGCTTACTGAGTGGTACTTTTTATATGAAACGTCGGAAAATCTATTTAGGACTAGAGCGTATACTTAATAACCAGCCATTATATAAAAATGAACGAGAGCGCTCAAAATGGAATGACCTTTCCTTTGAATGGATGGAGAAACTTGAAGCTGAAAAACAAGATCGAATGAAAAGAATTCGTTACCTCGCGAGTGAGTTAGCTTCTATCGAAACGGATCCTATTCATGAAGATCAAATTTTGGAGAAAGAGCGTAGCCGACTTGCCCGAGAACTACACGATTCAGTTAGTCAACAGTTATTCGGGGCCTCTATGCTACTTTCATCTATCACCGAGCAAAATGCTGCTGGAAACGAAGCGTTAGATCAACAGTTAAATAAAGTCGAAGAAATGATTCAGCAAGCACAACTTGAAATGAGAGCGTTATTGCTTCAACTACGTCCAATTGCCTTACGAGATAAATCACTGAAAGATGGAGTCGAATCTTTCTTGAGTGACTTGAGGCAGAGAGTTCCCATTAATTTAAAATGGAAGCTTGAAAACGTGTCTATGGATAAAGACATCGAAGATCAGTTGTTTCGCATTTTACAAGAATGTGTGTCGAATAGTTTGCGACACGCAAAAGCTGGGGCAATTAATATTTTGCTCATTGAACGAGATGAGTATGTAATTTTGCGGATGGTAGATGATGGTATAGGATTCGACATAGAAGAAGCAGAGAAATCATATGGATTAATAAATATCAAAGAACGAGCATACGAAATCGGTGGACAAGCAAGAGTGGTCAGCTTAGAGGAGTATGGAACTAAGATTGAAATTAAAGTCCCAGCAAGAGGAGTGGGTTTAGATGATTAAAGTGGTATTTGTAGATGATCATGAAATGGTGCGAATTGGGGTATCTTCCTATTTATCAGCTCAGTCAGATATTGACGTTGTTGGAGAAGCTGATAACGGTGAGGATGGTGTACGTTTGGCACTAGAACTTCGCCCGGATATCATACTTATGGACTTAGTCATGGAAGGTATAGACGGGGTGGAAGCTACGAAAAGAATACTAGCTGCATGGCCAGAAGCAAAAGTGGTCATTATTACAAGCTTTCTAGATGATGATAAATTATATCCAGCCCTAGAAGCAGGTGCAACAAGCTATCTACTGAAAACATCTAAAGCAAAAGAGATAGCAGAAGCCATTCGCGCCACGTTTAGTGGACAATCGATTCTCGAACCCGAAGTGACCGGCAAACTGATGAACCGTATGCGTTCCCCTGAACAAGAACCGCTTCACGCCTCATTGACCCAACGAGAAAAAGAAGTTCTCATGCTAGTGGCTGAAGGGAAATCCAATCAAGAAATTGCTGATGAACTATACATTGCTATAAAAACAGTCAAGGTTCACGTAAGTAATGTACTTTCAAAACTCGAGGTTCATGATCGTACCCAGGCAGTAATCTATGCGTTTACACACGATATTGTGAGAAAGTAAATGAGAGTTATACCCTCCAAATAAACTAAAAATAGCGCCCAAGCATTATCGCTTGAGCGCCTGCCTCTATATTTTATTTAAGGGGGTAAAATTTAGAAGCTTTCTTCTACATCTAAGGTCGATCCATCATCGAATTCAATCTGTAGATCAAATTCGTCTAAATCACCTTCAGAGATGTCCAATGCATTGTATACTGCGTTCATCGCTTCTTCTTCAGGCATATCCGGTGTGAAGTTGGCCTCACTTAGGATGCGTTCAATTTCTTCTTCTGCATCAAGGTCTTCCCCTTCTTGCTCCGGTCCGCCTTCTTGATCCATGTCCGCTTCTACAGAATCGCCATCTCTTTCATATTCATATGACCATTCGCCGCCTTCGTTGAATGAAATTTCAAGTTCAAAATCACTCACTTGTGGAGCGTCTACTTCTTCTGTTTCGCCTTCTTCATCTTCATCGTTACCATCGACATCATCGCCTACAGCTTCTTCGCCTGGTTCTGTGTCGGTATCATCGCCTGTTTGTTCTTCTGAGTCGGTTGCACATGCTGTTAAGACGATCATCATACTTACTAGTAGTGTTAAAAGTGCCTTCATTTGTGTCGGTCATTCCTTTCTATCGATCCATAAAATAAATTATTCACGTTCAAAATCTAATTGCGTACCATCTTCAAAATCTATTTCTACTTCGATTTCATCAATTTCGTCTTCACCAATTTCTAAATAGTTATAAATAGCGTCAAACGCCTCTTCTTGAGACATGTCGGTATGAAATTCTGCTTGCGCAAACATGTCTTCTATTTCATCTACTGCCTCTTGTCCTTCGCGTTCTTCTTCGTCACCGTTCTCTTTTTCGATTTCAGCTTCAGGAGAACCGTCGTTGTACTCATATTCATATTGCCATTCGCCACCGTCACTAAATTCAATATCTAAATCAAATTCTGTGATACGCTGGGAATCGCCGGAGCTTGCTTCTTCATTTTCATCTGAGGAAGAGCTTTCATCTGAAGTACTTTCATCTTCTTCGGAACCGTGCTCCTCTTCCATGGAATCGTCATTTTCTCCATCTAGGTCATCGCCTGATGTCTCTTCTGTGCCTTCCCCATTCGTATCGTCAGATGTATCTTGTGAGTCAGAATCATCTGTTCCACAAGCTGCTAGAACGAACATAATACTAATTAAAACTGTTAATAATGCTTTCATTAAATCTTTCACCCCTTGATGTTATGTTGTACCTATCAGATACCCACATTATGGCACTGGTATGCATCAAAGGATTAAAATGAGAAAAAAGGATTAGGCTAAGCACGCCTAATCCCACAACATTCTTGATGATATTTTTAATTGATGGCTTTTGCATAATGGACAAACAAGCCGCTGCTCTTTCACCATAGATTCAAACAAACTTTCATCTAGCACTTCTAATTGTTTACTTACACACGTTGGACATTGATCTGGGTAGCTATAATGGAATGCATCTTCCCACATCACATAAATAAATTCCGTTTCCCAAATAGCTGCACACTCCCGACAAGTAGCAACTGCGTCATCATAAACTTCCTCTTTGCCTTTTCCATGCTTCACGATTAGGTCTTTCACCACCGGAAGCAAAGGAGATTCACGAGCTTCTAGATAACTTTCCAAACTACAATCAGAAAAACCTACACCAAAGTAAAAATGTCTGGTCCACAAACAATCTTGACACGTGATCGACGTACCTTTTCCCATACGAATCACTCCTTTGGGTTCGAAAAGCCTAAACAAGACTTCAAAACGGAGATGATTATGAATATGTTAGCGGGATGTTTACTTAAACTGAAGTTCCATATCTTTCGCTACTTCTACTTCCGTTTTTGGTGGAAAGATAAATGTCCATGGCATACTGGTCCTTGGCTCAATTGGCTCTGGCACATAAAAGGTATGTGCGTGTTCTTGCCCATCTTTTGTTGTTAAATGAACTTCCTTGTTATCAATGGTGATTTGTTCTTGTGTAAAGTTATGAATGATAGAAAAAACAAGAATTTCATTTTTATAATTAGTCGTATGCCATAAATACTGCAGTTGAACTTGACCTGACCCCTTCTCATACGATTGAAATTCGGATTCAATCTGCTTCCGGTCTCGATCTGCGAGTTGTTTCTCCCATGATTTTTCAAAAATTAATTGTTGCATAAGATCACTCCTCTATAATTAAGTATAATATATAGACGGGTAGAGTTATAACGTTTACGCTTGAAGGTAGAAATTTTTAAAGAGGTGTCAGGATGATTGTTATTATTGGTGGAGGAATCTTAGGAGCATCTACTGCTTATCATTTAGCAAAAAAAGGCGAAAAAGTAACTTTAATTGATCGAAAAGATGATGGTCAAGCAACCGAAGCTGCAGCTGGGATCGTTTGCCCTTGGCTTTCGCAACGGAGAAATAAGGCTTGGTACCGCTTGGTTAAAGGTGGAGCGAGATATTATCCTGAACTTGTGAAAGCGTTAGAAGCTGACGGACAAACGGATACTGGCTACCGGCAAGTCGGGACGCTAAGTCTACATACCGACCAAGACAAACTACAAAAAGTGGCGGAGCGAGCAAGGAAACGACGAGAAGACGCACCAGAAATAGGTGAAATCGAAATTTTAACGAGTGAAGAAACACGTGAGCGATTTCCTTTAGTGAACGAGGCATATGGCAGTGTTTTTGTAAGCGGAGGCGCGCGAGTGAATGGAAAAAAAATGCGAGATGCCCTTCTGCAAGCGGCAAGGGGCCATGGAGCTATAATTAAAATGGGTGATGCAAGATTTTCTGTGGAAAATGGAGCTGTTCAAGGGGTCTCTGTGAAGGGTGATTTTAATCCTACTGATAAAGTAATCGATACGAGTGGAGCGTGGTCGAAACAATTGATCCAACCACTTGATGTGAACTTCGAAGTATCATCACAGCGAGCACAACTTCTTCAACTGCAACTTCCTGATGAAGTCAATTCTGAAGGTTGGCCAGTGATTATGCCACCGAATAATTCGTATGTACTCTCTTTGGCACACGGAAAAATTATCGTTGGGGCAACACGAACGGATACGGAAGAATTTGATTACCGGGCAACAGCCGGGGCGATCCACGAAATTCTCGGGAAAGCAATCGAGGTGGCTCCATCATTAGAAAATAGTCAGCTAATCGAAACTCGCGTCGGCTTTCGACCTTACACACCTGGTTTCTTACCCGTGATTGGTCGCCTCCCAGGATATGAAAATGTATATGTAGCTAATGGACTAGGTGCATCTGGACTAACAAGTGGCCCTTATTTGGGAGCGGAACTAGCAAGGTTCGTCGCTTCAGAAGAAACGGAACTAGATTTTAAAGACTATGATGTAAATTCTGCAATCCCTGAATAAATTTCTATGGACGAGAAAGGAATTCCTTTTTTCTTGTCGAAATGGTTAATTAAGGAACTTATTAAGGGGGAACGAATATGTATAATCGTCAAATGACTTACCTAATTCCTGGTGGTTTACTAGTTGGTCTTGGTGTTGGACTTTGGATCGACCAAGTTGCTGCAGGGGTTATGCTAGGTTTAGGTATTGGATTTTTACTAAGCGCCTTCATGGGCTCTTTTCAATTTCGGTTTACATGGACAGACCGGCTCGAGAGTCGTGTAGAGGAATTAGAAGCTGAAATGAAAGAATTGAAACATCGTTCGAATCCTTAAAATAGTCCCCCGTTTTCTTTTGAAGAAATTCAGATAAACGGGGGGATTTGTTATAATTCTATTAATATTCGAACGATCAGAAACAAAATAATCGCGATGATCGCTATAAGAAAATACGAATAAACATGCTTCTTCTGTTTGATTACATCGATTAAAACATATATAACCAAGGCTGCTAAACCTAAAAGCGCAGCAAAAATGACAATCTGGTTGACTACTAACATGGTGTGTTACCCCCCAAATGAGTCAGGCATCTTCGCAGCAACTACTAATCCAGTCGCCACTACTTCTTCGTTAGCATATACTTCCACATTAACATTGAATTTCTTTGGATGCACTTCATTTACTGTGCCGAATGCTTTGAGAGGCGTGTTTTGGGGAGTGGGTTTTATATATTTTACCTCGAGTGAAGCAGTAACAAATCTAGGTGACTCCGCTCCGTCCTCAGGTTCATGACCATTTTTTCGATGAAGCGCAAGTGACGCAGATCCAGTTCCATGACAATCAATTAAAGATGCCAACAACCCACCATATACAAATCCCGGAATCGCCGTGTGCTCTGGACGAGGGGTATAAATGGTCAATGTCTGCTCTTGACTCCAGCCTGTACGCAGCTTTAGACCTTGTTCATTATTTTTACCACATCCATAACAGTGTGCTAAATCAGCTGGATAATAATCTTGAATCGCATATGTGATTTCGTTCGTCAATTAGATAACCCCCTTTTTTTATTATCATTCTATTAGATTGTATTCAAATCCTTCTTGGGGAAAAGATTTACGTTTTTTGGAAAGGAGAAATATGTATGTTTATACATGAAAGTTTTGAGACAGCAGGTTCGTTCACACTACTTCGTCCTATTTTCATCACAATTTTAGTAGCGAGCTTGATCTTATTTTTCGCGGTGATAATTCCTAAGTTTAACAGAAGATTATTAAACGGGTTCTCGGTAATTACCTTAACTTTTCTTATGGCACTTATTACAATGCAATTGCTTTATTTTACGGGAATTATTGTTGATGAATTAAATTTAGGTGGAGACGCCACTTCATCATATATGGGGGTTGGGATTATTGGATTAAACCTTGCTAGTTTAATGGTTTATTTTATGACACCGATTGGAAAAATAAAAGAGCCATCAGCTTAAGATTAAGCTAACGGCTTGAGCGATGTTTCATCTATTTTAAATAGTATGAAGCACAGTTTTTCTCTATTTAGCGGTGTGCTAGATCCATTTCAGCTTCTGCATGAACTGGCTCTAGGCGTAGACCTGACTTCTTCTTTTTGAAACGAGATACAACACTATCAACGAAGTACATCGTAGCTAAAAAGAATAGTACAGCTGTAGAAACAATAATTAGTGACGTTGTCATCAACATCTACCCCTTTCCAGTGAAAAATAATCTTGATATATCATCAATTCCTTCTATATAGTATCATATATTACGCTTATTGCAATATAAAAAGTTCATACTGTTATAAACGGTGTATTTCTCTTAAATGCTACTTAATACTATAGATTTGCGCTTGTGGTGCGGTTTTCAGAGCTTTAATGTAATAACGCGTGTATGTAACAGCGTATTTTTGTCACAAAAGTTTCACAGTATAGCGGTTTAGTTTGGATTTTTTAGATGTTATTGTCACTTATTTTATAATAGGTTTTAGGGGGTGAGGTTAAGTTGAACATGGTAAGTACGTTACGAGAAAAATTCAATAACAGCAATAAGGTACTCTTCCTTTTAAAAGCAGTATTTAGTGTATTAACGATCTACTTTGCCTTGCGAGTAATATACGTGTCTACATCAGCATTATTAGGGTACACAAATCCATCTGGTGATCCACAGCAATCATTACTCTTCTGGATGCTACTTTCGTTAGGGTTATCGAACACCGTAGAAGTGATCGATATGTTCCTTGCCGGTAAGAAGAAATATTTTGGACTTTTGGTTGTATCGACCATTTTTACACTTGGAGTCGCCATGTTTATTTTATTCATTTAATAGGAAGGAGGGTTATTCATTACATATAAAAGAACATTTTTTATACTAATCATTACATTATTCTTAGCAGCATGTGGAGATGCTTCTGATGCATCCAACAGTCAATCACAAGAGGAGGGGTCTCCAAGTTCAGATGATTCCGGTCAAGAAGAAACGGAATCAGAGCATAAAGATGACAGCACCAGTTCAACAAACAGCGATTCCGGTTCGTCCGAGGAAACTTCAAATAGTGAATCAAAAGAGGAAAACACATCCGATCAATCACAAGGAAATTTTAAAGAAGAGTATCTGGAAAAATTAGAGGAAACAAAAAATAAAACGGAAAATTTAGAAGCAACGGACTCTTCTACTTATGCGTTGAAAAAAGTCGAAAATGATAGATGGGAATTGTGGGATGAATTGTTGAATGAAATTTACGGTGTACTAACTGAAGAGCTTACATCTGAAGAAATGGAACAATTAAGAGAAGAACAGCGAGATTGGATTGAAAAAAGGGATGAACGCGCATTAGAAGCATCACTAGAATATGAAGGCGGTACCCAGGAGCAATTAGAATACGTTAGTGTGCTTGCCAATGTGACAGAGGAAAGGTGTTATGAATTGGTAGAGGAGTATATGGATTAGATATAGATGAAGAAAGCTAGAGATTTTGATAGTCTCTAGCTTTTTTTAGATTAGAAAAGGATTGAATTCGGGCAGAAAAATCTGGATGCCGGCATACGGTGAGGGCTTTCAGGTGAAAAAAATTATTTGCCGGCAAAAAGTGTGGCTTGCCGGCAAAGGAAAGGATTTACGGGTGAACGGGGACTCTATGCCGGCATAACCCGACTCACCATTCGTCACTCTTCTTACCTCTTCACCTTCGCATAGATGCATGTGTCGCGAAGGTCTTCTCCATTTAAGGCAAGGTCATCGTTTCGAAGTGTGCCTTCTAATGTAAAACCAAGCCTCTCGGGAATGGCTTTACTTCTTACATTTAAATCATCACAGCGAATTTCCACTCGATTTGCCTGCAGTTCATTAAAAGCGAATGCAGTAATGCCTTCCACTGCCTCTGTCGTGTATCCCTTTCCTGTATGACGACTATCGGTCCAATAACCGATTTCAAATTTCCGAACTTTCCAGTCAAAACGATGCAATCCGGAAGAACAAATTAATTCGCCAGTTTCTTTCAGGAAAACTAACCATCTGAGGTCTTCTCTTTTTAAAAATTTAATATGGGCCTCTCGAATATTTGCCTCTACATCGTCTAATGTTTGGTCGATATGTGCAAAAGCCATCCAAGGTTTGAGCTCTTCTAAGGAAGCTTGCAAGGACTCATACATTACCTTGCCATCACCTGGTTTGGGCATTCGAATCAGTAGTCGATCGGTTTCAAATTCATGCGGAAAATCAATTAAGATCGGGTTCATTTCATTGCTCCTTTTTACCATGAAATTAAGATAAGAAAACGGCTCCATACGTTAGTGCACCAATGATGACGAAAGCAGGGTGTATGTTCCATCTTTCCAATAAGAAAAAGCTTGCAGCAATTAAGATTAATGTCTGAACTAAGCCAGCTCCTTCATAGGAGGTAGCGAAGAATTGGTAGGCTAAGACTGCTAATAAAATTGCGATTGCTGGTCTGATTAAGGCCGTCATGCGTTTTATTTTCGGTGAATCTTTAAATTTTAATAATAGCTTTAATAAGATAATCATTGCGATTAAAGATGGAAGAACTGTAGCAGATACGGCAACGATTGCACCGAGGACTCCGCCGACATCATAGCCTATATACCCCGCCATTTTCGTAGCGATTGGTCCTGGTAAGGCATTTCCTAAAGCAAGAACTTCCCCGAATTCCGAGGTCGTCATCCATTCGTATCGTTGGACGACTTCATATTCTACTAACGGAATAGAAGCTGGACCACCACCGTACCCGACAATTCCTGGTATGAAAAAGGCCAAAAATATATGCCAATATTCGATCATGATTCACCCTCCTTTGTTTGCTTTGAAGGAGTTTTTTTAACTAATGCATAAATAATGATTGCTCCAATTAGGATCGCTGGGTGGAGTCCGACAAGTTCAAAGGCAATTAAGCTGACCACTCCGAGTCCAATGGCTAATCCCCAACCGAGATCTTTTTTTGAACTACGCAAAAAGTTAAAAGCTAGCATGAATAACATCACACCAACAACTGGTGCAATCGAATTCGTCATCCCTTCGACTATAGGCGAATCGCGGAAACTAACTAAAAAACTAATCAGCGCAATCATGATGACGACAGTTGGCAGGATTGTTGCTGCTAAAGCATTTGTCATGCCAGTATAGCCACCAACTCGGTAACCGATATAACCTGCCATTTTTGTCATAATCGGACCCGGGAGTGTATTGCCGATTGCGAGTACATCGGAAAATTCTTCATCATCCATCCACTTATACGTATCTACCACTTCTTTGTGAACGAGTGGAATAGTTGCGGGGCCGCCACCATAGCCGAGCATTCCCGCACGGAAAAAGCTAATAAAAATATCTTTTTGTAGTTGAAAGTTCACTTGTACCACTCTTTCTATTGCACTTTTATATCCGATATATGACATTTTGCGAGTTTTCTTTTATAATGTAAGCTAACGAAAACTAATTGAGTGTGGTGTCTAAATGAAGTTAACGGATACAGATTTGAGAATTTTAAATATTTTAAGTGATCAGGCGCGTATTTCCTATGTCGACCTCGCTAAAGAGCTAGGGTTATCTCGTGTAGCAGTTCGCGATCGTATTACCCAAATGCAAGAAGCTGGTGTCATTGAGAAGTTTAGCGTCGTGATTAATTCTGAAAAGGTCGGAAAAGGAGTTTCTGCCTTTTTCAATGTTGATTGCGAACCGAATGCACTTGTCTATGTAGCAGAAAAGCTTGCAGAGAATCCGAAAGTTGCAAGTTGTTATCAAATGACTGGACCAAGCACGTTGCATACCCATGTTCTGGTAGAAGATTTTCATAAGTTAGAGCAATTTATCAATGAAGAGTTGTATGCATTAGATGGCATTACTCGTGTGGAAAGTCACATACTTTTACGTCGTTTCAAGAGTCGTACAGGGTTGAAGCTTTAAAGGATAAGTTAGGCTTACTTACATTTATTTGTAAGTAAGCCTTTTTTTTATTTGGTCCTTCTTACCAAGCTGCAATGTCCCCATCTGTTCGTGGTTCCGTTCCTCCTGCTAATACGCCGGTTTCCGGGTCTCGCCAAATGATTTGGCCGCGTCCGAATTCACTATGGTAAAGCGTACGTTGAATCTGGTGCCCTTTGCGTTGTAAGGCTTGCGCAATGTGTTCAGGGAAGGATGGATCTACTTTCACTGTTTTCCCTTCCATCCATTGCCACCTCGGAGCATCGAGTGCCGCTTGTGGGTTCAGGTGAAAATCAACTGTGCTCATAACAACTTGTGCGTGGCCCTGTGGCTGCATGAATCCACCCATGACCCCAAATGGCCCTACTGGATCCGCACCTTTTGATAAAAATCCTGGAATAATTGTATGGAACGTTTGCTTACCAGGTTCTAAGCTATTTGCGTGATCTGGGTCAAACGAGAAGGTGTGCCCACGATTTTGCATCGCGATTCCTGTATTAGGAATGACAACTCCAGATCCGAAGCCCATGTAATTACTTTGGATAAACGACACCATATTCCCTTCCCCATCTGCAGTAGACAGGTAAACAGTGCCTCCACGCGGTGGTTCTCCCGCTTCTGGTGTGAGTGCGTGCTCGCCAATTAACTCTCTACGCTCATCTGCATACTCATCTGAAAGCATTCCTTCTACAGAAGCGTCCATTTCTTTTTGTTCGGTAATATATTTTAACCCGTCTGAGAATGCTAGTTTCATTGCTTCAATTTGTTTGTGGTACGTATCCACTGTTTCTTTTTCCGTAAACTCATACCCTTTTAAAATATTTAAGGCCATTTGAGCAATCATCCCTTGCCCATTCGGCGGAATTTCCCACACATCGTACCCACGATAATTCACTTTAATAGGATCTACCCATTGTGGTTGATAGCTTTCGAGATCTTCTTTCGTTAGATATCCGTCGTGCTTTCTGAAATAGTCAGCGATCTCCTTAGCAAGTTCCCCTTTATAAAATGATTCCGCATTGGTTTCTGCGATTGCTTTTAACGTACGCGCATGGCCAGGTGACTTCCACATTTCCCCTACCTGTGGCGCTTTGCCTTTTGGTGCAAACGTGTCGAACCAACTTTGGTAGATGTCATCTTGGAAAATTTCTTTGAATTTTTTGTAGGCTGCTTGCCAATGAAATCCTAGCGTTGGCGATACTGGATAACCATCTTCTGCATAAGCAATTGCCGGTGCCATTACCTCAGTTAATGGGAGCTTGCCAAACTTTTTAGAAAGTTCTGCCCAACCAGCAGGCGTCCCAGGTACGGTTACCGGAACTTTCCCGAATGTTGGCATTTCTTTGTATCCCGCTTCTTTTAACTTTTCTACGGAAATATTTTTCGGTGCATGTCCACTCGCGTTCAAACCATGCATTTCCCCATCGACCCAAACAAGTGCAAACGCATCCGAGCCAATTCCGTTTGACGTCGGCTCCACTACCGTAAGTGCCGCTGCTGTAGCAATCGCCGCATCAATTGCATTGCCACCTTTTTTAAGGATTTCAAGCCCCGCTTGTGCCGCTAATGGTTGTGAAGTCGCAACCATCCCTTCACGACCATAGACGACATTACGTCGAGAAGCATACGGATAATACTGTGCATCATATTGAACCATCTAGATCCCCTCCACTTTACATTCATCAATTATTTTCACTTATACTACCACAAAAAGTAGAATAATGCGACTTGAATAGCTACATTTATAATAAGAATTTTATTTTTACTGATCACAATGTAAATGCATGTTAATGAATAGAAGTTTTCTCGTAATCAGTAGAACATTTAGGATAATGAGTAGAACATTTTAAATAATGAGTAGAACCTCTCGCATAATCAGTAGAACTTTTTAAATAATGAGTAGAACATTGTCTCGAAATGGTGGTATTCCGTAATGGGCGTATAGAATTTTATAATGGGACTGTAGATTTCGATAATGAGCGTATAGAATCTGATAACGGGACTATAGAAATCCGTGACTGCTTCCGTTTGAGCGCTTACCCAATCGCACTCCATACTCAACCAACAGAAAAGCCTCCTATATCCACGTATAGGAGGCAAACTTCTAATCTATTTCCTTACATTGTGTTTCCATGCTTCGTCTTGGTCGATCATCTTAATGGCTGCGTAGATCAGGATGAACTGAATCGCGATGATCGGCAGTCCCATTAAGCCGGAGACGACTTCGAGTGGTGGTAGGCCACCGATTTGCATGAGTACTAAAGCTAATCCAGCGATGACTGCCGCACTGATTACACGCAGTAAGCCGGATGGTTCGTTCTTACTCATGTCTTTTGTACTCGTATACGCTGCGATTGTATACGTGGTTGAGTCGAGTGTTGTCGTCAAGAAGATCAAGGCTATGATCATGAACGCAACAATCGCTACTTGACCAAGTGGCAGCGTTCCTAGGATTTCTGGAATTGCTGACATTTGCTCGTTATTTTCTACATAGTCAAGGATTCCCATATCACCTTCAAGATAGCGATGTACTCCTAGGCCGCCTAATACTCCTGTTGCAATCCAGGACAATACAGTTGGTGCCATGAAATAAGTTAAAATCATCTCTTTAATCGTACGACCTTGCGAAATTTTCGCCGCAAACACACTGTGAAGCATTGCCCAAGTTGCACTGTAAGCGAACCAAAAGACAGTGTTACTTTGAATATGCGACGCGCCACCTTCATAAACGGAATCCGTATTGAGTGACATCGTTAAATAATTCGATGCTAAGTGCGACACACTATCAGTGAAGTAATTTAAAATAAACACACCAGGTCCGGCGATTAAAATAAACAGGCCGAATATTCCTGCTAAATACATATTTAACGTACTTAAACGTTTAATCCCTTTTTCAATACCGACATAGGCACTGATTGAGAAAAGCACCACCCAAACAACCGTTACTGCTAATGTCAGCATGAAAGTTACATCTATATTAAATAAAGCGGATATATTATGCGTAATAATCGGTGCACCTAGACCAAGTGTTACAGCTGCACCTGACAAAATACTAACAAGGAATAAGACATCCAACAGTCGACCGCCGAATCCATCTGTGAACTTATCCCCGAACACGACACGACTCGCTTCAGAAATCCGCATCAATGGTCGTTTCTTCACATGTAAAATATAAGCCATAGCTGGTGCAATCATGACAAAGATCGCGAATACTTGAAAACTCCACATGAACATGCTGTACGCATTACCCCATAATATAGCTTCTGAAGATCCCGGCTCAACACCTGCAGGAGGGTCGTTGGCTACATTTGTCCATTCCAACATACCCGTCCGCATGATCGTTGACCCGACACCCATCGCGATCAATATCGATGCATATTCGAATAGAGAAAATCTTGGTTTCTCATTCGGGTCGCCTAGCACTACTTGGCCGTATTTTGAAAATGATAAATACAGACCTGCAATGACCAAGATCACTCCGTACCATAAATATCCCCAACTAAAAACATCTACAATATAGTCGAAAACTCGGTTTAACAACGCGAGTGACTCCGACTCGTACATAGCAAATTGCAAGCTGATTCCGACAACGATAATCAAGGCGGGAATAAATATTTTATAATCAATAAGTTTATTACTATTCATATCTTCGCCTCCAAAGTCAAAAAAAATTCACTTATCTGTCTACCCGGAAATAGCATAAAATAACATTTTTCTACTTATATTACAAAAATAGATATAACGAGCCAATATATTTCCATTAGCTATACCCAGAGAGAAAAACCATGCCAGGGAGATATCCCCCTGACATGGTTCTGCTGATTCTATGGTGACTATCGTATGAGTTTTAAAATTAAGCTTAAGATTGCTACAAAAATTAGTGCACCAATTAATGCTGGTAAAATTGCGATCCCCATTAATTCTGGTCCTTGGGTTCCTATAACGGAGTGACCAATCCATGCACCGATCACACCAGCAATGATGTTACCAATGATTCCACCAGGAACACCACCTAATAGCAGGCCTGCTAGCCAACCGATTAAACCACCGACTAATAAATATAAAAGAATAGCAATAATCGTTTCCATTTTTTATAGCTCCTTTTTCATGTAATATACTAATTAAATACCTTAAAATACGTGACATTAAACATTAATCACTCTATACAATTTTGTGAGTCATACTAGGAGGCAGAATATGAGCGCTGTACAATCAGCAGTTTTATTAATAAATGGAAACCAAGAGTCTCAAGCAGTAGAAAAGGTCATTAGACAAACTGTTCCTATATTAACGAAAACAATCCCAACTATTACGATTCATCAGACTTTTTCCGTAGAAGAATTAAAGAAATCTGTAGAAAAATTCAGCAAAAACATTGATTTAATTATCGTATATGGGGGAGATGGGACGGTTCACCAAGTAATCAATGTACTGGCCAAACAAGACACCCCACCACGGGTAGCAATTTTACCAGGTGGGACTTGTAATGATTTTGCCCGTACACTCGGAATGCCATTGAATTTAAGAAAAGCAGCGATGACGATTGCCACTCTTAATTTTCATGAAGTCGACGTCGCACAGATCAATGACGATTACTTCCTTAACTTTGCAGGGGTCGGTGCTATTGCAGATACTTCTGAAAACATTGATGCGGACCAGAAAAGTGCAGTTGGAAAGCTCAGCTATTTCTGGAGCGCAATCAAAACCGTTTCAGAATTTGAACCGATTCAATTTAAATTGAAAGTCGACGGAGAAGAACATGATACCGAAGCAGTTGGTTTATTTGTCATGAACGGCTATTCTGTCGGTACGCACCGTTTCCCAAATACAAATATATCTTATCAGGACGGTTATTTAGATGTACTGGCAATTCGTGACTCTAACCTTGCAGCGATCCGCGAGTGGTTTTCCATGAACAACGAGGAGCCACAGCAATACAAACAAATTGATGTTTTAAAAGGAAAAGAAATTACGATTGAAACAGAAACACCTAACGACGTGGATACGGACGGGGAAGTGTATTTGAACACGCCGATTAATATCAAAGTTATGCCTGGCAAGCTTCAAATCATCCATGGGGAGCTTACTGTTCAAGACTAATTCAGTCAAATAAACACAAAAAAGCATGAAGCTCGTGAAATAGCTTCATGCTTTTTCATGTTTTATTTAAATATCTTCTGTGGCAAATAAGCAGAAACAAGATAATTCGGAACATCTACAATTTCACTGATTTTCAAATCGACTGCAACACTGGATAGCGCATATGCTTCTTGATCGCTCAAACCATATGTTTCCCCGAGATGTTCAATCATGTACTCGACTGCTTTTTTAGATGCAGTCATTAAATCATCACTATGACCTGTCGTTACATAATACCCTTTTTCATCTAGATCCGTTGTTAATGGACCGGGTGTTATAAAGCGTGGTTCTTTAATCGACTTTCCTTTATGAAGCTTGAACTTCAGTTGGATTTCCATGGGTGCTTCAATAGCTGTCCCGCAAACTTCCCCGTCCCCTTGAGCCGCATGGGTATCGCCAACTGAAAATAAAGCACCATCGACCCAGACAGGTAGAAGCAATCTCGTACCCTTCGTTAGATGACGAATGTCCATGTTCCCACCATTTTTCCGCGGAGGTACGACACTATGCTCGCCATCTTCTGGAAGGGCAACGCCGATTGTTCCGGGGAATGGCTTAGTCGGGATCTCAATTCCATCTGCGAACTTTGCGATTTGTTGGTTGTTGAGGTCCCACACCTTTAAATAAGGATCAGAAAATTGTTCGTTCAACAGTCCAAATCCAGGAATGATTGCTGTCCACCCCCAACTCATTGTTCCAAAATGTTCAATTTCAACTTCTAACGTATCTCCAGGTTCTGCACCTTCGACATAGACAGGGCCAGTTACTGGATTTACTTTTGAGAAATCTAAGTTCGGGACATCAACTGCAGTCGACTGCTGCGATAATTGACCGCCAGAGGCATCATGCACCTCGAAATGAACACTCTCTCCTGGAGCAACAGAAGTCACTGGCTTCAAGTTTTTATCCCAAACCGTGTGGTGGCAATGCTTGTGGATCGTATGATTTCCGTGATTCATCCAAACAACTCCTTTTCACATAGCTTTGTTGAAATCCATGAGCGTACTCGATCTTACTATTTTCTATCTTTTCATCTTACCTGAATATTTAAAATTTTTCATTTTGTGAAACTTAGAAACATTTGCTAAACTTTATAGAAATAATTCATTACAAAAAGGAGCTCCTACCATGCCAACCTGTCAAAATTGCCATACTGAATGGAGTTGGAAAGAAACAATGAAGGCAAGTATGATTCTAGATACACGTATGACTTGCCCGCACTGCCAACAAGCTCAGTACACGTCAAAACAAACACATAAACGTTTTATGATTTACACACCGATCATGCTTGTTTTCGTTATTTTCCTTCCGCAAATTATAGATTTATCACTGACTGCTACCATTGCGTTTGCTGTGTTCCTTATCATCGCAACATTAAGTGCTACCCCATTATTATTAAATTTGAGCAATGAAGAGGAATTTTTATTTGATAAGGATTAGTTCACTCCGCATAATGACAAGCTGCATAATGGCCATCACGAACCTGTTCAAACACCGGTGCCTCTTCCACACATTTATCTGTTGCTAACGGACACCTCGTGTGGAACCTACAGCCACTCGGGATATGAAGCGGACTTGGAACATCGCCTTTCAGCACAATTCTTTCTTGCTTCTCTTCTGTAATATCAGGAATAGCAGAAAATAAGGCCTGTGTATAAGGATGAGCTGGGCGTTCATACAAATCGTGCTTATCTGAAAGCTCCACCAACTTCCCTAAATACATCACCCCAACCCGGTCACTTATATGCTTTACGACAGATAAATCGTGCGAAATGAAAATGTAAGTCAAGCCGTGTTTCTTTTTCAAGTGTTGCAATAAATTAAGTACCTGGGCTTGTACAGATACATCCAAGGCTGAGACGGCCTCATCACAAATGATCAGTTTCGGCTGGACTGCTAAAGCTCGAGCAATACTGACTCTCTGCCGTTGCCCACCGCTAAATTCATGCGGATATTTCCAATAGGCAGCTGGCGTTAGCCCAACCTCTAATAATAGCTCTTCTAAATATTTTTTCTCTTCCTTTTTAGATACAATATCATGCGTACGAACAATTTCAGAAAGCATGGCACCGACAGTCATCCGAGGATTCAATGACCCAAATGGATCTTGAAAGATGATTTGAATATCCTTTCTAAGTTTGCGTAAATCTTTATTTTTAAGCTTAGCGATGTCTTGCCCGTTATAAATTACTTCTCCAGCAGTAGGATGTTGCAACCTTAATAACGTCCGTCCCATCGTCGACTTGCCACAACCAGACTCTCCAACGATTCCGAGGGTCTCTCCTTCTTTTACAGTGAAAGTCATGTCATCTACTGCTTTCACCTGTTGTTTTTTCTTTAACATTCCACCACCAGTAGAAAAGTATTTTTTCAGTCCATTAACTTCTAATAAGATCTTGTTCGGTTGCTTCACGTCCATCTTCATCCACCCCTTTCCACGGTGTCATCTCTTCCCAACGATCGGTATGCATCCAGCAACGAACGGTATGTTCTTCCGCTTCCTGAAGTGGTGGGGAATCCGTTAAGCACTCTTGTTTGGCAAATGGGCACCGAGTAGAGAAGCGACATCCTTTAGGCATCTTTTCAGGACTTGGAACAGACCCCTCGATAATCGGAAGCTCGTCCTTCTCTTCTTTCAACTTAGGAATCGATGCAATTAACCCTTGTGTATATGGATGCTGTGGATTATTAAATAATTGCCTATTATTTGCACATTCAATTACTTCTCCCGCATACATAACTAGGACTCGATCAGCCACTTCAGATACCACCCCTAAATCATGAGTGATCATCATAATCGACATCTGTCTTTCTGCTTTAATGTCATTTAATAGCTCAAGAATTTGCGCTTGTATCGTTACATCCAGCGCAGTTGTCGGCTCGTCTGCAATTAGTAATTTGGGATTGCAAGCTAAAGCCATTGCAATCATAACCCGCTGCCGCATCCCGCCACTCAATTCATGCGGATAGTTATGAAGACGTTCCGCCGGAGAAGGAATCCCTACTAATTCGAACATTTCTAAAGCACGAGAATAAGCTTCTTTCTTGCCTACTTGTCTGTGCGTCCTCACTACTTCTGCTACTTGTTTCCCAACAGTATGCACAGGATTAAGTGACGTCATTGGTTCTTGGAAAATCATCGATAGATCATTTCCACGAAGTCGGCTCATCTGTTTCATATTTTTCTGTACTAAATTTTCTCCTTCAAATTCGATTTTGCCGCCTTGAACCTCTCCTTGCTTCGGTAGTAAGCCCATAATGGATAAAGAAGTTAAGCTTTTCCCACAACCGGACTCACCAACAATACACAACGTCTCTCCTTTATACACTTGAAACGAAACACCGTTTAATATATTTACAGAACTTTTCTTCTGTTTAAAACCAACATGTAGATCCTCTACCTTCAGTTGAGCATCCATTTTCTCACCCACTTTCTAGCTACCTTATTTCATTTTTGGATCAAGCATGTCTCGAATTCCATCTCCAAATAAATTAATTGAAATAACTGTTAAGAATATAAAGAAGCCTGGAAATAAAGCAATCCACGGGGCAGAATCTAAATACCCCTGACCATTAGCTAACATCGAACCCCAGCTTGGATCCGGTGGCTGGGTGCCTAAACCGAGATAGCTTAAGGATGCTTCCACAATAATTGCGGCTGCGATAGCTAATGTGGCTTGTACCATAATCGGCGCCATCGTATTCGGCAAAATATGTTTGATAATAAGTTTAAAATCGCTAATACCAGAGGCTTTTCCCGCTTCTACATATTCCTTTTCACGATGAGCTAACACTTCCCCGCGAATGAGGCGGATGAAGTTCGGAGTCAGCACTAATCCAATCGCGATCATGGCATTCGTCAGCCCCGCACCGAGTACAGCTGCTAGTGCCAAAGCCAGTACCAAAGCTGGAATCGAAAGCATTGCGTCCGTTAAACGCATAATTATATACTCATCTAAAAACCCTCGATAATAACCAGAAATCAAACCAATCGGCACCCCGATCGCAAGCGCAATTCCAACCGAAATCAAACCAGCTTGAAGGGAAACTTGCGCCCCGTAAATAACACGGCTAAATAAATCTCTACCTAAATTATCCGTACCGAACCAGTACTCAAGACTTGGTCCTTGTAACACCGCACTGTAATTTTGTTCTGTCGGGTCGTGAGGGGCTAACCATGCTGCAAAAATGGCCGTAAAAATTAATCCAAATGTAACGACTCCACCAAACACAGCAAGTTTGTTTTGAAATAATCGACCAAACATCATTTTCCACATGCGTACTCTCGGATTTTCTATTTTTTCTTTCGGGAGGTGTGTTTCTTCTACTTGTGCCATTAGTTTGACCCTCCCGTCAGCTTAATTCTCGGATCTAAGATCGAATAAACAATATCGATTGTAAAGTTAATAAAAATTACCGCAAACGCCATGAACATGACAGCCCCTTGTACCACTGGGAAATCTCTCGTAAGAATCGACTGCACGAGTAATTGACCAAGACCAGGTATGTTGAAGATCTCCTCTGTAATTACTGTCCCCCCAAGGAATGTCGCAAATTGTAGTCCACTCACTGTAATGACGGGAATGATCGAATTACGAAGTGCATGACCGAATACAACAGACTTTTCAAGGAGTCCTTTTGCATAGCCGGTTCGAATAAAATCTGACTCTAGCACTTCTAGTAAACTAGACCGGAGCATCCGTGTTAATTCAGCAGATAAGCGAACTCCAAGTGCCACTGCCGGAAGAAGCATGTACCACAGACTGAGCCCGACGTTTTCAGTTAAAGATACATAACCCGAAGGTGGAAACCACCCAAGTGTTACTGCGAAAATAAAGATTAATAGAATCCCTAACCAGAACGGTGGCAATGACACCCCAGATAAAGCAAAAACAGTCGCAGAAGAATCCCATAGTGTCCCTTTTCGAGTAGCACTAATAATACCTGCTGGAATCGCAATCAAAATCGCTACTGCAAACGACATAACCGTCAACTGGAGAGTTACAGGGATTTTTTGAATTAATAAGGAAGACACTTCTGTGTTATTTCGAAAGGACTGCCCAAAATCTCCTTGCAACAAGTCGCCTACCCATACGAAATATTGCACCACTAATGGTTGATCGAGTCCCATTTCTGCTCGAAGTGCCCGTAGCGATTCATCCGTTGCCTCCTGACCCAAAATTAACAATGCCGGATCTCCCGGCAGCACATTTACTAATGCAAAGACAATCACACTAACCAAAAACAAGATAACAATCATCAATCCGGTTCTCCGGAGTAAAAATGAAATCACGATGCCCCCTCCTTTATCTATGGAAAAGGAAGGTGCTATAGACCGTGTCCACAGCACCTTCATTATTATTTATTCAAAATATAATTCACTTGTACGAATCAAACCGTCTGGAACATGATTGAATCCTTGTACATTTTCTTTCATCGGTTTGTAATCATTTTCGTGATAAAGGAAGATATAAGGAGCATCATCCCATAAAATTTCAGCTGCTTCGTGATACATCTCTTCACGCTCACCTTGATCCGTGGATGTACGGGCTTCAACTAATAATTCATCTAGTTCTTCGTTGTTACTTCCGGTGAAATTATACGTTTCACCCGTATGGAACCAGCTATAGATATTGCCATCAGGATCGACACGACCACTCCAACCAAGTCTCGCAACATCATAGTCTTCTTCGTACATATTATCTAGCATCGTTCCGAATTCTACTTGTTCTAACTCCACTTCAAACCCTACTTCATTCAGCATAGACTGAAGCATTTCACCAAGTTGTTGCTCTGCAGGTGAAGGACGAATAGATAACGTAAATGACAAATCATCTACAGCAGAAGACTCCAATAGTTCCTGTGCTCTTTCCGCATCACGCTCTGGAACTTCAAGATCTGGATTGTTCGCCCAGCTTGACGGAGCAAACGGACTGACAGATGGATTTACCCCTCCGTGGAAAACAACTTCCGCAATCGCTTCACGGTCCACTGCATAATTCATCGCTTGGCGAACTTCTTGATTATCAAATGGTGCACGATTTGTGTTTAACATCATTCCTTGGAAACCAATTCCATCCTCATAAGACATCTCAATTTCTGGATCCTCTTCTAATTGTTCAATATCTTTATAAGCAACACGATTAACAATGTCCAGCTCACCTGAAGTCAGGTTGGTAATACGCGTGTCTTCGTTTGTAAACGTTCGATATTCTAATTGATCTACCCCAGGTGCCTCTCCCCAGTAATCCTCATAGGCTTCAAAAGAGATATGGCTCTGCGCCACCGCTTCTTCAAATTGATATGGCCCTGTTCCAACAGGGTGGTTCGATAAGTCCACCTCTTCGTCTTCAGCAGCTTCAGGGGAAACAACTTGCCCTGCACGGTGCGTTAAACCAGCTAAGAATGGAGCAAAAGGTTCTTCCAACTCCACAACTAACGTATGCTCACCTTCAACCGTCATCGTATCTATTAATGCTAAATCCGAGCTTGCCGGAGAGCCTAACTCTTCGTCTAGGATTCTCTCGAAGTTATACTCAAGAGCCTCTGCATTGAATTCAGTTCCATCATGAAAGGTAACGTCTTCTTGTAAATAGAACGTATATGTAGTCCCATCATCTGAAACCTCCCAATCTTCTGCTAGTCCAGGTTGAATATCCAGATTTTCATCTACAGTTACTACCGTTTCATAAACACTCAAAAAGATCTGACTTTCCACCTGAGCAGTCGATAAGTGTGGATCAAGAAGTGGCGGGTCATCGTCAAGCCCTACAACAAGCATGTCCCCGTCCCCTTCTGATGTTTCCGTACCTTCTCCTTCTGAATCAGACGGATCTGATTCCTCCGCTCCCTCATCATCTCCACCGCAAGCGGCCAATACCACTAGGCTCAAAAGGGTGAGCATCACTACAATTCGTTTGGCGTACATGGAACTTTTCATATTTTATTCCTCCTCTGATTTTTCTGTACTGTTCATTGCTTAATAAAAAATCACTAATATCACTTTCCATGTACATCACCTCTCTTAAAATCAAATCATGAAATTGTTTGATTATTTTAAATTTAAAGTCTATTCTACTCACCTGACAAAGAAAGTCAACAACAATTTGTAAGAAAATTTTATGTAAACGCTAACAAAATGAATTTTTCGCATAAATAAACAACCATTTTGGAACGTATTGGTAAAGATAGATAGAACTATTGTATGAATGAGTGTTCAGTTATAAAAAATAGAACATATTTTCTTTCATCAAATTTTCACAATCAGTATGTAAGGTTTTATTTAAAGGAAGTGAGCATATGGCAGCTACGACTACGATCCTCTCCGTTGCTACTTTAATTGTTAGTTTTTTTATAAGTACTCTTCTTTTTATTGGATTAAGTCCTTTAAAGATGAATGTAAATAAGGAATATGTAGAAGAAGTAATAACATTTATTATCAACACAACACTACTCATTTGGACTGGGAAAGTACTGTTTAACCTTTCTTTATTTCTTAATGATCCTATTGCGGTATTGGCATATCCAAGCGGCTCTCGGGATTTATATTTTGGAGTTTTTATTGCTAGCTTAATCCTCTTATATTATTCAAAGAGGAAAGATCTACAGCTACATATATTTGTTTATACACTGGTAGGGATAACTCTTTTCGCTTCGTTGAGCTATACATTTATTGATCTAATCTGGCACGAAAATAGTTTCACTTTTCCTTATTTGATAGTTCTTGTTCTGTCGGCAGTCGGGTACACCATATCAACGAATTTACTTTCCTTAAATCAAGTTTCTGCACTAACTATTACATTTTGGGGAGTTGGTCAACTTTACTTAGTTTTTACTTTGCCTTTCATAACGTTGTTTTCTTATATGGTTTCACCTTGGTTTGTTGGTTTCATATTAATTATTGGGATTTTCATAATCTTAAAACAATCGAGAAAGTTGGTATCACATGATTGATGTTGCAGATTTAACAATTTGGTTAGCTTTAGGTGCTGGTGTCCTATCCTTTCTTTCACCTTGTACGTTACCTCTATTCCCAGCGTACCTTTCATATATAACTGGGGTTAGCGTAAAAGAGCTAGAAACGAATAAGGATGCAAAAATCAGAACAAAATTATTACTGCATTCTGTGCTGTTTTTATTTGGTGTATCACTTATTTTTATTGGTCTTGGTATTGGAGTGTCTTTTTTAGGCCAATGGATCCAAGGCTTTTTAGCTGGTGAATCGGGGCTATTTATTCAACGGATCGCTGGTATTTTCATTATTGTAATGGGATTATTCGTTGCTGGGTGGTTAAACATCACTGCTTTTATGAAAGAAAAGAAATTTCGTTTCGCCCAAAAACCAGCTGGCTATTTAGGTTCGGTATTTGTTGGTATGGGTTTTGCTGCTGGTTGGACTCCTTGCATTGGGCCTATATTTGCAACCATATTAGTTGTCGCTGCAAGTAATCCTTCTCAAGGAGCAATTTACACTTTGTTATATGTGATCGGATTTGCCATCCCCTTTTTAGTGCTTACCTTTTTCATTGGATCCACGAGATGGATTGTCCGTTATAGCGGAATCATTATGAAAGTCGGGGGTGTCATCATGATTATGATGGGAGTACTACTCTTTACTGGCTATATGTCACGTATATCCATCTTTCTTTTAAATTTAATTGATGATACTTGGTTTTCTAATTTAGGTTAATAGGAGGTAATAATAAATGAAAAAATATATCATTTTAACGTTAATAGTAAGTATGTTTGCGTGGGCAGTTTATGAGTTCGCAGTCGATCAAAACGATACAGTTCAAGAAGAGCACAATGAAGAAGAAGAATATATGGTAAGTGGAGAACCAGAAGATGTGAACGCGGATGACATAGAGGTTGGACTGGACCTTGGAAGTGAAGCTCCTGATTTTGAACTTGAAACACTAGAAGGAGAAATTGTTCAATTATCTGACTACCGTGGTCAAAAAGTGATGATAAACTTTTGGGCGACATGGTGTCCGCCGTGTCGCGCGGAAATGCCTGATATGCAGAGTGTGTATGAAGACGAGGAAGTAGAAATATTAGCTGTAAACCTCTCTAGCACAGAAGCTGCAAGATCAGATGTCGTTAATTTTGTTGATGATTTCGGATTAACTTTCCCCATATTACTTGATAAATATGAAGAAGTAGCTAACCTCTATGAAATATCTCCAGTTCCAACCTCTTATTTGGTTGATACAAATGGAGTCATTCAATTTAAAATGATTGGTCCACTTAATTATGAAATGATGGTACAAGAGTTTGAGAAAATGGATTAGCCTGGTACTTTTTATTATAATGAAGGGGTAAAGAGGTGTTACGAATGAAGCAAACCATACTAGTAGTGGAAGATGACAATATGATTCGAAATTTAGTTAAAGTCTACCTTGAAAAAGCGGGATTCGAAGTAATAGAAGCCGTAGATGGTTTAGAGGCTAAAGATCTATTTTTAAATCATCATCCATGCTTGGTTATCTTAGATTTAATGTTGCCAAAAGTTAGCGGTGAGGATTTCTGTGGATGGGTACGTACTCAAGAGCAAGAAGATGTATCAATTATTATGCTTTCTGCTAAGTCACAAGTAACCGATAAAGTGAATGGATTACGGCTCGGAGCAGATGACTATTTAACAAAACCATTTGAACCAGAGGAACTTCTTGCCCATGTCGAAGCAGTCTTACGAAGAACTGGTAGATACTGCCAAAAAATAACCTATGATGGTCTTTGTGTAAAAGTCCGCAAAGGCGAAGTCTCTCTACGTGGAGAACAAATCCAGTTAACAAAGCATGAATTCAACTTGCTTTATCATTTTATGCAAAACCCCAATACGGTTTTCTCTAGAGACCAATTGATAGAGCAGCTTTACCCCAATAGTGAATCGGCAGTATATGATAGAACCATTGATGCACATATAAAGAAACTTAGAGAGAAAATAAGAGATAAAGATCAGACTCAGAAAATCCAAACTGTTCGAGGAATGGGGTATAAATTTGTTCCAGAAGACTCCGTTTTTTAAAGGACTATTATTTCGATTAACCTTTATAAACATTACAATGGTCTCTCTCGCCATAATTCTAAGTAGTTTTGCGATTTATCATACAGCCTGTTTGTTAGTTGAGTCAATTGGCAGCTTGGATCAAAGTGCTCAATCTCGATTCGAAAGCCTACTATTTCAATATTTATTAATCTTCTGCTTAATCAGCATCTTTATCGGTAGCTTTTTACACTTTTACCTAACTAAAAATTTAATTAAACCAATTAGATCGATGATTATTTCAACGGAAGAATTAAAATCTGGAGGATATCCAGAGCCAGTAGCTTACTCTTCCAATAATGAAGTGGGTCAGTTAATTTCACAGTATAACGATTTAATCTCTCAACTGAAGTCGAATACCCAAACTAGAGACAAAATGATATCCGATCTATCACATGAACTGCGGACACCTGTATCTAATTTGAGTGGTTATTTATATGCAATTAAGTCGGGTGACATAGATCCTGATAAGGCAATATATGATTCTCTTTACCAAGAGTCGATTAGGTTAAAGCGATTAATTACACAAATTGACCAATTAAAAGAACTCGATTATTTTGCAGTACAAAACTATATGGATAAACAAAGGACTGAAATCACCGAACATATACAACATTGTTTGGACACATTTAAATGGAGCTATGACAGCGCTAAAATCCCTTTAGAATCGTCAATTCAATCCTGTAATCTGAAAGTGAACATAGAAGGAATTCAGCAAGTAATCAGTAATTTGCTTGATAACGCACTTCATTATCACCAAACAGATTCAGCAGTAAAAGTTAAAGGCGAGGAACATGGTGAAAACTATCGAATATCTGTTATAAGCCAAGGGGAAGAGATTGCTGCTAATGAACAGAAATCGATCTTTGAGCGGTTTTATCGAATGGACCAATCACGGACGAAAGAATCTGGTGGTAGTGGCCTTGGACTTGCGATTGCAAAAGAGATAGTCGAAAAGCATAACGGTGAGATCGGAGTAATCAGTTCGGAAAATGTAAACGAATTTTGGTTTACTATTCCTAAGCCGAATTATAAAGCTTAAATACATGTTCAATAAAGGACGATTGGGGATAGTGCTGACGGCTGATTGAACTTTCTGACGAGCGATTGAAGCTTGCTGACGGGCGATTGGACTTTCTGACGAGCGATTGAAGCTCGCTAATGGGCGATTGGCCTTCCTGACGAGCGATTGGAGCTCGCTGACGGGCGATTGAGCTTCCTAACGACTGATTGAACCTCGCTAACAACTGATTGGACTCCCTAACGACTGATTGAACCTCGCTAACAACTGATTGGAATTCCTAACGACTGATTGGAACTCACCAATACATAAATAAACCCACAAGCGACATTCCCGCTTGTGGGTATTTGTATAGTTTCTGTTAACAGAATGAATCTTTTGATTTTGGTACGGATAAGCCAAAGAGTGGCCGCAAGTACAGAGCTAAGAAGGTTCCACCGAGAGCTAAAATTCCCCAGATGTATCCGTGTAAGCTGAAGGATGCGATTCCTCCGAAGTATGCTCCGATGTTACAACCGAATGCTAAGCGTGCACCATAGCCCATCAATAGACCGCCGATTACAGCTGCGGCAACATTTCCGACTCGAATGCGTGTGAATTTAAATAATCCACCTGCTGCTGATGCAATGAATGCACCGATGATCACACCGAAGTTAAGTACGGTTGTGGAGTCTGTTAAAATGGATGCCTCTAATGCTGCTGCGCTTTCTCCTTGCCAGTAACCCCAGCTTGCTACATCAAATCCTAAGAAGTCTGCAGCTTTAGATCCCCATAAAGCGAACGCTGACGTTACGCCCCACGGTTGACCACGTGTCATTAGTGTTAAAGCATTTAATACTGCTAAGACAATTGCGGCAGCGAATAATGGCCATGAACCACGGAAGATTCTTGAAAAACCTTTTCCAGATGGTACTGGAGCCATTTTCGGTGCGTTTTTCTTCTTCTCAACAATTAATGTAATCCACGCAACTAAAGCGAATAAAGCAATGGAAATTACCCATGCTCCACCATATCCAAAGCCAGTCGTTTCAGCTAAAGAAACTGGTTGATAAGCTGGTAAGTCTTCTGTCCAAAATGGTAAATGGTACGCTCCAACCGTCGACCCAATGATAAAGAATAATAAGGTCACAAACATTACGGTGCGCCCACCTCCGACAGCATATAATGTACCAGAAGCACACCCACCGCCGAGTTGCATGCCGACACCAAACATGAAGGCACCAACTAATAAGCTAATTCCAATTGGTGCTACGTATCCGGAAGCTCCTGTTCCGAAAAATGAAATTCCAAATGCTAAAATTGGAGCAAATAAGGTTACCGCTACTGCCAACATGACCATGTGTGACCGAAGCGCCTGCCCGTTTCCAACTGACATGAATCGACGAAAGGCTGACGTGAAACCAAATCGCGCATGAAATAAGGTATAACCTAATAATAGACCAATAACTAAAAGTAACGCTTGAACGCCATCGTATGAGGTCATTAAGTGCACCATTAAAATCGCTGATGCAATTAGGGCACCAATAATTAATTTATTCTGTGGTTTATTTAAACCAGTATCTTCGCGTTCGATCGGATCACGAACTTCATTTACTGGTTGAACTTTTGTAGCCAAAGCTAACACTCCCTTTTCTGATAAACTTAGTCGGAATTATTTTCAACGTAGTCTATCATATTCGTTTTTATGAAGAACGTCAATAAAATTGCATACTTTTTTTGTGAGGAAATGATAGACTAGTTTAGGAGGGGTGAAACCAATGATTAATTCCAAGATATCTAAATATTTATTATGGATGGTATTCGTCCCTACCGTCATCATTGCACTCCGGTATGTGGCGGATCGCTATGCAGAAAATGATAGTGTCTGGCAGAATTACTTCTTAGTTTGGGTCGGTTTTTCTATCGCTGGTTTCCTATTAGTAAAAATCAATCAAACCAATTCAAATTCCAAAAACCCAAAAAAATAACCAACCAATTCAGTCGGTTATTTCTCTTCTTGACTATTCTTTTGCAACTGGTACATCTTATTTAACGTTGTACTTATGTTATAAAGCACGATAAATATAAATGCCAGCATAATAAATGTAACGATTTCGCCTGTAAAAACCGCAATTACTCCAACTAACACAAAATACAGGCTATAAAGCCAACCACTCACGCAAATTCTCCTCTTTTATTGTTTTTTGAAATAATCAACTAATCCCATCGCACATACATCTAAATCTAACATCAGCAAGTCAAACACATCCGATTCCGGGGGCACGCCGTTTTCTACCAAATAATTTTTCACCTGTGTCATCAATTGGGTTGATATAGCCTCCGCCGCTTGTTCATCCTCATCAAATTCCTTGAGAACTTTCTCTGTAGTGGATAAAAAGATAGGTAACCAATTTCTAATTTGATCATAAACGGAAAACGGATTACTAGATTGGCCAAAGTGCCCAAAAAAGATCTGATCGGGACGGATCTCTTCAATCTTTTCTAAAGAAGAAAGCATTGCCACTGGATCAAATTGATTTGGAGAGGTGGAAGGCAACACAAAATCGCCTACATACTCTTTTACGTGCGGGTATAGTACACCAATCGTATCCCCTGTGAAAAAACCATTACTCTTAGAATCATGAATCGAAAAATGATGCTTGGCGTGACCTGGAGAGTCATGGAAAGTAAGCGTACGTCCTTTCCCTATGTTCAACTGTTCGCCGTCTGCTTTTTCGACTAGTCGTTCTTCCGCAATTGGTACAATCGGATCAAACAACTCATCAAATTTATCACCGTAAACAACTTTTGCCCCTTTGATTAGCTTACTTGGATCCGCTAAATGACGTTTCCCACGTGGATGCACGTAAACCGTGGCGTTTGGACAGTGCTCCATAAATAGCCCCGCACCACCTGCATGATCTAAGTGGATATGCGTTACAATTAAATGCTTCACATCTTTGGGATCGATATTTAATTCTTCTAGTCCTTGAAGCAAATAAGGAATAGACGGACTTGCACTTGTTTCAACAATTGTAAGTTCATCCGCGTCTATAATATAAGATCCAGTTCTTTGAGGCATTTTCAAATCGTATAAATCGACTAATGAAATATCATTTCCTAAATCTACTGTTTGCTGCATCGATTTCCCTGCTTTCTTTTTAATTCATAGTAAGTTTCAATATTTCTTTCCTGCATACCTGCCTGTAAAATAAAATTCTACGCCAATCGGTTGCCACGTTGTTTTCAATCAACGATAATAAATATATTCTAACCGACGAAAGGAGATTGTTATGCAAGAATTCCTATTTAGCAATGCTTTTTTAATTTTTTGGATACTTTTTTTCGCTATTATAATTTGGATTTTCTTTAAAAAAGGCTAGGGAAGTCTTGCTTTCAGAATGAGGAGCAAGCCCCGGTAATGCGTTTTTTCACTTAATATTTCTAAACCTGACTGCTCCAAAAGCTTACCAGTTTGTCTGTTTAAATGGCATCCTGCTGCAAGTCGCTTCCATATAGGATTGATGACATCTTGCGTACGCCCAATTTTGGAATGATCCATTCTTACATGCTCCAAAAATAATAGCGTTCCACCCGGTTTCAACACCCGCTTTATTTCTTTCATTGCTTCTTCTGGGCGAGGGATGGTACAAAACACCAATGTGCTAACAATGGTATCAAAGCTATTTTCTGCAAATGGTAGGGTTTCCGCCTCCCCGTGTACCATGACAACCTCTGCCTTTACCTTTTCAGCACGTTTGAATGCGTATTTGATCATCTGGTTATCTGGTTCCAAAGCAGTAATGGAAACGCCAGATGGATAATGAGGAAAATTCACTCCGGTGCCAGAACCAATTTCTAATACCTTCCCACAAGCACCTTTTAGCAGTTCTTTTCGCATTTTCGCAAATGAATACTTTTCGACCGGCCGCATCATTACATCGTACATATTAGAAAATATTCTCCCCATCACCTCACCTCTCTTATAAACCAGTTCCCTAAAATTGTAGTTCTTGAAACGCTAAATTTTTTTTTGAACAACTTGATTCACAAACGCCTCTTTTCCATCCGTATAAGCAGCCTCGTCAGTAGGATATTGCTCAGCTAAACGGAGCTTTAATTGTTCATACTGTAAAGCCAAAGCAGGTTCTGCGTTTAGGCGATCTCTAAATAAAAGATGCTTCTGCCACCAGTCACCGCCATGTTCAACGATATGAAGAATATATGTTTTTGTAAGGTGTTCAAGAGAGGAAAATTTCGCAGCCACCACTTTGCCCTCAAGCTTTACTTTTAAAAAATAATAATCATTCTCCACCATTTTCCTTTTATCCAATTTCTCTACATTATCTAAGTCCTCCACCCCAATCATGATATCAATGATCGGCTTAGCTTGAATTCCTTTAATGGCCGTACTACCAATATGTTCGATTGCCACGACTTGATTTCCAAATATCTCACCTAAAAGCTCTTTTTCTGCTTGAAATAAAGCTGGATACGCTTCCTGTTGTTCCATTAAAACAACCGTTCCTTTGTTTACACCTAACATATAAATCCCTCCAATGTAGTTTCCTACTTAAGTATAAATGGGTTTTTTAGGAAAATGCAGTCTAAAATTATCTGAATTTTTATGCTATAATAGAATAGGAAAAGGAGCTACCTTTGTAGGCAGCTCCTTTTATCTTTACTCCTTATCCTGCTGGTCATCCTTCAGTGATCTACGGTTTTGCTTCTTCTCTTCACGCTCTTGTTTCTTCCGTAAACGTCTCGCTCGCATACGCTCTCTTACACCTTTATAATCAACCACAATTGTTTTCGATTTATACTGGTCATCATCTTTAATGTCACCCGTTGAGGCTTTCATAAAGGCCCATCCGAGCAGGAACATAATGAAGATCAGCGGGAAACCACCTACAATACTCGCGGTTTGTAACGTGTCCAATCCACCTAAGAACATTAACGTTAGTGGCATTAAACATAGCGTAAATGCCCAGAATAGTCGGTTCCAACGCAATGGTTCTTCATTTTCTAGCTTTTTCTGTGTTACAGAAGCTAAGATAAAGGAACTGGAGTCAAACGTTGTTGCTAAGAAAATAACAGCTAAGATTACAAAAATAGAAACCATTACTTTTGCGAGTGGTAGCTGATTAATAATGGAAATAATCGCAGCAGGTGCACCCTGTTCATTTAATACATTAATGACATCAAAGCCACCTGACATTTGCAAATACAATCCAAAGTTCCCCATGATTCCAAAGAACAACAAACAACCAATCGAACCATATACCATCGTTCCAAATATCATTTGGCGGATAGTTCTACCACGGGAAATTCTGGCTATAAACAGACCTACAAATGGTGCGTATACTAACCACCAAGCCCAGTAGAACACGGTCCAACTTTCCGGAAAACCTGTTGCTTCAAATTCACCCAAATTCGCAAATGGCTCCGTCCAGGTGCTCATTCGGAAGAAGTTATCTAAAATCAACCCGATACTATTCGTCGTGGTATCGACTATGAATTGTGTTGGTCCGAGTATTAAAATGAATGCTAGTAAGAATAGCGCCAAACTTAAATTTATATCGCTTAATCGCTTAATCCCCTCTTTTAATCCAACATACGAACTGATTCCGAAAATTGCTGTTACTAAAAGCAAGATAATCGTCCGCATGGTCATGGTGTCCTCTAAACCTGTGAGTTCAGAAATACCACTTGCGATTAACGGGGTTCCTAAAGCTAATGTAGTTCCAGCCCCGCCTAATAAGCCGAAGATGAATAGAACGTCTATGATTTTCCCAACAAACGTATCCGCCCATCCTCCGATTACTGGTCGAACTGTTTCAGACACTTTAATTACCGGCGTCTTTCGTACATAAAAGAAATAAGCCATAGGGATCGCAGGTAAACAATAAATCGCCCACGCTATTGGTCCCCAGTGAAAAATTCCATACGTGGAAGCCCATTGAATCGTTTCTAGCTGCTGCTCACTTGGGTCTAATCCAAATGGAGGACCCTGGTAGTAATAGGCCCACTCGATCGTAGCCCAGTACAGGATACTAGAGCCAATACCCGCACTAAAAAGCATTCCGGCCCAAGATAACGTGCTAAATTCAGGTTTATCATCTTCACCAAGCTTCACATGACCATTTTGACTAAATGCTACAAAAATTAAAAAGAAAAACACACCAAGTCCCATTAATAAGTATAAAAACTTAAACCTACTAGATACAAATTCATTAACAATGCCAACTATTTCAGCTCCCGCGTCTGGAAATAGTACTAGCGGAATTACTACCGCCAACAATAGAATGAACGAGGCAATAAACGTCGGCCAATCAATTAAATTGGTTTTACGCACAATTTTCTCTCTCCTGTCTTTGTCATATGTTTCTAGCATGTTACTTAAAATACTTTTTAGTCATAAATTTCATAAAAAAGGGTGACCTAAAACGTATTTAGAATCACCCTCTTACCAGAACTAATCTGATTTTCTATAATTTTTGTATGACTTTAAGACTCTTCGTCGGTGTCTTCACCGTCGTCGCCTTCATCGCCACTGTCATCTGTTTCTTCTTCTGCGTCTCCACCTTCGTCGCCTCCAGTGTCTCCACCGTTGTCGCCGCTAGCATCACCGCCGTTACCATCTCCGCCATCTTCGCCATCATCTACATCTAATTCAATATCTACATCTTCACCATTTCCATCATCACCGTCTCCAGTAAATAATGGGAATACAAAGTAAATAAAGAAGAAAATAATTAATACAACAATAATAATAGCGGTAATCGATTTGATTGCCGTGGAACCTGTGCGATCTGGTTCTTCACGACGTTCGATTCTTTCTTCTTCTTTTCTTTCGTCTACCATGTCTGTCATCCTCCTTTTTAATATCTTGTAAGTACATTACCCTAAACAAATAGAGTAACTAACGGATTTTGTCACAAAAACGACAAAATGAGAAAATATACCTAATTTTTATCGAACTAACTTCGTATCATCTGGACCTTTATTAAACCACGCAACGAAGATCGCAAGTAAAGGAAACACTAGCATGGCAATAAGAATTTCAGTGTATCCACCAAACCAATCATAGGCAAGACCGAATGGTAACGGACCTAATGAAGAAGCAATTACTGTTGAAGTTACCCCTACTCCTTTTAAACTTCCTAAATAACCCGTCCCGAAAAAATTCGGTATAATTAACCCTAAACAAATCGTTCCAAAACCTGCACCCACTCCACGCAAAAACCCGAATACTAATGCCGAAGCAAATGAATCAGCAAAGAGAAGTACGATTAAAGCAGTTGTTTCAATGATTAACGTTAGTGCAAAAACTTTATGTAAAGCGAAACGGTCCAACACAAACCCTGCAATGAACGAGAGTGGAAAAGCAACCAAGGCCATCATACTGAGTACGAATGACGCTTCTCCTCTTGATATCCCTTCTTCTCCAAGGATAGAGACCATATGAAAAGTCAGGCCAGTATTAACCATTGCCGGAACCGCAATACAAAATAGAACGCCCCAAAAGCTCCATGTTCGAATCGCTTGATGGAGCGGCCAACTTACTTTATTGATCTCACTGTTTATTTCCTCAGAGAATTCTTTATACTTTTTTTCAATCGGTCCATCCGGTGCCAAACCATATTCTTCAGGTTTATTTTTCACAAAAAGAATAATGAGTGGAATATAAAATAAACACAGAATCGCTGCCCAAACTTGCCATGCCCCGCTCCAACCAAATGAAGCAATGAGCCAGACGTTTAACGGAGGTAATGCAGCCGCACTAAGAAATCCTCCGATCTCCATAAACGCCATCGCCTTCCCTCTTTTTCTAACAAACCATTGCGGAACAAGCGTATTTGGAACCATCTCCATTAATCCTTGTCCAAACATACGAATAAGAAAGAAACCAATAAACAACATAATCGGTCCTAAAATAAAGCTATTAAATAAACAAGCGATCGTTAACATAACCCCAGCAACAATCGACATCGCCTTTTGTCCCCGTCGATCAATCATTTTTCCAAGTAAAATCATCAAGCAACCAGATAATAATGTTGCCCCAGAGTACATAGATGAAACAAGCGATTGACTCCAACCAAATTCCGTGATGTATGCATCAATAAAAATAGAAACCGAATACGTTTGACCTGGTCCCGAGAAAAAGACCCCTAATGCCGCCATAATAACAATTACCCAACCATAATAAAACGGAGTATGTTTCACTATGACATCATTTGAATTCTTTTGAGCTTCCACACTTACACCTCCAAGCATATCGCTGATAAGTATATCACGAATTTTCTCTCCATATCTTTCTACGCATTTGTCACGAATTCATTAATTGTGAATATCTTAAGGATGAGGATGAAAGGAAGGTGGATTACATTGAGTAACAATCAACAACCGTCAAATATGATGCCAAATAATCAACACCCTGCGAACATGATGCCGAACAATCAGCATCCGATGAATATGATGCCAAACAACCAACACCCGATGAACATGATGCCAAGTAACCAACACCCCATGAATATGATGCCGAATAACCAGCATCCGATGAACATGATGCCAAACAACCAGCATCCAAACATGGAGTCACCACAACAAATGGATCCAAAGAAACACAAGAAGCAGATGCAAGATTTGTGTCGTGAACATCAATTACATTTTGTGCAACTACATTTAAATGATGGCCAATTAGTCGAAGGAATCATCGATGAGATTTCTGATGATGGAGTAACGATCCTCATCCCTTATGGTGATCACGATCGCCAAGAACAAGAGGACTCCCGTCAGTGGGGGCAATGGGGTGGATGGGGTGGCCCTGGTGGTCATGGCTCTTATGGATACGGCCCCGGAAGATACCCTAGAAGATTCAGACGCTTTAGAAGACACAGATTCCCATACGGAAACTTATGGCGTTTTCTCTTCCCAGTTTTCTATTAATAAGTAAATAAGATATACACCCATTCGAATCTCTCCCCTTTTTCATATTTATAAAAGAGGGCGAGAGAAAGGATGGGTATTTTTATGAGAGAAATTATCTATAAAGCACTAGGTGATTCATTAACTGTAGGTGTTGGAAGTAAGTTCACGAAGGGATTTGTACAGAAGTATGCGTCAGATCTCTCTCACGAATGGAAAATACCTGTTCGTACAGAAGTCTTCGCAAGAAAAAGATTGCTAAGTGAAGACTTAGTCGATTTGATGCAAGACCCTTATGTCCAAGAACGGCTTACCTATGGAAACCTGTTCACAATCACGACCGGAAGCAACGATTTACTACGTGCAAATCGCCTGCTTATGCGAACAGGTAACCCAATGTATTTCGAATACGCTTCCTTTCAATTCGAAGAAAACATTTTTAGAATTCTCGATACCATCCATCAATTAAAAGCTGGGTCTACGATACCTTATCAAATTCGCTTAGTTGGTCTCTACAATCCATACCCAGAATTAACGTATAGTGACTATTGGATTCACCGTTGGAACCATACTTTATACAGCTTTGAAGACCAAGTAGTTCGCTACGTCCATGTCTATGATGAATTCAGAGCTCACCACCGGAAGCTGCTCGCCTTCAAAAGCATACATCCAAACAAACAAGGGTATCATGTAATTGCAAAGAGGCTTTTAGAAACAGGATTATAAAATAGGAGAATTATATATGAGCTTTTTTGGATTGAATCCTGATTGGAGTGTGCTAACGACTGATTGGACACTTTGAATCCTGATTGGAGCGGGCTGACGACTGATTGGACACTCTGAATCCTGATTGGAGCGGGCTGACGACTGATTGGACACTTTGAATACTGATTGGAGCGGGCTGGCGACTGATTGGACACTTTGAATACTGATTGGAGCGGGCTGACGACTGATTGGACACTTTGAATCCTGATTGGAGCGGGCTGACGACTGATTGGACACTTTGAATACTGATTGGAGCGGGCTGACGACTGATTGGACACTTTGAATCCTGATTGGAGCGGGCTGACGACTGATTGGACACTTTGAATACTGATTGCGGACTTATGTAAATAGGTGGCTCAACACTTGTAATAAGCTATTTCTTTCGTTTATTTTTTTTGTTCATTTAGATTGCAATCAGGTATGTGGGTTAATATATAATAATATGAGTAGCCTATACATTTGTGGGAAAAGAGGGGATTTAAGATGATAAGTACGTTCGATTTAAGGCAGTTAGAGCGTTGTGTGGAGCTAGCGAAAACAGCCCTTGAAAAAGGTGACGATCCGTTTGGTTCAGTCCTTGTTGCGGCTGATGGAAAAGTGCTTTTCGAGGATCATAACCACGTGGCAGGTGGAGATCATACTCAACATCCGGAATTTTCTATTGCGCGGTGGGCAGCTAAGAATATGAGTCCCGATGAGCGCAGTATAGCAACGGTGTATACCTCAGGCGAACATTGCCCGATGTGTGCTGCGGCTCACGGGTGGGTTGGTTTAGGTCGGATTGTCTATGCTAGTTCGTCTGAACAACTTATACAATGGATGAGTGACCTGGGATTGCCCCCGTCACGTGTTCGGAATCTTCCCATCCAAGAAGTAATCCGTGATGCTGTAGTAGATGGACCTGTACCAGAACTTGCAGAACAGGTTCGCACACTCCACCAGCAGCTACATGAAAGAAGAAAATAATTTATCTAGAGGGAGAAGAAGAAAAACATTGGAATTGTTTTCTTAAAACATACGTACATAAGGGTCACAGTAGCAACCCATAGATTGGGGGTACGTGGTCAATTAGATGGACACTTTGAATCCTGATTTGATCGTTCTCACGACTGATTGGCCTTTTGGATCCTGATTGGATTTCCTAACGAGCGATTGGAGCCTGCTGACGGGCGATTGGGCTTCCTGACGGGCGATTGGAGCCTGCTGACGGGCGATTGGGCTTCCTGACGGGCGATTGGAGCCTGCTAACGAGCGATTGGGCTTCCTGACGGGCGATTGGAGCCTGCTAACGGTTGATTGGGCTTCCTGACAGGTGATTGGAGCTTGCTAACGGTTGATTGGACTTCCTTACGAGCGATTGAATTCATTACCGTAGTTATTCCCCGAAAAAAATCGGCAGCCACAATGTGACTACCGATTCTCAATAAATTATTTATTTGTCGCCACAATCATCGCCTTCACAATACTCCGTTTTCGCTCCTGTATTGATCATTTCTAATTGATTTTCAGCTTTTTCTTCCTCGTGTACTTTTTCCAAAATCTCTAAAAAAGTTTCACTTGCTTGCGCGCCAGAAACGGCATATTTACCATTAAACACGAAAAACGGTACACCAGTTACTCCAATTTGACGGGCCGTTTGTTGTTGATGAACAACCGCATCCCTATAATCTTCTCGCTTTAACACTTCCAAAGCAGCTTCTCGGTTCATTCCTACATCCGCTGCACAATCTGCTAAAACTTCATGATCTCCTACATCCTTACCTTCTTTAAAGTAAGCTTGCATTAACCTTTCCATCAAAGCATCCATCTTACCTTCTTTTTCAGCATATTGGCTTAAGCGGTGTGCATCTTCCGTGTTTGCAGGTTTAACCTGATCGAAATTCATTTCGACGCCTACTTCTTTTCCTTGCTCAGCCATTTGACGGTTCATTTCTTGTCCTTTTTCATAAGGGACATCGTACTTTTTTGCCAACATCGCATGAATGTCCTCCCCGGGCGCTGGAGCAGCATCTGGGTCTAATTGAAAACTACGAAAAGTACTTTCAACACTTTCCTTATCTGCAAACTTCTCTAAAGCTTGCTCAAAACGTTTCTTTCCAATATAACAAAATGGACAAACTACATCCGAATAAATTTCTACTTTCATAATGATCCCCCTAAAGTAATAATAAACCGTACTTTTTTATCCACTCACATTATTCATTATTGGCGCTGAAAAATCAAATAAACTGACTAGAAAGGTTTATTTTCTTAAAAAGGAAGGAAAGTATACAAGTAGAAAGTAATTCAGGAGGAATGTAGTTGTGGAAAAACATATAGAGTACTTAGTAGATTGGATTAGAGACCAAGTAAATGATGCTGGTGCAAAAGGCGCCCTTGTAGGTATAAGTGGAGGCATAGACTCTGCTGTTGTTGCTTATTTAATCAAACGAGCTTTTCCCGATCATTCTTTCGGGGTGATTTTACCAATCAATCAACGTGTGGAAGATCAAACAGATGCAGTTGCAGTAGCTGAGAACTCTGGCATCCGTTACGTTGGAATTGAACTAACAGATACTTTCCATACAGCAGTGAAAGCTATGCAAGAAAAAGTTTCAAATGAATGGAATGAGGATAACGACCGCATGGTAAAAGCAAATTTCCAGGCGCGACTTCGCATGAGTACGATGTACGCTGTTGCACAAAACTATGAGTATCTTGTAATCGGTACAGGGAATGCACCTGAGACCTATACTGGGTACTTCACAAAATATGGTGACGGTGGTGCAGACTTGATGCCGCTTCTGAACTTAAGCAAGCAAGAGGTCCGAGACATGGCTGAAGCTTTAGGAGTAACGGAACAGGTTATCAGCAAACCACCTAGTGCTGAGCTTTGGGAAGGACAAACAGACGAGGACGAATTAGGAGTCTCCTATGACAAAATCGATGCATATATACGAGGAGAATCGATTGGTGAAAAAGACGAAAAACGTGTAAAAGAACTATATGATAGCACGAAGCATAAACGCGAAATAGCACCTGGACCAGACAGATTTAAAGGGTGATAAAATATGAGTAAAAACACCGCATTATTAATTATCGACATGTTAAATTCGATGGATTTCGAAGGAGGAGACGATCTTCTTTACCACACGAAACCGATTGTTGAACCTATTCTAGATTTAAAAAAACAAGCGAACGAACAAGGACTCCCGATTATTTATGTAAATGATAATTTCGGGTTATGGCAAGAGGACAAAGATGACTTGATTGAGCACTGTTTAGAAGGTCGGGGCAAAGAAACCGTAGAAGCACTTCGTCCAGATGGCGATGATTATTTTATTATCAAGCCTAAACATTCCGGTTTTTTTGGAACACAACTAGACATCTTGTTACGACAGTTAAACATCGATAACCTCGTTCTAACAGGGGTAGCTGGTGACATTTGCATTTTATTCACCGCTAATGATGCCTATATGCGAGATTATAAAATGTGGGTTCCTAAAGACTGTATGGCATCTGAACATTCGGACGATAACGATGCCGCTTTACAGATTATTAGGCGATCTACTTATAGTCATATTGATACGACCAAGGAAAAATCAATCTCTGATTTATTTGGTAATTACTAATTAAAAAGGAACTTCGCCTATCAACTTAGCGAAGTTCCTTTTTATTAATCTGCCGCCTGAAGCTCTCTAAATTCCTCATCCGTAAACGCACGTGATCGTGTTAAAAATCGTTTTCCTTCTACTCCTTCTAAAGAAAACATTCCACCTCTTCCATCGACCACATCTATAATCAGTTGCATGTGCTTCCAGTATTCATATTGGTTTGTATGCATATAAAATGGTGCTCCACCGATCTCGCCCATATAAATATCTTGGTCGCCAATCATTAAATCACCATCTGGATAACACATCGGTGAGCTGCCATCACAGCAACCACCTGACTGATGAAACATTACTGGACCATGCTTTTCTTTTAGTTTTTCAATCAACTCCAAGGTTGCATCCGTCGCTGTGACGCGTTCTACCATCACACATCATACCTTTCTGTACATATTTTGATTCTAGAAAAATCCTAATTTCTGCGGGCTGTAACTAACCAATAAGTTTTTCGTACGTTGGTAGTGACCAAGCATCATCTTATGGTTTTCACGTCCGATACCTGACATTTTGTACCCACCAAAAGCTGCATGGGCAGGGTAGTCATGGTAGCAGTTTGTCCAGACACGACCTGCTTCAATCGCACGTCCGAAACGGTACGCGGTATTAATATTACGTGACCAAACACCAGCACCTAAGCCGTAAAGTGTATCATTAGCAATCTCAAGCGCTTCTTCATCTGTCTTGAAAGTAGTAACTGCTAATACGGGACCGAAGATTTCTTCTTGGAATATGCGCATTTTGTTATGACCTTTGAATACTGTTGGCTGGACATAATACCCGTCTGCGAAATCGCCGTCCTTTTTGTTTTGTGCACCACCAGTTAAGCAATCGGCACCTTCTTGCTTACCTACATCCAGATATGAAAGGATCTTTTCCAACTGCTCACTTGATGCTTGAGCACCCATCATTGTGTTTGGATCTAACGGATTTCCTGTCGCAATTTCTTCAACTCGTTTCAATGCACGCTCCATAAATTCATCGTAAATATCTTCATGTACTAAAGCGCGAGATGGGCATGTACAAACTTCCCCTTGATTCAATGCAAACATAACAAATCCTTCGATCGCCTTATCTAAAAAGTCATCATCTTCGTCCATGACGTCTTTGAAGAAAATATTCGGCGATTTACCGCCTAATTCTAACGTCACTGGAATAATGTTTTGAGAAGCATACTGCATGATCATACGCCCGGTCGTCGTTTCACCAGTAAAGGCGATCTTACCGATTCGTGGATTCGATGCGAGCGGCTTTCCTGCTTCTAACCCAAAGCCGTTGACGATGTTAAGCACACCTGCTGGCAACAAATCCTCGATTAGTTCCATCAATAAAAGTATTGATGCTGGAGTCTGTTCAGCTGGCTTCAATACCACACAATTTCCCGCTGCCAAGGCTGGCGCCAATTTCCACGTCGCCATTAATATTGGGAAGTTCCACGGAATAATTTGGCCAACCACACCAATTGGTTCGTTAAAATGATACGCTACCGTGTCATTGTTAATTTCCCCTAAAGAACCTTCTTGCGCACGAATCGCTCCAGCAAAATAACGGAAGTGATCTACTGCTAGCGGTAAATCCGCATTCAATGTTTCACGCACAGCTTTACCATTATCCCAAGTCTCAGCAACTGCTAACATCTCTAAGTTATTTTCAATTCGATCAGCAATTTTATTTAAAATATTTGCACGTTCAGCTGGAGAAGTTTTCCCCCACGCTTCTTTTGCACCATGTGCTGCGTCTATAGCTAATTCAATATCTTCTTTCGTTGAGGCAGGAATGTCACAAAACTTTTTACCAGTAACAGGAGTTACATTATCAAAATAATTACCATTAACAGGAGCCTTCCACTCCCCACCAATATAATTTTCATAACGCTCTTTAAAATTTACTACTGCACCATCTGTGTTCGGAAACTTGTACGTCATACCTTCTCCTCCTTAGTATAAATAGATCTAGCAAGAAAAACGTCACTACATAATGTATGCGCTTTCATATTTGCATATGAAGACAAGCTCCATTTTCCCCGCACCTTTTATATTATCAAAAAATATCGAATTTTCAAAATAAAAGAACCTGTTTACAGACATTTATATGTAAAGTAGACTTAACATTATGACTTTTCCAAGTTCGGGGGAGGAAAACAATGAAGAATATTTCGAGAAAGATTATTTTGGCGAGTGCGGTTATACTTGGTTTAGTGGGTTTAACCATAATCATTATTGAAATTACGAGCGGTAATATCCCATTTGAGGTTTTAAGTATACTAGGTCTTTTATTTTATTGGATTACATCTATTTACTTAGATTCTCATTTGGAGAGTGGGGATGAACGAGCAACTAAAATAAAGGAAAAGAGTGCCTTTTATACATTAGGAGTTTTAATTTTGTATATGATTATATTTTATATGTTTATTAGCTACGGCAATCTTGAAATACTAGCATCAGAGTTTATATTTTACACAGTCTCACTACTATTTTTAGTACTAGCAATTTCGTTAGTTATCGTTTCAAAGAGAATCTAAGTGAGGTCATCTAATGAATAATTCAATCAAAGAAAAACGAAAACATGCCGGACTTACCCAAGACGCTTTAGCAGAGAAACTCAGTGTCTCTAGACAAACCGTTATTTCTTTGGAAAAAGGAAAGTATAACCCTTCTCTGCAGCTAGCGTTTGACATAGCTTTCGTGTTTAACTGTACAATCGAAGAAGTATTTGAACCAGAAGAAAAATCTAACTAAAACGAAGGATGACTTACGATGAAAAAACATACATTAGGACCGATCTACCTTACCATTGTCATCATTATGAGTGTAATGGTGATCGCCATTAACGTCATTGACATCATGATTGGGCAATTCCCTGATCCAACTGGCTTGATGCTACTTAGCTTTGCGTTTACGACCTGGACAATCTACTTTTTATATCCACAATTCCGACAAGACGAGGAACGTGCGTCCTTAATTAGAAGAAACGGTGGTATCTTGTCAGTTGTTCTTTTCGTTATCCATTTCATATTAACTTTGTTCATTATCCGATTCCCTGATCTAGGGCTTGCTACGACAGAAATAGTATATTACGCTTTCGCTTCTTTGAATGCGACTGTTTGTTTTGCGTTTATATTTGTTAGTAAGTCGATTGATTAGATAGTCTTTCCGTTTATATTTCTTTCAAGGGCTTCGATCGCTTGTATATAAGTAATTATATTAAGAAATACCAACAACAGATTAAACCCTATTCCCCATAAAAGTTCATTTCGAGTTCGTTCAATCTTGAAATAGGAATAAACAGCCATGATAAGTGTAACTACAGTTATAATAACAATGTTTAACGAGTTCCAAAGTCGATCTGCATTCCTAGCGACGATCTCCACTTGCTCCTCTTTGTCATTAAACCGACTCGCTTCTACTGTAACTTCTTCATTGTATTGAAAGCCTGTAAGAATAGTAGCGGTCTCTCCATCACCTTCTGTTATGTAGTGTATACCGAATATATTATATTGATAGAAATTTGCGTAACATATTAAGTATACGATTGCCCCGACTAATAAGAGGGAGACAGTATTTCGCAAATGTTTATCCAGCCAATCCTTAATATTTTTCAATTTCCCCACTCCACTGTTAAAAGTTCCTGCTAGGGTATCATAATTTTAAACAATTTTGCATAAATATAGTGAATTTACTATAAACGACTTCTCTCTATTTTTAAAATCCATTGAAAACAATTCTCTCAATGCCGAGATGCTGTAAATAATAGAGAATAGCTGTCAGAACTAGGTTTATGATATTTATTATTAATAAGGAACCAAATTTCTTAAACGTTCGATGCTTCTTAATCATCAACATTGTTTCACTAACGAGCCCCGCTACCATAATGCAAATAGTACCGAGAACAATCGAAGCTAATGTAATCCTTCCAGATAACCAGTCTTCTTGATCTTCATAACTAAAATGATCATGCGCTTGCACATGGAGGTTTGTATTGTAGTTGATGCCTGTAGATACTGTAATTCCTGTCTCACTAGCCTCTTCTAACTGATAATGAAACCCAAAAATATTGATATGATAGAGAAGCCCAAATGTAATTAAAAAAGCAATCAAGCTAACTAATAAAGATCTACGCCTAGTAAGAGGGTCTAGCTTCTCCCTTTCTCTCCACCTTTTTTTAAAAGAATCCACTATTATCACTCCGTTGTTAAAAACTTCCTGTAATGGTACCACAAGTTTCCTTCATATTGTAAATAAAATAAAAAAAGTGCTAAAAATTATTTCGCCTTTCTAAATAAATGACTCGAACTCCTTTTCACGTTGTGTTACGCTTTTTATGTGGAAAAATTTTTAAAAGGGGTTGTCAGAATACTATGACAAATATAGAAAAGATTGCACAAGAGTTGCAGGAAGAACAAGCACAATACATGCGACTCAACTGGACACAATTTACGACTGGATTTGATTTCGGGATTAAAGAGCAGTATGAAAAGATGATGGGTATATTAAAAGACCAGGAAAAATTCGCTGCAATCAATGAATATAAAAAGCAAGATTTATCAGAGCTAGAACAACGCAAAGCGGAGATTATACATAACAGTTTTGAACCTTTCCACCTCTCCGAAGAACTAAATGAATTAAATGCTAAAATTCAAGAGCAAACGAATGAATTATCGAAAACGTTGAACACATTTCGTTATACGTTTGAAGGAAAAGAAGTGTCAGCCGTTGAGCTTGGACAAATTTTGAGTATGGATCCTGATCGCGAACGACGTAAGGAAGCTTTTTTCGCACGTAACCAAATTAATGACTTGATGGTCGAACGAGGATTCATTAACTTACTCAACTTACGAAAAGAACTTGCGGAGAAGTATGGTTCAGAAGATTTTGTTGCGATGAAATTGGAGCAAAATGAACTGGAACAAGATACATTCGATGGATGGGAAGAGGAACTACAACAGATTCTTCCGAAAATGAAAGAAGGACGTCGCCACTATGCGCAGGAGTTTTTAGGCGAAGACGAAATCATGCCTTGGGATGAAGCTTATATTCAATCTCAGCTTGCACCTTCCTTGAATGCTCAAGTAGACATGTCCGAGTTCCATACACATGTTTCCGAGTTGTTCGATCTCTTTGGAATCAATTTACGCGACATGAACATTACTTACGATATCTTTCCACGGAAAAATAAATCGGAGTGGGGTTATAACTTCGGAATTGAATCAGGTAAGGACTCCCGAATTTTAGCCAATGTGAAAAATAAGTTTTACGAATATGGGGTGCTCCTGCACGAGTCTGGTCACGGTGCACATTCCTTCTTGCTTGATCCAGATGAGGTTATTTTAAACAAAGGGGTTAGTGGAATTATCAGTGAAGGAATCGCTAATTTATTCCAAAGCTTTCTTTACAGCCCTGTGTTCTATAAGAAATTCTTTGACGATCACGAAAAAGTGGAACAAGAATTTAAACGATTAAAAGAATTCCAGAAACTAAATTCATTACGTAGCATTGCTCGGATCTTCTTCGATCACAAATTGTACCGAAGGGAGATTAACTCCATAGATGATATATATGAATTATACTGGCAAAATCACAAGGACGTTCTAGATGAAGAACCATTCGGAGAAAAGCCACCATGGGCCTTCATCATCCATTTCACCACCCACCCAATTTACATGCATAACTACTTCATGGGTGACGTGACATGTGAAATGCTTGAGCAAGTATTTAAAGAAAATTCAGGTGGAGAAATACTAGATAACCCGAAGCAATTTGGTGATTTCCTGAAAGAAGAAGTCATCAATCCTGCTGGTAGATACAAATACAACGACTTGTTTAAGCGAATTAGCGGAAATGAATTTACGCTAAAATATATGACAGAATAAAACACGAACCTCCAGCTATCTTTGATTCAGCTGGAGGTTCGTTTATTTCATAAGTGTGTAAAACAGTAAATTTTCCCTTTTTTACTACATCGCCCACCTAATTAGTTCCACCGCGGTCCCAATAAACAATGTCGCACTAGCAAATGCAAGTAATCCTCCAGCAATTTTCTGGTTATTTTTGATGAACCAGTAGCCGTTAAGTATAAAGAGAGGCAGGACAAACAACGTAACTAAGCCTAGTACAGGTTGTCCTGGCGAATAGATTAGTAAATACGTAGCTGCGATTAATACAACGATTGTATACAATCCAATTATCTTTTTCATATTCATTTCATTCCACCCTATCTAACTAGTAAATTCTATTAATGCTACCACTAACACAAGTATCCCTGCTGCTAGAAAGCCCCAACCGAGAATTCCTTTCTGTCGATTCAGTTCAGCTACAGACAATAACACTAGCATAATTCCCATGATTAAGGACATTCCAGCTGGAGTTAGTGAATACATGTTAGTAAATGGGCTTACGATCACTATTAAAAAGCCAAACATTGCTATCATAAGTGCGATTCTTTGCCACATGATCTTTCCCTCTCTTTCCATGAACCTTCTCTGTACTTATCCTACCATAATTTAATTCTTCTCACTTATTTTCATAGATTTTCAAAATCTTTTTACCTATTTTCATACATCTTACTTCATTTATATAAACTAACTTCCTTCACCATTCACTTCCAATATATTCTAAATTTCTGAGTTTTTCGTATAACTATAATTATTTTTCATGATGTAAATACTGGAAACTAAATCAAAAGTCGGGTTTGAAATTATTTTTAATTATCATATAATTCAAATCATTCCAAAAAATAAGTCGGGTTGGAACATACATATTGTTTAGATTCGTAATGCTCCCCCCCTTTTAATTGTATAACGATCTATATGATTTGCTTCCTACCTGACTTATTTTAAATTAGAAAAGGAGTGGAGACATGAAGAAATTATTATCAGTTATTTTATTAGTAGCAATGTTAGCTGTTCCTTTTAATGGAACTGTATTTGCTGACGACTCTCAAGAAAAAGAGGATTATTTGGTCATGTTTGATGGGCCAGCATATAATGGCCTTCTTAATGCCTTTGGTGTAGAAGGAGGAGATGTAGTCAACGAATATGAACTATTAGATGTTGCCCACTTAGAGCTCACAAGCGATCAGGCGGATGGGTTAAGTAATCATCCTCACATTGAACATTTAGAGAAAAATGCGGAAGCACATAAGGTAAATCAAACTACACCTTATGGCATCGATCAAGTTCAAGCAACAGAAGCGCAGAATCAAGGTCATACAGGTGAAGGTGTTGATGTAGCTGTTTTAGATACAGGCATTGATGCATCTCATGAAGACTTGGCTGCTAACGTTCAAGGCGGACACTCCGTATTTGACGATGCTGAAAACAGTGATCCATATAACGACGGAGACGGTCATGGCACGCATGTTGCAGGAACAGTAGCGGCAGCAAATAATGATACAGGCGTTGTCGGAGTTGCTCCACAAGCAAACTTATATGCAGTGAAAGTTTTAGGTAATGATGGTAGTGGTTCTTATGCTGGAATCGCAGAGGGCATTGAATGGTCTATCAATAACGGAATGGACGTAGTAAATATGAGTCTTGGTGGACCTACAAGTTCTCCGATTCTTGAGGAGTTCGCTGACCTTGCAAATGAAGAAGGGTTATTAGTTGTAGCTGCTGCAGGAAATAGCGGAAGTTCTTTAGGTTGGTTCGATACAGTGAATTATCCAGCAAAATATGACTCTGTCATGGCTGTTGGAGCTGTAGATGAAAATAATAATCGCCCAAGTTTCTCTAGTACCGGCCCAGCTGTAGAGATTGCAGCACCTGGTGTGGATACTTTAAGCACTGTACCAGGAAATGATTATGCTTCTCTTAGCGGAACTTCCATGGCTTCCCCACATGTTGCAGGGGTTGCAGCAAGCGTATGGGCGGAGAAATCTGATTTATCTAATGACGAACTTAGACAGCTGTTAAAGGATACAGCAGTTGACTTAGGAAATGAAGATCACTACGGCGCAGGACTTGTGCAAGTACTTGATGCTTTAAATCAATAATAATTACATGAAATAGAGAAGGCGAAAAACCTTCTCTATTTTTTTGTGTAAAAGTGATCCAAAATTTAATTTTATCCGTATGCTTACTAGATTCTATAAATAAATCTCTTTAAGAGGTGGTTTGATGAAAAAAGTAAGTTTACTTGTTGTAATGCTAGGAACAATGCTACTTATATTAGCCGCATGTGGAGACGGGGACCAAGACTCTGATCTGCCAGAAGAAGTTGAATCAACCACTTCAGACGCTGGAGATGAAACGAACCAAGAAGAAACATCTGTAAATGAGGAAGAACAGACAACAGAGGAAACGGAAGAGCAAGATGAAACCGAAACAACAGATTACGAAGGTCCTTCTGAAATTATTCGAGATAATCGCGAAGGAGTTAATCCTGTTCGAATCGAAATTCCTGCAATCGGTGTCGATGCAGAAATTGAGCGCGCTGGAACGTTAGAAAACGGGCAAATGGGTGTGCCAGATGGAAGTGAAAATGTTGCGTGGTATGAAGAAGGAACGCAACCTGGTGCGCCTGGAAATTCTGTTATGGCAGGTCATGTGGATGATACGGTGAATCCAGCTGTATTTTATGACTTGGAACAACTGCAAGAGGGCGATGAGGTCATAGTTACTGGTGAAGATGGAAACCAATTAACTTTTGAGGTGTACAGAAGTGAAGTTTATCCGACTGCAGAATCTCCGTTAAAGCAAATCTTCGGCTATTCACACAGCAGTAATTTAAATCTTATCACCTGTGATGGCGACGTATTGGAAGACCATTCTCGTGAAGATCGATTAGTTGTTTATACGAAATTGGTTCAAGAGTAATTATACACACGACATAACCCCTTACTTGTTTCACGCCCATTTGCGGGAGAAACAAGTAAGGGTTTTTAATGGTGATCTGCATAACGCCAAAAAAAAGAGGACAACACTTAGTCATCCTCTATCTCCATTCTGTTTTGGCATATCCAGCGGGATTTCATAATAATCGCAGCCTTCCCAGCCAAGTTCGTCAATTACTATTTTATAAGATGTGTATAAAAAGGATTGGATGTCTTGTGAAGAATGAAGTTTATCCCCTTTTTCTATGCCTAAAAAGAATTCCCCTTGTTCTGGACTAAAATATGCTTCATTTGGCTTCAAGTTAGATACTTGAAGCTCCTTAAATTGAAATGGGTAAGGCAATACAAAGAAGGTTGGATGGTCAACTTGCTCGTCTCCTAGCCAAAAACCAAATTCAATAAACTGCTCGTCAAAGGCAGCTTTTTCAATAACCTTGTCTTCTGGAAAAGGTTCACGGATACCATGTAGGATTAACATGGATACGTCGAAAGTTCCCCAGAAGAGTGCTGGCATTAGTTTACGACAACGAAAAGGACTAATAAATTGTGTCATTTCATGGTAGGCGGTTTGGAAGATACGCAAACCTTCTTTTGCATGTGTAGGATTATACGTTTTTGTATCCGTATTTTGGTCAAATGGCGTATGGTAGTTCATTTCTTGAGGATTGCGGTTAATCTTAATATCAATTCCTTCTGTAGATAACTTATCGAAAATATAATTATAATACGTTTTAATCGTCTTCCCGTCTTCTAGTGCACATTCATGTGTATTTCCGTTTGCATAAAGACGGAGTTGGTTTTCTTGCAGATCGATATCAATTTGAATGGATTTACCTTCAATCATGAGTAAGCCAGTTGTGAATCCTGTTGCTGTTAAAGGTAGTGTCACGTGTCCCCATTGTGGCTGTTGAGGAGCTGTTTCTAATTTAATCTTTCCTACTATTTGCGAAAGTAAATGAATCGTAAATTTCGTATCTTTCCATTCGGAATGTTTTAATAACCCCATCTACTAGACCTCCGATTCCATTTTTATTCCATCACATCCTGCATTTCTTCATTTTCTTTCATAACCTTTTCTGTAAATGGACACTGCGGTATGATTAACTTCCCTTCTTCACGTGCATGTTGAACGAGTCGCTCAACAAGTTGTTTCCCAACTCCTTGCCCTCGCCATTCATCGGAGACGTACGTAGAATCAGCAATGAACCTTTTTTCCCCTGTTGGAACATAGCTAATCTCCGCAGTCGGATTATCTTCTTCCCCTACATAAAACTTGTTATTGCCTTGCTTAATTTCTGGCATTTCAAGCACTCTCCTTTTCATTCGCTTCTTAGTTATTACATTCCCTTGAAGTTGTTTATATAAACGAAGGAGAAGTGCTTCTGATTGTTATACGCTACAACCCTAAGCTTTCGCGTTTTAGCCGTGTTAGATTTCTATAACTTTTTTCATTTTCATACCACTCTGCTAAGCTGGCTAACAAGCTAATGATCAGGACTACTATAGTCATAGTTGTTAACCTTTCTGTCGGCAGTTCAGTGATTATATAGAAAGGTGTGCGGTTTTCTCCTACCAGCTGTCCAAACAAAGTAGCAAAGATAATAATAGCCATAGTTCTCATCGTAGAAAGGGGCACAAATAACCACATTCCGAGTTTTCTTCTTTTTTCCCATTTAATATAAAATCGTTTTTCAAATCTCTTTTCATTAAAGACTCTTATGAAAGTAAGTGAAAAAACCACCGCAATGACTGGATAATATATGTATAAGTAATGGAATTCTTCAAAGATAGGCCAAAGAATCATGAAAACCACTATCGTAGAAAACACGATCAAACGAACCTTTTTGGATTTAAGCATCAGAATTCACCTCTCTATGTTCGAACAAGTAATGTTTTTACCCTTTTGTAGGATATAAAAAAGCATGGAAGATACCAAAAATTAAAAATCTATCTTCCACGTATTTATAATTATTTATTTTTACAACTACCTTTTTCTCTTTCATAGAAATATTCCAACTGGCAACCAATTCTTCCCCGAAAAACAGTTCAGCAGGTTTAGGGTTAAATGGATTTTTGGAATTCTCTTTATATATCAAACACTCTGTTTCTTTATACTTAAACTCTGCTTTTTTGTATTCGAAACTTTTATCTTTCATGTTTTCTATTGTTATATTGTTTTCTATATTATTACGATCATAATAAGTTACCATTATAGCAGATTTAGTAAATCCACTCATTTCTGCATAGCACCGAACATTTCCTATGCTGTCTTTTAATTCGTAAGTAATAAAAGACGGCAAAGATCTTTTTTGAATCAACTCATCTACGAACCTTTTAAAAACGTTATCAAAGGAACCCTTTATTGATCCAACCAATTCAGTCCCACTGTATATCGTTAATTCTTTCGTAGTTAATCCGTTTATACTTGTTTTATATTGATATTGCATGTAAACCTCCTATAAATAAGCAATTACTACTCCACTCCATTATACGGATGGAGTAAAGAAGTAGTTTCAAATTTTAAACAAGTAGCTGAGGTTAAAAGTTTCAATTCCTCATAATATACGTTAATATTAAGATGGGTCCTCATCAATTCCTCCTGTTATGTTTTTGTGGTGAAAGCATTGTAACATAAGGATTGATGAGGCCCTTTTCTTTTTACATAATTTTATAGACTTAATCCATAAAGCAGGTCTTTATCCAGAAAATCCGCTTTATATCCAGAATTCTCCTCAGTTATCCACGAAAGTCGCTTTATATCTAGAAATCCTTTATGGAAGGTTGTAAAAAAAAGGCATTGAGTGCTTACACTCAATGCCTCATCTATTTGGAGGATTACCCTTTATTCTATAATTTTGTCTATGCGTTCTTTCTATTCACTTTCGTAAGCATAATGCCTGATGCTGCCATTACTGCGAATAGTCCTACAACCATCATCGTAAGCATAGTTGCGCTCATTCCGCCTTGGTCAGCTGGTGCTAAACCAGTTTCAGGCATGTCGCTTGGCATATCATGCGCGAACTCTTCAGGGAACTGATCAACAAATGCTCCTGATAGTCCTTTTGCTGGCATGAACATGTGACCGTATGCTTCGCGTGCATCTGCATAAGCTGCTTCATAGTCACCTGCTACATAGCTATCGAAAGATCCAATTAGTTGATTCACGTGTTCTTGTAGTCCTTGAGATAGTCCATCTGCTGCTACTCTACCTTCTGTTGCAGTATCTAGAAATTCAGAGAACTCTGCACGATACTCATCTAGCATAGCTAGCGCTTCTTCTTGTGCTTCTTCATCTTCTGCACCTGTAGCTTCTACATAGCTTACAAAGTGCCCAATGTGATCTGCCCACATTTGTTCAAATTGATTACCAGCTTCTTCGCCAAATACAGAAGCTATTGCTGCTGATAAGTCTTCCGTGTTATTGTTTAGTGCTTGTGCTGATGCTTCAAAATCATCCGCACCGTCAATTCCATTTTGCATCGCTACAACTGCTAGTCCAGCATGTTCAGATAGTAAATAGTTTAGATCTGAACGTAAGTCACCTGCTGCTGTGGCAGGAGTTTCTCCATTAAAATCATCTTCAAATTGGTCTGTAATTGCTGTTGATAGACCTTTACTTACCATATACATATGGTGCATAGCTTCGCGCTCATATTCATACGCTGTTTCGAAGTCACCTGCTACATAACTATCAAAAGCTCCAATTAACTGATCCACGTGCATTTGCAGCCCATCAGCTAACGATTCCGCTTCTAAACGTTCATCTGTAGCTGACTCTAAGAATTGAGAGAATTCCGTTCTGTATTCAGCTAATTCGTCTAGCGCTTGTTGTCTTCCCTCTTCATCATCTTCAGCTGTTGCCATTACATAATCAACGAAAAATCCGATGTGATCTTCCCACATACCTTGGAATTGTTCGCCAGCTTCATCGCCATATACAGAAGCAATTGCTGCTGATAAGTCTTCCGTATTTGCATTTAGCGCATTCGCAGCCGCTTCAAAATCTTCCGCTCCATCTGCACCTTTACGCATTGCTTCTACTGCTAGGAATACGTGTTCACTTAGATAATGATCTAGTGTCGAGCGTAGTTCCACCGCATCCGTTTCTACTGTAGGAGCAGGTGCATCTCCATGTTCGTGTGCACTAATCGCTCCAAAGGAAGGTACTAATAAGGAAGCACCTACCGTTACCGCTAAAACTTTTTTCTTCATACTCATGATTCTCTCACTCTCCTTCTTAATTTATCTTTCACAAAGCATACGGAGAGAGTTTTTAAATGGATCACTATTTTTTGAGATTTTTTTTCGGAAAATTTAAATTATGTTGATGAATCCTTGCTATGAATGGAGTTTTCGTTTTGAAAAAAGCTGTTTTTGCCGGCATAAGGAACGCTTCACCCGATTGGAGCTGCTCTTTGCCGGCATACAATTCTTTTCACCCGATTCGAACCGCTGTTTGCCGGCATAAGGATTTCCTCACCCAATTCGACTGCCTCCTCGCTGGAAAGCATTAAACAAAACGAATCGTACACATAAAAAATCCAGAGCGACACATTCACCGCTCTGGATTTCTCTTATTTATAACTCTGACACTAGTAATATCTCACCTTCTGGCTGCTCGTTATCTGGTGATGGTTCTAATGTGATGGCTACTGTGTCGTAATCAACGTCTTCTAAATCATCTAATGAAAAACTTACTGCGCCTCGACCTTCTTCATCTGGTACGAAGGTTCCTGCTCGGTATGGCTCTTCTCCTTCTAATAGCCATACTTGATAAGCTTCATCCCCTTCAAGGGATTCCAAATTCTCAGCTTGAATAAGAAGGGATCTTCCTAGTTCATTTTCTAAAATGGACGCCTGACCTGCTGCGTTCATATATTCTGTCGCATTCAAGGTAACGGAATGTGTCACCCGGTCCGTCAACTCTCCAGGTGGATCTTCTTCAGCTGGATCTTCTTCAACCGGATCTTCCTCACTCGGGTCCTCTTCTGGTGGATCTTCCTCAATTGGTTCTTCTTCTCCAGGATCTTCTTCCGCAACATCATCTACTGTTCCAAATAAGAAATATGCATTTCCTAAAAGAGATAAGATAAGCACTGCTGCAATCGATGGTAAGATCCAGCTTCTTTTCCTCTTCGGTTCTTTTGTATAAGGTACGACTTTTTCGTCATTAGAATCTGTCTCTTCCTTTGTTGGTGTTTCTTCTGCCAACACATTCGCTAAAATTCGTTCCTTCATACCTTCTGGGGGATCTACTGGTTCAGATGCAAAAGGTAGCGTCTCATTTAGCGCGTTCAGCTCAGCTAATTCTTCTTTACATTCATCGCACGTTTCTAGATGTGCTTCAAAAGCTTGCTTTTCACTTTCCGATAGCTCTTGGTTAAAATAATCAATTAGTAGTTCGCATTGTTTTTGATCTGACACGCTAAATCCCCCCTTCGTCATGTTGTGATATATTTTTCTTTAAATGCTTCAAAGCTAGCCGGATCCTACCTTTAACTGTTCCTAATGGTATATCCAGCCGGTCTGCGATTTTCTGTTGAGATAATCCATTGAAATAAAATAAATGAATAACTTCTTGCTGGTCTTCTTTTAAAGTGGCGACGGCCTCGCGGACACGTTCGCCCTCTTCTTTCCATTCCAGCAAATCTTCCGAAGAAGGTCCTTGCTGATGCACCGAATCTCTCTCTTCTAAACTATAAGGTGTATCCTTCTTCTTCCGCATCAGATCTACCGCAGTATTTCTTGCGACAGTTAAGAGCCACGAAGAGAATTTACCTTTGCTTTCATCGTAAATCCCTTTTCGGTGCCATATTTTCATGAATACTTCTTGAATAACTTCTTCAGATAACTCACTCTGCTTTGTCATTTTAAAAACAAATGAGTATAGAAGTCGCTCATACTTATCATATAAGGCTTCTAGAGCATCTTGGTCGTGATTTTGAATTCGCCGGTAAAATTCTACATCGCGCTCGCTCATAGTATTCTCCTCTATCATTTAATAATTTTAGTGTATCATTTACTGCCGCTCATTACGACGAGTGCTTACCAAGCATACGTCTAGAACAGCTATTTGGATTACTTTTTTTATGAAGAAAATTACATAAAGTTGGATACCTCACTGTTAAATTTAGATATATCAGAATTAAGTTGAATAAGTAAGTCCATAGCTAAAGTTTATAACTCCCTTCTGATTCTACCCTAAAAGATGGATATCACCCTATTAAAAAACGAACCCCCGACCAGTTTATAGTCGAGGGTTCCATATTCCATCTTAGTTATCATTTACGACTTTTTTGATTTCATCAATCTTTGCATGCTTCTCAGGCGACTCATCAATATGCTCAAATAAAACATTTCCTTGTTGGTCAAAAATCCATGTTGCACCTTGAATATATACATCTTGGGTGGTCATCGATTTTTTCACAAACTTAGCTTGTTGTTTATCTTTTGGAATCATATTCTTCACTTGGCGTGTCAATGTTCCAATAAGTGCTTTTGATAGCAATTTAAACTTCGGCATCGTCTTCGCACCCATTCCTCTATATGCTTTTCTTCTAGGGTCGCCAACGATTGGAAACGGAAAAGGTCCAAACGATTCTTTGAATTCCTGAATGTGATCTATATCGGATGGGGCAAGGACGACAATTTTAAACCCTGCTTGTTCAATATCTTCATTGGACTCACGCAACTGCGCGAGAAAATCTCTACAGAATGGTCAACCAAGATGCCTCCCGAATACGAGTACAGTTGGTTGGTCTTTCACTAAATCACCTAACCGTGCTTCGCCTTCTTCTGTTTCTACTTGATAATCAAGTTGCATTTGCGACACCTCACTTTGAGTAATTTATTACACCCATTCCCTAATTCGCAGCCAAGAAATCATGCGCTTCTTCGTCACTATTAAAATGAAATTCATTGCTATGTTCTGATTCTTTGGCAGTCCGCTTAAGCTGCATCTTTGCTAAATTTCCTTCTACTACGACAGCTGCACGATTCATTCCTTGTTCCAGTAACCATTCTTGGTGCTTCACCAATTCTTTTTGTGTATCCTGAATCATTACTTTTACTTCTTTCATATTTACCATCACATCAAAAGGTTTCCCTCTAAATTGTTTAATTATTGTATCAAGTTCCTCGTTTGCTTGTCTAACCTCTTCAGGTTGAACATTACCAATCCAGCTAATCTTCACAATGCGTTTACTACGGTCAAACAATTTTACTTCGTACATACTAGCACCTCATCTTGTATAGTTTTTGTATAGGTACTATACCCCAGCATAAAAATTTGAAACCTCTAATATCAAACTTTTTTCCTAACAAAGGTGAGGTACGAAATAATCACTCCCACTTGGCATGTCAAAATAACTAATGCTAGTGGCATAACAGCATTTGTTCCTGCTAATCCGACTAAAGGTGCTGCGATCCCACCCATTAAAAACTGAAATAAACCTAATAAGGCCGAGGCACTTCCGATATTTTTTGTTTGCGTTTGCATTGCCAAGGATAGACTTGTTGGATTGATTACACCAACACTCGATATAATAAAGAATAATCCAATCAGCACTGGAATTAATCCAGCCTCCGTAACAGCTGCAAACATCAGTGTTAACCCACCGAAAATCGCAATACAGAATCCGCCTACCATAAGCTTCTCTTCATTGTAATAGTCTACTAGTTTTCCAGAGACTTGACTTAAAGCAGTGAACCCTAATGCGTTAACGGAAAATAGGATTCCATACATTTGTGGAGAGAGTTCGAATACTTCTTGCAAAATAAACGACGAACCAGAAATATAGGAAAATAAATAAGCGGCAGTAAACCCTTGAATAAAAGCAAATCCAATAAATGGACGTTGTTTTGCTAGGTTAAGAAATACTTTGATCGTCGCTTTCAAGCCACCTTCTGAACGATAACGCGGAGGCAATGTTTCTTGAATTTTAAATGCTGCAATAAAGGATAATAAAATTCCAAAACAAGCTAGAATGACGAAAATACCTCTCCAATTTGTGAACGTTAATAGCTGTCCGCCAATCAATGGCGCTAGAATTGGCGCAAGACCAAGCACAAGGATTAGTAACGTAAACATCTTCGTCATCGCCGCACCGTCATACAAATCACGAATAATCGAACGCGAGATTACGATCCCTCCAGCTCCTGCAAAACCTTGGGCAAACCTCAATACAATCAGCACCCAAATATTTGGCGACAATGCAATCAGAATGGAGGCAATCACAAATAGAATGGTCGCAATAAGTAGTGGTCTCTTTCTTCCATAAACATCGCTTAGAGATCCAATCACAAGCTGACCTGCTGCTATTCCAAATAAACTCGCTGTTAAACTCACCTGTGTTAGGGAGCTTGTTGTATTCAATTCTTCTGTTAACGCCGGAAACGCCGGTAAGTACATATCAATTGTTAAAGGCACCATTGCAGTAAGGGCCCCTAATATAAGTAGTAATTTCCATCTTTTTTCTTTCATTTGTTCAACCATGTTGCTCTTCCCCTTTATATCCGTTTCAAAAAATCAGTATTTTCATCATAACACTTTATATAGGTAGAAACATGCTTCGTGTTTCGAATTTGTTTAATAATTTTAGTGACTAAAAAAACTTTTTTTAAAAGTACACTTGTCAAACTGTGTATATAATCATATACTGTGTATATAGATATAAACAGATAAACAGTTAGAGAGGTGTATACAAATGAACTTGAAGTCAGCGTGGCCACTTGTGAAGCTAGATTTGAAAATGACGTGGCTTCACAGAATCTTACTGAATATAGTTATGATTCTACTCGTCATGGGCTTGCTTTCGTTAAATGTAGACAATTACTTTGTTGGTAATATAACCGTTGCCTTTGACATTATATTTCTTTTTTTCATCATGACCATCGGATTTTATAATGCCCCTAAAGATGTAAAGTACCAAAAACTTGGAACCTATCGTAAACACTCACGGTACTCCAAACTGGATGAGGATTTTTACGCTTCACCATTACTTATTGGATTAAACCAAATGGCAATTCCAAATCGGGTGATTTTCTGGTACCGATTTCTAGCGTTTCACCTTAGTTCCATTCCAGTTGTGATCATTACTTTACTAATTATTTACCTAGCTTCAGCTGAAGCCCAAGCTATTATGACTCCACTTGAATTCATATACTTAGTAGTTATTTGGGTAGGAATTTCCCTTTCATTAGGATCAATCTACCCTGCGTCTGATGCCGGCGATTTAGCATCTGAGTTAAAAATGACTGTTTTAGTTTTCGTCATGCTTATTGGGTCGATTGCCTTTTTCAGTCTGTACAGTTTCACAGCTGGGACAGGATTCTTCGCTCATACGATGCATTTAGCTAGCGATTATGGTCCACTTACTTCACTCGTTGTCATTCCAGTAACGATTGCTTCTATCATAGCTTGGTACCGCTACGGGATACGACGGATTTCAAACATGGATTACTTTGTATAAAGGAGGACTGATCGATGGAGTTACCAATTCGGTTATCCAAACAGTCAAGAGAACCTTTCTATCATCAGATGGAACAACAGATTAAAGCACTCATCGTCAGTGGGCAACTTCCTCCTAAGACATCTTTACCGTCTATTCGGGCGTTATCAAAAGATTTGGAGGTGAGTGTGATCACCACTCGAAGAGCCTATCAGAACTTAGAATATCAAGGATTCATTCAAACGACGCAAGGTAAAGGTACCTTTGTTGCAGAAATCGAATCCACATTACGCGAAACAACACAGCATGACATCATCCATCAAGCAATGCAAACCGCCGTTCAAACTGCGAAGCAACATAAATACACAAACAAGCAAATCCTCGACTTATGTCAGCAATTGATCAGGGAGGAGGAATGAAAATGATTCAATCAATGGAATTATCGAGACTAGAAAAAGAATTCGACGGGTTATCGCTCGGACCGATTAATCATCAATTTGAACCTGATTTAATCCATGTTTTAGTCGGAAACAATGGTGCAGGTAAAAGTACCCTTTTAAAAATAATGATGCAATTAGTGAACCCTGAAGCTGGAGAAACTCGTATTAATGGGAGGGCTATTAGCCAGCAGGATGAATGGTGGAAACCACATATTAGTTATCTCCCGCAAAATCAGATTGGTTTTGATGCCTTTAAAGGCGAACAGCTTCATGATTTAAACCGGTCATGGTATGAAAGTTGGGATGAAGAGCTATTTCAAACTATTGTGAAAGAATTACATGTCCCTTTAAATAAGAAAGTGACCAAACTTTCTAACGGAATGAAACAGAAACTATTTTTCGCTCTTACGCTAGCAAGAAATACAGAGATAATGCTTCTTGATGAACCAACCAACAGCATGGACTTACCATCAAAGCAATTCGTCATGGATTGCATCGTGGAATGGATGGAACGAGAAGGTCGAACGATTCTATTTACGACCCACCAAATTGAAGAAGTTCGGAAATTGGCCGATCACATTATGCTCATCAAAGATGGTCAAAAAATCGGATCATTCAATAAAGACGAACTTACGGCAGCCTATGTTCAACTGTGGATGAAAGAACCATTACCATCTGGCAAAATCCCCGGAGAAAAAGAGAGAAAAGGGGAAAGATTACTAATCTCAGAAAACGCACATGAAACCAAGACCTATTTGCAATCGAGAAATATAGAATGGATTGCAGAGGAACCGGTTGATATAGAAACAACTATTACAGACATGTTGCGCTAAAACGCGCTACATGAAGGGAGAGAGAAGGATGGAAAAAGTACTTAGTGTCAAAGGAATTGAAAAGTCCTTTAAAGGAACGCGTGTGCTCACAGACATCACATTTGATGTGCACAAAGGAGAAATCATGGCGATCCTTGGTCCAAACGGGGCCGGGAAATCTACAACCATTCGAAATATCATGGGAATTATGTACCCTGATGAAGGAGAAGTAATTTTCCATGGGTATGATGGCAAGGAGATCCCTCGTCATCGAATTGGTTACTTACCAGAGGAACGTGGTTTATACAAAAACGTCAAGGTAATGGATATTTTACTTTATTTTGCTGAGTTAAAAGATTACCCAAAAGCGAAAGCAAAAGAACGAGCTTTATCTTATTTAAAAAAATTCGGCCTCGAAGGAAAGGAAAATGCTTCCGTTGAGGAACTATCAAAAGGAATGGGTCAAAAGGTTCAGTTCATTGGATCCATCATTCATGAACCCGACCTATTAATTTTAGATGAACCGTTTTCCGGCTTAGATCCAGTGAGTCAAGATGTGTTCAAACATGAAATAAGAAACATTGCTAATGAAGGCACGGCGATTTTATTAAGCGCCCACCAAATGAATTTAGTGGAAGAAATGTCTGACCGTCTTTACATGATGCATAAAGGGGAAAAGGTGATTTACGGATCGATGGATGAAGTGAAGGCCGAATATGCCAACTTCAAATGTACCATTTATGGTCGTAATTCTGTTCACGCTTTAGAAACGATTCCTCAAGTAACTCGAGTAGAACAAAGCGATATGACATCCATTTTATACTTAGAACCAGATGTAGAAGCGGGTGTTTGGCTGAAGAAATTACCTGAAACGTTAGACATACAAGAATTAACGATTGACCGTATCTCTCTACATGAGATCTTCATCGATGTAGCAACAGGCAAGTCTTTAGCTGAGAAAGAAGGTGAAGTATATGCGTAACTCCATGAAAATTGCAAAATGGGAATTCATGCGCAACATTAAAAGTAAATCGTTTTTAATTTCACTCGTTTTAACACCCTTAATTTTCATTGTTTTCGCAACTGCGCCGACTTTATTAAGTAATTGGAGTGCAGACGGCGGTGGCGATACTCAAGTTTATTTAAATGATGAGCTCGGTGTTTATGAGGGTTATGGCGATCAGCTCCGGGATGAAGGTGTACTCGAGTGGGATATTGAAATGACCGACGCCTCTGCTGATGAGATGCAAGGTCAATTAGAGGATGAGGAAAACGCAGCATATGTAGCCTTTAACGAAGAAACGCTTGAAAATGGAACCGTAACCTATGTAACTGGCGAAGATGTTGGTGGAGATTTCCAAAACGATCTTCGAATGTTCGAACAACCTATTAAACAACTTCAATTAGATCAAGCTGGTTTATCTGATGAACAAATGAGTGTTGTTGCAAATCCTATTCAATTTGAAGAAATGCAACTGGAGGAAGCATCAGGTGAAGGAACCGCTTCTGCAGAAGGAACACCTGCTGGATTTTTCGAGGATCCTTTTGAAGGCGGAATTCCAGCGATATTCGCAGGGGTGATTTTATTCTCGATCGTCCTTACTGGAATGATGATTTTCCAAAGTGCTTCACAAGAAAAGAAAGAAAAAGTGGCAGAAATCATACTTTCTTCTGTCACACCAAATGAATTAATGCAAGGAAAGATCATCGGTTACTTCGGTTTAGGTCTATTTCAAGTTGGGATTTGGTTAACCGTTGCCATACCATTAGCTATTTGGAGATTAGAGGATGTACCTGTACTGGAATACCTATTAGTACCAGAAACCTTACTACTTGTCGTCATTGCGATTCTTGGATATCTATTGTTCGCCTCCCTATTCGTTGGTCTAGGTGCGACACTAGAAGATGCATCATCTAGTGGTAATTTCCAAGGAATGGTCTTAATGTTACCATTCATTCCATTCATTTTAATTGGACCGATCTTAATCGATCCAAATGGTATCATTGCGGTTGTCGCAAGCTATGTTCCATTCACAGCACCAGCAACCTTGATTTTACGATTAGCGATGTTGGAAGAATGGCCATGGATGGAAATCTTCATTAGCCTGGCGATCTTAATAGCTTCCATTTGGATTGTGATGAAGCTTGCAGGTAAGATTTTCAAAGTAGGAATTTTAATTTATGGCAAAAACGCAACACCACAAGAAATTATCAAGTGGTTACGCGCATAACAAGAAACGTCTCAAAGCGAATAATGCTTTGAGGCGTTTTTATATGTATATAACTATACTGCGAGCTCATATATTTTATAAACAATATAAATTTAGGCTTGTAGGAGGAAATTCATTTTGGATAATCAACCGCAATCACTTTCAGAACAACTAGGAGTATGGAGAGAAAAGAAAAATGCGTTGCACGAAAAATTAAAATCCACCCTACAAAATTATTCTCATCCACCTGATCAACCCACCAGTTACTTTTCCTATTCGATGCAATTGACCATAGAAGGTGATGAAAGTTTTATCATCGGTAACTATACGATTTATAATAATTCTCCTGTCACTTTAAACGATCCGTATATTTGCTTAAAGCTTTCAGATGACCACCCTTTTTATCTCTCGGGAAAAATCATTCCGAAAGATCAGCGAAAAAATAGCCAAATCACCGGCGGCTGGAAAAGAATGAATGAAGATGACCACCCTACAGAGTATTGGCTTAGCCCAATGAATACAGCGAAAATCGAACCATTCCAGCGACTATCCCTCCAGCATTTTCAATTAAAATGGGACAGCGATACACGCTTCCGTGGTTCCATGACTGGTTACACATACAGTAAGGAAATACCAGATGGAAAACTAGCAATTAATCAAATTGCGATTCAATGTCAGTAATAGGAGGGATTCGATGGGTACTGACTACGAAAAGGCAGAAGATCATTTTCCGCGGATTATCGAAAATTTATTAAATAAAGTTTCCGAAGGGCGCATCGCGGAAGAATCAAGTAATGTATTTTTAGAAGGGCAGTCTTTACAGCTACTTCTTTTGTATTTATTATCGATAGAATCTAATCGCACTAACCACTCTTCTACTGATCCGGCTTTGCTTCAAGAAATCCAGGAAGTGATCAACGAGGATTTAACGAAGATGGAAGAATTAGAGGAGATCATCGAACAGCTATAATTGCGGGAATGGGCTTATGCCCGTATAACTTTCTGGATGCCGGCAAACCACCCCTTATGCCGGCATCCGATTTTTTCCACCCGACAACTTTCAGGCAGAAATAAAAGTTATCGAGAACTCGAAAAAATGCTCACGATGGACAACTTCTGCATAAATTTCATCTTCAGAAATCTTAGCAACAACACCATCGTCCCCCTCTTAGCCAAGCGAGCAAGACGCTAAGATCATCAACCCTATAAATAGCTTCATCACTTTTTAAACTCCTTTTATAAATAAATCTCTATATCATCCTCATACGATTCCATCAGCTCTTGCAACCTTTCGAGAATAATTCGTGAAGCTTCCTCATGATCCTCTTGAAAAACCGCTTCTAAATCGTTAAACTCTCGTTCCAAGTAATGATTGGTATGAACAGAAGAACGCGCCCCCATTCGAGTCCACTTATGAAAATAATCATCGACTTCCATCTCAACAGCTTCAGCTTGTTCAGCTAACTTATCGTATGTCTCATCAGGTAGATCAGATAACTCCACATCAGAACCCATCCCGAACATCCCATACTGCTGTTCATCAATTTCGTCTTCTAAATCGAGTCCCGCCAGCTCGTTTTCATGCTCCATTAAACGAACTTGAATCAACTGCTGAACGCGATCGCGTAAATTGACATCATCATTCGTGGGAAAAACCATTTTAGTATCTTCATAGAAAATCTCATCATCGAAAACACGAGCCAACACTTCATCCTCTTCGTATTCTGATTCCCCGTGACACCCAACTAACAATGCACTGAAAATCAGTAACAAAAATATTTTCATCTAATCGCTCCTGTTTAATCAAGTGAAAGAGAATGTAGCAACATCTACCTTGATTTAATCAATATAAATCTCAAAATACTTTTCATGACGCTCCATTAAATCGACCATTGCACCCTCCATTTGTTCTGCAGCATACTCAGGATCCTTACGATTAAGCTCTTCGATATCTCCAAAATGCCTTTCGAGATAATGCCTAAGATGAATTTGAAATTCTGTATTTGCTTCAGTTAAATCCGCATAATAAGTTTCTATTTCTACGTTAAAGTACTCAGCTTGTTCTTCATAAAATTGCTTAACATCCTCGGGTAAAGGTTCATTATTAACATGGGTAAGCTGTTGTTCTACCTCATTATTTACTTCCTCTTGCAAGTCCAATCCCGCTTCTCGATTTTCATGCTGTACGAGCTTAGATTGAACAACATATCGCGTATTCTGTTTCAGTTCATCCTCCCCAATCGATGTTCGGTACTTCACATCTTCAACCAATAGATCTTCTCCATAAACCGTCGCCGCACGTTCGTCATCATCGTAACTGTTACATCCCATTAACGTTAACATCGCCATAATACCTATGAACCATCTCATTTAATCGCTCCAATATATGTAAACTACCACTAGCATACATCATCCAGAACCATAAAAAAAGAGGTGCCTCGTTGGGGTTGAGGCCCTCTATCAAACAAAGTTAATTCACCCGCTCACCTTGCACAATCAGCCGGTGTGTATTGGCTCCATAAGGGTGGCAGGTGACTAAACTCGCTAAATCTTTTCCACGAACAATCTCAAGCCCGCCTGTTTGATGCGGCAAAATAACTTGAGTATCATAGACGCGATAACGCAAAGGACCATTGATCGAATGAATAATAAATTCATCCCCCTCATTCAACCGATCTAAATGTTGGAACATTTGTTGTGTTGCCATTCCTCGGTGTCCCGCTAATACAGTATGTGTACTTTCTCCACCTATCGGAAGAGATGCACCAGTCACCTGCCCCACACCTCGCGCTAAAGCCCACCGTGATGTGTTCAAATAAATTGGTAAATTCAAGCTAAGCTTCGGAATCTCTATAGAAGCATATACCTCACTCACCGGACCATTCAAGGAACCCTCTAATCCCTCGCCAGCTCCACCATCATCCACATAATCCTCATTATTAGTACTAGAAGTAGAGGCAGCTACCACTCCACCTTCCGAATTCGAGTCTGTAAAATCAATTTCACCTAAATCTACCCCTAGCCCCCCACGTTCTAAAATATCTGCATTATGTTCTTCCGCTTCTTCAATTTGATGTTCCCGCTCCTGCTCCGTCAACCCCTCCCATCCTTCTTGCAGCTCATACACCTTTGCTTCGGTAATTTGTTCATTAATGAGACGGGAAATATGAGGATAAGCAACTACTAATAGACCCACAGTAAAAATCAGAGCGATCGAAATGCTTTTCTTCAATCTACCTCCCCTCCATTCCGCCTGCGTCTACGAAGGTAAATAAGTGTCCCAACAGTTCCAATGGCTACAATACCACCGAGAATATAAAATATATAATTTTGATTCGAATCCATTGTGTAAAAGCCACTTGGACCAGCTAGTTGATTTTGTTGATGGTCCAGACCAGCGTAAGGAATCCGATGACTATGAACTAAAATTCGATGCGTATTAATCATGTAGGGATCACATGTAATTAAGGTAACCAAATCTCTACCCTCTTCATACACAAGCCAGTCCGTTTCATGTGGCAGAACGACTTGAATATCATGTACCTCATACGCTAACGTTTCATCAAGTGTACGAATGAAAAATTTATCACCTTCGCGAACTTCATCAAGCTCCCGGAACAACTTCGCACTCGGAAGCCCCCGGTGTCCCGTCAATACAGAATGCGTTCCGTCTCCACCAATTGGCAAAGAAGTGTTAGATAAATGTCCCACCCCTTGCTGAAGAACCTCATCACTTGCCCCGTGGTAGATTGGCAAACTTACGTCGATAGCCGGAATCTCAATATCACCCATGGACTCCCCTAAATTTAATGCATCATAATAACTTGAATACGCTTCATCTTCTACATAGTCTTCTGAAAAAGGATCCATGATTGGCGCGCCAAGTGATTGAACATTTGCATTATACGCTTCCGCTTTAGCGCGCTCTGCTTGAAGTTCCATGCCGCTTAAATTTTGCATGGATTCCCTACTTTCATTGATTACCACATAATGTGCTTGCGAATTATACCAGTTGGAGAGGATTGGATACAAAAATACAGTCATTCCTAATAGAAAAACAATAATCAGAATTACTTTGGTTTTCATACGATCCAACCCCTCTCCTCTTCCTTCTATGTATGGAAGAGAGCCGAAGCCCTCCCCCAATTCTTACTTACGTTACGAAACAATTTGGTTGCGGCGACGAAGGTAAAGTGTAACCGCTAGTGCCATTAAAGCTAAACCAATCATAGTGAATAAGGATGTTCCAATTCCACCTGTTTCAGGTAAGTCGAAATCACTCTTTGTGTTATCGACTTTGATTTTAACCGTTGCACCATTATCCTTAATTTCAAAATTAATCGGTTGGGCAGATAAACGGTAGCCATCAGGAGCTTCCACTTCTACTAATTGATAAGAACCAAACGGAAGTTCTGACCATAAGATTTCCCCGTTTTCATCTGTTGTTTCGATATCAATTTCCGTTTCACCTTGCATTACTTTGAAGATCGCTCCATCTAAACGTTCTTTTGTATCAGCATCTTGTTTGATTACTTTCAAGTTACCGTACGTTGGAACTACATTTGTTGTTGTAGACTGAACTGTACCAGATGCTCCATATTCGTTTGTGAAATCAACATCTGCAACGTTTGTGATACCCTCTTCACTTTCTGTTAAAGCAGCATCATCAGCTAATTTAACATCGAACGAAATAGTTAACTGACCATCACCTGTTAAGTCAGCTGGGTTGAAGTTCCAAGTGAATTTGTTGTTCTCAAAAGTTGAACTTCCAAGTGGAGTTACACTAGCATTGACAGAACTCTCGTCAACTACAAGGCGACCATCTACATCATCTGTTACAACAAAACTGTCGTAGTTGGCGATGTCAGCCGGTAAGTCAACCTTGATTTCATAAGTGAATGTTTCGTTACGGTTGATTTGAAGGTCCGACCCTCCGTTAACCGTTTTCTCCACTTCTGGTTGCGGGAAGTTTTGGATTTGAATGACATTTACTAACTCGCCATTTACCTTGATACCTTCACTAACTACTTTAAATTCATGCTTGTAATCACCCGTTCCAACATAACCTTCAGCTGCTTGCTTCTCTACAAAGTAGTAATCGCCATAAGCTAGGTTTTCCACATGGATTTTTCCGTGTTCATTTGTAGTAAAAGTATCTAGATATCCATCACCAAAGAGTTTAAATTTAACTCCTTGCATTGGATCGCCATTTTCATCAACCTTTTTAAGGTGAGCATCTTGACGAATCACTTCGTTTTTCGGGAAGATATGAACATCGTAGTTCAACTCCGTGCCCGCTTCATTCGTCATTGGAATATCTACTGCATAGGAATTAGGATTTAAATTGACATGATCTGGGCCATCAATTTCGTCCACGGTATAGCGGCCTAGTGGTAAATTGTTAAATTTAGCTTCTCCATAGCTATTTGTTGTCACACTATCCAGTACAATAGGTTCGCTTAACTCTTCCCATTCGTTAGTATTAGGATTAAACGAGTGAGTCTGCGTAATCTCGAATTCTACCCCTTCAATTGCTTCCGCATCTCCAGGAATCGAATCCCCACTACTACCAGTCGGGTCTCCTCCTCCTCCATTAAATGCTCCAGGTTCCCTCTCATACTTATGAATCGTTAACGATCCCGTTTCCCTTACAATAGGACTGTCATCTACTTGTGTTGCCGTCACTGCTCCAAATGGTACCAATAAGGTGAAAATTAATACTGCGATTGCCGTTAAATGCACCCACGTCTTCTTCATTCTTGTTCCTCCTCCAAAAGTTTGTTTTATTTGTAAACCTCCTTGTTGCTTGAACCTAGATGTGGGAAATTCTATTACTCTACTCTTCTGTTTCTAATAATTAGATATAAGGCACCTATCATCAGCAAAATGCCCAGTGCGTAAAATCCAGAGGAACCGATTCCTCCTGTTTCCGGAATGTCCCAACCGTTTTCATAGTTTATAACCGTTTCTTCTTGATGACGATTTTCTGCAGAAATAGTAATCGAGATGTTTGATCCATTTAGTCTGTAACCAGTTGGCGCAGCGACTTCGACTAACGTGTAGTCTCCGATTTCTAATCCTTCAAAAACAATCGTTCCGTCGTCTTCAACAGTTAGCGTATCTACCAATTCGTTATCACTATTTTTCAATTCAAATGTTGCACCGTTTAGTGGATCACCATTCTCATCTACTTTATAAACTGTTAAACTTCCAATAATTTTTGCGTAAGTGTAAGTGACGGTTTGTTCGTCTGTAGTAAAGGTTCCTTCCTCATCCCCATCTACACTTACTAGTTCATAACCTTCAATTTCTTTTGCTTCTGTTTGATAACTTTCACCGATTAACCCTGAGAAAATTTCAGGATCTGCAAGCTCATTTCCATCTTCATCAACGTACTTAGCAGTTACATCTCCTCCTTCAAAATCACCTTCAAATGCGTATCCAAACCAAACTGTTTCATTTGGTGATATAGCCGTTAACGTAACATCAGTCGGATCGTCGCCAACTGTTTGTACATATCCATTCACTGTGTTTGCAGGAATAGAGTACGTTACATTGAACGGTAGAGCATCATCTCCATTTTCTTCATGGTTATAGCTATAAAGTTGTTCCGCATCTTGAGGAGAACCAACCACGTTACCATTCGAATCGATTGGATCACCGTCAATATTTACGCGATAGCCATTAACTAGTATTGATCCTGGTCCAATACTAACTTCAGGGATATTAAATTGTTTTGTAGCACTATTTCCGTTAATATCCGTGTAATTCAATGGCGTTTCTTTATTGGTAGGGTATAAAGTGTCCGAATCTGGATTCATGGAGAGGTCCATTTTCACTTTATACTTAAACCAAGCCGTATTGCCTTCAACTATATTTCCTACATCCCAAGTGAAAGTTTCAGTGTTGGCATCCCAACTAACCGTTCCTTGAGAAACTTCCCAATTTGCGGAATTGTAGGAACCATCTTCTACTAAATCAACGTAGTCACCCATCGGATCAATAACGACAGCATCAGTAGCTGCGTTAGAAACGTCCGAGGAAATATCGTTAAAAATAGCAGATAGATCATCACTACCACCGACAAAGTAACCTGCGTTTTGGCTTTCTAACAACACATTTGTAGCATTAGTGTTATTACCAGTTTCTAAGCCGATACTATACATGGTATTGCCTTGATCCATTGCGCTCTTAGCTTCTGATATAGTTCCAATACCGTTCGTTTCTACATTGTTTCCATTTACACGGTAAGTGTCTTGAGTACAGTTCCATGGAAACCAAAGAACCTGTGTACATTGACCGGGTAAGTTATAACTACTACCAGAGCCAATTCTGCTACCATTACTATAATCAAATCCAGATAATACAAAATTATAGTTCGCATTTGCCCAACTGTAACTATTGGCATTAGACGCTGGATGAGAATAAGTTGGCTCTCCATCACTTAGTAATACAATGACTTGTTGATCAGCACTGCTACCATTCAACATATTTTTCGCAGAATATATACCTTGTTGAATATTCGTTCCTCCACCTGCACTAATAGAATTTATTTCAGATAAGAGATTACCTTTACCACTAGGTCCTGTTAAATTTGCCTCGACCGAACTATATTCACTAAAAGTTACGATTCCAATTCGATTGAGTGAATTTTCGCCAAGTAACGCATTAACAAACTCACTAGCTGCCTCTTTCATCTTTGGTAACCTTTGTCCTGAAGCCATACTTCCTGACTGATCCATTACTAAGACAATATCTGCACTAGACCTGGCATTGATGCCATCGATGTTCAGTTCAACTTCCCACTCTGCATATTCACCTGTAGGGGTCGCTTCTTTTGATAAATTTAGCGAACCCGGTTCACCCCACTCAAAATCAGTGGACATCATACTGAAACCTTGCATCATGCGAGGGGCTGATGCTATAGCAGGACCAGGTGCCTCATCGTTACTCATTACACCTTCTTCATTAAAACCTGGACTACTTGAAAGGTTTGAACTATCCCTTTCAATCATCTCCATCAATCTTTCAATTTCCTTTTCAGATAAATTTTCTAATCGATCAAGGTCTTCTTTACTTAAATTTTCTAACTCACCTTCTGACATGGAGGCTATTCTATTTAGGAAAGCATCTATGTCTTCTTCATCCTCACTTTTTGACTCTGAAGATTCCTTCTTTTCTTCTTGCTTCTCTTGCTCTACTTGATCAAGACTTTCTTTCTCACCTTCCTTATTTTTTTCAACTTCTTGCTCTTTACTTTCTGCCTCCCTTTCCGTCTTTTTCTCTTCTACAGGGTCAGGGTCATCAGACTGCTCACCATCCTCTTTTGACTCCTCTTTTTTCTCCTCCTGTTTCACCGGTTCTTCTACTTTCGGGGCTTGATACGTATGCGTATAATGGTTGCCGTTCTCTATCGTTTCAAAATTTTCCACTGGCTCTACCATTGTGCTATACGAATTCAATGCACCTTCTTCTGAATACTTCCTTAAGTCATCAAAAGTGTGAGAATCTTGCCCACCTGATAATACGGAAGAATCTACAATACTACCTCCGTTCAACAAGTGAACCGTTACATCTGGAAGTGCAACACCTCCATCAACATTTTGAAACTCATTCGTAACTGCTACATTCACTTTTGTATCCGGTACAATTCGTACTTCATCAAACGCTCGGTACGTACCATCTTCGAATGTCGCTTTACCCGATAAGCGGTAATCCATTTCCTCTGGATCCGTAATAGAGGTAGTAAGATCAAATACATAAGAACCGCTTGCTTCTGGTATAGAGAACTGGTACACGCCTCCGGTAGCTTGCACATCATACGAACCTGCTTGGCTGTTATGCAGCTTTTGTCCCATTTGCAGATGTGCCATTCCATGTGGTATAACTAGTTCACCAGACACAGGATGAATGTCTTCGCCGTCGACTTGGATTGAGATTCGCCATGTCACAGATTGTTGATCTTTTTCTATAACATGGACAGAAAATTTGTTGGGATTTTCGCTAAAAGCACTAGATGATGCTTTAACGAAATTCGGTAAGACAGGATTCATTAGTAACAGTAGGATCGACAGCAATGAAACAACCTTTACACTCTTCATTAACCTTGCCTCCTCTCAGGAAAATTTTTCCCCCTGACACTTCTGATTTTAGATTCTTCTAAAAATTTAAGTTGCAAAATTACGACATTATACTGTATAATAACGACATAATAGTTTCAAAATTATGAACATTCAGATTTTATTTAGTGGCACGAAATGTTTTCAGAGGAAAGTTATACTTATAAAGGAGGTGAAATGTGTATTGGGTCTTTCTTGGTCTTTCAAGAAGGATTTTTATCTAAAATATGTGTATTGGAGTGGTGAGTATGGAAGGAAATGACCTTTTGTTCACTAAATACACAGACCAGGATTCGCAGCTACTTCTAATGTTGGAAAAGAAAGAAGCATTAGAGGAATATGATCCTATGATTCTTGCCTGTTTAGAACAAAAGAATCAAGTTATTGCAGAGAATTACTTAACAGAGCTGTGTTTTCGATTATTAGATATCCCTGAGGAAGATCATTTGTTTACATTTAGAATTTACTTTACAGGTCTTATATCTGAAGTTATTCGAAGGTTTACATTAAAAGGAAGATTACAAGCGCAGCATCTTACAAACTCTTCTGCTATTATTTCCACCATCGAATCGTGGACAACCATCGCAGAATTTTTGTCTTCTATTCCGTGGTTTGTGAGAAAAGTGATAGAATACATCATGGGTGAACTTTCGTTAGTAGATTATTCGCCAATCACAGGTAAAATTCTAAATCTAATAAATGAAAATTTAGAAGGAAACCATTTATCATTAAGGTGGCTCTCCTTAACATTAGGGATCTCACCGTCTCATTTATGCAACAATTTTAAAGCAGATATGGATGAGACGCTTAGCACATTCATCAATCGAAGGAAGATTCAAGAATCGTGCTTCGACATCAAACACACTGATATGACTTTAAAAGAAATAGCCGATAAATTCGGTTACGGCAGCCAGAGCTATTATATCCATACTTTTAAGAAATTCATGGACATCACACCGCTGAAATATAAGCGGAACTATTATGTAGAAGCAAATAAAATATAATGTGTTAGAGAGAATAGATAGCGACTATTCATAACCAAACTACTTTTAGCTCATCTTCACGAGCAGAAAAAGTAGTTTTTATTTTGATTTGAACATAAAAAAACAAGGTGCGCTTTAATTCGGCTGCACACCTTGCAATCAGAACTGTCTCATTATCTGTGACTCACTTCCATTTCCATATGGTTTGTAAGTGGTTCGACTGGACGTTGTTGTTTCTTTCTTTTACCTATATTCATCACGCTGTCCGCCGCATACATTACCACTAATGTCGTTAAAACGACCAACGCTAAAATGTTTAAAGAAGTTACCATAAAACAACCAACCTTTCTAACTAAAATGTTCAAATATCTTCATTTGTAAGTACATACTATCAAATATAGTGATTATTTTAAACTCATAATGAAAATTCTTTTAAAAATATTCAATTTCTCTACATTAGTCGGTATTTCTCTGTATTTAAAAATGATTTAAAGCGCTAAAGCGTTTTCGGTTGAGAGGAAATTATCAAACACTGTTTGCCGGCATGACGGAAATGTATTCAGTTGTGAATCCCGTTTGCCGGCATAACGACTCTGCTTTCGGGTGCGGACATTACTTTGCCGGCATACTGACCTCTTTTCAGGTGCGGGTTCTCCTTTGCCGGCATAAGAGGTTGTTCGCCTGATTGGAGGTGCCATTTGCCCGTAAAGAAGCTTACATGCCGGCAAACCGATCTACACACCTGATTAGCGCTTCCATCCGCCCGAAAATGAATTTTTGTACCTGATTCAGTCGCCCTCTATTAAAAATGAAAAACCTTCGCAACCGAAGTCGCGAAGGTTTCATTTTCTATATTAAGATTGTGTTTTCGATCTTTTCTGCTTTTCAATTTGCTTGCTGCGTAACTGGCCACAAGCTGCGTCGATATCGCTTCCTTGTTCCACTCGGACGCCGCAGTTAATTCCTTCTTTTAGTAATGTTTCATAGAAGTTAAGAATATTTTGCTTGCTGCTACGTTCGTACGGGTTATCCGCAACTGGATTATATGGAATCAAGTTTACGTAGGACAAGTGGCGTTTATCTTTCAACAATTGCGCTAATTGTTTTGCTTCTTTCACATGATCGTTCACATCATGCAACAATATATATTCAAATGTAATCCGGCGATTTGTTTTTTCAAGATAATAATCAATAGCGGGCATTAGTTTTTCTAATGGATATGCTTTATTGATTTTCATAATTCGTGTGCGTAACTCATTGTTAGGTGCGTGTATAGATAATGCTAGGTTTACTTGTAAGTTTTCATCTGCGAATTGGTACATCTTATCTGCTAAACCACTTGTTGAGACTGTGATGTGACGTGCTCCAATTGATAGACCGTCCTGATCGTTTACGATTCGAAGGAAGGCAAGCGTATTGTCATAGTTATCGAACGGTTCTCCAATTCCCATCACAACAATATGACTGACGCGTTCACTTTCCCCACGTTCATCTAAGTCATGTTGAACATTCATGATCTGCTCGACGATTTCAGCACTAGTTAGATCACGATTCTTTTTCAAAACTCCACTAGCACAGAAAGAACAACCAATATTGCACCCTACCTGCGTCGTGACACAGACAGATAAACCATAATCAAAACGCATTAATACCGTTTCAATATGATTCCCATCTGACATCTCAAATAAATATTTCATCGTACCATCTTCAGACTCCTGGCGAATCGTTGTCTGTAACGACTGGACAGTATAGTGCTCTTCCAATAGGTCGATTGTATTTTTATTAACATTTTTCATTTCATCAAAGTGCTTGACGCGCTTTTTATACAGCCAATCCCAAACTTGATCCGCACGAAAACGTTTTTCTCCATTTTCCACGAGCCAATCTTGTAATTGTTGCTTTGTTAATCCATAAATGGACGGCTTCATGTTAAACCCTCTTTTCGAAAATTCGTAGATATCCATACTACATAGTAAGGGATAACGCCATTAGAAACAAGTCATAAGCTTTAATTGGATAATTATTCCACTTTGAAATAATCAATTTTTTGGTTCAAATCTGTTGATAATCGGTCCATACGCTCTAGTGCTTGATCTAATTCATACAACGTATCATAGAAAACAATCGTAATTTCCGAAACATCTGCAGAATGTGCATTCATCATTTCACTCATTTGTGATAAGTTTTGGGCAACTTCCTCCGTTGCTTCTCTTACTTCACTGACTTCTGTTTGGCTATGCTGTTTCAATTTCTCTTTAATTTGTTCAACCTTCTGTGAAAGTGTCTCCAACTCATATTCGACGTTTCTTGTATCAGCAGTCACAGAAGTAGCAGAAGTCGTCATGGTTTTTACAGAGGATTGTACCTGTTGGGATAATAAATTCGAAACAACAAGTAACGATTGTGATTGCTCTTTTAAATCTTTAATTAAATTCCGAAAATGACTCGTAAGATCATTAATTTGTTCACCTAACCAATCAAATTCGTTCCGCTCGTTGAAAGTGATTTCCTTAGATAGGTCTCCGTTTGCAACTTTCTCTAGATGTTCACTAACAACATTAAGTGGTTTTAACTGACGCTTTGTAACAAGCCTGACAATAATAAATAACGCCAATAAAGCAAATAGGACCGATCCAATGAATAATACAAGTAAACTATTTTTCAATTCATTTTGACTCTGTAAATTTAGAACCATTGTCATAACACGATCATTTTCTAAAGGTTTATATATTTTTTCGTAACTTTCTCCCTCGGAATCGTAATTTACACGTTGCTCGCTCCCACTTTCAAGAGCCGTTTCTAAAAGATGTGATTCCTCCTCCATCTGGATGGTTGAGTGTCCGTATAACACAGGAAGGTCTTCTTCTGGCTCAATAACTTCATGGTCTTCTCCTTCCATCCAAGCGCCCACATTTACTACCGCTACTTCTTCGATCATTTTGTTTTCGGTAGTAATTTTAGAAATCACTTCAGAAGGTCCAGATTCGAAGGTGACATTATAAATCTCTTGGTCTTCGATATAGGGATTTATCATGAAATCAGTTGACCCATCGTAATAATAAGCAAACTTGTAGTATATATGTTTAAATAATTCTGCACGGGAGATCGGTCCAACCCAAAAATTCTCCAGAGCAAAACCTTCCTCCACTTCTACAGGTTCTTGGTCCATCAATTGATGAAACGCTTCATGCCAATACCCCCAGTCCTGAGACGTAATCCCTAATTGGGTAGAATCAGATGACTTTGTCACCTCAATAAAATCTCCTTCTCGCTCCCACAAAGAAATATGTTGGACATCCCAAGCATCTGAAAGTTCTTCTAATTCTTCAGCAGAAATGTCTTCTGCAGTTCTTCCTTCCAAGTCAGACATTATCCCCTTTGAAGCAGTATGTAATCGCAGTTCGATCATTCTTTCAATAGATTCGGTCGCGTTTTGAGTCGTCTCCATAGCACTCAAAACAGTATTAGAAGCCGAGTCGACATATTGTTCTTCATGTTGGCCAATTCGAGAATTGATTAAAAAATATCCTATAATAAATGTGATCAATGCGACTAAACCTAAATACAAACTAACTTTCCACAACATTTGTACCATAATTGAATGGCGTTTCATCTATAGTAACCCCCATTAAAGCCTAGAAAACATGTATAATAATTACATTCGACTCAAATCCTGAAAAATCCTGCCAGTTTTTAAGATTCCTTTGGCCTATGAAAATATTTTCAAGAGAATATTCCAGACTATTAATGAGCAGGTAAAGTAGATCTTTATCCAGAAAAGGAGCTTTATATCCAGAATTCTCATCGCATGTAATAGTAACTTCTACGTGTATAAAAAAACACGCTGCCATTAAGCAACGTGTTTCCTTCTTTCCTTATAAATTCTCAATAAACAAGCGAATTACATCAGCGCCCCCAATAAAGGTACCTAGCGTACTACCAACATTCGTTAGGACGACAATTAGTAAAATTCTAGTTACTTTGTTACGCCAGAACCCTTTCACAGTTAACACATCTTCTGATAAATTTTCAAAATCTGCGACATTCGGCTTTTTAACCGACGCCTGAACAATACCAGCAAACCAACCAGCTGCTAATAGCGGGTTCAGTGAACTAATCGGAGCGACAAGAAAGGCTGTTATGATTGCGAACGGGTGCCCCAGAGCAACAGCGGCACCAATTGCTGACATGGATCCATTCCATATAATCCAACTTAACGTTTGTTGATACCCGGCGGAGGGATTCATATAAAACGTGTACGCAATAAGCGATAAGATAATTACGGGAATCATCCACGCGATTACTTTTGGCCACTTAGCCTTTTTCGGAACAGTAGATAATTTCTTTAAATCTTGTTCTCGGTAAATTTCCTTTTCGATTCCAGGAATATGTGCGGCACCTAAAACGGCAACTACTTTATTCCCTGGAGCTTCACGGATTTTCTGTGCTAAATATTGATCGCGCTCATCAATTAGTGGCTTTTTTAATCTCGGAAATGCCTCGGTAAATTCATGCATCACCGTATTTAGCATATCCTGAGATTTCATTCGTTCCAATTCTTCTTCTGAGATTGTTTCGCGGTTGAAAATACTAAAAATCACAGACAACATTAACTTCGCACGACCAGAAATTCCAATACTTCTCCATATACGAGAAAATGTCGTTTGGATATTACGGTCAGCGAGGACAAGCTCTGCACCGATTTCTTCAGCCGATTCCACACCTTGAATCATCTCTTGACCAGGTTTAATCCCAAATTGCTTCGCTACTCGGTTCTGAAAAGACGAGATCATCATATTCATTAACAGGAGGGTCGCCTTCTTCTCCTTAATTACTTTGAAAATATTCATGTTCTTCCATTTATTATCATCGCGGACAGACTGGTACCGTTGTTCATCCAGTTCGACTGCAACAGAGTCTGGTTGTTCCGCTTCTATTACTTCTTTCACTTGTTCAGCACTTTGTTTAGAGACGTGGGCTGTACCGATTAGGATGACTTCTTTACCGTCTAAATTAATTCGGGTTATATTTTGTTCCGTCATCATGTACTTCCTTTACTATCGTTTATTTACACTATCTCTTATTCTAACATTAATCGGAACGTTCCCAATCATTTTCACAAATTTATTGAAAAATTATTTCGACAATAATTGCTTATTCTTTTCTTTAAAAACATCATTATGCGACGAGACCATCGCCGTTTGATTCGCTTCCGGCGCGATAAATTGCTTCGCTTGGTTAATCGCATTAGCAGCATCTTGGAAACACCCAGCAATTAAATTCAGCTTGCCGTCATGCTTCAAAATATCTCCCGCCGCAAAAATCCCTGGCTCAGAAGTGACTCCAGTAACTGATCCATCAATAAAGTACTGATCGACTAAATCAATTGAAACATCACTATCTTGAAGTAAAGAAGTATCAATCTCATACCCATGATTCACAATAATTTCGTCCACATCGATTTGTTGAATTTCACCGACTTCATCGTCACTTACTTCCACACAATTGACTGTACCTTGATTTTCCTCTGCGATTAATTTTGAAATACATGTATTAAACAAACATGTCGCACTACTATTCATTAATTTCTCAACACTTGCTTCATGCCCTTTTAATACATCTTTCCGACAGGTTACATATACCTTTTTCGCGATTGGCTCCAGTTCATTCGCCCAGTCAATCGCAGAATTCCCACCACCAGAGATCATGACGACTTTATCACGGAAGCGCTCTAGTGACTTAATCGTATAGTTCAAATTTTTCATCTCATATTTTTCTGCATCGTCTACTTTTAATTTATGAGGTTTTAAAATTCCACTACCAACCGCAACAATTACTGTTTTCGAGAAATGGTATTCGCCTTCAGAATCTGTTAACTGGTACATCCCATTTACTTGACGTTCGATTTTAGTAACCTTTCTATCGCACACAACAGTCGGATCAAAAGTCATTCCTTGTTCCACCAATTGAGATCTGAATTTTTCTGCCTGTATTGGAGGTTGTCCCCCAACATCCCAAATTACTTTCTCAGGATAGACATGTAATTTTCCACCTAAAGAAGGTTGGAACTCAATAATTTTTGTTTTCATTTGACGCAACCCACTATAGAAAGCTGAATACAATCCCGCCGGACCGCCACCAATAATCGTGACATCGTAGACTTCTTCGTGTGTCATCCGTAACGCCCTCTCTTTAACTAAATATATATTATAAGGCTTCTCATCTAATTGATTATCATTCTCACTATAAAATATAATTGATATTACACGATTTTGCAAATATTGATGTTGACATTCTCATTTATCAGGTGTACATTGATAGTGATAATCGTTATCAATTAGTTTTATTAATTCTCACTCGGAGGTGTATAAATTGGCGCGCCTACATACTTCCAATTTATCTTTTAGATATGAACATGATTTAATCATTGATGAACTAGATGTCACGATTCCTGCTCATCAAATTACTACTATTATTGGCCCGAACGGTTGTGGAAAATCCACATTATTAAAATCAATGTCTCGGATTCTACAACCTCAGCAAGGAAAAATCCTATTAAATGGGCAAGATATAGAAAAGCAGCATACCAAAGAATTAGCCAAGCAAATGGCGATTTTGCCTCAAAGCAATAATCACACAGGTGGTTTAACAGTCGGGGAATTAGTTTCTTATGGAAGGTTCCCATATCAAAAAGGATTCGGTCGTCTAAGTAGCCGTGATTACGAGGTTATTAACTGGGCGATGGAAATGACGGGGGTCCATGAATTCAAATACCGTTCTGTTGATGCTTTATCCGGTGGCCAGCGCCAACGTGTATGGATTGCGATGGCTCTTGCTCAAGAAACAGAGCTAATCTTCTTAGATGAACCAACTACCTATTTAGACTTAGCACATCAGCTTGAGGTTTTAGAATTACTGAAGGAATTAAACATTCAAGAACACCGGACGATTGTTATGGTGTTACATGACTTGAACCAAGCTGCTCGATTCGCCGATTACATCATAGCGATGCGTGACGGTAAAATCGTAGAAAGTGGTACGAGTCACCAAATTATTTCAAACGAAGTGCTTCGAGAAGTGTTTCAAATCGATGCACATATTGCGAATGATCCAAAAACAAATAGACCGATTTGCATGACATATGACTTGATTAAGGGAGAAAAGAAAAATGAAAAAACTACTCATACTAGCAATCTTGACGCTGTTATTAATTATTAGTGCGTGTGGCGACCAAGATGACGCCGAAGGAAATACAGATGATACAAACGAGGAAGAACAAACCGAGGAAAACACAGACGAGGAAGAGAATGAAGAAGAAGGAAACGAAGAAGACGCTTCTTCAGATGGAACAATCACTTACGAATCAGCAAACGGAGATGTGGAGGTACCTGCAAACCCAGAGCGCGTAGTGGTACTATCTACATTCGTTGGAAATTTACTATCATTAGATGTTAATATTGTTGGGGCAGACTCATGGTCCATGATGAACCCACGTTTTGATGAAGGTCTAGCAGATGCAGAAGAAGTTTCTGATGAAAGTTTAGAAAAAATTCTAGAACTTGAGCCAGACTTAATCGTTGGTTTGGATAATATTAATAACAAAGATAAATTAGAAGAAATAGCTCCAACCGTAACATTCGAATATGGATCACTTGATCACATTGAACAACATATTGAAATCGGAAAACTTGTGAACAAAGAAGACGAAGCTGTGGAGTGGACAGAAAACTTCCAAGCAAAAGCAGCAGAAACAGGCGAACAAATTAAAGAAGAGATTGGTGAAGACGCAACCGTATCTATCATCGAAAGCTTCGATAAACAACTTTATGTATACGGCGATAACTGGGGACGTGGAGGCGAAATTCTTTATAAAGAAATGGACCTTCCAATGCCTGAGCGCGTGGAAGAAGAAGCACTAGAACCAGGATACTTTGCAATATCAACAGAAGTTTTATCTGACTTTGTTGGAGATTACGTGGTAGTGAGCACAGATACAGATGGACCAGCTTCTTTCCAAGAAACAGAAACGTTCCAAAACCTTGACGCTGTTCAAAATGATCGCGTAATGGAAGTCGACCTGTACGAATTCTACTTTAACGACGCAATGACGCTTGATTATCAATTAGAATTCTTCACAGAACAATTCTTAGAAGAGTAAATTTTTTGGAAGAGGGGCGTTGATGCCCCTCTTATTATGTTAAAGATATACATATCAATGCGGTATCGAACGTTGTGGAGGGTTTATCCGACTGAATTTTGAGTTATCCAACTTTACGGTGCTTTTTTCCGACTTAATTTCGAGATATCCAACTTTATGGTGCTTTTTTCCGACTTAATTTTGGGATATCCAACTTTAACGTTTTATCAGCCTTCGCCGCGAAATATCAGCGATGAGGAAAATATATCAGCCGTTACGAGAATTTATCAGCACTTAACGAAGTATATCAGCGGCTACTAGAATTTATCAGCACTTATTGCAATATATCAGCGACTACGAAAATATATCAGCACTTACCGCAATATATCAGCGGCCACGAGAATTTATCAGCACTTATCGCAATTTATCAGTGGCTATGAAAATATATCAGCATTTAACGCAATATATCATCCGTTACGAAAATTCCGTCTAGCTCCTCCAACTACATTCATTAAGAAAGAGGCATTTACATGAACCTGTTCCAGCGAAATCAATCGATTACATTTATAGTCGCAGTCGTCGCATTGGTAGTTGCATTTGTCGGTGCAATTGTATTTGGGGCAGCGGATATTCGTCTAGCAGATGTGGCAAAAGCGTTTTTTACGACGGAATCAAATGAGAATATCTTAATTATTCGAGAGATTCGTCTTCCGCGTGAAGTCGCTGCGATGGTAGTTGGGGCTGCGCTTGCTGTTTCTGGTGCGATCATGCAAGGTTTGACGCGGAATCCGTTAGCTGATCCAGGCTTATTTGGGCTAACAGCTGGGGCTACTGCTGGGCTGGCAATTATGATCGCTTTTTTCCCAGCAACAGGGTATATAGGTATCATGATTGGCTGTTTTTTAGGTGCTGCTGTTGGTGCCATTCTTGTATTTGGAATCGGCTCAGCAAAAAGAGGCGGGTTCTCTCCGTTTCGCATCGTCTTAGCTGGTGCGGCGGTATCTACTTTCTTATACGCGATCGCAGAGGGTATCGGAATTTACTTTAAAATTAGTAAGGATGTATCGATGTGGACTGCTGGTGGTTTAATTGGTACAAACTGGACGCAATTAAGTATTGTTGTTCCAGTAATCGTCATTGGATGTGTAGTCGCGATTTGGCTGTCTAGACAGTTATCGATTCTTAGTTTAGACGAGGAATTATCGGTCGGACTTGGCCAACGTACGACACAAATAAAGACGGCATTATTTATTGTAATTGTACTTTTAGCGGGAGCTTCGGTTGCTTTAGTTGGAAATTTAGTTTTTATCGGGCTAATGATTCCGCATATCGTTCGGTGGATTATCGGCACAGATTACCGGATGATTATTCCGATGTCAGTAATCGTTGGAGCTACCTTCATGTTAGTCGCTGATACGGCAGCAAGAACATTAAATGCTCCATACGAGACGCCACTTGCTGCAATTACTAGCTTCATTGGCCTTCCTTTCTTTTTATACATTATACATAAAGGAGGGCGTACCTTCTCATGATTACGAAGCAGACGATACGAAAGCAACGTTTATGGATCATTGGTTTAACTCTAGCAATCATCCTTACTATGGCAATCGGAATCGGGATTGGGTATTCGTCTATTTCTTATCAGCGAATCATTCCGACCTTGCTTGGGCAAGGAGATTTCCGGGAAAGCTTCATCTTATTTGACATTCGTTTACCTCGGATGATTATTACGTTACTAGCTGGAATGGCGCTCGCCTTGTCTGGAGCGATTCTACAGTCTTTAACACGTAACGACCTAGCAGACCCAGGTATAATCGGAATTAATTCAGGAGCCGGAGTTGCAATTGCAGTCTTTTTCCTTTACATTCCGCTTTCGCCAGGAAATTTCACCTATGTCATACCGGTAGTAGCCTTTTTAGGTGCAGCTCTTACAGCAGCATTAATTTATTTCTTTTCCTATAAAAGAGGTAGTGGTTTACAACCAATTCGATTAATCCTAACAGGAGTCGGGTTCTCTATGGCCTTATCTGGTGCAATGGTGATCCTTATATCCTCAGCGGAACGTGAAAAGGTCGATTTCATTGCGAGGTGGATTGCAGGAAACGTATGGGGGACAGACTGGCCATTCATCTTGGCGATCTTACCTTGGTTGATTGTGCTCATTCCATTTGCCCTCTTCCAAGCAAATCGATTGAATCTACTAGCATTCAGTGAACAGGTAGCAACTGGAGTAGGCATGCGAATTGAAAAAGACCGCGTCCTACTATTATTAACTGCAGTTGGATTAGCCGCTTCTGCTGTCTCCGTTACAGGTGGAATCGCTTTTGTCGGATTAATGGCTCCGCACATTGCCAAAACATTAATCGGTAAACGACACCAGCTATTCATCCCTATAGCATTATTAATTGGCGGATGGCTATTATTATTTGCAGATCTAGTTGGGAGAAACTTAGTCGACCCAGACGGAATTCCAGCTGGGATCATGGTAGCCTTAATTGGCGCTCCATATTTCTTATATTTATTAGTGAAAAAATTATAATAAACTGTCACACACATCCCTCCTATTCGTCAGATCGAGTAGGAGGGATGTTTTGATGCAACCGCATGTTAAAATTTTTATTTCCATATCATTCGTGGTCATATTACTCGCAGCTTGTATGGAAGACGAAGATGCCAACAGTGACGACACACCACAGGATCAGGAACCTTCTATTGATGAAGAAGAAGCATTACAAGCAGACATGGAATCTATACAAGAAGAGCTCGATCAAGCGTTAAATGAAATTGATCGCCTAGAAGATGAATTAGAGGAAAAGGATAATGAAATCGAACGTTTGCGTGAGGAACGAGACGAAGCGGAAAGTGCAATGGAGGAGTCCTCTGCTGCAACAAACGAAGGAGAACCATCTGACCTTCAAGAACGTTCAGTTCAAGTTGTAGATGCCCTTTCAAATGAAAACTTTGAACAACTAGCGGACTATGTACACCCAGAAGATGGAGTGATGTTCTCTCCCTATAGCAACCTCGATGATCAGGCTGCACATGTCATGACTGCTGAAGAAATTTCGCAGTGGGCAGAGGATCAATCTGTTTATACTTGGGGTGTAGAGGATGGAAGTGGGCAAGATATCGATTTGACCCCAAGTGAGTACTACAATCAATTTCTATTCATTCGCGATTTTAGTTCACCGGATGAAGTAAATCAAAATCAATTCGAATCCCGTGGACAAGTTTCATTTAATGGGCATGAAGTGTTTCCTGATGCAGAGTTTGTAGAATATTTTGTAGAAAGTACCGATGATGACTTAGACTGGGCAAGCCTTCAGTTAGGTTTTGAAGAACAAAACGGAGAATGGTATGTGGTGACAATTATGATTGATCGCTGGACAACCTAAAACTCGTAATCGTGCCGACGAGCCACTTCTTCATAAAGGAAGCGGCTTTTTTATTAGGTGATTGGAATCTTACAGTCAGCCGCATGCGTGACACAATTTCTCCCTGTCTTTTTGGACTCGTATAGAGCAAAATCAGCCCTAGAAAGCAACGTTTGTTTCGTGTCTTCTGTGCGATAGGTAGAGACACCTAAACTAATGGTGATTGCGAGTTCTTCCCAGTCTGTATCCTGCACTGCAATTCGTATTTCCTCGGCCCGTTTAAGTGACGTGATATAATCTGCATCTTTTAAAATAAGGACAAATTCCTCGCCACCGTATCTCGCAACAAAATCATCTTTCCGAACACTCTTCTTTAAGATTTCCGCTAATTTTATCAGTACTTGGTCACCAACAAGATGTCCCCATGTATCATTTACCTTTTTAAAGAAGTCAATGTCTAATATTATTAAAGAAAAATGGACCTTTTGATTTTCAAACGCGACAAGCTCTGTTTCGAGCTCTTCCACGAAAGCCCGACGATTATTTATCTGCGTCAATTCATCTGTAGAAGCAATCATTTTAAGCTTCTCATTTAATACGGCTAATTGTTCATTTTTCTTCTCGTTTTGTACATATAACTTTTCTAACTCTGCGTGAGCTTCTTCTTTCTCCTGATACGCTTGTCCAACTTTTTGGTGAGCCACCTTCATTTCCTGCTCATATTGAATTCTTTTTCGAACAGGGGTGACCGCGCAATGAATAATTTCGTCCGGGTCAGAAGCATCCACTTCTGCATTAATTAACACGGGGATTACTTCTTCCGTTTTCGATTGAAACTTAATAAACATTTCCTCTACTTTTTTATCCATTTTTATTTTCGGATAAAAATGCGAGTAAAACAAAAATTTATTCGTGTAAGACAAAAAACCATCTAAATGGATGTTCTCGTGGTCATTGTTTATCCCTAAAAGCTTCTTAAAGTAATGGTTCATCTCTAAAACATTGCCTTGTTGATCAATTGCCATATACCCACTTGGAAGTTGATTCAGATCCCCAATCATTATAAACGACCCTTTCCATAAAAATTACTCGATAAACGTCCGTATCTCTGTAACCGTTTCTTCCGGATGGGTTAAGTGAGGGTAATGCCCTTTCGCACGCATCACTACGAGTTTGCTATCGGGAATTTGCTCCTCCAAATAGTTCGCTATCTCAATTGGAACAAAGCTGTCGTCTGAGCATTGAAGTATTAGAGTTTTCACTTCAAGTTGTGATAATTGCGCACGATGATCAGACAGTAAGGTAGCTTCTAAAAATTTTCTTAACATAAATGGATCGTTTTCAGTGAATGTTTTCTCTAAATTCTTCGTGAAACTAGGACGATCTTCATTTTTCATCGCAATCGGGGCCATATGACTTGCCCAACCGACAAAGTTCATTTCCATCATCTCTAATAGCTCATGAACATCCTTCATCTCGAAACCACCATAGTACCCGTCAGAATCGTTGATGTAACGAGGAGAAGGGCCAATCATAACCATACGTTCAAACAGTTCCGGCTTTTGAAGGGATGCTAACATTCCAATCATGGAACTTACAGAATGTCCAATAAATACAGCAGATTCCACACCAGTAGCTTCACAAACATCGATTAAATCTTGAGCATACCCATGTAAATTCTGATACTTCTCTTCATCAAATGCCTCTGAAGTGGAATAACCGCTACCAACATAATCAAATAACACAATTCGGTAATCCTGTTCTAAATCCGGTAAAATATATCTCCACATCGTTTGATCCGCTCCAAACCCATGCGCGAGAACAATTGTCTTGTCTCCTTGACCAACTACGTTGACATTATTTCTATTTATAATTTCCTGCACAATCATCCCTCCTTTTCTACTATTGTTAGCATATTTCAGACAATTTTCATAGGCAGATCTATCTGTTTATTTTTCTTTTCGTTCCCTCTCTTCTCGATTAAATGATTGCAAACACTGCACCCCAGAAAAACTATTTAAATCGACTGTCAGACATATACCTGTTGGAAATAGTTTTGGAAGTGGCTTTTTACACCCATAGCATTCATATGGCTCAAGCATTTCGAGCGTGGCACAACAGTTATCATTGACTTTGTTGATTCGAAAGAAAATCGTGCAGAAACAATCTCCAATTGCCTCAAATGGTTCGTTATTATATTTTCCATACAAGATGATCGGGATTGTATCTTTTAATTCCTCATTTGGATTTAATAATTGGTTACAGCTAGCAACAGCACAATTTCGTGATGGACTTGCTTGATTTTGCGTTTTTAAAATGTCTTTTATTATTGGACAAATACACGATGTACACTTTTCTTTTGTACCCATCTCAACCTCTCCTTTCTAATAAATTACGCTTATAGGATAGGAAGGTTCCGACTTCGCCCAGAACCTTCCTACACTTTCTTCACCTAGTTACATGGAATTTTATAATTGGGTGTAATGTAGATTTCACCACTAGCAGGCGCGCTTCCTGTACCTGGCACTTCAATTGTTATCGTATTGAAATTAGAAGCGACTTATATGACAGCCTTTATTAGAAAACATCTGGTCTCAACTCCTTTCAATAAAATTCTCCCTTATGCTATTACATGCAAATAAGCACGCTCCGCTCCCTGCGTACGCCTTCCTTCAGAACATACAATTATGTACTATCACCTTTCCATTGACAGCGTGACAAGAAAACGTTACACTTAGTTGTCTGTTAAAAGAATCGGTTAATGAGGAAGAAATCAACGTAGCTACAGAAGATGTAGGAAAAACGATTTTTTCCTTGTCAGATGTGCTACTTTTTTATGCTTTTAAAACCTAATGATTTCGCTAGGTTTATTGACTGATTAAACGTCTTGGAACAACGTTTTAGAGAAGCTTAAAGGTATGTAATGTGATGAAAAAATCACCTCGCAAAAAAAGTTTACCTTGATCCCTTTTAATACTTAAGAAGGATCCAGTTTACTTTTTTCAAAAATAGTTTCGGCGAATTAATATTTGTCGAACATACCTTTTATAAAATGAAATAAACCATTTGAGTTGGGTAAAAAAGTATAAGATAGGCTAAGCTATGATTAGAAGCTTTTCTTTTGAACAGAAAAAATACAGGAAAGAATTAATAGGAGGAACAAGTTTGAAAACATTTAATGATTTGAACGTAGAAGCAAGTGTCTTAAAGGCAGTTGCAGACATGGGGTTTGAAACACCAACACCCATCCAAGCAGAAGCAATCCCTACTGCACTAAAAGGGAAAGATATGATCGGACAAGCACAGACAGGTACAGGTAAAACAACTGCATTTGGTATTCCAATGATCGACAAAATCGATATGGAATCTAAAGATGTCCAAGGAATCGTAATCGCTCCAACACGTGAACTTGCGATCCAGGTAGCAGAAGAATTAAACCGTATTGGTCAGGAAAAAGGTGTCCAAACGGTACCGGTATATGGTGGTCAAGATATTAACCGTCAGATCCGTGCCTTAAAACGTCGTCCGCAAATGATTGCAGCGACACCAGGTCGTTTATTAGACCACATTCGCCGTAAAACGGTTAAATTAGGTAATATTAAAACAGTTGTTCTTGACGAAGCAGATGAAATGTTAAACATGGGCTTTATTGAAGACATCGAAGCGATTCTAGCTGAAATGCCTCAAGAGCACCAAACACTACTTTTCTCAGCTACAATGCCTAGCCGTATTCAGAAGCTTGCAGAGAAGTTTATGGAAAGCCCAGAAGTAGTTCGTGTGAAATCAAAACAACTTACAGTAGACCATATTGACCAGTATTACTTTGATGTTAAAGAAAAGAATAAGTTCGACGTACTATGTCGTTCTCTAGATATTGAGTCTCCAGATCTTGCAATTGTCTTCGGTCGTACGAAGAAACGTGTTGATGAGTTGACTGAAGGACTTATGAAGCGTGGTTACTCTGCAGAAGGAATCCATGGTGATATCCCGCAGGTGAAACGTGAAAAAGTCATTCGTCGCTTTAAAGACCAAGCTACGGAAATCCTTGTTGCTACAGACGTAGCAGCACGTGGACTAGATATTTCTGGTGTAACACATGTGTATAACTTTGACTTACCGCAAGACCCAGAAAGCTATGTACACCGTATTGGACGTACAGGTCGTGCTGGTAAAAACGGAGAAGCATACACGTTTGTTACTCCAAAAGAACATGATCACTTAAAAACAATCGAAAAGTTAACGAAGCGTAAAATTGACTTTAAACCAATCCCTTCTTACCATCACGTAATTGAAGGATTACAGGAAGAAGCAATCGAAAAATTACGCCAAACAACTTGGGCAAATGAAGGCGCAGACTACAGAAAAGCTGCAGAACGCTTATTAGCTGAAGAAGAAGCTGTAGAATTAGTATCTGCTGCAATTAAATTGCTAACAAAAGAACCAAATCAGGTTCCAGTTACTCTATCATCAGTAGAACCACTTCGCGGAAAACGTACACAAGGCGGCCGTGGTGGCGGTGGAAATCGTCGCGGTGGCGGTGGTGGCCGTGGTCAAGGCGGAGGAAACCGTGGACGAAGCGGTGGAGATCGTCGTGGCGGCGACCGTCGCGGTGGCGGTGGAAACCGCAGCCAAGGTGGTAATCGTGGCCAAGGTGGTAATCGTGGCCAAGGCGGCAGCGGTGGCCAACGTCGCAACAGCAACCGTCGTAACAACAATAACTAATATGAATTTCAAAACCCCGTTCAGTGTGTAACTGAACGGGGTTTTTTCATGCTTTGTTTTCTGATTTTATTTTTACGGTTGATGTTAGTCGCTATCTAACACATTTTCATATTTTCTCTCTATTGATCAGTTGCTCTACCCAAAGAATTTCTTCTCTCTTTATTCATGGGTTGTCAGTCTATTCCTTTTCCCTCCCTTCCTTTCTAAATTATAACATTATCATACTTCTGTAAACGGTTCCACATATTTGCAAAAAAATTATCTTCGAAGAACAGAAGATATTTCATATTTATCTGTTCGCAATAGAACTTTCGAACATTCTAAAGGGGTACCTTCGCTTCCAAAAGTAAGCTGGTCAATCATAAGTACTGGCGTCATTTCATCTAATCTCAACCATTCGGCATCCGATTTATTTAAAGAAGTTGCAGAAAAGTTTCTCATTCCTTGAGAAATTTCTAACTTACACGTTTTTTCAATCGCTTCAAATAAACCTACCTTCGTAAAATCAACTTTTTCAATGGAGGGGCAATGTTTTAACGAAACCCAGTTCTCAATTAACAATGCAGCTTCCCCTTCAATTTTACGTACTCGCTTTACATACAGAACAAGGTCATACAAACCAATTTCTAACTTCGTTTGAATCGAGGCATTAGGTTGTATAACCATTTGGCTAATTACTTCTGTTTCAAAATGATATCCTTTACGCGTCATTGATTCCGCAAAAGACACCAGCTCTTGGGCAAACGGATAAGAGATCTTCTGCTTTTCCACGAACGTACCCTTACCCTGAATTTGTACTAACAACCCTTGCTTCAAAAGACGAGAAATTGCTTTTCGAAGTGTCCCCCGACTGACATTCATTTCTTTTGCTAAATCCTCTTCCGCGGGGAGCTTGTGTCCTTCTTTCCAGTGTTCTGATTTAATGTTAGTCGTCATCCATTCTATTATTTGTTTATAAAGAGGCTTTGACCCACTAGTTTTCTCAAATTTCACTATCCAAACTCCTTCTGTATTCAAAAGTCTATCTATATAAAATCTCTTCGCTTCATCTATAATCTTTATTATGTATAGATGCGGAGAATATATTTATCAGTAAAAAATCCCTTATCTAACCGGTTACACATACCTAAATTGGTAAAACAATGAATGATCTTCTTTTAAACGGTTAGATATTTAATGATTTTCTCATGTTGGGGATATGTTTCTAACAAATCCTTTTCGGAGAATAACTCGAAGTCATTAAAATCAAATCCAGGCGCAACCATACACCCTACAAGTGAAAACGTCTCAGGATCATCAACAGTAGAACCGAAAATAGTACCTTTAGGGACTAAAACTTGGGGGTGTTCGCCGTTCACAACATCCATGCCTACTTTTTTGGTTTCATAACTTCCATCTAAACCGATCATATGCACCGTCAAGGAGCTTCCACCATGATAATACCAAAGCTCATCCGATTTTAAACGGTGAAAATGCGAACGATCCTCTGAACGTAGAAGAAAATAAATACTAGTAAACAAGGCGCGTTCTTGATCCTCAGTTTGAGAAGATTCATTTTTTATTTTTTGCTCTGAAACATGGGTTACATTATAAAATCCACCTTCTGGATGAGGCTCTAACTGTAGTTTATCGATTAAAACTTCTGGAACCAATGTTTGCATGTAAGATGCCCCTTCCTATGATGATTTTTGAAACCCTTCAATAATATGCTGCAGCACGTTTGGAGTCATTTGCAGGTCTTCTGCTTCTATACGTGATAACAACTCTTCTGTATTATCACGTTTAAATACAATCGAACGATTCAAATAACTTTTAAACACTTCTAAAGGCTGATTCATCTTCCATTCTTCTTCCGTCAGCTCACTTGCATGTTCATAAGAAACAAGCTTCACTTGGTGAAAATCTAATCCGTTTCGAATGGCATCGAATATTTCCCCATTCGTTGGAGGGTTCGGATTTGTTGCATGATAAATCCGCCCAGGCACTGCATCCTTTAGACTGTAATACAATAGGTCAATCACAAAATCAACCGGCACTAAATTCGATGTAGTCTCCGCTTCAATTAGAAGGGAATATGTTTTATTTTCTGGCTCTGATTTACGTGCGGCAATCTTCTTTAATAACGCTACCGTTCGTAAAATTCCATATAATCCGAAAGTCGTGTCTGCCTCTCCCGTTACGGAGTCTCCAATAATAATCGCGGGTCTAACAATAATCGGCTCTATCTCTGCTTGTTTAGACATCACTAAGTGTTCAGCCTGACATTTACTTTCCTCATAAGCATTAATAAACGTCGCATCTGTTGGGTGAAGTTCTTCCGATCCGACTGTTTCATTTCCTAACGTATAGGCCGTACTAACATGGACAAAGCGCTTGGCATCAATCGTCTTACTTAACTCCAATACCCGCTCCGTCCCCGTTAAATTAATCGAAAACACACGCTCACGTTCTGACTCATCAAATGAAAGGTAAGCCGCTGTATGATAAACAACATCCATATTCCCTTGTAATTCCATAATTTTATCCGAAGTAATTCCTAAATTCTCTACCAACAAATCCCCTGGCACCACATGGATTCGGGTCGCTTCTTCACTAGAAACTTCCGAAAATAGTCCTGCTAATTTTCGTTCATTTCGAACCATTACATATACATGATGACCATGCTTCACAAACCGTTTTGTTAAGTTTGTACCTAAAAATCCAGTAGCACCTGTCAGAAAAATATTCATTGTTGTTCAAACCCTTCACTGATTGTATCTTTTCCACTACTCCTAGTGTATATTTCCTTGCTCTAAATATCTAGTCTCATATGTCGAATCAAGCAAATTCTTTTTTAACTTTCAGATATTTTGCTAGAATAATATCAAATACATGCAACAATTCAAAGAGGAGTGTTTCTAGTGAGTATTTACGACATTGAAGTAGAGAACCCAAGTGGAGAAAGATATCTTTTAGATGAATATAAAGGGAAAGTATTAGTTATTGTGAATACAGCAACGAAATGTGGTTTGCGAGGACAGTTTGATGATCTAGAAAAACTTTACCAAAAGCATAAGGAGCAAGATGTCGTTGTTCTAGGATTTCCAAGTAATCAATTTGCTAACCAAGAACCTGGGTCCTCTGAAGAAGCTGCTGAAACATGTCGATTAGATTTTGGTGTAACCTTTCCGATGCACGCAAAAATAAAAGTGAATGGGAAAGATGCACATCCACTATTCCAACATTTAAAAGACGCCCAGAAAGGATTTTTAAGTAAAGAAATCAAATGGAACTTCACAAAATTTGTCGTCGACCAGAATGGAGAAGTAGTAGAAAGATTCGGTCCTAAAGATTCAGTCGATGAGGTAGAGAAGAAAGTAAGTGAATTAGTATCTTAAAACCATCCAAATCTCAAAATCTGAACGGCTCATGTTAAGCCGTTCAGATTTTTTTGACTTAAAAACACCTACTATTTACTCAAAATAAACAATTTTGAAAATTTTCTATTTATTTCTCCTTGCAAAATTAGTAGAATGTTACCTACATCACAAAATTGTCACGCAGGAGGAACTAACATGCAGACGAACAAAAATAGATGGCTTATTGCTTTATCAGCAATTGCTATACACTTATCAATAGGTGCAGCATATGCTTACAGTGTCTACACAAATCCTGTTCACGAAACTACTGGATGGTCTACAGGAGAAATTACCTTTGCGTTTACGATCATGATGGCACTAGCTGGTTTCTCAGCCGCTTTCTTCGGTCCCTTCGTAGAGCGTCAAGGTCCACGCAAATCAGCAATTGTAGCTGCAATTTTGTTCGGTTTAGGACAAGCAGGTTCAGGTTTAGCAGTAGCTGTTGACTCTCATTTATTATTTTTACTTACATACGGATTAATGAGTGGACTAGGATTAGGCTTCGGATATATCGCACCTGTCTCCACACTCATCAAATGGTTCCCGGATCGACGTGGTCTGGCCACTGGAATGGCAGTGCTTGGATTCGGTACTGGTGCACTCATCACAGCACCTGTTGCAGATCTACTTATGAATAATGTTGGCGTAACTAACACTTTTTACACATTAGGAGTCGCTTACTTCATCTTTATTGTACTCGGAGCCCTATACATCGCACCACCCCCTGAAGGTTGGATGCCAGCTAAAATGAAAAAAGATATTGCTTCCGGGAAAAAAGTGGTCAAAGCCGATTTAGGTCAATTCTCTGCAAAAGAAGCTGTAAAATCAAGACGTTTTTGGATGTTATGGACCATGATGCTTATTAATACTACAGCGGGAATCATGATGATCTCTGTTGCGTCACCTATGGCGCAGGAAGTAGTAGGATTATCCGCCGCTGCTGCTGCAACAATGGTTGGTATCATGGGGATTTTCAATGGTGGTGGAAGGCTTGGTTGGGCTGCCTTATCAGATTATGTAGGAAGACCAGCTATTTTCATCACTTTCTTCGTTCTACAATTAATTGCATTTATCACTTTTCCAAACATTGCAAACGTACTTCTGTTTCAAATCTTAATTTTTGCAGTCGTCAGCTGTTATGGAGGGGGATTTTCCAATTTACCGGCATTCATCGGTGATTTATTCGGAACAAAGCAACTCGGGCAAATTCACGGGTATTTATTAACTACTTGGTCGCTTGGAGGAATCTTTGGACCATTAATCGTTACTCAAATATACGATGCAACCAATAGTTATATCCCAGTATTCTATGTGTTCACTGGGTTAATTTCAGTGGCGCTGGTGCTCGCATTGTTATTACAACTCGATATAAAGCGTCAAGAAAGGCAATCCGTGAAGGAAGATCATCAAGCTGCTTAGTTAGAACATCCTATTTCCCCAGAAGGTAATTACCTTCTGGGGTTACGTATGTATTAATTATTTTCTAATTACTTGATTACAATTGGTTTACAATGAGACTCTTCATCATTATTTCTGAAGGAATCAAAGGCTTTTCCAGTACTAGTTCTCACTCTTGTAGCAGTACTTTTAAGTGAATCTTTCGTGGAAGCAGTGAAGTTAGATCCTTTTTCTGCTAATCCATCTGTATCAATACTTTTAACTTTCTCTACAATTTTATCTCGGTTTTCTCGAGAAATAAGATACCCAATGGAAGCTCCTAGTACAGAACCTGCAACAGCTCTTGTTACTGTTTTTGCTGTTTGATTATGGTTATTATTTTCTTCTTCACTCATTAACCTTCACCTCTTTTAACTTTTCTGATCGACTAACTGTTCTAGCATGTTTTCTATTTTATCTAGGCGTTGATTTATATTTTTGTTTTCTTCTTCTAGCGATTCGTATCGCTCGTCTTGTTCTTCATTAGAGTCTCTTGAAAGTTTTCCTTCAACCTTCTCTTTTACTTGATCTGGCATCTCAAAAGGAAGTTTATCTCCTGCTTTTTGAAAATAATCTGTCATTGAACGCTTCATCGAGTTCATTGCTTGATCTGTCAATATATTTGTCACTTCTCGGCCTGCTAAATGCATCGCTTTAGAAGTTGCTACAGTTTTTAATATTTTCTTCCCTTTATCATTGCTGGATAATACAGCAACTCCTGCTCCGATAAAGCTACCAATAACCACAAAATTTAATGGAGATTGGTTATTACTATTTGTACTCACTTGACATAACCTCCTTTTACCTAAACATCACCTTGAAAATACCTTTTCCCGCTTCCTACCACAAATAATCTTATTTCTTCAAATTGATATTGTTTTGTAATATTTACTGGTATGCTATAGAAATAAGAAAAGTAGATTGTAGGGATGATTGTTGAAACATAAATGGTACCGTAAAAAACGCTGGTGGATTTTAATCGTAGTGATCACTATTTTCCTAGTCACCCTTTTTTACCATCAGTTCAAGCCGCTACCTGAAGGAATTTCCTATGCAGGTGACACACATGAATTAACAGAAGGACAAATTGATTTTTTGTATGACTTAACTTACCAATCGGGTGGGGAAGAACAATACGAACATGAAATTTGGGACACCGTATTTGAAACAATCGAGGAAGCAGAAGAGTTTCTCGTCATAGATATGTTCATGATTAATGAATCGGCAGATGAAGATAGAGATTATCCAAAACTAAGCTCTACTTTTTCACAAAAGATTAAAGAACAAGTGGAAGCTAATCCGGATTTGAAAGTTGTCTTAATTACAGATGAAATTAACACAACCTATGGATCGCATGAGGCAAAGCATATTGATTACTTAGAAGAATTAGGTGTGGAAGTTGTTTATACAGATTTAACAGAGTTGCGGGACCCTAATCTTCTTTATTCCACGATTTGGAGAATGGGTATCCAGTGGTTCGGCCAGTCTGGAGAAGGCTGGTTACCGAATGCCTTTGGACCCTCTTCACCTGATGTGACTGCTCGTTCATATTTAAAATTAGCGAACGTGAAAGCCAATCATCGAAAAGCGATCATAACAGAAAATCACGGACTCATACTTTCCGCCAATCCACATGATGCAAGTGGATTTCACTCAAACATTGGTGTTCAAGTAGAAGGTTCGATTATTAAGGACTTGGTGGAGTCTGAAAAAGCGGTAGCTGCATTTTCCGGTGGAGATTTAAATGCTTTTCCTACAGATGAAGAGCTCGAGAAATGGATCGATACAGAAACAGAAGAAGACCCTACCATGCAAGCACAAATCGTAACTGAAAAACAAATTCAATATGCGATTCTACAAGCTTTGGCAGAGGCTGAATCCGGTGATGAAGTATGGATGGGAATGTTTTATTTATCCGACCGCGATGTCATTGAAGCATTAGAACGGGCAGCATCACGAGAAGTAACCATTAATCTCGTTTTAGATCCGAATCAAAACGCGTTCGGCCAAGAAAAAGTCGGACTACCTAATTTGCCTGTTGCTGGCGAACTCATGCAACGTAGTGATGATCATTTGAATATCCGTTGGTACAACACAAACGAGGAACAATACCACTCTAAAATGATTTATATAAATCGCGGAGAAGTCAGTAACGTCATTGCGGGTTCTTCTAACTTTACAACTCGTAACCTAGATAACTATAATCTAGAAAATGATATCAGTGTAACAGCTCCGAGCGATAGTGAATTCACTCAAGAGATTGATTCGTATTTCAACCGCTTGTGGCACAACGAAGATGCGGAATTCACTGTAGATTACGCAGAACACCAGGATAACTTTTCCACCTTACGATATGCAGGGTATCTCTTGCAAAAATGGTTCCGATTTACGACTTACTAATTGTAGAAACCGGGATCAGTGAAGACTAGGGGCTATTTGCCGGCATTTAGAATTGTTTGCCGGCAAAGCCTGACTTATGCCGGCAAATGATTTTTTACACCCGATTGGACCGCCTGTATGCCGGCAAACAACTTTTTGTACCTGATTAGGAGGTCTATCCGCCCGATTCCATTCTATTTTCCACATAGAAAAACCCGCTAGTTACTAAAGCTAGCGGGTTTTCTATATCTAATTTATTTTCGATCTTCTGGATCTTTATCTTCTTCATATTTCGGATTACCTTCATCGTCGCGGATGACATCTTCATCAATTTTACGCTCTTTACCTAAATCTTCGAGTGCTGCGTATATACGTGCACGTTCTTTAGGTAGTGAACCATCTTTCAGTTCTTTGTTTAGCGCATAGAATAGACAATATACCATCAAGATCATGATGATCATGAACGGGAACCCTCCGACGACGGCTGCAGTCTGTAAGGCGGCGAGTCCACCTGCAAGAAGTAATACAGCTGCGAAAGCACCTTCAATGATACCCCAAGTAATACGTAATTGATAAGGAGGGTTTTCATTACCCTTCGATGTTAACATACCGATTACATACGTACCGGAGTCAGAAGATGTAATAAAGAATACGGTCAAGGAAACCATCGCAATAACAATCAACAAGCTTCCTAATGGGAAGTCATTTAATAGCGCGAAGAAACCTTGCGCCTCGTCTTCTAACACCGCATCTAGAATACTTGTATCCGTAAAGTGTTCATTATAAAGTGCTGCACCTCCGAATACACTGAACCATACAATACTAGCTCCTGTAGGTACTAACATAACACCAACAGCAAAGCTTCTAATTGTACGTCCTCTAGATACACGAGCAATAAATGAACCTACAAATGGAGCCCATGAAATCCACCATGCCCAGTAGAAGATTGTCCAAGCATCATACCAGCCATCTGTATTTTCACCAGCAGCATCGATTCCAAAGGACATTTGGAATATGTTTTGTAAATAAGCTCCTGTAGAATGAGTCATTGCATCTAAAATAAATAATGTCGGTCCAAGGATTAATACAAATAGCATAAGTAAACCAGCAACACCTAAGTTACCTTGACTTAACCATTTAATCCCTTTATCAATTCCAGTGGTTGTAGAAAGAATTGCTAACCCTGTTACGACTACAATAATGATTAACCACAAGAACTCGTTATTAGGAATACCTAATAATTGCTCAAATCCACCACCAATTTGCATAACACCTAAACCAAGTGATGTAGAAATACCAAACAATGTAGAAATAACACCAATGATATTCACTGTATTACCCCAACCGCCGTTTAAATTTTCACGGCCGATCAATGGTTCTAACGATGAACTTAATAACATCGGTAGATCTTTACGATAGGAGAAATACGCAAGTGATGCAGCTACAACTGCATAGATTGCCCACGGGTGAAGTCCCCAGTGGAAAAATGAATATTGAAGTGCTTTATGAACTGCTTCTGGAGTACCACCCTCACCGGAAGCCGGCCAGTCATAGTGGTTGATTGGTTCTGATACACCCCAGAACAATAGTCCAATACCCATACCAGCACTAAATAACATCGCAAACCATGCACCTAATGAATACGCTGGTTTTTCGTCATCTTCCCCTAATCTTATTTCACCAAGAGGACTGACAATTAAGTAAATCGTGGCGATCAAGAATAAACTTCCGCCCAGTATGAACGACCAACCTAAGTAAGTAACTACCCAATCAAAAGTTGCGTCCATATATGTTCCAAAATCAGGGACAAATACGCCACACAAAACAAATACGATTGCAATAGACAACGCAATGATTAATGTTGGCGTTTTTAACGACGCTCGAAAGGACGTTAACCCTTTTTGACGCTTTTCTCTTTTTGCACCTCTAGCCAAAATGTTTCCTCCTCTATTAGATTTTTTGTTCTTGCTATAGCACCGATTCCTGACAAAATTGACAAAAACCCCTGCTCCAACAAGAACATACTGCGTAGATGAAGATGTAGTATATTATTTACCCTATCTAGAATAATATAATCGTATTTACCCGGATATAATAAATCTAAATACCTAGCACCCACAGACTTCAACCTAACATAATGGTCGAAACTTGACAAACTTTAAGGGATTTAGTCGATTGGAATGTACTTAATCTATATATTTTGTACCGAATACAAAAAAATATTTACAACTTTGTTATCTCCTCTTACTAATTTTTTCACCAAACAAACCGCATTTCTGTATGAAACGTGTTATTTTTGGCGGTCTCTTCGATATAAATCCATAGATTTGTACCCTTCCTGGAGCACTTCTTCCATCTTTTGTAAACGATTCTTCTGGGTTTCCGAGCGTTTTGCACTATATACAAAACGTGCCCATTCTTTTTGGTAACCAGGCGGTAATGAGTTATATATGGCTAAACTCTCTTCGTTAGATGCAAAAGATCGCTTTATTTCCGGTACATATTTTTCATAGTCAGCTATCTTTTGACTCGGCTTTGAAGTAGTCGGGGTCTTTTTCGTTTGTCGCTTCATCCCAACCACCGTATACGTTTCATCTAAACTAACCATTCGCGAAAACTTCAAGTCACTTTTATGTATATATCGATTAGAATCATAATGTTTTTCATTATAAATATCTTCTCTAGATATATAAGTATCAAATGTAGGGTTTTTCTTTTTAGGATAAGCGATGTATAAATAACCTTGTTCACGTAACAGAGCTTGATCCACGACTTGACGAACATTTTCTTGAAATTCCTCAACATCCATAATAAAAGCAAAAATTAAATCATACTGCCTTTCAGACACTTGCTCATCATACGCGATACCTTGAAAATAATCCACCCCTTGGGGAAGCTGTAAAATTAAACGTTTAGGATATTTTTGCATATTTAATTTATCCACAATAGAAGTCATTCGACTCCTCCTTTAAAAAGATTTATTTGTGTTTCATTGTTCGAGAACAGTGGGATCTTGTCCTTCTTTATACGTTACAATTACATTTCAATACCGCTGACTACGTTTAATAATGATTCAATTCGGTTATCAATATAGCACAAGGTAAAACTTGGATTAGAAAGTAACGGAGGGATTTATCATGGATTTAATGAGAGCAAAACACATTTCAGAAGACCCAGATATTAAAAATGTACTATACAATGGTGAATACGTGTATATTAACGAAGTAAATGATGAAACACAAAAGGCACTTGTCCACTACATCAAACATTCAGAAGAAACGTTTGAAGTAGATGTAACAGAGCTAACAGAAGAAACGTAAAAAAAGAGCCTCTGTTTAGAGGTTCTTTTTTTACATTAAAGGGAGGAATGAAGATGACAGACCCAAAAGACATGCAAAAAGGAAGTAACCCAAGACAAAAGCAGAATCGACAACCCGGAATCGAATCAGAAATGAACCCACTTCCTCATCAACCAAAGGATTATAAAGGAACAGATAAATTAAAAGGAAAATCAGCACTAATTACTGGAGGAGACAGCGGAATAGGACGAGCTGTTGCAATGGTTTATGCAAAGGAAGGTGCAAATGTCGCCATCTCTTATTGGGATGAACATAGTGATGCCGAAGAAACAAAGCAATTAGTTGAGGCAGAAGGCGTACAATGTATTCTGCTTCCTGGTGATATTAAAGATGCAAAACACTGTGAATCACTCGTTGCTAAAACGGTAGAAGCTTTTGGCGGCTTAAATATCCTCGTCAATAATGCAGCGATTCAATATATTCGCGAAGATATTACTGAAATTACAAATGAAGAATTTGAGGAAACTTTCCAAACAAACTTCTTCTCCCAATTTTATTTAACGAAAGCTGCCGTCCCACATATGAAGTCTGGTGATTCGATTATTAACACGTCATCAATCAACGCATATCAAGGAAACGGCATCTTAATTGATTATTCCGCAACCAAAGGAGCAGTTACCGCATTTACTCGCAGCATTGCCCAAAGCCTAGCAGATAAAGGCATTCGCGCAAACTCTGTAGCACCTGGACCAGTGTGGACTCCCCTGATCCCGTCGTCCTTTGATGAAGATGGAGTCGAGAACTTCGGCCAAGACGGCTTAATCGGACGACCAGGACAACCATCCGAACACGCATGGCCATATGTCATGCTAGCTTCCGAAGAGTCATCCTATATGACCGGCCAAGCAATCCACATCAATGGTGGAAAATGGACGTCTTCTTAAATTAGAGATTGCATGAACCGTAACAGCTTACGAGTTGTTGCGGTTTTATTTTAAAGATTGATATATGGTAGTGATTGTTGATATATTTTCTTAACCGCTGATATCATGTAACGACAGCTGATATATTTTCCTCACCGCTGATATCCCACATCGACCGCTGATTATGTGTAAGCGTCAAATAAACCACACCCTGACTCGGGTGCGGCATGTAAGGTAAGCTATACGTAGTTTATAATTTTATATGTGATGGAAGGGATTCCGACCAAGGTAAGTGAGGTTCTAGCGATTCTATCGTGACCTCATGAAGGTTCGGTAATGTTTCAAATAAATACTTTAAATAGTCAAAAGGTTTAAGCTGGTTCTCCTTTGCGGTTTCCATTACACTATAAATCACGGCGCTCGCCCGAGCCCCTTTGGATGTCTGGGAGAATAACCAATTTTTTCGGCCGATGACGAAAGGTTTAATGCTGCGTTCGGCTCGATTGTTATCAATGTCTAGTCGACCATCCTGAAATGGACGACGTAATTTTTCTTCTTGGGAGATCGCGTATCTAAGTGCCTTCCCTAATAAGCTTTTAGGCGAAGCCGTCTTCACGCTACTCTTTGCCCATGCGTAAAAAGCATCGACAACTGGAACACTATGTTCTTGCCGATGGTTAAGCATCTCCTCAGGAGATGCTTCTTTATATGATTGTTCAAGCTTATATAATTGATTGATATAGGCCAGCCCTTGTTCGGAGAGCGTCGGTGTATCGGTTTTCCCATAGCTTCCTGCTTTGGTGGCCTCATCGAACTTCCGGCGAGCATGGGCCCAACAGCCGGAAAGCTGGACATGAGGAAGTCCATCATAACCTTTGTACCCGTCTACATGTAAGGTACCTTCATACCCGTCCAAGAACCATTTCGGGTTTTTCGAAGCGCGGGTGGTTCGGTAATCAAACAGAATACATGGGGCCTCATATCGGCCCGAACGATATAGCCACATATAGGATTGATTGGAGGCCGCCCGGTCCTTCTCTTGTAAAACCTGGACGGTGGTTTCATCCACGTGCATGGTGGGCTGGGTCAGTAAGAAAGCCTTCATGCTTTCATAAAAAGGTTCGAGCCACTGCTCAGACGCCTTAACCATCCAGTTCGCCATCGTCTGGCGAGATAGGGTAAGGTCTAAACGAGCTAACTGCTTTTCCTGACGGTATAGGGGTAACCCTTCTACGTATTTTTGAGTCATGATATGCGCAATCGCCGATGGCGAAGCCATACTTTTGAATAACACAGGTTCAGGCATAGGAGCTTTGACAATAGGTGTGTGCGTATGATGGCTTTCACACTGACGACATGCATAGACAGCTTGCCGGTATTCTTTTATGTAAGCAGATGCTGGAACGATTTCAATTTCCCGACGTGTTTCCGTAGTCATTTCATGAACCGGCCCATCACAACATTCACAGAACTGGTCTGTTTCTGGTAACTCATAAGTTACGACTTCAACCGGAAGTTGATCGACCGCGTCCGAGCTGGTACGTTGACGCTTTTTTCGCGTGTACGTAATCTCTTCTTCGGTTGGTTCCTCAACTTCCGGTGCTTCAGTCACTTCCGCCTCATTAAAAAGTGGTAGCTCCATTTGGTTATCCGCCGTCTTTTCGCTTGAAGGGGCAAAACGTTGTTTTTGCAGCAAGCGAAACTGTTCTTCATACCATTTGATGGTAGCTTTCTGCTGAGCGTTTTCTTCTTCAAGTCGCTTAACGTGTGCGGATACATCTTCTGTTTGTTGGTGTGATTTCGGATTCGTTTTCATACCTTTATTATACTATAAATCCGTTAATAAATGGGCGTTTAAACGACTTTTTTTGCTTCGATTTTGGGGTGGACTTTTCCTTCTTCAAGCGTTAGCCCTTCCAACAACCAGCGAAGCTGACGGATATCAATTTTCATTGTTTCCCCATCTTGTCCTTCCGGCCATTGAAAGCGCCCATTCTCCAGGCGACGATAGTAAAGCCAGAAACCGTTATGTTCCCAGTGAAGAATTTTCACTTTGTCTCGCCTATGGTTACAAAACAAAAATAAATCTGACGATAGGGGATCGAGCTGCAGATACTCTTGAACCAAAGCAGATAAACCATCAATCGATAATCGCA